>NZ_AUYC01000105.1:0-428 GCF_001625685.1 Pseudoalteromonas luteoviolacea CPMOR-1 | reverse complement strand
GTGTCCACACAGATGATTGTTGATTAGAATTAGAGAACACAACATTGTTTGGGTCTGTAGCTCAGCTGGTTAGAGCGCACGCCTGATAAGCGTGAGGTCGGTAGTTCAAGTCTACTCAGACCCACCACTTTGCTTTTATACTTCGTTATGTATTTACTCGCTTAGCGAACTAAGCGTCGCAAATACATGCCTTGTCTAAAACACAAAGCATGTGGATGTCAAACAATGTATTCCTAGTAATGTGGGGCTATAGCTCAGCTGGGAGAGCGCCTGCCTTGCACGCAGGAGGTCAGCAGTTCGATCCTGCTTAGCTCCACCACTTTACTAACACTTCTTAAAGATAAGCACTCTTACTTAGTTTACAGTTTAAATAAACTGAGAGTTTTTAACTCTGAGAAGTTATTCTCTTGCTCTTTAAAAATTTGGAA
>NZ_AUYC01000104.1:0-401 GCF_001625685.1 Pseudoalteromonas luteoviolacea CPMOR-1 | reverse complement strand
ATTTTCAATTAAGCTTTCAGTTTGGCTTTCACCTTCACTTTGCTTCTTGCTTTTCAGCGTGTTGCTCCGTGTCAGTGGGTGCGCATTATAGGGAGATCTGAGTTTGGATCAAGTGTTTTTTTATAAAAACTTATAAAAACACGCCTTTCGAACAAATAACAGACTGAAACACCCTTTTTTGTATCTTTAACATACAAAAAATTCGAAAAATATCATGCAAAGCGCTTATAGGAGATCAATTAGATCCTCAATTAGCTGTTTATTTTATTTAAGAATGGGATATTTACTACATAACTCATAGTCTTTATATCCTTGTTGACTAATCCAGCCCTCACCTAATCTGACTTAGTAAAAATGTAATGACAACAAGCGAAGCGAGTACGTTCAATTTGCGCAAGGTG
>NZ_AUYC01000103.1:0-204 GCF_001625685.1 Pseudoalteromonas luteoviolacea CPMOR-1 | reverse complement strand
ACTCATAAGTTTGTTAGCGGAGAGTCGCTAAACACTTCAGAGCGTTGTTTACTGTCAGAGTTGATAGACGAATATAGAAAGCGTCTAGCGGATATTAGCTGGTTTATGCGAACGCTCAACGAAGATATAGCACGTAAAGCCAATAAAGAAGATGGGTGCACAGGCCGTTTTTGGGAAGGGCGATTTAAATCACAAGCCTTGTTA
>NZ_AUYC01000102.1:0-462 GCF_001625685.1 Pseudoalteromonas luteoviolacea CPMOR-1 | reverse complement strand
GCTAAAAGACATCACGGTCACTATCACGGGCACAGATAAATATGGTCAAGCAGTCAACGAGAGTGTGAAAACTGACGCTAATGGTGCGTTTAGCTTCACAGGTCTGATTGAATCGAGTGCTGATGGCTACACTATCACCCAAACAGTCAGTGGCACTTACCAAACGGGTAATCGCTACATTGGCTCTGATGCTGGCGTGGTGAGCAATATCGCAAAAGTGATAGTCGGCACAGATACAACGCCAGAAGTCAAATTTACAGAAAAACCAAAAGCCGGTGATAAGTCGGTAGCTGGTACTGTGTTCTTGGATGTGAACCAAGATGGCACGGTTGATCAAAACGATCTTCGATTAAAAGACATCACGGTGACTATCACAGGCACAGACAAATTTGGTCAAGCGGTAAATCAAAGTGTAGTGACGAATGCGAGCGGTGAATTCAGCTTTACTGGCCTGATTGAATC
>NZ_AUYC01000101.1:0-340 GCF_001625685.1 Pseudoalteromonas luteoviolacea CPMOR-1 | reverse complement strand
CGCGTCATTTTGATCAACCGTCCCATCTTGGTTGATATCCAAGAATACGGTACCTGATACTGATTTATCACCGGCTTTTGGTTTTTCTGTAAATTTGATTTCTGGTGTTGCGTCTGTGCCGACTACCACTTTTGCGACATTGCTGACCACACCCGCATCCGAGCCGATATAACGGTTACCTGTTTGATACGTTGTGCTCGGTGTTTGCGTGATGGTGTAACCATCTGCATTCGATTCAATCAAGCCTGTGAAGCTGAACGCACCGCTCGCATCAGTCGTCGTTGTGGTATTCACTGCCTGACCAAACTTATCTGTGCCCGTGATAGTCACGGTGATGTCT
>NZ_AUYC01000100.1:0-1349 GCF_001625685.1 Pseudoalteromonas luteoviolacea CPMOR-1 | reverse complement strand
AATGGGCAGAGAGAAGCATTCTTCTAAGCTTGTGTTTGGAACAACTAAGCAGTGTTTTCTGGGTATATCTGGGGGATTGATCAGGTCAGATGATGACATTCCCACTATTGATAGAAAAATTCCAATCGAACCTCAATTACAGAATTCATACATTATGCAGCCAACGATTACATGTAAACGACTGTCTGACAATACGGACATCATTATTAGCAGCTTTAGTTATTCAATAGCGCGGGGGCAGTTTGCAGCAACCGGCTCAATTAAGTTTTGTTCAAAAATAGACATGGATAGAGCACTAAACAGAGAGCTGTTGGTCACAATAAACGGTTATGATTTTGTTGTGGTATGTGAGCAGCCTAGTGTGTCTTTAAAGTTTGGTAATAACAGTTATAACGCGTCAATTCGAAGCCGGTTTGCAATGTTGTCAGCTCCGTACACTAGAACAGCAAATTACACTAACACCACCAATAAAACATTTGCGGGCATATTGTCCGATACATTAGTTAATAGTGGCTGGGTTATTAAAAATGAAATGATTGATTATCCAGTTCCTACTAACACATTTAGCTATCGAGATTTAACACCAGCAGGGGCTGTTCTTAGAATTGCGCAAAGTGTTGGTGCGATCTTAGATTTTGATGATGCAAATAAAGAAGTATCTGTTGTTCCAGAGTGGCCTGTAAATCCATGGGACACAGATAACGCAGTATGTGATGTTATTTTGAATGAGTCACTAATACTCGAGCATTCATCTCGTGAGACCATTAATCAAGAAAATAACGCGGTTTTTGTTCGTGGTGAGCAACAGGGAGTTGCGTGCAAAATAAAACGCCGTGACACATTAGGTGACAAATATGCCCCTGATATTATTGATGCTCTTATAACTGACAATCTAGCTGCTAGACAGCGCGGTACTTGCGAGCTTGCACGAAGTGGAAACAAGAAGGAATCGACTATTAGAACTAAACTGCTAGGTAATTTACCGCCAATTCGACCAGGCATGCTGGTTGGTATCCGATATGCCGATTCATTGTACAAGGCGACGTGCGATAGTCTTTCTATAACAGCATCAGTAAATGCTCAGGGCGCAATTACAGTTAATCAAACTATCAAGGTTGTTAGTAATGTCTAATGCATTAAATAGATTGAACGCTGTACTAAGCAATAAGCAGCGCTCAATAGTTAAAATTGTTCATGTGAATACTGACGGCACAACTACAGTTGAACACAGCGATAGTTCACAAAGTACAGTGCTAGGGGATTCAGTTGCATCGGGAAGTGCATACATTGAAGACGGGCGCATTGTTGGAGCCGCGCCCGATCTGCCTTATTCAGAATTAGAGGTTTAA
>NZ_AUYC01000099.1:0-711 GCF_001625685.1 Pseudoalteromonas luteoviolacea CPMOR-1 | reverse complement strand
AATGTATAGGTGTAACTCGCATCCACTTCTGCGCTGCTAAAACTAAAACTCGCACTGCCCGTTTCTGTGCTGTTATAGCTGGTGTCATTCAGTACCACACTGTGACCACTTGGCGCGCTAGTATCTAGCTCACTGGTTGCGGTAACCGCTGTGGCCGCGTTTCCTACGGTATCTGTCAGTGTCACAGACAGCGTGAGTGTACCGTCATTCAGTGCACTTAAATCTATATTAGAAATGGTTTGGCTTGCAGAAGTCACCGTGCCATTGCCCGTTGCTGACGTGCCGCCATTGCTACTCGAAATAGTATAGCTGTAGGTTGCGCCTACTTCGGCACTGCTAAAGCTAAACGAGGCTGCAGTTTTTTCAGTGTTGGAATATAACGTATCGCCCAGTGACACACTGTGACCTGTAGGGGCTTTGGTATCCACCGTTATGGGCAGCTGTGTTGCTGCGGTGTTGTTATTGCCTGCTGCATCGCTAAAAGTATCTGCTGCAATGTCTAACGTGGCGTTCGTTTCTGAGTCCGCCGTTGGTGTAAAGAGCACGCTATATTGTGTGCTTGAAGTCGAACTGAAATTACTCAGCGAGCCACCAGATACGGTGATGTCTGACGAAGTGAAAGTCGTACTGGCTTCACTCAATACAATGGAAATCGTCGCCGTTTCACCCGCTTTGAGGTTGGTGTCTGAGGCACTGAAAGTGGTTACCGTC
>NZ_AUYC01000098.1:0-624 GCF_001625685.1 Pseudoalteromonas luteoviolacea CPMOR-1 | reverse complement strand
CTTTATGCGCTCTTGGATCGAGGTGAAATCACTATCCTCTAGATTATTTGCCATGTTGGCTCTGACTGGGTTTAAATCTACGTAAGCCATACAACTGAGTAATGCCGTCTCATCTAGCAAGGCTTGTGACTTATATCGCCCTTCCCAGTATTTACCTGTACAGTTATCTTCCTTGTTTGCTTCTTTCGCAATGAACTCATTAAGATTTTTCATAAACCAGCTAATGTCATATAGCCTAGATCGCCACTTTTCAACTAACTCAGATGCAAGCAACTGCTCAGCTTCACTAAGAGCGTCACCGTTTAGTTGCCTATCAATAACAGGACTGCCCTTGTATAACTTGTACCACCTGGCTATTACTTCATTATCTGACCAACTCAGTGCTTGATGTCTATTCACTTTAACCACCAAATGATAGTGATTACTCATAATTGCATACGCAGCTATTTCAATGGCAAATACACTGCTTAGCAGCTTAACTCGCTCCACTAACCATGTCCGCCTGTGGTCAAAGTTTTTACCTGTATACTTATCCTCTCCGCACAAAAAAGCACGGCGTACACACCGTGCTATTAAGTGGTAATAAGACGTCGACGATAAATCGATAAGTGCTTTCCTTGCTCT
>NZ_AUYC01000097.1:0-1800 GCF_001625685.1 Pseudoalteromonas luteoviolacea CPMOR-1 | reverse complement strand
AGCAACAGGTGATGTTAGTATTGAATTTTCGGTTGATATACTGCCAAGCACCATCCGATATGACGTCGATGAACTAGAAGAGATCACGGTCCCATCACCACCAAACGGCATTGATTACAACCTGTTGCCCACTGGTAGTGTTCCTATTATTCATGAAGATCACTTGATTTGCATTCAGCACCGAGATAGAAACGCGCACTCTTCATTGACTAACGGGCAGACCGTTAATGTAATTTCAGGAGCTAACTGGCTAGACATTGTAGACAGCGAGGGAAAATCGTTATATTCACTCACTGACGACAATTACTCTTATGACAGAGCGTTGGGAACTGTCACGATAAAAGCTGGTGTATCTGCGTTCACAGCCCCGTTTATCATTACTGCAATACAATCAGAGCTAGTACAAGTCGATAGTATCAATGGACAAGATATTCAACTATTAACGAGTCTAAGTAAAAGCTACCCAGTCGGATCAACAGTTTCTAGTGTTCAGCGCCTAGGCAATTTTCAAGCTAGATCGTCAGATGAAAGGACAGTAAGCGCATGGCAAAACAATTTTGGTGATACCGGCGCAAGTGCATCAAATACCGTTAATACGATTCAATACCCCATTCAAATGATCAATTCGGGTGCAATTAATCAGCGGTGGGCAATCGTTTTTACTTCAACTACTGAATTTACAGTGTACGGTGAAACATTAGGCGCTGTTTTAAATGGCTCAATTAGCAGTGATTGCAAGCCGATTAACCCTTTTGTAAACAGCCCTTATTTCACTATATTAAGCGCCGCGTTCGGTGCGGGTTTAAATGTTGGGGAAGCTTTTTTGTTTACAACATACGCATCAAGTAAGCCCACGATGCTAGTTCGTTCAATCTCACCCGGTCACACAAATATAGAGCACGATAGCTCGACAATATCGTTCAGAGGTTTTTACTAATGTCTATGCCAGTTTCAGTATATAGCTCAACAGATGCCGGTGCACCCCAATTTATAGAGGGGAAGCCCAGTGAGTTATTTAATGTACTAAAAGCGTGCCTTGTGGACGGGTACGGAAGCAAAGCAGCGGCAGGGTGGCAGCTGCAATCTGTTACGTCTTCAGAAATGATTATTAATAATGATCCTAATTCTGCAAGTGGTTTCACGGCAAGGCTAACCACTGAAAGGGGAGATGATTCAGTACGGCAATGTGTTGATGTTACACCAATGAAAGCGTGGACGGGAACAGAGGCATTACTACCTGGCTACAGGAAAGTGATATACATTGCATCAGATGCCCGTTTTTTTAACTGGACCGTTATTGCGAGCAAATCGGCATTTTACTTTTTTAAAGGGTGGTGGAGTGATTTAGTTGGAGGACCTTATCAGTATGGTGCAAAAGAAACCGCAATTTTCGTCGGGGATATTAAGCCATTTGTAGCCAATGACTTATCCATTTTTTTAGCATATGGCTCAGATAGCGGTAAGAAAAATCACGAGTTCGGTAGTAGGTATTCGCAGCAATCATATGACTTTGGTTTTGATATGGGGCTCAATGGTACAACTGCTCAAACCGTCAAGCTATACGATCGCGCTTTAAATGGGCCACCAATTGATTACCACGTTCGACCAATGTTAATTAATTCAAATCCAGAACAGCCTGCACCGCCCACTGACGGCCTCTATTTGCCAGTGTACATTATGAATGATATAGGTACGCCACAGTGCTTGAGGGGTTTATTACCTGGCTTACTTCACCCTACAGAGCCGCAACATCGCAATGAGTTACCACCCTTTTATAACTACATTAATGGGCAAAAACAC
>NZ_AUYC01000096.1:0-532 GCF_001625685.1 Pseudoalteromonas luteoviolacea CPMOR-1 | reverse complement strand
TATTCAGAATTAGAGGTTTAAATAAATCCTACCTCTGAAATGTCGTAAACCTTCACGTTATCATTGGTGTTAATGTCAAATTCTGACGCCTTAATCACAGCATCTCTAGCACTTACATTAAAGCTCAAAGCAACCAGTGCGCTTTCGCCACCTGAACCGATTCCATATGAATGTAAGAGAGGTTCTTCTCTCACCACCTTTGTTTTATCTTCCGTTTCATATACTGAACCATATATGACTGTTTTATGGGTTTCATGAATGCGAAAGTAGATAACCTTTCCAATATTTTGTGAAAGCTCCCCACCTTCCAAATGGGTACGCAATTCATGAATATCAACTGTCTTTCCGGTTGCAAAAATTAGTGAGCCATCGCTTAGAATGTACCACTTATCTGCGTCAGAGTTTATTATAATGCCGTTTTCAGTAGTCTGAGAGTCGCAAGCGATTTGAGAATTCTTATGGTCGTAAATTATTGTAGTCATCAACAAGTCTCATTTAACAATTTTAATTGCGTGGTTATTCTTTAAACATA
>NZ_AUYC01000095.1:0-193978 GCF_001625685.1 Pseudoalteromonas luteoviolacea CPMOR-1 | reverse complement strand
CGATAAGCGCAAGGTGAAGGGGGCAACCTTCACAGGTTTTGCCCTTTACTCCTTTTAAATCCAGTCCCTCAGCAGCGTGATCTAATGTACGAAAACTAAATAGGTAATTGTGCGAAAACTGCGGGAATATGCGGGAGAACTCGGGATTGAGTGAGACATTATTTAAAACACCATTTCATTATTTGAAATATGCGGCGGTCAAAAAATCTCGCCGCATTTCAATCGCTAGTCGCTACTCACTGGACAGCAATATGCATTCATGCCTATCCATAGGGCTATAATTACATCATTAGACAAATTAGGGTACTGCTTTTTAATTTCAGAAATAGCCGGATATATTGTCGAATGCTGTTCATATAAATCAACCATTGCATGGCCTGCTTTTACCGCTTCGTGGTCCACAGACAATTCATCATATTTAATTGTATTAGACATAACACCCCCTCAATTAATCGCTTTTGGTGAACTGGCTTGAGAGCCCTGCCAATCAGAGCCAAAATCTTTCTGTGTAACTTCAGCCCTATTAATTATGATCTGTGTTGCTTCAATGGTCTCTTGCTGAGTTTTACAATCGCTATGTTTGAGAAAATGCGCAATCAAATTGTCAGCCTGCTGATTTAAAAAGTTATTGTCCTTCACTGTTATTTACCTCTTCTTCTTTACATAAAACACGGTCTATTAAATCAACAAATGACCAATTAGATTCTGGGGCTATTGGCGGGTATGATGGCCCTCCATTTCGCCCTCTTGGTTCCTGCTCAACTTCAACAGGGTTACATGATGCGACAGCAACTGAACATAGTGCACATGTTATGATCATCACCGCGACGTTTCGTTTTAGCTTCATACAATCCCCCTGGGCTTTGGGCCTTGGCCTTTGCTAGAATCAAACAAATCTGCTTGGTTTTCATCACGTTTTAACTTGGTCATCGTGCTCACTGTTTTATAAACCCACTGAACAGAACAGCCGTACTTTTTGGACAACTCAATATGGTTATTGCCCGTAAACTCAGCCCACATTTTGTTACCCTGTAAAGTTGCATCTATTGAGCGCCCTTGGCATACATAAACAACCTCACCGCCAAAAGTGTGTCTAACCCTATCAATAACAGCACGGCCTAACTCAGCTGCTTTATCTTCACCCAGTGCGCTTGATGTAGTTCGCGTAACAACTTCGAAAATTGAAAGCAACATACCGTCACCTCTATCAGTCGCTTTGCCGTATTCAGACATTATTTCCACCCTCGTACTTGCCAAGCATCAACCCGATAAAACTCGCAGATTCTTCTAACTGCTCAATGGTGCATTTGCTTAGTTCTCCCAGTTCATAAACTTTCTGAGCTTGATAGCTGTCATGCCTATCTAATTTCAGCTTTCGTAGGTCGGGTGTTAGTTCTTTGACATCTTCAATCAGCTTGCGTTTGTACCAGGCTTTTAGCTGCTCGATTAGATGATGCAGCATGGTTGGTTTAAGCCACTCTAAACGGTCTATCGGCACATTGTGGTTTAATCGTTTGGCCTGGTCTTTACTCCATACCAAAAGCGCGTCGTCTGAGCCATCTCGCAAATAGCCACGTGATTTCATCGCTATCCAAAGCTGGCGCAGTTTATCAATAGGTGAATGAACTACTTTGTCCCGAGTTTTTGGCGAGTGCTTGCCCTTTACTGAAACTGGCTTAAATCCTTTTGATTTCATGAACTCCAGTACTTTGTTCAGCTCAACGACTGACATATCTAAACAGCTATTCTTTTTAGTCAATGCAATCAGGTTGCTTCTATATAGTTCGTCATCCCAATTCAGTTGACCTTTGCCGATGTGGATCAACTGTATATAGCGTGATTTATTCATTTTCATTGATACCACCTTTATAAAGATTTACTGACCAAGGGGATCTGAACCCATGCACCTAACTCATTTCGTTCATGAAATAGGACGTATGTTTTGGTAGAGCCAAAGATAAATGCGTCATCAATCGCTTGCATTCCAGCCGCCCAATCATCTGACTTGTGGCTGTAACGATATTTACTGCGCAATTCCATTATTTTCGTCTTGCTGTATTGGCCCTCTTTATCAGTCTCAAATGCATTCATCACAATATCTTTAATGAGCTGAGCTTCATCATCAAGCTGGTCCAGCAACCCATTTACCACGCCTAAAAACAACTCTTTTGCAACCAAGATTTCTGGCCCGAAACTAATATTATCCGCAACTCCAACTTTAACGCGGCTTTTTCCATCATAAGATGTCAAAGTGATATTGCCCTTTTTACCGCCTATCTCAACGTCGTAGCTATGGGCCATATCTGCAATAAAGTCATTCACTTGTGAATAAACACTACGTTTGAATTCGTCATGCTCCAAGCTCAGTTGTTTTGCTCGTTGAACCAGCTTAATGACCATTGCATTTTGTGCCTTGTCACTATCTGTTACCTTGCTTACGGGGACTTTGTAACCACGGCTATTAAATAAAAATTCCTGTTCCATTACTTCACCTTACTGCTAGTTTACGTTGAGAATCGCCATTTAACGGGCGGTTGATTGAGTGTTTTTTGCCAGCCTTAATGCCATCAATAATTGCATTACCAACATTGGCTTTTTTACTTCGATTTGTGCCGCTGCGTTTCGCCAAATCTGGATAGTGGCGTGTTTTGTAAGCTTCAATAAGCTGGTTTTCTGTGTCTGTACGGGCGAATTGAGAAACTTGCTCATAGATAGAAATAACCCAGCCTTCGGCAAATCTGTCTCCTCGAGCTATCTTGGTACTACGCTTACAACGGTTGGATTGCTGCTGAACGTACTTTGCTCGATCAGCTTTTAGCTTTGCCCACATTACGTCCCAACAATAGCTTGCTAGCTCAGGCTGAGGTGCAATTCCAATAAAACGGATCTCACTTTGAGAGAACGTTTGTTGTATGAACGAATCAACACCAAATGCTCTCTCAATGAGGTTTATAAACATTGCTTGATACCTTACAACACGATTAACACCGCACACCGTGCGTTGTTCATCAATGTCAGCAAAGCCAACATCATGGATACTAATTCGATGCTTCTCCATAAGTGCCTGTGCTGAACGCATCGCTGCTGCGGCTTCATGCTCGTTAGTTGCAGATTTAGCCAATGCTAAACACCGCTTAATCTTGCTTAAAATACGTTTATCCACGGGGCACCACCTGCTGAACTTTGTAAAATCGATTACCTTTGCATTTAGGGCAAACAGCCTCAGAGCCATTGCCATCTTCGGGAACTTTTTTATCTGATTCATTGCCGACCCAGCGACAAAGATGATTTGCACATACATAGCCAGGAGCAGGAGAATCAATGCTAAACTCTCGTTTACCGTGGCTATAAATGTTCTCCCAATTGTTGACGCTAAAGTTCTCATGACGAATTAACATGCTTTGCATTGCCTCATCACTAGCAAGCATTGCCTCAGCTTGCGCTTTTGGCAGCGTTACTGTTTTTTTGATTTGAACCTGTGCGGTTCCGCTGATCGTTACTTCTATGTGATCACTCATGGCTACACCTTATGTACAAACTTTTCATCAATGTTTTTCACACCAATCGTTGCAGCAATATTTAACGTATGCGCAAGCCATACATTGATATTTAGCGGATAAGTTTGATCCATTTTTTCGTCATCAAAACCGATCCCTTTCCCAACTTTTCCGTAGCACTTCCCACGAACAGCACTCAATGCTTCCTCTGTAAAAATTTTGTCGGCGTTAATCCCTATCCGTGTGAATTTATGTTTCATGTAGTCAATGGCGTTGAGCCCCAATGGCCTCATGCGGATATCATCTATACGCATGCTGAATTCACGCATTGAGTGTGCAGAGATTTTTTCTCTCAATTCAGGCTGACCAAATAGCACTATGCCTATAACTCGCTTAAACCCGTCCGTCACTTCCCAAAGACATTTGAGTTCTCGGATCATCTCTTCGGTTAGGTCTTGGGCTTGATCAATAATCAGCAAATGCTTGTAACCACTGCGATGCCTTTCAATCAGAGTGTTTTCAATTTCATCGTCCCTGTCTTCACTGTTATTTAAATGCTTTACGCCAAGCGAGCGACAAAGTGCACGAGAGATACCGTCGGCTGTTATTTTCCTTCGATTGCGTCGTTTAGGAGAGATAAGCATAATTTCAGTAAATTCCTCCTTTACTTTGTGCTCAAACAAACGACGGATCATAGATTTACCGCTCCCACATTCGCCTGTAACAATGACCATTGAATTAGCTCTGGCCGCAGCTATAAGTTCTTCGATTGTTTGCAGATGTGAATCGGTGAGGAAGAAATCTTCTACAGACTCAAACTCGTCATTAAACGGGTCTCGTCTAATCTTAAAAAAGGTTTTAGTTGCAGGTTTTAGTTTGGCCTTTAGCATTTCATCTTCCTCCGGTTCTCTATCTCTTTTAATTAGCTCAGGCTCAAACCAACCAAATAGACCAGACAGTTGATCCTCAGTTGCGCCATGCGCCCGTAAATAGTCTTTTATTTCGCTTTCAATCTTTGCCCTATCACAATTGATGGGCCATTCGTTTCTACGTTTAATGCGACTTAGGCTTGTCGTGCTTAGTTGAATACCTTTTGCCGCCAACACCCTTACTACTTGGGCTTGTTTGATGCTCAGCACATCAAATACAACACTGAGCTTTGTTTGTTTTTCCACGGTTTATCCTGATATTTTCAGCACAGGGGTCTCCGCTATCCCTCGGTGCAACTGTTCAACGACTTCATTAACTTCCGTTTCAACAACTTCTTGCTGTAATAACCAATCAATTTCGGCTGGTCTTAAATTGCGGCCTAAACGCTCGGCCACCATAATGCGCAAATCCAACTCATCTAAAACTTTGCCTTTACGCTTTGATTCTTTAATTTGCTTGGCAATAGGACTGGCTGGTTGGATGGTTTCACCTTTAGGTGTGATCCGCGTTTCGTGCTCAACGTCTTTGAGGTGCGAATGTGTAACTAGCTTGCCGTTAAATGGCGCAGCTTTGGCCTTTTTGGCTTTCTCGATCTCTTCGTCGCTCATATTCGGATATGCCAACCTGTCGGCAGCTTTAACGGCTGTTTGTGTGGCGTTTTCTGCATGGCTTGCATATCGCTCACCGATGACAGGAGCGTCAACCCTAAACCCTGCAACATCAAATTCCAGCGGCTTAACTTGGTGGTAAACAACATCACCCAAAGGGTTTTTTACACCCACCATCAAATCAGGTGACTCGCAAACAATCACAGGGCTAACCTCAACAGTCATACCGTTTAGAATATGCTCAAGCTCAGAGACGTCATAAACTAGCTGTGACTTTGTAACTGGATGGCGATAGGTCACGGTTAAGTCACCTTTTACCTTACGGGTTTCGCCTTCTTTGGTAAGTAACAAGCGGCAAATTTGCTCATCTGGTAACTGGCGCAAACGATGCTTAAATTCAGGCTTGTAAATCATTAACCAAACATCTAAACGCGGCATTTTGTGGCGTGTGTGCTTGCAGTTTTGATCCGCAATCTTGTCTGCGTTGTATGCTTCTTGCCATGCCCAAGCGGCCGCATTAAGCTCCTCAACACTGTTGACTGGTTCCATTAACAAGCGGCTTTCGAATTGGGTTTCTACTAAATCGTTGCCATTTTCAACACTGCCTTTTGCGCGTGGGCTACCTGCTTTATGTTCTTCGCATTTAACCTGCAAACTCTTCAGCACATTTTTAATTGCTTTTGAGCTGTTGGCAGAGCCTTTATCCCACACCAACATTTCAGGCACGCCCATAAATGCCGAACCTTCATGTACAGTCCAACACCACATTAAAAAATCAAACAGGTTCGCCGTAGTTTCACCTGCTGCTTGGTAGTACTTAACACGTATCGCACCACTAAAATGATCGGTTAGCACGTAGCGCCAAACACGTAGGTTTTTAATGTTTTCTATGTTGTCAGGCTTATTTGCATAAAAATGGCTCTCATCCATATATGATTGCCGCACACCTTTAACTTTTCGGTTTTTCCTCTCAGGAGGGTAGTAAAGTAAGCAATATGATGGGTCCACCTGGTGTACGTGGTTTGGGCCTAGACTACGTAGTTGAACATGCGGCGTAGTTTTATCTAGCATAGCTATACTGGCGTTGTGGCGAGCTAGTACACGGCTGATCTGGCTAGTACTTACACTCTTATAGCCATTTGCAGCCAATATAGACTTGGCCACTGGCACATGCATGATCCGCTTTCCATTCGCTCTGACAGACTGATTCAGCAATGACACCATCATATTAATAGACTCTTGGCTCATTGATGTGCTGCCAGCATCACTGCGTTTAGCCTTGCCACTTTGCCAACCGAGATTTCTCAACCTGCGATACAACGCATCTTTACTTAGCCCTAATGTTTCACACGCTTTTTCACGTATCACACCTTTTTGACCATGGCCCGCTTGGTCCAGTTGTTCTGCCCAATATTCTAGAGATAATGCGTTCATTCCATCACCTCCGTACCTTCAAAACCCAACTCGACGAGCCACTCACCAGACGGCTTGGCATCGTCTAAATCGCCATAGGTACGGTGGATTTCGTTCCACATTCCTGCAAGCTGAGTTAGTAAAATTTTGTTGTCAGCGTAAAAGGCAGATTTAGCAGCGTTATAAGTTTTGTCATCAATTTGAATGGTCTCTAACTGCTCGCTAAGCTGTAGCATCTGGTTAAAACCATCTCTGATTTGATTTTGAGTTTTTGCTAAAGCTTCAAAGAAATTCTTTGTCTCGCCTTTCCACTTCTCGGAACTAAACTTTTTACTTTCCAGATCTGCACGTAGCTTTACAAGTTCATCTTCTTTTTCTGTCGATGTTTTACGTGATGCTTTGAGCATTCGGTCTGACGCATCTAATTCTGTTTTTAGTTTTGTTGTCTCCTGATTGTGCTTGTCTTTAAGTTCATCGATTAGTTCTTTAACTGCTTCTTTATCGCCGGAATCGACCGCCTCAGACTCTATGACTATTGCTTGGTCTTCTTCTGGTAACTGACGTAAAGCACGTAAGTCCCTGTAGCCCAATTTCATCTTTTGGGCTTGTTCAAAGAACTCCTCACCAAATTGTTGTAAGTTACGCAAACGATTATCAATATTTTGAACATCAGTTTTGAGTATATGCTTACAACAATCTTCCCAAGTCGTAACCGTTACGGAATTACCAGAATCATCACGATACGTAAGACCCTTATAACTCTTGGTTTCTTTGATTTTTTGGGCAATCTTCAATTCCGTAACAGTTACGAGTCTGCCAACAAAATTGAATGCTTGAATCTGTCCTAGTTGCATCAAGACATCTTGCATCGAAGCAAGGGTCTCACCTTGGGCCACTTTCGCATCGATCAATGCCGCTGTATCAGTCTTACTCATACTGTCACCCCACTGTATTCGGTGTGCTCTATTTGTAAGTCTCTAATCGCAGTCGTGAAGCTGTGAGCTACTTTATTACAAATGGTCACTGGCTTTTTGTTTAATCGCCAGCGCTGGTTGTCATTGCGCAGCGGTTCTGCCCAGCCAGCCTCTCGCAGATTTGCTAGTAATCGAGTTACTTCTGGGCCTTTACACCCTAATTGCTCAGCCAGTGCCTTTGGCTCAATCCCATATACTTCATGACCAGCCATTAACTCGATAGCTACAAGGGTGCGTTGAATTTGTGGCGATGAATAATTGCTCATACCGCCTCCTTAACTTCTGCCGTAAACTCAGCAACACACGTTGGGCATACTGAATCAAAGTCAAATGCCTCATGTGTTACGTGTCGCCAACCAACAGCGTTAGCTGCTTTCAGCCAATCTGTTTGCGTAATTCCAGTGTGTAAAGGGCGATCAATGCGTTTGCAGCAATCACATTTCAGACGCGGCTGTCCAAACTCAATTGCCACCGCTGACTGTTTTACATCTTTGAATGTCATGCTCATAGCGCACCTCCAGCTGTGCGGTTTGCCATCTCTTGCAATTGCGCCATGCTCATTAGCCGAGTTGTTGGTTTTGCATAGTTCACTGCTTGCCAATGGTTCCTCTCACACCTATTTTCACGAATTTTGAGCGCAACTTGGTCTTTGATATGTCTCATATTTGCCTCTCTAGGGTTGGATTGGTGTTACTTGGTTGGTTATTGTTTGGCTGGGGTTTTGAGCTGTAATCTCGGCAAACATACCCTCTGCCTTTCTTTGTAACTGAGTGGACTGTAATATCAATTCAGCAGCTCGCTGAAGCGACGCACCACGTTCATCAACTGGTATAAAGTCAATTGGTTGTAAAAGTACTTCAAACGGTAATGTGCTTTGAGTTGCCCAGCAAAACGCTGTCAAATATTCTGCGGGCATTTTTCTATCAGATCCCGCGCTGACCCATTTGTTAAGCATATCTATGGTAATTGTTTTTTTACCCCCTAATGCTTCATTCATCCGGTCAACGATGGACGGGCGCGAGTGCGAGCTAGAATCAATGGTGCGTTTTATTGCGGCCATCAGCATCAAAGAGGCATCACAATTGGGCGCAAATTCTGAGTTCAACATACTGTTATTCTCCACATGAGACTGTTTACAAAACATCTACTGCCACCTGTTTTTATTTGTTCCTACAATTAATACAACTTTGGCAAAAATCGCGGCAAAAATTGCCGTTATTATTGCCGTGCCTTTTGCTGCATTCGCGCTTATGCTTTTGTTAACGGAAAACATGGGTGGCACATTTATTAGTCCTTTAACTGTGCAATGACATAAATCACGATTAATCAGAGTAAAAACCATGAACGACATAGATAACTCTATAGATACGCTCTTTGACACAGCAGCCGCTATAAACTCCTTAATTACAGCGCTTGCAGAATCGCTTACTCCAGATATTGCAGCTTGCATGATCCCTAGCCTTGATCGGTCAATTGACGACATGGAACAGCATGACACGAACATGAGTGCTCTGATGCTGTTGAATGGCTGGCGGAATCACCTAGCGCAGCACGCGAAATTGAATCAGCGACGTTTGAACATACAAGCTGATGCCCACTAGGGCTTTGAGTTGATAACAAAATAGACTTGGCTATTGCTGTAGTAATAGGCTGTGATTGATTAAAGATATACATGAGTTATCTCCTTAAGAAGCAAGTAATTGTTCACGGAGTTGCATAACTTCCTGAGTGCGTTGCTCACCTCTCAAAACTGGTAAGTTTGGATACTCCGGAAAAACTTCTTTTAAGGGCTTATCAATAACTTTGGAGATTGCTTGAGCAATTCGGTGTGACTTGGATTTTCCGTTGACTACATTCGAAACAGCGGAACGTTTGACCTCTAAGGCCTCTGCAATCATAGATAAATTCAGGCCTTTTTTTGAAAGGGCGTGTTTTATTTCAATGGCTTTCATAGTACATTACCTCAATTGGTTTACCTTAAGTTTCGTTTTGGCGGACGTGGACTTAAGGTTTAGTTAACTGTTAACTCAAGTATAGTTATCATATTTGATAACTGTCAATAGGTTTATTATCAAATATGATTACCAATCTTAGAGTTGAGCGTGACCGATTGAACATGACACAGCCAGAAGTTGCTGAAAAATTAGGTGTAGGGATTGCTACATATGTTCGTTGGGAGAAAAACGGCAAGCCCATACCATCAGATAAATTGAACGAGCTTGCACAGATAGGCTTCGATATTCTATTTGTTGTTAATGGAACGAAAAGTGCTACAGATACGCAATGCTATTCTGAGGAAGATTTCTCAAAGGCAATCCAGTCTTTTTTGTTCAATACAGCAGAGCTAGGGCTACTAATAAAAGCAGACAATGCCAACGTAGATGATTTAGTAAAGATGGCTTTATATAGCCTCAAAAAAGAAGCTGGGAAAGCTAGAGATACAGAAGTTACTGAGAAAAAAACAATAGTGAAGTGATTTCACTTCACTATTGGAAATTTGATTAAATTTTGAGATTTATTACTAGATTCGACCAACTCATCGCATAACTCATAGAAGGTCTCAACGTCTTCATTCCATTGAACCAACGCTTCGTACTTCTTAGTGCTGTCTGCCATTCGCTCTATATTCTTTCTTCTAATCATTAAAGTGAAGGCCTTATTGCCTAAATGGTGTCGGGTTTCAGCCTCACTAGATGCATAGTCTTTTGGGCCACCTCTTAAAAAAGTTGCATCTCTGATGATCATAAATATAAATACTAGTAAGGTAATGAAATATAAAGTGCTAAACATTTTGATTCCTTTGACGAAGCTTATATTTCCATATGTATACAAGTAATGGGGCTGATATGAGTAACGTAATAACCACATTACCTGTATTGATTCCAATCGTATAAGTTTTTGAAAAATAATTTGTACCAGTGATCTCAAGTTCGAGATGCCGTATCAATTGCAATAGAAAAAGACCAGCATAAGCAAACATAATACTGATACTTGTGAACCCCACTGCAACGTTACGTCGCAAGTGGGCAAGATATATTGCAAAGATACACAAAGCATTTATCGCAGCCCATGTTCCGTACCAATAAACTAAATGATCACGAGATTCATCTACAAACTGGCTCAAATATGGCTCAATTCGTAAATTAATAAACTGAGACACAATCCATACACCTGCTCCTATGAAATAGGATTGTGAACCAGCTTTCAAAAAGTACATAGCTGTCGGCGCAATTATTGATAAAAGCCATATCCATGTATTTAATTCGTGCAATTTGTTTATATACTCAGGGAACATAAGACTACTCGTTAACCACTAAGGCTTAGTTAAAAAGAAATGAGATAATTGTTGATATGCTCTAGCAGGCTTTGAACCAGGATCGTTACCACTACCATTACCCCCCAATACCTTACGAAGTTCGTTTTCAGGTAATTGATGAGAAATAGTTATAGGATCATTTCCGCTGCCATTCAGTGGTGAAATTTGAGGTTCATTACCACCGCCACCACCTGCTGAGCCACCTACAACCTTGGACAATAGGTTAGATGCAAGATTATTCAATTTTTTGTAGTGCATGTTATTACTCCTTTTGAAATAGAGTGCAGAGGATAACATCATTAGCTGTGGTTTATTTTAAACTGAATTAAAAACCACCGGAGGGATCTATATTGATCTCTCCTTGCCAACACCATAAAGAAAACTCCATTTCATTAACGTGATACTAACACTTCACTTTAGCGTAAGTGAAGTGTTTAGTTAATTTATTTGGCTTAAATTCGTACAAAATATATAGCTTTATTGGTAAGCACCCCTATTGGGTTATTATTTTTTTCATAAAACTGCCCAATTGGGTTTAACAAACTGTTTTCAATTTGAACTGCTCTTTTTTAATCCAGTTTAAAATACTCAATCTCGCATTCGCGGCACTCTATGCTCAAAACGCAACGGAGCGTCAACAATGCTGACACCTCAACAAATTGAACATTACAGAACCCAGCCAGAAATAGCCGCTGCACTACGGCAATACAGCGAAGCTTTTTGCCGCAGTGTTTTAACAGTGCTCTATCTAGAGGGCGGCCTGAAAGATGACGGAGGATTAAACAATATTGCATCAGACCGTGGCGGCCTTACAAAGTTCGGGATTAGCCAAAATGCATACCCTCGTATCAATATTGAAGCGCTGGAAATTCACCAAGCCATACGGCTTTACTACCGCGACTACTGGGAGCCAATGCA
Source organism: Pseudoalteromonas luteoviolacea CPMOR-1 (assembly GCF_001625685.1). Taxonomy (GTDB): domain Bacteria; phylum Pseudomonadota; class Gammaproteobacteria; order Enterobacterales; family Alteromonadaceae; genus Pseudoalteromonas; species Pseudoalteromonas luteoviolacea_K. The sequence goes on along the minus strand of NZ_AUYC01000095.1, from coordinate 182,322 downwards.
GTGCGATGAACTAAATCCAGGTGCAGCACTCATCCTATTTGATGGCGCGGTACAACATGGCGTTGATGCTATGACACGGATAGCTCAAAAAGCAGCAGGAGCCAAAGTGGATGGCCTTAACGGACCTCGCACGTTAAAAGCATGCCTTGGTGTTCTACCCCCTGAATTTATCACTCTTTTACTCAGCAGCCGCAGTTATAGATATGCCCGAATCGCTGTTGATGACACAAGCCAAATTGCAAACCTACGTGGTTGGTATAACCGCATAAGCCATATTGCGCAATGCTGTTACCAAGAGGTTTCTCATGGGTAGCAATTGGGACTGGAGCCGACAACAAGGTCGCAGAAAGCGAATAGAAGCGGAGCTGGCAGCCCACAAGTTAGGGCTGCAATTTGATAAAGGCGCAATCCCTATTCACTCACTCGATGGCACCATGCAATCACAGTTTGAGAAAGGCTGGCGCTCTGTTAGCGAAACAGATGTCAGACTGAAGTTAGATAACAACCAAACATATATGAATGTTCGTCAGCATTTACATGAGTATTTTGGGGAGCGTGATTTATGAGTAAGTGGCTAGGTATAGGGTCCACAGTTCTGGCGCTGATAGATGACTTTATTACAACCGATGAGGAGCGTCAGCAACTCAAGAGCGAATTGCTCAAAGTGGAAAACGAGCGCCACAAGAATGAGCTGGATTTGAGAACCCGTATTCTCGATTTACAAAGCCAAGTTGTAAACGCCCAGCAACAGGTCATTGTTGCTGAGGCCAAGGGCGAAAGTAGGCTACAGCGTAACTGGCGACCAATCACCATGCTCACATTTCTAACACTCATTGTACTGGACTCATTCGGCGTGCTGGCATTTAGGCTAAGCGAACAAGCTTGGGAACTGCTGCAACTAGGCATAGGCGGCTACGTGATTGGCCGCACAGTAGAAAAAGCCGCGCCACAGATAAAACAATCAATTCAGAACTTAGGGAATAAAAATGGATGATGCAGATAAAGCACAGATTGATATTGAGCACGCAATTCAACACAAATTGGCGCAGCATCGGACGTTGTTTGATGGGCCTGATGTTGACTTGTCTGAATGTGTCGAGTGTGGTGCACACATATCTGAAGCACGTCGTAAAGCAATTCACAACTGCCGCACATGTATTGACTGTCAGCAGCGAATAGAAGCCAAGGCATAGGGTTCAGTTATGTTGGATTTTTTTGAAAAATGGCAAACAGTGATTATGGGCGCGCTCGGTACATTAGGTGTTTTGATCATGGCTTTTTTGTACATACGCTTTCCATCACGCCCAGAGTTCAACAAACATAAAACCCAAACAACAGAGCAAATTTCGCATTTAAAAGCTGCTGTAACAGAACAGCTAGCAGAGCATAAAGCCGAGCTACAGGAGCAGATAAGCGTAGTTAAGGGCGACATAAAAGAAGATGTTAAAGAGCTTGAAAATCAATTAGCCAAGGTTCCCACATCTGAAGATTTACACGCGTTAGAACTAAAGATTGAACGGCTCAATACAAACATAGAGTCGGTAAAGCCTGGACTGAGTAGTGTAACTAGGCTGACTGATTTGCTAATGGAAAACGAACTAAGAGAGAAACGTAATGATTGAGTATGTGACCACCTTTTTTGCAATTGTTGGCGCAGGTATCGCGCTGGGTTCTGGATTGAGCTACGGATTTAAGCTTGCTGAATTGTTAGAACAACTCAGCAAAGTCTTGGGCTGTTTAGCTGTTGAATTATTTTCAAAATTGAGAGGGTTATTTCATGCCGATTAATGAAGTACAAGCGGAGCACCAACGTATCAGCATACTCATTGCGCTTAAGGAGTCGTCAGACTACGGCGCAAACACCAGCATGTTACGTGATGTGCTTAAACGTTACGGGCTTGGTTGCAGCCTTGACCAACTTAAAACGCTATTGAACTGGCTAGAACAAAACGGCTACGTTAAAAACGAACGGCTCAGCGAAAATACATGGGTTGCCCGTATTACGAGCGCTGGCGTTGATGTGGCCGAGGGCACCAGCATTGTCCCAGGCATTAGACGCCCTGCACCTCGGAGCGTATAGCCATGAATGACGCTGTACGCAGAGGTAAACCATCAAAAATTGACGCGCTGCCAGAGAATATAAAAAAACGACTTGATGAATTGCTGCGTGATGGTGGCAATTCACAAGCCGACATTTTACTGGAAGTGAATAAGTTAATTCTTGATGCAGGATTGACTGAAGAGGCCACTATTTCACGCTCAGGCCTCAGCCGTCATGCTCAAAAAACTGAGGCAATAGGCCAGCGACTCAGGGAACTGCGCGCAACGACCAGCGCACTCACCGCCGAACTGGGTGACAAACCCACAGGCGATACAACCAAAATGATTTTGGAGATGGGCCGCAGTCAACTCTTTGCTGCAATGCAACGCCAAATGCTCAACCCCGATGAAGAAGATGAGATCGACATAGGCATGATTAAAGATGCCATGTTGGCCGCTCAGAGACTGGAATCAACAGCAATGCGCGCACATCAGCGTGAAACAGATATTCGCCGAGCTTATGCAGAAGAAGCTGCAAATGCTGTTGGTGATGAATTGCGCGGTGAAGACGGCATGAGTGAGGCGCTAGAAGACAAAATCCGTGGCATTTTACTGGGTAAAGCATAATGAGTGATAAACCCGCATTGGTGGTAACCAGTCGCCCCACCAAAATAGACCTAAAAGCGGAAATGCAGATTTATGGCGTTGATGTTCCTGACGCTGATGAGTTTGAAGTACCTGAAAAACAGGCTGTGTTTTTACCCTACCAGCAACGCTGGTTTGAAGATGAATCCGGTGTATGTATTGCTGAGAAGTCACGCAGAACAGGGTTAACCTGGGCAGAAGCTGGCCGAAATGTTATTACAGCCAGCAAGCCCAAAAAACGAGACGGTAGTAACGTTTTTTATGTAGGGTCAAAACAAGAGATGGCGCTTGAGTACATCGCTGCCTGTGCGCTGTTCGCCCGTGCGTTTAACCAGTTGGCCAAAGCCGATGTTTACGAGCAAACATTTTGGGACAGTGAAAAGAAAGAGGAAATACTGACCTACATGATCCGCTTTCCTAATAGCGGATTTAAAATTCAAGCGCTATCAAGTCGCCCCTCAAACTTGCGTGGATTGCAGGGTGATGTTGTTATTGATGAGGCTGCATTCCATGAGTCGTTGGACGCACTATTGCAGGCTGCTATGGCGCTGCGTATGTGGGGTAGTCGAGTTCGCATCATCTCAACACATAATGGTGTAGACAACCTATTTAATGAGTACATAAAAGATGCCCGCGAGGGTAAAAAGCCTTATTCTGTGCACAGAATCACCCTAGATGATGCGCTAAAAGATGGCTTATACAAACGCATTTGTTTTGTTAAAGGCTGGGAATGGTCGCCTGAAGCTGAGACAAAGTGGCGACAAGACCGCATTGATGAATCCCCCAATAAAGACTCTGCAAATGAGGAGTACTTTTGTATTCCCAAACAAAGCGGCGGTAACTATTTAAAGCGTGTTGTGATTGAAGAAGCCATGACCAAAGGCATTCCAATTCATAGATTAACGTGTGAAGACGATTGGATGACATGGACCAAGGAGCAGCGTTTTAAAGAAACTGAACGATTTTGTAAGGATGTTATTCAGCCTCTACTCGATCAACTTAACCCAGATGAACAACATGCATTTGGTGAAGATTTCGCGCGTGTAGGAGACTTAACCTCGTTAGTCCCAATGCGTATACGTGCTGACCTGCATAAGCGTGTCCCATTTGTGATTGAGATAAAAAACGCACCTTATGAGGTCCAAAAGCAAGTTGTGTTTTTTATTCTACGTGGACTGCCCAGACTGAGAGGTGCAGCATTTGACGCGACGGGTAACGGCGGCTATCTGGCCGAAGCGTCTGCACTAGAGTTCGGCATTGAATTAATCGAGTGCGTCCACCTCAATGACAACTGGTACGCTGAATGGATGCCAAAGCTAAAAGGTGAACTAGACGACGGTAATTTAGAGATCCCCAGACACCAAAATGTGCTGGATGACATGTGCCAAATTAAAGTCATCAATGGCATCCCCAAGATTGATAAGGGCAAAACCAAAGACCACAGCGGAAAGAAAAAAACCGACAAGCGCCATGGCGATTTTGCTGTTGGTTTGGCAATGGCTAACCGTGCTAGTTGGATGGATGGCACTGCGATTGAGTTTACAGCATTACCAAATGGTCGAGGTGAGAACGATGACGATGACGATTTTGAATATGACGCACTGGAGTTCAGCGGAGGATGCTACTAAATGGCTCAATCAAAAATATTAGATATTCACGGCCAGCCGTTTGAACTGACTATAGACGAGCAACAAACAGACGATAACGCCCGTGTACAGCAGTTACTAAAACGCTACAGTGACAACCCAACTCAAGGGCTAACACCAAGAAAACTAGCGCAATTGATGAAGCGTGTTGAGCAAGGTGATTTATCAGCCCTAGCTGACTTAGCGACCGATATGGAAGACAAAGACAGTCACCTTATAGCTGAGCTGGGTAAACGTCGCCGTGCTGTGCGCTCATTGCCATGGATTATCAAACCACCGCGTAATGCTACCGACCAAGAGAAAGCAGACGCTGCTTTAATTACTGAACTACTTGAGGACGCTACCTGGTTTAATGATCTGTTATTCGACATGACAGACGGTATTTTAAAATCATTCAGCATGAGCGAACTACGCTGGGAGTACGTTGAAAAAACACATATGATCTCTGGCGCAGAATTTCGAGAACAAGGTTTATTTCAGCTAGGCAAAGAGAACCGTAACGAACTAAGGCTGCGCAGCGACGACCCAAGCGGTACAGCGCTCAATCCGTTCGGGTGGGTAACACATATAAGCCGCAGCAAATCTGGCTATCTGCACAGAGCGGGCCTGACATCGAATTTAGCTTGGCCTTTCTTATTTAAGAATTATTCGATTAGAGACTTGGCTGAGTTCCTTGAAATTTATGGTTTGCCTAGCAAGATTGGTAAATACCCAGCCGGAGCGAGTGGCAAAGAAAAATCAACGCTTATGCGTGCTGTTTTGTCCATTGGACACAATGCAGGCGGTATCATCCCCAAAGGTATGGAGATTGATTTTAAAGAAGCAGCCAAAGGCCAAGCAGATCCTTTTCTAAACTTTGTTGCATGGTGTGAAAAGACGCAATCAAAAGCACTACTTGGCGGCACCCTGACAGGCCAAGCTGATGGCGCAACATCAACCAATGCCCTAGGCCGAGTGCACCAGGATGTGATGGACGACATTATAGAGTCGGACGCCATGGAGCTGGCCGCAACAATTACACGCGATATTGTTTACCCGCTATACGCGCTCAATGGTCGCTCTTATTCTGGCCCGCGTCGTATGCCCCGCTTTGAGTTTGATTTGAGTGAACCAGAAGACATCAAGCTGTATTCAGATAGCGTGCCTAATTTGGTTGATATGGGTATGCCAATTCCAGTGAGATGGCTGCGAGATAAATTACAAATACCCGCCGTTGAAAATGATGAGCCAGTGTTAGGGAGAGTGACGGCCACCACTCCAGTTGACACAGCCACACTTAAAACACAAACAGCAGCTTTAAAAACCGAGGAACCAGAGCAGGAAGACTTAGACGCGCTTGAAGCTAGGCTACAAAAAATCGCCAGTCCATTGATGGATACATTGCTGGAGCCCGTCAAACAAGCTGTGCTGAAAGCAAATAGCCTAGAAGAACTGCGCTCAAATATTATCGCGTTAGCTGGAGAGCTAAACACCAGTGAGCTAGGCGCACAAATGCAACTCGCCATTGCTGCTAGCACATTGCTTGGACGTGCGGAGGTAGATGATGGCCGTTGAATATGGCGACTTACCATTTAATGAGGCGATAACCTTCTTTAGAGATAAGCTTTCACTGCCCAGTGAGAGCTGGGATGAGATATGGCAGGAAGCCCACGACCATGCATTTATTATTGCTGGAGCCATCGAGGAGGATTTACTGGAGAGTCTGCGCGACGCAGTAGACAAAGCGATTGCGGACGGTATGAGCCTCAAAGCGTTTCAAAGCCAATTCATAGATATTGTTCAACGTGCCGGATGGGATTATGTGGGCAAACCAGGTTGGCGCAGTCACGTTATTTACGAGACCAATTTGCGCCAGTCATATAACGCAGGGCGCTATCAGCAATTGCAAGCTATAAAAGAAACACGCCCGTTTTGGATGTATAAACATGGCAACTCAGAATCCCCTAGGGTGATACATCTACAGTGGGATACACTTACATTACATGCTGATGACCCTTGGTGGCGAGCACATTACCCTAGTAATGGTTGGGGCTGCAAATGTAGGGTTCTTGCGATGAACGAACGGGATTTGCAACGCCTGGGGCTTTCCGTTGGTAAAGCCCCAGATAATGGTATGTACGATTGGGTTAACAAGAAAACTGGAGAAGTACATGAGGTGCCAGTAGGTATCGACCCTGGCTTTGACTACGCACCAGGTGCAATCAAACCCAGTGAGCGCTTAGCGCAGATTAGAGAGGAAAAGCGAAATGGCCGGAGTTAAGCTAAATCTAAAATTTGATGATCGGCAGCTATCAACACAGCTCAATCAGATGGTGTCTGAACTCTCAAACCCAAAGGCGTTACACCAAGACATTGGCGAGTATCTACACCTATCAACAATAGAGCGCTGGGATAAAGAGCAAGCGCCCGACGGCTCGAACTGGGAACCTCTGAAAGAGTCCACCAAGAAGAATAAGACCAAAAACACAAACTCGATTTTACGAGAGAATGATTTTCTGCGTGACACCCTTTCATACTTTGCTGATGATGGCGGCGTTGAGTTTGGTTCTAACCGCGTTCAAGCTGCGCTCATGCAATGGGGCGGCACCGATGATATGGCATCTGGTCCGGCAGCAGTGCCTAGTCGTCAATTCTTAGGGCTGACCAACGATGATGAGGGCGAAATTATACAGCTAACTGAAGATTTTATGATGGGCGCTGTGCGCCCCTGAGATGCGCTAAGACTGTTTTAGGCTACGATGGCATGACTGAAGTCATGTTATGAGCGTTAACCCCGTTTCGAAACGTTTCTAAAGTTGGTTTATAGATATAAGTAGTGCTAGTGTTATTCTAAATTCATCATTGAAAGGAAATAAATCATGACAACAAAAACTGAATTTTTAAAACAATACGAAGGATTAATTCAAAAAGAACTTTCCGAAACACTCGAATGCATAAATTTACAGCTCAGTAAAGATGGCGGTTACCTCGGCGAATTGAAATTTGAACAAAATGTCCCTTATGGCGTAGCACTGCATGTTATGGAAACAATCCGTAGTGGATTAGAAATGGATGGTTGGACGTATTCACACAACAACAAAGTTCTATCCAATATCTTCGAAGTTATGGTTTATTAGGGCTTGAAAATGAATGAGCAACTAGAATCAAAAATTGAAAACTTAATTTCAAAAGCATCGAGTAATATAGAAAGAACGCAAAGCAACTCTGGAATGGAGCCCATTTTTTTTGAAAGGGGTGAAGTTAGCATGAGTGATAGAGAGCAGATTAACTTGATGATTGAAGATGCATCATGCAATTTAGATGGTTGGTATTTTAATGCCAAGTGGTCACTGAATCGTTCAGGGCTAGAGTTACAGTATTTTAAGTTTTAAGCCAACAACCTCATGCTATAACGCCGCAATTGCGGCGTTATTCTTTCATGTGCCCACTTTGTCGATTGGAAAGGGAATTAATCATGAGCCGCAATCCGAACTCAATATTCAAGGTAGCATCTGCGATTTATTTGCTCACAGTACCAACCTATTTTGGTGTTTGTAATCAAACAGCCGAAATGGGACTAGCTATCGCTATAGGATTTTTAGGGCTGACTTTCGCGAATCTAGATAAATTCAAACATTTTAAAGCGCCAGGCGTTGAAGCTTTATTGAAAAGCGAACAAATACAAGCAGTGCTAGATAAAGAAACCGAAGTAATCAAAGATGACAAAGAGGTATCAGGCCAACAAGTAGATGTACATACTATACCAATAGATGTTCAAGCCATAGTCAAAGCGCTTAGGCATCACAAATATACTTGGCGTTATGCTTCTGGAATAGCAGAAGACACAAATATGAAAAGGACAACTGTTAGTCGCTATCTGAATTGGTTGTTAGAACATCACTATGTGAAAAAGTCATTTGGCGATAATGGGCCTATATGGGCTTTGACTAATAGTGGCCTTTATTTGTATGCCAAAATAAATCCTAAAGATGATGAGAAAGCCCAGCATTAAAGCATACCGATATTTTTTTAATCCAGTTTAAAATACTTCCCACCGCCTAAATCAGATACTGACACCATTGAATAAACACATGGTGTCAGCGATGAATAACCACAAAAGAGACCGCAAGCAATTTGGACGCACTCGCCCTATGGACGGTGCTTTTTTAGCGGTTTTATCAAATCAACATACGGGTCCGTTTGGTACTGCGGTTTGCAAAATCTCTGACATTGAGATTGACGAAAACGGCGTCAGTCCCCGCGTGCAAGTGGTGCCTGATGGATTTTTTAAATCCAGCGTAGATGGTCGGCCAAACGACACCGAGCACGGCGCATGGCTAATGGATGACATAGCATGGACCATGCTCCAACACTATCTGGATAGCCGCACTAATGACCTGCATTTTGATTACGAGCACCAGACTATTTTTACCGAGAAAAACGGCCAGCCTGCTCCGGCTTCTGGTTGGGTAAAGCCCTCATCTTTTGAATATGTACCAGGCAAAGGTGTGTTTGCACTCAATGTTAAGTGGACACCCAAAGCGTCAGCGGCCCTTCGTGAAGATGAATACCGCTATATCAGCCCAGTTTTTGACTATGGGTCAGATGGCAGACCCATTCGATTCAGACATTTTGCCCTCACAAACGACCCTGCTATAGATGGCATGGAAAACGTGGTGGCACTCAAAACTAAAACCCCCGGAGATAAAACCATGAATGAAGCAACGCAGCTGCTAAAGCTGTTAGGCGTAACCGTGGCTGATGGCCAAGAACCGACAGCCGAGCAGTACGCCACAGCAACCACAGCACTCAAAGCACTAAAAACCAAGGCTGACGAAACAGACATTAAAACCGCACAACTCAAAAGTGCGAACGAACAAGTGGCCGCACTTAAAGCCGCTGGCGGCAACGGCCAAGTAGACTTAACAAAGTGGGTGCCACGTGCGGACTATGACGCATTAGCGAGCGAAACAGCTACCCTGCGCACGGAAAACAGCACGCTATCTATTGAGCAACAGATTGAAAAAGCCCGTGAAGAGGGCCGCATCTCAAACGCTGAAACCAATTATTTTAAACAACTTGGCGAACAACAAGGCGCGGCGGTACTGAAAACCCAATTAGATGCGCGTACGCCGATTGCGGCATTGAAGAGCCAGCAAACGACGACCACCACGAAAACACCACCAAAAGGCCAAGATAGTGGCGAGCTAGACAGCGCTGATTTAGCCGTTCTTAAAGCGTCGGGTCTTGATCCAGAGGCATTCAAGAAACAAAAAGGAGCACAACAATGAGCGCAATAGCAACACGTGATGGTCGCTTTCGTGGCTATCCACTGGCGGGAGGTGAAAAGCTCACCGCAAACAAGCCTGCAATTTTGAGCAATGGATTATTGGTTTCAGTTGGTGCTGTTGGCGTATGCGCAGGCGTTATACGCGAAACAGTGGATAACAGCCAAGGTGTTGATAAAGCTATTCGTGGCTCGGTTGAAATTGGCGAGCACATGCTCCCGAACAGTGGCGACATTAACGAAACCCATGTGGGGCAAACCGCATTTTTTGTTGATGCAACCAGCAATCTTTCTATTGATTCAGCAACCAATACCCGCTCAACGGCTGGGACTATCACCGAAGTGGATAGCCGAGGCGTTTGGGTCAATCTAGGAGTTTAACATGGACATTACAGCAGACGTCGTTCGTTCAATTTATACAGGGGTGCAAACGGCATTCCAGCAAGGTCGAGCCACTTACACACCCACCTGGACACAAATTGCCACCGAAGTTTCATCAACAACAGCGACAGAAGATTATGCGTGGATGGGCGAGTTCTCTAGGTTGCGCGAATGGATTGGTGACCGTGAAGTGAACAAGATGGCCATGCATGGATACTCGCTTAAAAATAGAAAGTTCGAAGCGACTGAAGGCATTTTAAAAGACTACATCGAAGACAATACATTGGGTGGTGTATTCAAGAAGTTTGAAGATATGGGCTATGCAGCTGCGTCACACCCTGATGAGTTAGTTTATGACTGCTTAGCTAAAGGAACACAAAACTTGTGCTACGACGGCCAACCCTATTTTGATCCTGAGCACCCGATGGGCGAAGGTCAAAACATGAAACTTGTCTCTAATATTCAAGATGGCACTGGAGTTCCTTGGTATTTACTGGATGCAAGACGCCCTCTCAAGCCGCTTATTTTCCAGAAACGACGAGACTACAAACTCACAGCTAAGACTGACGACGGCACATCTGATCGCGTGTTTATGGCTGACGAGTATTTGTATGGTGTCGATGCTCGTGTAAATGCAGGCTATGGATTCTGGCAACAGGCATTTATGTCTAAAGCCGAACTTACCGCAGATAACTTTAATGTCGCGTTTAAACGCATGATGCAACTCAAAAGTGATAAAGGCCGCCCTCTGGGGATAAAGCCAAGTTTACTTGTTGTTGGTGCTGAGCACTTAGCCGCTGCAAACCAACTTATTAAAGCCATGCAAAAAGAAGGTGGTGCAAGCAACACCAACTATAACCAAGTGGAAGTACTGGCCTCTGAGTGGTTGGACTAAGCCGAAATTAATGGGGCTTAGCCCCACATTCAAAAAGGTAGGAGCATGTTATGGAAACTCGTTTGCCGTCTGTCACGGTACATAATCCGCGTCAGCAACACTATCACCGAGCTGGTTTTAGATTTGTGTCGGGTAAAACCGAATTATCAGCAGAGCAACTTACTAAAGATGCATTGGCGATATTACACGCAGATCCCCACATTCGCGTCACGGAAAATCCGACAGATGAGCTTTCCAGCAAAGGGGGCTGTCTGGACTCAGAGAGTCTGGATAACGCTTTAGCGCTCGATTTAAGAGATGCACCAGAAGAGTTAGCACACATTATTGCGGTGATGTATGCAAGTAAACCGGATGCTAAACCAAACTGCGCAGATCTCACTTGTCACGTTCAAGGTGTGGGTGAAGTTACGCCAAGCGCAGCCGAGCGCGACGCTGCATGGAAATGGTATCAAGAAAATGTAGTTAAGGTGGGCTGATTATGTACTGCACACGCGATGATTTGATAGCAAAGTTCGGTGAGCGTGAACTTGTCACGCTCACCGCCGAACGCGGTGAAGATGCGATCAACGAAACCCGTTTAACAGACGCAATTAGCAGCGTAAACGAGGTGATTGATGCACATATTGCGATGCGCTATCCGCTGCCACTGCCAACTGTGCCTGGCGTTCTAAAACGCATCGCTATCAACATTGTGCGTGCAGACATTGACCAGCGCCCTGCTGAACGTGTGACTGAAGATAAAAAATCAGCCATGCAACTGCTGACCAAAATCAGTAAAGGCGAATTGAGCTTAGGACTTGAAGCCAGCGAACCAGAGCCCCAAGCGCTGGACTTAGCTGAAATGCAAAGCTTTGAGTCGGTATTTAGCAGAGACAAAACAGGCGGCTGGATATGAGTCTATCAAGCTATTTGCTCACAGTCCGCGATGTACTCGCTGTTCAGTTTCCTGATCTGAAAGAATGTGAGTTACATCCTGGCGCTGTCAATAATGATGAGCTTGCACGCATTGGTGCGTCAACACCTGCGATGTTAGTTACGCTGGGATATGTTGAACCCAAAATCGACAAGCACAACGGCTATGACCTACCCATCATTCCGATGGTGTACATCGTGACCTCAGGCAGGCCAGACCATCAACTCGAAGATGCATTGAGTTATATAGATGGCATTACAAATCTTATCCATGACTCAGGCTTTGGTTATGAGTGCGCACATTCTGCCTCAGATGTTGCCGCTAAAAATTTGTTTACCAGTGCAACTGGCCGCCATGCAACCAGCTTGTGGGTGATTCGATGGCGTCAATTGATACGTGTCGATACGTCAGAGCCAGAGCCGCAACACCCACAACCGAATGAACTGAACATAGGCATTGCGCCCCATATCGGCGCAGACCATGAAACTGACTATACAAAGGTGAATCTATCATGAGTTTTGACGTTGCAGAGCTTAAACGCAGGTTTGACAATTTATTGATGGTTGGTGCCATCCATGAAGTTGACCTCGAAAATAAAAAGCTAAAAGTTGCGGTTGGTGAACTCATTACAGGTTGGTTGCCATGGCCCGCAGATGTAGCGGCTAACTACATCCGTTGGAGACCTCTCAAGCCAGGTATTCAATGTCTGATAGCCAGTCCTTCTGGTGAGCTAACTCAGGCAATCATCATACAAATTTTATACACAACAGAACTGGATTCTCCAGAGACTGCTGATGACATGGATGTTGTCATTTTTAATGACGGCACAGAGGTGCGTTATGACAGCACAACCAGTGTTCTGAGTATTCAATGTGCTGGAGACATTAACGTCAGTACACACGGAGATGCAACAGCGACTGTTGCAGGTGCACTCACGGCAACGGTAACTGGAGATGCCGCCATTGATGCCGCCAACATTGCACTTAATGGTGGTCAACCCTGTGTTACGACAGGACATACATGTGTTTTTTCGGGGAGTAATCACCCCGTTGGTTCATCAACCGTAAAAGCAGGAGTTTAAACATGCCTCTAACTGCAAGCGCACTTGAAAGCGCCATGATTAGCGAGCTAGAAGCCGAAGGGTTTGTGACTGATAACCAACACGCAATGATTGGCCCTATGGTTAAAGCACTCTCAAAAGCGGTGGTAAACACGATCACAGCCGATGCAGAAGTCCAAGTACCATCCGGCTCATCTGCTGGTAAGTATAAGGTGAAGTAGCCATGATGAATGCAAGCACAGGTCAACGCATCTCAGTCATTGACCATTTGAAACAGTCTATTCGCGACATACTAACAACACCGATTGGTGCGCGCGTGATGCGTCCAGATTACGGCAGTGTGATACCCAGCCTAATAGATGCCCCCGTGAATAATACGACATTAGTTGAGATATACGCAGGTGTTGCAGCAGCACTCAGACGCTTTGAGCCACGATATAAAGTTAGCCGTGTACAAGTTGCAAACCACACGCCAGGGCAACTCATTATTGATTTACAGGGGACATATGTAATCAACGGCGAGCCACTTAAGTTAGAGGGTATTCAACTATGAGTATGACTAACTTTACAGGCATTGATTTATCCAAGTTGCCGCCGCCAAACATCATCGAGCCACTGAGCTATGAGCAAATCAAAAATGACATGCTCACAGACTATAAAGCGCGTTATCCCGATGCTGAGATCACATTGGCCAGTGAACCAGCAGTAAAGCTTATTGAAGCGTTTGCATACCGTGAGCTGAAAATGCGACAACGCGTAAACGAAGCGGCAGAAGCCGTATTACTTGCCAAGGCGGCGGATACAGAGTTGGATTATTTAGGCGCACGATTTGGCGTAGAGCGTCAGATAGTTGAAGCTGGAGACCCGCAAGCACTACCACCTATTCCGGCAACATATGAGGATAACGAACGCTACAGAGAGCGTATTCAGCTAGCTCTTGAAGGGTTCAGCACAGCAGGGCCTATTGGCGCATATGTGTTTCATGCCATGCGGGTATCCTCTTTTGTTAAAGATGTGGCTGTTGACGCGCCCATATTTGCATCAGCTCAATTGAGTAATGAGCAATTGGCTTTATTACCTGCTGGCACAACCATTTTACAGTGCACCTATGATGCGGGGTTAGCAAATCCGCAACCAGGAGATGTGGCTATCTCGGTGCTTTCGACGCAATCCAATGGCACACCGACAACGGAATTAAACCAATCTGTTTTGGCTCATTTAAATGCGGATGACGTGCGCCCCCTCACAGATCATGTTCGACTACGCCCGACTGAAATCATCGAATATCAGATTGAGGCAGTGCTTCACTTTTATCCTGGTCCTGACGCAGAAAGTGTAAGACAAGCGGCAGAAACCGCAGTACAAGCATGGGTGATTGATAATCATAAGCTGGGCCGCGACATTTCGCTCTCCGCGCTCTATTCAGTCTTGCACCGCCCTGGCGTGCAGCGTGTTGAACTCCTTGCTCCGGCCAATGATTTGGTGGTGAACGGACATCAAGCTGCGTTTTGCACCTCTGTCAATATTTCAACAGGTGGTCGCAATGTCTGAGCAGCTATTACCCAGTAACGCCACACAGCAAGAAAAAGCATTAGAGCAAGTCAGCGCACGTATTGATGATGTGCCTGTACAAGTTTGTGATTTATGGTCGCCAGAGCGTTGCCCTGCACATTTGTTACCTTGGCTTGCCCATGCGCTCAGCGTGGATGAATGGGACAGCACATGGCATGAATCAATACAGCGCACAGTCATCGCAGAATCTGTTCCGACACACAGAATCAAGGGTACGGCTGGTGCTGTAAAACGCGCTCTTACAGCACTGAATGCACATATTGAGCTTGAGGAATGGTGGCAAAATGGAGGCGTACCTCACACTGCAAAATTGATCGCATTAGTGCGCAACAACCTTAACCAAACAGGCGATTCATTGCTAACGCCAGAGCTACAAGCTCAGCTATGGCGAATTGTTGCAGCTATAAAACCCGCGCGTAGTCACATTGACTTCAATGTCGGTGTGCAGATGGACCAGCATATATCTATTGCATCAGCAACTACAAGCTGCAATGTACAACGCATGGATTTTACGGGCGGGCCTGATAACACATTGTACGCCAGTAGCCATGTTGTTCAATCAGCAACGAGCAACATTGCTAATAGTCGAGCCGAATTAACAGGCGCACCTGATAATGCATTGCATACAAGCAGCCACGTTATTCAATCAGCACACAGCAATGTGGCCAATAGCCGAGCCAAGTTAACTGGCTCACCCGATCACACATTACATACAAGCAGCCAAGTTATTCAGTCAGCGCTGAGCAGCACGGTGAATAGTCGGCGTGAATTTATAAGCAGCCCTGACAACGCACTACACACTGGCTCACATACCTTGCAATCCGCAGCGAGCAACATAGTCAACGCTCGTACGCCGTTTACTTGTGCACCTGATAACACACTGCACACCTGCACACATGTGATTACGTCCAGTATCAACACCAAATGTATTCAAACAAATAGGATGGTATGCCAATGAGCGACTACACCCCGATAATCACACAGGCGGGCATAAACGCCGCTGCAAATGCTAAGGATTCTGGCATTCATATCAATATTTCGCATATTGCAGTCGGCACCGTGGGTTACACCCCAACACGTGACCAAACAGCATTACGTAACGAACGTGACCGCTCGCAAGTCGTGAGCGTGGCAGATGCAGGACCTGGACAAATTCATATTACAGCAGAGTTTAAAAGCACGAGTGAATATCCTGTACGCGAGGTAGGCTTTTTTCTAGAAGACGGTACGCTATTCGCTGCGTGGTCACACCCTGACAACACGCTGTTTTATCAAACACCGCTGAGCACCGTAATTCAAGGTTTTGACTTGTTACTGAGCGCTGTGCCTGTGTCCGCAATTGATGTAACGACAACTGGTGACATCAACATGTTTTACGGCGCTGAGTTCGTTGCAATGTGCGACGCACAAACACGTATTGCAACAGCACAAATTAAATCAAATCACCGAGAAATCTTTCTCAACGACAAACTAATGAACATAGGAGTTTAACAATGCCAACACTTGAACAATCTGTTGCTCAATTACAGCAAACTAATGCTCAGTTGGTGAGTGCAAGTTCAGAGCTGACTGGTGAAGTCACAAATAAAATGTCAGCAATCAATAGTACTGTATCTACAAAACTCAATGAGGTTGATGTCACAGTGCAGCAGCAGTTAAGTGCAGCACAAAGCAAATATGACGCATGGTTAGCGACAAAACATGTGGGATTTAGCATGGTTGATACGCTAAAAGATCAGACCACAACGCCAATCACGCTTCCAGCCCGATTTGGTACATTAGCCGAAGCTGCTGCATTCCAGTTTTCAACAGCCAGTGATTATGCACCGCATGCTGTCGATGCCGACGGTAACGTTACACATAGTTATTACACGGAGCTATATGCAACTCTGCCAGGCAAAGCTGTCTATTATTCTGAGCCTGCCCCAAGCCAGTTTACAGGCCGTATTTCAGTGTATATGAACGTCGCAGTTGGCGACAATGCGCACCCTTCGAATAAACCGACTGGACGTATTGCTGTTTTAATCAATAGCCTTGGCGCGGAGTCGCAGTGGACGACTGTGCCGCATGATTTTACAACCCCGCGAACTCTAGTGAATCAAATCTCAAATATGGAAATAAAAGGTCATTCTTGGTCAATCACAAATTATGATGATTTAGTTGCCATTGCTGAGAATGTAGAAAGCCCGCTATCAGCAGGTTTTTCAACTGTTCGAATCATCAATCTAGGGCCAGAGCCAATACATATCAAAGGACTGTGGATAGTGCACCATGGTCATAACAAAGGTGAATAACGATGAAATTAATTAATAAAAAAACACGCATGATCGAGTTCGACGGGCCGCACGCACAGTTTCGCGGTATTAGCGCATATACACATGCTAATAACGCATCTGATTTTGAAATCATTATGACACCGAGCGAGCAACGCGACATAGTCAGAACAGATATCGAAAACCACGCTGGCGATTACCAAACGATTTTAGGGACTACTGCGGACACAACACAAATACTGCTATACGAAATCGTAAAGCTATGCTCAGCGCTGAACTCTGCACAGTCACTTGATGATGTTCGAAAATCTGCGCAATCAATCAATGACAAACTTGGAAGTATTGTTGCCGATGTTGACGCAGGCACAGTTAAATTCGCGTACATACACAAAGGTCAAGACACTGTTATCAATGAGATAAAGCAGCGTTCAACAGCAGTGACTGATGTGCTGATACAACAGGAGAAATGACATGAGTACAGACTATTTACATGGCGTGCAGGTCCTTGAACTCAACGATGGCCCACGCCCAATCCAAACAGCAAGCACAAGTGTCATTGGCATTGTGGGCACAGCACCTGATGCTGATGCAAATGCGTTTCCGCTTAATACCCCCGTGCTAATTGCAGGGAATATGACTGAAGCCGCGAAACTAGACCCACAAGACTCTGGGCGTGGCACATTACCACAGGCACTTGATGCAATTTTTGACCATTGCGGCGCAGTTATTGTAGTTGTACGCGTTGAGGATGATTTAAACCCTGCTACAACGTTATCAAATGTCATCGGCGGTGTTGATGGCGCAACAGGCAATTACACAGGCATCCAAGCTCTTAAAGCAGCTAAAAATGTGTTAGGTGTTAAACCTCGAATTTTATGTGCCCCTGGCTTTGACCATCAGGAGCCTGTCATAACGTCGCTAGTCAGCCTAGCCGATACGTTACGTGCAATGGTCTATGCGTCCGGTCCCAACACGGTGGATGCGGACGCAATCACGCTGCGTAATAAATTTGGTTCTAAACGACTATACATTTGCGACCCGTGGGTAAATGTTTGGGATACTGTCAGTGATGGATATATCACACAACCACCAAGCGCACGACTTGCTGGTCTTCGAGCAAAATTAGATAACGAGCAGGGCTTTTGGCATTCAATCAGTAACAAGCTCATCAATGGTGTTGCTGGTACATCAAGACATATTGACTTCGAACTTGGCAACAAAGCAAGCCGCGCCAATCTGTTAAATGAGCAACACGTTGGCACAATCATCAATGAAGCAGGCCATCGGGTATGGGGACCACGTAATTGCTCGTCAGATACAAAGTGGATGTATGAATGCGTTGCACGCTCAGCTGACATCATCAATGATTCAATTCTCGCTGCACACTTATGGGCAGTCGATGAAGGAATTAATGGCCCGACTTACTTCAATGAAGTTGTTGCATCAGTTAACGCTTATCTTCGCCACTTAAAAAGCATAGGTGCAATTGTAAATGGCGAATGCTGGGCAGACCCTGAACTCAACACCCCCGCGAACATCGCCCAAGGCAAAACTTATTTCGATTTTGATTTTACGCCAGTGTATCCCGCTGAATCAGTGACATTCAGGTCACTGTTAACAGATAGGTATTTAGAGGAGATTTTCTAATGTTGAATTTACCCGAAACGCTAAAGGGCTTTAACGTCTTTGTTGATGGCAGCACATATGGTGGGAAATGCACATCAATACAGCTCCCGAAACTGTCACGCATTACAGAAGATTATCAAGGTGCAGGGTTAACTGGCCCCATCGAATTAGATCAGGGGCAAGACAAGATTGAGTTGTCTGAAATGGTGATTGCGGAACCGAGCCCTAGTCTATTAAAGCTCTACGGCACACAAGACATTAACGGCGTAAGGATTCGCCTCAAAGGTGCATTCAAGGCGGAGAATATCCCACTTGAAAAGCCACTTGAAATCATAATGCAAGGGCGCTGGACAGAAATCGACTTTGGTACGTGGGAGCCAAAAAAAGGTGGGGAGCTAAAACTAAAAGCAACGCTGACATATTACAAGCTTAAATACGCAGGCGAGACTATTTATGAATTTGACTTCATTAACGGTGTTGAAATTGTCAATGGTGTTGACCGATTGCTACAACGGCGGCTTTTGCTAGAGAGGACAATTTAATGACCAAACAAACATATTGGACGTTATCGCCCATTACTCATAATGCTCGGAGTATTCAAGAACACGAACCCATCGAGCTAACTCCAAAACAAGCCGCTAATTGGCTGGCCGCTGGCAAGCTGAGCGAAACAAAACCAACTAAGCGCAACGCGAAAACTCAAGGCAAAGAGGTAAATCATGACTGAGACTATCAAACTACATTATCCAGTTGAGTACCAGGGCGAAACCATTAATGAACTGCAAATGCGACGCCCTAAGTTTAAAGATCAGTTACGCATACAATCGATGAAACTCGATGAGGTGCAATCAGAACAGCGAATGTTTGCAGATTTATGCGGCCAAGCGCCGGATATGCTCGAAGAATTGGACCTGTCTGACTATCAACAAATTCAAGAAACGTTCAAAGGTTTTTTGCGCTCGACGCCAGCACCATCAAGCAACTAGTTCTGGCACTTTCACACTTTACGGGAGGCGGGATTGGCGAGTGGTTGGAGATGTCGGCAGAAGAGGCGCTATCATGGCACGCAGAATTAAAAGCACTGCTTGACAAAAAGTAGCTATCATTGCAATTGCAAATAAAACCAACATCAACACAAAAGTAAGAAACGCCGCAAAAATTGGGGCTCCAATCAGAGCCTCTAACCACCCCTCAGTCACCAGAAAATAAGCGATAGAACCCAATAAACACGGTACATACAACAATTTATAGTTCAAGGTAGTAGAGATGGCCATAGGTAAATCGTTAGCAGTTTCAGTTGTCATTGGCGCAGCGCTCGCAGGTTCATTTAAGACTGTAATTGGTCAAAGTATGAACCAATTTAACAGATTGGGCGAGACAGTAAAACAGGTAGAGTCTACTTCTGCGTCTGTGACTGGGTTTCAAGCTGTTAGTCAGCAGCTAAAAAAAACTCGTAATGATATTGAACATGCGCGAACCCAGTTGCAACAATATCAGTCAGCGCTAAAAACATCTCAATCAACAACTCTAAGCTATTCTGAGGCTGCGGACAAAGCAACTAAAGCCGTTATATCGTCGAAACGAAGCTATGAAAGTGCGCATGCAAAGCTGAAAGAGCTAAAGCAAGAGTACGCGGCAGCGAGCACAAAAAGTGCGAGTATGAAAACCGCAATTAACGCTGCAACGCAAGAAGTTAAAAAAGCAAAAGCAACCTATAGCGCGTCAGAAACAGCCCTCAAAAAAGCAAACAACGCGCTATCACAAAGTCAGGCCGAGCACCAAAAACTCAAACAAAAAGTCGGTGCTGCACACAAAGAGCTAAATAAACTAGATACACGACTTGGCGATACTCAACGCGCCCTATCCAAGCATCGACAAGCACTGACCAGTGCAGGACTTTCAACAAGCCAGTTAACGCAAAAGCAAATTAGACTTGGCGAGACAGTTAAATCGCTGAAACGGCAATACGCAGAGTTAAACACCGCAATGCAGCGGCACGAGTCAGTGATGCAGCGCCGTGACCATTATCGAAACCAAATGCTCGATGCTGCCGCGCTTGGCACCGCAATGCTGGCCCCTGTCGCTGCTGCTGTGAAGTTCGAAAGCGTGATGGCCGATGTTGGCAAGGTTGTTAACTTTGACAGTCCTGCGGGATTTGCGCAAATGGGCCAAGACATATTGCATTTAAGTACGGTCATTCCTATGGCTGCTGATGGTATTGGCGACATTGTGGCAAGTGCGGGCCAAGCAGGTATTGCTCGACATGAACTACTCACATTTGCTCAAGATGCTGCAAAGATGGGCGTTGCATTTGATTTATCTGGTAAAGAGGCTGGCTCTGCGATGACAGGGCTGCGCTCTCAGCTCAAACTAGGACAATCAGACGTTGTTAAGATAGGTGACGCATTCAACCACTTATCAAACAACATGGATGCGCAAGCCCGCGACATGCTCAATATTACAAACCGAACAGCAGGCATGGGGCAAATGTTTGGTCTAACAGGCCAACAAATTGGGGCATTAAGTGCGACATTTTTAGAGTTAAAAACACCACCCGAAGTTGCTGCGACAGGTATCAATGCCATGCTGTTAAAATTGCGTACAGCAGACAAGCAAGGCAAAAAATTTGGCAATGCGCTCAGTGAAATTGGACTCAATGCGACTGACCTAAAAAGTGCCATTGAAGATGATGCGCAAGGTGCACTGATTAGCTTTTTAGAATCGGTTAAAACCTCAGATGATGTGGTGGGCACGCTCTCAGATTTATTTGGGGCTGAATACTCAGACGATATGGCCAAGCTCATAAGCGGCCTAGGTAACTACAAAAAGGCGCTGCGTTTAGTGTCTGATGAAAGTCAGTATTTAGGCTCTATGCAAGACGAATTTGCGACACGAAGTGATACAACAGCAAACAGCCTGACACTGTTAAAAAATCGCGTGACTCGCTTAGGTGTGACGATTGGCTCTGTGTTATTGCCACCAATAAACTTTGCAGCTGATATATTCGGCAAGGCGGTAGATAGCGTTGCCGCTGTCGCAAATACATTTCCAGTTGCAACTAAGGTAATAGTCGGCTTGGCAGTTGGCCTCGCCACATTAAAAGTTGCATCGGTTGCTACAGGTTATGCATGGTCATTCATGATTGGCGGCTGCATACAAGCAGGCATTGCTGTTAAAACCCTCTCTTCAATGGTCACTTTAGGCCGTTTAAATTTAACCAAGTTTAATTCCACCGCTGTTACAACAGCAGCAACAACGAATGCACTTGGGGCAAGTCCAGGCATCGCTGCATTTGGTAGTAAAATTACTGCGCTTAGAGCTGGGTTAACAACATTCAGTGCAGTGACGATACCCACCGTTATTACAAGTATAAATGCCATGGGTATTGCATTGATGACGACGCCAATTGGGTGGGCAATCTCGGCTATCGCGCTAGGCGCTCTAATGATTTACAAGTACTGGCAACCTATTAAAGCCTTCATGGTCGGTGTAAAAGATGGGTTTATTGCAGCAATTGAGCCTATCAAAGTGAGCCTTGCACCTCTTGGCCAAATGTTTGGCTGGGTTGGTGACAAAATTGGTTCGGTAGTTGGTTGGGTCTCCCAGTTATTCACTCCAGTAAATATTGCCAGTGAAGAACTAAAAAGTTTTACTAGCGCTGGCCAAGCGATTGGTGCTGTGTTTGGCAGTTTGGTTAATTTCGTCACAGCACCATTTCAAGCTGCTAGTTGGTTTATTGAAAAATCAATTGAGAGTATTGGCTGGTTAGGTGATACCATTTCTGAAATTGGGGGCATGATAGGCTTTGGAGATGAAGAAAGGCCAGTTACAGAGTTAATTAAACCAGTTACCGTTGCTAGCGCTCTAGCAGTAACACCTGCTATGGCAGCTGTGCAACAGCCAAATCAACCAAGTGCGCTAGTACAGCCCATTCAACAGCAATACAAAGCGACGAAAACACCGATTGTGCCAGATGTTGATGGCACGGGGCGATATGAACTTAATACACTACCTAAAACCACTGCGCCCTCATTGACACAACCTGTTGTACAGCAGCTGCACGATGTTCAACCAACAACACCACAACCGTTAACTCAGCCAATTACACAGCATTATCAACCTGTGACAGCACCGAAAGCTCCAGATACTGTTGGTATGGCTCGCTATGAACTTAATGCGCTACCTGAAGCCACCGCGCCCACATTGACACAATCTGTTATACAGCAGTTGCACGCTGTTCAATCAACAACACCACAACCGTTAACTCAGCCAATTACACAGCATTATCAACCTGTGACAGCACCAAAAGTGCCAGATACGGTTGGTACGGCTCACTATGAACTTAATGCACTACCTGAAGCCAGCGCGCCCACATTGACACAACCTGTTATACAGCAGTTGCACACTGTTCAATCAACAACACCACAGCCGTTAACTCAGCCAATTACACAGCATTATCAACATGTGACAGCATCAAAAGTTCCAGACGTTGTTGGTGCGGCTCGCTATGAACTAGATACGCTGCCCACAACTAAAGCACTACCTCAAACTTTTACTAAAGAGCAATTTCAATTTAATGAACTCATTTCTCAATACTCGAATAGTGAAACGACACCCACCCAAGAACACAACGAGTACCACACATGGCATGTCACTATCAATCAACAACCAAATGAAAACAGCAAAGAACTGATAGACCGCATCATGCGAGAAATTGATAAACGCAAAGCACAAAGAGAACGAGGTAAATTGTATGATTCGTGATGTTATGTTGGCACTAGGTAGATACCGTTTTTCTGTGCCTACTGCTGCTTATTCTGAACTAAAAAGAATCACAGAGTATCGGTGGACAACGCAAGAGCGCATCAGTCGAAGGCCAGCTATGCAATACCTTGGACTAGGAAATGAGGAAATAACAGTAACAGGAACTATCTACCCCCATTTTAATGGCGGCTTGAGACAAGTTGACCAAATGCGGGCTGAAGCAGCTCAAGGACTCCCGTTATTACTCGTTGATGGTTTTGGTTTTGTTTGGGGGGAGTTTGTTGTTGAACGCATAGAAGAAACGCACACCGATATTAGACGCGCTGGCGTACCTGAAAAAATTGAATTTAACTTAACGCTCAAATACTACGGGGGAGATGATGAAATATAGAAGTAAACAAGGTGAGCGCCTAGACCAAATTTGTTACACGCACTATGGACATTTAAATGGCACTGTTGAAGCCGTATATAAAGCTAACCTTGACCTAGTGCTTTTACCCTGCATTTTGCCCCTAGGCACCCTAATTGTGTTACCTGAAATCGTTCAGCAATACACTCAAACTAACTCTATTAAGCTTTGGGATTAATATGCATCCAGTATTTAAGATTACAGCGAATAACATAGACATTACACAGATCGTTACTGATAGAGTGTTGTCTATTACAGTTACTGATGAGGCAGGGGTAGATAGCGACACTCTTAGCGTTGTGCTCGATGATAGAGACAACCATATTAAACTGCCAACGCAAGGTGCTGAAATAGCCATTGAATTAGGTATTGGTGATCGGAAAGTTGATAAAGGGCTTTATATAGTCGATGAAGTCATTCTATCAGGTCAACCCGATGAGCTAGAGTTGAGATGCAAAGCGGCAGATATGCGCGCATCACTTAAAGAGCGAAAAACACGTTCTTTTGACAACGTTACTCTAGGTGATTTATTGAGAAGTATAGCGTCGCAACACGGATTACAAGCAGCAATATCAGAACAGTTTACCCAGATACAGTTAACCCACATAGACCAAACCAATGAGCACGACTTGCACTTAGTCACAAGGTTGGCCAAGCAATATGATGCAGTAGGAAAAATCGCATCAGGGCGTCTGATTTTCACGACTAAAGGAGAGGCTAACTCAGCCTCTGGTCAACCGCTACCAATAACAAGACTGACTAAACAAGATGTTTCAGAATATACAGTCACTATGGCCGACAGGGGTAAATACAAAAGCGCTAAGGCATTCTGGCATGATCACACAACAGCACAACGCCAAATAGTGACGATTGGTGGGGGCGAACCTGCTTTGACACTTAGACATATATATGATGGTGAGCAAGCAGCTCAAAGAGCAGCAAAAGCAAAACTGGATGCAATGACCAGAGGATTGGCCACAGGCTCCTTGTCGATACCAGGAACTCATAAAGCGCTGAGCATTTTGGCTGAGAGTAAGATTGAATTGGTCGGATTCAGAACTGGCGTAAATGGAGAGTGGATTGTAACGCGTTCAGAAGTGAACCTATCAAGTGCAGGTCTTATTGTTAATGTTGAGTTTGAAAGCCCTAAGAAGTAGGTCTGTTTTTTTGAAATGCCATTTCACTATTTAAAAAATCCATTTTTCGCAGTTTTCGCGCAATTCGCGTTAAGTTTTCGCGCGCGGCATCAGCAGCGGTTAAAATAGCTCACTTCAGTTGAGCGCACACGCTTTGTTCACTGTCGTTAAGACTTTGAACTTTAGACCCTGAAGCAAGTTCAGGATCCATGTCTTGTTAGTTTTGAAGCAGCTGCTGTGCGTATAGCTGTGTATTGGTTTTGTTCGGTTAAAACGGCTCACTTCACCTTGCGCAAATTGAACGTACTCGCTTCGCTCGCAGTCGTTACATTTTGCACCATGTCATCCTGAACTCGTTTCAGGCTCCATGCTTTGTTAGTTTTGACGCGGTTGCTGAGTTTGTAGAGGGGTATTGATTTTGTTTTGTTAAAACAGCTCATTTCACCTTGCGCAAACTGAACGTACTCGTTTTGTTCACCGTCGTTAAGACTTTGAACTTTAGACCCTGAAGCAAATTCAGGGTGACGTATAGGTTGGGTACAGCGTCATGGTTTAAATACGTCATCCTGAACTCGTTTCAGGATCCATGCCTTGTTAGTTTTGACGCGGTTGCTGAATTTGTAGAGGTGTATTGATTCTGTTCGGTTAAACCGGCTCACTTCACCTTGCGCAAAAAAAGCGCACTCACTGCGTTCGCTGTCGCTAACCTTTTGCACCACGTCATCCTGAACTCGTTTCAGGATCCATGCCTTGTTAGTTTTGAGGCGGTTGCTAAGTTTGTAGAGGTGTATTGAATCTGTTCGGTTAAAACGGTTCACTTCACTTTGCGCAAATTGAACGTACTCGCTTCGCTCGCTGTCGTTACATTTTGCACCATGTCATCCTGAACTCGTTTCAGGATCCATGCTTTTCCAGCTTTGACGCGGTTGCTGAGTTTGTAGAGTTGTATTGATTTTGTTTTGTTAAAACGGCTCATTAACCTTTCGCACTTGACTTGCGGAAATATAATTTAGGTGGTCTGTTATACAGCCACCAAAACGCCTTGGATGTCAAAATACGCGGATTTCATAAGGAGCTGTTACAAACTACGCCCACACCAAACGATACGCCCAGCTACGCCATGCTGCTCGGCATTTTGTGAGTTGATCTCCCAGCTAGGGTAGTCAGGATTATCACTGATCACGGCAATATGATTAGATTTTTGTTGTAGTCTCTTGGCCATCAATCCATCTTGAGTTTGTATGATATAGACGCCAGCCTTACTCGGTTGCTGTTGGCTTAGATCCACTAACACCATGTCACCATGTTCGAGAGTGGGTAACATACTATCACCACGCACTGAAACAAAAGCTAAGTGGTCACTGTGAACACCTAACTGTGATTGCAACCAGCGCTTATTTAATGCAAATTGTTCGGTGGTATCTTCTTGACCATTAATGGCACCAAATCCCGCACTCGCTTCAACGTCCAATTTAGGCACAACGAGTAAATCATCTTGGCTGTGTTGTGTGGGTGCGTCAGCTGCTTGCTCACCCGTTAGTAACCAGTTCAAGTCAACAGAAAATAGACTATACAGGTGCTCAAGATAGGTCATTGAAGGACGACCAAGGCCTTGGCAAATTCGATAAATATGTGATGGTGATTTACCGGTCAATTCGGCAAACTGACGTTTATTACCGCCAGCAAATTGTTCAACTAGGGTCACAAAACGGCGAGAAAATGCGGTACTCATGAACTTACTCTCACTAGCAAAATGGTCAAAAACTAAAGGGTACTCGCGTGGCAGAGTTGTGTACAGGGTAATTAATCTAAGTGGTTTTTTATTGTTCAATATTTAAATTGGAGAGTGATATTACTTTTGCTATAGATCACAATGATGACGTTAAAACTTTTAATTCTAGCGAATGAACCAAATCATGTTGGCATTCGTACTAAGTTTAGTAAAATTGCGTTCAAATTTAAATTTTAGCGATTATTGTATGCAATTTGACTTTTCACCTCTACAGCAGGTGTTTTCACAATTAACTGAGCTTCCCGACGAGGCAGTACGTCTTTTTCATGGTCGAGGCCGATGTTACCCATCGCTAGAGCAATTAACTGTTGATTGGCTGTCAGGACAAGTCATGTGTACAGTTTTCAAAGAACAAGATGATGATTGGATGGAGGCACTTCGACAGTGCTTACGTACTTTTATAAGTAGTGGTGTGGTACAAAACAAGCTCACATGTGTCTTTATTCAACATAGGTATCGTCTAGATAATTCAGTAGAAGTGTTGTTTGGCACGCTTGAAGAGCAAGTTGTTATCACTGAGAATGACTTAAAGTTTGAACTGTCACTTGGAAAAAAACAAAACACAGGATTGTTTTTTGATATGCGAAATGGTCGTGATTGGGTGATGAGACACAGTGAAAATAAAAAAGTACTTAATTTATTTGCATATACCTGCGGTTTTTCTGTCGCAGCACTGGCTGGCGGTGCCAAACAAGTGGTTAATTTGGATATGGCAAAAGCGGCGTTAAAACAAGGAAGACGTAACCATCAGCTCAATGGCCATACATTAGACAATATTTCTTTTTTAGGGCATGACCTCTTCAAATCTTGGGGTAAACTACGTAAATTCGGTCCTTATGATTTAGTGATCATTGACCCGCCTACCTTCCAAAAAGGCAGTTTTGCACTGACCAAAGACTATCAACGTATTTTACGAAAGCTGCCTGAGCTGCTTTGTCCTGGAGCAACAGTACTTGCCTGTGTAAATGATCCATCGATTCAAAGTCAATTTTTAATTGATGAAATGCATAGGGAAGCGCCCTCGATTAAGTTTATCGAGCGTCTACACAACCCAGAGGTATTTGAAGATATTGATCCTCAAGGTGGGCTAAAGTGCTTAGTTTTTAGCAATGAAAACGGCGTTTTATAATTGGCTTAACGATTAAGTAAGAAAGACCTCAATTAGCAGCTACACTTAAATGATGGTTGCATCATTAGTTAGGCCTCTGTGCGAATATATTGTTTGGCAAGTCTTTTTGTGCTGATAGCTAGTTGGCATGTGTCATCAGCTCAGCACTCTATCGATAAAATCAATTCAGCATGTGTCACTCACGCTAAAGTGGGTGTAGTTGCTGGGTGGCCTCCATTGACTAGTATCAGTGATAAAGGCATGGCACAAGGGCTTGATATAGAGATTGCAAAAATGGTGTTTGAGCATGCGGGCGTGTGTGTTGAGTTTGTGCGTTTGCCGTCAGCAGCTCGCAGCTTTGCCCAGCTAACGAAAGGGGTTGTCGATGTCGTACTGATGGTGAGTTATACCTTCAAACGCAAGCAGTGGGGACATTTCACGCAGCCGTATCGCATGGAAAGAATGCGGCTATTTTCTTTAAAACCACCTGAATCAGTATACTCGCTCATGGCTTTACTGAGCTCTGAAGCCACAATCGGTTTGAGTATTGGCTCCTATTATGGTGAAGAGATAAAGTCTCTTGCTAATCAAGATAGGTTTGGTAATCAGTTCATCGGTATTTCTACGATTCAAAGACGCATTGAGTTACTCGCTAAACAGCGTGTTGATTTTATTATTGAAGACGAAATCGTTGGTAACTACCTCAGCCATAAATGGAGTGATAAACCAATTCATATTTGGGATTATCCTGTCCACGATAACGAAGTGCATTTTTTATTACGAAAGAACAAATTCACGCCAACAGAGCGCTTAAATATCGATCAGGCAATTGATGAGTTACAGCAGCAGATCACTGTCTTAGTTGCTCGATATCGTCAGCTTGGGGAGGCAAAATGAGCACAAGTTTATACTGATCTCTGACTTGTACTGTGCAGTGCTAAGGCTGAAATTCAAATCACAAACCTCTGAAGATCGTAAGTGACGTCAAAATATGTCGCTTTTGATTCAATGAACAAAAGTGGCAAATCACATTTTTCTATCATAACAACCTGAAATACTGCTTGATGGGGTTTTGAAACGCGACGCTTTGATCGCGGTACATTTCAAACATTATAATCTTTCAAGTTGAGAGCCGTGATATGGCTTGGGTGATTTTTGTACAGTTTGTTACTCTGGAACTGGGCGGGTTTATTATTGGATAACAGCCAGCCAGAGCTCGCCGTCAAACGCTGGCTAACAACATGGAAACAAAGGTATGAAAACACTCAATTTAGCAGTTCTGGCAGCACTGGGCCTTATCAGTGTGCCTACGATGGCATTAGACTGTAGCCAATTAAGCAATTGGCAAGCAACGAAAGTGTATACAGGGGGTATGGAAGTAAAACACTTAACAGCGAAATATACTGCAAAGTGGTGGACACAGAATCAAGATCCCGCGATGTATTCAGAGCCGCAAAACGTATGGCGTAAGGAAGGGATCTGTGATCCTATTGGTGCGCCTTTACCTATTGTAAAACTTGATGCGCCTCTGGATCAAAGCCGACATATCATTGCTTCCCCAGTGATGATCAAAGCGACCGCGTCTCATCCAATGAATGTACCAATCAAACATGTGGATTTTAAAGTCGATGATGTGGTGATAATGACGGATAACACAGCACCTTATGAAGTGACATGGACAGCGACAGGTTTGGGCGAGCATGTGATTCAAGCTGAAGTTGTTGATGATAGCAATGGGCGAGCAAGCTCAGGCAAGCGCATGATCACGGTTGTGGCGGATGATGTCATTGTTCCTCCAAGTGGTTTTAAGATTGTCGGTTACTTTCCTAGCTGGCAAGGTCAAGTCGCCGATATTCAATTTGATAAGCTGACACATATTAATTACTCCTTTTTGCTCCCTAATGCAGATGGCTCATTGCAGCCACTTGAAAACCTCGCAAAGATGCAGCAACTCGTGAGTGCTGCCCACGCATCTGGTGTTAAAGTGGGTATTGCTGTGGGTGGTTGGAATGGCGGAGATGACAGTGCATTTGAGACTTTTGCCAGTAGTACAGAAGGTCGTGCTACGTTTATTCGCAATCTGATGGCCTTTGTTGAATTGCATCAATTAGATGGCGTTGATATGGATTGGGAATATCCAGATCCAGGTAGTTCTGCCAATAATTATGCATTGCTAATGAAAGAGCTGAGTGTAGAACTCAAAGCGAAAGGGAAGTTTTTAACAGCCGCAGTGGTTGCTCTAGGGTATACAGGAGGCGGTGTATTGGAGTCAGTATTCCAAGATGTCGATTTCTTAAACTTAATGGCTTACGACGCAAATAATACCGATCATGCGAGCTTTCAATATGCATTGGATTCGATTGCATATTGGCAAGGTCGTGGACTCAGTAAAGAGAAAACCGTGTTGGGTGTGCCCTTTTATTCTCGTCCAACATGGCAAGCGTATCGCACGCTGGTCTCACAAGATGCTGCGAATGCTTGTCGAGATACAGATGGGGCCTCATATTACAATGGCATTCCCACAATACGCGCAAAAGCTCAGTTAGCGCTCGATAGTGCCGGTGGTATTATGAACTGGGAATTATCCCATGACACAAATGGACCTGCATCACTGTTGACGGCTAAATGGGAGGTGGCGCAGGGAATGGCACCAAGCTATCAATGTGATGGTAGCGGGGGCCCTGATAAGCCAACCCAGTGTGTGGATATTCAAGTTGATCCAAATCAGTACGTTGTACATCCTAACTTTCCAAATGGCGATCATGCTGCGGCTGGACAGCGTATTCGTCATCAAAGCAGTGTTTATGAAGCAAATTGGTGGACGCGCTCTGTACCAGGAAGTGATGGCAGTTGGCAATTTGTCTGTCAATTTTGATGGCAGCCTGAGAGGGTAATATGAAAAAAGCCGTGCACCCAGACGCACGGCTTTGATTGTCATGATTAATTTTTGCTTATTTAGTGCAAGTAGGATCGTTGCCGATTAACTTCCATGCACCATAAAGACCTGATTCACTTGGGATATCGCCGCGAGTCCAATATCTTGCTTCATACTCTGAACCACGGTAAGTGACACGATCTGGTCTGACATATACGGTATTTGCATCCCACGTTCCATTACATACATTGGAACCATCTGTTGCAGTAGCAAAAACACGCGCAACATATGTGGTAGTGCTGCCGTCCACTTTAAAAGTTAACGTGGTTTGCGCAAGTCCAGGTGTTGCTGCGCTAAACTCGACACTTACCTTACAGTTTTGGTTTTGTGTCAGTGTGCTTGCAGAACATGTGTCTACCGTTGTCACCAAATTGCTAGTGACACCTAATGCTGCAACATTTAGCTGGTTAAACGTAAATGTAGGGCTACCCGTATTGGTGATAGTAAAGGTGTGTCTTACTGTGTCGCCAACCACAAAGTCAGCCAGTGTCGTTTGCTCTTGATAGCCAACTTGTACAGGCACTGTGCCATTTTTGATGGATTCGATCCATTGGTCATACACTGAAACATCCGCGTACACACCATAGTTTTCAGGGCGAGCACATCCTACACCCCAGCTCACTATGCCGAGTTGCACTGTTTGGCCACCTGATTGAATCACAATCGGACCACCACTGTCGCCATTACATGAATCTTTTTGGCCTTGTGGGTAACCTGCACAGAACTCCGTGGCGCCAACATTGCTGTAGTGACCGCCAGTTTGACGACAAACAGCGTCAGAAACCAATGGTACATCTACCTCATATAAATTAGTTGGACGAGTTCCGCCCTCTTGCAAGCGACCAAGACCGGCTACTGTGAGTAAATCGCCTTCACGCGCGTAGTAATCTATGGAAGATTGCGCAAGTGTGACGCTAGCACCCTGAGTTGGGACTCGAGTCAGCTTTAGCACTGCAATGTCGTTGTGTAGCGTTGAGTTGTTATAATTAGGGTGCATATGTACTTGCTCAACCGCAATGCGGTCACCATCGCTGCCACCAAGAATAAAACCTGCGACTTTAACATTTAGCTCGCTTGCCGTTCTGTTACGCACACAGTGTGCTGCAGTGAGCACATAACCGTCACCGATATAACTACCACCACAAAACGCCGTGGTACCATTTGATCTGAGTATTTGTGTATAAAATGGCCACTCTGTCGTATCTGCGGGTATGCCGCCAACAATATTGGGCTTAATATCATCGAATGCTAATACGGGTAAACTGGCTATCATGCTTGTGGCCAGAAGTGTGTGTCGCATTGCACCTTTAATGGAGTGTGTTGTTCCTTTCATGTTGTACCTATGTTGTTCACTTGTTAGACGAATTTAAGATACAACTAAATGTTGCGGAATGTATAAAAAATGTGATTGAAATGATTTCAATGGGTAGTGTGTTATTTTTTTCAAATTTTTGTTTTTAAATGATTAAATTTATATTTTTCACAAAACTCATCAATTTTATGTAAATTTTAGTTTACCTTTTAAACATGGCTTGATGTGTAAAGTTACAGCCTGATTAAAGGTTTAAATATCGATTATTGATAATAACAGCGTCCACAGTCAGCAAATATGAATTCAGCTCGCCTTTTATCGTGTCCTCCAAGTATGTCCTTTTTAGATAAGTTATAGTCATTAACGACTTTTTGCGATGCGATATGCTTATTTCCTAGGAGGTGCCTGATGTCACAAGTTGTTGGCTTTTTTATTTACGATGAATTTCAAACGGTTGATTTAGCGGGTCCACTAGATGCGTTTGCGACCGTGAATGATCTATTGTCCAAAGAAGTATATGAGTTGGTCACGCTCGCTAATGATATGACGCCAATTCGTGCTGAAAGTGGTTTGAAGACGTTGGCTGACAATACGCTCACAAATTGCCAGACGCTTGATGTGTTGGTGATCATTGGCGGTCGAGGATGCCAAAGAGTCATCAATGACGAAGCCGTGATGACACAATTACGGCGGTTGGCACACAATGCTGAGCGTATTGTCAGTATCTGTACTGGTGCATTTATTGTTGCTGCACTGTGGCCAGATCGCGCGCTCACATTGGCAACCCATTGGGACTTTTCGCAGCGGCTCGCTGCGCAATTTCCATGTGTGCAAGCCGTGTCTGACAAGCTATTTGTGCAAAGCGATGAAGTGTATTCTTCGGGTGGGCTCACTGCGGGTATTGATCTTGCCCTGAGTCTCATTGCAAAAGATCATGGGGCATCCGTCGCTCAACGTGTTGCGCAATATATGGTGATGTATGTAAGGCGCAGTGGCGATCAGCGTCAGTATTCTAGCTTACTGAATGCGCAACAGACGTTGTCACAGCGCTTTCAAAGTGCCATTGAATTTGTGCAAGACAATATCGATAAACCGTTATCTGTTGAGATGCTCGCTGAGCAAGTTGCGTTGAGTCCAAGGCATTTCCAGCGAGTATTTACAGACAAAATGGGGATATCTCCAATGCGTTTTGTACAAAATTTAAGATTGGAAAAAGCCAAGGGGTTACTGTGTACATCTGAGCACTCAGTAGCCCATATCAGCATTTTGACCGGATTTGGTTCACCTCCGTTATTAACTCGAAAATTCACCCAAGCGTATGGCGTGACACCAACCCAATATCGCGAAAATTTTACTGCAGAGGCTAATGAATGAAAAAAATAATCCTAGCATGGTTAATGTGTTTGTATTGTATTAAAGGGTCTGCCCACTCGACTGATGAAAATGCATTTCATGTCGGAGTGTTGTTATTTGAAGGCGCACAGGCCATTGATTTTGTGGGGCCCATAGAGGTGTTTGGTCAAGCAGGGTTTCGCCTGACGACAGTCAGTAAGACGGGCAAGGAGATCACCACAGCAATGGGTCTGAAGGTGACGCCTGCGCAAAGTTTTGCAAACAACACATTGTTTGACGCCGTGTTGATTCCTGGCGGCAATATTAATGGTGCTTTGATCAATGATAAACAAGTGCAAAATTGGATTAAAGCACAAAGTCGCGAGGCACACTATGTGATGTCTGTGTGCAATGGCGCGTTTATTTTAGCCAATACTGGACTGCTGAACGGTCTTTACGCGACGACCATTGAAAAAGCGTTTGAGAGCTTTGCACAGCAGTACCCCTTGGTAAAGTTGGCAAAAGATAAAAAACTGACTGATAACGGTAAAATACTAACGACCGCTGGCTTGTCTTCTGGTATTGACGGCGCACTATCCTTGGTTGCAAAAGTCAATGGTATGCGTTCTGCACGCACTGTGGCGGCAAAAATTGAGTATGATTGGACACCAAATGGAGGGTATATTCGTGGAAAAATGGCGGATCGTATACTGCCTGAGTTTAATGACTTACCAGAAAGTATCACTTTGGCGTCTCGTACATTCCATTATGGCGATGAGTACAATTGGTATAAAGGTTATACGTTTGATTTAAAAAATACCCAATCTTCAGCGTTATTCTCATGGCTTAACCAGCAAATGACTAAGGCTGGGTGGCAAGCGGCTAGTACCGACAATACACGCGCTTGGTCAAAGCAGATTGGCGAGGCACAGTGGCTGTTACACATGAGTGTAAAACATCAAACAGGATCAACGTACACGGCGCAATTGACGCTCAATCGCCAGATTTAGTTTATCGAAGGCGTCGCGCCTTGTTGCATAAAGCAACTATCTAATATGGCTTCGGTTAAATGATTCACCGCTAAAATGAGTTCACCGTGGCGACGAGTTTGTTGCCAAATCTTGGCACGCAGTGCATTGATATCAGTACTGCGTGTGTGATCTCGGCAGTATTTTAAAACTTGCAGTCCCAGCTCAAGACTGTTTTGGTGATGTACAAGCAACGGCAGTAGTGTGGACAATGCACTAGATTGCGCAAATGTTGCTTCGAGTTTGGGAATATCTTTTAGCCAAGCTTGATAGGCATTATACAGTGTTAAATAGTGCTTGGTGTTGTCCTTATTTTGCAGGACAAGATACCACTGATGTAAATACAGGCTTTCTGCGGGGAGAAAATCAACCAGCGAGTTGAGGGGGGCCTGCTGGTGGTAGAGACCTTGTTGGTATTTGACATGGTGGCGGGTGTAATACTGAGCTTGCTCCACCAACTGGCTAAAGCGTTTGAGTGCGTCAATATCCCCTTGATTACTCAGTGCTGCCAGTCCCTGTAGGTGTTGAGCTTGATGTCTGAGGCCAATTCGTTTCACAGCAAACTGATCCAATGTTTTTAGACGCTGATACATCTGTTGTGCATCTTGTAAGTCTTGAGGCGACCAAAGCCGCTCTGCGATTGCATAGAGTCTTGGCCAAATTCTGAGATCAAGATTATAGGGCATGACCAGTTCGGTCCATATGGTCGCTTCACCACCAAGTATTCGCTTGCTTGCCTCTGCATGGGGTATGGTTGCAAATTGTGCTGGGTCTAGCTTTGGCACATCAGGCAGTGCGCTGATGTGATGCTCGTAAGGGGTATTCCCTATCAATATTTGGCTTTGCTCAGGTTGGTTGGTGACAAAACTAAAGCGTACTGGACCCATCCAAGTATCAATGTCAAAGCGAGTGATATTGGCGAGCGTTTCAAGCTGCTTTATGGTCATTAATTTTCGGCCATTGATGGCCACATAACCGAGTTGGTTTGTATTGTTATCCGTTGCCAAAGCAAAGTGGCCAGTGACTGGTGAACCTTTGAGTCGGGTGATGGAAAATTGCCATGCCTGCCATTGTTTATTGTGTTCTATGTCTGCTTGTGTGATGGGTTGTTGTGGCAATGGATCATTGCGGTAGTGGTAGCTGGTGTACTGAGGCTGATCGATATAAAAGCCCGCAGACAAGACACCCATATGCCCTGCATTGGTCAATTGGGTTAAGGAGTCAAACCCACGCCACGATTGGATCACCACGGCTTTGCTGAGCGCAGGTTGAAAGATCTCATCCCACCCCATCAGTATTTTTTTGTGGGCGCTTAGCTGTGTTTGTACTTTGAGGTTGAAATGGTTGTGTAATTCAACTGCTGAATTGAGCCCCAGTTTTTGTATGTACGCCATGACTGCTTTGCTTTCTAGCCAATGATCGGGTTTAACCTCATCCCCCCCGATATGTACATAGGGATCTGGAAAAATAGCCGCTAGTTCCTCGATGATATGTTTAATAAAGATATCAGCATTAGGGTTACTGGGATCCAGTAAGGGCTTGAAGACGCCCCAACCGCGTTCCATGTGATAGGGACCAGGATTGGCCATGAGTTCTGGGTAAGCCACTGCCAATGCAGAGGCGTGACCGGGGAGGTCAATTTCTGGGATCACACGGATCCCACGTATCGCCGCATATGCGACGATCTCGAGCATTTCGGTTTTGCTATAGTACAGACCATCAGAGGCGAGTTGCTGAAGTTTTGGGTAATTAACACTGGCAAAACGCCAGCCTTGATCATCGGTGAGGTGCCAATGTAGTACATTGAGCTTCGCTGAAACCATGCCATCGATCTGGCGTTTGATAATATTGATCGGGATAAAATGTCTCGCACTGTCGATCATTAATCCTCGCCACGCAAATCGAGGTTTATCATCAATGATCATCGCGGGGATCTGGCTTGGAAATTGAAAGGCAAGTTGCTTAAGTGTCTGCAACGCATAGTTGATCCCCCAATACTGAGCTGCTTGGATCTTGATATTTGTGGAGTTGATGGCCAATTGATAGCTTTCGCTTTGGTTTAGACTCGGGTGCAGTGCCGAAGTGCCTGAGGTATCAAAAATGATATTCGCCCGTTCAATATTTTTGGTGAAGCGCACATTACCAAAGGTATTTCTGAGCTGTTGTCTTAGATACTGGATATGTGATTTAGGTAAGTTTGGCAGGTATACACGCAAGGGCATGCTCGTGTTAAATGAGCCTTCTTGTTGTGTGATGCTGCTTGGATACGGCATTAGGTCTAAATTGGACTTGGCTGCCCAAGCGGGTAAGTGAAAAAAGCCAATCATGAGCAGTACGAAACGCAGCATATCGATTCCTTGCTTGGTTATCAGAGCACCAGTGTGGTGATTTTTTATCCATGTAAGTTACCAAAATCTGACAGAAAAGCACACCGTACTTCGGTGACTAGGCCTTTATGTATTGTTTGGGTGGCACACCCAGCACTTTTTTAAATGCGGTATTAAACGCGCTACTGGATTCAAACCCTAACTGCTGAGCAATGGCCTGTTGAGATTGTCCTGCGTTGAGCATTTCTACTGCACGCAGTGCTCTAAGTTTTTGCTTCCATTGGCTAAACCCCATATCAAAGCTCTTGTGAAATAAGCGATTTAATGTGCGACTCGATGCACCGACGGTTTGGCCCCATTGTTCTAATGTGAGTGAACATCCAGGGTTGGCATAGAGCTCAGATACAATTGGGTGAAGGCGTGTGTCTTGGGCTCTGGGAATAAAAAAGTCGCTGGTGGGCGCTTGCTCTAGACGATCGATAAATACTTCGACAAAGCGCAGCGTTTTATCGTCTAAGGTGTAATCATCAGACCAAGTGCATATTTCTAAGATCATGGCTTTTAATAACGGGTCGACCACTAAAGATTTAGCCTGATTACCCAGTACGCATTGATACTTTTGATCTATGTACACACTGCGAAAATGCCCGCCATAACGACAATAGGTTTCGTGTGCGACATTTGGTGGGATCCACAGCGCTTGTTGGGGTGGGATCACAAAGCTGCCTTGCGGCGTGAAAATGGTCATGACACCGTCACTGATATACGTGAGCTGCCCCCATGTATGCGTGTGCGCTTCAACATGTTCCCACTCTGGCATGGTTGTCGCTCGAGGGAATACCGGCCTGCCAAGCTGTGTGCGTTTAAAGCGAGACTGTACTTTTAGCCATGGCTGATTTGTCTGTTTTGATAAATTTTCTGTCATATTTTTGGATTTTGGCCAGTATTCATTGAGCATATACTAGACAGGCGTTTCACTCAATGTGCTTAGGATAGTAAATGGAAAAACAATCGTTTGGGCGGTTTACCCCCTCACCAATGAGCTTTTTAGTATTGGCGACCATCGTTATGGCGATGGCTTTTGCTGGTTGGACTGCCATGTTAAATAACTTCGCGGTGGAAGCCGCGGACTTTACCGGTGCCAACATGGGGATGTTACAATCTTTACGAGAAATTCCCGGCTTTCTCGCCTTTACCGCGGTGTTTATTTTATTGGTGTTAAAAGAGCAAACTTTTGCTGTGGTGAGCTTGTGTGTGCTGTCTATTGGGGTGGCGATCACAGGGTTTTTTCCGACTATTTATGGCTTGTACGCCACCACAGTGTTGATGTCGATTGGCTTTCATTATTTCGAGACACTCAATCAATCATTGAGTTTACAATGGTTTAAAAAGGACGAAGCTGCCGAGAAGTTAGGAAAGCTTTTATCCATTAAATCAATGGCTGCGCTGGGGACATTTGCGGTGATCTGGGTTGGGTTTACTTGGTTGCAAAGTGATTATGTGTGGATGTACTTATTTATTGGTGGGGCAGGCCTTGCCGTGACGATATTTATGGCGATGACGCATCGGCAGTTTGTGGCAGCATCACCACAGAATAAAAAGCTCATACTGCGCAAAGAATACAGCTTGTATTACTTGTTGGTATTCTTCTCCGGAGCACGAAGACAAATTTTTATGGTGTTTGCAGGTTTTTTGATGGTTGAGAAGTTTGGCTATGACGTCGCAGAAATTACCGCGTTATATATGCTTAACCATGTTATTAATATCTTTTTGGCGCCAAAAATAGGCAGTTGGATAGGGCGCATCGGTGAGCAAAAAGCGCTCACCGTTGAGTATACCGGTTTGATCCTAGTATTTGTCGGATATGCGCTGGTGGAGTCGGCACAGTTAGCAGCAGTGTTATATGTGGTAGACCATATTTTCTTTGCGATGGCCATTGCGCTAAAAACGTACTTTCAAAAGATTGCGCGACCTGAAGACATTGCCGCAACGGCTGGAGTGAGTTTTACCATCAACCATATTGCTGCCGTAGTGATCCCTGCCAGCTTTGGTGTGGTGTGGTTATACGATCAATCATTGGTGTTTTATTTCGGTGCTGCACTGGCTGCATGCTCTTTGTTATTGAGTCAGTTTATCACCCCGCACTTACGCAAATTAAATGCCGCTGAAGCAGCTTCAAACAGTGCATGATTCAGGGTGTACTGGCATGAGATGAAAAAAGAGCAGGAAAACCTGCTCTTTTTTGCGTTTTTAAAGGGCTTTAAAGCGAATTGCCGTGCCGCCGCTGGTGGCCAGTTGTAGTGTTAAACTGTCTTTTGCGGTGACGATTTGCTTTTTGATGTCCAGTGCGTATGGATTATCTTGCCAATTAGCATCTTTGCCATCTTGATAAATATGCGCTTCGTAACGTGTATCTGCTGCTAAAAAGTCGAGCTTCACCTCAATTTTTCGCGCATGTTCATCTGTGATAGCGCCCAAATACCAATCTTTACCTGTGTACTTGCCGCGAGCACGTTCTTGACGAGCAAATACCACATAATCGCCGACTTCACCGGCCAGTGCGATACTCTGTTCCCAGTCCGTCGGTACATCTTTGATAAATTGGAATGCATTCGGTTTTGCGAGGTAATTTTCTGGTAAATCAGCTGCCATTTGCACTGGGCTATATAACACCACGTATTGGGCAAGTTGTTTTGCCAGTGTGGTTTGTGGACGGTTTGTTTTATCTCCTAGGCCGTTAAAGCCCATGTCAAAAATCCCGGGTGTAAAGTCCATCGGGCCCGATAGCATGCGAGTAAATGCCAGCATGGGAATGTGCTCTGGTGGGTTAGGTGGTGTGCCCCATGCATTAAACTCTTGGCCGCGCGCACCTTCGCGGGTCATCCAATTTGGATAAGTACGGCGTAATCCTGTGTCCTTGATAGGTTCATGGGTGTTAATACTGAGTTTGTATTTTGCCGCAAGTTTGATGTTGTCTAGGTATTCATTGACCATAAACTGACCATCATGCCATTCAAAGCGCGCATGGCCGCGCTCATCGATACGTTTGATATTGCCACCATCGGCAACGTACCCAGTTTTGATTTGGCTAACATTATTTTTTGCGTATAACTTAAATGCTGCGTCCATTTGATTACGGTAGTTACTGACATTGCCAGAGGTTTCATGATGGCCGATGAGTTTTGCACCGACCTTATCGGCATGTGCTTTGATGGCTGTAAAGTCAAAATCAGGATATGGTTGCGTAAAGCTAAATACATCACCGTTATAGAACCAGTCGCCATCCCATCCGGTGTTCCAACCTTCAACTAACACGCCATCAAAGCCATGTTCAGCGGCAAAGCTTAAATACTCTTTGGTGCGCTCTGTGGTGGCACCGTGTTTATCACCACTGCCCCAAGTGTGCTTGCCGATATGCATGCCCCACCAAATCCCTGTATATTTGCCCGGCTCAACCCAAGACACATCACCGAGTTTGTTAGGCTCATTTAAGTTTAAGATCAGGTGCGAGTTCAATAAATCTTTGGCTTGCTTTCCAACTTGAATGGTGCGCCATGGAGAATTAAAGCGACCATTGGTTTTCACTGCGATGCCATCAGACCACGGCGTGAGGTCACTTATGAAGGTACCTGGCCTGCGCTGATTCAGTGTCATACCAGCATAATCTATCAGTGCGGCTTCATGAATACTCAAATGTACGCCCTGTTTGTTTTTAAATGTGAAAGGCGTGTGTACATGGGATGCATCATGCAGTGGTGTGGTATTGTAAGTGTATTCATAGCGGTTCCAGCCTCGCGCTGGGATCCACCATGCGGTACTGTCGCCACTATCCGTAATGCTGAACTCAGTAAGCTCGCGGGTAATATATCTGGCTTCATCTTGATTGACTTCATAACGAAATCCAAGGCCGTCATCAAAAACACGAATACGCACTCGATATTGCACCGCTTTGCTGTCTTTATCAGCAAAAGTAACCAGTAGTTCATTGTGGTGATCGACAATGTTTCTCGCTTCACCCCAAGGTTGCTGCCAAGTTTCATGATGCGAGTTACGCTCAGCACTGCTGATATACAAGTTGTTTCGCATTGATGGCGCTCTGGCAAAGTCAAACCCCAATGTTGAAGGGTTGATCACTGTTTGACCTTTAAAGGCAACTTGATATCTTGGCTGGGTATGATCATCACTGATAGTGAAGGTAAGCTGCTGGTCAGGGGATGAGACGTTAAAGTTTGCAGCATACACTGTTGGTGAGAGCGTGAATAAACTGACGGTTAGGCCAACTGCTGAGCAAAATGAACTTGAATAGCGCATGTTTTTTTCCATATGGCAACGAGTTACTGTTAGCTTACGGACTTAATTTCAGGCTCTAAATGGTTTGCATACGTATTCAAAATTAAAATGCGATGAATGCATAATTTACGTCGTCCGGTCTATACTCAAATGAAAAATAAAGTCGGATAAGGATTGTGCTAGATGCAACTGACGCAGCAAGTAAATAGGGTAAATACAAAACGAGCAGGATGGCAATATGGGCTCATGCTAAGTACATGCTTAGTATCACCCTGGCTATTGGCAAAGCCTATCACTGTGCAGGTGAAAGATGCCGGGGGAGAAGCGGTTAAAGATGCGGTGGTGTGGTTTGAAAGTAAGCAACTGCCACTGTCCACCAATACTCTTCAGCAAGCCTACAAAATGGGCCAAAAAGATCGCGCTTTTACACCGCACATATTGGTGGTACCCAAAGGTGCTGAGGTATCATTTCCCAATTACGACTCAATTTTGCATCATGTTTACTCGTTTTCCCCAGCACAACCGTTTGAATTTAAGCTATATCGAGATAGCCCGCAATCTCTCAACTTTGGTAACACGGGTGTTGTTGAGTTGGGCTGTAATATTCATGATTGGATGTTGGGTTATATTCTGGTGGTAGACTCCACCTATTTTGCGCTGACCAATGGACAGGGGGAAGCCACTATCGATCTGCCTGATACCCCAATTGATAGTCTAACCATGCAAGTCTGGCATGAAGGGTTCGCTAATCTAGATAAACCCGAAAGCAAAACATTCAAAATATTACCCACTTCCAATGCTTTGATCTATCAACTTGATCAGTCGCTGTTTAAGCCCAAAGAAGACTTCTCAGATGAGTTTGATGATTATGAATAAAGCCACTTTAAATATACTTGCTGTACCGTCTATGTGTTTGCTGTTTGCTGGACTGAGTGGGATACCAATATTAAGTCATGCAGCGCAACATAAAGGGCAAATTCAGGTCAGTTGGCAATCGAGTAGTGCTTACCCGTCTTGGTATGCATGGGGGGCATCGGTGAATCGGTTTGGCCAGGGAGATGATGGCGTCAATATCAGCAGAGCCTTGTTGCAATCTCGCTTTGAGCTGGGAGATAGCTGGTCGGCACACAGCAGTGTGCAGTATGTGCCTGATCCTGAGGCCAAAGTCGGATTTACGGAATTATTTGCAGAATATAAACCCGTGGTAGAGGGCGCCTATCAACCGCAAGTGCGTGTGGGTGGATTTTATCCGAAAATGTCGTTGGAAAATCCTGACA
Organism: Pseudoalteromonas luteoviolacea CPMOR-1; assembly: GCF_001625685.1. Lineage (GTDB taxonomy): Bacteria > Pseudomonadota > Gammaproteobacteria > Enterobacterales > Alteromonadaceae > Pseudoalteromonas > Pseudoalteromonas luteoviolacea_K. The sequence continues at coordinate 140,295 of NZ_AUYC01000095.1, read as the reverse complement.
TTGGCTGGTCTTCGCCATATAACTATGGCTACTCCGCGATTAACGCTTGGCTTGGTGAAGAACTCAGAGTGATAGGCGTCGAGGCCAGTATTAAGCGTAGCGGCAAGCGGTTAGCAAAACCGAGCTTGCACAATTGGCAATGGGTTGCGGGGCTTTATAAAGGTAATGATCCGCTCGGAGCGGTGCTGGCATGGCGTGGTTTTGCACCACACGATAGGCAATCTGTTTTCAATGAGGTGTTGGCGCTGCGTCCGACAGCGGGATTTATGACACCGCAGTTAAGCAAACAAGCGTGGCAAATAGAGCCGTTTACGGAGATTGATGGTCGTTTTGGTTATTATGTTGGGGCACATTGGAGCTATCAAAATCGTCATGACCTGCGCGCATATTGGTATGACAATAACGGCGATCCAGAAGTACTTAATTATAAAACCGGGCAATATGCTTGGGATACCAAATTTTGGAGCCTGGCGTATAAGTACAAAATAACGAAGCAAACCCATTTGATTGCCCAAGCAATGGCGGGGAATACGGCAATGGGGGTGTCTCGTGGTGTGGATAATGACTTTGATAGTCAATTTATACTGCTGACACATCGCTGGCAGCAATTTAGAGTCAGTGGCCGTATTGAGCAATTTAGAGTGCAAGATATGGATCATTGGGCGTTCGACCCCAATGAAAGTGACGGCGGTGCTGTGACGACGACGGTTAAGTGGCGTTACTCCAAGAGTTGGCGCTTTGGGGCTGAGTTTCAATACTTAGAGACAAAAGTGGCTAATCGCGCTGATGATAATTTGCCCACGCGTCAAATCGAGCAATTATGGCGACTCAGCGGGGAATATCGCTTTTAATCAGCGGCTGGGGACACAGCCGCTTTGTGATGGGTTAGTCACATAGCCTATTGAGGCCATTGAGGGCTGCAACGCGATAGGCTTCTGCCATGGTTGGATAATTGAAGGTCGTATTGACAAAATACTCGACGTTATTGCCCTCGCCTTTTTGCTCCATAATGGCTTGGCCGATGTGCACAATTTCTGAAGCACGCTCGCCAAAGCAATGGATCCCCAAAATTTCTTTGGTTTTGCTATGGAATAGTATTTTTAAACTGCCTACCTCGGTGCTGGCGATTTGTGCTCGTGCAAGGTGTTTGAACTGTGCTCTGCCGACTTCATAAGGGATTTTCGCTGCGGTCAGCTCTTGCTCTGTTTTACCAACGGAACTCATTTCAGGAATGGTATAAATCCCAGTTGGTATGTCAGTGATCAAGCGCTCGTCACATTGTCCATTCGCAATGGCATTGGCAGCAATACGTCCTTGGTCAAACGCTGCACTAGCAAGGCTTGGGTAACCAATGACATCGCCGACAGCATAAATATTGTCTACTTGGGTTTGATAGTACTCGTTGACTCGCAATTGTCCGCGACTATCCGCTTTTAAACCAACAGCGCCTAGGTTTAAGCTGTCGGTATTGCCGGTACGGCCATTGGCCCATAAGATGCAGTCTGCTTTCACTTTTTTACCAGACTGGAGGTGTAAAATGACGCCTTTGTCACTGGTTTCTACTTTGGCAAACTCTTCGTTATGACGGATCACGATGCCACTGTTCCAAAAGTGATAGCTCAAGGCGTCTGAAATTTCATCATCCATAAAAGAAAGCAACCTATCTCGAGTATTGATCAGGTCCACTTTCGCGCCAAGGCCTTTGAAAATAGAGGCATACTCACAGCCAATCACCCCCGCACCGTACACGATGACGCGTTGTGGGTTGTGCTCAAGGCCAAGAATGGTATCACTGTCGTAGACGCGTGGGTGAGCAAAGTCGATTTCAGGCGGGCGATAAGGCCTAGAGCCTGTGGCGAGGACAATGGTTTTAGCGGTGAGTACATCTTGAGAGCCGTCAAGATGGGTCACTCGTACAGTATTCGCATCAATAAAGCTGGCTTCACCTTGGTAAAGGTGAATGCGGTTGCGATCATAAAAACTCGAACGTAGCGATGACTGTTTACCAATCACATCACTGGCATGATTTAAAATGTCTTGAAACGTTAAACGCTTTGGACGCTCCGTAAATCGGTATAAAGGGTTGGCTTTGTATTCGATAAGTCGACTGACAGAATGTCTGAGTGCTTTAGAAGGGATCGTACCCCAATGAACACAGCCACCGCCAACAGATGTTTGCTTTTCTATGACGGCTACTTTGCGTTGGCTTTTGGATAAGTTCATTGCAGCGCCTTCACCACCTGGGCCTGTACCAATGATTATGGCGTCATATTGAAAAGATTGTGCAGGTTGCTCGCTGGGTTTGTCTTTGGATTTCGATTTAGTCACGGCCTCGCCTTACTTGCTAATTGGGGAGGCCGATAAGGGGCGGGTTAGCTCGCTGCGCCTTTTAACAGCCTCGAGTTTAGTGCCAACCATGCTTGTTTTTGTGAATGCCACGCTTGCTCTAATTCAGAGTATTGTTTGTGTAGCGCGGATTGTTCACACTGTTCTAAAACGGCATGTTTTTTAGCTTCGAGTAATTGTTTTTGAATTGCACAAAAGTTCTGTAACTTTTTCAAAAGCAAATCATATTCTTGTTGTAACAATGTAAGCTTATCTTGTGCCAAAGGCAATTTTGCAAGGGTAACTTTTGTTTTATTCAACAAGGTTTCTGCCTTAGCTTTTTCGATACGCTCCACCGGTGTACGCTTTAATTTGCTAGCAAGCCCAAAGAATGACAGAGCACGGATCATCCATTTGGTTGGGTCATAATGATACCAGCGGATCCCATTGCGGTAGTCACTGGCAAAAATATGGTGGAAGTTATGGTAGCCTTCGCCATAGGTGAGTAGGGCTAAAAATCCATTGTCACGGGCAGTATTTTTTTCTGTGTAAGGACGACTTCCCCAGATATGGGCCAGTGAGTTAATGAAAAACGTAAAGTGTTGCGATAGCACCAAGCGCAGTACTCCAGCTAATAACAGCATGCCGAATACATCACCAAGGGCTAGACCAAGTAGCAGCGGTATACCGATATTAGTGAGTAATACCAGTTTGAGATAATGTTTGTGCTGCCACATCACAATCTTGTTGCGTTGTAGGTCGCGTGCATTGTTATAGTCACCATAACTTTCCCCTTGGTAATCACGTAGCATCCAGCCAATGTGACTGTACCAAAACCCGCGTGTGGCGGCATATGGGTCTTTGATTGGGTCATCTACCTGGCCATGGTGTACGCGATGATCACTACTCCAATGTAAGATGCTATTTTGCAGAGCAAATGCGCCGCCAAGTGCAAAAAATACTTGGATCACTGGGTGGGTTTCATATGCTTTATGCGCCCAAAGACGGTGATAACCAGCGGTAATAGACATGCCAGCGTAAAACATACAAGCAATAAAGGCTAACCAGTGAGTAAGGGTATACCCATATTCAAATCCGTACCAAGGCACTAAGGTGACGGCAGCTAAAAAAGACAGACTAAAAAAGATGACATTAGTCCAAATAATAGGCGGTTTTTTCATTTTTAAAAATCTCAGCGTACACTTGTACGCTAAAATAGTATTTCATTCTTGTGCCGTCAAGTATTAGACTGCTCAATTAGCGTATTGGGGCAAATAAATTAGGGGTCATTCATGTCAGGTGTGCGTGCACAACAAAAACAAAAAACTCGACAGGCACTGATAGAAGCAGCGTTCAATCAGCTCAGTGCTGAGCACAGCTTTTCTAATTTAAGTTTACGCGAGGTGGCCCGTGAGGCAGGTATTGCACCAACCTCTTTTTATAGACATTTCAAAGATATGAATGAATTGGGCCTGACGCTGGTGGATGAAGCCGGACTTACGTTAAGGCAGCTTATGCGCCAAGCCAGACGGCGTATTGCCAGTGGTGGTAGTGTGATAGATACGTCTGTGCAAACGTTTATGGAGTTTATTGAGACGTCGAGTAACCAATTTAGGTTATTGCTCAGAGAGCGCTCTGGCACTTCACCGGCTTTTCGTGCAGCAGTCGCCAGAGAGATTAAGCACTTTATTTTGGAGTTAGCGCATTACCTTGAATCAGAGACTAAGGTCGATCCGCACCATGCTTATATGCAGGCAGAAGCCATGGTAACCTTGGTATTTAGTTCAGGTGCAGAAGCGCTCGATCAAGACTCACAACAACGCGCTGAGCTAACAGATAGGCTAATTTGGCAACTAAGGTATATTGCAAAAGGTGCATCAGGTTATCAAAAAAAGTCAGAATAAATAGGGCCAGAGGCCCTATTATTTATAATTGACATTGGCTGAGCCAAGGAGATGCGAAACAGGTTTCTCTTAATTGTGTGGCATCTAACAAGGCTTGTTCCGCCGCGGCTTTTTGTGCTTCAAGTTGTGGTTTTTCACTCTCAGAAGCAACGGCTAAAAAGGCCTCTGCTCTTTGCAATGTGCGAACTGCATCACCAAAATGCGCTTCTACCGCATGCCAAGTTTTTTCGTACAAATAATTTTGCTGTATTGCTTGCCAATCCTGTGCGCCGTAGTGTCCTGAGTCTTGAAATCCTGCGACAACAAAGCTACGCGGGACCTTCTCCAGTTGTGCTAAATCTTTGACCAATCCATTGGCATCAAAACTGTAGTCAACAAGGCTTGTTAATGTTTCTAAACAAGGTGAAATGTTCTTACCGCTACAGTGTGTCGGTTTGGCATTTAACTTTGCTTGTAACTCTGCGGGCAAAGGGCCGTTTGAGTTAACATCAACACTGAAGACTGCATTTTCAGCATACTTCTCGATTTCACGTATTTTGGTAAAGGTTTTTTTGAAAAATAACAAACGAATTTTTATCTTTATGACAAAACGTTTGAAATCTTCCTCTGTCCTAAAGTGAAGTCGGGTATTTATAAAAATATCTCGACCATAGTTAACTTGGTAGATAAAGTGGGTACCACATTGGCTCAAATCTTTACCATTTTTGACCGATCTTTGCTCTAACGTACTGTAGCCTTCGTCAAGTTTGAGGTGCAGCTGTGATGTCATGGTTTTATTATCTGTGGCGTTTCTATGTGTCATAGATGTAGACACACTGCCTGCGACAATAAATAAATTAACACCACCATGCACTTCACCGAACGTTCTTCTTCGTATGTTTGAGCTATTCACTCTTTGAAAGTAGTCTAGGCTACCAGATAGGTCTTTGTGATAAGAGATATGACCAACTAAGCAATGGTCACCGACTTGATGTGACTGGGTCGAGAATGCTTTTCCAAGATCTGTATCCTTGATTTGTTTACTGTAATACACCTTACTAAACGCATCAAACGACCAAATCATCGTCAGCAGAAACAATGTTAGTTTCATATCTGCTCCTGGAAGCGACCACAGTGGCATAACCACTGTGGTCTTTTGGTGGTTTATTGTGCGAATGCGTTACCATAGGTGCTGAGTGCACCCTCGCAAAGACGCCAGTTTAAAATCCCTCTGGCTGGTGCATTTACGTCAATAAACGTTGGTGCCCAACGCATGTTACGGAACTTTGCGCTTTCATCTTCAGTAACAACACCAGAACGCACAGCTTCTTGACGTGCGAGCTCGCATTTTTTCCAATCAAGGCTATCACTGCTCGGTAATTGTAGCTGTGTGACATCATAGTTTGCTGGACAAGCACGGCCGCGTTGCTCGCAAGCTTGCTTCATTTCACGTACTTTGTTTTCACACGCATGGCCAAATGGATTGTCTCGACAAAACTGTGCTGCATTAAAGAAGAACCAAGCATTATCATAAGCAAAGTCTTTAATCCGTTCTACAGAAACTCGTTGTGCTTCAGGTAGATATGCGTAATAACTATTTAACAAACTCTGAGCGCGTTGCTCATCAAGGATTGACTGTTTGAAGTCATCCTCTAGTTCACTAATTAGCCACTTTGTCGCATTTCTCACAACCTGATACTCAGGTACTAGTGCACGTAGTGCCAGTGATGAGTTGTCATATCTGGTTGTGTAATAGCGTACAACATTGTAATCAGACAAGTTGTTTAACTGCTGTCTAAAGCTGTTTTTAGAATAGTTCACAGCTTCATAGAACATGTCGAAACATGGCTTTGGATTATCCAAAGAACAGGTAATGATGTTGTTTGGAATAATGCTCAGCAATTGCTTAGGGTCACCCCCTTGTTGCACAGCACGTACCGTAATTTTAATGGACGACTTAGTATCGTCTTTTAGGTACTTAAGCTGACCACCCACATTAAACACACCACCGTATAGGTCCACATCTAAGTAACCACCAATTTCAGATTTATCACGGTTACTACCGTAATCTATCTTCAGGTTAACAAGGACACTTGCACCGTATTCAATACCGGTTACAAACTCATCACCTGCCAGCGTTTGAATTTTAGTTTGGTAGTTATTGGCAATATTTTCACCCACCTCAGATAGGGCATACCCTTGGTTTACATTTTTAGGTAAAAATAAATGTTTTTTAGGCGTACTTGAGGCACTAAATGTATATGAACTTGAATAGGTGCTCGCGGCCATTTCTTTGGCAAGAGAAGCCCCTGCGGATACCCTAACGACAGGGAAGTTGACGTCAACATCCACACTACCATTGAGTGATCTCAGCATGTCATCATAGTTTAGGTCGATGCCCGTAGTGAATTTTAACTCGGTGTTACCGAAGGATTCATCAACGACACCTGCAACAGGCTGTACATTTAAAAAACGTTTTTTCTGGCTATCATAGGCTGTGCCGATTGCAACATGATCATTGATAAGCCCAGAGACCACAGAACCAGATAGTGTTGAAGTACTTGGCTGTGACTCTATTTTTTCACCAGCCAATGCTGCACCAGATAGCGCCAATGACAGCACAGATAAATAGATTGGTTTCATATCATCATTCCTTAACGAACTGTTACGAGGTAGTCTTCTACTTCGCCATAGTGAATACGCTCACAGGCGTCATCAAAACCGCCACCTGCATCCGTGGCTACTCGCATCAAGGTAATGCCCTCAGGAACATTATTAGGGACGTCTACATTGAAAGTAAATGGTTGGTCAGAAGCACCACGGTATACGCGCTCATTGGCATCAAATTGGCCGTTGTGGTTCCAGTCAATCCATACCCTTGCAGCAACATAAGACGGGAAAGTCGGATCTTCATTTCCTGGTGTGATGGTGAAGCTAACTGTCTTATTCGCACTAAGGGTGAGCACTTTTCCAGACACCATGGTGTGACTTTTACTGCCTGATGCATGCTCAAACTTATCTACTTTGACCGACTCAATCCATTCCCAGTCATTGTCATAGCTGCGGTTTTCACAGTAAGATCGAGATAATAGAGTCGTTTTCAATGCGATAGGACGATACTCAGGTGGCATGGTTGTACACGCCTGAGCTTCGCTGGTGCCTGCATACCAATCATATGGGTTGGAAAAGTCAGGGTTGGCAAATGTTAGATATTGCGCCTTACCCGCTGCAATTTTTGTGTTAGATAGCCATAACGCTTTAAGTTGATTCAGTTTTTGCTCTTTCGGCACGATCGCTCTGGAGTCATACATCTGTTCCCAAAGCTCAACAAGTAAACCGTCGTAGCATTTTTTCAACCAAGCGAATCGTCCCTGTGCTTGAGATACTGTCAACACATCTCCAAGCTCACTGTATTGCGCTTGTTGTATGATTGCCTTGGGATCTTCGTTGGCCATCACACTGGTTGTTGCAATAGATAGTAAGGTGAGAGCTGGTAAAGTGATCTGTAAATTTGTGTTTTTCATCTTATCGTCCTTACCTTAAGATAGCACTGATGGCGCTATAATCCTGATAGTACCCGACACTTTGTACCTCATAATCGATACAGTAGTTACCTTCTGGGTTTCTTTCACAGTAATCTACAATGTCTGCAAATAAATTTGCATTCGCACGGCTAGCACGTTCAATTTCGCCTAAATCTCTAAGCTGATTGGCATCAAACTGTGCTGCATAATAGCGCTGTAAATTCTTTGCTCTTCTGTAAGTTAAACGTTCTTCAATCCAACGTGATACGAGCTCTTTAACAACCAACTTTGTTAAATAGTTCACTGGTTGATAGCCATCTGCTGGGATCAATGTTTGTAACTGGGCACCAGAATCAAGATATTTAGTGATATAAGTTTCAGTGACGTTGTAATCATCTAATGTATTAAATTGATTGATATAATCTGTTTTTAGATAATTAACAGCTGACTCAAATAAGTTGAAGCAAGGCTCTGGATTCAACAAGGTACACTGCATAATGCCATTTGGAATTATTTGCAGTAGGCGGTTTGGATCGCCGCCGCTTTGATAGCCACTGATGGTGATTTTAACCGACTGTTTTCTTTGCTCATCGATGTTTTGTAAGCGACCGTCTACATCGACACTACCAACCCATTCTACGCCTAGGTAACCACCAATTTCGCGCTTATCAGCTTCATTGCGGTAATCAATTTTCATATTGATAACGACATTGGAGCCATAAGCAAAGCCTTGTACAAAGCCGTCACCTAAGTTATTTGCTTTATTGCCCGGGTACGCTTGTGCAAGTTCCGCTGCCGCCGCAGTTGGCTTATATCCGCTTTCATTTGATGGCATTAAAATGCGAGATTTTGGTTTGACTGACGAGTAAACCGTGTAAGTGCCTGTGTAGCGATCCGCACTGATGTCTTTGGCGTAATTTGCGCCTGCATCAACACGAACAACAGGAAAGTTGAAACCTGCATCGACTTGTCCATCAATCAGTTTAAGTGTTTCTTGATAGCTTAAGTCTACGCCAACACGAAAATCGATATTGGTATTGCCTAAGTGCTCTACAGCCATGCCCTCTACTGATTTAAGGCCTAACATGATATTGCCTTTGCTTTTATGAGCTGTTCCTAGAGGCACTAAATCTATGGCTTCCGTTTGGAAGTCCATCGCCGCCATGTTGTTAGCTGGCGCTTTTTCTGGCGTTGCACTTACACATACTGGAAATGCAAAAGCCGCAATTAGATAATTTATGTTTTTCATCATTTTCACTCCGTGAAAAGGGCCAAAACGGCCCCTTACATTGGCCATATCCTTACTGCTTTAGACTGTTAAGGTAATCTTTGTGCCATGCTTCAGGTAGGCGATTTAGAATATCTTGCTCAGTTTCAACGATTTCAGTGAATTCATTGTCACTTTGCATGCCTAAGTCACCCACTTGAACGCCATTTGCGAATAAGCTGAATGTTTCACCCACTTTATATTGAGGATCATCCTTGCTGCGCTCTAAGCGAAGGTTATAAACATTGTCTACGAATTTAACAGTTTCTATCTTAGTTACTGACTCTGGACCATCTTGCGTGTGGATCACGTCACCAAGTTCAACTTTACTCGCCCATATTGATTTACCTGAGTTCATTACAACTGGGTGAGACTCAGTAAGTAAGAGCTCTTTACCTGAACGTGTGGTGATTTGTGTCATTGGAATTGCTTCTACACCAACAGAAATATCAGCAATTGTCAGCTGTGTATGGTTTGAAGGTGAATATTCACTCGCACCCAGTACTGTGTCGCCGATCTGTAATGATTCAATTGGCACTTGCTTGCCACCAGGTAAGGTGATCAGTGAGCCTTCCGCTAAACAGCTATAAACAATTTGCATTTGTGGGAAATTGGTAAATTCCCATGATCCTTTCTCAGGTGTTGAACCGATCACCAATGTATTTGCACGTGTTGGACGACCTGGTCTTGTCTCAATATCTGCTGCAATGTTTAATATCCAGTTCGCATCGGCATAACGTCCATATAGCGCAGCGTCACCAAATACACCTTGTGCGCGTGGGATATTCCAAGAAATTTTCGTTTTTGTGATAGTACCTACTGGGATATACTCTAGTTTGATATTGTTCGCGAAGAAGTTGGCGATATCTTGATATTGGTCACCGGCAATTTCATTGGCACCACCGCCTTCTTTGGTTTGAATAAAGATGTTTGATCCTAAATTAACGACAGCTGGTTTAGGAACAGGTTTGCCACCATTACCAACTTCAAGTTTAACGCCATTAGCCGTTTCGACAGCTTCAAGGACAGTCCAGTCAGGGCGATAAATACGCTTTACTTTACCTGTTAACGTGTACTCACCTTGGAATGGGATCTTCAATTTCAGCTGATCATTTGGTGTTGAAATTGGATAAATATTTTCATAGTCACAATCCCCATAATTACGGTTCAAGCAAATTGTGATTTTATTATCTGGTGTATTTGTTTTTGAACGCGTGTCTTTCGGGTGGTGAATAATTGGCTCTGGGCCAGCCATCACTGTAAAATCAGCGCCTTTAGCATTTGCTTTTGCATTTACAGCAGCGATTTGATCAAGCAATGTTGGTAGTGAATACTCAACGATGACGTTCTGATCTTCGACCACTTGAGTACCATTTGCATTGGTGTAGATAACGGTTACCCATGCATCAGCATAGATAGCATCAGATCCTTGTAATTTCGTTAGGATATTTTCTAGTGGTGTTGATGAAAGAATTTCTTTACGTTTTTGCTCTTCCCCTTCACCAAAAAACTCCACGTATTTTGGTAGCGTGAGGGACTCGCCTTTTTCGTTCATCAACACAATATCTAGCATTGTGTATTCAGTATTATAAGACTTAGAGTTCAATGCAGTAACGACAAGGTGTGGTTTATTTGTTCTGGTATCGGTTCTGATACTCACACCTGTGTGTATAAAGAATGAACACAGTTCTTTGTTTGCACTAGTACAGTTTGCTTGTGCCTGGTTCAAAGTCGAAGGTATAACACCGCTAACTTTTGAGTTGGCTCTTTGTTCGATCAGGTTGAATAAATGCGGTCTTGTTTTAGCATTCAGACCATGCTGCGCTAAGCGCTTAGTGAGCGCCGCATTTTTATCAATTACCTGTGCTTGAGAAAGCTCATAATTAGCTTCGCCAATAACCGGATTAATGTTATTTGCAAGTGCCAGTGTTGAAGTTGCACCTAAAGCGAGTGCAACAGAAAGACTTAATAATTTCATAGGTATGTTATTCCCTTAAAAACAGTTAAAAAGTTTTCGAGCGCATGCTCAGGCACTCACCAAACTTTGTTTGGTGAGTCCTTACTACTAAAAATTAAAAGGTTTGAGCTAGGAGTTAGATTGCTTCAACTATGAAACTGACATCCGAGACCTCGCCGTCATAGAAGTTTTTACAACCATCTGCTCTGCGACTATTCGATGGGTATTCTTCGAGTTTAGCTCTGAGCGTAAAGCGTTTTGGATCCCATGAGTATAGGTACGGTAACCTCAGAGACTGACTGACTTTGATCCGACAAGTATCATCAACATTACAGTCCAGCAAATAATTACTGCTCGAATTAGAGAAGTTTGCCTCTCGTCTCCACAGTTTCCCATCGTTATTTGAGTCTATCCAAATTGTGAAGCGCACATGATTGTCGGTGTCTTCTATCAATGTTTGGGCGGTCGATCTAGGGATGACGTTGGACAGCACATTAACCGTCAGTTCGCGTTGTTGTTTGAAAGTCACATCAGTGATATGTGAACTGTAGCCAGACGCATTCGAACCTAGTGAGCCATCGATATAGGTTAGGTTGTTCCAGTCAGTCGAGAGCGACAGCTCGTCAATATATAACGCATTTTCGGATGTCGGTATGATGCGACTGACTGAGCAAAGGTCGGAACCTGTAGGTTGCTCAGTGATGCTGATCTGCTTATTGACCGTGGCTGACTCGCCTGAACCATCCTGGTAACTCACTGTGAGCGTGACATCGTAACTTGCTGTGACATCTGGGTATTGTACGTCTGCAGGATCTCTACGGTCACTAGTTGGTGTATCAAATCCAAAGTCCCAATGATAAGCCGGGTTTCTCGTTTCATCCAGTGTCGTGGTATTGGTGAATTTAACCTTATTACCGTCTAGGATGGAATATTCAAAATCCGCTGAGATTGGAATAGCAGGCTGCTCTGTTGTCACCTTGAAGTCAACGACTTGTCCACGGCTTAAATAGCCACATGTTGTAAAGTAATCATAGCTACTCCCAATCACGACTCTTAATAGAGACTTTCCAAGGCCCACTTGGCTGTCGATATTAAATGTGATTTGACCATTGGATACGGTCGCATTTTGAGTGAGTGCTTCTTCTGCACTGTAAATGCCATCATAGTTGCTATCTAATAACACCGTAACTGACTGACCGTTCAGGTTCTGACCGACAAATAATGTGTTTTGTGTGCCACGGTTTAAAACGGCGGCATCAGCGATGACAGACTGGTAGCTTTGAGCTGTAAGTGTCAAAGGTGTCTCGTTTAAACTTACGTTTGTAGAAAATAAAGTATTGGGCTGATTAATGGTCGGTGCACAACTGTCATATGCTTTACTAAAATAGTGTCGACCTGCATAAAGCTGCGAGTTGTTATGTTTAGTCACCGTGAGCTCAAATAAATTGAGCGCGTCGATTGCTACAGACTGTCTACGTGCTAAATATGGCTGGATGGCTTGTGCGCTATGACTAGACCATGAGTCAGAGGTACCATCTCCCCACTTGATATCAATGCGTGCGATTTCGTTGGCGGGGATAGAGGTTAAATCGAACGCAATTTCGTCATACTGCGCAAAGACATCTAAGTCGAATGTAGACTTATTGGAATTTTGTGCCACTAAACCGACAGACACCAAAACCGTATCTACATCCTCTTCAGCTTGTGCAGCTGTGCGGCTTTCATTGAAATTTGATGCTTGAGAAAGCAAACAGAATGAGGCATCAGCAAGGCTGGCATTACTTGGTAGGCAGTCAACATTGGCCTTAATAAACAGCTTGAATGCTTCTTCTACAGTCCAGTTTTTGGATTTAACCAATTCATAAAATGCCTTTCTAAATAGGCCTGCGATATTATAGTGCGACTCACCTGGTGTAAGCATGGAAAGGTGATCTAACCCTTTTCCATCAGCTGAAGGCAGTGCAAAATGTCGACCTGCGACGTCTGAATAAAACACATCCCACGCATACCACCACTTTCTATCTTTTAAAGCATTGCTATTGTCAGATGTTTGGTTTAAATATGCCTGTGAGGTTGTATAGCTGCCACTCACGCCTGTTTGAAGATAGCTTAGTGCAGCAATACTTGCTATGTCTGAGAATGCTTCATTGAATGCGCCCGCTTCACCATTGCCACCAAGACCGCTGTTCCAGTAGGTTATCGCATGCGCAGACTCGTGTGCGACAAGACTTAAAGTCGTATGGGAGTAACTCGTTGCGCCACCATCACCGGTGCCGTAATTCGTATAGATATCATCCCAAAAGGCTTGTGCTGATCCTAATGAGTCGTTGCTCACACGTTGCATTAACTGCTTGATACAATAGCCTGAATAACTGCAGTCATTATTGAGTGTTGGGTAAAGATCTGAGAATAGCTTATGGTAATACTGCATGACTAAGCCGCCATAAAAATGGGCGTCGTTTAGTCCCGAGTAGCTAAAGTTATTCCAATAAAAGTCATCTATTTGCGTTTTATTAAAGTGTTCTGTGCTGGTGCTGCAATCAAAAGAAAATGCGGCTTCCTGATCGACTGGATAGTCAATTGTTTTAACATATTGATTCTCAAAGAAGCATTGATTACCGACTTTTTTGACAATAAATGGGTAACCGCCAAAATCACTGAAAATGAGCGGGCTATTTACGGTCGTATCTTCAAAAATCAGCTCTGTACTCGCAGTAGTATATTGATCAAATTGATAGGCAACACAATTTGTCATACTGGATGGGCTTGGTGAGTAGCAAATCGCGCCGAGTTTTTCATTGCCTCCAATGCCACCTGCCGCAACATACTCAGTATTTGCGGGCGTGAATTTATCAACGCCACTTTTCTTATCTAATACTTGTAAAGTGCTGGCATTTAATAGTTGATCTTCGATTCTATCTTTATATTTAACGCGAACTGAAAATGCTGGGATCAGGTTGCCTTTCCAAGCTTTATATACTTTTGAGAAGGAGAAGCTTTCAAAATCTTCTGTTTTCAACACCGATTCAAGCTGTGTTTTGATACGTTTTTCATCAAGTTGAAAAATAACATCGTCAATAAACTGAGTTGATTTATCTAACGAAAGGACTTGACCTAAACCTTGGATTATCTCGCCATTATTTTTAACGAGAACAAATTGCCCACCTACAACTGGGTAACCATTAAAGTAAGATTGGTAATGCTCATACTTTGTTTTGCTACCTTTCACTTTGACAAGGCGGTGCTCTAATGCGCCTGACGTATTTTTAGTTTTTGGGGCGCTTACATTTTGTGCAGTAAAATAAGTGGGTTTGAGCACAGGACTGGAGATCGGTGAACCCCACAAGTGCTCCTGATTGATGATAGGTTTTAATTCAGCTGCTTGAATGCTGCTTGCACCTATCAAAGATAGACTTACCATCCCCAATGCGAAGGGGAAACCACCAATGCGCATTTTAATCTCCTTGTATGAATTTAATGCGTAAAATGCCAAACAGTCATTTTCCGTTAAGCTTTAAAAACATCAAAAGCCGTTTCCTTTTGGCATTCTAAGTTGTCTATTAATTGAACTGTTTTAGATGCTAAAGTAAAAGCTCGAAGAAGTAAATAAAAGTTTATTAAAAAAATATCATGTATATAAAGTGTTAAATTATATTTAAATTTGGTACTATGCAAAGGAATGTGACTTGTGTAGGTATGGAAGTAAATAAGCGCGTTTGTTAGCCAATTTTCATTATACCTATTGGTCATTAGATTTGTAATTAATACCTATGTATTAGTAATTGCGTTATTGCGTTACTGCTGATGGGGTTGTGTGTTATATATACACTAGGCATCAGCTAATATACTTAAATTTGAAAATTGGAATTGATTCATGGATTGGAAAATAAGGAATGTGTGGGCAGTTTTATGTTGTTTAAGTTCCCCGTTGGTTTTGGCAAATGATAGCTCGGGATACTTTTGGGACTTTGGAGATGGCACAGTTTCCTATCTCGCTGAGCCAGAGCATCAGTATGAAGCTGCTGGAATTTATACTGTTAAAAGGGAAGTGTATCAAAATGGTGTTCTGGTCGACAAAAGCGAGAAAGTGGTTGATTTAGTCACCCCAAAGATTGTTGAACTGGATATTACCTTACCTCAATCAATCACTGAAAAAGAGCAAACTCAGCTTACTGCAAAGTTCATTACAAGCGAGCCCTTGGAGGCGATTCGATACCAATGGTATGTAGATGAACAGTCACTGGGTGATGCATTAAGTGATCCCGTAATAACGCACGTGTTCAGTGATGCGGGCACTTATGTAGTGACATTGAATGTGCTGTGGGAGCAGACGACTGTGCGATCATTTGAAGTTAACGTCGTTGTTGAAGAGCAAAATGATAATACAGACCCTGATAATGGAGGTAAGGACCCAGGTGACGGTGGTACGGACCCAGGTGATGGTGGCACGGACCCAGATGACGGTAAAAGTGAGACACCGAATAAAAGCCCTGATCAAAGTGATGGGGGAGGGAGTTGGGGCATCGTGAGTCTGTTGGGATTATTATTTTTAGCTATACGTAGACGAAGATAAACCATAAAAAGCCGCCTTTTTTGGCGGTTTTTTTACACTTAATATTTAATTTAGCCTTGAGCAAAATTTGTAGTAACACATAGGGTAAATTGCTTATCGAATGCATTATATATTCTACTTTGTGTTTTTTTGGGGTTTTTTTGTTTTTTAATCTGGGGGTTTTTTGGTTTTAATTGAAATTTTTATGCTTGCTTTGCTGTTTTTAGGCATGTTAAAACATAATTAATACATCAACAGGTACGATTGCTCACAATGGAAAACATCACGTTACTGACAACTTTGCTTAACCTCTTACTGATTAATTTAGATAAGGGCGGGGCTTAGTTGCGTTTATGAGCAACCAAATAGCAAACCCCGCCAACGAGCGGGGTTTTTTATTTTGCGCGAGCGAGGAAATAGGAATGCAGGACAAGGTTTGGATTTTTGACACAACATTAAGAGATGGAGAGCAAGCACTTAAAGCGAGCTTGACAGAAGAAGACAAGATTCAGCTGGCACACACCATTAGTCGACTGAATGTTGATGTGATGGAAGTGGGTTTCCCGGTATCGAGTCCTGCTGATTTTCGGGCTGTTCAGCGTATCGCACATGAGGTCAAAGGGCCTGTGATATGCGGCCTAGCGCGTGCAATGCCAAAAGACATTGATGCGTGTGGGTTAGCATTGCAAGGGGCGCAAAGACCTCGTATTCATACCTTTATCGCGACGAGCCCGCTGCATTTAGAGCATAAATTACGTAAATCGTTAGATGATGTTATTGAGATGGCAGAGCGTTCGATCAGACAAGCTTTAAAGTATACCGATGATGTTGAGTTTTCCTGTGAGGATGCTGGTCGTACGCCATACGCAGATTTATGTAAAGTGGTTGAGCGTGCCATAAATGCCGGTGCTACAACGATTAATATTCCCGACACAGTGGGTTACACCACGCCTGATGAGTTTTCAGCCATTATCCACCATTTGCGCAACAACGTGCCAAATATTGATAAAGCAAGACTGAGTGTACATTGTCACAATGACCTGGGTTTAGCCGTGTCCAATTCAATTGCAGCTGTGCAAGCAGGGGCAAGACAAATTGAGTGCACTATCAATGGAATTGGGGAGCGTGCGGGTAACTGCTCGTTGGAAGAAGTGGCGATGATCATGAAAATGCGAGCAGACCATTTGAAAGTCCATACGGATATTCGCAGTGAAGAAATTTATCGTGCTTCTCGCCAAGTCGCGACCATTTGCAATATGCCAGTACAGCCAAATAAAGCCATTGTGGGCGAGAATGCGTTTGCACACAGTTCTGGTATTCACCAAGACGGCGTTCTAAAAGCGCAAAATACCTATGAAATTATGGCTCCAGAAATGGTGGGTGTACCTAATAATCAACTGAATATGACCTCACGTTCTGGTCGACACGTCATTGAACACCGTCTATCTGAATTGGGTTATCAAGCTGAAGATTATGATATGGACCAGCTGTATCGCAGCTTTTTGGAGCTGGCGGATCAGAAAGGTACGGTATATGACTACGACTTAGAAGCCATGATTTACTTTAACAAACTCGCAGAACAAGATGAGTTTTATCAGTTGCAGTTTGTCAACGCGTCTTCTAATTCTCAATCCATTGCCAGTGCGACGGTGGGTATGAGCCTTGGTGGTGAACTCATTCAGGAGGCGGCGACAGGCAATGGCCCAGTCGAAGCAGCATTTTTAGCGATTGAGCGGATCACTGGTCAAGCTGTGGAGATGATTGAATATAACCTTGATGCCACAGGCCAAGGGGCTAACTCACTTGGTCAGGTCAATATTATTGCGAAATATGATGGTCGTCAGTATCACGGTGCAGGTCTTGCTGCAGATGTCGTTGAAGCATCTGCCAGAGCAATGATCCGCGTTTACAACTTAATTGATAGGGCGCGAAAAGTGTCAGATCTTAAACAACAAAGGAAAGCAGGATGAGTCAAAAAAGTTACCAAGTTGCGGTATTGGCAGGTGATGGCATAGGTCCAGAAGTCATGACAGCCGCCCAGCAAGTGCTTGAGCGTGTTAGCGAAGAGTTTGCGTTTAAATTAAATTTGGTTCATCAAGCCATTGGTGGTGCTGCAATCGATGAATTTGGTGAAGCACTGCCAGCTCATACACTCTCAGCGTGCGAGCAAGCGGATGCGATTTTATTTGGCTCTGTTGGTGGACCTAAATGGGCCGATTTACCACCAGAAAAACAGCCCGAGCGCGCTTCCTTATTGCCGCTCAGAAAACACTTTGGTTTATTTTGTAACCTTAGGCCCGCACAGCTTTTACCTGCTCTGAGCGCCGCGTCTCCACTGCGAGAAGACATCAGTGCACAAGGGTTTGATATTTTGTGTGTACGAGAGCTGACAGGCGGCATCTACTTTGGTGAAAAGGGCCGCCAAGGCAGTGGTGACAGTGAATTTGCTTTCGATACGCAAAAATATAGCCGCAAAGAAATCGAGCGTATTGCACGGTTTGCCTTTGATGCAGCGCGTTTACGTCGTAACCATGTGACATCGGTTGATAAATCGAATGTACTCGCTTCGAGTGTGTTATGGCGTGAAGTGGTGATTGAAGTAAGCCAAGAGTATCCAGACGTGACGCTTGAGCATATTTATATAGACAATGCGGCAATGCAGTTGGTGAAGCAACCGGGTCAGTTTGATGTGCTGTTATGTGACAATCTATTTGGCGATATATTGTCTGATGAATGCGCCATGATCACCGGCTCTATGGGGTTATTACCGTCAGCGAGTTTAAATCAGTCAGGGTTTGGTTTGTATGAACCTGCTGGTGGCTCGGCCCCCGATATTGCAGGAAAGGGCATTGCAAACCCCATTGCGCAAATTTTAAGTGCGGCATTAATGCTGCGTTACTCACTGGGTGAAGATGAAGCGGCCAGACGCATTGAAAAAGCTGTGGCAGAGGCTGTAGCACAAGGGGTGGGTACGCCAGACATCTATCCACAGGCTGGGTACACCACGCAAGATGTTGCCCAAGCGATTGTTGATCGTATTTAAGATTCGTTTTTAAAGGAAGGATGTAGCAAGTGGCACAGACTTTATACGATAAAATTTGGCAATCTCATGTGGTTGCACAAATTAATGAGCAGACTGATTTACTGTATATCGATAGGCATTTAGTGCATGAGGTGACGTCTCCGCAAGCATTTGCTGGCCTGAGAGAGAAAAACCGTCCAGTACGTTGTCCAGAAAAAACCTTTGCGACCATGGATCATAACGTATCTACCAAAAGTCGCTCAATTGATGCGGCCAGTGAAGTGAGTAAAAATCAGCTTCAAGCACTGGCAATTAATTGTGCTGAATTTGGTGTTCAGCTTTATGACTTAGAGTCGATCAATCAGGGTATTGTCCATGTGATGGGCCCTGAGCAAGGGATCACATTACCCGGGACAACCATAGTATGTGGTGACAGTCATACTTCGACCCATGGTGCTTTTGGGGCATTAGCACATGGGATTGGTACCTCTGAGGTTGAGCATGTGTTGGCAACGCAAACACTGCAACAGAAAAAAGCCAAGGCGCTTAAAATCCAGATCAATGGATTGCTTCGCCCTACAGTGACTGCAAAAGACCTAATTATGGCCGTGATCGGCGAGCTCGGTACGGCAGGCGGCACTGGCTATGTTGCTGAGTTCTGCGGCACTGCTATCGAAGCCTTGTCGATGGAATCACGTATGACGTTATGTAATATGAGTATAGAGATGGGGGCAAAAGCAGGGCTGATCGCACCAGATGACATAACCTATGCGTATCTAGAGGGGCGTCCTTTTGCGCCGAAAGGTGAAGACTTCAAGCACGCTGTTGCCTACTGGAAAACGCTACATTCGGATGAAGGTGCGCAATTTGATCGTGTGGTTGAAATGGCGGCGGAAGACATTCAGCCTCAGGTGACGTGGGGCACAAGCCCTGAACAAGTAATTGGTATTGATGAGCCCATTCCAAATCCTGATGAAGAGCAAGATTTGATCAAAGCAGATTCCATGCGTTCGGCACTGCGTTATATGGGGCTTGAAGCTGGTCAGAGGTTATCAGATGCCACTGTTGATACTGTATTCATTGGCTCTTGTACCAATAGCCGTATTGAAGACCTACGTGCCGCAGCAAAAATTGTCGAAGGTAAGCAAGTGGCGCACGGCGTCGAAGCGTTGATAGTACCCGGTTCTGGTTTAGTCAAACAGCAGGCTGAGCAAGAAGGGTTAGCTGATATATTTATCGCGGCAGGTTTTGAGTGGCGTGAGCCTGGGTGCTCTATGTGCTTGGCGATGAATGACGACAGGTTGGGTTCGGGTAAGCGCTGTGCATCCACTTCAAATCGTAATTTTGAAGGACGTCAAGGCCGTGGTGGACGTACTCACTTGGTCAGTCCCGCAATGGCGGCGGCGGCGGCAATCGCAGGCCGATTTACTGATATTCGAGGAGCGCAGAGATGAGTAAATATCACAGTGGATTAATGGCGCCATTAGATAAAAATAATGTCGACACAGACCAGATTATTCCTAAACAATTTCTCACGTCAACAAGTCGAGATGGCTTTGATAAAGCGCTGTTTTATGATTGGAGATATTTAGACAACGGCGAGTCTGATCCAGAATTTGCGCTAAATTTTGAACGTTATCAAGGCGCGACTGTATTATTGACCCGTGATAATTTTGGCTGTGGTTCATCTCGTGAGCATGCCCCTTGGGCACTCAAGCAATATGGCTTTAGTGTCATCTTGGCAGAGAGTTTCGCAGATATCTTTTTCAATAACTGTGGCAACAATCAGATGCTTTGCATTGCACTGCCAGCAGAGATACTGGATGATTTGTTTGCTGTGTGTGACGCGCATCCACAGGTACATATTGAAATTGATCTAGAAAAACAGGTGATCTGTAGTGAGCATTTTGCGGATATTTCTTTCGAGGTTCGCTCAGATATTAAAGCAAGGCTACTCAGTGGCTTAGACTTTATCGGAGAGACTGAGCAACTGAATCACCATATCGATGCCTTTGAACACCAATTAAAGTCAGCAAGACCGTGGCAGTGATCAGATAGATTTCTGGCTAACCATCGCATTTTTTTGCCATTATGCCAAAGGCGTTTTAGTCTTTGGCTTTTCATATTTAGGAACATATCGATGAATAAGTTTTCAGCTTCTCTGTTGGCTGCTGCAACGGTGTTTGCCAGTAGCGCCGCTTTTGCCCGTCCTGCTCCGCTTGTATCTATCCCAACTCATGATGCTTTTTTTGACAAAATCAAAGCGCATTGTGGCAAGGCATATGAAGGCAAGGTGACTGTTGATAATCAGGGTCCAAGTGCATTTAGCGAAGAAAGGCTGGTAATGCATGTTCGTCGTTGTAACGAGCGTGAGCTTCAAGTCCCGTTTCACGTAGGTAAAGATGCGTCACGTACTTGGATCATTACTAAAACAGGTAGCGGTTTGAGCCTGAAACACGACCACCGTCATAAAGATGGCAGTGATGATAAATCGACTATGTATGGTGGTCACACGGTCGATGCAGGTTTTGACAATGTGCAATCATTCCCAGCGGATCAATATTCTAAAGAACTATTTATTGCACATGCTATTCCTCAATCGATGGGGAACACTTGGCAAATGTTTATCTATGATGACAAATTTACGTATCGTTTGGTGCGTGAAGGGCGTGAGTTTAGAGTCGACTTTGATTTAACGAAGCCGGTGAAAGCACCTAAAGCGCCTTGGGGATATAAAGACTAATTTGCTTTGATGAACCAGCACTTTATCGCTGAGTGCTGGTTTTTAACGCACGATTTATTTCCTTTACACACTTCACATCTGCTCTCAGATCCGGTTGATAAGGGCGGGGATAAAGCGGTAAACGGTCAAATTTTTGTACGCCACCATGCAATAATATTTGGGGTTGAGCGCCACGGCATAGGGTTTGACTGTGGCGCAGTAAAAAAATGCTTTGTTGTGAAAAGTGCTCGTAAGAATCGGCTTTTATCTGCAAATAGTAGTGGTCATCGTTATACTTAATTTGTTCGTAATGGATTTGGTGGTCAAAATCATAGTACTTTTCAGCAATTCCTATCTTATTTGGTGTGAAGCTACATGCACTGAGTAAGCCAAGTGACGTTAATATCAGCACTTTTACAGTGATTTTGTTGATAAGTGTTGTGCGAGATTGCATGCTTACTTAGCACCATTGAAAAGGGTATCTGTCTGTTAATTGTATCAAAAGGGGCGACAATTGTTAGAACGTATACGATTATTTTTGGCTAAATTAGACGCTCAGCCTCAGCAAGAGGCTCCAGTAGATTTTGCGACAGCATTAGGTGCGTTGATGGTAGAGGTGATGAGGGCAGATAATGAGATTGCGCCTGATGAGTTAAAGATGATAACTCAGTTGTTGCAGCAGCATTGTCAGTTATCGGCGCATAGCAGTGACCTTATTTTTAGTAAGGCACAGCAGTTAGTCGATGAAGCGATTGATTTGCACCGTTTTGTTAAAGTTGTCAATGACAATACCAGTGAAGAAGCGCGCATTGAAGTGATTGAGTTATTGTGGATGGTTGCATTTGCAGATGGCAAATTAGATCCTCAGGAAGATTACACCGTTCGCAAGTTAGCGGGGCTGATGTACGTATCTCATGGCGACTTTATCGCCGCCAAGCTTAATGTAAAAGGTATTTTGGGTTTACCTGATTAGTGCGCTACAACAGCGCCAGCCTGCAATTCATTTTGACATGATTGAATGGCTTCTTTGATCATAAAATTCACTAATGTTGGTGAAATATGGTACATCTTGGCGATTTCTTTTTGTTTTAAGCGCCCATCTCGATAAAAGCTCACTACATTTTGATGGCGTTTAGACAGCTTGCCGATGGTGCTATTTACTTTGTCAGACAACTGCGCGTCAATATATCTTTCTTCAATATTTGAGCTTTCATCGTCGAATTGTTCTGTTTGGATTGATTCTAAATCAACTAAAGATTCGCGGTTTTGTTTTCGGATCATATCAATGGCGATATTTCTAGCAACTTGATAGCAATAGCTTTTGGTGTTTTTAACCTGACAATCTTGACACTTTGACATTCCTGATAAGCGTAAAAACGTATCTTGTAAGGCGTCCTCGGCCAGATATGGGCAGCGTAGGATATTATTCAAATAAGCCAGTAATTTTGCTTCATTCTCAGCAATCACCTTAGACCACTTGTTGCACAGCTGCACTGTCATTTACTCCTATTTGTCCTAAAAGTTAATCCGTAATAGATAATGCGAATTATTATCACTATTATGTTATTTTGATCTTCTATTAACAGTCAAGTGTTTTGTTTGGTTTTGCTAATTAAACGCAAATTAACCTTGAGTTAAAAACAGGTCCTTTTTCGCAACCTTAATTGCTCATTTTGCAATAAATATTCTTGTTATTTTCTTTGGTTTTTTGCGGTTTGTATCGTCTTGAGTGCACGGGTTTAAATTTTTAACAGTGTTTAAGAACTTAAGGAAAGTTATGAAGTTAAAATCTACATTAGTACCTATTTTGGCTGCTTGCGCCTTATCTGGTGTCCATATTGGCGCAGAGGCAAGCACAGCGTCTGTGAATTTGAATGAAGATGTTAAGATCACGCGTACCGAACATGGTATTCCGCATATTCAGGCGAAATCTTTATTCGGTTTAGGATATGGCAATGCGTATGCGCAGGCACAAGATCATGCATGTATTTTGGCAGATGGTTATGTGCGTGTTAAAGGCGAACGTGCCAAGTATCTTGGGCCACATAAAAACGGTCAAGATAACTTTTTTGTGAGCCTAGATTTAGGCTATAAAATTATTGACTTACGCGGTCGAGTTGAGCGTGAATATGCTAATCTTTCAGCAGATACACGAGCACTAGCAGAGGGTTTTGCTGCGGGCTATAACCAGTACCTACAAGATGTCAATCTGGGCAAAGCGACGCTGGCACCGGCATGTGACGGCAAAGCGTGGGTTAAGCCGATTGAAGGTGTTGATGTCGTTGCATCTGTGTTAGCGTCTGCGGTTCAAAACAGCATAGGCCGTTTACTGGTACAAATTCTTCAAGCAAATCCAGGTACAGGCACTGAATGGCTACCTGTGATTGCGAAACAAGAGAGTGAAGCGTCACAGCCTTGGTTAATGGCAAGCAATACGGACTATAAACCAAAGCAACTTACACAGGGCTCGAACGGTTGGGCATTAGGTCATGAAGTGACTGACAATGGCCGCGGTTTATTACTTGCAAACCCACATTTCCCATTTAATGGTAACCTGAGGTTTTGGGCTAACCACGCCAGTGTAGAAGGCGACTTTAGCACCATGGGGGCGTCAGTGGTGGGTGTACCAGGAATTGTGAATATCGGTTTTAACCAAAACATTGCTTGGACACATACCTACTCAGCAGCACGTCATGAAGTCATCTATCAGCTTGAGTTAAACCCTACAAACCCGCTGCAATATAAATTTGATGGCCAATGGCAAGATATTGAGAAAAAGCAGGTTAATGTTGACGTGCTGACGCCGATGGGCGTGATCACCATGAAGAAAGACTACTTCACGACGCCAATTGGTTATGTGCTTGAAGATCAGAAAAACTTCAAGTGGGATGACAAAAATGCCTATGTTGTACGCGATACCAATCTAAATAACTTAGAAGGGATTGATCATTGGTTGGCTATGAACCGTGCCAATAACCTAGACGAGTTCATCGATACCTTTAAAACGTTAGATGGGTTGGCGTTTAACAATACCCTTGTGGCAGACAACCAAGGTGAAGTGTTCTATATCGATGATTCTAACGTGCCTGATTTACCTGCAATGGGTGAAGAGTTGTTGCGTTCACATCCAGTGATTTCACAAGTGTATAAAAATACACGTATGGCTGTCTTACCGGGCACCAGCAGTGCATTGGTCTACCAGCAAGAAGTTCCCTATGAGCGCGCACCAAAGTTACGTCGTCAAGATTACGTGCAAAATGCTAATAATTCATACTGGCTGACGAACCTAAATGAAAAACTGACCGGCTACTCGCCACTGTATGGCCACACTGATTATAAGCAAACACGTCGTACTCGCTACAACTTAAACTTATTGCGTTTTGCTCGTGGTGCAGATGGTAAGTTTGATCGTCATGAACTAGAAAGCATCGTCACAGGCACCAGTGCGTCGTTTGAGCTGTACAAACCAACGGTAATGGCTGCGTGTGCATTGTATGCAGGCCAAACGCTTAAAGTCACTGACACCTTAAGTATGCCTGTCGACCCTGCATGTCGTGCTTTTGCAAAGTGGGATGGTAAATTTAATGCAAACTCTGTGTCTGCACCGCTTGCAAAGGAGTTCTTCAGCTTATTGGAAGATGAAAATTTACTGGTGCAGTTTAACCCAGTATTTCCTGCTGTGACGCCAAGTATCGTCAAAGCGGACAAGGCAACCTTGGTTAAGCTATTGGCTGCAAGTAAGCACCTTGAAAATGCAGGCTTTGCCATTGATGCACCATTGGGCGAGTTACAGTATTTACAAAAGGGTGATCGACGTATCCCTTGGCCTGGTGCTGAGCACAATAGTGGTGGTTTTAACATCTACTCGACAACCAATGCGATGGATCTGACTTCGTTTGCACCGCAACTGGCGCCGCCTTTAAAAGAAGTATTAAACGAAAACTGGACAGTGAGCACCGGTTTGAGCACGGACGGCTATCCAATCAACTATGGTTCTAGCTGGATGATGGTGGTCGGCTTCGATCAGCATGGTCCGCAAGCCCGTGGTCTATTGACTTACTCGCAGAGTAATAATCCAAATTCACCACACTTTTCTGATGCCAGCGAGCACTATGCAGCAGGTAAGGGATTGATTGATTTGCCGTACACAGATGCACAGATCAAGCAAAACAAAGTCAGTGAAATCACACTTAGCGTGAAAAAAGACTAAAAATCCTAGACTGTCGCGCGTCACAGTGGCGACAGTCTAATTTTTGGAAAAATGTGATGAGCTTTGACAACGAAAATGGCACTTTTAAAGTAATCATTAACCACGAAGAACAATACTCTTTATGGCCGAGTTACAAGACGATACCCGGTGGCTGGCAAGACACCGGTGTGAGTGGCGATAAAGCAACTTGCCTTGAACATATCAAAACCCATTGGACTGATATGCGCCCGTTAAGTTTACGCCAGGCCATGGCGCAATAGATCAGGCCAATAAGTGAGAGTGAGTCAGATAGTCAGTGATATAGGCGAGGCCAAGCACTGACATTATAGACTCAACTATCACGTCACATTGCGATCAGGCGGACCCCGCCATACAACACTCAATTACTTAAGCGCATTAAGCATTCTCTTTACATAGTGTGAGCGGTAAAAGCACCAAACACGATGCGCATTGCTAGTTATATCTCATGGAGTAAATCATGAACGCCATTACCATCATGGATCATTTAGCGCAGCATGTTGCGCAGCAGCCAGACAAAACGGCGCTGGTATGTGTTGATAAAAAAGCACACACACCATGGAGCTATGGAGAGCTGTATGCACAGAGCTTAATGGTGGCCAGTCATTTAAAAAATCACGTTGTGGCAGGCGACAGAGCGCTGATCTTGATGGATACCGGCATTGAGTACGTGACCAGCTTTTTAGCTTGTCAGTATTTAGGTGTGACCGCTATTCCGAGCTTTCCACCAGAATCGACCAAAGCCCAGCATATTGCCCGTACTGTGGGCATTGCGGAAGACTCAGAAGCAGCACTTGTGCTAACAACAGCACGTTATACTGCTACAGTCGAGGCATTGGTTGAGCAAGTCCATGGCAGTAAAATGCTGGTGATTGACGAGTTTTGTGAGCAAATTGAAGACGTTGAGCGCTACTGTGCTAAAAGTGATGACATTGCATTTTTACAATATACCTCAGGTTCAACGGCCAAACCCAAAGGGGTGATGGTGAGTCATGGCAACTTGATTGCCAATGAAAAAGCCATTGCTGAGGGGCTAGAGAACAGTCGCGATGATATCATAGTGAGCTGGTTGCCGCTGTTCCATGACATGGGCTTGATTGGCGGGTTATTACAACCGATATATACCGGTTTTAAATTGATCTTGTGTTCACCGCGTTACTTTATGGAACGCCCAGCGCGCTGGCTACAGCTGATTTCCCAATATCGTGCCACCATCAGTGGCGGCCCTGATTTTTCTTATCGTCTGTGTATTGAGCGCATTAAAGACAAGCAAATTGCAGACATTGACTTGAGCAGTTTACGGGTGTTTTTCTCCGGCGCAGAGCCCATTCGTCACGACACTTTACTGAACTTTGCCGACAAATATGCAGCGCAAGGTTTCGATAGTAACGCGCTTTACCCCTGTTATGGCCTTGCCGAAGGCACTTTGTTTGTGACTGGCAGTATTCCTGCACAGGGTGCGGTTATTAAGGCATTTGATAATCAAGCCTTGGCATCGGGTAAAGCAGTGTATCAGCAGGTTGCTGATACGCGTGATACTGAAGAATATGGCCATCAGGTTGGGTGCGGCATATCGGCTAGTGAACATCAGGTGCGTATTACTTGTTCTTCGAGCTTTGATGAAGTTGCAGAGGGCGGCATTGGTGAGATCTGGGCCAGCGGCCCAAGCATTGCACTTGGGTATTGGCGCAATGATAAAGCGACACAAGAGACATTTGTTGAGCATGCTGGCAAGCGTTGGCTGAGGACGGGAGACGTTGGGTACATACATGATGGTCAACTGTACATCTCTGGTCGGCAAAAAGATTTGATCATCATGAATGGTCACAATGTCTATCCACAAGATATTGAGCGCGCAATTGAAGGCGCCATCAGCTTTGTGCGTCAAGGCCGCGTCTCGGCATTTCCGGTACCAAGCGAAGAAAGCGGTGAAGGCATAGGTATTGCCATTGAAACCGCCAATGTGTACCGCAATGAGGTGCCAGCGCAACAAAGCGCAAAAATTATCAGAGATTTTATCATTGAGCAATTTGGTCATTGCCCTGAATTGGTGGTGTTATTAGACCAAGGCGGATTACCAAAAACCTCCAGCGGTAAATTACAGCGCAGCGCGTGCATGAAATTACTCAATGAGGATAAGCTGGCGACCTACGGGGTTTTTAACCTCGCTCAATTACAGCAGCTATCCATCAGTCATGGTGGTGAAGACCAGCAAGACTGGGATACCCTCACACATACCTTGGCTGAGTTGTGGCAAGAAGTCCTTCGCTATCCAGTGAACAGCAATGATGCCGATTTTTTTGCCTTAGGTGGCAGCTCAATTAAGGCCGCTTTGCTACTGGCAAAAGTACAAGAGACATGTGAGTGCCAAATTGATCCGACAGCGGTATTTGCCGCGCATAAATTTACTGATTTTTGTCAGCTAGTACGAGAGAGTATTAATACCAAAGCACATCAAGTGGCGATCCCTACATTGGCCCAAACCGCTTATCCACTGAGCGCACAACAACAAAGACAATTGTTCTTATGGCAACTTGAGCCTACGAGTAGTGCATATCATATTGGTGCTAGCTTAACGTTGCTTGGGGACGTCATCGACACGCACTTACAAACTGCGCTTAAACAGGTGTTAGAGCAACAAGGCGCCTTGCGACATGCGTATGTGAAAGATCAAGACGGGCAGTGGCAGCAGCGCTTAACCGAGCAGCAGTTGAACTGGCAGTCGCTTGATGTGACGACGCAGTCTGACGCGGATATTGTCGCATGGGTAGAGACATTTTATCAGCAACCATTTGCGCTGGAACAAGGCGAAAACTTCAGAGCTGCATTGTTAAAACGCGCAGAGGGACGCTTTGAGCTGGTACTGGTGATGCACCATATCGCCAGTGATGCGTGGAGTTTTGACCTTCTCCTTGCGGATATTAGTCGCACTTATCAGTTGCTTGCTGAGGGTAAGACGTTAACTCACGTACCGCAGACGATTAATTATGGTGACTTCGCCGCTTGGCAGCAGCAGTGGCTATCCAGTGCCGATGCGCACAGCCAGCTCTCGTATTGGCAGCAATTGTTGCAAGGCAGTGATGATGAAGAGCTACTCACGCCGCAACATATCAGGCAGCCTAATGGCCCTGCGCCGATGCAAAGTCAAACACTGCAATTGTCTTATCAAGAAGTTGAACAGCTTCAAGCGCTTGCGCATCGCCATGGCGCAAGTTTATTCATGTTATTGCTCAGTAGCTTGCAGGTGTTTTTCTATCGCTATGCTGGCAAACGTACGCCGCGCATTGGCGTGCCGGTAGCGAATCGCCGCTATTGCGAGTTACATTCTTTGGTGGGCTTTTTCATCAATACTCTGGTTCAGCGCAATACATTGTCTGCACAGCAAAGCTTTGTTGAGGTGTTAGCGGCAACCAAAGAGCAGGTGATTGCAGCACAAAAAAATCAGGATTTACCGTTT
The DNA here is from genome assembly GCF_001625685.1 of Pseudoalteromonas luteoviolacea CPMOR-1. Lineage (GTDB taxonomy): Bacteria > Pseudomonadota > Gammaproteobacteria > Enterobacterales > Alteromonadaceae > Pseudoalteromonas > Pseudoalteromonas luteoviolacea_K. Next base: position 111,358 of record NZ_AUYC01000095.1, on the reverse strand, counting down.
GAAAAATTAGTTGAAGCACTCAACCCAGACCGTAGCGTAGGGCAAAATCCGCTATTTCAAGTGATGTTTAACCACCTTGAGCAGGATGTACAGCAGGCGCTTGATCTACCGAGTGTTGCGGTGGATAAAGTCGCGGCACTGCAATCGCAAGCTCAGTTTGATTTGAGCATAGACTCGCGTCTGTTAAATGATGGTGCCTTATTGTTGGAGTTCCAATATAACGCAGCCCTATTTGATGCCGAATATATGCAATCGGTGGTGCTTGCCTTCAATACTTTATTACGCAATGCGGTGGCTGAGCCGACGACAGCGATAGGCAATTTAGCAACCCATACGGAAAAAACACAGGCGATCGCGCAAGGTCATGGCACTGTGGTGACATTACCGGATACACCTTGGTTAGATGCTATCAGTGAGATTGCGCATACTGAGCCTACGCGCACGGCGGTGATTTATAACGATCAGCACTACAGTTATGAGTGGCTTGAGCAGACTTCAAACCGCCTAGCTCATGGTTTAGTGGCAAAAGGCTTGAGCACGGAATCTGTAGTCGGTGTGATGCAAAGCAGAAAGCCACTGATGCTGGCCAGTACGTTGGCATGTCTTAAAGCCGGTGCGGCTTATTTGCCGCTCGATAAGCAATTTCCTGCGGATAAGTTGCAGCATATGCTCATTGACAGTGGCTGCCAAGCCATACTCAGTGATGACACCGAACTGACGGTATCATTTGATGGCATGTTATTGTCGCCACAAACCCTCTTGGGTGAGCAGCATCTCAATACGGGTGTGCCAGCAGTCACACGCCATTGTCAGCAAACCGCATACCTCAATTATACGTCCGGCTCGACAGGTAAAGCCAAAGGCGTTGCCATTGAGTTAGGTGCATTGTCTCGCTACATCGAATCGGCAAAGCAGTTTATCAACTTGCAAGCGGATGATGTCGTGCTGCAATTTGCCACGGCGAACTTTGATGCGTTTGTTGAACAGCTCTTCCCAACCTGGGCAGTCGGCGCTGCGGTATTACTGCGCGGCGATGCCTTGTGGGATGCTGATACCCTTTATCAACAGGCACAAAAGCATGATGTTGCGGTAATGGATTTAAGCGCTGTGTATTGGCGCAGTATCAGCGCCAGTTGGGCTCGCAAAGCACAACAAGCCGCGCTTGCATTACCTAAATTAAGACAAGTTCACTCAGGCGGAGAAGCCATGTCTGTGGCGGGTATTCAAGATTGGCAAAATACTGGCTTGTCGCAGGTACGATTACTTAACACCTATGGTCCGACTGAAATCGTGGTCGAAGCCGCAATCCACCCTTGCCAAGATTTTGCTACTCATGGCCAAGAGAGTCAGTCAGTACCTCTGGGTCATGCCTTGGCCGGACGTAAGTTGTATATCCTTGATGATAACTTGGAGATAGTCCCCCATGGTCAAGTGGGTCAGTTGTTTGTAGGCGGTGATATTTTAGCGCGTGGCTACTGGGCACAGCCTGAAATGACGGCGACACGTTTTATTGCGGATCCATTTAGCCATGATGGCGCGCGTATGTATGCCACTGGTGATATGGTCAGCTGGCAAGGCGATGCCTTGATGTACCACGGGCGTAACGACCATCAGGTAAAAATTCGTGGTTTTCGTGTTGAGCTAGGTGAAATTGAGCAGCACTTGAGCCAATTACCTGATGTTGACATGGCGGTTGTGGTGACGGAGCAGCAAGCGCATGGGCTGGGTTTAATTGCTTACATTCAAAGTGGTAAATACAGCGATGCAGGATTTGCCGATAAGTTAAAAAGGGCGCTGGCTGAGCGCATGCCCGCATACATGGTGCCTGGCGATATTCTGGTGCTGGAAACACTGCCGGTGAACGCCAGCGGCAAGTTGGAGCGCAAACAGCTGCCTAAAATTGAGCGTGTGGTTAAAGCCGTAGAGCTTGCGCAAAACGACACCGAACGCGCGATTGCCGAGATCTGGCAAAAACATCTCAAAACTCCAGATATCGATCGACACGCTAACTTCTTTGATGTTGGCGGGCACTCGCTATTACTGATGGCGGTGTATGAAGAGCTGAAACTTCAGTATCCAAATTTACAAATGACAGAGTTGTTTGCGCATCCAAGTATTGCCAGCTTGGCGACACTACTTGGTGGTGCGCAGTCAAACACAGCTCCTGTTTCACCTAAAAAACCAAGTGGCGCGAAACAAAAACGCGGCATGGGCGCGATTGCCGCGCGTAAAAGAAAAGCAAGAGAATCTTAATCATGTCAGAGAATAATTATAGCGAATTAGATATTGCCATCGTCGGTATGGCTGGCCGTTTTCCAGATGCCGATGATGTAGATCAACTTTGGCAAAATGTCAGAGATGGTCACTGCTCCGTCAAAACATTTGATGACAACAGCTTAAAGGCGGCGGGTGTCAGCGATGAAGATCTTGCCCATCCGGATTACATTAAACGCGGTATTCCTTTTGCGGGGATGGCGCAATTTGACGCGGCATTTTTTGGCTATACCCCCAAAGAAGCGGCGCAGCTTGACCCACAGCAACGGGTATTTTTGCAAACCTGTTGGCATGCCTTAGAGCATGCTGGGATTGCCACCGACACCAGTAATTTTACCGGTGTATTTGCCGGTTGTGGTGTGACTGCGTATTTATTGCAAAACTTATTGGGTGATTCACAGCAAGATATCACCAGTTTGCTGGCGCTGACCAATGGTAACGATAAAGATTCATTGGCCACGCGCATCAGCTATGAGCTGGATTTAACGGGCCCGGCGGTGAGCGTGCAGACAGCATGTTCGACGTCTTTGGTGGCAGTGCACATGGCGTGTCGCTCACTGCAAAACTATGAATGCGACTCGGCCCTTGCTGGTGGCGTATGGTTAAACTTAAATAACGAGCAAGGTTATCATGCGCCAACTGGCGGCAGTTTATCACCCTCTGGCCAACTGAGCGCATTTGGTGAGCAAGCGGATGGTATCTTGATTGGTAGCGGCAGCGCCGCTGTGGTGCTTAAGCGTGTGGAAGATGCTATTGAAGCGGGCGATCATATACTGGCTGTGATCAAAGGATCTGCAATAAACAACGATGGTAAAGAGAAGGTGGGCTACACCGCACCGAGTGTCACTGGACAAGCAAATGCCATTGAAGCAGCGCTGGAATTTGCCGATATTGAGCCAAGTTCAGTGGGTTATATTGAAACCCATGGCACGGGCACAACCTTAGGCGACCCGATCGAAATCGCTGCGCTAAGCCGCGCCTATGGTGAGTGTGACAAGCAGCAAATTGCCATCGGTTCCATTAAAGCTAATATTGGTCATCTTGACTCAGCGGCGGGTGTAACCGGTTTGATTAAAGCGGTGCAGGCACTGCGCCACAAAACGCTACCACCCAGTTTGCATAGTGACCCATTGAATAGCAAAATCGATTTTGCGAATAGCCCATTTTATGTCAACACCACATTGACCCCATGGGAAAGTGACTCAGTGCGCCGAGCGGCGGTGAGTTCACTGGGGATGGGCGGCACTAACGCCCATGTGATTTTAGAAGAATACACAGCAAATGAGACGCAGCACAGTCATACGGCACCTTGGCACATTTTACCTGTGTCTGCGAACTCGCAGTCAGCACTGGAAACCCAGCGCCAAGCGCTGGCTATCAAATTACAGCAAAATCCAGATTCTTTAGCACTTATCGCAGCACAATCGCAGCATAGCCGTACCGCTCAGGCTGTGCGTCATGCCCTAGTAGTAGACAGCGCAGAGCAGGCGCAGCAACTGCTAGTCCGAGATGTCTCGGGTGATAAAGTGGGCGCTGCGCAAGTGGCGCTGATGTTTTCAGGACAAGGGTCCCAGTATGTGACCATGGCTAAGCCTTTGCTTGAACATATGCCTGAATTTAAAGTCCAGTTTGATGATGTCATCGCTTTATTTGATAACACCTTGCAAGATGAATTACGCCGCGTCTTTACCCCCAACGATGATGAGCTTTTAGCAGCCAACCAGTTGCTAGGTCAAACGCGTGTGACTCAGCCTGCTTTATTTGTCGTCGCCTATGCGATGGCTAAATGCTATCAAGCCCATGGCATACAGATTGAAGCCATGCTTGGCCATAGTATTGGTGAATATGTGGCTGCATGTCTCAGTGAAGTGATGAGCTTAGACACCGCTGTGAAATTGGTGACGGCCCGCGGCGAAGCGCTACAAAAAATGGCACCGGGTGCCATGTTATCTGTGATGAGCGATGCGCCAAGTTTACAGCCGTATTTAAATGCACAACTGGATATCGCAGCGTGTAATAGCCCGACTAATACTGTTGTGGCGGGGTCTAAAGAAGCCATCAAGACGCTGCAAACTGAGCTCAAAGCCGCCGATATCAGCGTTACGCGCTTGCATGTGTCGCACGCTTTCCACAGCCATTTGACTGAGCCTGTGTTGGGTGAATTTGCTGACGTATTAAATACTGTGCAGTTGAATGCACCGCAAATACCATTTGTGTCCAACGTAACAGGGACTTGGATCACGCCAGAGCAAGCGACTTCAACACAGTATTGGCTAGACCATATTCGCCAAGCCGTGAATTTTGTTGATGGCGTGAAAACTCTGTCAGCTAAGTGCAATGTGCTCGTTGAGGCAGGCCCTGGCGATACGCTACAAAAGTTGGCCAAGCAATCGATTGAAGGTGACATTACGGTACTCAATTCCATTGCCCATGCGCGCGATTTAAAAGCGCCTATTCCACCTTGTGTGAAAACGCTGGCAAAACTGTGGCAATCGGGTGTGGCGATAGATTGGTCTGTGGTGTCATCTAATCCACATGGGTTAGAGATGGCATTTCCAGCATATCAGTTTGATAGCACAGAATATTGGGTTGATGCGACACACAACACAACACCAGTGACGACACAAACTGATAGCGCAGGTCCTGAATTATTAGCGCCAGTTTGGCAGCAGCAATTGCATACAACTTCTGCGCTTAGTCAGTTCAACAGCGAAAAGGTACTCGTAATTGCGACAGATGCGCCAATATTGTCACAGTTGACCACTGAACTCAGTACAAAAGGCGCTGAAGTGATCTTGGCATGGCAGGGGGATGAATTTGTCTCGCTGGAACAAGGTCAATATCGTTTGGATTGCCAAGATGCCAATCAATTAACAGCACTTTTTGAGCAGCATCGCTTTACGCGCATTGTGGATTGTCGTTTGCTTGATGAATCAGGATGTGGTTATCAGCAGTTATTACCGCTGGCCAAATGGCTATTGAGTCAGGGCACACAGCAGTGGACAGTGGTGGCCAGTGAATTATTCAGCGTGTTAGGTGATGAGCAAATATCGGCGGACAAAGCCACAGCGCTTGGAATAACGCGGGTGATTGGCATGGAGCAAACAGCCATTGATTGCCAGCTACGAGAAATCACCACCGCGCAGCGCGATAGCGCTCAGTCACACATTGCCGCGCAGCTGGTTGCAGATATGGCCAATGAAGCAAAAGAAATTGCTTATCGAGGTCGCCAGCGCTTTGTCTTCACTGAACAAGTTTTGCCGCAAACAGAGATTGCGTCGAGTACTACTTCGTCGTCACCTGTGACCTTTATCACAGGGGGTCTTGGCGGAGTGGGTTTAGTGTTAGCTAAGTTATTGGCTGCACAAGGCCATGCTTTGATGTTGCAAACTCGTGCAGAATTCCCTAACAGCGAGCAGTGGCCTACGTTGCTCAACGATGAGCACACAGACAGCAAGTTGGCAGGCCAGATCCAAGCACTGCAGTCACTGCAAGCAACGGGTGCGCGCGTTGCTGTGGTTACTGCCGATGTGCTGGATATTGCGAGTCTGAATGTCGCCATCAGTCATGCAGAGCAATCGCTGGGTCGTATTACTCAGGTGATCCACGCAGCTGGCTTACCGGGTGGAGGCATGTTAGCTCAAATGACCACCGAGCAAGCGTCGCACAGCATGGCAGCGAAAACCCGCGGTACAGATAATCTATTAGCTGCGTTTAAATCACATCAGCTAGAACGGATGATTTTATGCTCATCTTTGGCATCGGTTTTGGGGGCCTTGGGTCAGAGTGATTACTGTGCTGCCAACAGTTACCTTGATGCGGTGGCGATGCAGCCACAGCCATTTTTGGTGCAATCGGTGAATTGGGATGCCTGGGCAAATATCGGCATGGCAGCGGGTCACAGTGTCGGTGAAGACTTTGGTATTGATGAGTTGGCGGCCAAAACCTTATTGGATGGTATTAGCCAATCGCAGGCGCCGCAAATTTATGCCGCAAGCCTGTCTTGGCAGGCCCGTGCAGATAAGGTGGCAGAGCTGACAGAAAAATTAATGCAGGCAAAATCTCCTGCGCCAAAAGGGCACAAACGTCCAGATCTTGATACTGAGTTTGAAGCCCCAGAAAGCGAGCTTGAACTGCAATTGGCAGCAATTTGGAGTGAGTTCTTAGGCTTTGACGAAATTGGTATTTTCGATAATTTGTTTGAGCTTGGCGGCGACTCGCTGATAGCCATACAAATGTTGGCCAAGGTCAAACAGCAGTTTGCCGTTGAGATAGAGCCAGCTACCTTTTTTGAAGATCCCAATTTAGACAATCTGACTTTCTTAATAGAAGAGCAGTTGCTGAGCGAATAGAGGCTGATTTGAAAGCTCTGTGACTATTTTTTTGGGAGGCCAAATTGGCCTCCCACTTTATTTTTTTCCTCTCCCAACGTCTAGCTGGCATTAAGGGCAAATTTACCGACACATCCAAGCAAAACGCGATGTAATCACCACAACCCAAACAACCTAATATAAGTAACAGCAATGCAGCAAAGATGCCTTGTTTGAGTTGCTGTGTATGGGGGTGAGTGTCATGTGGTAGCGAGCCAAAATCCATTGCAATGTGGTTGAGTACAGGCAAAGCAATACTTTGTTTTTTATCTCGACTGACACACAGCAGTGCATAACAATCGATAGCCAGGTGGGATCAGCATGAGCGAGCAAAAGCGCAGAAGAAGACGCGAGCGCGGTGGCGCATTAACTGAAGAACAGCAATTAAAACTCAAAGCCAAATTGGCCGACAGTCAATCTAGAGCCAAGCAAAATCAGTTAACGGTGCGCGAAGATAGAAGCGCTAAAGTGCCATTGACACCGGCTCAGCAACGACTTTGGACTGCGTGGCAGTTAGACCCAGCAGACAGTGTCTACAACTTAGCGGGCACCTTGTCTTTTCAAGGCCAGTTAAATAAAGCCTGGGTACAGGCAAGCTTTGCACACTTGGTGGCAAAACACGGCATTTTAAATAGTCGTTTCAGTGAGGAAGCGGGCACCACGGTTCAGCAGCTGCAAGCAGATAACGCTTTCACTTTTATTGACGTGCCCAGCCAAGCTGATACCGTACAGCAGGCATTTGAGATTGCCGACCAGCCTTTTGATTTAACCGCAGAGCCTCTGCTACGTGTTGCACTGCTTGAATCTTCGGGTGAGTGCACTTTGCTGGTAGTGATGCATCACATTGTGACTGATGGCACGTCGATGCAGCAGCTATTTAATGAATTTATTCAAGCGTATGCGTTGTTGCAGAGTCAGCAGAGTTTACCAGAGCTGACGCCGCAAGCCGATTATTTAGATTATGCTTTGTGGCTTACACAGCAAGATCATACCGCGTTGCTAGACAAGCAATTAACAGACTGGCAAGCGGCGCTTGGCGACGATTTTGAACCCCTGCGCCTACCTGCAAACAGCTTGGCAAGGCAAGGCGGCAACTACCCCATCACGACCCAATCGATGACGCTGCCTAGCAATTTATGGCAGCAAGTACAGGCACTGACCAAACAGCACCAAGTGACGCCGTATTTGGTACTGCTCAGTGCGTTTCAATATTTATTGCATCGCTATAGCGACCAACATGATGTCAAAGTGGGCGTGCCCATTGCCAACCGCCATCATGCGCAAACGCACGGGTTAATCGGCTTTTTCATTAATACCCAAGTGGTGCGCTTGGAAGTGGCGCCACAAGACAGCTTTTCAGCGTTACTGGATAAAGCCAAGTCGTTTTCACAGTTCGCACAGGCCAACCAAGATTTACCTTTTGAGCATCTGCTCGATGCCATTAAACCGCCACGCAGCACCGGCAGTCACCCACTGTTTCAGGTGATGTTTAATTATCTAAAGCGTGACAAAGGTGCGATGGACTCATTGCAAGGGGTAAGGCTCAAAGATACTCAAGCGCTGCGATTTTCTATGCCTTTTGATTTGCAATTGGATGTGATTGAAGAAGTCAGCGGTGATACCACGCTGCACCTTTACTATGCCAACACGTTATACAGCGAAGCATTTGCCAAACATTGCTTGGATGAACTGACTGCGTTGCTCAGTGCGGTCTCTTTGCACCCAGCCTCGCCACTACAATATTTAGACTGGTATCCAGCGCACAGGCAGCAGAGCTTGGAGTCGTTTGCAAATGGCGAGTCAGCATTTGAATGGCAAGACTCTATTGCCGACATCATCAGTGCGCAAGCTCAAAAAACACCAGAGCAAAGTGCATTGATCTTTGCTGGTGAGCACATGAGTTACGCACAGTTTGAACAGCGCACCAATCAATTGGCACACTGGTTGATTGCCCAAGGCATAGGCGCGGAAGATCAAATTGGGGTGTATTTTGACCGCAGTTTCGAAATGGTGATTGCGCTTATCGGGGTGATGAAAAGCGGCGCGGCTTACGTACCATTGGACCCGAACTTACCCGCTGATCGCGTTGAATACATTGCGCAAAATAGCACCTTTAAATTGGTGCTTGGAAATCGCGACAATCAGCAATTTAACGTACCGTATTTTGCTTGGTCAGCGCTGTCAGAGCAATTAGAGACGCACCGTAGTGATTATCCAAATGTCACTATTTTGCCGCAGCAAGCGGCTTATGTGATTTATACCTCAGGCTCGACCGGCAAACCAAAAGGGGTGGTGAATCACCACCATGCTTTGTACAACCGGATCAGCTGGCAGGACCAAGCCTATCCGATTGGCAGTCAAGATCGCGTATTACAAAAAACGCCATATGGCTTTGATGTTTCGGTGTGGGAATTTTTCTGGCCGTTGATGCGCGGCGCAACCTTGGTGGTGGCTGAGCCGGAAATTCACAAAGAGCCCCGTGAGCTTGCCGAGCTTATTCAAGCCCAGCAGGTGACCTTATTGCACTTTGTGCCCTCGATGTTACAAGCCTTTGTCAGTGAGCCACTGGCACAAAAATGTACCAGCATTAAGCATATTATTTGTAGCGGTGAAGCGCTGCCTGCGGCTTTGCAAGCCGATACGCTTAAGCTGTTACCGCAACTGGAAATCCACAACCTGTATGGCCCAACGGAAGCGGCCATTGATGTCAGCTATTACGAATGTGATGGCCGCGCAGACAAAGCGGTGCCAATCGGTAAACCGATCGCCGGATGTGAGCTGTGGGTGTTGGATCAGCAACTGAACCTCAGTCCAATTGGCGCTGTGGGTGAGCTTTACATTGGCGGTGTTGGTCTTTCACGTGGTTATGCAAATCGCCCTGATCTCAGTGCGGAGCGCTTTGTTGCCAACCCGTTTGCCCATGACGGTAGCCGTTTATATCGCAGCGGTGACTTGGTGCGTTGGAGTGAGCTGGGTGAACTTGAATATCTGGGTCGAACCGATCATCAGGTGAAGATCCGTGGCTTACGTATTGAGCTGGGTGAAATAGAGACGCAATTGTTTGCCCAAGATGGCGTAAAAGAAGCCGTGGTGGTGGCAGTCAGTGGCCCCAATGGCGGCGCGAGATTGGCCGCCTATGTCAGTGGGTCGTCTTTAGATGAAAGCCGTTTACAGCAGGGCTTGAGTGATGCTTTGCCAGATTATATGGTGCCTAGCAGTATCATGGTACTGGATGCATTGCCGCTGAGCAGCAATGGTAAAGTGGACCGCAAAGCATTGCCTGAGCCTAAGTTGCAAACTCAGCGTGCCTATCAAGCACCGCAAGGGGAGCGAGAAACATTACTGTGCCAGACTTGGCAGCAGGTACTGGGGCAAAGTCTAATTGGTCGTAATGACAACTTTTTTGCCTTGGGGGGAGACTCGATCCTGAGCTTGCAAATTGTGTCAGCGATGCGCCAGCATGGCTTTGCTCTGAGCGCCAAGCAAGTATTTGAAGCGCCGACCATTGCCCAGTTAGCTAAAGCGCTGAGCGAGTTGAGCGAAGCAGATAAAATCCCGCAAGTGGTGAGCGGCGACGCGCCATTACTACCGATTCAACACACGTTTTTTGCCAGACAGCCCAGCCAGATTGATCATTGGAACCAAGCTATTCGCTTGACGCCACCTGCGCCCATTGGCTTGGCACAGTTGAACGACAGTGTACAAATGCTGATCAAGCATCACGATAGCTTGCGTTTGCAATTTCAACAGCAAGGGTCGTGGCAACAAACGTATCGTGAGTACGATGAGGCGAATTACCGCGAAGTGGTTTGGTATCAGCAAACCACAGACAGCGAATTTGATACGTATTTGCTCAATGCCGCTGAACAGGCACAAGCCAGTTTAAGCATTCAGCGCGCTGACTCGCTGCGGGTTTTATATGTCCACAGTGAAAACCGACAAGCCTTGATTTTAATTGCCCATCACTTGGTGATTGATGGTGTCTCTTGGCGTGTTTTAGTGGATGACTTATTGCAAGGCATTGAATTGGCAACTGCGGGCAAGGCAATTGCACTACCCCCAAAAAGCCACAGCTATCAATATTGGGCGCAGCAGTTGCAAGCCTACCCAAGTGCTCACGCCAATGAGTTTGCCCTGTGGCAAAACCAGCAGTGTGATGCCCTTGAATTACCTAACTATGTGGCAGAGGGCGACGCGACCATCGCAAGTGCAGAAACTTTACAAGTTAAGTTGAGCGAGTCACACACTCAAGCCTTGTTATCACAGGCATCACGCCCATATCGTACACATATTGATGAACTGCTGTTGGCTGCTTTGAGTGTGGCATTGAAGCAGTGGACAGGCAGCACCGACGCACAGGTATTCTTAGAAGGGCATGGCCGTGAACCATGGCAGTCGCAATTGGATCTAAGCCGCACTGTGGGTTGGTTCACGTCTTTATATCCGGTGAAGTTAAGTGATGGTGATGATTTGGCACAGACCATTATCGGCACCAAAGAACGTTTGCGTGCGCTCCCCAATAAAGGCATCGGGTATGGCGCATTTAAATATTATGGCAGCGAAGCACAGCAGCAGGCGCTGCGCACAGAGCGTAAGCCGCAAATTGAATTTAATTACCTAGGTCAGCTAGATGCCAACAGCAATACGCAGTTAGCCGATTGGCACATGAGTACAGACGGCGTCGGTAGCAGCATTGCTGCACAAAATCCGCTCAGCGCCGACATTGCAATTAATGGTGCTATTCAAAACAGCCAGTTACAGTTGGCCATCAGCTACAGTGGTGCACGGTTATTGTCATCGGACATGGCTGAATTTGCGCAGTACTTTGAGCAGGCACTCAGTGCAGTCATTAACCATTGCCTTGAGGCTGAAGTGAGATTGACACCTGCGGATGTGCCATTGCTGAGCCTATCTCAAGATGAGCTAGATGCTCTGCCAATTGCCCCGTCGTCGGTGTCGAGCATTTATCCGCTGTCTGCGATGCAGCAAGGCATGATGTTTCACTCCATGATTGAGCAAAGTGCTGCATATCTGAATCAATTAAGGCTGGATATCAGCGGCTTGGATGTCACGCGTTTTAAGGCCGCGTGGCAGCAAGTGGTGGCGAGACATGAGGCCTTGCGCACAGGCTTTATCTCTGGGGCGCAACAGCCTTTACAGTATGTCATCCATGACCATCAAATCGTATTTGATGAATTGGATTGGCAAGCTGAGCCTGAAAAATCAGCCGATAAACTGGCCCGCACAATTTTAGATACAGGTTTTGCGGTGACTGAAGAGGTGGGCTTAATGTCGTTCACCTTGGTACAGCAATCGGCGCAACAGCATCACTTCATTTGGACTTACCATCACATGTTATTGGATGGCTGGAGCAGCACCGCGGTGCTGGCTGAAGTCATGATGGCGTATCAAGGGCATGCATTGCCGCAGCCCGGTGGCCAGTATCAAGATTATTTGGCATATCTGGCCAAACAAGATGAGGCGGCGGGCGATGCGTATTGGCAAAGCCGACTTGCACAGCTAAATGACGCCTCTTATCTGACTGAACTGCAAAACCGTAATGCCTTGGACAGCCAGCTAGGGTATGCACAGCACACATTGCAGCTCGATGAGTCACACGCAGCGCAGTTACAAACCTTTGCGCAGCAGCAAGAAATCACGGTTAATACCGTACTGCAAGGCGCGTGGTCATTGCTACTGAGCCGCATGTTAAATAAATCGGCGGTGTGCTTTGGTGCAACAACCTCAGGGCGACCTGCCGATTTAGTCGGTAGTGACAGCACTGTCGGCTTGTTTATCAATACATTGCCGGTGATAAGCACCCTCGATAATGAGCAAATTGTGGGACAGTGGCTCAAAGCCTGCCAGCAAGACAGTATGCAAAGTCGTGAATTTGAGCACACGCCTTTGTATCAAGTTCAAAAACTGGCGGACGGGCAAGTGAGCTTTGACCAGCAAGGTCTGTTTGACAGCTTACTTATTTTTGAAAACTACCCAATTTCAGAGACACTGGGTGCCAATGAGCTAGATGGAGCAAAGTTCTCTCTGGTTGAAAACCGTGAAGAAACCAACTATCCACTGACGGTATTTGTCGAAACAGCGCAGGGGCTGACCATTAACTTTGCATACCAAGGTTGGCGTATAAGCGCTGAATTTGTGGCGCATCTCGCGAATAACTTGGCGCGTCTACTTGACGCACTGCAAACACAAGTTGAACAGCCTCTTGGACACATTCAATTGCTCGATGACGCCACGCAAGCACAAGTGAAGCAACTCGGCATTGGTCAATCACACACCCTGCCGAGCAGCGATGCATTGGCAATGTTTGAAGCACAGGCAAAGCAAACGCCTCTAGCTGTTGCGGTGCAAAACGAGCAAGGTGAACAGCTCAGCTATGGCGCACTGAATGGTCGTGCAAATCAATTGGCGCAGGCGCTGCTTGCAGCAGGGCTTACTACAGAGATGCCAGTGGCAATCAGCATGACCCGTGGTATTGAGATGATTGTCGCGATACTGGCGGTGAGCAAAGCGGGTGGCGTGTATGTGCCGATCGCGGTAGAGCTACCAGAAGAGCGCCGCGACTATATTTGTCAGCATAGCGGTGCAAAGTTTGCACTTACTAACTCAGAGGTATCCTTTACTGATGATGTGAGCTGTTTAAACGTCACAGATCTGCCGCTTGCATCATATGACGATGGCAACCTTAATGTGCAGCGCCATCACCATCAATTGGTGTACACCCTTTATACTTCTGGCTCCACAGGTTTGCCAAAAGGCGTGGCGATCAGTCACGGCAACCTAGTTAACTTCTTACTGGGCATGCAGCAGCAGCTGGGCTTGGAGAGTGCGCTTAATGCATTGGCATTAACCTCGTTGTCATTCGATATCTCAGGGCTAGAAATTTATCTACCGCTGATAAGTGGTGGTACGGTCACAGTGGCACAAAATGCATCGACGCTGAGCGCTACGTTATTGGCCGAGCAAGACTTAATACAAGCTACCCCAGCAGGTTGGCGCAGCTTGCTAGAGCTTGATTTATTAACACAAGTGCAAGGCAAGCGAGCTCTGTGTGGTGGTGAAGCCCTGCCTGCGGAGTTGGTGGCGGATCTGGCACAAAGTGGCGTTCAACTTTGGAATATGTATGGCCCAACCGAAACCACCATTTGGTCAAGTTGCTACCAAGTGACACAGGCGCCAGTACATTTAGGCGATGCCACCTTAAATACTCAACTGTACGTGTTGGACAACCAATTAAACCTGTGTCCACAGCAGGTGGCTGGTGAGCTGTATATTGCTGGCCTCGGCCTTGCCCGTGGTTATTTAGCTCGCCCTGAACTCAGCGCTGAGCGCTTTGTGGCAAACCCGTTTGCGGATGATGGTGGCCGTTTATATCGCACTGGCGATTTGGTGCGCTGGAACCAAGCTGGTCAGCTTGAATATTTAGGCCGTACGGATCATCAAGTGAAGATCCGTGGTTACCGTATTGAGTTGGGTGACATTGAGGCGCAGCTGTATCGCTGTGACGGAGTCAGTGAAGCGGTGGTCGTTGATGACAACAGCACGGGCGCAACACAGCTGGTGGGCTATGTGTCTGGTAAAGCACTCGATAGCGAAATGATTAAAACCACCATCGCCCAGTGGCTACCTGATTACATGGTGCCTGCACTGGTGATGACGTTGGATGAAATGCCGCATAACAGCAATGGCAAAATCGATAGAAAAGCATTACCAGCACCACAGTGGCAAGAAACACAGGCGTACGTTTCCCCGCAGACAGAGACCGAGTCACGCTTAGCCACTATTTGGCAATCTGTATTAGGTACAGAGCAAGTGGGCCGAGAGGATAATTTCTTTGCGTTAGGTGGTGATTCTATTAAAGCACTGAGCGTGGCGAGCCAAGGTAAACAATCAGGGCTTCACTTTGAGCTCCCTCAGCTACTGAGTACAGGCAGTCTTGCCCAATTAGCGGCGTTAATTGATGGCAATAATATCAGTACCAAACCGGCGCTACAGCGTCAGGCACAGAGGTATTCTGGGCTGTCGTTTGCCGAGCAGCGTCAATGGTTCTTGTGGAAGCTATCACCACAAAGTAGTGCGTATCACATTAAAGGCGGCTTGATGCTGCAAGGGACGCTCAATAAAGAAGCACTGCAAAGAGCATTGGACTTTGTTAGCAATCGTCATGATGCATTGCGTACTGTGTACGTTGAAGATAAAGACGCGCAGGTATCGCAGTATATCGCACCGATTGGCCAATTTGCATATTACGAGTTTGATGCGTCTAATGGTACGGACAGTACTGCATGGCGGGCGGACTTTGTGGCACAGCCATTTGTATTGACCCAAGGCAAGCTGTTCAGAGTTGGTCTGATAAAACACAGTGATTCACAGCATGAACTGGTGGTTGTGATGCACCACATTATCTCAGATGCGTGGTCATTACAGATCATTATTGACGATTTTGCTAAGGCATATCGCGATGCGCTCTCGGATAAGGTGTTACCTATCGACACCGCAAGCGTGCGCTATAGCGATTACGCACACTGGCAGCGGGCTTGGCTAAACGATGAGGTGAAAGCTGAGCAGCTCAGCTATTGGCATAGTACCATTGGTGATGACTTATCTGCGCTGCGTCTGCCAAGCGATATAGCGACGCAGCAAAGTAGCTATCAAGCAGTGACAGAGCAAATTCAGCTAGATGATGCACTAAAAACAGCCTTGGCAGATTATGCCAAAGCTAACAATACCAGTTTGTTTAATGTCTTAATGACCGCACTGAAGGTGTTGCTCCATCGCTACAGCGGGCAATCAACCATTCGTGTGGGTATGCCGATTGCCAACCGTCATAACGCGGGCACTGAATCACTGGTTGGTTTCTTTGTGAATACCCAAGTGATCACCACGCATCTCTCAGGGGAGGTGTTATTGAGTGATGCGCTTGAGCAGGTGAAAACACAGTTATTGGGTGCTCAAGCGCATCAAGATTTACCATTTGAACAACTATTAGATAGCCTTGATTTAGACCGTGACCTTGAACAGCCGTTGTTCCAAGTGATGATCAACCATCAACGTGTCAATGGAGAAGCGTTGCTTGCACTGCCTCAGTTAGATGTGAGCCCCGTATCTATTGATGCCAGCGAAGCCCAGATTGAGTTGGTGCTGAATTGTTATGAAAACAGCGAAGGGCTCACCAATATTGAGTTTGAATTTGCCAAAGAACGCTTTAGTCCGGCGCGCCGAGCAGAGCTTGCTTGTGCACTGAATGCGGTATTGATTGCGTTAGTCAAAACGCAATCACAGCGTATCGCTGACCTTGTGTTGCTCCCAGAAGAACAGCGAGCGCAGTTGCATGCTTTGAGTCAGGGGCAAACACACACGGCGGCGTCTTTGGTAACGTCACAAATAAGCGCGATGGCAAAACAATACCCGCATAGTACCGCACTGAAATTTGCCGACACGGCATTGAATTATCAGCAGCTCGCAGCGCACAGTGATCGTTTGGCACATTACCTGTACGCACAATCTCACCCGGTTGTCGCGGTGCGTTTTGCCCGTGGCATTGACATGGTGGTTGCAGCCTTAGCTGTGTTGAAATCCGGTTCGACATACGTGCCAATTGACCCAAGTTTGCCTCTTGAACGCCAGCAATATATTGCACAGCAAAGTGGCGCAGGTTTATTGTTGAGTGATGATAGTTCCAGTGAATTGAAGGGGGTGTCTACCCATACACTGGATGAGTCCACGCTCAGTGTGTATCCGACAACGGCACTTGGCAACACCATTTTACCCCAGCAAACGGCTTATATGATTTTCACATCAGGCTCGACGGGGTTACCAAAAGGCGTGGCTGTTTCTCATCAGGCGCTGGCAGATCATTGCTATGCCATGCAGCAGTATTATCAGTATCAAGTCGGCGATCACGCAGTGCTCTTTGCCTCAATGGGCTTTGATGCGGCGCTGGAACAGCTGTTAATGCCACTGCTAAGTGGCGCACAATTGAGTGTGGTTGACCCGAAATCTATGGGTCCAGATGCACTCGTCGAGTACGTGGAGATTGAGCAAGTTACCGTGGTGGATTTACCGCCAGCTTACTTGCGTCATGTGTCAAAGCTCGACTCAGTGCGCCTGTGTATTGTCGGTGGTGAAGGCTGGCACCAAGGCGACTTTAAATTGGCTCAGCAAAGCTTGCCACAAGCACAATTTGTTAATGCCTATGGCCCAACCGAAGCTGTGGTCACACCCACGCTGTGGCTGGGCGATGCTAAGTCTTCAGTTGATGGTCGTTACGTCCCCATCGGTAAGCCGGTCGGCAATCGAAACGTATATGTATTAGATAGCGACTTGAACTTGTTGCCACAGGGTGCGGTGGGTGAGCTGTATATCGGCGGCAGCTGTTTAGCTGAAGGTTATGTGCAGCAAGCGGATTTAACTGCCGAACGTTTTGTGGCGAACCCGTTTAGCGACAATGGTACGCGACTATATCGCACGGGTGATTTAGTGCGCTGGAATGCGCAGGCACAGTTGGAATACTTAGGTCGTGTTGACGATCAGATTAAAATTCGTGGTCATCGTATTGAGTTGGGTGAAATTGAAGCGCAGCTCAGTGCACTCGATGGCGTGGCACAGGCGGTGGTTTTGGTGCAAAGCCAGCAGGAGCAACCTGTGTTAGTGGCATTTGCGGTCAGTGATAAGCTGACTGGCAGTGCGCTGCAAGTTGCGCTGCGTGAGCGCCTACCTGAGTACATGATCCCACAAGCCATTGAAATTGTGACGCAGTTACCGCTCAATCAAAATGGCAAGGTGGATCGTAAGCGCTTACCAATACTCACACTTGTATTTGATAAAGGTACATATGTGCCGCCACAAGCGGGTCTTGAGCAGCAGATAGCGCAGATTTGGCAATCACTGTTGAATGTCCCGCAAGTGGGTCGACACGACAGCTTCTTCGCATTGGGTGGAGATTCCATCAGTGCGCTGCGTTTGGTGCCTAGAATTAACCAATTAGGTGATTACGGCATTGAGGTAAAAGACATTTTCAATGCGCCAGATTTGGCGGCTTTAGCCCAACTGACTGCGCAGTCTGAGCAGGGGGTAGCGCGTTTAGCACTGATATCTATTGAGCGCACAGAGCTAATGCCAGTGTCTGCTGCGCAGCAAAGCTTGTGGCTGACGGACAAAATGAGTGATGCTGCGGATAAAGCTGCGTATAACATCGCAGGTGGCGTATCTCTTAGTGGTGAATTAGACATTCAGGCACTTGAGCTGGCATTTAATCAGTTACTTGCGCGTCATGAGGTGCTGCGTACTCGCTTTGTGAATGTTGAGGGCGAGCCGCGCAGCAAGGTGCTTGAAAATGTAAACTTTACCATTGCTGTTGAGCAGGTTGAAAGTGCGCAAAAGGCGATGCAGATTCGCCGTGACTTTGAGCAGCAAGGTTTTGATTTAAGTACCGCACCATTGATGCGCGCCAAAGTGCTGCAACTGGGTGCAGATAGCCATCAATTATTGGTGAGTATGCATCACATCGTCAGTGATGGCTGGTCAATTGCCAACTTGGTTCAAGAGCTTGGCGTGTTTTATGCTGAGCAGCTCGGCGATAATAGTCTGGTTGAAGCGATGGCACCGCTAGAGGTGCAATATGCAGATTATGCGCACTGGCAAAACGCCCGTTTAGCCTCCGAAGAGGGAACTCAAAACCACACATTCTGGCAGCAACAGCTTGAAGCGGCACCTCAGGTCACTACGTTGCCGCTGCATTTCCCGCGTCCGGACAAACCGAGCAGCCAAGGCGAGCAGGTACGGTTTGATATTCAAGCTGATACAGCATCGCAATTGCAAACCTTGAGCGAGGCGCATCAGGTTTCCCTATTTGCCTTGTTAAAAGCCAGTTATATGGCGTTTTTGAGTCAGCAAACTGGGCAGCAAGACTTAGTGGTTGGCACACCCATGGCAGGTCGAGAAACACTCTCGCTGGAGCCATTAATTGGCTATTTCATCAAGGTGATGCCACTGCGTATTAAAGTCAGTGCAGATGATAGCCTTATCAGTTTGGCAAAGCAGGTCCAGCAGCAATTTTTAGCAGTGCAAGATCACCAGCTGCTAACGCTTGAGCGGATCATGCAATTGGTAGGTGCACCGCGTCAAGCGGGTACCTCGCCAATATTCCAGCAGTTGTTTGTAATGCAAAATACGCCACAGCCACGCTGGCCTGTTGAAGGCATGGAGATCACTGAGCTGCCAAGTGGTGAAGTGAGCAGTAAGTTTGATTCAGGCATCTTCATTGAGCCGAGTGAAACTGGGTTCAGTGGTAATCTGGTATTTAAAACAGATCTCTACCTGAAAGATAAAATGGCGACCTTGGTCACTCAGTGGTTGGGTCTGTTGGATACCTTGGCTGTCCATCCTGAACAAGCTTTACCTAAACCTAAACGCAGTAGTGGTGCTAAAAAACGCAAGTCCGCCAAGTTTGGAAAATTGAAAAAGTAAGCTGATTTTTGATTGTTAACCCAAAGCCAAGGTCGCCATGTGATCTTGGCTTTTTCATTTTCCGGCCAGCGCTTAGGCAAGTAAAGCCACATTCTTGCGTGTTTTCCTTAAAAAAAATCCTACTTTGCTCGTCATTAAAAGACATCCCTAGCGTGTGGGCAAACAATGCCCAGTGCAATGCGCTGTGAAACACACTGCTTATGCCAATGTGATTGGCTGAAAACACCTAGGGTAAGCACATTATTGGTTAATTCATAATGGGCTGTTTGGATGCAACCCAGTGTGCCAAATGGCTCCAACTTTACTGCAAGAGACATTTGGCATGATGCAAAAATATATTGATGCATATCCGCAGGGCCTTGGCCTGAGTGTTCAACAAAAACAACACCTATCAACACATGAAAATAGTACACCTGCAGTGCACAGTGTATTGGTGCCGATCGCGTCAGATTTAAGCGTGTCAGTGATAAACCAGCGAGCGACAGACATTGCTCAGCAACAGCTGATATTGCAGTTTGCATTTGTGCAAACTGAGGGGCAAGACGAGCTCCATCAAATGCCTGCCGAACCTGCTGTACCTGTGTGTGAAGCACTCGATAGTGCTGCGGACTTAACGGCGGTGGAACGGGCTAAGCTTATTCCCGTGACTATAAATGCAGCGCACGGACACAATATTCAATTAAGTCACTTTGAGGTTCAGCAACAAGCGTACTTATTGGTCCATGCCAATGCGCTGGCTTTAGATATTGCCAGTGTTTATGAATATATTGATGGATTAGTGCATGGCACTGAGTGTGATGACGAGGTGATCCAATACCCAGACTTTTTAGCCTGGGTGGCAGAGACAAATTCTGCGCCAGAAGCGGCTCAAGGGGCGGCTTACTGGCAGCAAGTGGGCAGCAAATTACAGCAGCTTGATAAGCACTTTCACTTACCTTATCGCAAAGCGCCTGAGGTCAGTGATAGGCAAGCTCAGCAAAGTCAGGCGTGCACTTTGGACTCATCGTTAATGCAGCGTATTGATAACTTAGCCGAGCAACTTGAATTGGACGCTGATGTCATATTGCAGGCGACGTGGTGGTTATTGCTCGCTAGGATCAGTCAAAATAAGAGCTTTGTCGCCGGTTTTGGCTACGATGCCAGACAGATCAGCGAAGAGCTGGAGGGGGCACTGGGTGTGTATCAATTGCATTTACCGCTGGCCATTGAAGTAAGCCCCACACACACGCTCAGTGCGTGGTTGACTCAGTTTGACTTCCAAAGTGAGCAGCATGTTGAATGGGCTGAGTCCTTTGCAGGCCTCGCCGAATTTGGCATAAACACTGCGCCGAGCTGTCTGATGCAGGTATGGCATGGTGAGGCGCAGGGTCAGCTGCTGCGTTTAGATGATGGCAGTGAGCTGCATTTGATGTGTGTGCTGCAAGACGATGAGGCGGTATTAACTCTGCGTCATGATAGTCGAGCTTACAGCGCGGATGCTGTGCAGGTATTGCTTGCGCAATATCAACACTTGTTGATGCAATTAGACAGCCAGCTTCATACGCCAATTGGTGCATTGTCCATTGCCACTGAGCAAGAGCAACAGCGCCATTTGGGACTCAATCGTCCAGCCACTGATGTGCCTTTGTTGTTTGATAAAATCACGCAGTTTGCGCAGCAAAATAGTGTATTGGCACTCACCGATGGGCAGCAAAGCCTTGATTACGCAGCGCTAGATAACCGTTTGTTGCGCATTGCCCAGGTACTGAAAAATAATGGCGTAGTCAGTAATGACATCGTCACTGTGGCTTTGCCACGCAGTTTTGAGCAAGTTTTGGTGATTTTAGCCATTCAACGTTTGGGCGCGGCTTATTGCCCTGTTGATCCGGTGTGGCCCGAAGCTCGCCAAGCACAGATCATCTCTGCGGCGGGCGCCTCGTACCATATTGGTGAGCAAAGCAGTGAGCATACGTTAGGTTTAGCTGCGTTACTCAGTGAAGCTGAACAACTGACGACCGTGGACAGCATTGCATTACCCAATGCCCAGCAAGCGGCTTATGTGTTGTTTACTTCAGGCTCGACGGGCACCCCCAAAGGCGTGGTGATTGAGCATGGCCAATTGGCCCATTATTGCTTTGGTTCTAGTGAGGCACTCAGCTTGGGGGCTGAGCGCTATGGCTTGACCTCAACCGTGGCGGCGGACATTGGTAACACCTGTTTGTTTAACGCTTTTTATAATGGGGGCAGCCTCATCGTTGCACCTGAGCAAGTGGTCAGAGAAGGGCAGGCCTTTGCGCAATTTGTTACAGCGCATCAGGTTGAGGTGGTGAAAATTGTGCCTTCACATCTGCAAGCGTTATTGGAAGCTGAACCCAAGGTACTGCCGCAAAAGTTAATTTTGGGTGGAGAGGCGAGTGCACCTACTTTGCTGCAAAAAATTCATCAACTGAGTCCAAGCACAGAAGTCTTTAATCACTATGGTCCTACTGAGGCGACCGTCGGGGTGTTGTCTCACCAATATCATGACTTAACCAGTTTTGCTGGCACTGTTGCCAAGTTGAGTAAGGCGTTTGCAGGTACCTCGATTTACATTCTGAACGAGCAAGGCGCGCTCTGTGCCATGGGTGAACAAGGTGAGCTGCATATTGCGGGCACACAGTTGGCCCGTGGTTATCTTGGTAAAGGTGAACATGACGGCTTTATTACTGACAGTCCGTGGGCACCACGCCTTTATCCTACTGGTGACGTCGCCAGATATATGCCTGATGGCAGCATCAGCTTATCTGGCCGTAAGGATGATCAGGTGCAAATTCGCGGTTTCCGTGTTGAGCCCAATGATGTTGCCGCTGCTGTGAGCCGCTGTCTTACTTCGGTAGGTTGTTATGTCACCGCCCATAAAGTGGCTGGTCAAACCGCGTTAGTGGCTTATCTGACAGGATTCAGCTATCAAGGCGAGGTAACCTTGGGCTTATTGACTGGTGATGTGAACCAATCCCTTCAAACCAGTTTGCGTGAACAGCTACCTGAAGCCATGGTGCCACAGTTTTTTGTGGCGCTTGAACAGTTGCCACTGCTGGCGAATGGCAAGGTTGATCGCAGCCAGCTGCCAGACGTTGCAAAATTACAAACCCATCACTACGTTGCGCCTAACTCGCAATTAGAAACATGGTTAGCGGATGCGCTGGCAAACATTCTTGAAGTGGACAAAGTCAGTTGTGATGCAAGCTTCTTTGACCTTGGTGGCCATTCACTGGCGGCCATTAAGCTGGTGACGCGCATCAAGCAGCAGCTGCTGATGGATGTTGAGCCGACCTTGGTGTTTGATAATGCCACCATAGTGAAATTTGCAGCGGTGTTAAGCGCACAGCATAGCAACCCGCAAAAATTAGAAAAAATCGCCATGACGCAACTAAAGCTGGCAACGTTATCGCCCGAGCAGCGCAAAGCGCTGCAGCAAAAGCTCGGCTTGGGCAGCTAGTACACGTAATCCATTCAACTTTGTATATGGGAGTCGGTGACTCCCTTTTCCTTTTTTCGAGATACACATGAACAACGACGATTTTCTTGATGTGCTTGCAGATGAACTGGACCTTGAATTACTTGGTGAACTGCTAGCTGAGCAACCAGAGGCTGACAACCAGATCCCGAAACTCCCAGACACGTTTGGTAACTTGTCTTTTCAACAGCAAAGGCTCTGGTTACAACAGCAATTAACCCCAGAGTCGATTTCATACAATGTCCCCCGTGCCTTTTACATTGAGACGGCTTTGGACATCGACAAACTACAAGCAGCGCTGAACGCTTTGGTAAATACCCATCAGGCGCTGGCAACGCGCTTTAGCAATGACAATATACCAAAGCAGTACTTGGTTGAAGATGCACAGGTGCCGTTGTCGATTTTGACGTTAGATACGTCATTGCAGGCGTGCGCAGCGGTTGATGTGTTGGGCTCGAATATCGTCACTGATTGGTTTGCTCAGCCGTTTGACTTGCGCTCTGCGCCGTTAATGCGCGCCGCTTGGATAGCGCACGGTAAAGGCGGTATTTTACTGTTAGATAACCACCATATTGCCAGTGATGGGTGGTCTTTAAATTTAATTTTACGAGATTTAGTGCGAGCCTATTTTGGTGAGCCACTCTCACCAACTGGGTTGCGATATTTAGATTATGCCCAGTGGCAGCGCAGCGCCCTTGAGTCTGAAATGGGACAACAAGCGTGTTTGTATTGGCGAGACTATGTGAACTTTGAGCCTCAACATCTTGCACTACCAAAAGCGGATCAAGCGGGCGATGAGCGCTATGCCGTGGTGGCAAAAGCGCCGTTATCTGCCGAGCAAACCCGTGCTCTCAGACAGCTTTCTCAGCAACATAACCTGACGGTTTCGTCGTTAACCATGGCACTGTATCAGATAGTGTTGTCGCGCTTTAGCGACGCACAGCAGTTTTTATTGGGTGTGCCGACGGCTGCCAGAAATCATCCAGATATTAGCGAGATTGTTGGCTTTTTTGTCAATACGCAGCTGTATAAAAATGAGGCATTGCCCGAGCGTACCTTGGTGGAGGTTGCCCGCGCGGTACAACAGCATACCCTGACTGTGATTGAGCATCAGCTTATCCCATATGAATGGCTGGCTAGAGAGCTTGGCTGGCAGCAAATGGGTGAACAAAGCCATTTCCAAGCCATGTACAACTTTTCAGAGTACAAGCCCAGCAGTGATGGACCGATGCCACTGCCACTGACGCCCATTGTGGTCGACAAGTTTGAAGCCAAGTTCCCGCTTTCACTGGAAGTGATTGAGCAAGCTGATACCTTATTGATCCAATTTGAGGGCGATCCAAAATACTATGACATGTCAGTGTTGGAGCGCTTGTTGGCATCTTTTGTGGCATTTGCCTCCAAGCTGACCAGCTTGCCAGATGCGGCGCTTGGAAATGTGGTCGCAGAAGCGATGCCAGTAAAAGCAGAACCCGTTGTGCCAGCTGCGGGTTACTTGTCTGTGTTGACGCAGAATTTTGCCATGCATCAGAACCACATTGCGGCATCTGATTTGCAAGGTACTTCACTGACATATACCCAGCTTGATACACGCAGTGCGCAATTGGCTAATTATCTATTAGCTGAGGGCTTGCAAAGTGAGCAAAAAGTCGCACTGATGTATGAACGTGATGTGGATATGCTGGTGGCCATGTTGGCAGTAATGCGTGCCGGTGGCGTTTATGTCCCTATAGACCCCAAGTTACCGCAATCACGTATTGACTACATTCTCTCGCACAGTGGTACACAGTTGGTGCTGCACAATCTTGCAGCATCAGTGGAAACAGAGGTGGAACAGTGCAATACAGCGACGTTATCTTTGCAAGGTTATGCTGCTACAGCCTCGACTATCACGATCCACCCTGCGCAATTGGCATATGTGATTTATACCTCGGGCTCGACCGGTAAGCCAAAAGGGGTGGCCATTAGCCATCAAAACCTCAGTAACTTTTTAGCGGCCATGCAAGAAAGATTTGCTTTGCAGCGCGAAGATACGGTGTTGGCACTGACGTCCTTGTCGTTTGATATTTCAGGCCTTGAGTTACATTTGCCGCTGTATGTGGGGGCGAAGGTATGCATTGCTCAGCAGCAAAGTCAGCTCAGCACCGCCATCTTGGCGGACGTTTCTGTGATCCAAGCTACGCCAGCGGGATGGCGTGCCTTGCTGGCGCAAAACTTAATTGAAAAACCTGTGTTAGGTCTGTGTGGGGGGGAAGCACTCCCTTCGGAGTTGGCAGCCGAATTACTCGAAAAGCAAGTGACTCTTTGGAACATGTATGGACCGACCGAAACCACCATTTGGTCTTCTTGTCAGCAGGTTGTGATACCCCAAATTCACCTTGGTGAAACCGTGCGCGGGAATCAATTTTATGTTTTGGACGGCGCTTTAAATCCGGTCCCCAATGGCGTTGCCGGTGAGTTATATATTGCGGGCGATGGTCTCGCCCGTGGCTATTTAAATCGTCCGGAACTCAGTGCAGAGCGTTTCATAGCCAACCCATTCTGCCAAGTGGGCAGCCGCTTGTATCGCTCTGGAGACTTGGTGAAATACAACCGTGCAGGCCAGTTAGAATATTTGGGACGTACCGACCATCAGGTGAAAATACGCGGTTTTAGAATTGAGCTAGGTGAAATTGAAGCGCACTTTTATCAACAGCCTGCTGTGACTGAAGCCGTGGTAATCGCAGAAGAGTTACCAACCGGCACGCGATTGGTGGCTTATGTGGCAGGAAATGGACTTGAAAGCAGTACCCTACAAGCACAATTAGCAGCGCAATTGCCACCTTACATGGTGCCAAGTGTGATCATGGTATTGGATAAATTGCCCCTGAATAACTCAGGTAAAATTGACAGACATGCTTTGCCAAAAGCACATGACGGCCAAAGTGAAGACTATGTTGAGCCTGAGAACGAGCAAGAGCAGCAATTGGCCGATATTTGGCAAACCGTCCTTAAGACCTCGCCGATTGGCCGTGAAGATGATTTCTTTACCTTGGGGGGCGACTCCATTAGCGCACTGCAATTGGCAAGTCGTATCAGTGAGACACTCGAGTGCAACTGCACAGTAAAAGATGTGTTTGATGCACCCAATGTAGCCGCACTAGCCACGCTATTAAATAAAGTAGACAAGGATCAGCGACCTCAGCTGGTCAAAGCCTCTACCCAACCAAGTTATGAATTAGCACCAGCGCAGCTGAGCTTGTGGCTATCCGATCAACTGGTAAAAGCGCAAGACAAGCACGCGTTTAATATTTCAGGTGCGGTCACACTGCGTGGCGCGCTGAATGTGGGCCTGCTACAGCAAGCGTTTGACTTAGTGATTGCGCGTCATGCCTCGTTGCGCATGCGCTTTGTTGAGCACTTAGGTGAAGCCAGTATGCAAGTCATTGAGCAGCTAGATTTTAAACTGGCGGTGGAGGTACTGACGGGTTTAAATGAAGGCGAGCGCACAGCGCAAAGCCAGCAATTGCAGCGCGACTTTGAAAACCAGCCATTTGATTTGACAAAAGCACCGCTGCTGCGCGCCATGCTTATTCAGCTTGGAGAAAACGAGTATCAACTGTCGGTCAGCACCCATCATATTATTTCCGATGGCTGGTCGATGAGCGTATTGATTGGCGATTTGGCTACGGCCTATCAGGCACTTGCGAGTCATCAGCCACCAAGCTGGTCGCCATTACAGTTCGATTATGTGGATTATGCCAGCTGGCAGCAAACGCTACTCAGTGGTGAGTCCGGAGACGCGCTGAGAGCTTATTGGCGCGACCATTTAGCCGCGGCACCAGCAAACAGTGCATTGCCAAATCACTATCCACGCCCTGCGCAATTAAGTAATGAAGGGGGATTGGTGGTGGGCGCATTTGATGCAGATCAAACTAAGCGCTTAAAAGCCTTTGCCAGTGAGCAACAAATATCACTCAATGCCTTGCTCTTATCTGGTTATTTCTTGTTCTTACATGCCATCAACGAGAAACCAGATGTGGTGGTTGGCAGTGACTTTGCAGGGCGTGATAATCCAGCACTTGAAGCCCTGATTGGCTTTTTTGTGCGGGTATTACCACAGCGTAGCCAGCTTGATAAAGATGCTTTAATTATTGATTTTATTAAACAAACTCAAGATTTATCACTGCAAGTGATGGCCCATCAAGCGCTGGGCTTGGAGTCATTGACTGAATTAGTGGACGCCCCAAGAGTGAACAATATTCAGCCATTAGTACAGCAGTTATTTGTCATGCAAAACACCCCGCAGCAGCAGTGGATGATGGATGATATTAGCCTTGAACCTGCCGACAGCCTCAGTGCGATTAGCAGTAAATTTGAC
Organism: Pseudoalteromonas luteoviolacea CPMOR-1; assembly: GCF_001625685.1. Taxonomy (GTDB): domain Bacteria; phylum Pseudomonadota; class Gammaproteobacteria; order Enterobacterales; family Alteromonadaceae; genus Pseudoalteromonas; species Pseudoalteromonas luteoviolacea_K. The sequence continues at coordinate 84,393 of NZ_AUYC01000095.1, read as the reverse complement.
AGTGCGCTTTTCGTCATTGAGGCGGATGAGTTGCAATGCCAATGGGTGTTTAGAAAACAACTATACAACCCAGAGAGCATGCAGCAATGGTTGGGGCGTTGGCAGCAATGCGTATTGCAACTCATGGAGATGAGCGAACAGCCTGTTCGCAATGTAATTTCGCCAATGATTCAGGAATTTAAAACTATGCAAAAAGCCGCCCGCGGAAATTCATTTTCAGGATTAAAGAAAGGTCTAAAAAAACGCACCAAGGCACCTGCCGCGCCGATAAAAACCTATTTTTTACCAGACACTGAGCAGTTTCCCATTCTCGTAGAGCCGACGTCCCCTGATCTTGACCCAATTAACTGGGCAAGCAATAACCGTGATGTGATTGACGGTTATTTAAAGCAGTACGGGGGGATTATTTTCAGAAACTTTGCGCTGCAATCCCCTCAAGAATTTGAGTCATTTGCTGATGCAATTCAGCCAGGTTTATACGGCCAGTATGGTGACTTACCGAAAAAAGAAGGCGGCAAAAAAACCTATAAATCTACGCCTTACCCTGAGCGTCAGATGATTTTGTATCACAATGAGAGCTCTCACCTAGATAAGTGGCCGCGCAAGCAATGGTTCTTCTGTGAGTTGCCATCTGTGGTTGGTGGTGCGACGCCGATTGTGGATTGTCGCCGTATGCTCAAAGAATTACCGCAAGAGTTGGTAGAAAAAATTAAAGCCAAAGAGCTACTTTATGTGCGTAACTTTATTCCGAATCTTGATGTTGCTTGGCAGGACTTTTACAAAACTGACGATAAAGCAGAGGTTGAAGCACGTTTGACTGCCAGTAATACCGAGTTCCGTTGGCTAGACAATGGCGGCTTGCAAACGCGTACTAAAACCCATGGCGTGATCAAGCACCATCTAACAGGTGAAGCGTCTTTCTTTAATCAGGTACAGCTGCATCACGAGTCTTGTTTAGAAGAGAGCGTGCGAAAAGACTTGATAGAAATGGTTGGCCATGAGTATTTACCACGCAATGTATTTTTTGGTGATGGGACGCCGATCAGCTATGCAGAAATGGCCCTGATCGGTGAAGCGTATGAGCGCTGCGCGGTGCGATTTGCCTGGCAAAAGGGCGACGTGGTAATGCTTGATAACATGTTAGCAGCCCATGCCCGCGATCCTTACGAAGAACCAAGAAAAATCGTTGTTGCGATGGGTGATATGGTATCCCAACAACAATTGGCTGACGCCAATACAGCGCAAGCAGAGCAGGAGTGCCTAGCATGATCACAGAGTATATTGAAGAATATCAACAAGGTGTCGTACTGACAGCAAACCAGCAGCGCTTTGTGACTGAGGGCGAAAACACGTCAGCACTGGTACAGTTATTGGTGCCTTGCTCAACCAATTTGCAAGAGATCCAGCGCTATGCTGATGAGCTAGTGCAATCGCATTTAAGTTTAGCTTCAACTTATCAGCAAGTTGAGGGCTTTAAAGGTCTTCGTGCTGTGCCAAGTCTTGATGCCAAAATAAAAGTGGATAACATTGAGTGGGCAAAGGTTGGTGTGCCAAGTTTGTCACAGCTGGCGGTGATTTCTCCCGTTGAGATCACACCTAATGCGGGCTGCAATCTTCATCTCACTCACATCAATACTCCAGAGCAGAGTTATTTGGCACTGCGCGGTTTTGCTGGTGCATTGGACTTATCATCACTGGAACTCATCGCTGCTATTATAGCTGGTCAACCGGATGATGAAGAAGCGCTGCAGTTTCCTGATTTTGTCGCGTGGCAGCAAGAGATGTTACATGACGAAGATGGCCTAGCAGGCCAAGTGTACTGGCAGAACTATTTAACCGAGGATATCCCGGCACCATTACAACTTCCATACAATATGGGTACAGTCAGTGAAGGTGAGCGCAGCTACACGCAAGTTCAAAATGATATTGATGCTGCGTTGTGGCAAGGTGTTGAACAGTTTGCAGAGACAATGGAAACTTCAGCACAGAATATTGCGCAATATGCATGGTGGTGGTTGATGGCGCGTTTGGCAACGACACCGCGATTTTTGACTGCACTGCATTATGATCCCCGTCTTGAAGATGAAGCATTTGAAGGCGCACTGGGCCGATATGCGAAAAGCTTGCCGCTTATTGTTGAATATCAGCCGGAGCAGAGTTTGCACAGCTGGTTAGGTGCGCTAAACGAGCAGTGTGAAAATCATCGCCAGGTAGCGCAAAGTATTTCATTGGCACAGCTCAATATTGCACTGAATACGACAGATGCCGTATTGCCGCTACACAGCGCGCAGCCTGATTGGCAGGTGAGTCAGCATCATGCACTGAACCTAGCGGTATCTCAGCAAGGCACATTGACATTAAATTACTGCCAAAACAGTTTTTCTGCAGCTGCTGTGAGTAGTTTGCTAGCGCAACTGACTCAGGTATTACGTGTTATTCACTCTGCAGAGGTGCATACCCAATCTTTAGATATCAGCATATTAAGTGATGTACATAAATCACAGCTTTTGGCTATCAATGGTCTCCAATTGGCAATGCCTGCTGAAACAGTGATCGCACGTGTCGCGGGCTTTGCCAGTACAGATTCTGATTCTGAAGCACTTATTGATGCAGACAGCACACTCACTTATGGCCAGTTATGGCAACAAGTTGAGCACATAGCTAAAGGACTAAAGTCCAGACAGTCTGATTCAACGCAGCCAACATTGCTCTTGTTGCCAAGGAGCACAGATTTAATCGTGGCGATGCTTGCCAGTATGCGAGCGGGTTTTGGCTTTGTGCCATTAGACCCAAGCTGGCCGCAGGCACGTATCGACAAGGTTGTCGCTCAGTTTGATAATGCCACCCTGATAGCGGAGTCAGCGCAAACAGGTGTAACATTGGAGGCATTGCAAGCAGACAGTGATGTTGTGTTGCCAACACTTGCGTCACTTGAAAGCAGTTTGGCGTACAGTATTTTTACGTCTGGCTCGACGGGCACGCCAAAGGGCGTGCGTATCGGCCAGCAACAGCTGAGTGCCTATTGCGCGGCATCCTGTGAAGCATTGGGTTTGTCAGAGCAAAATAACTTTGCACTGACAGCGACCGTGGCAGCAGATTTGGGGTATACCTGTTTATTTAATGCGTTATACCTTGGCAAGCGGTTGTGTATTGCCAGTGAAAAGCAAAGTATGGACAGCACAGAGTTTGGGGCGTTTTTATCTGAATATCAGATTGATTGCATTAAAATCGTACCTTCTCACTTACAAGCGCTGTGCGACTTAAAAGCACTGCCTTATTTCCCGCAAAAAATTGTACTTGGCGGTGAGGCGTGTCCAAACACCTTCTTACGTTCACTGCAGCAGTGGGCGCCGCATAGCGAAATTTATAATCACTATGGACCAAGTGAAGCCACCATAGGGGTGATGTGTCATCGCTATGTGGCAGGCGACGGTGGCGTGGCTAAGCTCAGTCGGGTTTTTGCAGGTACAAATACATATGTGCTTAATCAAGCAGGGCAGCTGTGTAGTTATGGTGAAGTGGGCGAACTATTTATCGCTGGTGCGCAATTGAGCGACGGGTATTTGGGTCAGCCAGACCATCCCGCGTTTACCGAGCACAGTGAATTGGCTCAGCGCGTTTATGCCACAGGCGATCTCGCTCGCTACATGCCGGATAACTCAGTGATGATCTTAGGGCGTAAAGACGACCAAGTGAAAGTACGTGGCTTTAGGATTGAGTTAGGTGAAGTGGCTGCCTGTATTGAGCAGCTTGAGGGTATTGAACACGCGCTTGTGGTGGCAGACAAAGTGGATGGACAAGTGCGCCTAAATGCCTATTTGATTGCTAATCAGTATGAAGATGGGGCACTGGACAGCGACGCGACGCAAGCACTTAAAAGTGCCTTGTCACACAGTTTACCTGAGACGATGATCCCTTCTGCCTTTATGGTGGTGGCACAGTGGCCGAGGTTGGGTAATGGAAAAGTCGACCGCAAGGCGCTACCTTCATTTGCGAGTCAGACACTGGCTTATGAAGCGCCGCAAGGGGAGTTAGAAGAAAAACTCGCTGCGGTGTTTGCAGAAGTATTGGAGCTCGATAAAGTCAGCCGTAGCGCATCATTTTTCCAATTAGGTGGGCACTCCATTGCGGCCATCAAGCTGGTTAAGCGTTGGGCTGATAGAGAGGCATCAGATCTACACTTTGATTTAGGCGTGTTATTCCAAGCACCGAGCGTTGCTAAATTGGCCGATGTGCTCAGCACAGAGGCAACTGAGCAGATCACACCATTGAATAGCCATAAAGCAGGTAATCGTGAGGTTATTTGTTTCCACGATGGCTTAGGGTTATCCCTGAGTTATCGAGCATTGGCAGAGCATGTGAATGATCAGGTCAACTTATTTGCCCTTGAACCAAATAGTACCGATCTTGCTGTGGATGATTTTGATGCGTTGGCGCAAAGTTACGCGAACAAACTCATCGCGCAATTTGCTGGGCAGCCTATTGAGTTGTTGGGCTGGTCCATGGGCGGTCTATTGGCAGCAAAAGTGGCAACCTTGTTGGAGGCTGCTGGGCAGCATGTCACACAATTGTACTTGGCAGATTCGTGGATCCCAACCGCACAAGCACGCAATGTTTCTCAGTTAGATGCGGTCAGCGAATTTTTAACCCTGGTGGTGGATAATGGCGGTGAGGCGTGGGCGCAGCGCATAAACGGTTATTTTACGTCTCTGCTTGCTGATAATGAGCTGGACAGCGGTACGTTAAGCGCGCATCTACAGGCATTTTGGCAATCTGCTGTTGACGCGTTGCCGCTGCCTTACAATGCGATCACCGCACAGCAATTGGCGGATACTTTTATCAAGAGTGAGCGCTTGAAAGCACTGCGAGCAGTGAAATGCACCTTGCCAAGCCTGCCTGAAACATTGCCAACACATGTCTTGTGGTCAGCAGAGCGTTTGAGCTGTGACATTGATGTGTACAGTGCGCAATTGACGAGCAATGGCGCGTCAATGGTGGTTGAACAGTTAGATGTTGGGCACCAAGAAGTGGTCCGTCATCCGCAGTTATTGAATGCGGTTGCGACGCAAACTAGCTAACACTAGCCACTGACAAACAGGCTGATTTATAGGGGCGTTTGGGTAACAAACGCCCCTTTTTATGTTTTTTGTCTTATTTTTATAAATTTTTAGCAATGCTTCTCGTCCTGCCAAATGGTGTGGTTTTGGCTGTCAAAAACTGACTTTAAATGGACAGCCTGAAATAAACAGGAGGGAGTTTATGGATAAAAAAACGCTAACCCGGCTAACCAAACAGCATTCCGTTTTAGGGGCAATCAGCGCCTGTATTCTCACTATTGTTTTTGTCTGTGGTAGTTTACTTTTTTTCCGCGGGCAATTGCTAAACTGGCAGTTTGCATGGCATCAAGATCAACACGTTGAGCGTGATATGTCATGGCAAAGCGCAGTCACTGACATGATGGCACAAATCCCTCATTTTGCGCAGCAGCGCATTACTTTAACAACCGACCCCGAGCACCACCACTTATTTCAAATTTACGTCGGTCATGACGACCGCTTGCTTTATAACAATCAAACGCAACAGCTTTTTGGTCAAGACAGCACACAACAGCAAGCTGCGGCAGACTTTTTGTATTTTTGGCATATCAATTTTATGACGCATATCGGCACAGACATCATAGCGTTAGCCTGTATTTTCTTGATTATGGTCACCATCAGTGGCATTTGGATCCGCTGGCGTGATTTAGTGAAAAAATTCCATCAATATCGCGCGAAAGGTAAATCGCGTGATGTGTTTAAAGACAGTCATGTGTTGTTGGGCTTGGGTGTGCTGTTGTTTATGTTGATGTATGGTTGGAGCAGTGCATATTTTAATGTTGGCTATGAGATAAATGCGCCGATATATCATAAATATGCCGAGAAAAGTGGCGAAAGTTACTGGGATGAATTGGGCTTTCCTCGTAAGCCGGACAACTATGATATGGACGCTAAGCTTAGCACAGAACGCCTTAATCAAGTGATCACTGATTATCAACAGGCATATCCTGATATGCGGATTGCGCGTTTTGATATCTATCCTGGACCTTGGATACGTTTGCGCGTGAGTGGTGAGTCTGATCGCAGTTTTGAGTTTGTCACCGCTTTTTATGATGTCCACGGTAACTTGTTATATGAGCCGCAGCGAACGCCTGTGAATGATGTTTATAACATCATGATCCAGCTGCACGAAGGTCACTTACTCGGTAAGTCTTCCCATCTACTGTACTTTATTTTAGCTCTGATGGCGATTGCAGCCATGTTAATTGGTAATTTGTATTGGTTAGCGATTAGAGAACCTAAACGTGCTGGGCAAGTCTTATTTCGCTTGCAGCGCGCATGCTTAGAAGCGGGCACCTGCGGCGCATTATTTGCAATTGCATTGCTGTTGGTTTGCACTCGACTATTTAGTCAGGGAGAGCCATTAACTGTGCTGACAAATCAGCTAATTGTGATTGTCAGCTTATTCGGGTGCGGTTTATTGACGTGCTATTTTAAGCAGGTAAAAGAGTCTGCCCATATGGTACTGCAGATAGCGGGTGTGTTGTTTTTAATTCTACCTTGTATCGATGTGATACGCCTGCTGTTAGGGCATGAGATTTATAGTTTTGTGGGCAAAGATCTACTTACCGCGAATATCGCTTTTATTGCTTTGTCTGGTTTGAGCTTTGGCTTAGCAACGATTGTAGTACGCGTCACAGACAAAGTGAAAAAACGCACAATTGACTTGGAGCCTGCTAATGATCGCCTTGCTTAGTTTTGTATTAATTGGGTTTGTGCTATTTGCCAGTTCTAAGTATTGGCCTTATCGCGAACTTGCCGGCGTAGCAAAGGTCTCTGAGTTTATGACGCCATCGCGTATGTTGGCGCTGAGCGTGTTGGTACTGAGTGTTTTTTATTACTTTCAACTCGGTTTTATTGCCGCATTATTTTTAGTGTTTTTTGCGCTGAGTATCGGTCTGCCTTTGGTGGTGATGATGGGCCACCACCGCGGTACAGCGCCGATATTGATGTTGCTCTTATTAGCTGCACTTGGCGGGGTATTGTAATGCGCGTATTAAATGTTGGGGTCATACTCGGGCTGTTTGTCGGCTGGGTGTTGGTACGTGGTGGAATATGGCTGAGCTTAGATTTATTTGGTTTAGACTTTCATACCGTGATCACAGTCACAGAGCTGATGAGTATTATCGTGATAGCCGGAGTGGCTTTTCACTTTTCAATGCAGGTCAATTATCGTGCGCATTGTATCCTTGCTGCCAAGTATTTAATGCCGATGGTGGGGCTGTTTATTTTGTTATTTGGCATAAATGTATTGCGATAAATTCTTAGATATATCAACTATATGAATATAATCATAAATATTTTTCGCGCATAAATAATTGATATTTATGCACTTATTGAATGAGAGCCATTTTTATCACTCTAAATGACGTAAAGTCGCTAAATTTTTAATGTATTGCTTCGTCTGCCCTTGAGTAAATCAGCATTTTTTATCTCGACTAGGATAAGGGAGTCAAACGGCGTATGAAGCAATATTCTATGATTGCAAAAGCGGTGTGTATTGGACTACTAGCAAGTAGTTCTTCAGTAGTATTAGCAGACGATGCTAAATTAGATATGGAACGAATTGAGGTGGTTGGCAAACACCACCGCGATGTAGGGGCAACGGGACTGCCACTTGCAATCGGCGATACGCCGCAATCAATCTCTGTGATTGACCGTGAGTTCATGGATTTTCATGATATTAACTCTATTGGTGACGCTCTTACGCACAGTGCCGGTGTATACTCAGAAACATCATTAGATAGTCGCGAGCGCTTTGTTTTCGCTCGTGGTTTCGAGATGAACCGTTTCTTGATTGATGGTATGGGCACAGCAGCTCGTCCACTGCAAGCCACTCTTTTAGATACAAGCATTTTTGAATCGGTAGAAGTGATCCGTGGCTCTACGGGTATGCTTCAAGAAGTTGGCCAGCCTTCTGGTACGGTTAACCTAGTTCAAAAGCGTGCATACAATGGGACGGGTGGTTATGTCACAGCAGAGTATGGCTCGTGGAACAAGATGCGCGGTGAAGCAGATTTCAATACGACTTTGACCGACAGCGGTTCAGTTCGTGCCCGTGCGGTTGTTGCTATAGAAGATACGGACTCATTTGTTGATCGCTACAATGCCGATCGTAAGACATTTTATACAACATTAAGTGCAGACATCACTGATGCACTGCAAGTGTCTGTTTTTGCAAGTTACCAAGACGATGGCCAAAGTGCAAAATCAGATGGCCTACCATTGCAATTTGCTAATGGCGACCCTATTCAAATCGGTATCGAAGCCAATATCTATCCTGATTGGGGCACACAAGACTCAACGCAAGAGAACCTAACTGGTGAGCTGCGTTATGAAATCAATGACGATTGGTCTGTAGTGGCAAAACTTCACCATTCAACGCTTGATGAAGAGAAAGTGTTTGCCGGCCTTGATTGGCACCCAGCGCCGACGGGTGATTACGCACTATTTACGTACGAAACAGATTCTGATTTTGAAACAGATCGTGCTGAAATTGGTGTAAATGGTCAGTTTGATTTGTTTGGTCAAACGCATACTGTGAACTTCACTTTAGCGGATACTAATTTTGAAGAATTGGGTTATACGTTTAGACCGCTTTCAAGGGTGACGGGTAATTTAGGTGCTGAGCACCGAAATGAGTCGCCAGAGCCAAAACCGGCAAAGCCTGAGTATAATTATGCACAACCGCAAGTACGCAGCGCTGAAATTGGCTCTCAAAGTGCACGCGTTGCGCTTAACCTTCAGTTATTGGATAACTTTAACGTGCTATTGGGTGCAAATCGTAAAGATATTGATTCATATAGCTCTAACAACGGGACAGTTACCGATGAAACGTTCTCTGATACAAGCCTATACTATGGCGGTGTATACAAGATAAACGAGCAGACGGTGGTGTATGCAAGCTATACCGATATTTTTGATCAACCTCAACAGTATAATAAGGCTGGTGCCTTATTAGATCCGCTCAGAGGTGAAAACCAAGAGATTGGCTTTAGATATTCGAATACAGACAATACACTGAGCTTAGATGTAGCTTACTTCAATATCACTCAAGAAAATTACGGTGTTGTCGCAGGCAAACATTCTGATGGCAATGTGTATTACATTGGTCAAAGTGGCATTGAATCTGAAGGCTATGAAGTCGAAGTATCGGGTTACTTCACTGAGCAGTGGTTCGCATCATTATCATTCTCTGACACGGATGTAACGAATCCAAATGAATTGGCGGGTCGTGTATCTCGAGTTGTGCCTGATAGAATTGCAAGTTTTAGTACCTTCTATGAGTTTGATAAACTGAGAGTCGGTGGCTACATCAATTATGCTGGTGAGCGTGAGGGCTTTATTGGTTTAGGTCCATATGAGTATGTACCAGTCGATTCGCATGTTCTGGCTGGTTTCTCTGCTTATTATGAGTTCAATGAATCATTGAGTGCAAAATTCAATATTCACAACCTGTTTGATAAAGAGTACGATGCGAAAATTGCCTTTATTTCAGTTCGACCTGGCGACCCTCGCAACTTCTCTGCGCAAGTGACTTATACGTTCTAATACGCGATATGAAGTGTCTTCGGGCACTTCGATGTGTATATTCGCAGCACCAAGCCTCACTGATTGATGTGGGGCTTTTTTGTGGGGAAATAAGACTTGTTCAACAGTGTGTGGGTCGCACGAATGAGTCACGATAAATTGAGAAAAAAGCCACCCGCTAAGGATAGGTGGCTTTGGTGTGTGGTCAAAAAGTAGCGCCACCATCAATGGTAAGCACTTGCATTGTGGTGTGCGAAGATAAGTTCGATGCGATGAAAACCGCGGTGTTGGCAATTTCTTCAGGCGTCGCGATTTTTTGTAGTGGAATACCCAGTTTATATTGCTCGGCAAAGCCTTCAATGACGCGTTGTGCACCGTGCTCATCTTGCCACATACCCGTTTGCATCGGTGTCAGTGTGGAACCAGGTGCGATAACATTGCAGCGGATCCCAAAGTTTGCCAGTTCAATACCTGCAGTGAGCGTCAGTTGTGTGGCTGCGGCTTTAGAGGCGCAATAAGCACCCATCTGTTGCCTTGGTGTGTTTGCAGCGTTGGAGCCGATGGTGACAATACTGCCCTGACGTGTTTGCTTAAAGTGCTTCGCACACTGTTGAATAAACACGAATAGGCTCGCTGAATTGACGTTTTGGCAATGCTGCCACTGTGCCAGATTGAGCTCATCAAGCCCGCCCATTTCCAGCACACCAGCAACATACACCAGATTATAGGGTGCTAAACCATGTTGTATGAGTTCATTCAGTGTTTGGGTGAGTTGTTCAGGTGCTGATAGGTCACACAGCACATGCTTAAACAGCATGCTGGTGTCGCTAAACTGACGATCAAAGCCGATGACCTTAGCTCCTAAGGCAGCAAATTGCTTAGCGACCGCAAGACCAATACCTTGGCCAACGCCCGTCACCCATACAACCTGCTGGTTGTATTCTGAAGTGAGTGCATTATGAAAATCCATCTATGAGGCCTCTATGTTACAGTGACTAAGTTGCTCGCATAGGGATTTGAGTGACAGTTTCGGCTGAGTCGCCCACATGTTTGCAGCGGTAAATATACGGGTTTGGATGTGTTTAACTGCAGCGGTGTCGTAGCGTGCAATGTTACTGTCAAAATCAACGGTTGCGGGGGTATCACCGAGCAGGTGGATCTGCAACATAATATCGTCTGTGGTACCCGCACTTAGAATGTGACTACTCGTTTCTACACCAGCATATTTAGGGGTGCTGGCAAATGGTAGTAAATTAATTGTGGGACCGATAATACTGAGAGACTTACCTTGTTTTTGACGATCCCGTTTGAGTGATTCGACACGATAGCTTTGCACCTTTTTCAAGGCTTTGATCTGCTGATTAATTTGATGTGCTACTGCGCTTAAATCGTCTTGGTCATTCAGCTCTAGTGGTAAAGGTAAAACATTGCTTTGCACACATGGACTACTTAACTCCACAATGGCTTGGCGGTTCATCATCACTAACCCCAGCGTCACTTGATTTTGCTGATGTTGCTCAACCAAGGTTGCTGCGATGGCTGCAAGCAGTATTTCACTGCTGGTCGTTTTGGTCACCTGTGCCGCAGATTGGATAGTATGCCAGACGGATTGTGAAAACGTGCTTGTCAGGCGATGGTTTGGTTCCGAAACATCTGCTTTTTCAGTGCTATAAGAGTAGACATTTGCTATTTTATCGAGCCACTGGTTAAGGGTGTCTCGCGCGTGATTTTGCTGGGCTTGATAGCCATCACTTTGCTGTAACTCGAGCAATTCTTGTTGCTCTGTAAAGCGCAATTTGGGCAGTGGCTTGCCTTTACTCAAGGCATTGTAGCAGCGGTTCAGTGATTGTGAGAATAAGCCAAAACCATAGCCGTCTAGTAGCAGGTGATGGGCTACGATCAACAGGTAATCTTGCTGCGGGCCGCGCAGCAAAAATAATGTCATCAAGGCATCTTTTGCAAGGTCAAACGGCTTTGCTAAATGCGGTTTGGCAAACTGCTGAGCAAAAGAGAGCACATCTTCTGGGTCTTGTGCAATGTCTTGGCAGATGATGTGCGGAGGTGTGTTGTCGTGGTGAAGCTTAGGCGTATAACTGTCATCGCTGATAAAGCGACAAGCAAGCATATCGCTTGCTTGCCAAACATGTTGCAATGCCTGTTGTAGCCAACTTGCCGAGATCTTACCTTTAAACTCTAAACATTCGGCAACATTAAAAAGCTCACCTCGACCACTGATGGTATGCAGCAACCACATGGCGTGCTGCGAATCAGTCAGTGGAAGCGGATGCGTCATTAGTCTTCCTTACGCTCTTCAAGTAGTTCTATCCAAGCGGCCAGAGTTGGGATCTGTGCCAGTTCAATAAAGTTGGTTTCAATGCCCTGTTGTTGCCACAACGAGATGAGGTTCATCACCTGCACGGAGTCTAAGCCATAGTCGATCAGACTTTCATGCTCGTCGAACTCGTCTTCTTCGCAGTCGATCAGGGTTAAAATATGGGCTTTTAATCCGTCTAACGAAGTCAGATCTTGAGTCTGGGTACCTAGGATCTCTGACATGGAGACTACTTTACCGCAGCGCTTCGCGACAAAGTTCAGTGCCATCATATGCTCTTCTCTAGTGAAATCAGCGATGGCATCGGCAACTAAGAATGGCTCTATATCGCGCATAAACGCATCTACAGCTGTGGTCATGACACCAATATGGCCGTAGATCCCAACAATGAGTAGCTGATCGCGCTGCTTGTCGCGCAGTTGTTGTTCAAAGTCGCACTTTTGAAATGCACTGTAGCGCCATTTAGTGAGCACCACATCTTTTTCTGTCGGTGCCAGTGCGTCGACGATCGGTTGCTGTGCTGGATCCTGTAAACCGGGTCCCCACATATCCGATAATAGACCGCGTTCGTGTTTACCTTGTTTGATTGGCTGAGCGGTATAGTACACCGGAATATTATGCTCGTAGCAGTGTGCTTTGAGCGCTTGAATATTTTGGATCATGGTGTCGATCAGCGGATTGTCATCCCCATAAAACCCGACAAAATAATGTTGTACATCATGGATCAACAAAGCGGCGCGGTTGGGATCTATTTCCCAATTTACACGGTTTTCAGGTAACTCTGCATCGCGTGGTAACGGATAGTGATTTAACTTTGGAATGCTCATGGTTTTCTCTGTTATTCGAACGTGGCACGCAAGGCTTTTTTATCGACTTTGCCTACGGCTGTTAACGGTAGTTGGGTTACGAACTTAAATTTATCTGGCACTTTATAATCGGCAATGCCGAGTTGGCGCAGATACTTGCGTAAAATAAGGGTGGTCAATTTGATGTCTTGATCTGCCACCACAAAAGCACAGCTTTTCTCACCGAGTGTGTCATCTGGCATAGACACAATGGCCACTTGTTGGATGTTTTGGTGGCCTAGCAAATGGTTTTCGACTTCTTCTGCAGCGATTTTTTCGCCGCCTCGGTTGATTTGATCTTTATCTCGACCTTCCACAACTAAATGACCTGAAGGCAATTGTTTGACAATATCACCTGAGCTATAGAAGCCATCATTGTCAAAGGCTGAGGCATTATGCGTGGGCGACTTGTAATATCCTCGAAATGTGTAAGGGCCCCGTGTCATGAGACGTCCAGACTCACCTTGGGATACGCTGTTACCGTGTTCGTCGACAATCTTGATTTCGTCGTGTTCGCTGATTGGACGCCCTTGTGTGGTGAGGATCAACTCGAGATCATCATCATAACGGGTGTAGTTCACGAGGCCTTCTGCCATGCCAAAGACTTGTTGTAGCTGACACCCTAAAATGGGGGTGACTTGCTCTGCCACACTGCGGCTGAGTTTGGCGCCGCCAACTTGGATCACTTTTAAACTACTCAGATCATGTTGGCTGGCTGATGCGTGCTGTAACCATAATTGCAAGGCTGGTGGCACTAGCGCAGTGTGCGTGATGGCATAGTGCTCAATCAAGCTAAAGCAAACAGCTGGACTGGGATCGCTGGCTAAGATCACCGTGCCACCGGCAATAAATACGCCTAACGCACCCGGTGAGCTCAGTGGAAAGTTATGTGGTGCAGGTAGGGCGCACAAATAGCGTGTCTCCCCATCCAGCTCACAGATCTCTTTACTCGCAACCACAGAATACAGATAGTCATTATGGGTGCGCGGGATCAGTTTTGGTGTGCCAGTGCTGCCACCAGATAGCTGGAAAAATGCAACGTCTTCAGGGTTGAGAGCAGGGGCTTTGAAAGAATGCTTATGCAAATAACCTTGCTTAAGTTCACTATTGCCTTTGCTGTGATCTGTGATGATCTTATTTAAACAAGCAAAGCGATTAAATAATTCATGAGTGAATTGCTCATCACCAAATAACGCGTGTGCAGAGGAGACAATCATGGCCTTTGGCTGCAAGATCTCACAATAACTTTGTAATTCTGTACGCTGATGATTGAACAGTGCACAAACGGGTGCAACGCCAAGTTTTATCAACGCAAAGTAAGTGATATAAAACTCCAGACAATTGGGGAGTTGCACGACCGCAGTGTCTCCCGCCACTAAGCCTTGGTTAGCAAGGTAGCCAGCAAGGTTATCACTGTAATTATCTAATTGGGCATAGCTAAGTTGACGTTGTCCATCTGCAACGGCAATACCCTGGCTATTGTTTGGAAGCTGATCGGATAAAATACTCGTCAGCGGCTTATCTTGCCAATAACCCTTGGCGCGGTATTGTTGAGCCAGCTCTGCTGGCCAAGGTGTATATTCGATACGCATAATGTTACTTGTTAAACTGAGTATAGGCTTGCTGGACAGACAGTGCGTTCAGCATGGTTTTGAGTTTGGCTTCGGTTTCTAGCCATTCAGAGCTAGGGTCTGAGGCGGCGACAATGCCAGCGCCTGCAAATAATTTAGCGACGTGCTCTTTGAGCTCTCCACAACGGATCACCACCACCCACTCGCCATTGCCTTGCTGATCGCACCAGCCAATGATCCCCGAAAACAGGTCTCTACCATGGCCTTCGAGATCTAAAATATGTTGATAAGCTGGCTTTGTCGGTTTGCCGCAAAGAGCCGGAGTTGGATGCAGTTGATTGGCCAGATCTAAAATATGGGTCTTGGGATCTTTTAAATGTCCCGATATTACTGTGGACAAATGCCACATAGTGGCTGTGTGCAGTAAAGAGGGTTCCGTAGGGATCGATAAATTGTCGCACACAGGCGCTAACAGCTGGCGCATATCATCGATGACAACAGCATGCTCATATCTGTCTTTTTTCGAATTGAACAAGGCAGAACGACGCTGTGCCTCCACTTTGCTACAGGGATCTCTCGGGATCGATCCTGCCAATGGGTTGCTGGTGACGGTTTCATCTTGTTTTCTCAGCAGCAACTCAGGGCTGACACCCATCAGTACAGAGTCATGCTCTGTGGGAAATGCAAAGTGATAACCTGACTGGCTCTGTGTGAGTAATTGATTTAATACATGCTTACGATTGAGCGGGCGTTCAAATTCCAATTCAACTTGCTTGCTGAGCACTATTTTCTCTAACAGTGCCTTTTCGAATAACTGCTTGGCGTCAGTCACTGTTTGCTCGAAGTGTTTTCTATCTTGAAGATAGTGCACATCTTTTAATTTGTTTTCTTGGAGTTTAGCATCAGCAGTTTGTGTATTTAACCATTGACTAAACACGCTCTTATCCCATTTAGCGACGTGTTTAGGAATAATGAACTGTGCAGTTTGATATTTGCAAAAAGGCAGGACACCAAACGCGATGACGTTGTCATCGTCATCCTGATGCTGACGCAGCTGTGCTTGTAGTTGATTCACTAAATAGTCTGTGTTTGCTATGGGTAAATTAAATCGATGTTTTATACCTTGTCCAAGTAAACAGCTATCGCCTGACACAAAGAGACAATCTTGATCGAGCAGAAACTCGCCTAAAGACTGAGCCTGCGCTAAGTTAGATATTTCGCCTGCATGCATAATTTAACCTTTTTGCGTTGTCATTTAACTGCTGCCGACATGATGGTCAGCCGCGAATGTGTGTTAAAGACGTGTCAATGACAAAAAGATTTAGTGTTCTCATGCATTGTTATTTTTAACCTGTTGCTTGAGTGGAAAATTTTGGCAAGGGTATGACAGGTATAAGAGAGACAGAATGCGTGGTATGAATAAAATGACAAATAGGGTGAAGGCATTAACTCGGCCTAATTTAGTTATATAAATCTGGTTTTTGCAGTGAATTTTTTGTCTGACTTCTCGTCCTGTATCTAGTCCTAATATTGAATCAAAAAAGAGAAGTAACGTGCTTGCTAATCTAATTCGTGCCACATGGTGGCGATTTATGGCAACAGCCATTACCAGTACTTTATTTGGTTTGGCCAGCGTCGCCCTTGTTGCGTTGATCAATGAAATCATCAATGCCTCGCCTGAGGCGCGTACCGAGCAGTTTACCTACTTTGCTATTTTGGCTGTCGTGGGCGTTGCGTTGCAGCTATGCTCCAAAATATTTGCAGAGCAATTAACCGAGCAAAGTCAGGCGACTGTACGTCGTCAGGTTGCTGAACACGTGGTCAACGCTGTGTTTAATGATGTAGAAACGCAAGGTGCTGGCAAGATTAAATCTTGCTTAACCGAGCACAGTTTGCGTGTCTCTGAATTTTTCCAACGCTTACCGGGAATTTTGACCAATGCCATGATTGTGCTCGGCAGTTTTGCCTATATGGCATGGTTAGACTGGCGCGTCTTTGTGTTTGCCGTGTTGACTTTGATTGTAGGGTCAATCGGATATAGCTTAGCCAACGCGACGGCATTTAAAAAGGTCACCGAGGCTGCGAAAATTCAGGACTCACTCTACGACCAGTTTGACTCTATTTATGATGGTGCAAAAGAGCTTAAATTACACCAGTCTAAACGTCGTATATTCGTCGAACAAGTGATTGGTGATACCATTGCTCTGCTGCGTAAACGTCGTGTACAAGGTGCGACCATATACCACTATGCCGCTTCATGGGGTGGCTTCAGCATTTTTGCTTTTATTGGTGGTACGCTTTATTTCTTGACTGGCCAAGGCACAGATGAAACCAAGGTGATGTCCGGTTTTGCACTGTTGTTTTTGTATATGCTTACGCCACTTGAAGTGATGTTAGCGGCGATTCCAAAAGCGGCAGCAGCAAAAGCGTCTGCAAACACCATCACTGAGATGACTGCTAAATTACGTCTTATCGAGCAGCAATCAAGTTCAGAACTAAACAACTTTAGTCAGATTGAGCTTAAAGCTTTGAGTCATGGGTATTATCATGAGCAAAGTGATGAAGTCTTTGCGCTGACACCAATTAACTTGACCTTGAATAAAGGTGAGATCATTTATCTTGTGGGCGGTAATGGCAGTGGCAAGACGACATTTGCGAAGCTACTTTGCGGTTTATATCCTGCCAAAGAAGGTGATTTATACGTAGATGGTGAACACATTACTGCTGCTAAGTTAGATGGTTATCGCCAATTATTCAGTGCTGTATTTAGTGATTTCCACCTGTTTGATAGGCTACTTGATTGCCAAGATACCGTTTTACAGGATAAAGGGAATAAGCTGATCAAAAAGTTGAACTTGCATCATAAAGTGGCCATTCAGAACGGTGCCTTCACTACGCAAAAGTTATCTCAAGGACAGCGCAAGCGTCTTGCATTGGTGGTGACCTATTTGGAGGATAGACCGTTTTATATCTTTGATGAATGGGCTGCTGATCAAGATCCTGTTTTCAAAGATGTGTTTTATAAAGAGTTGTTGCCTGAGCTCAGTGCAAAGGGGAAAACGGTATTTGTGATCACCCATGATGATAAATATTTCCACTTGGCCGATAGGTTATTACGTATGGAAAATGGGTGTCTTACTGAAGCAAAAGGTGGCCTTGCAGATCAGTGGGCGGTGTGATCACGCCCTCAATGCAGCAAAAAACGATGCTAAGGCATCGTTTTTTGCGTGGCTCAATTCGTATTTAGGTGGACACATTCGGTCAGCACCATGTCATGGGTACTCTGGTAATGCACGGTGATTGCTGTTCCAGTTGGTAAGGTTGGGTGGAGATCTGTCGTGAGTATGAACCGCAAATGCTGTCTATCATGGGCGATGAGCTTTGCTGCATCAAAACCAAAAAAGGCGCTTACCACGCCATAAAGCGCTTTATAAATACTCTCTTTTGCCGAGAAAACTAATGTCAGTGGCTTTTCATGATCTTGGCCAAGTGCTGTAAAAGCGTCGGTTTCATCATCTCTTAAGATTTGACCGCGAAGTTCTGACTCCTGCTTGTCTGTCATCAGATGCTCTATGTCGATCCCGATGCCAAGAACGTCAGGCTGATCTGTGGTGACGGCCATCGCGACCCCTTTACTATGAGTAATTGAGCCACGGATCCCTTTAGGCCAAATAGGCGCGCGATCATCGGCGCTATGAACAACAAAATGTGTATGTCCTAATGGTTGCAGTGCACTGGCAGCACAAACACGGCCTGCGAGATACTCCGCTTTTCTCTTTGCCACTGCGCGATGTAATTTATCAGGAAGAGGTTGATTGAAATGTTTATAGTCAGCATCTTGATAAATATCAGGGCTAAACACCATACAGCGATAAACATAGGGTAATTGCGGCGTAAAAGGGGACGCGGGGGCGATGTGCATAAATGACTCCTTGGCTTAACCGCCCTAGTTTCTCTGATCCCCATTGTGGATGCAAGTCAGGGGGGCTGCGTTTATGCAGGATCTTTTTTGTTATAGGCAATACACTTGGCGTACTGCAAAGGCACAAACTGCCCTGATTTTGGATAGTAAAGTACGCAGCGGTTATCGCGCAATTGCAATTCAAACGCACTGATCGGCAATGACGACAGTGATGTATTCGTCATACCCGCAGCATACTTTTCCAGTGATTGACCCTGTGTGAGCATCAGCTGTGGTGATTGCGTAAATACATCGATAGCCAAAGTCGGTACTGTGCCCCCTTTCAAGGACACAATGGCGCGGCCCAATTCTGTGCGTATCGAGGGGGTGACTTCAGTGAGTAGAGCGGGTCGAACCCGTTCTGTACTTTGGCTATGGCTGCAGGCACTGATGCACAGTGCCGCGAGCGTACTTAAAAGCAGTTTAGCTTTCATTAGTTATCCGTAGTGATGCGCGTATACACGGCACCATGTTTGAGTGGGTTGAATGGCACATTAAATGGTGTCATACCATGATATGTCGCAGGAACCGATGGTGCTTCGGAGTAAAATGTTCTCCCTTGTCGCTCTGAAGCGGGGCAATTGCCTGTGGCAATATGATGCAATGCTGCGGCAAATAGCCCTTCACTTTTGTCACCGAGATCTTTACTAAAATCGTCGTTGATATTGCACCCAGGTACTTTTGCATCTAATCCGATTTCACCGACAAGGTTTGCTTGGGGGGTCACCATAAAGCCATCTTCATAATCACCAAAGCCTTTTGCATTAGCAGATTTGGTTTGGATGGTGTAGTACACGGTGCCACAGTTTTGTTCTGGCGCAAAACCAAACGGTTTACCTCGGGTGTTGTCCCCAATTAAAATAACCTCGACATCGATCCCTCTGAGGGCGTTGATGACACTTTCACTGGCAGAGGCAGTATCATTGGTGGTTAGCACATAGACGCGTCGCATCTGCGGGGAAGGAAGCTGATCGTTATTGTATTGCAATGTGGTCCAATTAATCGAACGATCGATAAATTCAAGCGGTTCATTTCTACTGCTCAGTTTGTCATTATGCGTCTTGATAGAGAATGGACGACCATTTGACTGATTGCCTGCAATCATGTAACTCATTTGAGAAGCTTGAAATACCAGACCTCCGCCGTTGTAACGCATATCTAGGATCAGCTCATCAATATTTTCGTCGCTAAACTGTCGAAATGCGGAAATGAGATCGCTCTGAGCACTGGCAATAAACTGGTTGAATTGTACATAACCCACATTCTTACCTTCATGAACAAAGGTTTGCGTGTTTTTTACCGGTGCAAGTTGCAGGTCCTGTGCCGTTAAAGTGACGGTCTTCTCTTGCCCATTGCGATCGAGTAACGTCAGTGTCACTGCTTGATTGATATTGGGCGTGAATGCTGTAAGTATCTGATTATACTGCGCACTATTTTGGCTATCAAACGTGGCGAAATCGAGGTCACCGACTTTAAGTAATCTGTCGCCGCGTTGAACACCGGCATTGGCTGCTGGGGTATTGTCATTGACATAGGCCACATAGGCGGCACGGAATTGTGGGATGGTCCACGTCAATCCAAAGCTTGCTGATACACCATCTTGAGATTCTTTTTTAAAGTCTTCGTAGCTTTGGCTAAAGTGAAACTCATCCTTGTCTCTACCGCTGGCGGTTTTTTGGAATGTTTTCAATTGAGAAAAATAAGCCGCCACAGTGGAAAAGTTGTTCGGATCATTGTCGATAATTTCGTCGTACCATAGGTAGGTTTCATGACTAAATGAACGCAACCACATTTTTTCGTGCATCGTGGTCCCAGCCACATCTGGATAGGCTGTATTTTCATATGGGTCGATACCGCTGCGTGGTGCAGCGCAACGGTTTACGAAACGAGTAGAGGGATCAAATTGGCCAGCCTGCCATGAAGGTGGTGTGGTATCGGGTACTGCTGGCGTGCTCACCGGTGTACTTGCCACGCCGCCGCCCCCTGATGAACCTCCACAGCCAGCGATGAGAGTGGATGTCAATGCGATACCGAGTGCGAGGTATAACTTGCTGCTATTCAATTTCATATCCCGTTCCTAAACGTTTACTACATAACCCCAATTTAGAAGACCTGCTTTTATGGAGGATGCTTTCAATTGTACGTTTAATTCCAATATTAAAGCCAAATTATCAATTGCTGAATTAGATTACAATCTAATTAGTGCTTGTTACTACTTTAAATACAAGCATATGAAGATTTTAATGTGAGTGGGCAAGCTTTGGCTCTGTTTTGCCCCAGACTTCGAACAACTTTTGTTGTTTTTCACTGATCTTTAAGCCATAGGTTCGTTGCATATAAAAATAGGCCTGCGCAATTTGCTGTCTTGCATAAATAGGCGGCTCTACTACCCGCTGTTTAAAGTCGATTTTGACTTCACACGCACCATGTCTAAAAGGGGTGTTGGGTAACATGCCAAATCGGTAATTGCTGCGATCGCCATTTATCTCACCGATTGCGGGCGCGAGGTTGTGTGGATCGGCTTCCATGCGGCGAAATTGAGCACTGACTTTGCGACAGTTTTTGCGCCCACCGGCTTGCCAGCATTGTAGTTGATGTCCAAACTCCCATGCGGATACAATATGTTCCCACTCAATGCGTGTCGCTCGACTGTTTGGTTTGCCGCTGCGTGTGGTGGGGTTTCTAGGCTGATAGCCACATGTTTGGGGATCCGGCACGAGCTTTTTTCCAACGCGGTTGATATCACAACCACAATACAATGTTTTTGCATGTTCACTGAGCTGCTGGTTAAGGTATTTTTTTGTTTGATAAAAGCTGTTGAATGTCTGAGCGGCCAGAGGCTGAGCAAAGAATAGTAGAAAGAGCGAACAGAAAATTGGGATACGGGACATGTCTCTCACCTCAGGTGAACATCGAAACTGCCCCCAGATTATCCCACTTTATCGTTTAATAATAGCTATTTCAGTGTACGACGGCGTCTCCAAGGTGGCGATTGGAATAATAGTATTAAGCCTGAAATACAGAAGAGTACGCTGGTTGCTGAGAAAGAAATTAATAGTGGGTTATTAAAGTCCTCTCTTTCATCGTAATCCATAATATGCAACATCCAGAAGAAATCAAAAATACGCCATATCGTACTGCGTACGGTGATCACTTGGCCACTTTTACTATCGAGGTAAATGGTTGTGCTCACTTTATCATTAAAGGTGACTTGCCAAATATCTTTACGATACTGCACTTCTCTTGGACCTACTGGCATTAGGGTTGCCTGAGCGATATCTGCATTACCCATGAAGTGTGCTTTAGCTTGTTGTTCTATATTTGCTTGGTTGGGTGGTGGCAGTAAAGAGCCCGTTTTACCGTGAAAATAAGCTGTATGTTCGGCGTTTAACTTTATGATAGGGGTATCAAGGAAGTGCTTGTATTCTATGCTTTTAAGTTCAGATACTTGCTGCTTTAGACTATCTAAACTGGCCGTGTAATCAGCGGCGCTAAAGGGGTTTTCTATCTGCCTATTTGCCAAGTGTTTGCCATGCACCATCTCGAGAGGAATTGCACTCATCACTAATCCACCTAGCAGCCATGCGAAGATCTGTAGTGCCAGTAAATAACCCAGATATTTATGTACTTTTCTGGCGGGTTTTAATGCAGTTTTAATCATTGCTCTGTTTTTTAGTCAAAATTGCTGATAGCTTAATGAAATTGGCGTAAAATCCGA
Organism: Pseudoalteromonas luteoviolacea CPMOR-1; assembly: GCF_001625685.1. Classification (GTDB taxonomy): domain Bacteria; phylum Pseudomonadota; class Gammaproteobacteria; order Enterobacterales; family Alteromonadaceae; genus Pseudoalteromonas; species Pseudoalteromonas luteoviolacea_K. Next base: position 62,340 of record NZ_AUYC01000095.1, on the reverse strand, counting down.
AGTGACAAATTGTCGCACCCAAAAGTATGACTTATGACTTAATATGTTGGTCGGTTGGTGGTGGCAGTGTATAACAATTGGGCGAGAGGCCCATCCATAAAGCAAGGTACCGCATTCGCAATGTCAGAAATCCAATTTTTAAATGTCGACTTAGAATTAGAATCCAAACATGACATCTCCGCTTTGGTGGAAGACCTAAAGCGTAATGCTGTCGTGTTGCATTATGATAAAGATGAATATCGTGAGCTGGCGCGCATTGAAGCGAGTGCTGAAGTGAGTAGTCCAAACAAAGCGATTAATCATCTGTGTGAACTGATTGAGTCATGTTCAAAAGCTGCGCTTAAACAGTGGCTGGGATGTAAAAAACGCACATTTGATATCGGTTTTGTTTCGGGTGAAACGCCAAAATGCTATTCACAAGCTATTGATGTAGATACTTTATTAAGAATTTCTGCTATTGGTGCAGGCATTGAAATTACATTGTATCCTATCGAAAAGTAACATTTAATGGGGGCCGCATCGAGCCTCCATCAATCTTTTCATGTCGGCATCTTACCGCGAATAAAGCCTGTGCTTTATATCAAAATCACACAAAAATTATATTAATCAATTGCTTAAATCTTCGTGAAACAGTAACCCTTACGAGTGTGTCAAATTATCTGGGGTAGGTGTATCACCTAACGATGAATTGAATTGACGTCGTCCTGCTGTTTAATTATCAACCAAATTTAATTATTGCAATATAATATATTATTTTTCTTTAGGGTAGTGTAACGAATTTATATATATTTTTCATTGTGATAGCGCAACATTGAAAATTAACATGTTAATTCATTATTAATATCTTGATAAATTTAGTGAGCTGTTTTATCGTTGCTAGGCGATTAAATACTGCAATGCAGTTATTTTAAGCACACACGGATTATTTCAAGGAAATGTTATGCATAAGTTACTTAAGTTCGCGGCATGGACCGCAGCGCTTACGTTGCATTGTGGCCAGGTTAGCGCGCAGACAACGAAGGCGGTAGAGGACATCAGTGCCTCGCTAAAGTCGATAGATCATTACAACACAGCGAGTTTTCAAGTCGCAGATATTAAGCGTGTGGTCGCTAAAGCGGTTGCACGTGATATCAAGCACAAGCAACAGTCTTGGCAAAAGCAGCTCAATAGTTTCAATAAACTCAATCTTGCACAGATCTCTTTATCTAATGACACGGTATCGCTTGGATCACAGGCAAATCGATTGACGCGCCAATTAAAAGGGTTGTCATCTTATGGTCAGCAAGTATTTCAATTGCGTCTAGCGGATAGTGCCATGCTGGATGCGTGGCAGAAAGGTGAGCTACCGTTAATTGCATTTGCACCGCGAGGGGAAGATACGCAGTGGCTTCATGTCGAAGCTTTTGATGAAGACGGTCAATTACATTTGTTGGACGCTACACAAATGCCACAGCGACCCGTGTTAATTATTGAGTTGGATAAACAGGTTGTGCACAAAGAGGGGATTGCAGTGATGCGCAAAGTGTTTACTCAATCCTTTAGCGAGGTGCAGTCTATTTCTGAGACTAACACCTGGGATTCTGTAGGCGCGCAATCTGCTATTTCTACATCCGTGATTAATCACATTCGCTTGAATGATGATAAAGAGCCTTGGGTATCAGGTGCCGCTGAAATTTATGCCATCGTGAATGGTGTCAGCCCAAGTCGAGATGCGCCAGTACTGGATATTGTCGATTTACCGTATTTAGATCACGATGGACAAACCTACTCACCAAACCAAATTCTAATACATTGGGAGCGCTACCGTTGGCAAGCGGCAGATGTACTGCTGATGGAGCATGATGACAATACAAATTATCAAGAATTGGCGGTGGCCTTTTTAGAGGTGGTGACGCAGGCGATGAAGTTGATCCCTAACCCTAATGTGCAGGGGTATGCCATTATCCCTCAGCTTACCAATGAATTGGTCAAGGCGATGCCAAGCAACTGGTTCAGCAATGATGATGATTATGTTGATGTATTTTATACCTTATTTGAAAACCGCAGGTACTCCAATTTAATGGGGGCCAGCAACAATGCCAAAATGACTTTATCTCCCTTAACGATAGAGCCTAGGTAAGTGTGCTTTTAAATCGCAGCGGTGGTGGAAGATCGATTCGATTTATGAGTTAGGAACATGGTTACCTTACCTACTTTAACACTCACGTAGACTCTGCGCTGAGTATGTTATGCGGCCCAATGGATTGGGCCGCTTTTTTTGTTTTATTTTTACCAAATGAGGTCGACAAACTCTGGGTGGTCAACATACGGGTTGCGATTGCCTTGATACTCATAAGCGGCTTGATTTCGTGCACGCTCAATATCATCGACGGGATCCTGATGATGCCAGCGTTTAAGCAGGTTAATCACCCAAGTTTCATAAACAAGGCCTGATGTCCCATTGAGTACATCGCTGCCGTAACTAGATTTGTTGTGCCAGCTGGCAATGACATTTTCATAACGTGTGGCCATGTAGAAATAAATTCGTGCAAAATCTCCTTTAAAGGCATCAATGGGTTCGAATACGGTGCCAGTATAATTGATACCTGACGCACTGCCGACTTTACTGCCGTTAGAGGAGATATAACTGGCGTTGCCCACTTCTCCAAACGGAAAGCTATTGCGCTTTGCATTGACATAGCCATCAGAGGCAACAATATGATGCACATCTGAGTTCATTGGTTCTACTTTGCCACCAAACCAGCTCTTAGGAAAAGAGTGTTCACGGTTATAACAGTCACCTTCACCACGATAGCTACCACACTGATCGCCTACTGCGACAAAGTTAACCGCATCGGAATTTGTTGGTTGCTCAGAGTAACGATCGAGTACTGAGTTATCTTTTTCAAAATAGCGGTCACGCTCGTGCTGGTCGATGAAAGACCATAAAGCGCTATAGCCTTGGTTGTTGTGGTTTTTAATGATGGTATGTAACTCAGACTTGAGTGCAAGTCCAGTTAGACCCGCAGCAGATGCATAATAGCCAGTTGGGTCTTGCCCATTGCCGCCATCATTACCTAGGGTGAACTGCTTTTGGTCTTGATTGGTAAATTGCCCACCTGATATCAGGGTTTGACCATTGTGACTAAATTCGTATCGGCCATTGCCTTGTGAGCAGCAAATACCATCGCCATAACTATCTAGAATAGTAAACGTATAGGTATCATCAACCAGACATAAGGTTTCAGTAATGGTTTGATTATTGCTGTAACCACGGCCACTTTTTACACTTTGTCCCGCTGTGTTGACTAATTGCCAGCTGGTTTCGCTCGCGTAGTTATCTGTTTTAAGGGTAAAAGTGACGGTGTTGTGCTGGCAATCTGCAGGAGGGGGCGGCGGAGGCGGTGTGGTGGTTGTACCTGTACCATAGCTGTCAACGTAGACCACTTCACTGCCGTCAAATCCGCTGACATCATAAAATCGCAAGCCCACTTCAATGTTTTTAGATGTGCTTGCCTGATATTGATAACTTATCTGCTGCCATTGACCAGTGAGCTGTGGATTTGAATATCCTCGGTAGCCATCGATATAGAGGCGCGACTTCACCCCTCCTTCCGTGTGATAAACCCACACACTGAAGTCATAATTTTGTCCTGCAACCACCGCAATACTTTGGCGTAAATCAGTATTACCTTGAGTTGCGGTATTGACGGTAATGGCTGCTGCGGTTTGGCCTGCTTGTACAGGCGTTGACACAGGGGAGGTTGTGATCCCTGAATCAATAGTAGACCAATTGCTCGGTGCGTTATTTTGCCATAGCTCAAAATCCCCATTGTTTACCTGTGCTTGGCTTGCAGCACTAAAAATAGTTGCTAAAACAGCCGCTTGATACCGCATCCTTGTTGTTTTATGTAATGTCATTACTTTCTCTTATTATGTTTTGTTGATAAAGAACGGAAGAAAAACCCCACCGCAGTTATTAAAATGTTAATAAAAAATAGATCAAAAAATAAACACTTCTTTTAATCTGTTTTCGTTGGTGTTTTTTTCTTTTCATAACTAAAAGGAATAACAAAGCAGATACTGTTCTTTTTGTTGAGGGATAGGAACAGTATCCTGCATGCTATTAAATGACCTGCACACTAAAGTGCCAGAGCAAGTAAATCGAAATGGGTTACGGGGAATAGACAATGTTGTTAAGTCAACTGAGTGCTGCGGCAAGTCCGCTTTCACAAGAACAACTGCAAAAGTTACAGGGGTTAGTGGCTGAACTAAACCCTATTCAACAAGCTTGGGTGAGTGGTTACTTGGCTGCAAATGCCAATACTGCGGCGCTTGGTGGCGTGCTTGGTCAAGCTGCTGCACCTGCGCAAGATGCTGTGCCACTGACTATCTTATATGGTTCGCAAACCGGTAATGCAAAAGGCGTTGCTGCTCAGCTAGAAGCACAGGCGAAGTCACGTGGTCTAGATGCAAAGCTAGTTAACATGGCGGACTATAAGCCTGGTAACTTAAAGAAAGAAAAATTTATCGCCGTTGCGGTCTCAACGTACGGTGAAGGCGAGCCGCCAGAAGATGCTGAGAACCTGCATGAATTCTTAGTTGGCAAAAAAGCGCCTAAATTAGATGGCGTTAAAATCGCGGTATTAGGTTTGGGTGATTCAAGTTATGAATTCTTCTGCCAAACAGCCATTGATTTTGAAGAGCGCCTGCAAAAGTTGGGTGCGCAAAGTGTGGTTGCGCGTGCTGATTTAGACGTTGATTACGAAGAGCAGGCCGAGGCATGGATTGCATCAGCACTAGACGCATTTGAGCCAGAGTTAAAAGCGCAGCAAGCTGCAGGTGGTACAAATGTAGTGAGTGCGCCTTTTGGTGCGCCACAAGCTGCTCATAGCCAGTATACAAAGCAAAATCCATTTACCGCTGAAATTGCTACGGCGGTGAAAATCACTGGTCGTGATTCAACAAAAGACGTGCGTCATATCGAAATTGATCTGGAAGGTTCAGACATTAGTTATCAACCGGGCGATGCATTAGGTGTGTATTTCTTAAATGATGAAGCACTGGTCGATGAGGTGCTCAGCACATTAAATATAGACCCTCAGAGCGAAGTTAAACTGGGTGATGACACCTTCAGTGTGCGTGATGCCCTGATTGAAAAACTGGAACTGACTCAGTCATATCCTGGGTTCGTTGAAAAGTATGCGACGGCCACTGGGAATGAGGAATTGGCTAAGCTAGTAACAGACAAAGCGGCGCTGCGTGAATATTTAGAAGCACGTCAGATCTTTGATGTTATCAAACAAAACCCAAGCGATATTGCAGCGCAAACACTGGTTGAGTGTTGTCGTAAACAGCAAGCACGTTTGTACTCGATTGCATCCAGCCAAGCTGAGGTGGAAGAAGAAGTTCACTTAACAGTGGGTTTAGTCGAGTTTGAAGCATTTGGTGAACAACACTTTGGTGGCTGTTCTGGTTTCTTAGCGCACCGCGTTGAAGAAGGTACTAAGGTCAAGGTGTTCAGCGAGCACAATGATAACTTCCGTTTACCAAGTGATGATAATACGCCTGTGATCATGGTTGGTCCAGGTACTGGTATCGCGCCATTTAGAGCATTTTTACAAGAGCGTGATGCACGTGAGGCAGAAGGAGACAACTGGTTGTTCTTCGGTAACCCTCACTTTACACAAGACTTCTTATACCAAGTCGAAATTCAAGGGTATGTGAAGTCAGGATTGCTAAGCCGAGTTGACTTAGCATTTAGCCGGGATCAGGCAGAAAAAATTTACGTTCAAGACCGCTTACGTGAAAAGGGCGAAGAAGTTTTTGCTTGGTTAGAAAAAGGGGCACATTTCTATGTGTGTGGCGATGCGACGCGTATGGCCAAAGATGTGCACCAGGCCCTGTTAGACATTGTGAAAACCCATGGTGGTAAAGATGATGAGCAGGCCGAGCAGTATTTGAAAGAGTTGCGTAGTGCTAACCGTTATCAAAAAGACGTCTACTAATAGACGTCATCACGCACTTTTACCGTCACTGTACAGAATTTAGGAAAAACCATGAGCAATCAAGATTTTAAGCCCAATAGTAAGCACGATCCTGAAGCTAAATTTGCTGATAATGAACGTTTAAAAACGGAAAGTCAGCACCTTCGTGGAACCATTGAAACCGATCTAGGCGACCAATTAACGGGTGGCTTTACCAAGGATAACTTCCAGCTGATCCGTTTCCACGGTATGTATCAGCAAGATGACCGCGATATTCGTGCTGAGCGTACTAAGCAGAAGCTAGAGCCGTTGCACAACGTGATGTTACGTGCACGTATGCCTGGCGGTATCATCCAGCCAGATCAGTGGCTTGCCATTGATAAGTTTGCAGAAGAGAAAACGTCTTACGGCAGTATTCGTCTGACAACCCGTCAAACATTCCAGTTCCATGGTGTATTAAAGCCACATATTAAAGAAATGCACTTAACCTTGCATGATGTGGGTATCGACTCAATTGCAACCGCGGGTGATGTGAACCGTAATGTCTTGTGTACAACGAATCCGGTTGAGTCAGAGCTTCATCAAGAAGCGTATGAGTGGGCTGCGAAGATCTCTGAGCACTTACTGCCAAAAACACGTGCTTATTTAGAGATTTGGCTAAATGGCGAGCGTAAAGATTCCACCGATCTTGAGCCAATTTTAGGCTCTACTTACTTGCCTCGTAAGTTCAAAACTACGGTGACAATTCCGCCGAATAACGAAGTGGATGTGCACGCGAATGACTTGAACTTTGTTGCGATTGCTGAAGAAGGCAAGCTAGTCGGTTTCAACGTACTTGTCGGCGGTGGTCTTGCAATGACGCACGGTGATGTGAACACTTACCCGCGTCGTGCTGATGACTTTGGTTTTATTCCACTAGAGCATACGCTAGCAGTGGCAGAGCATGTTGTCAGTGTACAGCGTGACTGGGGTAACCGTGTAAACCGTAAAAACGCAAAAACCAAATATACACTAGATGCATTCGGTATCGATGCGTTTAAAGAGGAAGTGGAGAAGCGTGCAGGCGTTAAGTTTGCTGAGAGTCGTCCATATGAATTTACTCACCGTGGCGATCGCTTTGGTTGGGTTGAAGGCATCGATGGCAAACATCACCTCACGTTATTCTTGCAAAGTGGTCGTATTTTAGATTACCCAGGCCAGCCTCTGAAAACAGGTTGTCGCAAAATTGCTGAGATCCACAAAGGTGATTTCCGCATGACTGCCAACCAAAACTTAATCATCGCGGGTGTGGCTGAAGAAGACAAAGCTGAAATTGAAAAAATTGCTCGTGAGCACGGCTTAATTGATGACACGCATACCGAGCAGCGTAAGAGCTCAATGGCATGTGTGGCATTGCCTACGTGTCCATTAGCGATGGCAGAAGCGGAGCGTTATTTGCCTGAGCTAGTAGAAAAAACAGAAGCGCTATTGGCAAAACACAGCATTCCAAATGATGACATCATCATGCGTGTGGTAGGTTGTCCAAATGGCTGTGGCCGTGCAATGTTGGCGGAAGTGGGCTTCGTTGGTAAAGGTCCAGGTAAATACAATGTTTATCTTGGCGGTAACCGTGAAGGTACCCGTGTTCCTAAGTTGTATCTAGAAAATGTCAGTGAAGATGTTTATCTTCCTGCGCTAGATGAGTTGATAGGTCAGTGGGCTGCTGAGCGTCAAGAGCAAGAGTGCTTTGGTGATTTTGTGATCCGCAAAGGTATTGTTGCGGAAGTAAAAGTTTCAAAAACGGATTTCCACGCTTAATAATAAGGGCCCAATAGGGCCCAATAATAGGACAAGCTATGAGCGAATTTAAGCAAATATTAACCCTAGATAAAGCAACACAGCAGGCATTGCTTGCTGATGCAAATGGCATGCTGGCACAGAAAAGTGTTGAAGATCGTGTTGCTTGGGCGCTTGAGAATCTGCCTGACACCCATATGCTGTCGTCAAGTTTTGGTATTCAAGCGGCAGTGATGCTGCACCTCGTATCACAGCAAAAAAACGATATTCCTGTGGTCTTAACTGACACCGGTTACCTCTTCCCAGAAACCTATCAGTTTGTGGATGAATTGACTGAAAGGCTGAAGTTAAACCTTAAAGTTTATCGCAGTAACTATAGCCCAGCTTGGCAAGAAGCTAAATTCGGCAAACTGTGGGAGCAAGGTGAAGAAGGCATCAAACAGTACAATACCTTGAATAAGGTTGAGCCAATGACGCGTGCACTACAAGAGTTGCAAGTCGGTACTTGGTTTAGTGGTTTGCGTCGTCAGCAGTCTTCGTCACGCTCTGATAAACAGATCTTAGAAATTAGCCGAGGTAGTGTAAAAGTTTACCCTATTATTGACTGGCACAACCGAGATGTTTATCAGTACTTAACTAAGCATGACTTGCCGTATCATCCGCTATGGGAGCAAGGATATGTGTCTATGGGTGATGTGCATACGACACGTAAATTAGAACCTGGTATGACAGAGGAAGAAACGCGATTCTTTGGTCTGAACCGTGAATGTGGACTACACATTGATGGGGATGGTATCTAAGCGATTTGATGAGCCGCAGCATAGTCTGCGGCTTTTTTATTTTCTTTTAAAATAACACCGTCCTCTCAGTCATTTCGATCCCCTTTTCTATTGATAATTTTTTGCCCAATTGTCAAACTGTGCGCAATACCAAGCTATACTTTACAAGTGTGGCCTCAAGTCAAAAAGGAGTGCCGAAATGAAATACGCAAGTTACTTGTTTATTATGATGATGTTGGTGGGATTGGCGTCATTATTTATAATTAAACGCCCCGATGGCAAACCTTACCTCAGTGTTGATATGATTTTTGGTAAGGCGCAGCAAGAAGCCAATGCTCTGCTAGATAAGTCAAAACGTGAACTTAACGACGCGGTTAACAGTGCGAAAGGGATGATGGATGGTGAAGCGCCGAGCGCGTCACAAGCGACCATTTATAAATGGCAAGATGCCAAAGGAAACTGGCATTATTCAGATAGACCAAATACGCGTGTAAATAGCCAAGTGCATAACTTGGATCCGACGAAAATAACCATTATGGCAGCAGAGAACACAGATATTCTGAATGAAAAAACACAGAAAACAGACGGCCTAGAGGGTAAAAGTGGGATTAACAGTATGAGCCCCAATGAGGTGAAAAAGCTGGTGCAAGATGCGCAAAACGTACAAAAGCTTATGGATCAGCGGGCTAAGCAGCTTGATGATACATAAAACTGAAATCACGAGATAAAGGCGACATCATGTCGCCTTTTTTATTCAGCATCTAACTGGGCTTGTACAGACTGAGCAATAGAAAGGCTTGCAGTCAATCCTGGTGATTCAATCCCGTATAAGTTAATAAGGCCTGTAATACCATGTCTGCTTTGGTTTTCAATGATAAAATCTTGTGCGCTCGTGGTTTGCAATTTAGGTCTTATTCCTGCGTAATCAATTTGCAATTTACTTTTTTCAACCTGAGGCCAGTAGCGTTGTATGGCTTGATAAAACTTGTCTAAAGCGCTGCTATCTGTTGCGTAATCAATGGTGTCGATAAACTGAGTATCTGGTCCAAAGCGCAATTGGCCAGCAAGATCAATGGTGGCGTGTATACCGAGTCCATGCTGCTCTGGTACAGGATAAATCAGGTGCTTAAATGGATGTGCCCCTTGGTAGCTAAAATATTGTCCGCGACAATAATGAATGGGCGGTATCTTTGCACTGTTTAGCCCTTCAATTTTTGCCGCATTGTGCTGTGCAAATAAGCCGCCTGCGTTTATCAAGTGGGTGCAGCTGAGCGTGAAGGTTTGTCCCTCACAATTGAGTGTTACCAAAAACCCCTGTTGCACGGGTGTTGCGCTGATAAATTGTGTATTTGCGACAAAATGTCCTTGGTTTTGCTCTAGTTGACCAATCAAAGAGAGCATCAACTGATGACTGTCGATAATGCCGGTCGAGGGTGAAAAGAGTCCCTCTTTGGCTGTTATCTGCGGCGCTTTTTGCTGCAGCTCTGCTTGGCTTAGCCAGTATAGGTCGTCTACACCATTTAGCTCGGCTTGCAATATGAGCTTTTCCAGTGTCTGTATTTCAGCATCGTTTTGTGCTGTGATGACCTTACCGAGCATTTTGACCGGCACGCCATAGTCTTTACAGTGCTGATAAAGTAGCGCTTTACCTGCGACACAATGGCGCGCTTTTGCACTATCGGTGGGGTAATAAATACCTGCGTGGATAACTTCACTGTTGCGACTGCTGGTGTGCTCTCCAAAATGCTTGCCTTGCTCAACCACGAAGACTTCTCGATGCTGGCTAAGCTTGGCTGCAACGGATAGACCGACGACACCGGCACCAATGATCAATGTATCAATGTGGTCCATGATGTTTAGATACTTCGCTGCTTATCTGGGCGCTCAATTACCGCTGCAGTCATACGTGACACACAGCATAACTCGCCTTTGGCATTGGTGATTTTCACTTCCCATACCGAGGTGCGTTTACCCAAATGTAGTGGCTTTGCTGTGGCGCGCAATGTACCGTTTCGAGAGGCTTTTAAATGATTGGCATTGATCTCTTGGCCGACACAGTAAAAGCGCTCAAAATCAACGACAAAGTTTGCCGCATAGCTGGCAACAGTTTCCGCTAAAGCAACATTGGCACCGCCATGCACCATGCCAATTGGGTTGTGGTGATGGACGGTTGCAGGCATGGTGGCCACTAAATAGTCATCGCCAATTTCATCGATTTCGATGCCAAGGGTGGCCATTAATGAGCCTTTACCGTGTAAGCCTTTATCAAGGGACTGGCAAAGTTCCTTGGTAATGGGTTTAAACCAAATGCTCATTGATTGAGAACTCCTTGTTATCCAAACGAAATAGGTTTGCGGCCTGTTTTACTGTCGACCTGCCCCTGTTTTTTACGCTTTTTATTACCGCTTTTGCTTTTATTCGCTGTGCTTTTTGTGGCGGCTTTAGGCGCTTTTGGTGGTGCAATAGGCTCTGGAGGACGCGGATTGGGGATTGCATCTTCGGAGAGCGTCAGCATGAAGACCTCACCATCAAAGTGCAGTGTGTCACCTGAGTAAATTTTTCTGCGCTTTTGCGTGCATAATTCATTATTCACAGCAATGTAGCCGAGGGTGATCAGCTGCTTGGCTTGTCCGCCAGTTTCTGCGAAATCGAGCACTTTTAGTAAATTACACAGCTCGATGGGTTCTTCTTCAAGTTCAATTTCAACGTATTCTTGATTCATATCACAACTCATAATGCGACTTTGCGACAGTATACCGCGCAGTTAAGATGAATGACGAAACTTTTTCGTTATTGTGGTGGTCTTTAATGTAAATGCAGCATTTGGTGTGTATTTTGCTTGCAGCTTTGATTGATTCCATTTTGACAACACAGGGAGATCAACTATGGGTATACGCTCTACGTTAAAAAAAGAGCTAATGAACTTAGATGCACTGGGTTTAATGACCGCAGACGATGTACGTGCTTACCTCAATGTTCACCTCAAAATTGCGCGCGACAAACTGTCGCTGATCTCACGCTTCAACACCCATCACAGCCAAGTTCAAGCTGGATTGCCGAGCACTGAAAAGGCATTGAAATTTGAACGACATAGACTATTTAAAGATGTACTTTACCCGAAAGCTGCGGTGCAAAAGTGGCTCGCACAGGCAAACTAATCATACTTAAAATTATCTTAAGCAGTGCACTAAATTAGGTCAATAGGTGCACTGACTTATATCGATTTTTACGTTATATCTGCGCTACAGTGTTGGTATCTTGTCAGCTTTTTGGGTGTACTCTAAGCTCAAATTGATATTTTGCAGCGCTGGTTTAAAAGGCAGCTGATAGCCTTCAATGGTGACGACGGGAAACTCGTTAAGCAGCTGCGCATACATCTTTTGTGTTTTTGGTTGTAACATAAAGTCAATGAACGCGAGGGCATTTTCTTTGTTTGGTGCGTGTTTTGCGATGGCTGCGGTGGTGGTTGACACGGGGGTTTGCCCATTTGCCATTTGCAAAAAGTGCATTGCAAGTTGCGAGGCAAGCTTCACTTCTTGCTTATTATTCGACTGTTTCATCATATGCCAGTAGTAGTGATTTGCTAGCGCATATTGGCATTGTCCTTTAGCAAGTCCACGTAATTGATCTCTGTCGCCCCCTGAAGGGCGCTTTGCAAGTAGCTGATTGGCGTTGTTTATCCATTGGGTATCTTGGGCGTGATTACCTGATAGCAAACTGGCAAATAACGTTTTGTTGTAGCTATGTCCCCAGTCTCTGACACAAAACTTTCCCTGCATGTGTGGTTCACTAAATTGCGAAAAGTACGTCGGAATAAATACCGTAGCATTGTCGTTTTTTCGCGTAAACAACGCGCGGGTGCGCATGGATAGGCTCACCCAGTGCTGATTTGGATCTTTGAAGACATCTGGCAACTGTGACCAGCCTTTGAGCTCAGTCATCGGCTGTAATAATGCACGATGCGCACTGAGTTGCACCAAATCAGAGCTGAGGATCACATCTGCACGAGATTGTATACCATCAGATTTGAGTCGTGAGAGTAAAAAGTGAGATTTGCCATTGACGAGATTCACTTTGACACCGCTGTGTTGCTCGAAAGCTTGTAGCATGGGTTTGATAAGTTCGTATTTGCGAAATGAATAGACATTAAGTTCGTCATCTTTGGCTAAAACTTGGGTACTTAGTAGCAAAAAAGGGTAAAAACAACAAAGTTTACTTTTAATCATCGCAAATAAGAATTATTATCAAGTGGTGCAATGGTACAGTGTTATGAGCGGATGTCTAGAGTAAAAAAGTGGGAAAAATTCTTTCAATCACCAATTCAGTTTGGTGGTTGGATTTACAGCATATATTTATTTTTGATCTGCTATATGGCCGTGGTTTTTCACGATCATTACACGCAACGTAGCCACCATCAGCTCGAACAGCAAGTGGCGCAATATCATTCTAGAATGAGTGAGCAACTGCAGCGATTTGCCCACTTGCTGTATTCGATAGAAGCTTACCTAAGGGCAACGCCGGAGATCACGCCGGAGCAGTTTTATCATTTAGCACAATCGCAATTGGCAGGTTTAGAGCTTGAACTCAGTTTGGAATCCTATGCCATCATAGAGCGGGAGCAAGTTGCCCAGCTGGAGCGCCAATATCGAGATATGGGCTTTTTCGATTTTACTGTGCACTTACCGCATACTTTAAGCACTCGTTATTTAACCATGGTTAAAACGGCGCCAGTGTCTGAATTTGGTCATCTTCTGGGTAGTGCTGTGTCGATATCGGGTACGTTATCTGAGCGCTTAAAAAACAGTGAACTACAAGCAGTAAATTGGCCGATGTCTGATCGTTGGAGCGTGGTTATCGAACAATTTCAAAGTGCCAGTGTTACCAAGGCATTAGGCATAGGCTTTGAGTTGCAACACTTATTAGAAGGCTTATTCAGCCCAGTTTATCAAGATAATGGCCATCAAGTGAGGGTGCTCTCTGGTGAGCAACTGCTGTTTACATCGGATTGGCAAAGCTTGCATCATTTATCCAATAAACAACCTGGCATCATTGAAAGAATGGACTTTTTTGGCAATCAGATTGAAATCCATCTCTATACGCAAGAGCAGCTTAAGCCGTCCTTTCTGAATAATTTTACGTTGATCATTGCCATGGTCGTATTGATTGCGGCTGCGCTAGGGTTAATGGTACTGCTGCAAGTACGTTATTTGTCTCGGCAACATCAAACCGTCAATATGCTGGTTGAGGAGCGCACGGCAAGTCTGGCACAAGCGAATCATCAGCTCAAACACGCATCTGATAAACGATTATCTGCATTGCAGCAACAGATTGTTGCAGAGCGCAAGTATAAGAGTTTATTTGTAAATAGCAGCGAAGGCCTATTTGTCTTGGACAAGCATGGTGTTTTGGTGGATGCCAATCCCGCGTTTAGAGCGTTATTGATAGGTGAGCAACACACCTTAAAAAGTATTCATCTGAGTGATTTAATGCTCGATAATGACTTTGCTGCGAAGTGGCGCACCATGGTATCTAGGTTTGAACAACATGAGGAGCTAGAATGGCTTGCGGGGTCAAATCATGCGAATGGTGTATGGTTGCGCCAAACCGGTTCGTGGATCTGCCACAGCCACGATACGATTTATGAGGGCCGTGTAACAGACATTACGCAAATTAAACTGTTCAATGAGCAGCTCCAATATAAAGCCCAGCACGATAGCTTGACTGACTTGCTCAATCGACAGACTTTTTTGCAACTGGTTGAGTCTTATCGAGCGCGCAGTGCGGGGCAGTTTATTTTACTCTATATCGATCTTGATCGGTTTAAATTGATAAATGACACCCTAGGTCACCTTGCTGGCGATAAACTGCTGGTTGAATTCGCTATGAGAATGCGGGAGCTTGTTGGCAGTTATGCTGACATTGCGCGATTAGGCGGTGATGAATTTGCTATATTGCTAGACAATCAAGCTCTGAAGGTGCCACTAGAGCTTATGTTAGAGGATATCCTCGCGGCAATCAGAGAGCCATTTGAGTATCAGGGAAGTAAACACTCAGTGAGTGGCAGTGTGGGAGTGAGGCGTTTTACAGCACCATGCCATAACTATGAAGCAGAAAAGCTGCTTCATGATGCAGATGTGGCAATGTATGAAGCGAAAAAGCGTGGCAAAAATGATTTTCATATTTTTACTTCGGCCATTGCCGATGAAGCATCTCGACGGCTATTGATTGAGCGTGAGTTACAAACATTGAATATGGACACGGAGCTGTCACTGCGGTTTCAACCTATTTATTGTCAATTGGGGAAATCTATTATTGGATTCGAAGCATTGCTGCGTTGGCAGAGCCCTAAGTTAGGTGTCGTGAGTCCAGCCGAGTTTATCCCCATTGCAGAAGAGTGCGCACAAATCGTGAAGCTTGGGCACTGGGTTTTTTCACGTGCCATGCAATGTGTGAAACGTTTTCCCAATCGACGTATATTTATGAGTGTCAACGTATCGCCTTTACAGTTGCAGCATAAAGGATTTATGAGTTGGCTATTGAGTCAATTTGAGCATAATGAGTTGGACCCGACACAGTTTAAAATTGAGCTGACAGAATCCGCCATGATGGCACAAGAGAATAGCCTAGTTGCGCCACTGCAAAAGTTACATGACATGGGTTTTGGCATTTATATTGATGACTTTGGTACAGGTTATAGCAGTTTGTCTCGTTTAAATGTTTTACCTGTAGATGGTTTGAAAATTGACCGAGCGTTTATCAATGGGATTGAAAAAGTAGGCAATCCCCGCCAATTGATAGAGGCAATTTGTGCCATTGCGAATAGCTTTAATTTGACTGTGACAGCAGAAGGCATTGAGCAACCAGCGCAGTTAACGGTATTATCATCTCTTTACTGCCAACAAATGCAGGGTTACTTAATGAGCAAACCTTTATTGGAAGAAGAAGCTTTGCATTTGCTATCTCAGGATCAAGGCAGAAAAATCACAGAATTTGCCAGCTAGCGGGTTGACCTTAACCATGCTTTAGGTTTTATCTTGCAACGCCGTAAATAAAACTTATGTAAGCAAGCAGATGAGTAGGAGGTGCTATGACATCGTCGCAATTGGACCTGTATTTAGCCAAATTAGGATTGCACTACCCTTCAGAGGGTAATTTAGCGTTTGTTGAGCAGTTAATAAAAGCCCACATCGCGCGATTTAGTTTCAGTAGTATCAACGCGATGCAAGATAAATGCTTGAGCTTAGAGCCCGATGTGGTGTTTACACGGGTCATTGAAAATGAGCAAGGTGGTTACTGTTTCGAGCACAATAAAATTGTGATGCTTGCGTTACAGTATTTAGGTTTTGATGTGTCTCCTTTGCTTGGCAGAGTATTGCTTAACGGTAAATGGGACAACCCACGTACACATCGAGTCACACTGCTTAAATACCATCACACTGAATACTTAATTGATGTGGGTTTTGGTAGCAAAACGCCACGTACGTTAATACCCATTGATCACAGCGTCGACGTATATGATGAAGCTAATGGTTACTATGTTGAACGTAGTGCACGGCGTGCTGTACTCACGTTAACATCACCTAAGCAGGTACCATTATATGACGTTGAATTTGCAGAGACGTTTGAAAGTGATTGTGACGTTGCACATTTTCATTGTCATCAACACCCCGATTCTTTGTTCGTCAATCATTTAGTCTTATCACGAATGGCACAAAAAGAGCGCCATACATTAAATAACTTGTTATATGTGTATCGCAACGAGGAAACCGCAGAGACCAGAGAAGTGCTGATCAAGGATGCTGTTCAATTGAGGGCGATTATCGAAGAGATCTTTTTATTGAATATACCTGAGCCTGAAGTCAACTGGGTGTATGAAAAGGCGGCTTTAAAGATGTCAGAAGAGCACTAAGCAGGCGCGCAGTGCTCATCAGATCTTAGTTTTTGTTCATTTGCTCGATAAAGGCGGTGGAGTCCGCAATTGAGCGATTCATATCTGTGATTAAGCCCTGAATATCACGTTTTAAATTGGTAAATTCACCTCTGATGGCAGCAATGGCTTGTGCATTGAGGTTGTGTTTTAGATATAAAACATTGTCTTTCATAGAGTCGAGTACAGGTTGCATTTTTGACTCACTCTTACGCATGGAGCGCAGTAGCTTGTCATATTGCTTTTGAGTTTGTCGCAGTTTTTGCTCGCTGCTGCGTTTTAACTTTGGGTTGCTAAACTGTTCAAGCTCTTCTTGCCATTCTTCGAATAAGGCGTCGGCAACCGACTCTACTTTATCAATATTGTCAGTGACAGATTGCGCTGCTTTTTGGCTTGCTTCAAAGTCACTATTTAGCTGCTCGTAGACACTTTGTAACTCTCCACCATCAAAATCAATGAGAACGGATAAGCGTTCAAGCGCATTTTGAAACTCTTGTTGAGAGGTTTGCTGAGATTGTTGAGTATCTTCGACGCGATCGACAAGAATATCACGTTTATGTACACCCACCTGCTCCCACGCAGAATAATAGGCATTTTGCGCACTTTTACAGCCACTAAGGACAGCGCAAGCGGCAATCAAAATATAAATTTTTAGGTATTTTAGAGGCATACTTTATCCTTTTACTTAATAGGGCTACTTTAAATTATGAAGTGGATTGGTAAGATGTGCAAAGCAATCATCAATGTATAAACAATTATGAAACAACATTGGCCTCAAATAAAAGCGCAAGCACGCGCAGTAATAGATGCTCAGCCGAGTTGGTGGCGGCGTTTTTTCCAGCGCTGCAAAGAAGATCAGCTCACCATAAATGCCGGGTATTTGGCGTACGTCACCTTGCTTTCATTGGTGCCGCTCATTGCTGTGGGGGTTGCGATTTTCACCGCATTTCCTGGTTTTGAGAATACCCGTTTGGCGATAGAAAACTTTATATTCACCAACTTTGTTCCCACCTCTACCGATACGATAAAGGCCCATATTAGCGCATTTGCTGGTAATGCAAACCAAATGACGGCTGTGGGTATCAGCTTTCTAGCTGCGGTGGCATTACTGCTTATTCGTAATGTAGATAGTGCACTCAATCGCATTTGGCGCGTTGAAAGTAAGCGTCCTTTGATGATTTCATTTGCGATTTATTGGATGGTACTGACATTGGGGCCTGTGTTATTGGGCGCCAGTATCGGGGTTACGTCGTATATCGTGTCTCTGGTGTCATTTGCTGATCAAGGGATCCCTGGATTCAGCGGTTTACTCCTAAAGTTGCTGCCGTATGTAATTTCAATGGCGGGCTTCATTATGCTCTATACTTTAGTACCAAATACACGTGTGTCGTTTAAAGCCGCGATACCGGGCGCATTATTTGCTGCCTTTTTATTTGAGCTGACGAAAAGAGGGTTTGCAATGTATATCAGCCACTTTCCGTCCTATGAGGTCATATATGGTGCGCTGGCGACTATTCCTATTTTATTTGTTTGGGTGTATTTATCATGGATGGTGGTGTTATTAGGCGCTGAGTTTACCGCTTGTTTAGCCGAGCATCATGAACAGGAGAGCGACACACCTCAATTATGAGGTAAATCCATGACCTTACTGTATCAGCCAACGGAACCGCTGCGCAGTTTTCATCTACCACTTTCTCACGGCCACCAAATGCACGTGGAGGAATACGGTAACGCTGCGGGTATTCCGCTGTTGGTATTGCACGGCGGTCCCGGATCGGGGCTGCAAAAGGCAGCGCAGAGCTATTTTAACCCAAAGCGTTACCGTATCATTTTATATAGTCAAAGAGGGTGCGGAAACTCTTCCCCGCAATCACTTGAGCACAACCACACCGCATTACTCGTCGATGATGTGGTGACGTTATTAGATTATCTGGATATTCCTCGTTGTGTTTTAGCTGGGGGATCTTGGGGTGCGACATTGGCATTATGGTTTGCGATGCAACATGCTCATCGCGTATCCGGGGTGATCACTTGGGCGAGTTTTTTCGCGACGTCGTCCGATTTGGCTTGGTTATATGGTGATAAAGGTGCGGGGGCACAGTTTTATCCCGAGCGTTTTACTCAATTTTCACAGGGGCTCGACTCATATCAGCAGGTATTAGCCCATTATCAGCAGCAACTATTTAGTGACAATGAGCTATCACAGCATAAAGCTGCACAGCTTTGGCATGATTGGGATATGCAGTTGAGCGTTGAAACTCAGATGCAGCGCTATCAACTTCCCTCGCCTGTACATATTGTTGCGCAAGCCAGATTAATGGTGCATTACATGTCTAATCAATGTTTTTTAGAGGATGAAGCGCTGTTTAAGCATGCCCACACCTTAAAATCTTTGCCTATCTGGATGATCCACAGCCGTCACGATTTAGTCTGCCGTTTTGCCATGGCGCAAAAATTTGCCGCAGTATTAAATGCTCGGCTACTAATTTTAGAAGGCGTTGGGCACTGCACGTCAAATCAAGTATATTCGGAGGCTATTCGCCGTGCGGCAGATTTACTGCTGTGCAAAATAGATAAAAACAGAGGTTAACGTGCAAGGATTAATTCAAAGGGTCAAGTTTGCAAAAGTCGAAGTGACTGGAGAAGTTGTGGGTGAAATTCAGCAGGGTATCTTACTTTTGCTCGGTGTCGAAAAAGTGGATGATGAGCAAAGTGCAGATAAATTACTGCATAAAGTCAGTAACTATCGAATTTTCACCGATGATGCAGGCAAAATGAACCTCAGCCTCAAAGACATTGGTGGTGAGCTGCTTGTGGTCTCGCAATTTACGTTGGCGGCGGACACAAAAAAAGGCATGCGACCAAGTTTTTCTTCTGCGGGCTCGCCAGAACAAGCAAAACGACTGTATGAATACTTTGTTGAGCAGGCAAAAGGGCTTGGCATTTCAGTGGCAACAGGCCAGTTTGCTGCGGATATGCAGGTGAGTTTGTGTAACGATGGGCCGGTGACATTTAATTTGTCGGTCTAGCGTTCAACCACAATAATGTGGTTAGCATACCCCGGTACTTGGTGGATATGGGGCTTTTTTCCGAAGTTGATAATAAGCAGATGCTCTAGTTGCTTGAGTTGCGACTCGTGCTCGGCAATAAAGTTGATAAATAATACGCCCTGTTCTGCTAATGTATTGCGTAACAGGGTGTAAAACTTGTGCTGGTATAAAAAGCGTGGCGCATCCAATTCGCTGAATAAATCTAAGATAATCCAATTAAATGGGTGATTGTGGTCTACTTCTAATACTTTGTAGGCGTCATTGCAATTGACTTCACTGATATGGTCTCCGCCAAAGTACCGTTTATAGCAATGTATGATGTCTGGGTTGTTTTCCACGGAAATAACTTGGCAATTTTCATGCACACTGTGTAAATAGTCGCGAATGGCACCTGCACCCAGTCCTAGTTCGAGTACGCGGTGAGGTTTAGGGTATTTTTGCCACAAGGCATCCAACACTTGCAAATGAGGGAAAAGCAAGTGCTCCGGGTGATTCAGTTCAACGATTGACTGTAACGTATTGTTTATTAATAGCCAACGAAGCGTTTTTTCTTGTCTAACTTGTATGCTCGTTTTCCCGTGCTTATGCCAATATAACAAGTGGCCTAGCTCATGGCTTTGGGCTACAAAATCGTTGCTGACGGTTCCTGATTCAGTCAAAAAATCTTGCATAGTTCCATCAGCATAGACAAGGATTGCGGTAATTCCACTGTGTTTAGATGATTTTACACATTTAGTCGGTGATTTTACGTTGAGCATTTCCTGTTCAGAGTTTTTCTTGTAAGGTAGAACACAAAAATGGCACGCACTTGGGTGTGCATAGAAAGGAGTAATTATGTTTCCAGTCATTTCGCCACAAAGTAGCCAAGATTGGCAAGACTACTATCAATTGCGTTGGCAGGTTCTCAGAGCACCATGGGATCAACCAAGAGGCTCAGAGCAAGACGATTTAGAGCAAGATGCTGAGCACAGGTACATCAAAAACAATGAAGGCGAAGTGCTGGCAGTTGCGCGTTTACACTTTAATAATCACCTTCAAGCACAAGTGCGTTACATGGCGGTGGGCGAAGGGCACCGTGGTCAACACCTGGGTAGCCGATTGCTACATGAGCTGGAAAAGATTGCTTGGACGCAAGATGCGCAGGAGCTGGTGTTGTTTGCCAGAGAGCGCGCTTTGGCATTTTATGAGCGTCATGGTTATAAAGTGGTTGAAAAAGCACACCTTGCTTATGGTGATGTACAGCACTGGAAAATGGTCAAGCAAAAGCCATCAGAGCCAGGTTGGTTCAGACACCCAGATTGGACGCAAGTGTTACAAGATACGTGGCGTGAGTCTATTCCTATTAGTGATGCCATGGGGATAAAAGTTGAAAGTTACACCGATTGGCAGTTCTCGACAAAAGCGGACTTGAAAGCCAACTTGAATTTGCATAATTCTATGTTTGCAGGTTCGGTCTACAGTATGGCGACCCTGACAGGGTGGGGCGCAACATATTTGGCATTAAAAGAGCTTAATCTTGAAGGCGATATCGTCCTTGCGGATGCTGAAATTAAATACCTAAAGCCGCTCACGACAGCGCCAGGTGCGACGGTGACCTTGTCTGAGTGCAGCGGTGAATTGACAACGCTTGAGACCGAAGGAAAAGCTAAGTACACGGTACCAGTGAATGTGTACGATGGTGATGTGTTAGTCGCAAAGTTTTGTGGCGTCTTCTTTGTGAAGCGTTAGGAAAAATGTATCCGGTCAAGTGAGTCTTGACCGGATTGCTAAAGCTTTAAAGCAAGTCAGTAATGGCGATACCGAGGCCTAACCTTTGGATGTGGGCGTTGTAATCGATGAGACTTTCTCCATACCCATTGAAGTATTGCGCATAGCCACGTACGCGGCCTGTAATGGGAAAGGACCAATCTAGCTGTACAGCACCTCTATTATCACCGCCAGCATTGTTGCGCAGCATCATGCCGATTTCATGGTCATTGTCAAAGCGGTAGGCTCCGCTAAGTTCAAAGTAACCCATATATTTGTGGATATCGGGGTTGTCATCACCTTTGGCTAAATTATCTTCAGGTTTTTCATCTTCCGGCAGTCGATACCATGGCTTGAAGCTAAATACAAACCCATCATATTCCCAAATGAAATTGGCATAGATGCGGTTCCAAGAACGCGAATTTGGTTGGCTTCTACCATTTGACTGGTGTGAAATACCCAACACAATGGCCATTTCATCGCCCCATAAGACATTTTCGTCATCTAGAAAATTGACCCAAAATATTTCGGGCTCATAATTAGTTTCTCTAAAAGGAGACGAAATATCTTTGTTATACACCTGCCAATACGACTGCAGTGTGACGCCCATATAAATGGCCTGATCTTGATCTTTAAAGTTGTGATAAATCGGTAACTTCAATGAAATTTGGTATTTTGCTTCTACATTATCCAGCGGCTCGCCTTCTTTATTGGCTTTGTCAGCAAAGCCATCAAATGGGCGGTTATTGGGATTTTTGATGTATGATACCGGCAGAATATAATTTCTATGGTGTGGGGTCAGCACATTACGGTTTTTTTCTGTGACTCGCTCTCTGGCCATACGCTTGTCGAGTTGGCTCAGTGCACTTACTTGCTGCTCACAATACGCGCGTACCTCTTTAATTGTACGGGTATCATCTCCAGAAATAGTCTGATTTAAAATACATTGATTGAGGGCAGCGACCTCATCTTCTGAGGTACTTGCAGCATGCGCGCTTTGGGCACAAAGAGCCAAAAGCAGGGTCGCAGAGCGCTTAGTAAAGTCCATATTTAATTCCAACAAGAAAGAGAGTTTCCAAACAAAAAGATATTAGCTACTTTAAGAGTTAAGCCAAGTTCAATGGACGCTATAGTATAAGTAAGTAGTGCAAAAGCCCAGCATAACCCTTTGAAAAGGAGAAAAGGGAGATTTAGAGTGCTCAGACAGAGCACTCTAAGTCGTTTAACTTTCGAGCCTTGAAACCACAAAAAATGGATTCAGATAAGACTCTTTTTGATTGTATGTCAGAGGAGAACCGTCGATTTGACTCACTGTCGCACCAGCTATGCTTGCTACAGCGTGGCCTGCACCAGTGTCCCACTCGCTGGTTGGGCCTAGTCGAGGGTAAATATCTGCTTCGCCTTCAGCGACCAAACACAGCTTGAGTGAACTGCCTTTGGGAACCATTTCAATGTCGTCAAATTGCCCTAGATACTCAGCCAGTGCGGGTGAGGGATGAGAGCGAGAACCAACGACTTTAATGGTGCCTGTATTTGCTTTCTTGGTCACCTTGAGTTCAATTCGGGCTTCACCACATTCTCTAAACGCACCAATACTTTGCGCAGCTAAATAGCACACGTTCAGAGCCGGCGCAAAGACCACGCCCATGGTTGGCTTACCGTTTTCAATCAGTGCAATATTAACGGTGAATTCACCGTTTTTCTTAATGAACTCTTTAGTGCCATCGATTGGGTCAACTAGCCAATAACGTTGCCAAGTTTGGCGTTCTTGCCAGCTGATATTGGCACTTTCTTCACTGAGGATAGGGATTTCAGGGGTCAAGCGCGAAAGACCTGCGGTGATCACTCGGTTGGCGGCCAAGTCAGCCTCAGTGACTGGACTATCGTCATTTTTATACTCGATGGCAAAATCTTTGGCATAGATCTGCATAATTTCCTCGCCTGCAAGGCGGGCAAGCTCGACGAGTTCTTCGAGCAGGTCGGTATCATTCATAGGTTATCCTTGCTACTGGATGATGTTTTTATCTTTCAAGTAATCTACCAGTTGCTGGACGGACTGCTCAAGTGAATTCTCACCTGTGTTCAATCTTATCTCAGGTGCAACGGGTGGCTGATAATCAGAGTCGATACCCGTGAAGTTCTTGATCTCACCTGCGCGGGCTTTCTTGTATAAGCCTTTGGGGTCTCGCTGCTCGCAGACTTCTAGCGGTGTATCTAAAAATACTTCGATGAATTCGCCGTCTTCTACGAGGTCTCTGACCATATCTCGTTCCGCTTGAAACGGTGAAATAAATGCGGTTAATACGATAAGGCCTGCATCAACCATCAATTTACTGAGTTCTCCCACTCGACGAATATTTTCAATGCGGTCGGCGTCGCTGAAGCCAAGGTCTTTACATAACCCATGCCTAACATTGTCACCATCAAGCAAATAGGTATGTACACCACTTTGATGAAGGGCACTTTCAAGGGCATTGGCCACTGTACTTTTCCCTGAGCCAGAAAAGCCAGTGAACCAAAGGATCACAGGTTTATGGCCTTTGAGCTCACTGCGATGTGTTTTTTCAACGGCATAATTATGCCAAACAATATTTTTATCCATGAAGCTATCCATTAAAAGGGAAAGACCAATGGGATCAAGGTCAGGACGGTAATAGAGTAAATAATTGATAGCGGAACGCCTACC
The DNA here is from genome assembly GCF_001625685.1 of Pseudoalteromonas luteoviolacea CPMOR-1. Classification (GTDB taxonomy): domain Bacteria; phylum Pseudomonadota; class Gammaproteobacteria; order Enterobacterales; family Alteromonadaceae; genus Pseudoalteromonas; species Pseudoalteromonas luteoviolacea_K. The sequence goes on along the minus strand of NZ_AUYC01000095.1, from coordinate 38,410 downwards.
GTAACGTAGTCTTTGATGCGGTAGTTTCCGGCACTATACACCATCAAGTTTGTTTGATAACCAAAGGGGGAAATAAAGCTTGCTGATGCACCAAAGGCAACAGCCATAATAAATGGGAGTGGATCAACGCCAAACCCAACCGCTAATGCATAGGCAACGGGAAAAGACAGTGCTGCCGCGGCATTGTTGGTGATAAGTTCTGTGAAGACGACGGTCATCACAAATATGGCGATGAAGGCACCGTAAGGGCCAAAGTCGCCGAGTATTAGAAACAGCGCGTCAGACAGTTGTGTGGCTAAGCCTGTTTCTATCATTAATTTGGCAAGGCCAATTGCACTGCCTACAATCGCCAGTAATTCAATAGGGAAACGGCGCTTCATCTCGTTCACTTTGATGGTGCCAAGCGCAACCAGTGCAAGTAGTAATACCATTAGCCCTTTTACCAAAGGCACAATGTCAAAGATCCCTAAACCAATCACCGCTGCAAATCCTAACAGCACATGGCCGGATTGCTTTTTGGTCAAGTGTGTTTGTAAATCTAAACCTGAAATATATACAAACTCGCGTTTGAGATCCGGTAGATTATAAAAATCACTGCCTGGGGCTAAAATGAGAGAGTCGCCAGCTTGTAATTTCACTTTACCAAGCCCCCCTTGAAGACGGTCATGACCTCGGCGAATGGCGATAACGGCAGCATGAAATTGCTCGCGAAAACGAATTTCTTTAATGGTTTTACCAATGTATTTAGATGATTGACTGACGACGACTTCGACTAGGTGCTCCACGTCTTTTTCGTGTTTATCGTGGACCACCTGAAGGCCATCAAAGCGACGCAATAAAGGCACAGACTTGATGTCACCAACAAACAGTAAAACATCTCCTTGGTAAATCTCTTGTTGTGGGGTGACTGCGCATATGCGTCGTTCACCGCGGATAATTTCTGCTAGGAATAAGTCTTTTAAATCACGAAGGCCATTCTCTTCTACAGTACGCCCGATCAGTTTTGAATCAGCAGCGACCTTGCCTTCTAAATAAAAGGGGACGACTTCTTGGTCTTCGGTACCGTGGTCGGGGAGAAATTTGAGGAGCAATAAAATCGTAAGTAGGCCCACAATTAATGCGCCGAAGCCAACGAGTGTAAAGTCAAAAAAGCCCAGTGGAGCCATACCGGCGTCAACGGCAAAGCCATTGACGATTAAATTTGTTGATGTGCCAATTAAAGTTAATGTACCGCCTAAGATGGCGGTGTAAGACAATGGCAATAATAACTTAGAGGGCGAGTGTGTTTGGCTCTCCTTGATGGTACTGATGAGCGAAGCGACGACAGCCGTGTTATTTGTAAAAGAGGATAAAAACGCAGTAGAGAGGCCCAGCTTCATCACTGACTTTGACAAGCTTCCACTGGCCAGTGTGCTGGCAAGCTTTTGTACCAACGTTGTTTTTTCAATAGCAATAGAGACTAAGATCAGTAAAACAAGGGTGATCAAAGACGGGTTGGCGTAGTTCACCAACATAGATTCCAACTCGATTAAACCGGTTAAATAACTGACACCAATGGCGCTGACAAATAACCAAGCTGGATTGAGTCGTGTGCCAAATAAGCACACGACTAAAGCGATCATAATGCCTGTTAAGATGATTTGATCAACTAGCACGTTTGTCTCCCAGTAACAGGCATAACTTCACTTACTTCAACTTGCTAATATCAAGCGCTTGCCAATGTGGGAAGTGCTTACGTACTAACGCGTTGAATTCAAGTTCAAAAGCACTGAACTCAGACGTCGTTGCAGACTCTTCAGCCAATAGCGCTTCAATCATACCTGCACCGATGGTAAGGTTGCTGATGCGGTCAATCAGGATGAATGAACCCGTTTCGTGGTTGTTGCGATAGATATCTGCCACGATGCTTTCAGTCAGTTCAAGTGTAACGATTGCAATTTCATTGAGTTGTAATTGCTCTGCCTGACCTTGTTCTAGCGTGTTCACATCAATCGTGTGATCAATCTTGCGAACAATGGCTGACGTGCTCTTACTGCCCAACTTGAAGTTGTAGTTTTGTCCTAAAACAAGCGGCTCTTCGTGCATCCACACAAGCTTTGCTTGAATGAGGTTTGTCACCGTGGCGGTAGAATCCGCAGGGACAATGACATCACCACGACTGACATCAATTTCATCTGCCAAAGTGATCGTAAATGCTTGACCTGTTTGTGCTTGCTCTAGGTTGCCATCAAAAGTAACCAATTCTTTGATAGTGGAAGACTTACCAGATGGCAGGACTTTAACAGCCTGACCTGCACTCAACGAACCGGATGTGAGCGTGCCTTGGAAACCACGAAAATCTAAGTTTGGACGTACCACATACTGAACCGGGAAGCGTGCTTCAAAAGCATGGTTTGCTTCAGCTGCTGGCGAGTCTTCCAGTAGCTCAAGTAATGGCTTATCAGTGTAGTAAGGCGTCTTTTCAGAGCGTGTTACTACGTTGTCGCCTTTAAGTGCAGACATTGGGATAAACTTGATGTCTGAAACATTAAGTTGCTCAGCAAACTGTAAGTAATCTGCTTTGATCTTCTCAAAAACGGCTTCGTCAAAATCAACGATGTCCATTTTGTTGATAGCAACCACAAACTGCTTGATGCCTAAAGAGTCACAAATAAAGCTATGACGTTTAGTTTGTACCTGCACACCGTAACGCGCATCAACCAAGATAATAGCCAGATCACTCGTTGAAGCACCTGTTACCATGTTACGAGTATACTGTTCGTGCCCTGGTGTATCAGCAATGATGAACTTACGCTTTGCCGTTGAGAAATAACGGTAGGCAACGTCAATGGTGATACCTTGCTCACGCTCAGCTTGTAGACCATCTACAAGCAGCGCTAAATCTAGCTCTTCACCTGCATTACCAACTTTTTCGTTATCTTTGTGAAGTGCAGCAAGCTGATCTTCATAAATTTGATGGCTATCATGTAGCAAGCGGCCGATAAGTGTCGATTTACCGTCATCAACGCTACCACAAGTCATCATGCGTAATAAGCTTTTGTCTTGTTGACGAGACAGATAGGCTTCAATGCCTAGTTCTCTTACTTCGTTCGCTGTCGACATTAGAAATACCCCTCGCGTTTTTTCTTCTCCATAGAGCCTGCTGAGTCGTGGTCAATAACACGGCCTTCGCGCTCTGATGATGTGGATAGCAGCATTTCTTCGATGATGCCGGTTAGTGTATTGGCTTCAGACTCAACTGCGCCTGTGAGCGGGTAGCAACCTAGTGTACGGAAACGCACAGACTTCATTTCTGGCACTTCACCTTCTTCTAGTGGCATACGCTCGTCATCAACCATGATCAATGTACCGTTACGCTCAACCACAGGGCGCTTATCTGATAAGTACAGAGGGACAATTTCGATGTTTTCTTGGTAGATATATTGCCAAATATCCAGCTCAGTCCAGTTAGATAGAGGGAATACACGGATGCTCTCACCAGGATTTACTTGGCTGTTATAGGTATTCCAAAGTTCTGGACGTTGATTTTTAGGATCCCAACGGTGATGTTTATCGCGAAATGAATAAACACGCTCTTTCGCACGTGATTTCTCTTCGTCACGACGTGCACCACCGAATGCTGCATCAAAGCCATACTTATCAAGTGCTTGTTTCAAGCCTTGCGTTTTCATCACGTCAGTGTGTTTCGCTGAGCCGTGTGTAAACGGGCCGACGCCCATGGCAATACCTTCAGGGTTCTTATGAACAATCAGGTCAAAATTATATTCTTTTGCCAAGCGGTCGCGAAACTCAATCATTTCACGGAATTTCCAATCCGTATCTACGTGCAGTAGAGGGAAAGGAATCTTTGCCGGGTAAAATGCTTTACGAGCCAAATGCAGTAACACTGAAGAGTCTTTACCAATAGAGTAAAGCATCACTGGGTTATCAAACTCTGCAGCGACTTCGCGAATAATCTTTATACTTTCAGCTTCAAGTTGCTGAAGGTGGGTTAAAGCCATTGTTCGTCGTCCTACTGTTAATTAAATTAAGTCTATTAAGCTACTTGGGTAATGGGTTGTGCAAAGCTACTGATCTGCTCCGTTTGCCCAAACCATGCTAATTCTTCGTGTAGTGCAGCGACCTCACCAATGATCAATAGTGCTGGTGATTGAATGTGATGCTGCTCTATTTTTGCTGCCAATTCACCAAGTGTGCCGCGAACGACGCGCTGTGATTGACGTGTGCCATTTTCAACAATGGCAATAGGTGTTTCAGGTGATCTACCGTGTTCTAGCAGCTTGGCCTGAATGTGTGGCGATTTAATCACGCCCATGTAAACAGCCAAGGTTTGATTCGATTGCGCAAGTCCACGCCAATCCAATTCTTGACCATCCTTTTTACAGTGCCCAGTGACAAACTGAATCGCTTGTGCATGGTCTCTGTGTGTCAACGGAATACCTGAATATGCACTACAACCTGCCGCTGCGGTGATACCAGGGACAATTTGATATTTAACGCCGTGTTTGGCCAGTACTTGGACTTCCTCGCCACCGCGGCCATAAATGAATGGGTCACCGCCTTTGATACGGCATACTTTTTTTCCTTGCTTAGCAAAATTCACCAGCATGTGGTTGGTATCTCCTTGCTTAACACTATGATGGCCTGCTTTTTTGCCAACACAAACCAAATCAGCGTCGCGTCTTACTAATTCCATGATTTCATCAGACACCAAGTAGTCATAAACCACAACATCAGCTTGTTGCATTAGTTGCAAGGCTTTTATCGTTAGAAGCTCTGGGTCGCCCGGACCTGCGCCTACGACGAAGACTTCGCCTTCAGGTGAACTGGGTTGCGTCAGCATGTCATTAAGCTGTTGTTGTGCGCCTTGTTCATCACCGACTTGAACTTTACTAACGACACTTGAATCAAATACGCGCTCCCAAAATTGACGTCGGTCCGAAAACGTATTGAAGCGTGCTTTCACTTGATCTCTGAAATCCCCAGCTAACTTTGCCAATTTGCCTGTGTGATGTGGGATCAAGGTTTCTAATTTTTCTCTGATCCTGCGCGCCAATACGGGGGCAGTGCCGGCACTGGAAATGGCAATGGTAATAGGGTCTCTATCAACGATAGATGGGAAGATAAAACCACACTTAGGTTGGTCATCTACCACATTAACGAAAATGTTTTGCGCGTTGGCTGCATCAAAAACCGCTTTGTTAACTGCTTCATTGTCAGTCGCGGCAATGATCAACATCATGCCCAGTACATGGTGAGTATCAAAATACTCTTTCACTAGATGCAATTGACCTTGTTCTGCTAACTCGACCAGTTCAGAACAAAATTCAGGAGCGACGACAGTGACGTGTGCACGTGCTTTTAAAAATGCTTGGCATTTTCGTAAAGCGACATCGCCGCCACCGACCACCAATACTGGTTTATCGTCTAACTTAGTAAATATCGGTAAATATTGCACAACATTCGCCCCTAAATGTATAACCTTGATGTAAGCCAACCAAACTGACTTAGTAGGAGAGCAGAATATATCGGGCTTAAAAGACAAAAAAATAATATTAACCCAAATTATATAACTAAAAGTTATATACAAACTTCGATTTAGGTTTAAGGCTTATATTTCAAGGCCTAGAGGCTAAAATGTATCCATATTAGCAACTTATAGCGATTGGTTATGAGATATAATCGAACGACCATAGTCGAGCACGCAATATTTTCGATTATCAAAATGTATGTTGCGGACAAATGTCCTGTAGAGCGGGCATGTAATTTATTTTACTGGGTGCATACAAGTAGAAACTGTTTGATGGCTATTAAACCATGGGGTAGTTTGAAGTTTTAAGGAGATGTAATGAGTACACAGCAGCAAGTTACGGCGAGCGATGCGATCCGCGTGCTTGAGTTAATGGATTTAACCTCGCTTAATGAAGAGGATACACCACAGAGCATCATTGCTATGTTGGACAGCATTGATGAAAATATTGCATTACCCGCCGCGGTGTGTGTATATCCGCAATTTGTTGCGCTATGTAAAGCGGAGTTGGCATCACGGGGTTGGCAAAGTATCAAAGTGGCGACGGTCACTAATTTCCCTTGTGGTGAGCAATCACTTACTCAAGTGCTAGCGCAAACACAACAAGCGATTGGCGACGGTGCTGATGAAATTGATTTAGTGATGCCATACAACCAAGTGGTGGCCGGCGACCCGGATACGCCATGGCAATATGTACACTCAAGTAAACAAGTGTGTGGTATGTCGGCAAAACTTAAAGTGATCATTGAAACTGGTGTACTCGAAAAGTCAGAATTAATCGCACAAGCCAGTGATATTGCGATTTTGGCAGGCGCTGATTTTATTAAAACCAGTACCGGTAAGGTACCGGTCAATGCGACATTGGCCGCAGCACAGGTGATGATAGAACGCATTAAAAGTAATGGCAAGCCTGTTGGATTTAAAGCGGCTGGCGGTGTTAAAACGGTTGCTCAAGGCCTCCCTTATCTAACATTAGCGACTGACATAATGGGTGCTGACTGGGTTAGCTCTAGTATGTTTAGATTTGGTGCGTCGAGCTTATTGACGGATGTAAAACGCGTTGTTGCACAGGGGTAATCTGCTTTTTGAGCGGTATGGATGATATCCGCTCAATTAATGTTTTACTGTGTATAACCGCGTCATAGCTATTGTATTAAATCATCTGTTTTTATAAACAGAGACTTGATAATTTGCTCAGCCCCACCAATATCCTTCATACAGCCGCGCTTACCTGTGCGGCTTAAGTACTTAAAAAGTGGTTTTAAATGGGTGTTTAATAACTGATAAAAAAACAAAAGTTGTGAAAATCATACGATGTATAACTTTTACACTTGTTTTCAGTTTGTTCGTCAGTATAATGGGCATCCACTTTGCAGGGGCGTAGTTCCAATTGGTAGAACAGCGGTCTCCAAAACCGATGGTTGCGGGTTCGAGTCCTGCCGCCCCTGCCACTCAATACTTTTTAGTCCAAATTTAAAATAATGTGTGCTGCACTCGTCGCTTATTTGTAAATTTGGATTTAATGGATTAACCCTGTCTAAGACAGGGTTGTTGTGTCTGTATTTAAGGTAAAACAATTATGAGCACTAATGTTGAAAACCCGTCTAGCTCGATGGACACGGTAAAATGGCTAGTTGCAGTTGTACTACTCACTGGCGCAGTAGTTGGTAACTACATGTATGCAGATATGTCTGCATTAGTACGCGCGGTCGGTGTTGTGGTTGCTGTGGGTGCCGCTCTTGGTATCGCTGCGACGACTGAAAAAGGTCGTACTTTTATTGCATTTGCAAAAGAGTCTCGTATTGAGGTTCGTAAAGTTGTATGGCCTACGCGTCAAGAAGCAACGCATACTACAATTATCGTGATGGCAGCAACTGTAGTAATGGCACTTATCCTTTGGGGATTAGATGGCTTGCTATTCCGTGCTGTTGGCTTTTTAACTGGATTGGAGATCTGATCCCATGTCGGATGAGAACAAAGAAAAGAAATTACGTTGGTACGTAATTCAGGCGTTTTCTGGTTTTGAAAAGCGCGTTGCTCAAACTATTATTGAGCACATTAAAATTGAAGGCTTAGAAGAAGACTTCGGTGAAGTACTCGTACCTACAGAAGAAGTTGTAGAGATGCGTGCTGGTCAAAAGCGCAAGTCTGAGCGTAAATTCTTTCCAGGTTACGTGCTTGTTCAGATGGTGATGAACGACGCGACTTGGCACTTGGTGAATAGTACACCACGTGTAATGGGCTTTGTTGGCGGTACATCTGATCGTCCTGCACCAATTAGTCAGCGTGAAGCTGATCGTATTCTTAACCGTCTACAAGAGAACGCTGAAGCACCTAAGCCAGCGACGCTGTTTGAGCCGGGTGAAGTGGTTCGTGTTATTGATGGCCCATTCGCAGACTTCAACGGTGTTGTTGAAGAAGTGGATTATGAAAAGAGCCGCTTAAAAGTATCTGTACTTATCTTTGGTCGTTCAACGCCGGTTGACCTTGAGTTCGGTCAGGTAGAGCAAGATACTTAATTTGCAGTAATTTTGTACTATTGCAAAAAATAATTGAAAAAGGCCGCTGATTAAACTATAATCAGCGGCCTTTTTGTAGGTAGAGTATTTCTGCCACGAAAAGAAAGAATTTTTTAATCGGGAAGCCGTTTGAGTACGCGTCCTCGCGCGCACAAGGCTAAGACCCATTTAACGAGGTTATTAACATGGCTAAAAAAGTTGAAGCTTTAATCAAGCTACAAGTTGCTGCTGGTATGGCTAACCCTAGTCCTCCAGTAGGTCCTGCACTAGGTCAACACGGTGTAAACATCATGGAATTCTGTAAAGCGTTCAACGCACGTACAGAGTCTATCGAGAAAGGTGCACCAGTTCCTGTAATCATTTCTGTTTACAACGACCGTTCATTCACTTTTGATATGAAAACTCCACCTGCATCTTACCTTCTTAAGAAGGCTGCAGGTATCAAGTCTGGTTCTGGCCGTCCAAACACTGAGAAAGTTGGTACTGTAACACGTGCACAACTAGAAGAGATTGTTGAGACTAAACGTCCTGACCTTACTGCTGCTGATATGGACGCAGCTGTACGCACGATTGCAGGTTCTGCACGTGCAATGGGCTTGAATGTAGAAGGGTAATTGAGAATGGCTAAATTAACTAAGCGTATGCGCGTAATCCGCGAAAAAGTTGACGTAACTAAAGAGTACGAAATCAACGAAGCTGTTGCTCTTCTTAAAGAACTAGCTACTGCTAAATTCACTGAAAGTGTTGACGTTGCTGTAAACCTTGGCATCGACGCTCGTAAATCAGACCAAAACGTACGTGGTGCAACTGTACTACCACACGGTACTGGTCGTGAAGTACGCGTTGCTGTATTCACTCAAGGTGCTAATGCAGACGCTGCTAAAGAAGCTGGTGCTGATTTAGTAGGTATGGAAGACCTTGCTGAGCAGGTTAAGAAAGGCGAAATGAACTTTGACGTTGTTGTTGCTTCTCCAGATGCAATGCGCGTTGTTGGTCAACTAGGTCAAATCCTAGGTCCACGTGGTCTTATGCCTAACCCTAAAACTGGTACTGTAACACCTAACGTTGCAGAAGCAGTTAAAAATGCTAAAGCTGGTCAGGTTCGTTACCGTAACGACAAGAACGGTATCATCCACACGACAATCGGTAAGGTTGACTTTGACGCGAACCAGCTTCAAGAAAACCTTGAAGCACTTATCGTTGCGCTTAAGAAGGCTAAGCCTTCTCAAGCTAAAGGTACTTACTTGAAGAAAGTAAGCATCTCAACGACTATGGGCGCGGGTGTTGCTGTAGACCAAGCTACTCTAAACACGCTACTAGCGTAATTTAGATTTTAGCGTTTACATGGCGTAAAAATTAGACTATAATTTCGCGCCATTTCGTTGAGAAGTCACTTCCAACGAAGCAAAGAATTCGGGTTGAAGCGCATAATTTCGAACTGTTGTTTATCAAATTTGGTCTACAATAAAATCGATAAATTGCGTTTCCGTCCAAGACCGTAGGTGTAACCTAGTTACTTAATCTTCCTACGTAGACGGTGTGAATCCCAGCTAGATTTTTCCTAATCTTCTGGTTCTCGCCGTAAAAAGCAGCTCAGAGTCATTTGACTGTGAGTAAAGTAGAACTGGGGACTTGTTCCCATATTAACCAGGAGTAACACCCATGGCTTTAAATCTTCAAGACAAAAAAGCAATTGTTGCTGAAGTCAACGAAGCTGCCAAAGGTGCTCTATCTGCAGTAGTTGCAGATTCTCGTGGTGTAACAGTAGATGCTATCACTGCGCTTCGTAAAGAAGCTCGTGAAGCAGGCGTATGGATGAAAGTTGTCCGTAACACGCTTGCAAAACGCGCTGTTGAAGGTACTGATTATGAGTGCCTTAACGAATCGCTAGTAGGCCCAAGCCTAATCGCTTTCTCTTCAGAGCACCCAGGTGCTGCTGCTCGTATCTTTGCTGATTTCGCAAAGAAAAACGAGTTGTTCGAACTGAAAGCGGCTGCATTTGAAGGCAATGTTGTTGACGTAGATATGCTTGCTAAGCTACCTACTTACGACGAAGCTGTTGCACGCTTAATGAGCGCTATGAAAGAAGCGTCAGCTGGTAAATTGGTTAAAACAATTGAAGCTGTACGTGTTCAGAAAGCTGAAGAAGCTGCTTAATCGCACCTTTTACACTTTCATCAATAAATTTTTTGAACCTCATGGGTTCGTGATTAATTAGGAAACTTAAAATGTCTGTAACTAAAGACCAAATCCTTGACGCGATTGCTGAAATGTCAGTAATGGAAGTTGTTGAACTAGTTGAAGCAATGGAAGAAAAATTCGGCGTAACTGCAGCTGCAGCTGTTGTTGCTGCTGGTCCAGCTGAAGCTGCTGAAGAAAAGACTGAGTTCGACGTAATCCTAGCTGGCGCTGGCGGTAACAAAGTTGCTGCTATCAAAGCTGTACGTGGTGCAACTGGTCTTGGCCTTAAAGAAGCAAAAGCTCTTGTTGAGTCTGCTCCTGCGCCAATCAAAGAAGCTGTTTCTAAAGAAGAAGCTGAAGCACTTAAGAAAGATCTTGAAGAAGCTGGTGCTGAAGTTGAGATCAAGTAATCTAGCATACGCTAGGTTCGCTGCCTGAGAAATCAGGCAAGGGCTGGTGATTTTTTAATCACCGGCCCTTTTGCGCTCTAGAGCGAAAGTATTACTATTGCGCAATAAAAACCTAAATTCTTCAAGTTTTTCAATAATTTAAACCTTTTGGGAAACTGTTGGGTTTAGGTAGACAATTTAGATGTTGTTATCATGGCTTAGATGCCAATGAATGCTGTTCTGCATGAACAGGTTGGGTCAAAGATCAGCAAGCTGAGGAACCCCATGGCTTACTCTTATTCTGAAAAGAAACGTATCCGTAAGGATTTTGGTAAACGTCCACAAGTTTTGGATATACCTTTCCTTTTGCAAACGCAGTTGGAATCGTTTAAAAAATTCATTACGCCGGACGCGGATGGCGATACTGGATTGGAAGCTGCATTCCGTTCTGTATTCCCTATCAAAAGCTACTCGGGCAATTCTGAACTTCAATACGTGAGTTACCGTATCGGAGAACCAGTATTCGATGTAAAAGAATGTCAAATTCGCGGCGTGACTTATTCTGCTCCACTTCGCGTTAAATTACGTCTTGTGTTAATGGACAAAGAAGCTCCAGGCACAGTCAAAGACATTAAAGAGCAAGAAGTTTACATGGGCGAGATCCCGCTCATGACAGACACAGGTACTTTCGTTATTAACGGTACCGAGCGTGTTATCGTTTCTCAGCTACACCGTTCACCTGGTGTATTCTTTGATAACGACCGCGGTAAATCACACTCATCGGGTAAAGTGCTTTATAACGCACGTGTTATCCCTTACCGTGGTTCATGGTTAGACTTTGAATTTGACGTTAAAGATAACCTTTTCGTTCGTATTGACCGTCGTCGTAAGCTACCGGCTTCTATCATTTTACGTGCACTAGAGTACACAACAGAGCAAATTCTTGATCTGTTCTTCGAGACAACAAGCTTCGAAGTAGTAAACGGTAAAGTGATGATGGAACTAGTACCATCTCGCCTACGTGGTGAAACGGCTGCATTCGATATTAAAGATGCAGACGGTGAGGTATTGGTTGAACAGAGCCGTCGTATCACAGCTCGTCATATTAAAAACATCGAGAAAAAGGGCATCACGCAACTTGAAGTACCACATGAGTACATCATTGGTCGCGTAGTTGCTAAAAACTACATCGATGAGTCAACAGGTGAGATCATTGCTGAAGCGAATGCTGAATTATCGCTAGAGCTAATGGCTGAGCTTGTGAAAGCGGGTCACACTAAGATCGATACGCTTTACATCAACGAAGTAGACAGCGGTGCGTACATGTCAGAGACTGTTCGTATTGATTCTTCTTCAAACCGCCTAGAAGCATTGGTAGAAATCTACCGCATGATGCGCCCAGGCGAGCCACCAACGAAAGATGCTGCTGAAGCATTATTCGATAACCTATTCTTCTCTGATGAGCGTTATGATCTATCAACAGTAGGTCGTATGAAGTTCAATAGCCGTGTTGGTTATGATTCAGATACAGGCCCAGGCACACTGAGCAAAGAAGACATCGTTTCTGTTATGAAAGTCCTTATCGACATTCGTAACGGTAAAGGTGAAGTGGATGATATCGACCACTTAGGTAACCGTCGTATTCGTTCTGTTGGTGAAATGGCTGAAAACCAATTCCGTGTTGGTCTAGTACGTGTTGAGCGTGCTGTACGTGAGCGTCTAAGTCTAGGTGATCTAGATAACGTGATGCCACAAGATTTGATCAACGCTAAGCCGATTTCTGCAGCTGTTAAAGAATTCTTTGGTTCTTCTCAGTTGTCACAGTTCATGGACCAAAACAACCCGCTTTCAGAAGTAACGCACAAGCGTCGTATTTCTGCATTAGGTCCGGGTGGTTTGACACGTGAGCGTGCAGGCTTCGAAGTTCGAGACGTACACGTAACGCACTACGGTCGTGTTTGTCCAATCGAAACGCCTGAAGGTCCAAACATCGGTCTAATCAACTCTTTGTCAACGTATGCTCGTACAAACGACTATGGTTTCCTAGAGACTCCATACCGTAAAGTTGTTGACGGTATCGTTACTGACGAAGTTGATTACCTATCTGCAATTGAAGAAGGTCAGTTCGTAATCGCACAGGCGAATACAAACTTGACTGAAGAAAATCAGTTCGCAGAAGAGCTAATTCCATGTCGTCATAAAGGTGAATCAACCTTTATGCCTAGCGACAGCATCCAGTATATGGATGTATCTCCACAGCAGGTTATCTCTGTGGCAGCGGCACTTATCCCATTCCTTGAACACGATGATGCAAACCGTGCATTGATGGGATCGAACATGCAACGTCAAGCAGTACCAACATTACGCGCTGATAAGCCGTTAGTAGGTACAGGTATCGAGCGTACACTTGCAAAAGATTCAGGTGTAACAATCGTTGCTAAGCGTGGCGGTGTAGTTAAGTACGCTGATGCGAGCCGTATCGTTGTTAACGTGAATGAAGATGAGCGCGTTCCAGGTGAAGCGGGTATCGACATTTACAACTTAACTAAGTACACGCGCTCGAACCAAAACACATGTATCAACCAAAAACCAACTTGTATGGTTGGTGAGCCAGTAGTACGTGGTGACGTACTTGCTGATGGTCCTTCAACGGACTTAGGTGACTTGGCACTTGGTCAGAACTTACGTGTTGCGTTCATGCCTTGGAATGGTTACAACTTCGAGGATTCAATCCTACTTTCTGAGCGAGTTGTACAAGAAGATCGTCTAACTACGATCCACATCCAAGAGCTACAGTGTATCGCTCGTGATACGAAGCTTGGTCCAGAAGAGATCACAGCGGATATTCCTAACGTAGGTGAGTCTGCACTTGGCAAACTAGATGAGTCTGGTGTTGTTTACATCGGTGCTGAAGTGAAAGGCGGCGATATCCTAGTAGGTAAAGTAACACCGAAAGGCGAAACGCAGCTTACACCTGAAGAAAAGCTTCTACGTGCAATCTTCGGTGAAAAAGCGTCTGACGTTAAAGATAGTTCTTTACGTGTACCTAACTCTGTATCTGGTACTGTTATCGACGTTCAAGTATTCACACGTGATGGTGTTGAAAAAGACAAGCGTGCACTAGAAGTTGAAGAAATGCAGCTTCGTGAAGCGAAGAAAGACTTCAACGAAGAGTTCAAGATCCTTGAAGGCGGTATTCTAAACCGTGCGCGTAAGCTACTTGTTGAATCTGGTCAAAATGAAGATGCAATTGCACTTCTAGGTGCTGAAAAGCTATTGACTCAGAGCCTTGCTGATGAAGCACAACAAGCAGAGCTAGAGCAACTTGCTGCACAGTACGATGAGCTTAAAGCTGAATACGACAAGAAGTTTGAGAACAAGCGTCGCAAGATCACACAAGGTGATGACCTAGCGCCGGGCGTACTTAAGATTGTTAAAGTTTACCTAGCTGTTAAACGTCGTATCCAACCAGGTGATAAGATGGCTGGTCGTCACGGTAACAAAGGTGTTATCTCGACAATCGTACCAGTAGAAGATATGCCTTACGATGAAAGAGGTCGTACGGTAGACATCGTTCTTAACCCACTAGGTGTACCATCTCGTATGAACATCGGTCAGATCCTTGAAACGCATATGGGTCTGGCAGCACGTGGTATCGGTGAGCGCATCGAAGACATGATGAAAGAGCAAGCGGAGCTTTATGAGCTACGTGACTTCATCAAGAAAGCGTATGAGCTTGGTGACTGCCGTCAAGAAGTAGACATTGCTAGCTTCTCTGATGACGAAGTTCGTCGTCTAGCTAACAACCTTAAAGGTGGTCTACCAATCGCGACGCCAGCATTCGATGGTGCTAAAGAAAGCGAAATTAAAGAGCTACTAGAGCTGGGTGGTTACCCGTCAAGTGGTCAGGTTACGCTTTATGATGGTCGTACTGGTGATGCGTTTGAGCGTCAAGTAACTGTTGGTTACATGTACATGCTGAAACTAAACCACTTAGTAGACGACAAGATGCACGCACGTTCAACGGGTTCTTACAGCCTAGTTACTCAGCAGCCGCTGGGTGGTAAAGCACAGTTCGGTGGACAGCGTTTCGGTGAGATGGAGGTATGGGCATTAGAAGCATACGGTGCTGCCTATACACTACAGGAAATGTTGACAGTTAAGTCGGATGACGTAAACGGTCGTACTAAGATGTATAAGAACATCGTAGACGGTAACCACAAGATGGAACCGGGTATGCCAGAGTCATTCAACGTATTGTTGAAAGAAATCCGCTCGCTAGGTATCAACATCGAGTTGGAAGAAAGTTAATCCGACCGGCAGCTCTAGTGAGCTGCCAACCCGGACTGTAACTGTAAAGAATGAAGGGGTGAGCAATGCTTGCCCTCAAGATTAACTCCGACAGGAGAGCTAAGGTGAAAGACTTACTTAAGTTTCTGAAGCAACAAAATAAGACCGAAGAATTCGATGCAATTCGCATTGGTCTTTCTTCGCCAGACATGGTTCGTTCATGGTCATACGGTGAAGTAAAGAAACCTGAGACAATCAACTACCGTACTTTCAAGCCTGAGCGTGACGGCTTATTCTGTGCCCGTATCTTCGGCCCAGTAAAAGATTACGAATGTTTGTGTGGTAAATACAAGCGATTAAAACACCGTGGTGTTATCTGTGAGAAGTGTGGCGTTGAAGTTACACTAACTAAAGTGCGTCGTGACCGTATGGGTCACATTGAGCTTGCTAGCCCAGTTGCGCACATTTGGTTCCTTAAATCACTACCGTCTCGTATCGGTTTAATGCTTGATATGACACTTCGTGACATCGAACGCGTACTTTATTTCGAATCTTTCGTAGTAACAGAGCCTGGTATGACAACGCTTGAGCGCGGTCAGCTATTAGGTGAAGAAGAGTACCTAGATGCACTTGAAGAGCACGGTGATGAGTTCGAAGCTAAGATGGGTGCAGAAGCTGTACTTGATCTACTTCGCGAACTAGACCTTGGTCAGCTAATCGCAGAAATGCGTGAAGAGTTACCTACAATTAACTCTGAGACTAAGCGTAAGAAAATTACTAAGCGTCTTAAGCTTATGGAATCATTCCACCAATCAGGTAACAACCCTGAGTGGATGATCATGAGCGTGCTACCAGTACTTCCACCAGATCTACGTCCACTAGTACCACTAGATGGCGGTCGTTTTGCGACTTCAGATCTGAACGACTTATACCGTCGTGTTATCAACCGTAACAACCGTCTGAAGCGTCTATTAGACTTAGCTGCACCAGACATCATCGTACGTAACGAAAAGCGTATGTTACAAGAAGCGGTAGATGCATTACTAGATAACGGTCGTCGTGGTCGTGCGATCACGGGTTCTAACAAGCGTCCACTTAAGTCGCTTGCAGACATGATCAAAGGTAAGCAAGGTCGTTTCCGTCAAAACCTTCTTGGTAAGCGTGTTGACTACTCAGGCCGTTCTGTAATCACAGTTGGTCCAACGCTTAAACTTCACCAGTGTGGTCTTCCGAAGAAGATGGCACTAGAGCTATTTAAGCCATTTATCTACGGTAAGCTAGAGCGCCGTGGTATGGCGACTACCATCAAAGCTGCGAAGAAGATGGTAGAGCGTGAAGTACCAGAGGTTTGGGACGTACTTGATGAAGTGATCCGTGAACACCCAGTTCTATTGAACCGTGCTCCTACACTTCACAGACTTGGTATCCAAGCATTTGAACCGGTACTAATCGAAGGTAAAGCAATCCACCTACACCCGTTGGTGTGTGCGGCGTATAACGCTGACTTCGATGGTGACCAAATGGCGGTACACGTACCGTTGACATTAGAAGCACAGCTTGAAGCACGTGCACTAATGATGTCTACAAACAACATCCTTTCACCTGCAAGTGGTGAGCCTATCATCGTTCCTTCACAGGACGTTGTACTAGGTCTTTACTACATGACGCGTGATCGCATCAATGCGAAAGGTGAAGGTATTGCGTTTAAAGATCCGAAAGAAGCTGAAAAAGCATACCGTACAGGTAGCGCAGAGCTTCACGCACGCGTTAAAGTTCGTCTAACAGAGACAATTGTTGATGAAGAGACTGGCGAGCGTTCGGAAAAAACTCATGTTGTTGATACAACAGTAGGTCGTGCGATCCTGTCATTGATCATGCCAAAAGGTCTACCGTTTGAGCTTATCAACAGAGCACTTGGTAAGAAGCAGATCTCTGGTCTTCTTAATGAGTGTTACCGTCGCCTAGGTCTGAAAGACACCGTTGTGTTTGCTGACCAAGTGATGTACACAGGTTTCCACTACGCGATGAAGTCAGGTGTATCTATCGGTATTAACGATATGGTTATCCCACCTACTAAGACTGAAATCATCGAGCGCGCTGAAGCTGAAGTTGCTGAAATCAACCAACAGTTCCAGTCTGGTCTTGTAACTGCGGGTGAGAAATACAACAAAGTTATCGATATCTGGTCACGTGTTAACGAAAACCTTTCACGTGAAATGATGGCGAACTTATCGAAAGACACAGTAGTGAATGCACAGGGTGAAGAAGAGCAACAAGACTCTTTCAACTCAGTATTCATGATGGCCGACTCGGGCGCACGTGGTAGTGCAGCTCAGATCCGTCAGCTAGCGGGTATGCGTGGTCTAATGGCACGTCCAGATGGTTCAATCATCGAGACGCCAATCACAGCTAACTTCCGTGAAGGTCTAAACGTACTTCAGTACTTCATCTCGACGCACGGTGCACGTAAAGGTCTTGCCGATACCGCACTTAAGACTGCGAACTCGGGTTACCTAACTCGTCGTCTAGTAGACGTTGCACAAGATTTGGTTATCAACGAATCAGATTGTGGTACGTTAGAAGGTCTAGTAATGAAGCCGCTAATCGAAGGTGGTGACGTTGTAGAACCACTTCGCGAGCGTGTTCTAGGTCGTGTTGTTGCTGAAGACGTATGTAAGCCAGGTACTGACATCGTACTTGTTGAGCGTAACGTAATGCTTGACGAAAAACTGTGTGACCTTTTAGAAGAACACTCAGTAGATGAAGTTAAAGTACGTTCTGTAATCACTTGTGAAAATGACTTTGGTGTTTGTGCATTCTGTTACGGTCGTGACCTTGCACGTGGCCACATCATCAACCCAGGTGAAGCAGTCGGTGTAATCGCTGCTCAGTCAATCGGTGAGCCAGGTACACAGCTTACGATGCGTACGTTCCACATCGGTGGTGCGGCATCAAGAGCATCTGCTGAAAACAGCGTACAAGTTAAAAACAACGGTAGCATGAAGTTACACAATGCAAAATATGTATTGAATACTGATGGCAAGATCGTTGTAACTTCACGTTCGACTGAAATCACGGTTATCGATGAGCAAGGTCGTGAGAAAGAGCGTTATAAAGTACCTTACGGTGCGGTTCTTTCTGTACAAGATGGTGCTGAAGTTAAAGGTAATGATATTGTTGCTACGTGGGACCCGCATAGTCACCCAATCGTTATCGAACACCAGTCAAAAGTATCGTTCAGCGATATCGATGACTCAAACACAGAAGCACAGACTGATGAGCTTACTGGTCTAACGCGTGTTGTTGTTAAAGACTTAGCTAAGGTGAATGCAAAAGAGCCTAAGTTAATCATTGAAAACGAAGAGCGTGGCCTACAAGAAATTCGTCTACCTTCATTCACCACGATTGAAATCACAGACGGCGCAACTGTTCAGCCGGGTGACGTGTTAGCACGTATCCCGCAAGAAGGTTCGAAGACTCGTGATATCACCGGTGGTCTACCTCGAGTTGCTGACTTATTCGAAGCACGTAAGCCAAAAGATCCTGCAATCCTTGCAGAGATCACAGGTACTGTGAGCTTCGGTAAAGAGACGAAAGGTAAGAAGCGTCTAGTGATCACACCTGAGCAAGGTGATGCTTACGAAGAGATGATCCCGAAATGGCGTCAGCTTAACGTGTTCGAAGGTGAACAGGTTGCTAAAGGTGAAGTGATTGCCGATGGTCCTGAGTCTCCACATGACATCCTACGTCTACGTGGCGTGACTGATGTATCGAACTACATCACGAACGAAGTTCAGGAAGTATACCGTCTACAGGGTGTAAAGATTAACGATAAGCACATTGAGACGATCGTTCGTCAGATGCTGCGTAAGTGTATCATCATCGACGGTGGTGACACTGAGTTCCTAGCAGGTGAGCAAGCTGAAGTTGCACGCGTTAACATTGCTAACCGTGAACTTGAGAAGCAAGGTAAGATCCCAGCGAAGTTTGAAATTCAGCTAATGGGTATTACTAAAGCGTCACTAGCGACTGAATCATTCATCTCAGCAGCATCGTTCCAGGAAACAACTCGTGTCCTAACTGAAGCAGCTGTAAATGGTAAGAGTGATGAGTTACGTGGTCTGAAAGAAAACGTAATCGTTGGTCGCTTGATCCCAGCAGGTACAGGTTTTGCGTATCACCAAGATCGCATCAACCGTCGTAAAGAGAGCGAGCTACCAGCTGAAGAGCAAACAGTAAGTGCAGAAGAAGCGTCGCAAGCGCTGACAGATGCACTTAATGCTGACCTACTAGGCGGAAACGAGTAAGTTTTCCACTCTAGTGTAGAAATTTAAGCCACCCAGCAGGGTGGCTTTTTTTATGCGCGCAACTTTTCTAAAGACATGGGTCAGTTTGTTTGACTGATATTCAGCATTTTGTAATGTTAACGATCCATGATCATTACGCCTCAAAAAATAGAGCGTCCTTAAGCTTCCTTGCACTTTTTCTCTGCTACTTAATTGTCGTCAATCTCTCTTGGTCTGTAAATTTAACTTGCGCTGAGTTTCATACAAGTATCGGTATTCCTATGTAGGTAATACATGGTAGTCGGGCCCTAACTGTACGTAACTACTAGATCCCAGCTCAGTATTCTTCATGTGAACTTCACTCAGTTTATTGCACCTTGCCACAAGTTGTCCTTTGAGTATTTGGACAGCTTTAGCAGGTAATTCGTTTTGATATATATCCGTTTGTATGTGCTCTACTAACGTCAATGCCGGTACTTATGATATCCGCAACATTGCACTGATGAAGGCGTGCGCCTTTTTCTTGCTTGTACAGGTCAGCGTTACTTTGCGTAATCTCAATATCCCCTCAATCTTCCTAGAACGATAAGGCCTCTATCACCTTGCCTTGTTTAGTATGGTGTATCTCTTTTAGCATACTTTTTCATGCCTCATTGACACACGGTGTATGAGCAAAAAGCGCGAAAAGGGTATATAGGCATCTGTTTTCGTGAGGAGGAAACATGCTGAGTTAGATGTGCTCTTTCTTTTAAATACCGCACGTATTTAGTCACTAAACATACGGTGTTTTAATCATTGGGATTGATCAGCGGCAGCCAAGCTGGTTTATTTAGTCAACTTTAAACCACATCTTTTCTTATTGTGCTAGGTGTTTGGTGTTGTTAGGCAAGCATCATGTGTACGCATCAAACAGTGCTCTGGATAAATACAGCATACAGTTTACCAAGGGAACACTTGGCAAAGTAAATGGACCACTGTCTTAAATTGCCAGATATCCACTTCGTTAAGTTCGCTACCTTTTTATCGTGTCAAGCATGCTTAAACAAGCGTTTCAACTACGCGATATATTGCGCATAAGATAGGTGATGATACCTTGGGCATATCTTGTTTTTAGTTGCGCTATGAAACAAGGGTTAGCCAGTATGAAGTTACCCGCCTTTTTGTATCACAGGCAGTTAAGTTATTTTTGCCGTAGTGAAGTCAATCTCATTTTCTGCCGTGTGATAGGTTGCAGATAGCGCGAAAAAAGAAGCGATATGACTCAGAATTTATTGATGTACAGAGAATAATGAAGCGCAATGATAGTGCAGTGGTATTTTGCTTATTCCAGTACAATAAATAGTATTCATATGAGCCCTATTCATGTTGAAAATTAGCTGGCTTTTTGTTTAAACCCACCCATATACCCAATCAGTTCGAATTTTCCCCACAATCCTCAGAGTCTCCTGTACAGATCAAAGCCTCAAAGGCGATGAATTTTTCAATTTAAAAAATCTATCCAGTACAAATTTTAATCAAAAATCAATTAACAAAAATAGTTATAAATAAATAACGCAGGGGAAAATAGGGGTTAACTTGCTGATTTAAATAATAAATAGAACTTATTTTCCGAATAGAAAAAAAGTTTGATTTTTAACCTATTGAACTTTTTTGCGGGCTGG
The DNA here is from genome assembly GCF_001625685.1 of Pseudoalteromonas luteoviolacea CPMOR-1. Taxonomy (GTDB): domain Bacteria; phylum Pseudomonadota; class Gammaproteobacteria; order Enterobacterales; family Alteromonadaceae; genus Pseudoalteromonas; species Pseudoalteromonas luteoviolacea_K. The sequence goes on along the minus strand of NZ_AUYC01000095.1, from coordinate 17,554 downwards.
CACTACTATGGAAATGAAATTTGTTCCACTTGTTGGGCCACTATGAGTCACCAGCAAGTAAACACAAAAGGAAACTTAGTATGAAATGTGATATTTCGCATAAAAACGCGAGTCTTGGTGTTGCATTTATTCTGTTAAATGTACTCAGTGTGGACGCTGCGAATGCTTTAAATGCGAGTTGTTCTGCCAAACTTCAGGTTAGGCATTTTCAACCGCAAATTTGCTACAGTGAATTTAATCCAAATAGCTGTACGGATGTATGTGCATCGGCGACACCTTCGTCTATGCCACAGTGTTTCAAAGAGGTCGCGTTGCCTTGTGACGTCGTGACACAGATGACTGCGACTGCCACAGGACACCAACAAGAGGGGAGTGACACTTGGTTTCATGTGAGTGATTTGCTTGACTATTCAACCTTGATAGGCCAAATGAACGTGTTTCAAGCATCTTTATTTGGAGAGTTATACCACGAATATATTGCTATTCCTGGTGACTTTGGCTTTACCCCGGCAAGTGATGAATTACGCAAGCAAAACTTCAGACTTGATCTGTTAGAAAAGATAGACAGAGAGTCATCAGCGCTTAGATATGCCGCGGTATATCGACGTTATTCATTGGGACTTGAACTAGAAAAGAGACTCGATGATTTACTTGCGCAAATGATGGTAGATATCGACAGATTTCCATACTTTTCAAGTACTGAGAAAACGTCACTGAAGTCTGAATTGAATAACAATGTCGCAAGACAAGTAAGATTGTGGACCCTGTTAAAGCGCTATAGCTTAACGCGTATTTCAGATAGCCGTCTTAGCTATTTAAATCGCAGGCTAAGCACATACGCTACTTTACTAGAGCAGCTGCCGGCAGATTTGCAAAGCAAAATGCTCGATAAGTCTGCTGTGTTGAATAAGTATGTCGACACATCATTGGCGAAGTGTGAGCAGGGTGTTTGCTTTAATGAAATCGTCGCGCCGTCAACGACGCCATTTTATCCAAGTTTTGATCAGCAGCTTTCTCATTATGAGCATTCACTGACGGCACTGGCTAACGAAGCGTCTGCATTGACCTATGTATATAACGGCGATTATCAAACAACGCCACCTGATCAATTAAGACAGCCTGATTTGGCCGGTTTTGTGAGTCGTAAGCTCGCTGAATACAAAGCACAGCGGACAGACGTCAATTTGGAGCGCTTAGCAACGGCTATCAATATTGCGTATCTGTCTCAAAATTTGACGGGTAAAGAAACACTCACACAGCTAACTCAAATAGCAGATGTGACCAACAACGTCGGACTTGCAACTTTAGAGACCCTAGACAGTCAGCCGATTCTGTTATGTAAAGAGTTTCAGAATATCAATCCTGAGATGAAGCAGATTCAAACAGAAAGCTTTGAATTAGGGAATCGAGCTGACGATATCATCTATTACATGCTGGATAATGGTTTCAGCGATGTTTTGATGGCTGAGTTGGAATCCATCATTCGCAGAATGGAGACGTTAGCTTATCGAAGTCAAGTACTTGCCAATGTCAGACAGTTTGATGAAGACCGTGTGGTATCAGTGAATTGGCACTTATTTGAACCCTCTGAAATGACCAGTGAGAAGTCACTTATTGAAATAGAGTACTTCGATTATAACGGGATGTTTTGGACACCAAGAATGCCTGTAGGACTGTTGGAGCTGTTTCCAGCATTACAAGGACTGGCAACATCAACAAACTCATTGTTGCCAAATGCGATTGGAGTGAATTCACCATCCAATAACTTGCAATTAAAAATCAGACAATCTGCATTCCACGGATGTTCTGAGAATAATAATCAAATCAATATGGTAGTGAAAATCACCGATGAGCTGGGAGTCATCAGCCGTCAGGTATTAACAGCAACCCTTGACCAGATTTAAGTTCAATTAAAGGAAAAAATAATGAAAGCTTTATTACTAGCGACCTTGTCACTGACAGGGACGGCGGCAGCGCACGCCTTTCCAGTAGAGGTTTTTAATGCTGAACAGCAATGTCAGTCTCGTACAACTTCGACGGGAGAGCGCTTTTTACCACCGTGTAATTTTAGTGGGAAAAGCATCTTTGCACAGAAAAGCAACAGTTATGCCAATGGCAGTATCATTGAAAACGGCCTGTACAAGACGTTACTAAATTACACATTTGAATGTGAATCTATGCGTCCTCTGTCAGTGCGTTACACCTTGTCAAATGGTGATGGTTCATCTGTTTCGAACCGTATTGCTGGGTCTCGCACTTATGAGCCTAACTCAATTGAGCTGACTCACGGTAACCAAGACTCTGTAGTGAGCTTTAGCAGCTTAGATGGCGCAACAGGATTCCAAGCGATGAAACCGGGTTGTAAGTTAGAGGTTCAGCAAATGGTGAAATACCCAGAGCCGCGTTACTTCAGCGCAGTTGCCTCGCACCTTGTGTCATTCAATTTACATTTAGAAAGAATGGCCAGTTTAGCAGTACCTTCAACAGGCCACACAAACTTACTAGCAGCAATTGATAATACCGTTGCCACGTTAGAGTTTATGCAGTTTGACATTGAAGACGAAATCCTAGCGGAAGATCTACGAGTGATACTTGAAGATCTCACCTCTACGAAAACTTATTTGGAAGCGAATTGCGGTAGCGGCTCATATAGCAGCTTGTGTACACAGCAGCTGGCTAATTTACGCGGCGCAGTGACATCAGCATTAAGCTCAAATGAAATCGACATTGCTCAGTTGTACAACTATCTGAACTCTCAAGCTAATTGGCTTGCTGATAAGTATGTCGGTCGTGACCGTTCGATTATCCAAGGCGCAGTAAACAAACTTAGCACAAGGCTTTAAGTGCTAATTACTTTTAACAAAATTCAATAAACTAATAAAGGAAATAACAATCATGTACGGTAAATTACTCGCAACAACTGTTGCAGTTGCAGCAGCGCTAGCACATTCTTCTGCTTTCGCACTACCAGACGCTACTTCAGGGAACCCACTAAGTGCGATTGGCGTGGCAACGCCTGCAGGTGTCGGTGATGTAGTTCGAGATCACAAAAATGATCGTCTACTACATGTTGGCCCTGCCAATAACAAAGAGATCATCGGTGACTATTTTGAAATCGGTGGAGGCCCAAGCTGTTCTTCTTACGTCAATATGAAGAATCAGTTGCACAACCTGCCTGTTTCAAAGGCACAAGTACAACAAGCACTTGATAACGATGAGTTTTACAGTAACTACTTCCAATTGACAGTAGCTATTCCTGCTAAAAACTTGAAAAAAGCCAAAGAAATTGGTGATAAGAATGCTGAAATCAATGCGCTTGCGCTTGAAAACGGTGCGGTTATCGACCAGTACAACTCACTGAATTCAATTTGGGTTGGTCTAGCGGCTGATAAAGCGCTTAGTGACAAAGAAGTCGCGTCTTTGCGTACACAGCAACAAGATGCAACAAATATGTGTATTGTAACCAATGCAACGGACCCAGTAAGAATGTCTGAGTGTATTATTGCTCAGATTAACAAATTTACACCGCTGATCAGTACGGCACAGGCGAAGTCTGACGCAATTTCTGCTGAGCAGGACAAAATTCGTACTGACTTCTATACAGTTCAAGGTTTATATAAAGCGTATACCGATAAGTTAAATCGTTTAGATACTCAGCTTAGTTTTGTTAAAGATCTCTATGGCTTCCAGTTGATGATTGCTAACAATGCCTATGACCTTGAGAAGAAAGCAGTTGACGAAGCGGGTCGCATGGTTGCAGGTGAAGCGGTTGCTGGATACAACTTGTTCGATGACGAAGCTCGTATCCTTTCGAATGCAGTTGCTGGTAAAGGCTATGAAGTTAGAGAGCTTAGTGTATTTGATATCCGCTTGAACTCAGGTGTAAGTAAGGAAAATGTAAACATCCTAGGTGGCGATAACGCACCACTTTACAGAAAGAATGTATGGACTTACCCAGCAAATACTGTAATTAACTTCGGTAAGATTGGTGATAAAGCCATGCCATTTGAGCGTGAAACAGTCGGCGATTTCGTTCACTTTGATGCGACGACTTGGGATTCACTGGGCGCAGGTAGCTTTAACTTCAATGTAACCAAAGATGCACGCTGTGGTTCATACACAGAAAATACAGAACGCTCTTACACGTATACCGACAGTAACGGCATCAAAGACAGCTGGACAGTTGTGACTGATGAATATGTTGCCAATGGCAATGATGCTGTTTTTGCAACCAATATCGGCCTTACATATAACTACTATGCATATCCTGGCAAAATCGAAGGTGAGTGTTCTATCGACGTCGATCGCATGAATTCATACTGGAGAAACACTGGTAAGTCTAAAGGCTGGAGCTGGTTCAGATCTAAGACTCGTAGCTGGGACCATATCCGTGAATCAGCACGTGAAAACTTAGGCATGGAATGTTCACTGAGTGCGGTACCAGAGTCTAACGACCCTGTTGAAGCAGCACGCTTAGTTGAAGAGCTAGAGTCACAACTTTACACAGATATGTGGCAAATGTTCTTGGCAACGTATGCTGAGTCTTATGACTTAGTTGTAACTGACCCAGAAGTAACAGATGCAGGTCAGAGCACGGTAGGTGCACAACTTGGTGATGGTCTGAACAAAGTTTGTCCTCGAAACAAAGTATGTCAAGTTGCTAACGTTGTTCTGAGAGTACTAGACACCATCGGTGGCTCTAAAGCTCAGGGTACGACATCACACACTTCAACTACATACGGCAAGATCTGGAGACGTTACTCGAAAGAATCGTTTAATGTTTTCCAAGGTAGTGCGCTAATTCAAGCAAAAGTATGTGTTGATAAAGCTAGCTGTAAATAAGTCATCACAGTAGAGGGGGACGCCCCCTCTTTTTTCCACCCAATTGATTTAGGATTTTTTATGAAGGCAAAAGTTGTTATTACATTGTTGTGTGCAGCGGCAGCCGGTTATATCGGTACGAGTTTATATACACCGGAAGAAACGCAACAAGTCCAAAAGCAGCCTGTAGAGCAGGAGAAAGAGCAGTTACCAGTGGTTAAAAATGAAGTTGTTGAGCAGGACATCGAGCCTGTAATTGAAAATAAAAGAGCGGCCGAAGAGATTGTCGCAGAGGCAGAAGCTTACAAAGGCACGACCACACTCATAGAGCAAGCGCTGAGTGAGGACAAGAGCAAAGAAGAACATTACTACGATTTCATTGTTACTCACTTTCCGCAGCTTGAGGAGCAAGTGAATGATTACCGTGATGCGACGCGTATTCAAAATGAGCGTATTTCCTCATTACAGGCGCTTGTAGAGGAAAGAAACAAGCAAGCATTGGCCTCTGGCGAAGCGAGTTCAGGGGTAGATCAACAGATTATGTACGAGCGAGAGCAGTTAATTGCACAGGCAAAAGAGTTGGGCCGTAAAGGTGTAGCACTGAATGAAGCGGTCAGGTTAGCAGCTCAGAATTAATAATACGGAAAAGGATTAATGTCATGGTATTGAAAAATGGTTTACCTATATCTTTGTGTGCTTTCTTAGCTGCATGTGGCGGCTCTACGAGTGCACAACCTATGTCTGAAAATGCTAATGTTGCTAGCAACCAAGTGCCTGTTGCAGTTATCACAGCCGACTCTGCAAGTTTATTGCTAAATAGACCGCTTCAGTTTAATGCTGGTCAAAGTTATGACGCAGACGGTGATGCGCTGAGCTACGAGTGGAGTTTAGTAAGAGGCGTTGACAGTATTCCGGTCGCATTGTCGCAGAATCATGGTTCAGAAGTATCGGTACTGCTTACAGACAATGACAGCTATGTGCTAACTCTGACTGCAAATGATGGTCAGTCAGTGAGCGAAGCAGCGTCTTTTGAGTTTACGCCAGAGCAAACTGTTATTGCATCGGCAGGCCGAGATTTAACCGTCAAGCAGGGCCAGTTAGTTTCACTTGATGGTAGCGCAAGTAAGTCATTAGATGGCGTGATCACCAGTTACAAATGGCGGATCCTCTCCAAGCCAGAACACAGCAATACAAAGATTTTTAGAGATAAGAGAGTAAAAACGTCATTTGTGGCGGATCAGGTAGGCCAATACCTTGTCGAGTTAAAAGTTGAAAATGAGTTTGGTGATATTGCTACGGATACGTTACAGATCACCAGTGACGCGCTCAGCGAAAATTCCGCGCCGGTTGTTGTGATCAAAGAAGCCAAGGGCGAGTTAAAACTCAATGAAGTGGTCAGCCTTGATGCTTCCGAAAGTTATGATCCAGATCGATTTGACCGTCTAACATTTGCATGGCAAGTGCTGTCTCAGCCAGTTGATGCGGATGTGACTTTAAGCGCCGTATCAGGTCCACAAGTGAGCTTTTCGGCAGCGACTTTGGGTAGCTACGAAGTGGCTGTGCAAGTAACTGACTCTAAAGGTGAAATGACTCAAGCCGTGTACACCTTTACCGTAACGACAGATAATTTACCGCCGATTGTAGATCTCGGTTCGGACAGCAATGTACGTATTGCGCCAATCACGCTTACATGCGCATCTTGTTATGATCCTGAAGGTGAGCTACTTACATACCAATGGCAGCTCCAAAGTCGACCTGCACAAAGTAGCAGTGAAATATTATCGGCAACGGAAGCATCTGCGCAGTTAAACCCAGATGTTGCTGGTGAATATGTGGTTGCACTGACAGTCTCTGACGGTGTGACAGCAGTGACTTCTAAACCACGCACTTTCTTTGTTGACGATAACCAAAAGCCAACGGCTAAAATCTCTGCCCCTGAGACAGTATTCATTGGTGAACCTGTTGTGCTAGATGCAACACAGAGTGTTGACCCGAACAATGACCCACTGACTTTTGAGTGGCAGGTAGTTGACGCTGCCAGTGACATCCTCTTGCAAACAGAAAATGGTAAGGCTTCTTTCACGCCGTCTGTAGTCGGTCATTATACCGTATCTGTGCGCGCAAATGACGGACAGTATTTCTCTGACCCGGTTACGCACACCGTCAATGTGACGGAAAACTTATCGCCAGTAATTACATTCGTTAACGAAAAACCACGTGCGATTGAACTAGGTAGTGAAGCACAGTTTGATGCGTCAGGCAGTTATGACCCTGAAGGTGATGTACTGAGCTACCAATGGTCTTTAGATAAACCTGCAGGATCGACAGCACAATTATCAGCGGATAACTTAGCAACAAACAGCTTGCTGGCTGATATGGCTGGTAACTATACGGTACATCTACAAGTGAGTGACTCAGCGGGCAATACGAGTCGCAAGTCTATTGATGTGACAGTAACAGATCCAGTGTCTTATATAAGTGGCACAGTCACAGCAAGACTGCTTAATTCACTCAATAAGCCAGTTGCAAACGCTGAATTAAACATCAACGGTGTACAGCACTTCACTGATGATATGGGCAGACTAAATGCTTGGGTAGAAATTGAAGAAGGTAAAGCGCTAGAGGTAAGCACACAAGATAGCCGTTTGGCATCTTCTACGTACACTGCGCCGTCAATCACACAGAATAACTTCCTGGTTGAAATGGGTGATGTGTTTGTAGCTATGTTACAGCCGGTGGAAGTCAAACTATATACTTGCCCACAATATACAGGTCCTGAGGTGATAGAAGTAGGTTATCGTCTGCTGTATACAATACCAGAGTCCAGTAAGTTACCAACGACGTATGATCAAAAGGTACGTTTTACGCTAGACCAAAGCGCTAAAGCAACGAGTTCATTTAGCTTGCCGGCTACAGCCCAGTATGAACTGTATGTGGATGATACTTTGCAAGTGTCAGGTAATCAACGATTCAGTGTGTACTATTCAGAAAGCATTGCTTCGCGAGGCTTTTTAAGCATCTGTAATAAATAAGATTAAACCAAAAATATAGGGGATGGACGGGGCATTCCAAGAGAGAATGCGCCGACTGCTGTACCCATAATAAATACTAATTAAAAAGATAAAAAGAGAAATCAACATGAATAACAAGACAGTATTTGCATTTGTATCAGCGCTTTCAGCGCTATCTTTTCACGCACTAGCAAGCGATGTTGTGGCAGCTGGTAATGTGGTGAGCGCACAATCTGCGACTCAAACATCAGCAGCTATCGATGAACCATTTCGCCTTCCACCAGATTATTGCTGTAATTATCGTCATGGCGAGCCTATTTCTTTCTGCCCTTATCCGTACAGCGAGCAAGAAACAGTGTCTATGGAAGAAATGATGAGCGCAGCATACGCAGTCGTTCAGCCTCAGCCTATTTATATTGGTGGTTCGCGTTATACATTAAACAAGTCAAATTTCACGCCAATTTATGAAACGCGCACGATTTTTGAGCCTTGTTCCTATGAGCCAATTGTATACAGAGTATTGACTGGCTATGAAGCAACCTTTGCTGTGGATGGTGACTTTGGACAAGACCTATTCTTCGACATCAGTGGTCGCTCAAACAAGTCAATGACTTTAAAGGCATCATGTGGTTCATTCAGTGCATCTGATTCAGGTACTAAGTGGGTACTTTCGAAATCACAAAATACGGCCAGAAGCTGTAGACAGATGACGCTGAAGTACACCTTCTCAAACAGCGCTGCACCAAGTTATATCGACCTAAATATCATGATTTCTGAGCAGCTGTAAACACTAAAAACCTGTGTAGTCTGGCCTCTATCATTTGATGAGGCCATAAGAGAGTTGCGTCCTGGTAGCAGGATGCAGCGGTGAGTACTGAGTCGATAAACATATTTAGGGATGGTTACATGAAAAACATAACTTCTGTGATGCTGCTTCTAATGTCTGTAGGGACTAATGCAGTGGCTAGCCATGATGATACTCCACTGCAACGTGATGTCGATTTACTTAGCGATGTACTGAGCGGTGTGCCAGTTGAACTGTCTCTGCAGGATATCAAAACGCTCAGCTCAATGTCGGAAGAGCAAATACTCAGTGCCGCACGGGCAGTCGTAAGACCTGAACCCGTTTATATTGGTGGAGCACGCTATACCCTAGAGCGTTCAAACTTCACACCTATTTATGAAACGCGATTTATTAAAGTGATTTTTGGGATCAAGATCCCTATTACTTACCTAACTGGTTTAGAAACGAGCTTTGCTGTTGATGGCGACTTTGGCCAAGGTTTGTTTTTTGATATTGGCGGCCGCTCGTCTATGCCAATGACCTTGTCCGCATCATGCGGTTCGTTTAATGCCACTGACTCTGGCTCAAAATGGTTGATTTCGAAAAGACAAAATACGAGAGGAAGTTGCAAGCACATGAGGCTGAAGTTTTCACTCGATAAACCGACGTTTCCGAATAATTTTGACGTGAATCTAAATATCATGATTTCAGAACAACTGAATTAGTTCGACGTTCCCCTTACTGATTTCAATGAGGGTGAAGAGCGAATCAAGGTGAGCAATAGAGATTGCTCTATATAAAAAAGAATATCAAAAGAGAAAAAGAATGAATAAAAAAATGATATTAGCTCTGCTTTCAGGGGTGACTTTGCTGTCATTTCAAGCTAGCGCCGATGAGGTTTTTGATGAGCAATTTACACTGAGCACGTCAAAGCCGGGCCTTAATTATGATAAAAATTTTGACAAGTTTTTTGGCCCATATACGTTCGCAACAAATGATCCGGTCGTTGATTGCTGCGATGTGCTCAGGGCGATGTGTCGCTCTGCAACGCCGAAGCTAACATTAGGTCGCAGTGCAACAGGGGACATTGTTGCGCCTGGTCCCATATACGTTGGTGGCGCCCGTTATAAGATAAATTTATCAAATTTAACACCTGTTTATTATTCGCAATATCCAGGCTCATGCGGGTATTTGGTTGGTTATACAACGACGTTTCCAGTTGATGGTGATTGGGGTCAAGATCTGTATTTCGATCTGAGTGGTCGTTCAAGTAAGGACATGAGTGTGAGCGCTCAATGTGGATCATTTAGTGCCAGTGACTCTGGTGATAAGTGGGTGATCTCACGACAACAAAATACAGGTGGAAGTTGTAAAGACATGACATTGAAATTTAAGTTTTTTAGAGGTCTACCGCCTGCTGACTTTAGTTTTAATGTAATGATTTCAGAAGAATTTTAATGATTCGAAAAATACATTGGCTGAATGCGCTTTTGCCTTGAGTTTGTGTAACAACACATCTTTTGTCGCAAGTGACTAAGCCGAGTTTACAAACACAAAATTTATTAATTTATATAAAAATAAAAGGAAAGTTCTATGAAAAAGCTAACTACTGCGATGTTGTTTTTAATGTCGCTTGGTGCACATGCAGTCGAGCCTATCTATGTAGGTGGTGAGCAACACAGCTATACAAAAAGTGATTTCACACCTGTTATTGAAGGTGGCAAAGTCGTTTCATATAGCCTAGAAGTGCCTGTTTTGGTTGATGCCTATGATGACTTTATTGGCGGATATCCAGAGCTAATTTTTGACGTCAGCGGTGAAGCAAACGGCACTACCAGTGGCTCGCCTTTACTAGTGGGTATGTCTGTTGAGTGCTCTGGCACAGATATTGGCTACGATGCCGATGTTGCATTTGAACGTCGTGGCATGGTCATTCCTGCACGTTTTTCAATATACAACCGTAAAGTGACACATGGTACTTGTAAGTCATTGAAAATAAACGTGAGTAAAACTGGGCATTCAGCAGCAGATAGCTCAGCGGTGATTGAGAATTTAAACGCTAACTTAATCATTTATTTAAATCTAGGATTCTAAGTTCTTAAGATCTTGATCTTATAAGATAAAAAGTTAATTGGAGCTAACCTGCAGGTAAGTGGATGCCGTGGCGAGACCGTATGCATGTGATTTTAGCGCACGGATCTTCCCACTTGGCTCCTAACCTATTGAATTGGTTAGTTTGATATGAGGTGACACAGTGATTGCTGTGCTTCCCCATCATGGTTTAGGGAAAATAAACATGAAGTTAAAACAAAACCTACTGTTACTTGGTGTGTTATTTAGTTGTGCAGGTAGCGCAGCAGCCGCAAGTACAGTGAAAACACTTAATGTCGGTGCTGAGCCTTTAGCATTGAATATAGCAGATTTTACACCCGTGACGACTGTGTGGGCTGGTCGAGAAGTCGTGACTGGCTATGAGGCGTTAATTGATGTAACAGGCGCGAAATCGAAATTATTTTTTAATGCCCAAGGTGAAGTGGGTGCGCGTTGGTTCGCGTCAAACTTTGGTTTGGTAACAAAGGTAAGCTGTAGTGGTGTACCAGTAGGTATGAGTAAAGTCTACGGTAAACGTGTTGATAATATATCTAGCCCTGCGCAGCCTTCTATATCAGAGCTACGTGAAGGCGTGGAAAACTGCTCGCAGCTGAAAGTGGAATTGCTTAAAGAAGGCACTGTGAGCCGACAATTCTATACCCGCATTCAGGATATTTCTTTCACTGTGTCGATTAATGCTGTTGAGCCTATTCAGGGAGTGCTGTGAGATGTTGAAAACAACGATGATAAGTGCAGGTTTACTTATGCACAGCGCCATGGGGATGGCCGCAGAGTTAAATACCAGTTTTACAGAAGCCGATATGGTACTTCAAGACGGCAGTTATACGCTAAACATTCTTAACTCATTGCCAGTAAATGCCTCCGTCTTTGAGTTGAGCTTACAGGCGTCAGGAACGGGTGATTACAGTTCTGAATCAAAATCAGTATGTACACAATTTCAGGGTAGTGAGTGTATGGGTGCATACGTCGATACACTACATAGTGAATTACTTTATGAGGTTGAGGTAGAGGTTCGCTGTGATGGGCAGGTTTTATTTACGGATAGACAAAATCGCAGTGAATTTACAAATGAACCGCTAGCGAGTCAAAGCAGAACTGTGTCGTTTGATACGGCATTTGTGAAGTTACAGCCGGTAACCTGTCAATCTATGGAGCTTCGTGTCGCAACACTAACCAATGGCAAAACAAATAAAGTGCAAGGCACGATTCGTTTATCTAACACGACATCTCAATCATCTACAACTCAGTATGGGGTAATAAAATGAAAAAACTATGTATCTTGGCGAGCTTATTAGCTGCATCACAAGTCTATGCGGCACCTGTTGATGTAGGTGGCGCCGTTTATGAACTTAACTTTGCTGATTTCACTCCGATCACAGAACCTTATGCAGGGCAACAGGCTGTTGTTGCATATGAAGCGAAAGTGAACGTAGATGGTGATTTTGGTCAAGACCTAAACTATCGCGTTGGCGGTAAAGTATTTACGCGATGGTTTGCAGGAAATATGGCCGCTACGCTGTCAGTTTCTTGTGAGACTCCAGGGTTAAATAACGCCATTTTCATTGGCGAAAACATGGACTTTGGCATCAGGTATGCGGGGGTGTCTTATCTTGCAAAGCCGGCGATTTCTGAAGTACTAAACACCGGTGGTAATTGTCAGCAAATGACAGTACGCATTGATAAAGAAGGACACTTAAGCAGGCAGTTTTATACTCGCGTGACTGATTTGTCATTTACAGTCCAGATTGTTGAGCAATATCCTCGATAATTTAGAGCATTCCTTGCGGGGATGAATAATACAAGGAGACCGGAATGAAACATATATTACTACTGGGCAGTTGTTTGTTGTCATCAGCGGCTTTTGCACTCCCGACTTTATTTGTTGGTGAGGCCGTTAATATTACCAAAGATGATGTGCAAGTTATAAAACAGCTATATAGGCAAGAAGGTGGCGTCAATAAGTATGCAGAGACGGCATATGAAGTAGAAGTACCAGTGTATGGTACTTGGGGGCTGACAGAGCTGGATGTGCAACTAACGGGTGACATCGCATCTGCTTGGTATTCATCTAACTTTGCAATGAAGGTGTCAGTTTATTGTAATGATGAGGTTGTGCAGACAGATAGTTCATATGGCTTACGTCATGATAGATCAAGCTATGTCGTTAAACCGCAAATTCGAGTTGAAAATCACCCAATCAATGCTGGGTGTGAAACGGTGAAAGTCAGAATGGACAAGGTGGGCAGCTTAGCGCGTATGTATTACACCGACATAGCAAGTATCGATCTAAGACTTTATGTAACCAGTAAGTTTTAACATAACGGTCTTATTCACCTTGTTATGAAGTAATCAACAACCCGCATTTATAAAAATGATGCCTCAGCACAGCAGCCAAACTGGCTGAGGCATAAAATACGGGATTATTTGGAAAAGTTTGAAATTTAAAGCTAGGCGCTTAAGAAGCGATTAGTCATAAAAAGCTATTGCGTATAACTATAATTAAGGAAAAAAACAATGCAATTTAAAAAAATATTCAGCGGTATGTTACTAACGTTAGCAGTGGCAAATGCAGTATCAGTACAAGCAGCTCCTGGAGATATCATTCGGCCTCCAGTAGAGCCATGTGCATATGGTGCTGACCCAGTTTTACTCTCTGCACAAGAGCAAACGTTAAATGGTGCGGAGCTAGCTGAGTCGGATTTCATGGGGATGTTCTCTAGTCGCTCAATCTATATCGGTGGTGAGCGTCATTCATTGACCCAAAGTGACTTTAGTGTGCGTACGGTGACTGAAACCTACTATTGCCCTGGCTTAGAGCCGCTGGTTGTTCATAGAACAGTTGGTTTAGATTTATCTTTACCAGTGTATAATGACTTTGGCCAAAAGCTTTATTTTGATATTGCAGGTAGAGCGTCAAGAAATATGCAGATGAGTGCATCATGCGGCACATTCAGCGCGTCTGATAGTGGTGACAAGTTCTATGTATCTCAAGGTGCTGTTACGGGCGGTAGTTGTGACCAGTTAAATTTATCATTTGATTTTTCGCGCTATTACACTACTCCAAGTTTATCATTGAGTGTAATGATCTCTGAAGAGCTATAACTTCTAAATATCACTAGACAGGGGGTGTGAAAGTACACCTCTTGTTGACTGTGGAGATCATGGTACAACCTTAACTATGATGTTGTATCTGTTATATGTGTGTTTTCCCCTTCTCTTATCTCGCATGATTAACCTTTTCAACGTCGTATTGTCTAAACTTTATGCTACATAAATTGGTAATGAAAATATGATAAATCATTGCCCCTCGTTAAAACGCAAACCTTAAACGGATCAGATAAGCTGTGTAAATAGTTAGAGACGGTAAAAATACCTTCTTCCTTACCTAAAGTTAGCGTTTTAGCGCAGTTTTTATTGACAGGTTAATCTTTGCTCATTAAAATTCGGCCACCCATTTATTCGTTCCATAAAAATGGAAGGAAAATTTGGGTCGATTTTATTTTTTCAGTAGTAATTTTAACTAATCAGGAGCTATTTAATGGCAACTATTAACCAGCTAGTACGTAAGCCACGTCGCAGCAAGGTTACAAAGAGCAACTCTGCTGCTCTTAAAGCTTGTCCTCAAAAGCGTGGTGTATGTACTCGTGTATATACAACTACACCAAAGAAACCAAACTCTGCATTACGTAAAGTAGCGCGTGTTCGTCTTACGAACGGTTTCGAAGTAACTTCATACATTGGCGGTGAAGGCCACAACCTTCAAGAGCACAGTGTAATCCTTATCCGTGGTGGTCGTGTTAAAGACTTACCAGGTGTGCGTTTCCACACAGTACGTGGTGCGCTTGACTGTGCGGGTGTTAACGATCGTAAACAAGGTCGTTCTAAGTACGGTGCAAAACGTCCTAAGGGCTAATGGTTCTCCGTTAGTAAGGCCAAGCACTTAAGTTTTAATATTGAATAATTTGTTTTGGGTATTCGTTGAAAAAAACGAACCTGAAGATATCGGAGAGATAAAATGCCTAGAAGACGCGTAATAGGTCAACGTAAAATTCTTCCAGATCCGAAGTTCGGATCAGAACTTCTTGCTAAATTCGTTAACGTAGTAATGTTAGACGGCAAGAAATCTACTGCTGAAAAAATCGTATACGGTGCGCTAGACGTGGCTGCTGAAAAATCAGGCAAGTCGCACCTAGAAATCTTTGAAGCTGCACTTGAAAATGTACGCCCTGCGGTTGAGGTTAAGTCTCGTCGTGTTGGTGGTTCTACATACCAAGTACCAGTTGAAGTACGTCCAGTTCGTCGCAACGCATTAGGTATGCGTTGGTTAGTAGACTCTGCACGTAAGCGTGGCGAGAAATCAATGGGTCTTCGTCTTGCACAAGAGATCCTTGACGCTGCGGATAATAAAGGCACTGCGGTTAAGAAACGTGAAGACGTTCACCGTATGGCTGAAGCGAACAAAGCATTCGCTCACTACCGTTGGTAATCTGCCCAAGACCTTTAAGAGGATATTATGGCACGTACTACTCCAATTGAGCGCTACCGTAACATCGGTATTTGTGCTCACGTAGATGCAGGTAAAACCACCACAACAGAACGTGTACTTTACTACACGGGCTTATCTCACAAAATTGGTGAGGTACATGATGGTGCTGCAACTATGGACTGGATGGAGCAGGAGCAGGAGCGTGGTATTACCATCACTTCTGCTGCGACAACGTGTTTCTGGAAAGGTATGGATGCTCAGTTCCCTGAGCATCGCATCAATATCATTGATACTCCAGGACACGTAGACTTTACTATCGAAGTAGAACGCTCTTTGCGTGTACTTGATGGTGCTGTTGTTGTTCTTTGTGCTTCATCAGGCGTACAACCACAAACAGAAACTGTTTGGCGTCAAGCCAATAAATACGAAGTTCCTCGTATGATCTTCGTTAACAAGATGGACCGTACTGGTGCAGATTTCTTGGCAGTTGTGGATCAGGTGAAAGACCGCCTTGGTGCGACACCTGTGCCTATTCAGTTACCAATTGGTGCTGAAGACGAATTTAAAGGTGTTATCGATCTCATCAAAATGAAAGCCATTAACTGGAACGAAAGTGACCAGGGCATGACTTTTACTTACGAAGAGATCCCGGCAGAACTTCAGGATTTAGCTGAAGAGTGGCACTCTCACTTAGTTGAAAGTGCAGCTGAAGCGACTGAAGAACTAATGGACAAATATTTAGAAGAAGGTGAGTTGAGCGAAGAAGAGATTAAATCTGCGATTCGTCAACTAACATTGAGCAACGAAATTGTGCCAATGTCATGTGGTAGTGCATTCAAAAACAAAGGTGTTCAAGCTGTGCTTGATGCCGTGATTGAATTCATGCCTTCACCAACCGAGGTTAAAGAGATTCAGGGTATCCTTGAGGACGACTCTGAAGCTACTCGTCCAGCAAGTGACGACGCGCCGTTTGCGGCGTTGGCGTTCAAGATTGCGACAGACCCGTTTGTTGGTACATTGACTTTCTTCCGAGTTTATTCTGGTACAGTTGGTCAAGGTGACTCTGTCTATAACCCTGTTAAGGGTAAGAAAGAGCGTTTTGGTCGTATTGTTCAGATGCACTCAAATTCGCGCGAAGAAATTAAAGAAGTTCGCGCCGGTGATATTGCTGCTGCGATTGGACTTAAAGACGTTACCACTGGTGACACGCTTTGTTCTCAAGATTCAGTGATCACTTTAGAGCGTATGGAATTCCCAGAGCCAGTGATCTCAGTAGCGGTAGAGCCGAAAACAGTCGCTGATCAGGAAAAAATGGGCATTGCGCTAGGTAAACTAGCAGCAGAAGATCCGTCTTTCCGTGTTGAAACTGACGAAGAGTCAGGCCAAACGATCATCTCTGGTATGGGTGAACTTCACCTAGATATCATTGTTGACCGTATGAAACGTGAATTCAACGTTGTATGTAACGTTGGTAAGCCGCAAGTGGCATACAGAGAAACCATCCGTGGTTCTGTAGAAGCTGAAGGTAAGTTCGTACGTCAATCTGGTGGTCGTGGACAATATGGTCACGTATGGCTGAAATTGGAACCAATGGACTTTTCTGATGAAGACGCACCAACTTACGAATTCGTTAATGAAATCGTAGGTGGTACGGTTCCTAAGGAATATATCCCAGCGGTTGATAAAGGTATTCAAGAGCAAATGAAACAAGGTGTGCTTGCGGGCTATCCTCTGTTAGGTGTGAAAGCGACGTTATTTGACGGCTCTTTCCACGACGTTGACTCAAACGAAATGGCCTTTAAGATCGCCGGTTCAATGGGCTTCAGAAATGGTGCTTTAGAGGCGCAACCAGTGCTTTTAGAACCTGTTATGAAAGTTGAAGTCACTACCCCTGAAGAAAACATGGGTGACGTAGTAGGCGACTTAAATCGTCGTCGCGGCATGATCGAAGGCATGGAAGACGCTTTTGGTGGTCTTAAGCTTGTCAATGCACAAGTACCGCTGTCTGAAATGTTCGGTTATGCAACTGATTTACGTTCTGCAACGCAAGGTCGTGCTTCGTACTCAATGGAATTCTCCAAGTACGCAGAAGCGGCGAAAAACGTTGCCGACGCAATAATTGCAGCTCGCGCTGTTAAGTAATTTTAGTTCGGTCCGGTCTTAGGACTGGACTTTAATTTCTTTATAGGAAATTTTAAAATGGCAAAAGAAAAGTTTGAACGTTCGAAACCGCACGTAAACGTAGGTACAATCGGCCACGTTGACCACGGTAAAACAACTCTAACAGCAGCAATCACTAACGTACTTGCAAAAGTATACGGTGGTGAAGCACGTGACTTC
>NZ_AUYC01000094.1:0-2684 GCF_001625685.1 Pseudoalteromonas luteoviolacea CPMOR-1 | reverse complement strand
AATTCAGGTTTCAAGATGGCGACACAAAAAGAAGTAGCAGCTTATTTTAGCGTCGAAGATCGTACAATCCGAAACTGGTCAAAAATAACTGGATTCCCCGCTAGCAAAGGGCGCGGCGGCTATTGCATACAATCAATTTCTAGGTGGCTGGCAACGGTTGCCATGTCAAAAGTTAGTAGTACACAAACCACAAGCTCTACATCTCTTGAAGATGAAGAAAAAGAACTAAAACTTGCGGAAAAGAGACTCAAAATCAGGCGTCAAGAAGTAGATATCAAGCACAAAGAGTTTGATCTATCAATTAAAGAGCAAAGATCAGCGCCAATAGAAATAATTACGCGCACCTTGGAGCTTTCCAGCGTTGCCGCATCTTCTAACTTAAAAGCCCTTCTTCCAAGAATAAAACGGGCATGGCATGACATACCGCCAGAGGCAATCGAAGAAATCAATAAAGTCATAGCGACAACATGCAATGAGGTAGCCAATTTTGAACCAGATCTCTCTAGCTACACAGCAAGCGATTTGCTTAGCGGTGAAGAGGGGGCTGAGTCCGTTTAAAACTGAAGAGCCCAAAACGTGTGTCGAGTGGTGTGATGAACATTTCTGGTTACCGGAAGAGTCGAGCCAAATCCCTGGTCGGTGGATCACACAGCCAGTTCAAAAAGCACTTTTGAATATGATGGGAAATGATGCGATTCAAGTCATTTCCATTCAAAAACCTACTCGCTTTGGCTTTACGAAAATGTTTAGCGGAGCAATGTGGTATTTAGGCATTCACAAAAAACGTAGCTCTGTCGTTTATCAGCCTAATGACCCACTTGCAAAACAGTTTGTTCTTGATGAAGTAAATCCTCTTTTATCAATCGTGCCTGCAATTCAAGATTCTTTTCCAGATTGGGCCGTAAATAACGAAAACAACTCTACCAAAAAGAAAACCTGCACAGGTTTTTCGATAGATTTTAAAGGAGCTGAAACACCGAATAACTTTCGCTTGATGACTAAGCAAGTTGTTATTGCAGATGAGCTTGGCGCATTCGCAATCAACTCAGGTGAAGGTGACAATATGAAAGTCATCTTAAAGCGGATCCAAGGCGCTACTTTTGGTAAAGCCATTTTTGGTTCAACGGTTGTTTTTTCCGGTGATGTCATTGCGCGTCTTTTAGCTGAAGCAAATTCAGTCTTTTCGTTTCAAATCCCTTGTCCGCATTGCGGAACACTTCAAACATTGGAATGGGGTGACGCAAAATCAACGTTCGGTATGAAATGGGACAGAGCGATCGATGATGAAGAGGCGATGGCAGAAAGTGCTTATTACCTGTGCCGAAATGCTAAATGCCAAAAGTCAGAAAGTCTTGGGCGTATCGAATATAGGCACCTTTCAGCTATGGAAGAGGCTGGCAGATGGGTTTGCGAAAAAACAGAGATTTGGACTGAGGACGGGATAACGTTCTTCAACACAACGGGAAATAAAGTTAAAGCCCCAAAGCGTGTTGGAATTAAATGCTCTGCACTTTACTCGCTGAATTTACCAGAAGGTTGGATAGAGATTGTTAGGGAATGGCTAGATATAAAGGGCGACCCTGACAAGCTACAAGCATTTATCAATCTAACTCTCGGCCTACATTTCGATCCAAAAAACACTAAGAGGCTCGATCATGAGGTATTGCTGAATAAGCGAGAAAAATACAAAGCTCAAGTGCCTAAAGATGTCGTTTATATCACTGTTGGCGGAGATACCCAAGATAATAGGATGGAGGGTTATACTTGGGGCTTTACTGCCGATGGTCGGAAATACCTTATAGACCGATTTGTTTATATGGGTGACCCACGTGATGATGATGTACAAGATGCAGTAGTAGACTTTTGCGCCCGTACTTACGAACGTGAAGATGGAGAAGTTTTAAACATATCCCGTATTTGTTGGGATTTGGCAGGTCACCGTTCAGAGGTCGTGTATAAATTATCAAAAAGAATAGGGCTATTACGCTTTATTCCTTGCAGGGGAGCGAGTAAGTATGGCGAACCTGTGCAATCAATGGCTATGCAAGTCAACAAGAAAACCGGTACTTACATTGTAATTGTCGGAACAGATACGGCCAAAGATGTATTTTACGCTGACATCGAGGTCCCCCTAGGTGAAAGAAGAGCAATTCACTTACCTTTAGATGACCGTATCTGTGATAAAGATGTGTGCAAGCAGCTCGTATCTGAAATCAGAAAACCAACAAAAACTAAACAAGGTATTTTGTTCATTTATGACAATGAAGGACGCCGAAATGAAGCGCTAGACTGCTTTGGTTACGCTTTATCTGCTCTGCACGTTTCAATAGAAAAGTTTTCTCTCAACCTTTCCGATTACAAATCACAACAACAAACGCAAAAAGCCGCAGCTGCGTCTTTTGCAGAACTTGGCAAGAAATTAGGTGCATAATGAATATTGATCAGCTGAAAGCGAATTTGATAGAGGCACAGCAAGCGTATCACGACTTATTGACTGGGCAAGCTGTTGTTTCGTTTGTTCGTAGCGGCCGAGAAACTAGATTTACTCAAGCTAATAAAGCGGATCTAAAAAACTATATCGACGAATTGGAAACTCTAATAAATGGCACATCGAAAAGGCGCAGAGGGCCAGCGAGGTTGTCATTATGAGTGGGTTAGTCGCGAGTGATGGAATAACACCGCTT
>NZ_AUYC01000093.1:0-248 GCF_001625685.1 Pseudoalteromonas luteoviolacea CPMOR-1 | reverse complement strand
CATCTTGGTTTACATCCAAGAGCACGGTACCTGATACCGACTTATCACCAGCTTTTGGTTTTTCTGTAAATTTGATTTCTGGTGCTGCGTCTGTGCCAACAACCACTTTTGCGACATTGCTCACCATGCCAGCACCTGAGCCAATGTAGCGATTACCCGTTTGGTAAATGCCACTTACTGTCTGCGTGATGGTGTAACCATCAGCATTCGATTCGATCAAGCCTGTGAAGCTAAACGCACCGTTAGCA
>NZ_AUYC01000092.1:0-1673 GCF_001625685.1 Pseudoalteromonas luteoviolacea CPMOR-1 | reverse complement strand
GCCGTAAAAGCAAGGACACAAAACAGCAGGCTTGTGCTCCTTCGTCGCCAATTTTAGCCTGCTATTTTGTGCCGTTTACGGCAAGCGTTATGTTTTATGAGATCCAGCAATGAAGCTTATCGGAAGCAAAATGGAATTAGATTTTCGAGAAGAATTAATTACTTCAAGAAATAGTTTCAAGTCAAGCTCAAGTCTTAAGCGGGTACTAGAGTCCAATGGGCATTCCACAGCCAACGCTATCGTTTTACATCATACGCCGGATCAAACTGAAGATATCTACCTTGTTCTAATCAATGGTTCCTATATCATCAGTGTTGAGCTAGACCGTTATGATCAATCTGTGCCTCCTATTCTAGAACTGATCGAGCTTAAAGAATATAAGCATGGTTTAAGTCGTATGAACCAAGTACGGCTTCTAGTTGCTCAAGATATTTTATCAGGGCAAACATAACAAACCGCTTAAACCGAAGCCAAACACTCCAGTTGCCTTGTGATTCGCTTCGCTCATTTTATCACAAGGCAACCTCCGTATTTGTCTCGGGTTAGCGGGGCGTTAGTTGCCCAAGATAGTATCGTGCTATGAAGATTAAAAATATATTGGATGAGTTAAGATTTGCAGACGAAAATGCACACCGATGGGACAGACACAATTTCTTTGCACCGATGGGACAGACACAATTTCTTTGCTTAAATCGAGTTGTTTAACTACTGTTTAAATATCCAGTTTTAATTTGAGTTGAATAGGAATGACAAGAGCAAGGAAAGCACTGATAGATTTGTCGACTACGTCTTATTATCACTTAATAGCACGGTGTGTACGCCGTGCTTTTTTGTGCGGAGACGATAAGTACACTGGCAAAAACTTTGACCATAGACGAACTTGGTTAGTCGAAAGAGTAAAGCTGCTCAGTCGTGTATTTGCCATTGATATAGCGGCTTATGCCATTATGAGTAATCACTATCATTTGGTGGTCAAAGTGAATAGACAGCAAGCACTTAGTTGGTCAGACAATGAGGTGATAGGTAGGTGGTACAAGTTATACAAGGGCAGTCCAGTTATTGATAGGCAGCTAAACGGTGATGCTCTTAGTGAGGCGGAGCAGTTGCTTGTATCTGAGTTAGTTGAAAAGTGGCGAGCTAGGTTGTATGACATCAGCTGGTTTATGAAAAACCTTAATGAGTTCATTGCAAAAGAAGCAAACAAGGAAGATAACTGCACGGGTAAATACTGGGAAGGGCGGTACAAGTCTCAAGCCTTACTTGACGAAACAGCGCTGCTCAGTTGTATGGCCTATGTAGACTTAAATCCAATTCGAGCCAACAAGGCAAATAATCTGGAAGATAGTGATTTCACATCGATTCAAGAGCGCATCCAGCACTTTAAAAACACCAAATCAAACGCAAAGAAATCAAATCTAAATGAAGCCAAGAGCCAAGCAAAACAACCTAAATCACTAAAACCGTTTGGTGCGAGAGAGCATGCAAACACAATACCTTTCTCATTAATTGACTACCTTGAGCTAGTTGACTGGACGGGCCGGCATACTCACTCCAATAAGAGAGGATACATACCAAAAAGCATGCCCAATATTCTGGTATCACTGAGCATCGAAGAAGCGACTTGGCTGGATAGGATACAAAGTTTTGGAAGTCACTACGGTAACTTCGCAGGT
>NZ_AUYC01000091.1:0-3695 GCF_001625685.1 Pseudoalteromonas luteoviolacea CPMOR-1 | reverse complement strand
CACTACGGTAACTTCGCAGGTTCGCAAACTGTGTTAAGAACACATGCCGCTAAAAATGATGTGAATTGGTATAAGGGAGTTGGTTAGCAGGAAATAGTTTTATCCTTGCGTATCAATCTAGACACTTCTTGTTTAATAAAATGAATATATTCCTAAGTTATATTTGCTTCTATCATAAGGCGGATTTTAATCGTGTTGCTCAGAAAAACCTTAGGCTTGGAATATTTTTCTGCAATTCGGTTCTAACTTTAAAAAAGAAAAGAAAAGAAAAGGAAAAGAAAAGTGCCCGTCCTATTTGTTTTTTAAAAAAGACCCTTATGTATACGATAACCCTAGTTATTGGGATGGCTCTGAGCCATCAACACAACTGACTGGTGCGGAGTTTGAAATTGCATGTTGGGATAGCAGTGCAACATTCTTGGTTGGGTTAAATACTTTGCTAGGTGCCAACTATAAGTCTGCCTATTCAGATGCAAAAAACTTAACTGATGTCGCAGGGTAAAACAGTTAACAAGTACATTATGTTCGTGGCTTTGCCACAGGACGCATTAACGCGCTGCGCGCTAAAAACAATGCGTCTCATATGCAGGCGTTATAACGTTCTCGAGTAGAGTTAATTATGAAAGTAAGCAATGATTTTAGTGGTGCACTACGTAAGTTTGCATATTTTATGTCAAGTGGTACACATTATATGTTAAAAGATATTGAATACTTGGATTTATATGGCAACGATCCAAGTGCAATCGAAATGGCATATGCGATTTTTGTAAACGTGCTAGAAATGGATTCAGATGGAAATGTTTTGAATTTCACTCATGCTCAGCGTAGAGCAACAGACTACATAAAGTCATATTGTGAGCCAAGCTTTGAGGTCTCTCCGCCATTTGAAGAGTGGGAAATTGAGTTGTATGATCCACCAGACATTGAAGATAAAGTTTAGCGTTCTAACAAGGTGTTTAAAAAGTCGGACACCGTAATACTTGCTTGGTTTCGCTTCGCTTCACATTTTAGCAAGCATTACTATGCAGTTTAACGCGGCGTTATATTTCTGCGAGGCGAGATTGGTAAAACACTATTTCACATATATAACGAAAGAGGGTAACTACGAACTTCTCAAAGTAGTATTAGCTAAAGCCTTCTCCACTGAATTCGTTGATCACGAAAGTGGCTGGTGGGGAGAATATGCTTTATCAAAGAATGAATGTAAAATTAAACTTTACCCTAACTTTGTTTCAGGTGAAGGCTACCACCATGAAGGAAAACCCAACTTCCCGTATTTGTTGGAAATTCCTGAACAAAGAGAACCCCAAAGAGTTATTGAGCTTATGCGCAAATTACCAATCAAATTTGAGTTGCTTGAACACGACGAAATATAACAAGGCAAATTAAAAGTGCGGACAAAAAACAGTTGGCTCTGTTCGTACCTCACAAATTTTAGCCGATTATTTTTAGCCGTTTGTTTGCGGCGTTATGGTGCATAGGAAGATATAGTGAAAACGATTGACGGTGATTTGATTAAACTAGCTCTCGACGGTAATTTTGATGTAATTATTCACGGCTGTAATTGCTACTGCACGATGGGCGCGGGAATTGCGAAAGGAATTAAAACTGAATTTCCTGAAGCTTTTAAAGCTGATGTTAGTACAGAAAAAGGTGTCAAAGAAAAATTAGGCACATACTCGAGTGCAACGGTTTTGAGGAACGGTCACGAGATAACAATAGTAAATGCTTATACGCAACATCATTGGCGCGGCAAAGGTGTAAAAGCAGATTACGAGGCGATAGAAAAAGTATTTGCATTAATTAAGCATTCGTTTTCAGGCAAACGTATCGGTTATCCGTTAATTGGTGCTGGATTAGCCGGTGGGGACTGGGAAATTATTTCTAACATCATCAGTACCCAACTAGCAGGTGAAAATCATACATTAGTGAAATTTGCACCATAACAAAGCAAATTAAAGTGCGGACCAAAAATAGTTGGCTTTGTTCGTACCTCACAAATTTTAGCCAACTATTTTTAGCCGTTTATTTACGGCGTTATGTTTTATCTCGAAGTGGAGTTTTGATGAAAATTTTTTATGTTCTATTTATTGGGTTTTTGTTATCCGCCTGTTCCGCTAATCCGCCTCAAAAAGGTACTAGCGTTGAATCTGAAAGCTCACAGAAAATTACTATTACTGGCACTAAAATTAAAAGAGCGAATTTACCTTCAGGTCCAAAATTAAAAATGGGATTGAATAAAGAAAACAAGAATAGTAACTTCATGGAAGCTCTTGTGACTATGCAGAGTCTTCCACAGCCAAATGATATCGGCGATTGTAATGGCCTACTAAACGCTTTAAACAGTGCTAAGTTAGAGTTTATTGTAGTAAATTCAAATAAAGTGGTTTTAAAAAGAGAACACGGGATATACGAATACACGTTCGATGATAGCAGTTGCCCCACAAATAAAACATAACAAGTTGCATCAAAAAGGACGCATACTCGCTGGCTACTTTTTTGCTAATCCCTTCGGAGCAAAAAAGCCACCAAGCATGCGCCTTTGTGCAAAGCGTTATGTGCTTTCGGAAGCTTATGAAATTAACATTCAAGATTGTGACAGCACTGGTGTGCATTCTGTTTGCGGCATACCATACTTACTTCTTTGTGCTTCCTAGTGTAACGGTGATAAACAACTCAAAATCGGCAGTTGAAAGCGCAAGGGTTAACTTGCCAAGCTCAGGTTTGGACTTTGGTCCCATTACTGCTGGCTCGAAGAACACGATTTACTATGCGTTAGAACAAAGTGACGGTGTTTATCAATACCAGCTCAAAATTGAAAGTGGTCTTGTGTTGTCGGGTAAGTGTGGTTACGTTAAAAATAATGAGGTTCATAAGCGTGTGGTTCTTTTGGTTAAAGAAAATCAGGTAACCTGCAAATCAAGCACATAACAATCGCATCAAGTCGCCGCTGAAAAGCACGGCTGGGACATTAAAACTATGCGGCGATGAGTTCTGGTGCTTCGCCCAAGTTTAAACGAATTGCCGCGACGTTTTGCTGTCCTTTATGCGGGCTATATGGACTCCCCCGATTGTCAACGAATTCATCTTTGATAATTTAGATATGATACTGCACCTCTGCATTCGGTCTATGGATGGCAAGCTAAATGGGACAGGGCAAGCTAAATGGGACAGGCACAAATTTATATTATTGGAATTTAAGCGATAGACGAAGTGGTTGTTTGCTGAACTCTTTATACATATACACAAGTACAGTGAGCGCCTGAGGTTGAGTATTTGCTGTCACATTTTGTTGGCTTAGCTTTTTGACTCAAAAACTGCTCTACCGTCTCCTCACAAAGTGTTTTTGCGTGCAATATATTATGAAATTGAATAAAGGCAGTTATCCAATAGAGGTAACATGAAATGGTACATTTGGCATATCTTTGCGTATACATAAGCGCCTGAATCATGGATAAAAATATATATTTAACAGGCGGTTACATTTATATTTATTTATATGCATATATTCAGCACTCAGTATTTGTCAAATATCACTGTTATACGACAAGTGACGTACTTTAACCATTTCTAATTTGGTGACATCTGTCTGACTTATTGTTATGGTTCAGGGTATTAAAGTGCGTATTTGAAAAGCTGTTGTTATGCGACATTTTTCGTAGATAAAAATGTTAGGCATCTAGAGTATGGAACTA
>NZ_AUYC01000090.1:0-291 GCF_001625685.1 Pseudoalteromonas luteoviolacea CPMOR-1 | reverse complement strand
GTAACCATCTGCATTCGATTCGATCAGGCCAGTAAAGCTAAACGCACCATTGGCATCAGTTTTCACGCTTTGGGTAACTGACTGACCAAACTTATCTGTGCCTGTGATAGTCACTGTGATGTCTTTTAATCGAAGATCGTTTTGATCAACCGCGCCGTCTTGATTTACATCCAAGAACACGGTACCAGCAACTGACTTATCACCGGCTTTTGGTTTTTCTGTAAATTTGACTTCTGGCGTTGTATCTGTGCCGACTATCACTTTTGCGACATTGCTGACCACACCCGCATC
>NZ_AUYC01000089.1:0-318 GCF_001625685.1 Pseudoalteromonas luteoviolacea CPMOR-1 | reverse complement strand
TCCATCATGACCCACCATTATTAAGCTAAAAAATTTCTTGAGCGGGTCATTAGCTCAGTTGGTAGAGCAGTGGACTTTTAATCCATTGGTCGATGGTTCGAGTCCATCATGACCCACCATTCAAGTCTAAAACTTCCCGAGCGGGTCATTAGCTCAGTTGGTAGAGCAGTGGACTTTTAATCCATTGGTCGATGGTTCGAGTCCATCATGACCCACCATTCAAGTTTAAAATCTCCTCGAGCGGGTCATTAGCTCAGTTGGTAGAGCAGTGGACTTTTAATCCATTGGTCGATGGTTCGAGTCCATCATGACCCACCA
>NZ_AUYC01000088.1:0-8336 GCF_001625685.1 Pseudoalteromonas luteoviolacea CPMOR-1 | reverse complement strand
TATTGATATCTGGAATGAAGTAAGCGTGCTCTGTGAGTGATTAAATAAAGTTTCAAACGATGTGATATCTTCTAGTTCACTCTCTAAAACAATGCTCCTTCCCGCAATTATCGCGCTCTTTTCTATGTGCTGCGCTCCATTCAAAGAAAACTCTGATTGCTGAACGACACCCATTGCCTGAAACTCGTTTTTCCATACGAAGTGGGGGTACTCTATGTTGTCTAAAGTCATTGAACTAAACTCAACTGTTCTAATCTATCAATTAGCCTCTCTTCCATAACAACCAAGGCGTTTTCTACAACTTCATCCGAACTGATAACTTGCAAACGAATTATTTTGCCCGAAGATAAAAATGTTTGAGGCTGTGCGCTTACTGGTTGTTGATAGGCAGGTATGTATTCAACACTGGCTGATGATGCCTGCGGCCTACCTTGAGAGCTACTAGCGCTGCTTTCTTGTTTAAGTGCATCTCTACGCTGCTGAATCAAACCCGCTAATGAGCTTCGCTGCTCCCGATCCAAATGGTTCAATTGTTTTACAATTCGCTTGTAGAGGTTTGACAGTTCAGATTTTGAAGCTGCGTTGTTGATTTGAGATTCAAATTTTGAATACTGACTAGATTGAAGCTGCTCACGCGCACGCCGCTCTTTTTCTTGCTGCACTTCACGACTAGAAAAGCTATAAGCGTTATCTTTTTCATGCTTTTCCTGATAGTCAACAATAGTTTGAACTGTTGGCCGAGGGCCATTGCTCAGTGAACTAACGTTACTTGAAGCACTTGAAGCGCTACGACTAACACTATCTAAAGCGTTTTTCTGGTCTCTTAGACTTTTCAATTGAAGTTCATTTGCTTTTGTTGACTCTTTTGTTGCTTGGGTCCCCCTTTGCGTAGCTTGTGTAGCGGCATCTTGCGCACCTTTAAAATCTCCAAGAAGCTGGTTAACAACACGCAGTAAACCTTCCAGCCGCCCTTTTTCTTGATTGTACTCTCGACTTTTAATTGCGCCCGATTGGTATTGAGCGCCAAGGCTGTCTAGTTTACTAAGCAAAGCACTTTGCTCACCTTGGAGTTGTCCAAGTGTTGCAAGCTCCAAGTTCTGCACCGTGTTAAGGTCTTGTGTTTGCTGAGTTAAACGAACTTGCTGCGCGCTAAGTGCTTTTTGAGCTTCCGCTTTTTGCTGAGATGTAGCAGTGCTCGATGCGATGACCTGCTGATTTGTTCGAATCGCTTTGTTTGTTTCATTAACTGCGCGCTGATACTTTGATACTGCTTCTGAATTGGTATCGGTTACTGGCTTTAACTCATTGGCTTTCGCTATAAGTTTGTCTAGCTCAGTTGTGAGGCCAAGCGCTGCGGCTGCTGCTTCCACACTTGCAGGTACAGTTTGATCTGTTGCGCCAGCGGCGCTTATTGCTGCGTCAGCCCACTTTAAGAAAGCTTGCTGCTGCGCTGCAATTGGTTCGTTATGCTGCTGAATTAGCTCGAACGCACCTTGCAACTTTTCAGCAGTTTTTGTTAACGATTCACTGCTATTTAAACCGAGTTCAGCGTATGCCTTACTTAGATCATTCGTTAAATAAGACTGGCGCTCAAGGCTTTCGTTGTGCGCTTCATACTTCAACTTTAAATCGTCTATGTGCGCTATCTGTTCAGCGTATTGGTCACCAACTAACGATAGCGCAGCGCGGGCTGAGTCAAGGGATAAAATAAAACCGTCAACGCCATCCCTTACACCGTTAAGACTGACGCTTTGTGCATCAAGAGATTTTATTACTTCTAGTGCCTGGGGAATGCTCATTTGCAAGAAAGCTTGTCGATCCGCTTCTGCTTGCTTTGCCGCAACCGTTGCCTGTTCTAGTTCTTGTTGCTTCTTAGCTACGTTTTCATAAATACCTAATTGCTCATTCCAGACAACTTGGCCACTGGCTAAAGCTGCATCATATTCGGCCATTGTCGTAATGTTCACACCCATTTCACGACTAATGTCTGCAAAAGCTTGTTGCAGTTTATTAGCTTGCTCTTGGGCATTTTTCTTACTTTCAGCTACTTCGCGCTGCATGGTCAGCAGCTTTTGATACTCACTATAAACAATAGCTAGTTGATCAATGAGTAATGTATAAGCGCTAACAGCGCCTAGTGAGGTTAAAATATTTTTGAATTTTAGAGAGCTTGCCGTATTTACTTTGGTTTGCGTGTCTACAGTTCGCAATGAAGTTGCATAGGCTATCAATGATGCTACCGCCGACCTAGCGCCCGCAATGACATTTGAGAAATAGCTACCAACTTTTAGTGCTAACCAAACTTTAGTGACAGCAATTATTGTGTCTTTGTATTCAACTAAGGTGCTGATAGCTCCCTTTACCGCTTCACCTGTTGATACTATTGTGTCGCTTATTGATTGCGCCCACTGCTTAAGTCGCCCATCTGCCGACATTGCAGCAAATTGCTTGTTTAATTCTGTTACTTGAGCTTTAAGCCAATCCATTGCCCCGCTGGTAGCAATTAGATTGTAAAATTGGTCTAAATTGTCTTTTGCATTTGAGATTTGCCCGCTCAATAGTTGCATTTGCGCTTGAGCGCTGCCTGCGCCATACTCGCCCATCTCTTTTATAAGGGCGGCGATGACATCTCGCCCCAGCTTACCGGCTGTCGATAGTCGCTGTAGCTCCACAACATTTTTACCAGTTGCACGCTCCAACATTTCCCAGATAGGGATCCCGCGCTCTGTAAGTTGTAGAATCTCTTCACCTTGAAGCTTCTGTTTAGTCCAAGCTTGCCCGAGGGCTAAACTCACCCCTTTCAACTCTTCGTATCCACCACCTAGTTTGAAAACGGTATCAACGATGGATTGCATCGAGCCGTCCATCGGGTCCAAACCAAAAGCTTTAAGTTTTACAAATGCCTGACTGACTTGCGACAATTGAAGCGGTGTATTCTTGGTGAATTCCTTAATCCACTTTGTAGCCTCTCGCCCCTCTGCAATACCACCCATCAAGCCATTAATTTGAAGGTTTAACCGCTCGAATTTATCACCGATAGTAAAAATTTGAGCAATTGTGGATGCTATTTGGTCTAGCCCGATATAAGCAGCGCCTAAAGCAATAACATCTTTCGTTACGCTAGAAATACTTCCGCCATAACTTTCCGCGCTCTTTGTTGTGCGCTCTAAATGCCTTTGCTGCTTTGATAGCTTATTTGATGTATCTGCAATCGCTTTTTGGGTGCCTTTCTGGCTTACTTCAAGCTTTCGATATTCTTCAGAGAGGTTGTTTAGGTCACGCCCTTGGCGTTTGAGTTTATTGGTAAGTTTTTCAAATTCGTTTCTCCCCTTTGTTATCGTGGTCGCTAACGAATTCACGCTACTACGCTGTTTTTTGATTGCTAATTCATGATTCGACAATGTTCGAATTGAATCGTCATAACTAGATTTAAGCGACTCAACTTTCTTTTTTTGGTCCGAAATGCTTTGCTCTAGCTTTTCGCTGCTACCACTGGACCCTTTCAACTCCTTTTCTAGCTCACTGAGTGATTTTGATGCTTGGTTTAATTCTTTTTGAAGTCGCTTTGACTCCGAGCTAAGTTCAGTCTTTTTTATTTTAAGCTTATCGAGAGCAACGCTATTTTCTGTGTATTTTTCTTTAGTTTTTTCCAGTGAGCCAGATAGCTCGTTGTATCGTTCTATAGCGCTTTTCTGAGCATTGGTTTTTGCTAGTTCTGCATTGAGAATTTCAATTGTCTGCTCTAAACGCGCAGCTTCTTTTTCTGCATTTTGGGCTGGTTTTGAAAGAAGGTCTCGCCCCCTAATAATGAACTCAACCACTTTATTCTTAAAAGACATTTGAACTATGCTCTCCCAATAAAAAAGCCCCTAAATGGGGCTTTTATTTTGAATAAAAGTTTTTAGCTGATTACATCTAGCAAGTAGTCATAATCTTTACCTTGAGCGATTGAGGCAACCCCTTCAAACTCTGGCGACATATATTCGTTTTGTAAAAAGTTCAGCGCAGAAGTTGAGCTCATTTGCGCGAGAGGGACATCCAGTTGCACCTTGTCACCATTGTCAATATTTACGCCAGTTAATGAGATAGCCCAGTTCACCTCCTGAACTTCTCCACCCTTAATCCGACTCCCCTCAAGCGCTAAAGCCTGATAAGAGACCTTTATTTCTCCACCGTTAACCACTCGGCCACCAGCCAATGGTCTGATCAAACCCGCAGCCCATTTAACTTCGTAGTCAACGCCATCTACTAGGTCATCTACACCCAGTTTAACGCCCCAATTTGTTGACGTGATGTGCTTTGCACCTAAACTGCTCCAAGTGCCGTCACTATTCAGAGTGATTGGCTTATCAGTTGCATTTATCGCTTGCTGATTTAACGCTGTATGCTCTGCGGCTAAGGCATCGGCAATAATTTTAGAATCAACTTCATCAAACTTAAGCTTTAACTTTGTTGGGTTTGCGGTTTGAACTCGGCCTAATGATTTACCATGTGTTGCTTTATTTCTTGATGGCCTGATAATTTCCTCAATATCAGGCTCTATCTCTAACTGCTCCGCGTTGATTGGACCTACTGCGCCAGTGCCTGGCAATGGCACACCTTTGCTATTAGTGCGTGTGAGAAATACCTCTCCTCGCAATATAAAACCTTGTGAATCCGACATTTTCACTCCTATTTGAATTTTACTCTTAAACTAAAAACCGCTTTTGCGTCATTGTCCTGCGGCTCTGGTGGTAGAATTTTGATTGATTCAGTAAGGGCAAACTCGATAGCTTTTCCATCTAGGGCGCTATTGATTGATTTGCTCTCTTTTTCGATAGCAAGCTTTATCTCATTAGCTAGTTCTAATAAGAGCTTATCCGCATTTTCGAATAGTGCTCCGTTAGCTCTGTGGGTTAGCACAGCTAGAACGTCTAACTGCTGGGGCTTTCCATCACTCAACTCTAAGACTTGAATTGTAATTTTCTTATCTTGGTCTCTGCCCAACGAGTCAGATCTGTAAAAGCCGCGTTCAGATGGCGCAAAAGCACTGAAAAACTTTACCAGCGCATCAAGCACCTCTAATGGTTGAGTCATAATGATCTCTCAAACTTTTTAGTTAGCATTTGCACAACGAAAGGCTCAACATCATCCTTGATCACTGCTAAGGAGCCCGCAACACTGGGGCCATAGGGTACGTCTGGTATATCGCGAGTTGTCTGCCCTTTGTCACGATAACCAAGCAGGACATTGTTATTTTTACCCTGAAAAATAAATGCACCTTTCCAGTGGCTCGTTTTTCCACGTAAAAATGCGCCCATATATCCCGCTATAACCAATTTATTTGGTGTCTTAGGATTTACGCTTCGACGATAAACTGGATCTTGAACGAAATTTATGGCGCTACTGACTCGGTGGCGAGCGAAGATAATCAACTCAAGCTGGCTTGGTTGAACCTTTAACTGTAAACGATCACCAATGTAACTTCTGTCTTGGAACCCATAGCGATCATAAATCGCGTTTACTAGCTCGCCTTTTACCTGCTCTCCGCTATCTGTGATCGTCTGCTTAAGTTTGACTTGAGCAGTTGTGCGCATATCGCGTATTTGTCGTGATAGTTTCGTCATGTGAATATAAATGTGATAGAAATTTCATCTTTCATATAGAGCTCTGATAAATGAAAGGTTTCATTTCCAATGATTATGGGAGTTCTAGTTTCTGGGGAACATTGAGAGCGAAGGAGGCGCACAGTTTTTATCTCTTCACGAGAAAAGTTGGAGTATGCATCACCACGCTCACGTACTCGTTCCGCAACTTCAATATCAACGTCTTGCCCTTCATAGATTCCTTTTTCAGCAGTTGCGAGGAAGAGCTTTTCTTCTACCGAATAGCTCTTTTTTAGAGCGTTGCTAAGCAGGTTCATAGGGCTTTACTTGATCATACTTGAGCGCTATTTGCGCTTGCTCAGGTGTTAATTTATTCACGCCAGGTGCAACTTTAAAGCAGCTTTTATCGTCCGATTCGTCAACTTGCAGAATCAGTAAACCGTTGCGTTCACTGAACACTTTTGCGTTTTCAGGTTTATGTTGACCTATTTTGGTATTGTTTTCTTCTGATTTGGCCGCTAGCTCTGCCGTCAGAGCTTCGACCTGTTGCTTTAGCTTAGCTTCTGTCTTTTCCGGTTCAATTTCTCGCTGCAACTGCAAAGACAGCTCTGTTACTTTTTCTGTTAACTGTTCAATTTTATTGCTCATTGTTTTACTCGCAAAAAAAAGCCGCAGACAGCGGCTTATAGGTTGATTAGATTAATTTGATAACGACAAAGGCGTCTGGGTCTATATTTGCCATGAGTGGCGCGGATTTCGTAACTGTAAAGGTCTTAGCAACATCGCCCGTTTCTTTATAAATTTTCGGGAAACGGTCAGTCTCACTCATTCCCGCTTCAATGGCATCATCATCAAGTATTGCGCCATAGAGTCGGGCCAATTCAACGCCTGAATGCCCAAATACAAATGTATAGTCATCTAGGTAGTTTTGTTTAACGCCATTCACGCGCATATAGCCCGTATAGACGACAACTAGGACATCGCCAAGATATCCTTTGTAAGACACATCTTTTCCTAGGTCTTTAAGTGCTGTTTCAAGCTGGGAGTTTGAGCCCCTTCTTGTTTCGAGCTTGTTGCTTATGGCGTCAAACTCATTTAGAAGACCCCAACCAAGCTGATCACAAATCAGTATGTTTAAACCATGCTCTGACGCTACGGCATACTTTTCAATGTCTCTCATTGGATCGTATGTTTTACGGTCTTTTGCTACCCATGAAGCTGCACCAGCCAGCGTAATTTGGTTTTCAGGGCTGCGGTTGAAATTCACATTAATTGGCTCTGGTAGACCTTCACCTTCACAAGTGTAATGCCCGTCAACTACCGCTCTAACAGCCATCCATTCCTCAGTTTGTTGAATTGCGAGCTCTTCATCAATCAAGTTTTGCGTGATGATCGCTTGCCTGCGCTGTTGCAAAGACAACTCTCCGGAGAAGGCCTCACCTGGGCGTCTTTTCAGTGTCTTTGCGACATCTACATCATGTTTTGGTTTGAGTGAGGCAGGCTTAATTGATGAAGTCGTGTGGCCACGAGTTTTGATCACTTTTCCGTTTACTTCTGGTGCAACAAAAACGGCTGAGTTGACAGCTTCATCAACTTTGTCAATGTCCACTTCTTCGGTAGAAAAAGTGTACATATTGGGGAAAAACAGAGCTAAAAAAAGCGAAGATACCTTCGCTTTCTTTTTTTGAACTACGCCGTACAGCGCTCGTGGTGTGTATGTGTCTGACATTGTTAATTCCTTATTCTAAAACTTTTCCAATCGCAATCGGTGTACCATCAAACGCCCCTAATTTTTGCGCGTCTGTTGCAGCTGCTGGCCAATTAATAAGGTCTGTATTGAAATGACCTCCATCATAATACGGAGCCGCCTTAGCTCCGGTGGCGGTATCAACAGTGCCAACGGTTAAAAATTTCGCAAACTGAGTGCCATCATTAGCAGCCGGATCCCATTTCTTCAGGTGCCCAGTTACGGCCACTCTCCCAATTGGTGTTAGTTTTGGCAACGTTTGAGAAGTATCAAAAGTGCCTGTGTTTTGAGTTAACGGGCGATCTCCCGCTGTAAGCTGCTCGTGGATCAACTGTTCCATTTATTACTCCTATTTTCCAAAAACTGAATCATGAGCGGATAACAGCGCTTGCTCTTCTTTTTCAATATCAGAAAGTTCATCTGCATCACCCGATGTGTCTAAGTTTGGCTGCTTTTCGTCTGACATTGCACCATCTAATGCTGCTCCTATGTCATCCCCCTTGGCGCTGTCATCCGCCTGCCCACCTTCTTTTGCTGAAACTTTTAAAAGTCCCACAGCTTCGTCTGATGACATGCTAGTTGATAGCGCTAAATGAGTTGCCATTGTTGTGCGGCTTTTTGCTTCATCACTGTTTAAAATGGCACCGATACGTTCTCGCTCCATCTTTGCACCTTCCGCCTTAGCAGCGTCTAAATCTGATTGAGTGAGTTGGCTGTCCGAACCTGTTTTTGCTGTTTCAGGCGGATTTTTGTCAGTAGACATTGAAACTCCTATTGAATTATTTGATTTGATAACGTCGAGAAGTAAAGGAACAGCTTCTTGTCCATTTACCAGTTTGTCAGCAAAGCCGATGTCTATGGCTTCTTGACCTGTAAATACTTGCGCCTCAGTGTCTAGAACAGCGCTTTTACTAATGCTGATACCATCAGATACGAGTTGAGCAAACTCGTCCCTAGATTTATCTAATCTAGATTTGATACGGCCTTGAACTTCTTTTGGCAGC
>NZ_AUYC01000087.1:0-1800 GCF_001625685.1 Pseudoalteromonas luteoviolacea CPMOR-1 | reverse complement strand
GTGTTTTTGCCCATTAATGTAATTATAAAAAGGAGGCAGCTCGTTGCGGTGCTGCGGCTCTGTAGGGTGCAACAAACCAGGCAACAATCCCCGCAAACATTGTGGTGTGCCTAAATCATTCATTATGTACACAGGTAGGTACAGGCCATCAGTCGGCGGAGCCGGTTGACTAGGGTTTGCATTGATCAGCATCGGACGAACATGGTAATCAATTGGCGAACCATTTAATGCACGATCATATAATTTTACGGTTTGCGAAATTGAGCCATTAAGTCCCATATCAAAACCGAAGTCGTATGATTCCTGCGAATACCGGCTACCAAATTCGTGGTTTTTCCTACCGCTATCTGAACCATATGCTAAAAAAATGGATAAGTCATTGGCTACAAAAGGCTTAATATCCCCGACAAAAATCGCGGTTTCTTTTGCGCCATATTGATAAGGCCCCCCCACCAAATCATCCCACCAACCTTTAAAGAAATAAAAGCCCGATTTTGATGCGATCAACGTCCAGTTAAAAAAGCGAGCGTCAGAAGCGATGTAAATCACTTTCATATAACCTGGTAACAACGCCTCAGTCCCTGTCCATGCTTTCATTGGTGTGACACCAACACATTGACGAACTGAATCATCGTCTCTTTCAGAAGTTAGTCTCGCTGTAAAGCCGCTCGCAGTGTTAGGGTCATTATTAATAATCATTTCTGATGGTGTAATGGATT
Organism: Pseudoalteromonas luteoviolacea CPMOR-1; assembly: GCF_001625685.1. Taxonomy (GTDB): domain Bacteria; phylum Pseudomonadota; class Gammaproteobacteria; order Enterobacterales; family Alteromonadaceae; genus Pseudoalteromonas; species Pseudoalteromonas luteoviolacea_K. The sequence continues at coordinate 1,081 of NZ_AUYC01000087.1, read as the reverse complement.
GTAGCTGCCAGCCTGCCGCTGCTTTGTCTCCATACCCGTCTATCAAACACGCCTTTAAAACGTTAAAAAACTCACTGGGCTTCCCTTCTGTAAATTGGGGTGCTCCGGCATCCGTTGAGCTATATACTGAAACTGGCATAGACATTAGTAAAAACCTCTGAACGATATTGTCGAGCTATCGTGCTCTATATTTGTGTGACCAGGTGATATTGAACGAATTAGCATGGTGGGCTTACTTGATGCGTAGGTAGTAAACAAAAAAGCTTCCCCAATATTTAAACCGGACCCGAACGCGGCGCTTAATATTGTGAAATAAGGGCTGTTTACAAAAGGGTTAATCGGCTTGCAATCACTACTAATCGAGCCATTTAAAACAGCGCCCAAAGTTTCACCGTATACCGTAAACTCAGTATTTGATGTAAAAACAACAGCCCAACGCTGATTAATTGCACCCGAATTAATCATTTGGATGGGGTATTGAATGGTATTAACGGTATTTGATGCACTTGCGCCGGTATCACCAAAATTGTTTTGCCATGCACTTACTGTTCTTTCATCTGACGATCTAGCTTGAAAATTGCCTAGGCGCTGAACACTAGAAACTGTTGAGCCAGCAGGGTAACTTTTGCTTAAACTCGTTAAAAGCTGAATGTCTTGACCGTTAATACTATCAACTTGAACAAGCTCTGATTGTATTGCAGTAATGATAAACGGGGCTGTAAACGCAGATACACCAGATTTAATCGTGACAGTTCCCAACGTTCTGTCATAAGAGTAATTGTCGTCAGTGAGTGAATATAACGATTTTCCCTCGCTGTCTACAATGTCTAGCCAGTTCGCTCCTGAAATTACATTAACGGTCTGCCCGTTAGTCAATGAAGAGTGCGAGTTTCTATCTCGGTGCTGAATGCAAATCAAGTGATCTTCATGAATAATTGGAACGCTGCCGGTCGGTAACAGATTGTAATCTATGCCATTTGGGGGTGACGGGACCGTGATCTCTTCTAGTTCATCGACATCATATCGGATAGTACTTGGCAGTATATCAACCGAAAATTCGATACTAACATCACCTGTTGCT
>NZ_AUYC01000086.1:0-13120 GCF_001625685.1 Pseudoalteromonas luteoviolacea CPMOR-1 | reverse complement strand
TCAACCCAATAAAATTTGCCGTATATTGCGGCATTAGGTGTACTTATGGTTGAGCATGAGCAATTGTTAAAATTTGCTAAAGACGAAGATGATATTTTCGTCATGCTTTTCATAGCGAAAGTCGGTGGTGAACAGTATTATGGAAAGACCATACTGGATAATGAACTTATAGAGTTATTATGTGGCGAACGCGAACCATCAAAATATTCTGAAAAATATCTCAGTGTACTAACGGAAATACGCAAATTTATAGATTACGGTTTATGTTTAAAAGACTCTCATTATTTAGCATTTGAGGGGCCGTAACACCTAGCAAATCGCTTAAAAGGATACAAAACAGCGGGCTTGTGCTCCTTCGTCGCCAATTTTAGCCTGCTATTTTGTGTCGTTTACGGCAAGTGTTATGTGTATATCAGACTATGAGTTTTCGTTGAGTTATGGATAAAAAATTTAAATTAACAGCCAGTGATATTGTCGATCTCGCTAAAAGTCATGGAAGCTGTATCGCAACAGATATGATTACAGTTAAAGGTTATAAGGTTGGTTATTTTTACCGTGATGAGCCTCACGACCCTCAAGATAGCGGTTGGTGCTTTATGTCCGGGAGAGAAACTCAAGAATATATGGATAACCCTAACAACCATGCAATCTATGATGTTAACACCATCGCCAACTACGATTCTGATATTATTAAATATTTGGGTTATCCGATAGGGTCTGCATTCGAGAGAGATTCGGATGGTCAAATAGTCGAGATTGATGAATAATACACATAACAAATTGCTTAAGTAGGACGCAAAAAGTTTGGCTTGCGCTCCTTCTGCGTTAATTATAGCCAAACGTTTTTCCGCCTCTAAGCAAGGCGTTAGCTGCCAAGGAAAGTATGAAGTCACTTTTAACTCTTATAGTAGGAATTGTAGTAGGGGCAATATCTGTGTGTGCCTATGTACATTTTCAAAATAGTTCCGTTGAAGTGTGGGAGTCAAACAAGACTTTTATTACTCAATCTGGCATTAATCTCCCAGCGGGAACCAAATTTGTTGTCGCAGAATATATGCCGGAAGGGTTCGTTGCTTTAAATTTAACTGTTAACGTTGAGGGGCAAGAATTAAGTTCTTTTCAAAAAACAGTTGTAAGTAATTCAAAAAAATTACGAATGCCTGTTTGGGTGCAAATTAGCAATTAACAAAGCAAATCAAAAGTGCGGACAAAAAACAGTTGGCTTTGTTCGTACCTCACAAATTATAGCCAACTATTTTTAGCCGTTTATTTGCGGCGTTAGATTTCTTTCATCAAATCCAACACCGGTAAAATTTGCAATGTTGAATTTCAGAATTACAAAATACGATCCTAAAAATAGAAATTCGGATGGTCATTACAAAGTTGATGAATGGACGTGTCCATCAGATGTCGGGAAAACATTTAATGGAATTGAGTTTAAAGCATCGGAATACTTTAAAATTGAAGAAAAGTATATAAATGCTGTTATAGAGTGCCTCCAGTCCAAACACATTAAGCACCTTCGAGTAGTAGACCTTGAGTCTAAGTTTCTAGAAGATAATCTTTCGGATAAGGATAACCAGTGGTTAGTTCGCGAGGAGTTTAAGAATATTAAACTCTTTGAAGACAAGAAACTTGAAATAGATGATCTTAAAATTGTAATCAAAATGATTTTACGAGGTTTTCTGTGGTGCAGATTGGAGATTAATGAACAATTTAGTCTTAGGTTTGGTTGGGACTACTACATGTATATCTGTTGTTTTGATTTAAATGAGGGCACGATTAAAAAAATTAGTGAAACGGGATTGTTTGTTGAGCTACTTGAACCACTTTACGATATGAAACGTTACGATTTTTATATCCAAACTTGTCGTGCTGACGAAGATGGACATACCTTAGTTGAAGAAGAGATACTCCTTAAAACTATGACTCGGGAAAAAATAAAGAAAGGTTTAGATCTTTCTGATGAACATATAGGAGATCATAATTTTGATATAACTCCTCAAAATTATGCAATGTTTAAAAATGATTTCGAGTTTAACTTCACGGAATATGAGTATTGTCTATATTGCGATAAGATTTACATATAGGTTAAAACGAAATCTAACAAGTCAATTCAACAGGACAAAAAACAGTTGGTTTTGCTTCTGCGTCGCTAATTTTAACCAACTGATTTTTTGCCTCTGATTGAGGCATTAGATGGCACAATCGAGGTTTAGAGTGAGTAAATCTTTAAGGATAAGACTGACAGTCGTTTTCTCTGCTGTAATTGGTCTAGTAGCTTTTCCAATTAGTTTGATTTTTAGATATGACTTTTTTATCTTTCCTTCGTTATTGCTTGGTTTTTTTCTGCCATTTTTTTTACTTCTAGAGTGGAAAATTGAAAGAGTATTGAAAGGCCTATGTGTAATATTATATGGGATTTTGGGGGGGATATTGATACCTCAAATCGTTGAACAATATATTCCTGAAAGTTTTTCACAAAACTTTGAAATATATAAAAACCTGGTGGTTTTCGCATGTTCTGGAGCTGGTGGGAGCATAATTGCATCACACGCTGAACAACTGTATCAAGCCGATGAAAAGCAAGAGGTTAAAGAAACCGTAGTCGATAAAACTCAAAAAATAGAACAACTGATTACAAGTGTAGAGGAATTGAGAAAAACAACTATCCGAATTCATATTACATATGGGGTTTTGATTCTTATTGGTGCTGTAGCATTTGCTATTTAACAAGCCAATCAAGGTGGACGCGCAATGCTAGGCTCGCGCTCATTCTTCGCTAATTTTAGCCTAGCATTACTTGCCACTTATTGCGGCGTTAGGCATCAAGAAAAGTATGGACGAAAACATTAAGGTCGGAGATTGGGTCAGAAGCTATGGTTCAGGAATATGGAGAGTTCACCGAATTTTAGAACTCAATGACTTCGATATTCCAAGCCAAAGTTACAAACCTAGAACTGTTGTTTTCTCTTCACGCTTTGTAAACGACTCTTATAAGCGCTCCTTTTCAACTGAATGTTGTGATTTAGCGTTTGTTTCTCTTTTGGATTCTGATGAAAAAGACGAGTTGGATTCGTTTATAGAAAACAACCCTGAGCTGGTTGCAAAATTCGATACTTACAAACCTAAGAGTATTGATGCTATTTACAACGCAAGTGTAAATATACCTTCATCAGAGTGCACGACAGACATAGAAGAAAGGCTATCTACGTTCCAAGAATTAAACTTAGAGCAGTTATATCATCAGCTAATTGAATTTAAAATTGGTTCAAATGGAGCAAAGGGATGGACAGCTCAATTTATTTCAAATAATCATGAGTGCTGTGAAGGTAAATTGTTATATAGCTTTTCAAGAATATTGGCGTTTTGATGCCTAACAAGCTGATAAAACCATGGACAAAAAGTTGGCTTTTGCTCCTTCGTCGCAAATTTTAACCTGCTATTTTGTGCCGTTTACGGCAAGCGTTAAATGCATGGGTAGCTGTTCAACCTTACGAATAATGAGCTGTACGGCAGTGTTGTTTAGTTTTTAGAAAGGAATGCGTAATGATTCGCTATTCTTGTTTAGTGTTAATGGGGAGTTTCATGAAAAGGTTTATTGTTTTTTTGGTTCTGTTTCTACTTAATCATTCTGTAAGCCAAGCAGAAGCGTCTTGCCCGATTAGTGATTTCACTCAATTGTCTGGTGGGATAAACGTAATCAAGCCTAATTGTGTCATTGATACCAAGTCACTCATGGAGCGTCGCTCTGGATTTGCAAAAGGTGTATATGGTGGTTACTCGTCAGGAAAGGTTTACGTGGTAACAAACCTTGAGGATAGCGGGGCTGGGACTCTTCGTGATGCCCTTGAAAATGGTTCTTCTTGGATAGTCTTTGGAGTGTCAGGAACAATTAGTTTAGAACGAAGGTTAGATGTACCATCTGATGTGACAGTTGATGGTCGTGGGGCAAGCATTAGATTGCAAAACTATGGCTTATACATCTCTCAATCGGAAAATGTCATAGTAACTAATATCATAATCGAAAACGGTGTGGCAGATAGTCGCGATGCAATAGGAATAAATAACTCAAATGTAATATGGGTAGATCATACGACGTTAAGGAATTTCCCTGATGGTCTACTAGATATAACACGAGCGCATCGTAATAAAACTCGGGTGACTGCAAGTTGGAATAGATTTGAGAATCATAATAAAACTATGTTGATTGGCTTGCATAAAGATACTGCAGAAAGTGACAGAGATATTTATGTTACGCTCCACCACAACTATTTTGCCGGAACAGGTCAGCGTCACCCACGTCTATCCCAAGGATATGTTCACATGTATAACAATGTCCTTCTCTGGAGGTATTTGGGAGCCCAGTCTTATGATAATGGCCGACTATTAATGGAAGCCAATTTCCTTTCGACATTGGATCCGTCCAATTTAAAGGCCACTTCATATGAGTTAAATAACTCTAGTATACCTTCTGGTTATATTCGTGCTCCAATGAGCGGTGTTAATTCAAATGTTATAGTTGGAAATGAAGAGATTGTTGTACTTGAGAATGGGTTCGTCAATATACCATCTTACCATTACGCCATAGATGAACCTTCTAAGTGCATATACTACAAAGTAACTTTAAATGCAGGTCATCACTGGGATGCAAAGTCTAGTTTGACAGACGCTTTGAAGAGGCCTGCCATTCCTAATTCACCTCTTAACTGTGTTACGTATCAAAAATGACGTCAAACGCTTGGCTGGTGTTCATTCTTCGCAAATATAGCCAAGCATTTTGTTCCCTATATGCGGGCGATATAAGCCAAGGTCAGCAATAAGTGTATGTCTCAAAGTAATGAGTGGTTTGATTTAAAAACGACATAGCAAAGTTTATGGTTCCCAGATTGGATGACTATATCGAGAAGTTCGCTTTAGAAGGTGTTGCTACACCAACATGGTTGTTAAGTAAACCAATGAGCAAGGATGCAGCAGAGTTATCAGATCAGGAAATCGAATTGTTACGTGAGGAGTGGCTAGGAGTATTAAAGGCGATACAGCTTGCTTTTCAGAATGTGCTTGAAGGTAACTCCAAAAGCCCTGCGGTACAAAGCGGTTTGGATCTATTTGCTAAGTATTATATTCACTTATGGGATTAATGATTTATAACGCCGTTTACAACGGCGTTATAGCGATTCGGAGAGTATTTTGAAATCTTTGTTAAACTTGGTTCAACTTCATTGGTTGTTATTCACGGCTTTAATAGTTCTGGCGATTACTGTTTTGTCCCTCTATCCGCTGGATAATCTCCCTTCCGTTCCTGGGACAGATAAAACTCACCATTTTATTGCTTATGGGGCTTTGGCATTTCCAGTAGCGTTAGCGAGACCCAAAAAGTGGCTGTTATTTATCGTCGGTTTCTTAGGTTATAGCGGTGCTATTGAATTAGTTCAGCCATATGTAAATCGTTATGGTGAGTGGCTCGATCTAGGCGCAAATGGTTTAGGGCTCGTTGTAGGTATTATCATTGCGTCTTTTGCTCGGTCGATTTGCCTGAAAGAAAATTATCTATAATCATGGGTTTAAGAGTGATTCACAATGTTCGATGCGCTCACTTCAACCAAGTTTAGTGCATATGGCACAATGCGTTAGGCAAGGTAGTTGCGATGTTCACACCTTAATTTGCGTTTTATTGCTAACGAAACCTGAGGATGAATCATAGTGGGTATAGGGTGTAAATCTCAATGGTAGTGATTTATTTGCTGATGTTTATGATGGTTTATTTGAAATCTATCACAATGGCGCAAGTCCAGATTATGCCAGCTAAGAAATAAAGGGGTCATTTTCCGAGTATTTTAAAGACTTTGAAGATTCAAATAACTCTTGGGGTGCAATAGCTTACGTGCAGTAGGAGACGAAGAGCCTAGAGCAACGTGTATATGAAAAAGTCCTATCAATCATAAAGATTGGAAAGATTCTCAGACACTTGCTATTACCATTGAAAAAGGTAGCGAGTTTTCTAAAAAAGATTACTCTGCATTTTACTTTACTGCGGTGATAAAGTAGAGGTGATTTACCTTTTTGGGTAACACAATAGAACAATCGGCTGCGCCGGGCAAAAGCCGTCGTCAAAAAGTTGCTCTGTGAGCTGGGCATTAGTTTTAAAATTCAGAATTAGGAATATAAATGAAAAAATTAGTTTGTTATTTGGCTGTTGCACTTATTGTTGGCTGTTCATCTACTTCACGTATGATCGACAGTAATATAGATGTTGCAGAATTAAATAATGGAACAGAACTTTCTCAATCAAAAGTAACGATTTATCTAAACAATGAGGGGACAGATAGAGCCTCGGTTCGTTTTGAAACTCGATATCAATCAGAACCAAATCGAGTTCATAGATTGTATATATTTGATGAAGACGTACCTGCATTAAAGTTATTGCTAACTAAAGTACTGAAAGATGAACTAACAGTTCAAGATATGTTGGAGCCTGTCAGCTTTGGTCGTGATAAAGGTATGTTCGGACAAACTAAAGCTGGAGATAAAGAGTATGTAAGGATCAATACAGTAGAAGGTTCTTACTTGTTTCCAGAATCATCAATTCCGAATTTAATTAATGTGCTTAATCAACTTCAGGACGCAGCAAAACGTAAAACTAACAAGTAAATAATGTTCGCCCAACAAGTTGGTATGGGACGCAGCAAGCTGCGCTCCATTTTTAAGCGTTGTAAGCAGAGGAGAATTTTGTGCCATCTAAAAGTTTTGACGAAGTATTAAAAGGCTTCTTTTGGGGACTTGGTTTTTCGCTTTCAGTCATTGGTATAGGCACCGTTTATACATTGAAAATGGCAGCGCATGTGGATAAAGGCTTCAAAGAAAGCCTACAACTCAATGCTATGAATTCAATAAACGAATTAGCCCCTAGCTACGAAGTTAGCTTGTCTGAACTATTCAAGGAAAATGGAAGGGTAAAGATTACAGCAGAACTAAAAAACACCTCAAGCGAAGAGCTTTATGCTGTAGGGGTCATAGCGTCAACTTTTGATATTAATGGCAAGTTCATTGGTAATTGTATCGGTAAAGGGAGTGAAATAACTTTAGCTCCCAAAGAGATTAGCTATGTCGAAATTGATTGTGACTTTTTCAGAATTCAAAGTGAAAAAGTTCATTCTGCTAAAGTTAAAATCAAATGGATATAAATTCGTTATAACAAGTTAATTGGGCAAAGGGCGAAAAACAGCAAGCTTGCGCTCCTTCGTCGCTTATTTTAGCCTGCTATTTTTCGCCGTTTATTAAGGCGTTAAGTGCCTGTGCAGTCTAGGGGAGCGTATTGAGTTTTAGTGTTAAATCAAAGTTATTATTAAGCGGTGGGGTTACTGCTTCAGCTGCTGCGTTCTGGCATCTTCTTTGTATCTTTCGTGGACCTAGTTGGTTTGTGTTTGTGTTTGCTCGTGCACCTCAACAGATCATAGACTCTGCGGTTCAAGGTACTTTACTTGCTCCTATTGGCACTATAATCGTTGCAGGTTTAATGTTTTCCTGTACTGTATTTGCTTTTTAAGCAGTCGGTTTAATTCGCAAAGTACCTCTACTAAAATCAGCTCTAATGACGATTGCATTACTTTGTACTTTGCGCGGTTTACTTGCTATCCCAACATTTGTAACTCCTTCGGGCTTTGATATTTGGCAAATTGTAGCGAGCACTATTTGGCTTTATGTTGGTTTTTGTTTTATGGCAGGTAGTATAGAGCAATATAGACCTGTTAAATCAGTCATATAGTAAGCGCTTTAACGCATGGACTAATAAAGCTTGGCTTGGTTCGTGCTTCACCAATTATAGCCAAGCGTTATTAGCCCGTTATGCGAAGCGTTATATTTACAGAGACTATGAATAACTATCAGATATTACTTGAATTTAAGCAGCCCTGGTTCGTTAGTAATTTGAAGACCAGCAAAGTGAGTGCCGAAAGTGACTTAAAACTGTGGTTTCAAGTGGAGTGCAATGACGAGTGCAAAGGTATCGAGATTGAGGGCTTAGACGACCTAGACCTTATCTCTAATTTGCTTCAGTCAGAAAAGGTAATCATATCTGAAGAGTTAAACACACAACGAGAGTTTGGAACAATTCGTGTAGAGTGTTGGGTTGATGGCTGTTATTCAGAGTTTTGGTGTTCTAAAGCTGAGCTGTCAACATAACAAACTGTTTAACAAGGACAAAACATAGCTGGCTTTTGCGCCTTTGCTGCTTATCCTACCCAGCTATATTTTACCCCTTAATAGGACGTTTTCTGTTATGGAGTGCTTACAGAATACTGAAATTTATTCTAGTTGTATTAGCTTTAATTAATTTTAAGGTAGCCGTGTGTGCTCAAGATTATTTAGATGGTTACTCGGCTCAAAAAAGTTTTTAGTTGCTGTTAACCTCGCGGATTTTTTATATCGGAGAAGTTGTTAGAACTTATCGACCTCCGGTTACCCCAAGCTTTTTTTAGACTTGATACAGGGTATGCTTTTAAAGTTTTAGAATTACTAAAAAGTGAATCTCTGTCATATATGGAAGCTGAACAGTCTTCAATATGTGGAGCTAACTCCCCAAACACGAAAAATTATTGGTCTAATAAAATTGGCGATGAGTTTGTGATAAATGGTAAAGTTTATAATGATGAAAACTATATAAAAGCTGTTTACCCACTCAATAAAGCAATTTTCTTCATGGCAGATATTGAAAAAGCAGCTAACAAGTAATTAAACAGGATTAAAGTAGTGGCTTTTCGCTCTGCTCAATTTTAGCCCACACTTTTTAACCTGTTAGCCGAGTGTTAGAAACAGAAGGAAGAATCTCATTGCATCTGAAATTTTTGCTCATAATTTTGTTATTCCAATCATTCAATGCACTGAGCATATGTCTGCCAGATATGGTGGATTACAGTCTGGAAGGTGAATTAAAAAGAACTTCAGCTGTCATAATCGCGACTCCTATGAATAGGACATGGGAGCAAGATAAGAAGGAGCCTGAGTTTTATTCAGGTGCTATATACCAATTGGAAGTGCATGACGTAATTTATACTAGTTCAAGCTACAATCTAGAATTGTGGGACCCAAATGATAGTGGACGCTTTGCTCCTGATATAGGCCAGCGCTATTTAATGTTCATGCTTGAAAATGAAGATGGTTCTCTATCCGTAGATTATTGTGGTAACTCTGGTTTACTATCTGAAAAGGAGGGGGTGGTTCCTAAAATACGTTCTTTAATGCATGAAAGGCGCAATTTGGACTCCCAACCAGGCCGTTAAAGCGTGGATGTAAAACAGCAAGCTTGCGCTCCTTCGTCGTCAATTTTAGTCTGCTATTTTGTGCCGTTTACGGCAAGCGTTATACGAATCTCAAATTTGGTGTAAAAATACATTATGTATGAATGGAATGACCTGAAAGAAGAGTTTGAAGTAGACGGAAGCTTAAGAGATATTTATATTGAAAATATTACGGTTAATAAATGGAACCAGTTCCTAGATTATGCCAAGTCTTCTGAGTATAAACTTGAATTCACTCATGGTGATCAGTCTATTGAAATACCACAAACCTTAAAGTCGATAAAAGAGTTGCAGGAAACTGAGCCAACAACTCTTTTTATTTGGTTAAATGAAAATATTCAATTACATTGCCACTTTTTCATAGAGACGGAAATAGAGTTGGATTTGTCACCTTACGACATACGTAGTGAAAAAGATTTTAGAGTGTTGTTGGCGTTTATAGAAGACCTAGCTCAAGCGTTGGAAAATCGAGTCATTGTTACTCATGAAGGAATGCAGGAACAAGTAATTTTGAGCAGCGATAGTAAACTCGTATAACAAGTTAATCAATTAGGACATAAAATCAATAAGTTTGCCGTGTGGCGCCAGTGTAGCCTATACTTTGAGCGCTATTATTAAAGCGTGATACACATATTGAAAATGTTCTAAGATTTGTTCGCAATGGTGCAACTTTAGCAAATATGGATGAAGGGGTTTTACCTTCCTTTGTAAAAGGAGTTTAATCATATCTGCTGGTTGGGGTAATTGGTCTGGCTGTTATCTTCTCTCAGAGTCCAAAAAAAGCGATGCTATCTTACGTGTTATACATGAAAAGTTTATAGTGCAGTAAAGGTGTTGCCTATCAATCGCCTTTACCAAAGGACGCAAAATAGCAGGCTTGCGCTCCTTCTTCGCTAATTTTAGTCTGCTACTTTACGCCGGTTAAGCGAGGCGTTTCGGTAACATCGAGTAAAAAATGAAAAAGTTTCTCTTTTTTAGCTTGTTTCCTTTTTTTATTTTCGGTTGCGCTACTCCATACAAGCCAAACGGCATGGGGGGAGGCTACGATGATTGGAAACTTGGTGAAGGTTTATACCGTGTTGCATTTCATGGAAATGGACATAGTACAAAACAGCAGGTAAATGATTATTGGCATAGGCGTTCTTCTGAACTTTGCAACGGAGATTATGAAGTGCTAGAAGTTCATAAAACGGTTAATGTGATGGGTATAAGTGGAGAGTTGTCTTCTTCGCTTTCTGTTAATCAAGAAGCTGAAATACCAATTCAAATTGGAAAAATCCAATGCCTTTAATGGGTTGTACCATAGCAAACGTATTAACACGCTGCGCGTGTTTGGGACAAAAACACGTAGGCTTCACTTGTCATTATAATCTACGTATTTTACCCGTTATGCAGGCGTTATGCCTTCTGAGAGAGATACATGTCAGTTCCAAAACATTCTGAGTTGTTTGATTACGCCAAAGGGGCCTATTTTTCTGATAGCTTTTCACGCGAAATTCCTAATACTAACCAAACCGCACTCGATGTCTATCTTGAAATCGCGAAACAAACGCCAGCGTGGGTCTCATTCTTAATGGCAGCGAGGAATCGCATCGTATCAATGCTTGGTTTAAAGCACTTAGGTCGACTTCAGGATGTTATGTCAGCTGAAAGTGTAGCAAACATTAGCGTTGGCGAGAGAATCGGTATTTTCACGTTACACAGCAATAGCGATACTGAAATTGTCTTAGAGGACAGTGACAAACATCTTGATGTAAGAGTATCGTTTTTACTGGACGAAGTTGGCGATAAAATCACAGTACACGCAACCACTGTGGTGCATGTACATAACATGTTTGGCAAAGTGTACATGTTTTTTGTTGCCCCAGTTCACAAGCTCATTGTTCCGAGTTCGTTGAAAACATTGGCGCAGGGATAACAAAACGTTTAAGAGAGCTCCCCAATGCATGGCATTTTTCATTCCATTATTGGGTTTCGTGTTTAAAGAGATATGGTTAGGTTTTGTGGTGGCGTTGCTCACAAAAACTCAGTCGGACAGGCACAAAGATATTGCTGTCATCATTTCTAGCTTGTATTTGTAATCTAGGTATACCTGTAACACCCCCATCAACCTCACACCACAGCCATTAAATAAAGATATCGCCAGTAAATGTGAGAGAGCAGTGTGTTAGCAGTGCGGCGATTTCCAGTTCAGTCTTTACAACGTGGCGCTTTTATTGAAATTAAGCGAGAGACTCAGAGATTGTTTGATGGTCTCTTGATACATATATACAAGTGCATTGAGCGCCTGAGCTTGTGTATTTTCAAGCCACGTTTTGTTGATTGGTTAGGAGGCTCAAAAACCGCTCTACCACCTCCTCACCAAGTTTTTTTGGTTCAATAAATTATGAAATCGAATAGAGGCGGTTATCCAATCGAGATACCATGGGAGGGTACTTTTGGTATATTTTTGCGTAGGAAGATACGCTTGGGTTATGGATAAAAAAGGGCGGTTTTATAACCAGTTCTATTTTGGTTTGTTAGTATGTGTATAAATACAGTTGTTTGGTATGTGTCACATATCACTGTTATACGACTAGTGACGTACTTTAGCCATTTCTAATTTGGTGACATGTGCTTAACTAATTGTTATGGTTCAGGGTATTAAAGTGCGTATCTGAAAAGCTGTTTTTATGCGGCAGACATTACGCTGTTGTTATGCGACATTTGTCGCAGATAAAGATGTTATGTGCCACCATAGATTCAAGGACTGAGTATCAAAATGAGCGATGTTTTAGTATTTAAACTCAGAGAAGAAGATGGTTACTTTGATGCAACCCAACTAGAAGATTGCGACTTGTCCAAAGTTCCAAGTGATGTTGTCTCACTCTCTCTGGAGAATGCTCCCATTACAGACGATGGTATTTCAAATTTACCTTTTTTATTCAAAGTAAGATGTATAGATCTCGACTCTACATTAATTACAGATAAATCATTGGAAATCATTAGTCAGTTTAAAACTCTCGAAGAACTATGGATTGAAGACTTAAAAATAACTGACAAAGGCTTTAAGTTATTAGCATTGTTACCAAACTTGAAATATGTATCATTGTGGGATACTGAGGTTTCAGATGATGCTTATAACTATGTAAAAGCGAAATTGACTAACTTAAAATCAGAAGGTTAGGCACATAACAAGCCAATTAAGTGCGGGACTGCTAAAGCTTGGCTCAGTTTCGCTTCGCTACATAGTTTAGCCAAGCATTTATCAGCCCCTTATAGGAGCGTTATAAGTTACGAGGTGCAATTGGATTACCTTCGATATCATTACGAGGAATTACTCAAGCTGCTAGTCATCTTATCGAAGGACTATGAAATTCAACTGATAGCCTATACAGAAGATGAGTTAGCTATAGATTTTGAGAATGAGTTGATTCCAAATACTCAAAAATTCATCGATGAGGGCTACTTCTCAGAAGAGGTAATAAGCTTGCTCTTGGAAATTGATCATTTCTTTGAAACGCGAAGTGGTCAAAATTACAACGGATTTTGGTCCGGAATTGAAACTCATCCCGATTGGGGTGTTCTAAGAGAGATGGCAAAAAATATCCTAGTTAAATTGGGAATGGATAAGCTAGAAGTAAATATTGATGCTCAAAAAGAGTATGATCAACATCGACAAGTTATTGCAATGAAAGTTACGATAGAATTAGATGAAAGTAACTTATAACAAGTGCCTAAACCAAAGGACGCAAAACAGCAGGCTGCGCTCCTTCGTCGCTAATTTTAGCCTGCTATTTTTAGCCGTTTATTTGCGGACGTTTGGCATCTAGAGTATGGAACTA
>NZ_AUYC01000085.1:0-732 GCF_001625685.1 Pseudoalteromonas luteoviolacea CPMOR-1 | reverse complement strand
AACCCCTGGGATCAGCTTTACTGAAAAGCCAAAAGCAGGTGATAAGTCAGTATCAGGTAAAGTGTTCTTGGATGTAAACCAAGATGGCACCGTTGATCAAAACGATCTTCGATTAAAAGACATCACAGTAACAATCACGGGTACAGATAAGTTTGGTCAGGTGGTAAACCAGAGTGTGAAAACCGATGCCAATGGTGCGTTTAGCTTTACTGGCCTGATCGAATCAAATGCAGATGGCTACACCATCACGCAAACACCGAGCACAACATATCAAATAGGTAACCGTTACATCGGCTCGGGTGCTGGCATGGTGAGCAATGTCGCAAAAGTCGTTGTTGGCACAGATCCAACCCCAGCGATCCACTTTACAGAAAAGCCAAAAGCCGGTGATAAGTCAGTATCAGGTAAAGTGTTCTTGGATATCAACCAAGATGGCAACGTGGATCAAAACGATGCGCTGCTAAAAGACATCACAGTGACTATCACGGGCACGGATAAGTTTGGTCAGGCAGTGAATACCACAACGACGACTGATGTGAGCGGTGCGTTCAGTTTTACAGGCTTGATTGAATCCAATGCTGATGGTTACACCATTACTCAAACACCGAGCACAACGTATCAAACAGGTAACCGTTACATCGGTTCAGGCGCAGGCGTGGTGAGTAATGTCGCAAAAGTGGTAGTCGGCACAGATCAAACCCCAGAGCTTAAATTTACAGAAAAGCCAAAAGC
>NZ_AUYC01000084.1:0-327959 GCF_001625685.1 Pseudoalteromonas luteoviolacea CPMOR-1 | reverse complement strand
GCTTGCTCTTTGGCTAAACGTTCTGCTTCTTCACGCTCCGCCTGTTCTTTGGCTAAACGCTCAGCTTCTTCACGCTCCGCCTGTTCTTTGGCTAAACGCGCTGCTTCTTCACGCTCCGCCTGTTCTTTGGCTAAACGTTCTGCTTCTTCACGTTCAGCTTGTTCTTTGGCTAAACGTTCTGCGTCTTCACGCTCGGCTTGCTCTTTATCGGATTTACCAAACCCCAACCAAGATAAAAATTTGTTTTTCTTTCCCATAACCAACTAATACCATATAAGTTTGTATTGTGATTTAGCAGCCATAACCGTATCTATGATCACCACTATTAAACGCAAAGCTGTATAACGCTGCACACATGCGCACCGCCATCTACTACTGTTTGCCAAAATGTTGGGATTTGTACAAAGACCTTAATAATCACACAAAAGACTTTGTGATAATTGTTATAATCACTAAGTTAACGCCATAATATGCGCTTAGTGTATCATGTTCCAAGTAGATGAAAAATTTATAATCGAGCGCAACAAACTCGATAGTGAAAATATATGAAAAAAAGAAAGCCTCAAACCCGAACTGACGGCCATATTAGAATTATCAGTGGTAAATTTAAAGGTCGTAAACTACCAGTAAAAGACGTTGAAGGCCTCAGACCCACAACTGACCGTGTAAAAGAAACCGTATTTAATTGGCTAATGGCAGACACACGTGACGCCAACGTGTTAGATTGCTTTGCTGGCTCTGGCAGTTTAGGCCTGGAATCTCTATCGCGTTTTGCCAATACAGCGACCTTTATAGAATTAGATAAAACTGCAGCTGCGCAAATTAAACAAAATATACAGACGCTTGCATTAGATAATGCACAAGTTGTTCATACGAGTGCGCTCGATTACCTCAGTAAAAACGAGCAAAACCGGACTTTTGACATTATCTATCTCGATCCACCATTTAGAAAAGACCTACTTTCACCTTGTTGCGAATTACTCGAAAGTGCTGGTTGGCTTCATGATGAGTCATTAATTTACGTTGAATTTGAAAAAGAAGCACAACCTAGCCTCCCAGCTAACTGGCAGTTGCTAAAAGAGAAAAAAGCTGGACAAGTGGTTTGCATGCTTTTTCGCCGAGACCATCAATAACGGGGGAAAATGCGCGAAAGAGATTAACGCATGACACAATTATTCAGATCCGCTATAATTTGATCTTTACACGCGGTCTCGCTTCGGCTTACAATACCGCACCATTTTTGAACCAATTGACCATTTTTCGGTCAATTTGAGCCAAGCTCATTATTTAGGTAGGTGAATTTTTAATGCCAGTAATTAAAGTAAGAGAAAACGAACCGTTTGACGTAGCACTTCGTCGTTTCAAGCGTTCATGTGAAAAAGCAGGTATCCTTTCAGAAGTTCGTCGTCGCGAGCACTATGAAAAGCCAACTGCAGAGCGTAAGCGTAAGAAAGCGGCAGCTGTAAAGCGTCACATGAAAAAGCTTTCTCGTGAAAACGCACGTCGCGTTAAACTATACTAATTAACATTTGGTCTTGTACATATGAGCTTATTAGCGACGCTAAAAGACGCCCAAAAGGAAGCAATGAAAGCCAAAGACAAACCTCGTCTTGCGGCAATCAGAGCAGCTCTAGCTGAAATCAAGCAACGTGAAATTGATAACCAGACAACGCTAGACGATGCTGGTATCACCTCAGTGTTGGTTAAACTGGTTAAACAGCGTAAAGACTCTTTCACTCAGTATACTGATGCAGGAAGAGAAGATTTAGCACAAATCGAGGCTGGTGAAATATCAGTACTTGAGTCTTTCTTACCTCAACCTTTATCTGAGGAAGAAGTACTTGAGATGATCGATGCTGCTATCGCTGACACAGGCGCAGCTGGTATGCAAGACATGGGTAAAGTAATGGGTGTGATCAAAGCGAAAGCTGAAGGTCGCGCTGACATGGGCAAAATCTCTGGTTTAATTAAGCAAAGATTAAGCGCATAATTACCCACATACAAATGTATGAAATTAGTAAACCGAGCCTCGTGCTCGGTTTCTTCGTATAAGCGTTAGGAAAACTATGGCTGGCAAAATTCCAAGACAGTTTATCGATGATTTATTGGCAAGAACTGACATCGTCGAGCTTATTGATGGCCGTGTTGGTCTAAAAAAAGCAGGAAAAGACTACCAAGCTTGCTGCCCTTTTCACAATGAAAAGTCTCCTTCCTTTACTGTTTCTAGAGATAAACAGTTTTATCACTGCTTCGGTTGTGGTGCCAATGGCAATGCCATTTCATTTTTAATGGAGTATGACAAACTTGAGTTTGTTGACGCCATTGAAGAGCTTGCCGGTATGTTTAATCTTGAAATACCAAGAGAGCAAGGGCTTGGCGGACCACAGAGAAGCTTTGAAGAAAAAAAGTCTGATTATGACTTAATGATGCATACTGCGCGTTTTTACCAACAGCAGCTGAATTCGCATAATAACGCAGGTCAAGTGCAGGCTTATGTCAAAGGCCGTGGACTATCTGAACAAACCGTTAATAAGTTTCAAATAGGATATGCACCACCAGAGTGGGATGCATTACTTGGCAAATTCGCACGCAATCCGGCTCAGCGACAACAATTGGTTGAATTAAAGCTCGCCAGTGAAAAAACGCCCGGCAGACAATTTGATTTTTTCCGCGACCGACTGATGTTCCCTATTCGTGATAAACGCGGACGAGTAATTGCCTTTGGTGGTCGTGTTATGGGCCAAGATCAGGGGCCGAAATATCTTAATTCACCTGAAACACGTATATTCCATAAAAGCTTTGAATTGTATGGCTTTTACGAAGCTAAGCAAGCACATAAAAAATTAGAACAAGTGCTCATAGTCGAAGGCTACATGGATGTGGTGGCGCTCTCAGAGTACGGTATCGATTATGCGGTTGCAGCACTTGGTACTGCAACCACTCTAGAGCATATGCAAACACTTTTTCGTAATACCGACAAAGTCGTATGTTGTTATGATGGTGATAGAGCTGGTCGTGATGCTGCATGGCGTGCACTTGAACATGCATTACCAAATTTAAAGGATGGTAAGTCATTAGGGTTTGTATTTTTACCGGATGGCGAAGACCCTGATTCTTTGGTCCAGCAAGAAGGCAAAGAGCGCTTTGAAGAGAGATTATTAGCGGCTGATGACTACAGTAAAGTATTATTCAATCGTTTGAGTGAACAGTGTGATTTAACCACTGATGCAGGTAAAGCAAAACTACTCGCGGAAGCGGTACCGCTGATCAATAAAATTCCGAGCGAATTTTATCAAGAGTCTTTACTAACAACATTGGCAAGACTCATAGGTAGAACGCGAGAACAGCTCACCGCAAAACTATCAACACCTAAAAAACAACATAATATAGAGCGCAAATTCAAAGTCACCCCAATGCGACGTGCAATCGGGCTGTTATTACAACATCCAAAACTGGCGAGTTGTGTTGATTACCTACCCGACCTTGCTCACATGCAACTACCTGGCATGGCGCTATTTTTGAGGCTTCAACATACCAGTCTAGAAAACCCCAATTACACCACCGCGCATATATTAGAGTCATTTAGGGATAGTCAAGATTATGAAGCATTAAAAAAGCTCGCAACTTGGCAACATAATATACAAGAAGAGGCCTTAGAAGATGAATTTAAACACACTTTTAAATTTATTGAAGATCAGTGTTTAAATTTACGATTAGAGACCTTACTTATTAAAGACAAAACTGAGGGCTTAAATAGCGACGAACGACTAGAATGTGCGTTATTAACACAAGCTTTAAGCTCTCGTAGAACTGGTCAAAATTAATTTTTGGTGTTATAATGTTCTATTCACTGCGTCAACCAAAATAACGCTGTTTTTAGCTGGCGCCCGTTGTATAAACTTTATCAGAGTGGAAGCATAAATCTCTATGGATCAATCTCCTCAGTCACAACTCAAACTTCTGATTCAGAAAGGTAAGGAGCAAGGTTACTTAACTTTTGCAGAAGTTAACGATCACCTTCCACAAGACATCATAGATTCGGATCAAGTTGAAGATATCATTAGCATGATTAATGATATGGGTATTCAGGTTTCTGAAGCAGCCCCTGATGCCGATGAGTTGATGATGCAAGAAACAACCACCGACGAGGATGCAGCAGAAGCAGCGGCAGCTGCGCTAGCAACGGTAGAAAAAGAAATTGGCAGAACAACTGATCCAGTCCGTATGTATATGCGTGAAATGGGCACCGTTGAGCTACTGACTCGGGAAGGCGAAATTCTTATTGCAAAGCGTATTGAAGAAGGGATTAATCAGGTGCAGATTTCTGTTGCCGAATACCCTGAAGCAATCACGTATTTGTTAGAACAGTGGGACAAGTACGAAGCCGAAGAAATGCGCTTAAGTGACATCGTCACAGGTTTCTTCGACTCATTAGAAGATGACGAAGCAACGATCTCTGCAACGCATATCGGTTCAGAACTAAGTGAAGAAGACTTAGACGATGAAGACGATGATGGAGAGGATGACGACGATTCTGAAGAAGGCGAGTCAGGTCCTGACCCTGAAGTTGCACGCGAGCACTTCGAAGAGCTTCGCTCACTTTACACCAGTGCGCGTCAGTGTTTTGAAGAAAAAGGCCGCAGTCATCCAGATGCACAAGCCGCTATCAAAGAGATAGGTGAGCTGTTCCGCAAATTCAAATTAGTACCTAAGCAGTTTGACCGTATGGTTAATAACATGCGTGAAATGATGGACAAAGTACGTGTTCAAGAGCGTATCATCATGAAACAAGCTGTTCAGATTGCAAAATTACCTAAGAAAACATTTGTTAAGCACTTTGCCAACAACGAAACTGATATTGCTTGGATTGACGCTGAAATTGCAGCGGGTGAAAAGCACTCAGATAAACTTCGTGAAGTGAAACCTGAAATTGAGCGTTGTGTTAACAAGCTAAAAGCTATTGAAGAGAGCACTGGTTTAAGCG
The DNA here is from genome assembly GCF_001625685.1 of Pseudoalteromonas luteoviolacea CPMOR-1. Taxonomy (GTDB): domain Bacteria; phylum Pseudomonadota; class Gammaproteobacteria; order Enterobacterales; family Alteromonadaceae; genus Pseudoalteromonas; species Pseudoalteromonas luteoviolacea_K. The sequence continues at coordinate 322,975 of NZ_AUYC01000084.1, read as the reverse complement.
TAGAGCGCATCAAAGATATCAACCGTCGTATGAGTATCGGTGAAGCAAAAGCGCGCCGTGCGAAAAAAGAAATGGTTGAAGCGAATTTACGTCTTGTAATTTCAATTGCTAAAAAATACACCAACCGTGGCCTTCAATTCTTGGATTTAATTCAAGAAGGTAATATCGGTCTGATGAAAGCTGTTGATAAGTTTGAATACCGCCGTGGTTATAAGTTCTCAACTTACGCAACATGGTGGATCCGACAAGCGATCACGCGTTCAATTGCTGACCAAGCAAGAACAATCCGTATTCCAGTGCACATGATTGAGACGATTAATAAGCTAAATCGTATTTCTCGTCAAATGCTGCAAGAAATGGGTCGTGAGCCTAGCCCTGAAGAGCTTGCAGAGCGCATGATGATGCCAGAAGACAAAATCCGTAAAGTGCTTAAGATTGCTAAAGAGCCAATCTCTATGGAGACACCAATCGGTGATGATGAAGATTCGCATCTTGGCGATTTCATCGAAGATACAACGATTGAATCTCCGATTGACTCAGCCACAATGGAAAGCTTACGCGGTGCAACCAACGAAGTGCTTGCAGGCTTAACTGCAAGAGAAGCTAAAGTACTTCGTATGCGTTTTGGTATCGACATGAATACAGACCACACGCTTGAAGAAGTTGGTAAGCAGTTTGATGTAACACGTGAGCGTATTCGTCAAATTGAAGCGAAGGCACTGCGTAAACTACGTCACCCTTCTCGCTCTGATCTGCTGAAGAGCTTCTTAGATGTCAAAGGCTAAGAATACAGAATAAAAAAAAGGCCGCATCATGCGGCCTTTTTATTTGAATTTAAATATGTGCCTGTAATTGTACACATCAACACCTAGGTGCTCACATTCAGTAACAGTCATAATCACTGTTAGTCGATGTGTCATTCATCGCACAATGAAAACCAAAAGATATTTAATAGGAACAACATTATGGCTTGGATCCAAATCCGCATTGATGCTAACAAAGAAACAGCCGATCTGATCAGTGATTTACTGATGGATATTGGCTGTCCTTCTGTGACATTTATTGATGGCCAAAACACCCCTGTCTATGAACCTAAGCCGGGTGAAGTTATTTTATGGCCTGAGACAACTGTAATTGGCCTATTTGAAGCAACCCATGATATGCAATCTGTTGTTGATTACCTCTGCGAGCAAATGCCTGAAGCGCCTAAATACAAAATTGAGCAGTTAGAAGACAAAGACTGGGAAAGAGAATGGATGGATAACTTCCACCCAATCAAGTTTGGTGAACGTTTGTGGATCTGTCCGAGTTGGCGCGATATCCCAGATCCAGATGCTGTAAATGTGCTATTAGATCCTGGCCTTGCATTTGGTACAGGCACACACGCTACCACTTCACTCTGTTTACAGTGGTTAGAAGCACAAGACTTAAGTGGTAAAACCGTAGTCGACTTTGGTTGTGGGTCGGGTATTTTAGGCATTGCTGCGATTAAACTCGGTGCAGAACGCGTGATCGGTATCGATATCGACCCACAGGCGCTTGTCGCAAGCAGAGATAATGCACAGCGTAATGGTGTTGCTGATCAACTAGAGGTTTACTTACCAGAGAATCAACCAGAGTTTAAAGCGGATATTGTCGTTGCCAATATTCTTGCTCAACCGCTTAGGGAATTGCATGAAATTATCCTTGGGTTCTTAAAACCACAGGGGGCAATTGCCATGTCAGGGATCCTAGAAGAACAAGCTCAATCTGTTGCTGATGTGTATGCACCATATATTGACTTAGATGCAATAAAACAAGAGGGAGAATGGACTCGAGTAAGTGGAATTACAAAACCATAACAAGTGTAACGACTATCTTCTGAGTTAGTATTCTATTACGCGTAAAGCCTGTACTTAACAGGCTTTACGCTTTTTTTACAGCTCGATAAACACGTCCAGATTTATCATTCAAAAATTTTTGAATAAATTTTCAGCAATTTATACAGCCCTTCATATTGTTACCAAAAGTCAACCCAAAAAGTTCAAAAAAAAAACACTTATGTTCAATTTATAGCCTTTGATTTTTGCGAAAAAAACCGTAAACTTAGCGCCCCTTGAAATGAGGCAGATGAATAGCAGTGCGTATTGGTCCTTACCAACTTGATAACAATGTGATCGTAGCTCCAATGGCCGGTATAACAGACCGACCATTTAGACAATTATGTCGGCGTCTTGGCGCAGGACTTGCGGTTTCTGAAATGTTGTCATCAAATCCAAAGGTTTGGAAAACTGATAAATCGATGAACCGAATGGATCACTCTGGTGAATCAGGCATACGTTCAGTGCAAATTGCAGGAGCCGATCCTGAGCTTATGGCACAAGCTGCACAATTCAATGTCAAAAATGGCGCGCAAATCATAGATATCAATATGGGTTGCCCAGCCAAAAAAGTGAACAAAAAACTCGCAGGTTCTGCACTGTTGCAGTACCCGGATTTAGTTGAGGAAATAGTACAAGCCGTGGTTAGCGCGGTAGATGTGCCTGTCACCCTAAAAATCCGGACTGGATGGGATCCTGACAACCGTAATGGTGTTGAAATTGCGAAAATAGCCGAGCGCAATCGTATTGCATCACTGGCAGTGCACGGAAGAACTCGTGCATGCATGTATAAAGGTGACGCGGAATACGACACTATCAAAGCGATAAAGCAATCGGTTTCTATGCCTGTTGTAGCGAATGGTGACATAACGTCTCCAGAAAAAGCTAAGCAGGTTTTGGATTATACGGGCGCAGATGCCATCATGATTGGTCGAGCCGCTCAAGGTCGTCCTTGGATTTTCCGAGAGATAGACTATTATTTGCGAACTGGAAAACACTTACCAGCACCTGAGATTTCCGAAGTGCGTGGTATTTTGATGGAACACCTAGTGAACCTCCATCAGTTTTACGGTGAACCAATGGGAGCGCGCATCGCACGCAAACATGTATCTTGGTATTTGCAGTCCCATGACCAAGAAGGTCAATTTAGGCGAGTATTCAATGCACTTGAGGAGCCAGAGGCGCAAATCGAGGCATTAGAAAACTATTTTGAAACACTAGCAGCTAACTAAGAAAGAGACATAAAGATGTTCGAACAAAATGTGACTTCTCCTTTTATCACTAACGCTCATGTTCAGTCACAAGAGAAACCGCAACCACTGCGCGATGCAGTAAAAAAAGCTGTCCACCACTACTTAAAGCAGTTAAATGGTCAAGACGTGCAAGATGTATATGAGCTAGTATTATCTGAGCTTGAAGCACCTTTACTAGAAGAAGTAATGACTTACACACGTGGTAACCAAACTCGTGCTGCAATCTTACTAGGTATCAACCGTGGTACCCTTCGTAAAAAGCTTAAAAAGTACGGCATGAACTAATCCGTATTTAAGCTGAAAACGTCCGAATTAGGGCGTTTTCACCCCTTATAGCCTCTTTCCTAAAAAACTCTCCTACTCCATTTATCTGAAAAAAATAAGGCATAATGTCCTCTTATCGCCTAATTAATAGATAAAGTTCAGTATTTCTCAATCTCGTTAACATCATTTCCATCGTTTTCTCATCCTAGTTGAGCTAAAATACAGCCTTTCTAAGCTAGCCCTTAACTAATCATTGAGGAAATCAAAATCATCATGGATATACATCGTCCTATTCGTCGCGCACTTTTAAGCGTGTCAGATAAAACTGGTATCGTTGAGTTTGCCCGTGCTCTTGCTGAGTCAGGTGTTGAACTTCTTTCTACAGGCGGTACTTGTAAACTCCTAGCCGATAACGGCATTCAGGTAACGGAAGTATCTGACTACACAGGCCACCCAGAGATCATGGATGGTCGCGTGAAAACCCTCCACCCTAAAGTACACGGTGGGATCTTGGGGCGTCGTGGCCAAGATGAAAATGTTATGGCAGACAACAACATCTCTGCTATTGATATGGTTGTAGTTAACTTATACCCCTTTGCACAAACTGTTGCAAAAGCTGACTGCAGCCTAGAAGATGCGATTGAAAATATCGACATCGGCGGCCCAACAATGGTTCGCGCAGCAGCAAAAAACCATAAAGACGTAACGATTGTGGTTAATGCCAGCGACTATGACCGCGTGTTATCAGAAATCAAAGCAAATGATGGTTCAACAACGTATAAGACACGTTTTGACCTTGCGATTGCAGCCTATGAACATACAGCACAGTATGACGGCATGATCGCAAACTACTTTGGTAAGCTCGTTGCTGACTACACAGAAGAAGCTGCTGAGGAAACTAAATTCCCGCGCACGATTAATATGCAGTTCACTAAAAAGCAAGATATGCGATATGGTGAAAACTCACACCAAGACGCAGCTTTTTATGTAGAGAACAACATTGAAGAAGCATCAGTTGCAACTGCGAAACAATTGCAAGGTAAAGCGCTATCATACAATAATATCGCGGATACCGACGCGGCACTTGAATGTGTTAAAAGCTTCGATGCACCTGCATGTGTGATTGTTAAACACGCAAACCCATGTGGTGTAGCAGAAGACAAAGATATCTTAAGTGCATACGACCGAGCATTTAAAACGGATCCAACTTCAGCGTTTGGTGGCATCATCGCTTTCAACCGTGAGCTAGATGTAGAAACTGCAAAAGCGATCATTGAACGCCAGTTTGTGGAAGTGATCATTGCACCAAGTATCTCTGCAGAAGCCGCTGAAATCGTCTCTGAGAAGAAGAATGTGCGTCTTCTTGAGTGTGGACAGTGGGCAACTAAATCAACCGGTGTAGACATTAAACGCGTCAATGGTGGCGTGCTTATCCAAGATCGCGATCAGGGTATGGTGACACTGGATGATTTAACGGTTGTTTCCAAACGCCAACCAACAGAGCAAGAGCTGAAAGACTTATTATTCTGCTGGAAAGTCGCTAAATTCGTTAAATCAAATGCGATTGTGTATGCCCGCGACGGCATGACCATCGGTGTAGGTGCAGGCCAAATGAGCCGTGTTTATTCAGCGAAAATCGCAGGTATCAAAGCCGCAGACGAAAACCTTGAAGTAAAAGGTTCTGTCATGGCCTCTGATGCATTCTTCCCATTCCGTGATGGTATCGATGCAGCCGCTGAAGCAGGCATTACTGCCGTAATTCAGCCTGGCGGTTCAATGCGTGATGAAGAAGTAATTGCCGCCGCTGATGAAGCAGGTATGGCAATGGTCTTCACTGGAATGCGCCATTTCCGTCACTAATCGATTTGCGCGAAACGTTTAACGTTTCGCGCTTTTTGTTTGCACCAAATTCAAGTATTCTGACCAAAAGACAATCACAATAACCTTGAAGGAACTGAATAATGAAACTAGGTATTAAAGCATTAGTCACAGCAGGTATCGTCACTGCACTAGCAGGTTGTAGCAGCACCACAAGTTCTGATAGTTCAACTGTAAGCATTGCAAAAGCAGCGCAAAGTAGCGAGCGCGCAGATAATAATCGTGCCCGTGATAAATACCGTAATCCAGTCCAAACATTGGAGTTTTTTGGTCTAAAGCCGAATATGACAGTCGTTGAAATCGCACCAGGCGGCGGTTGGTATACAGAAATCCTAGCGCCAACTGTAAAAGGCCAAGGTACTTTGTATGCAGCACACTTCCCTGCTAACTCAGAGAGGGAGTATTACAAAAAATCGTTAGCTGCGTTTAAAGATAAGATTGCCAACGATGCGCGTTTTAGCGAAATCAAAGTGACTGAATTCTCAGCATTAACACATCATGATATCGCACCTGCAGGCTCTGCAGATATGGTCTTAACTTTCCGTAATGTTCATAACTGGTACATGCGTCCAGGTGATGAAGGTGTGCTTAAATCATTTAAAGCATTCCATACAGCACTTAAGCCAGGCGGCATTTTAGGTGTGGTAGAGCACCGTTTACCAGAACATCGCGATACTGAAGATCAAAAGCGTTCAGGTTATATGAAGCAAAGCTATGTCATCGAAATGGCAAAGAAAGCAGGCTTTGAATTGGTAGCAAGCAGCGAAATCAACGCTAACCCATTAGACAGTGCAAACCACCCTCACGGTGTTTGGACACTGCCACCTAGACTTGCGTTAGGTGAAGAGAAATCTGCGCAGTATAAGGCGATTGGGGAAAGCGACCGTATGACTTTAAAGTTTAAAAAGATTTAATAGGAAACAATGCCATGAATGTACTTGTCATTGGCAGCGGTGGCCGTGAACACGCACTTGCGTTCAAAGCCGCTCAAAACCCATCAGTAAAAACAGTATTTGTAGCACCTGGTAACGCAGGAACCGCTTTGGAGCCAAAGTTAGAAAATGTTGCTATTGGCGTTGAAGACTTAGATGCCCTAGTTGCATTCGCCAAAGAAAACAAAGTTGAACTGACCATTGTTGGCCCTGAAGCACCATTGGTCATTGGTGTTGTTGATCGTTTCCGCTCTGAAGGTTTGGCCATTTTTGGCCCGACTCAAGCTGCGGCGCAGCTAGAAGGTTCAAAGTCATTTACCAAAGACTTTTTAGCCAGACACCAGATCCCAACAGCTGCCTACCAAACCTTCACTGACATTGAGCCTGCAATTGCTTATGTCAAAGAGCAAGGTGCCCCTATTGTTGTTAAAGCAGATGGATTAGCAGCTGGTAAAGGCGTTATCGTCGCAATGACCGAAGCAGAAGCAGAAGAAGCAATCCGTGACATGCTTGCAGGTAATGCATTTGGTGATGCGGGCAGCCGTGTGGTGATTGAAGAGTTCTTAGAAGGTGAAGAAGCTTCATTTATTGTTATGGTTGACGGTAAAAACGTATTGCCTTTTGCCACCAGCCAAGACCATAAACGTGCATACAATGGCGACCAAGGTCCAAATACAGGCGGCATGGGTGCGTACTCTCCTGCTCCAGTTGTGACCAAAGACATTCACGACCGCATTATGAATGAAGTGATTCACCCAACAGTAGAAGGTATGGCGGCAGAAGGCCACCCTTATACTGGCTTCCTATATGCGGGCTTGATGATCACGGCAGATGGCACACCTAAAGTTATCGAATATAACTGTCGTTTTGGTGACCCTGAAACACAGCCGATCATGCTACGTTTACAATCAGACCTTGTGTCACTGATTGAGGCGGCAAACCGCCAAGAGCTAGATCAAACTGAAATACAGTTTGACCCTAGAGCCGCTGTCGGTGTTGTATTAGCAGCAAAAGGCTACCCAGCTAGCTATCCGAAAGGCGATGCGATTTCAGGTCTTCAAGTCAATTACTCTGAAGGTGAAAAAGTATTCCATGCTGGTACTAAGCAACAGGGTGATGACATCGTGACAGCTGGTGGACGAGTGTTATGTGCAACTGCATTAGGTCATACTGTCACAGAAGCACAGAAGCGAGCTTATGCGCTGGTTAAAGACATCAACTGGGACGGCGTAGAGTACCGTACAGACATCGCTTATCGTGCCATAGCACGTGAGCAGTGATCTTTAATCAGGCGAACATCATAAAACGGCTCTTCATGAGCCGTTTTTTATTTAAGATACCAAACGCAAATAAAAACAAAAACCAATATCAATCTCAAACTATTGAAATATATAATTTTTTTAACTTTACCATTGGTATTTTCAAACTGACTTGCTAGGATCTCCTTTTGTATCATCTTTAGGGGCGTAAAGATGCAGGGCACATTAAGTAAACTAAAAGCCAGCCTTACCAATCCAATTCAGTACCAGCTGCCAATTGGCGACAAGCTGGTTAATCTCAATGACTATCTTGACAAAGAAATTACCTTAACTTTTACAGGTAATATCTATTGCTGCAGTTGCGGTAAAAAAACCAAAAAGAGCTACTCTCAGGGCCACTGCTTTGTGTGTATGAAAAAGCTTGCTAGCTGCGATATGTGCATCATGAAGCCTGAAACGTGTCACTATGATCAAGGCACATGCCGAGAGCCCGAGTGGGGAGAGGCCAATTGTATGATCCCGCACTATGTCTATTTAGCCAATACATCAGGACTCAAAGTCGGTATCACACGACATACCCAGATCCCAACTCGCTGGATAGATCAAGGCGCAACCCAAGCTCTACCAATTTTTAAAGTGCAAACACGTCTGCAATCAGGCTTGGTGGAAGTGGCGCTGGCCAACTTCATTGCAGACAAAACCAATTGGCGCAATATGCTAAAAGGCATTAATCCTGAATTAGATTTGAAGCAAAGTGCACAAGCGTTAATTCCTCAAATTCAAGAAAAGCTCGACGAGCTGGCTGAGCTATTTGGTGCAACTGCGATTGAGCGTTTAGATGAAGAGGTTGTAGACTTAACCTTCCCTGTTGAGGACTACCCAACAAAAATAAGTTCCTTTAACTTTGATAAAGAGCCAACAGTCAGCGGCGTATTGAAAGGTATTAAGGGGCAATATCTCATTTTTGAAAAAGGCGTCATTAATATTCGTAAGTTTACTTCCTACGAAATCAATTTTTCCGCTTGATAAAACTCATACCAAGCCGCTTGCGAAAGCGGCTTACAATACAAATACCCTTGCATCGCATGACAACCCAACTTTTGTAAAAATCGCATTTGTTCGTGCTTTTCGACGCCTTCAGCGACAACATGTAGCTTCAAGGCTTTGGCCATTGCCACAATCGCACTGACAATTTCACTGTTGCCATACTCATCAGGTATTTTTGCAATGAAACTGGGATCAATTTTTAGAATATCGATTGGTAATTTAGTAAGGTAACTCAGTGCAGAGTAGCCAGTACCAAAATCATCCAACGCGATACTGACCCCCATTTTTTTCACTTCACTCAGCACCTCTTTCGCCCGTTGGAAGTTACTGATGAAACAGCCCTCTGTCAGCTCTAATTCAATTTGGTGTCCATGCAGGTCATATTTGGCTAACGCTCGATTCAGTGTCTGAACTAAATCTCCCTGAGTTAAATGCTGAGCCGATACATTAATAGCCAAGTGCCTGACATCAATATTTAATCTCCTCCAATGAGCAAGTTGGGCGCACGCCCTATCAATTACCCATTCATCAAGCTTCACAATTAAGCCTAATTCTTCAGCTAATGGAATAAATTGAGCTGGTGAGATCATGCCTAAATTGGGGTCATGCCACCTCAACAAACATTCTAAGCTTGTGATGCGGCCACTAACCAAACATTTTAAAGGCTGAAAATAGAGCTCAAACTCACCATTTTCAAGCGCGCTTTGAAAACGGCTTTGCATAGACAACCGCTCAAGTGAGCGCGCATTCATAGACGCTTTATACATTTGAAAAGAGTTACGCCCTAACTCTTTTGAGCGATACATAGCCACGTCCGCGTGTTTTAATAAGCTCTCACTGTCAAGACCATCATCTGGGTACATAGACGCCCCCAATGACGCTGTAGCAGCCACTGCGATATTGCCAAGATCAAAAGACTTATTAAATTGTAATAACAATTTATCAGCAAACGACACCACCGAATCCATATCAGCAACTTCGGTTAACAGCACTACAAACTCATCTCCTCCTAACCGAGCTAACGTATCCCCTTCTTTTAAAATCCCTTTAATACGATCACTCACCTGAGTCAGTAACTTATCGCCAGCACTGTGACCCAATGTATCATTCACTTCTTTAAAGCGGTCTAAGTCGATAAACATAACGCTCAGCTTATGCTGATCACGATGTGCTGATGCCAAAGCCATAGACAATCTATCATAGAATAACCGCCGATTAGGCAGCCCAGTCAGCTCATCAAAATAAGCTAAACGTGCTATTTTTTCTTCTGCATTTTTACGTTCAGTAATATCACTGAATATGGCGGCATACAGTGTTTCATCGCTATACGGGTCGTTAATTTCTATGATTGTGAGCCATTCAACATAGATGTCTCCACTTTTTTTCTTATTGCAGATCTCTCCTTGCCACACCCCTTTCTCTTTTAATGCAGCCCACATTTTGTCGTAATAATTTTGATCATGCATGCCTGAACTGAGTAAACTGGGCTTTTTGCCGATGACTTCATAGTCTTGATAACCGGTTAATGCACTAAAAGCAGGGTTAATTTGAATAATTTCCCCGCTTCCTCTTGTGATCATGATACCGTCAAGGGAGGCATCAATAATTCGATTAGCAAGGTACAAATTTTTTTCTGATTTACGCAGAGCAATATCTCGCTGCGCTAAAACATTCTCCAATTCACTACAGTAAGCGGTTTCTATTTCAGTCAATACATTTTTAAGTGCCAATAACCCTGCCACAGCATTTGATACTTTGTCTCTCACTACCAAATGCCGAATAGATTTAGCCGTCATCTTACGATAGGCATCAAACAAGCTTTCGTCTGGTGTCATAGATAACATTGGATAACTCGCAAGTTCCCAACATGGCATTTGCCACTGCGGATCTAAAATTGCGTATGCGATATCTCGCTGTGTGATTATGCCGTACTCTTGTTGCTGACGATGATAGACCAGTACTGCCGTGGCTTTATTACGGCGCATCTGTTCAATTGCTTCACTCACACATTGCATACTGTCAAGCACGCTCACAGTCTTATCAAAATGATCCTCAATGGGACGAAAATGTAAGTAGTGATCTAACCCCTGATTGCGAACAATGTCAGACAAAGATACAACGCCTGCTGGTGTGTTGGTTAAATCTTTCACCAGCAAGTGACGGATCCCAAGTTGATGTAACTTGATTGTGGCTTCACTGAGGGTCTTATCCAAAGAGATATCGTAAACCGGAGAAGTCATTACCTCGCCAATGGGCAGCTGAGCGAGGTTAATGTGCTTAAGATCAAGCTTCACACAATCTGATTCAGTCCAAATACCAACGATGTCTCCTGCATGTGTGATAAAAATGGAACTAACACAGTGTTGACGCATTTTTATCAGCGCGTCATATAAGCTCGTAGAATCGTCACACGATAATAAGCTAGCCGAAAACACGTCTTTAATTCTCAGCTGACGTGAGTCACCTATCATAAGCACTTTCCTCGCAATCTAACTACCATCTTGAGTATACTTAGGTGCTTATCGCTAACCTTGACTGAGAACAAAAAATGACGATTAATTCATACCCATTAGTGCTGATATTCGACCAAAGTATAGAATACATTGAGAGTGAGGAAGAAATGCAAGAAAGCCTCTTTTACTTGTCTGAAAATCAAATTAAAACAGCTACCTGCATCTTTCCTGACGGAACTTTTAAAGCACTAGATGGCGCGCCAAAAACACCTTCTTGCTATAATAATTTAACGCTTTTAGTGCAACAAAAACTCGTCTCTGAAGGACAATGCTGCACGGCAAAAATACAAATTACAAATATAGAACAAGTATTTAGCTTGATGAAATCGACGTTATGAGCTAACTAGAATTCGGCAAGAGTTCGGATATGCGTTTCAACGCTGCGCCCGAGAGATGATAAATCATACCCCCCTTCTAAATAAGAAATAATCCCTCGGCAATTGAGCTCATTATTTAACAGTGCAATTTGCTGGGTAAACCAGGCGTAGTCACCTTCGACAAACTTAAGCCCACCCATGTCATCTTCCAAATGCGCATCAAATCCGGCACTGATAAATATTAGCTCTGGTTGAAACTGTCGTAACTTAGGAAGCCATTGCTGAGAGTATAATGCTCGAAGATCAGCACCATCACTAGCCACTGGCAACGGAGAATTCACGACCGTTTCGGTGTTTTCAATTTCAGTATTAGGATAAAAAGGATATTGGAACAAGGAGCAAAAGAGCACATTAGGGTCTGATTTAACAATCGCTTGTGTTCCATCTCCATGATGGACATCAATATCTAAAATGGCGATGCGATTAACCCCTTTGCTTTGAGCGTACTTAGTAGCAATTGCGACATTATTAAAGATACAAAATCCGGCAGACTTGCCTTTATCCGCGTGATGCCCTGGGGGCCTGACGGAACAAAACGCCGCATCATGACGACCATCAAGCACTTCATCAACGGCCATTATACCTGCACCTACTGCACGCTCAATGGCCTTTAAAGAGTCTTTGCATAAAGAGGTATCACCGTCCAAATCTATCAACCCTTGTTCAGGTATCGACGTTAATACTCGCTCGATATGCTGATCATCATGTACAAGCGCATAGTGCGATTCATCCGCTTTTGGCGCCATTAAATGCGTCACTGCAATGTCTAACCCCGATGCCAAAATGCGATCAGAGATGGCATCCAAACGCTGAGGGCACTCTGGGTGCTCAGCAGTCATTTTATGTCTACGACAAAGCGGGTGAGATATAATGGCTGTGCGCATATCGCTGTCCTTAAAAACCTGAATTGATAGTGTATCAAAGCACTATATTGAGTGCCTTGATACTTTGGTTTGATATTTTTAGTCAGTAAACGGCCGTATTACTGTGTTGGCGCCACGGCCACCAACCCTAAGTTATGAAAATCGAAACTAAAATCTGTAATTTTAGGGTTTACCCATTCCATATCAGCACTTTTGATCTGTTGTTTATCATCTAATTTAAAATGAATATAGGCATCGGCTTCTAACAGTTTTTCATGCCACTTCACCACAAACGTATTGCTGTCATGATGGTGTAATATGCCTTTAAGCGCCTTTGTGTGAGTAAAGTCAATATGCAGCTTCCCTGAGATTTCCTCCACGATAACATCGCCATACCACGGACTTCTTAGAGTACCCGTGTAATGGTTAAGTGGTAAATTTGCTACTTTGGACTCAACCTTCTTTGGGCCTAAATCAGCGTATAATGATGCACGCTTTTTTTGATACGCTTGATGGCTTTTCGCAACCCACTCTTGCGGTTCCAACCCAAGTGCTTGCTCAAAGACTTCATTGGTGATGGCACGAATTGCGGGGTAAGCATGCTGATTAGATAAAATCACCACACCTAAGCCTTTTTCTGGGATCATCGCAACCTGTGAGCCCATCCCTAAAATGCCCCCCATATGGCCGACACGTTTATAACCAAAGTAACTTTCAACTGCCCAACCTAAAGCATATCCTTTGAAATCTTGTCCAAATGCGATGCGATCGGCTTCTTTTGGTATACGCATAATTTGTGGATGCCATAAGTACTGGTGTGTTTCACGGTCTATTAACTGCTTACCAAGCGGTGTTTGACCTTCATTAACCTGTGTTTGTAGCCACTTAGTCATATCCGAGACATTAGACGCGATGGCACCAGCACCACGAAAGTCTTCTAAATAGTCACCCACGAACTCTTCTAGCTGACCGTCATACTTAATTGTTCCGGTGGCAAAATTTTTATTCGCTTTATCAATACGAGAAAATGAAGCATAGGAGTTTTTAATCCCTACTTTAGGGAAAATTTTTGTCTCAACAAACTCTTGCCAGCTGAGACCGCTTACTCTCGCAACCACTTCACCGGCAACCACAAACATCAAATTATTATAGTGATACTCAGTACGTAATGGTGCGACAGGCTTAATATGCTTTAGTCCAGCGAGTATCTCTTTTATAGACTTGTCGGTGTCTGGCCAGATCATGAGATCGCCAGCACCTAACGCAAGACCACTACGATGACTGAGTAAATCACGGATAGTCATTTGTTCTGTTAGCTGCTCGCTATACAATTGGAATTCAGGTAAGTGCGAAATGACAGGATCTGCCCAGTTCAACTTACCTTCCTCAACCAACATCGCCAAAGCAGTTGCTGTAAATGCTTTACTGTTAGAAGCGATTCCAAATAAGGTATGCTCATCCACCTCGCCAGCTTTACCAAACTGCCTTATACCATACCCTTTTGCTAAGACTACTTTCCCATTATTTACAATCCCAATCGCCAACCCGGGGATTGCGAAGCTATCCATGGCTTGTTGCACCGATTTCTCTACTTCAGCCAACTGAGGTGCCGTTAAAGCGACAACGCTACTACTCATCAACAAAGTCGTTGCACTGCACAATGTGCGCCAAAGAGCTTTTTTCATATCCATATTGCCTTATCTGTTATAAATATTTAATTCTGATGCCTGTTTATCTTTATTTGCATCTTTAGTGCATTTTTGCGCCCTGATATTTTCAATATAAAACTCAGGGAAACCCTGCTCTTGAGCACCGACAAGAACATGGTTTAAATACCAATCAAAAGGTAATTCATCACTTACAAATGTATTGGCCACATAGCAGTATACCTTAGCCGCGCTTACGTTCTGCATAGTCACATCTAATTCAACACGCTCATATCGCGCACCTTCAATTGCATCTAGTTGATCCATTTCAAATTGAGTCAACCTATACACTGCACCATAAACAATATCCTCTTGTGTTGCTTTTACGATATTGCACTTGGCCGAACCATCAGTGCTTAACATATCAAAGGCCAGCCGATATCCATGTAATACTGCACTTGCGACTAAACGAACATGGGGCAGACGCGCTTTAAGTCTAAGTGATGATAGGTTGGAACCATATGCAAAATATAAATATTCTTTCACATTCATTAACACACCTATAAAACAACTCGCACAGCCAAAAGCAATAACACCACACCAATACCACGGTCAAACCAATGCCCTGCACGATGGAAAAAACGTCGAACTTGAGGCTTAGACAAAACCACAGATAAAAAAGAAAACCAGATCCATGTCGCCATCGCCATGTACAACCCATAAAAAATTTGTACTGCCTGTGGTGTGTCTGGATCAATCATCAGGGTGAACAAGGAAAGGAAAAACAAGGTCGCTTTTGGATTAAGTGCGTTAACCAAGAAACCGCGTCGCAAGGCTTTAAAATCAGATTCAACTATCGACGCTGCTTGAATCGATTGCTCTGGATCTGTATTTTTCTTCGCGCGCAGTGCTTGCACACCCATAAACGCCAAATACGCTCCGGCTATATATTTAAATAGGTTAAATAACTCCGGTGATTTAGACAATACAAGTGCCACTCCCAACAGGCAATATGAGACGTGGACAAAAATCCCCAAACCGACTCCAGCACTGGTAAACAAGGCATTTCTTCTGCCTTGCTGAACACTTTGTTTTAAAACTATAGCAAAATCGGGCCCCGGACTCGCGACCGCTAAAAAATGTGCGATCGCAATAATTAAAAACTCATCTAGATATTCAAGCACGACTTCTATCCTCAATCGCCAAGAGCATCGGATCTGCCGATGTTTGTAATATCTTCTTTAACTGCTTCTGGGCTTTTTTGTACATGCCTTTTAGATGTGGTTTAAGGTGCTGCCCCCCTTTTTCATCTCCTTTTAAATAACAAACCAAAGCATGCAAAAATATGCTTTCCTGTTCGCTGAGCGCCGCTTGTCGGTTCGCATATGGATTATAACAAGATCCGCACCCACCTCTGAAATGATAGGCGGTATTACATATCATAGTGCCAAATCCCATAAATATAGCCAGCACATCAGCTGCAACAGGTAAGCTTTGTTGCCCGCCAGGTGGTAATTTGCCAACCTGATGAATCAACATCAGCGCCATACTTCCCGCCATGCTGGCAACTAGATCCTGAGGTTGATTTATTTGATTAGGATTGTAAGAGAGCTGCACAGGTAAACCAGGAGGATCCATGACAGTTACACTCTCTCCCCGTAACCCGCCAGCTAATGTAAAGTTTGGAAATGACTGCTGCATCGGCATCATATTCGGCGACGTCAGCGCTATCGGCCACTGCGTTAAACCGGCATAACTTCTTACTCTTTGAAAAACAGACTGTGCCATCTCTTCTACACTACTGACACGATCAGGGAAATATTGCTCAGTTGGCTGTACAACTTGAGTGTGTTTTAGAAAGTAGTCACTATCAAAGTGTTCTACCGACCACAAAAACAACTCGATCAGAGATTGTGATTCTGATGAGGCTAACAAGGGTTTAGATTTGAAAATAGATAACATGTATACATTCAACACAACAGTACATTAATAACCCAACACCTTAACAAGGGGCATTAAGCTAAAGCAAGGAAGCGAATGATAAAATACAATAATAGAGTGGCTTTTAATAATCCCATATCACGGTCATTTGTCGCTTGGCTAAGTATGAGTAGCACACTATGATAGGGCTTTATTAACACATAAAGGATACAACAATGCCACATATCATCATCGAGCATTCCGACTCACTTAAAATCAGCCTCTCAGATTTAACCAATTCAATTCACCAAAGCACGATAGAGACCGGTTTATTTGACGAAAAGACGATAAAAACAAGGCGAATTGCATTTTCTGAGTCCATTATTGGCGATGGCAGACAAGACTTTGTACATATCCAAGTACATCTATTGACAGGAAGAACACAGCAACAAAAGCAACTACTCAGTGAAAAAATACTTTCTACACTACAAAAGCTACTGCCAGAGACTGTCAGCTTAAGTGTTCACCCCTATGATTTGGATCCTACTATTTATCGAAAAAATTAAATGATTCATAATATGGTTCTTTTCATACCAGCAGTAAGGTTAACCTAATGAAATTCCCATGCCGTATAGACAAATTTGTCAGTCACATAAATGAACTACCGCGTAGTAAAGTAAAAATCTTAATCAAAAAAGGAGAAGTGACAATCAATGGCGTGGTTACAAAGAAAAGTGACACCCAAATTAATGCTGAAGATCACATTGAAGTAAGTGGCAACAAACTGAAATATCTAGGAAAAAGATATTTCATGCTCAATAAGCCTCAAGGCTATGTCTGTGCCAATCATGATGAATTACACCCCACTGTTTTTGACTTGATTGATGAGCCTAACTTAAAAGATTTTCATGTCGCAGGCCGACTCGACATTGATACAACTGGGTTAGTGTTGATCACCAATGATGGCGATTGGTCACATCAAATCACCTCCCCAAAAAAGGCTAAATTCAAAACATACCGTGTTGAAACAAAAGAAATAATTACCGAAGATTGTTTAGAACAATTACGCCAAGGCGTAGCATTACATAATGAAAAACAACTCACCCGACCAGCACTAGCGCACGCCTTGGATAAGTACGCTCTCCAGCTATCTATTTGTGAAGGAAAATATCACCAAGTAAAGCGTATGCTTGCAGCAGTTGGAAATCATGTTGTTGAATTACATAGAGAAAAAATTAGTGAGATCGAACTAGATCCCTCGCTTGCGATGGGTGAGTATCGCGCCTTAACGCAACAAGAAGTCGACATAATCAATGCAAAATAGATAGCAGTAGGGTCGTCATATGAGGAAAAATCATCTAATTTTTACTTATATACGGTTAAGCCCTACTTACATAGCGCGCTCAAACATGATAAATCATAAAGGTAAGAGTGCCATAAACTTTTAACTGACTCTGCTAAGGTGCATATTGTGTTTTCGACTCTGACTCTAAGATTAAAAATTATATTTTTTGCAGTAGCAATTTTTATCGCCTTAATTTCCGTTGCGGTACTCGGGCTTCAATCACTGCGCCACGCCAGTGAAACAGATAATATTGCGCGTATCAACCAGCTAATGAAAAGCACGGTAAATATCGTCGAACAGTTTGAACAATTTGTGAAAGCTGGTGATTTATCCGAAGCCGACGCTAAAAAGTTAGCAGCCCAGATCCTTCGAGAAAACAAATACCATGACTCTGAATATGTCTATGTGGTCGATGAGGAGTTAAACTTTGTCGCCGCTCCTCATGACCCGCAACTGCACGGCACGAGCTTCAACGACTTCAAAGATGCGCAAGGAAACAGCATTGGAAGATTAGTCGAGCGCAAAGTGGGTAACAAAACCAATCGCATCATTACTTATCATTGGAACTCAGAAAGAAATGGTGAAGTTGTTGACCTAACCTCCGTGGTGCAAAAAACATCTTTATTTGGCTGGTATGTCGGTACAGGGATCAGTTACAAAGAAGTCGATGAAAGATACTGGGAGACCGCAAGTTGGTTATTAACCTTCTCCCTTTTTATCGCAGTTGCACTGACCTTCACGGTAACACGATACGGTCTATCACTCTCAAATAAGCTCGGTGCAGAGCTCAACGATGTACTGGATATTGTGAGGCACGTCTCACACGGTAATCTCACGTCACGCATTGATACCTCAAATGCTAAAGACTATAGCATTATGGCCGCGATGCACTATATGCAAGATGGCTTAAAAGGGGTGGTAAGTGGTTTAATGACTGTAAGCGATAAATTAAAAGAGCAAAGCTATGATGGCGAGGCCCGCTCAAATGACTTGGAAAGCTTAACGTTAAGCCTTAGTGAAGAAACACAGATGGTTGCTTCGGCTATCACAGAACTCACCGCCTCAGCTCAAACAGTAGTTGAACATGCCGAACAAGCTGCTTTCTCTGTGCAAGAAGCTGAGAACCAAGGTCAAAATGCCGATCGACTGACATCCAATGCAAGTGAGGCAATTGCCCTACTAGAGCAGCAGATTGACAGTGCTGGCAATAATATTCAAGCATTAGATGAAGAGGTTAATAACATTGCTAATGTACTGAGCGTCATACAAAGCATTGCTGAGCAAACCAATTTACTTGCACTCAATGCAGCAATAGAAGCAGCCCGAGCTGGGGAACAAGGCAGAGGTTTTGCCGTCGTTGCCGACGAAGTCCGTCAATTGGCTCAGCGGACACAATCAAGTACTGAAGAAATTCATACGATGATAGGTAACTTACAAGCGGCGACCCAAGAAGCGAAATCCTCCGTTTCATTAAGCATCGCAACCAGCGAAAAAACCGTAACTATGTCAAATGAAGCAAGTGAGGCTCTGCGCAGTGTAGCCACCTCGTTAAGTGCAATTTCGCAGATGAGTGACCAAATCGCCCTCGCAGCAAAAGAGCAATTAACGGCTGGTGAAGATACAGCAAAAAGAGTTGTGATTATATCGGATACCGCATCTCAGACAGCCAGTGTATCGCAACAAACTCATACCGCAACTGACAGCATTAAGGCACAAGCAGCCCAGTTAGAAAGTGAAATGGCTAAATTTAAGCTTTAATATCACTGAATTATCATTAAACAACTTTCCAAAATAGAATAGGGACACTTACCCTTTTCTATTTTGGGTAATTTTTTTCACAAATTGGCCTGAATTTAGCATCTTATTTTTTTGTAAAAAAATGTTTAACTCTAAATTATTTGGTGTTAAATTCATTGAGTCAGCCATATAAAAACTACCGTAAAGTACGAGAAAATACATTGAGGTTGGTTCTTTTTAGTTATTCTGGCGACACTTCCTTCTGGTAAAGCAGTTAAGGCGATGCGTTGTGCCTTTTGCCATTGGAAATATGAGAATGTCTGACATTCATTTAGCTGACTAGACGATAATGAAATAAGGATAATCACTATGAAGATGATTGCTAACAAACAATGCCGTTTAATTACAGGCGGTTCAGGTTTATTAGGTCCAGCGGACCCTTTTTCAGTAGGGAGAAAGTCCCAACAAAGCATGCTTATTGCAAATTCCAGTTCAGGGCAAGTAAAGCCCGAACAAAAGCCTTAATTTGTTCCTAAAATAAGCATTATTTATGGCAAAACAATTTGCATTCAAAGATTTACTACTACCATATGTAGTAATGGTAGTGGTGATCTTTATAATCCAAGACGCGACCTATTTCTTTTTTCTAGCCTACATTTCCATTATTTCATTAGTATTTTTAATTGGGCACAGACTAAGGGATGTCAATATATGTTCCATTGCATTTATTGCTATGGTCCCCGTATTATTTGAAAACATTATTTTTACTACCGGATTGATTAGCTTAGTTTCAACACCAGGAGATCGCTTGATCCAAAATAGTTTAATTTATGGTGTTCACTTACTCAAAGAGTTGATCATATTGGTCCCTCTCACATATCGAGTAGAAATTTCTAAACGGTTATTTCCAAAACACAAAATTAAGTACACGTTCGCAGATAGCATTTTGCCTTGGCTATGCCTAATTAGCGCAGCAATGAGCTTTTTTGCACTGATTGAAAACTATATACGCAACGGTAAAGGGTATGACATGACCTTTTTCTATTATGCGTTTGATGTAACAGGATACTTAAACTATTCGATATTTTGTGGTGTGTTAGTCGTCCTTACTTTCTTAACTTATAAAGAAGCTTACGACTTTAAAGTGCCTTCAATCAGGCGCTAACAGGGTTATTCAAATGGGTTCGACAAGGGCAACATATGGCTATTAGCCAGCATATCTAAATCAAAATAACGGCGTAATAGTGTGTTATACGCACCATTGCTTTTTAGCTTAGACAAACCAATTTCTAGTTTCTCCGCAAGTTCTACTTTATCTTTATTTACGAAAAAGTAGAATCTTGCTGGATAAGACAAATAATAATCTGGCACTATCATTAATTCAGCGTTGTTTTGATTAATGATTTCTGACTGCGCCTCGACAATAGATCTTGGAAAATAATCTGCTTTTTGCCCCGTCACCATATCAAACATTGCTTGATAATTAACGATGGGCTTGACGCTCAAGCCATTGCTAGAAAGTATTTTTGTGTCTGGCCAGTCATGTCCTTGCACTGCGGTGAATCGACTCAATTGTTGTAACTCAGTCACACGCTTGAAGCGCTCGTATTGCGCCTTGTGAATGATCAGCACCCGTTTACCTATCAACCCATCAAATAATGGGAATTTCACAGCGATAGCAAGTTTTTCTCTCGCAGGGCTAGTCATGCTCCAGTGTAAATCAACTTGCCCTTTACTGAGCGCCATGAGGGTACGCTGTTGATGTGGATGAACTTTAACGTGCTCAATATTTACGTCGTAATCAGCCGCATTTAGAGCTTGCTGCAATAGCTCATAAAGGAATAAATCACGATCATAAAGTGGTCGCTGCTCTTTCGCTACGTAAATGGTTTTTTTTACTTCATCTTTAGCATGGCCAGCGCATCCTAAAGTTAATAAGCACAACCCTATGAAATATTTGATCATCATGTTCCCCACACTTGCTAAGTTGCTCGGTAATTACGACGTTATCAATTACTATATATTCACTTAGCCAGAATTTCTCTTCGCCTTAAGTATATATATTTCACAATTTATATTATTAAAGCAATAAGGTTGCGCTTGGAAACCAAATTAGTTGCAAAAATAGCACAAGTTATTCTCAATGGATTAAATACCCATACAAGTTACACCCTAATGATTAATCAACTTTGATTGGCTGCCGTTTCAAGCCTCACCATTGGCGCACTGGGTTTTCGTCTATTACACACAAACAAGTAACTATTGCGATAGCGCTTTGCCTCTTTTTTCGCATCTGTGGCCAGTGCAGCTACCTGATGACTATTCTTACACGACTCAACATCTGGACTTACTAGGCCAATAGATAACGTTAGCAAGGGTACGAACTGTTTTTGCCCTTCCCTATTCGTGGCCCAATACCCGCCAGATGCAACATGCTCAGGTGTAAATAATGATTTAGATCTTGCCTCAAATTGTTCAATTATCTGGTGACAAAGGGACTCCGCATCAGCTTGATCAAAAACAACCATAAAATCATCACCACCTATATGACCAACAAAGCACTGACTATGCTGACATACTTGCAACGTGACATCTGCTAATAATTTAATGACACTATCTCCACTGGCGTATCCATAAAGATCGTTAAATTGCTTAAAATGGTTAAGATCAACGTAAGCCAGTGAAAATTGATGCTTTGCGCGCAGTCGTTGCTCAATCGCTTCATTGATAGCAACATTGCCTGGCAGCATAGTAAGCGGGTTCGCATGCTGGGCATGGCGTATTTTATCTTCGGTAATGTGTTTCAGAATATCTCTAAGCGGGGCCAAGCCTATATACTCCCCGTCTTTAGTGATCACAATATGCCGTCTGATATCAAACTCATTTTCCGTGATCAGTTGGCTAACAAAGTCCAACTGTTGTTGCTCATCGACAATCAAAGGCTGTTTATCCATAAGCTTTACAACCGACTTCTTATCAAACAAAGCATGGCCATAGGGTGCAGCAAACACTTCAGTAAGCTGATCTCTATGCAATAACCCCACAGGTTGCTGCAAGTCATTCAACACTGCAATGCTAGTCAGCCCTTTATTTTGCTCAAAACGGCGATGAGCATCCAAGCATTGTGTACTCATATGAATTGCGGGTACATCATGGGCAAGCCAACCGATGGCCATCGATTGCTCAAACTTATCTGTAGCAAGCTCCGACTGAATTTGCACAGTCAGGATCTCGCTGGGATTAATGAGTAATTCACTCGATTCACAGCTTGGCCTAGCTAGCAAGAAACCTTGCGCATTCACTATCCCCATTTTTTTAAGTAACTTTAACTCTTCTGCACGTTCAATGCCCTCAGCAATCACTGCGGTATTGGTCGCTTTAGCCAGCTCAATAATGGATTTAAGAAACTCTCTTTTTACAATGCTTTGGTCGCAATAATCGATGAAATAACGGTCCACCTTCACATAGTCAGGGCAAAGTTCTGACCACTGTTTCAACCCAGAATAACCCGCCCCCAGATCATCTATTGCAATTTGAAAACCCAATTGACGATAGTGAGAAATCGTTTTCAGCAATAAAAAGCCATCATCCACTTTATCTTGCTCAGTTACCTCGATCACCACCCGACTGCTATTCAAACCAGCCTCTTCGATCAAGTGTAGCGTCTCACCTTTTGGATGATGAGGGTCAAGTAGTGCCTTAGGGCTAACATTAAGGAATAGTTTTCCGGGTAAATTCAATGCAGCAAACTGTGCAATGGCTTTTTTACGACAAAGTAGTTCCAGTTCAGATAGTCGGTCATATTTACTGGCAGCAGCAAACATTTTATCTGGCTGTACCAACTCATTGTTCACACTGCCGCGACTCAATGCCTCAAAGCCAAGTATCTGTTCTTTTGCAATATCAAAAATGGGTTGAAACATTGGATATACAGCTTCATTTAGCAAAATGTCATCCAACATGACGTATAAGGAGTCCACTGAAACAACCAAACTCAATTCAAGTGTTTAATAATCGAGCAAAATATCAAAGATTTATGACAGTTAGATTGCAATCTAATGGAAATTACCAATATTGGGGATAAATAAGAAGAGAATTGGTAGATAAAAATGCAAGGAAAGAGATGAAAACAGTGTTTTCACCTCTGTAATCAACTTATTTTAGCGCCATTTCAACTTGGCCAAAATGTGCAATCACTTCAACAATTTCAAGTTCAGCATCTTCATAATGCGTTTTCTCAGTGAAGCCAAGTTTAGCAATTGCCTGAACGGTCGCAGGGTGAACCAGTAAGTCTTTCGCATGATAACAAACAGGATCGCTGTACTCAGGTAACTTACCGTCTTCATGGTAACCAGACTCAATCTCTGCTAGCGGTAGCGTAGGAATAATATCAGCGGCTTTATCAAGTGCATCTAGGTAGTCTTTACACTGAGGGTACTTAGTAACAAAATCAGCCAGTAAATCACGCGAGGTAGCCACTAACTTTGCAGACTCTTGCTCAAGATCCGAAGCAGATTTGTGTTCTCTGATATTAGCGAGCAATGAAGTTGCCTGAGTTTTATATTCACCTAGCGCGTTATCACTTGCAGTTGCTTGTGTTTCAGGCTTAGCCGCTTGCGTGCTTGGTTGTTCTGAACATGCAAATAGCGCTAATGCTGCGCATGCAATTCCTAGCTGTTTATACATATAATCCTCAAAATCATTATTATTGATAACAATTCTCATTATACAGTCTTGTCATCATTTTGAAACAGAAAAGGCCACAATAAATGTGGCCTTTTTGATTCAGATCGAAAATTGAATTGTGCGTTCACGCTCAGCTAACAAGCGTAACTGAGCGCACAGATTTAAGGCATGGCGTCTAAATCTGCACCTTCTTTTTCAACTTCAACTGGGATCAGGTCTTCTTTGCTTACACCCATTGCAACCGCAACAGAGCTCGCAACATACACTGACGAATAAGTACCAATGAAAACACCAAATAGTAAAGCTGTCGCAAAACCGTGGATGGTTTGACCACCCCATACAAACAGTGCAATTAATACTAGAATCGTTGTGATCGAGGTAACAAGCGTACGATTCATCGTTTGTGTCAATGAAATATTGATGATTTCAAGCGTGTCATCAATACGCACTTTACGGAAGTTTTCTCGAATACGGTCTGATACAACAATGGTATCATTCAGTGAATAACCTATTACCGCCAACACTGCCGCCAAAATAGTCAAATCAAATTCAAGTTCAAGTAGAGAGAACAGACCCATCGTTAAGATCACATCATGGAAAAGGGCCGCAACAGCACCAACGGCAAAACGCCATTCAAAACGAAATGCTACGTAGACCAAAATACACAGCAGTGCAGTCAACATAGCTAAGCCGCCATCTTCCTTTAGATCTTCACCTACACTTGGGCCAACGAACTCAATTCGACGCATTTCAACACTGCTATCAGCCAGTTTAAGTGCATCAATTAATTGGTTACCTATGGTCTCAGCTTTAGCATCGTCACGAGGAGCGATGCGTACCAAGACTTCTTGGCTTGAGCCAAATAAAGTGACCGCTGCATCAGCAAAACCATTTTCTGCTAACACTTTACGGATTTTAGGTAAATCCGCAGGTTGTGAGAACCCTACTTCAACGGCTGTCCCCCCCGTAAAATCTAGGCCAAAGTTTAAACCTTTGACCATAAACGATGCGATAGACGCCAAGATCAAGAACGCTGAAAATGCCATCGACAACTTTCTTGCCGACATGAAGCGAATAGTGCTCGATAATTTTAATAATTGCATGCTCGCTCCTATATCGACAGTTTGTTGATGCGTTTACCGCCAATGAACGCATTGATCACGGCACGTGTACCAATGATCGCAGTAAACATTGAGGTTAAAATACCAATCGCAAGGGTTACAGCAAAGCCAGCAATCGGGCCTGTGCCGACCGAGAACAAGATAACCGCTGCAATGAGTGTTGTAATGTTCGCATCAAAAATTGTACTGAATGCACTGTCATAACCATAATGAACCGCTTGTTGAGGGCTTCTGCCATCAGCGAGTTCTTCACGGATACGTTCAAAGATAAGTACGTTTGCGTCAACTGCCATACCTACGGTTAATACAATACCCGCAATACCAGGTAGGGTCAGCGTCGCGCCGCTGATCATCGACATTACACCAACAATCATCACCAAGTTGGCCGCAAGCGCTAGGTTCGCAACAATGCCAAAGCCCTTGTAGTACATCAGCATGAAACCAAGCACAAATGCGAAGCCTAGTACCACCGCAGTCATACCCGCTTCAATATTTTCTTGACCCAAGCTTGGACCGACCGTACGCTCTTCCACAATTTGAATAGGCGCAACCAATGCACCAGCTCTTAGCAATAAGCTCAGGTTATGTGCTTCAGCCGGATTATCAATGCCAGTAATACGGAATGAGTTGTTCAAACGAGACTGAATTGTCGCGACGTTAATGACTTCTTCCACCTTGATAGGTGGTAGCGCTTTGCCATTCTCATCGACCTTGCCAGACGGCTTGTATTCAATAAATACCGTTGCCATGCTCTTACCAACCGCGCGTTTGGTAAAGGCACTCATCTTAGCGCCACCTTTGCTGTCAAGATTAATACTTACTTGCGGGCGTTGATATTCATCCATGCCCGATTGTGCACCGGTTATGTGCAAGCCCTCAAGGATAACACGCTTTTTCAATACAACAGGGTAACCGTCTTTGTGGTACAACACTTCACTGCCCGCAGGCACTCGGCCTTGCGATGCTGCGCGTGAATCCGCTTTATCGTCCACTTCACGGAACTCCAGTGTCGCGGTTGCACCTAATATTTCTTTCGCACGCGCCGTATCTTGTACACCAGGTAATTGTACGATGATGCGCTCAGCACCCTGTCTTTGTACATTTGGCTCAGCAACACCCAGCTGGTTAATACGATTACGAATAATGGTTTCATTCTGCTTGATAGCATAATCACGCAATTCACGCTGCTTCAAGTCACTTAAACTTGAATAGAATGCGAGTTCATTACTGCTGTCGTTAACAAACACATTGCCAGGGTAGCGCTTTTTCAAAAAGCGTTCAGCGGCTTTTTTGTCTTCCACAGAGCGCATCACAACCTGAACTCGCTCACTATTGGCAACTTGGCGGATTGAACGATAACGCAGCTTCTCGCCACGCAAGTCGCTCTTGTAATCTTGCTCCATCTGCTCAAGCGCTTTTTCCATTGCTGTCGCCATGTCTACTTCCATTGTGAAGTGAACACCACCACTGAGATCCAAACCCAACTTCATTGGGTTTGCACCAATGCTCTTGAGCCAATCCGGTTGTGCTGGAGACATATTAATAGCAGAAATGTAGTCTTCGCTCAGTGAGTCACGCAGGATATCCTGTGCTTTAAGCTGATCTTCTACATTCTTGAAGCGAATGAGAACCTGCCCTTCTTCTAGGACAGCAGATTTGATAGGTAGATTATTGTCTTGAAGTGTTTTATTTGCTTGATCAAGCACGCTTAAATCGGCGCTGGCCCCTTTCTTACCTGAAATCTGTATGGCCGGATCCCGACCATACATATTAGGGGTGGCATAAAGAATGCCAACGGCCAAAACAGCGAGCACAAGCAAGTATTTCCACATTGGATACTTGTTTAGCACTGGATTATCCCTTTGTTATTGTTATAGCGACTTCATTGTACCTTTAGGTAAAACTGCTGCCACTGCTGACTTCTGTACTGTTACTTCAACTTGATCATTCAAGGCAATTACCACGAAATCTTTGTCTTCAGCAACCTTCGAAACTTTACCCACTAGACCACCTGACGTAAGGATCTCATCGCCTTTGCCAAGTGCACCCATTAGGTCTTTATGCTCTTTAACACGCTTAGCTTGCGGGCGGTAAATTAAGAAATAAAATACCAAACCGAAAATAGCCAACATGATAAGCATTTCCATACCGCCACCTGCTGGCGCGGCTGCCGCTGTACTTGCATGGGCGCTAGATATAAATAAGCTCATTGCTCTTCCTCATTTAATTTTTATAAAAAAGTTTATTCTGCTTCTACGTCGGCAAGTGGCGGCACTGGCAGCCCTCTGCGCTCATAAAAGTCAGCGACAAATTCATCAAATGTCCCTTCTGACAGGGCATTTCTCATACCTTCCATTAAACGCTGGTAATAACGTAAGTTATGAATGGTATTTAAACGCGCACCTAAAATCTCATTACACTTATCTAAGTGATGCAGATACGCACGTGAATAATTTTTACATGTGTGGCAATCACACTCCGCATCTAGCGGACTTGTATCTGTTTTGTGAACAGCATTACGGATTTTAATCACACCATCGGTAACAAACAAGTGTCCATTTCGTGCATTACGCGTTGGCATCACACAATCGAACATATCGATACCGCGACGAACCGCTTCTACCAAATCTTCTGGCTTGCCAACGCCCATCAAGTAACGTGGCTTTTGCTCTGGCATTTTGTACGCGCAATGGTCAAGGATTTTAACCATTTCTTCTTTTGGCTCACCAACCGATAAGCCACCTAAGGCATAGCCATCAAAACCGATGTCTTCTAATCCTTTTTGCGATTCTGCACGCAATTCAGGGTACATACCACCTTGAATAATGCCAAACAAAGCAGATGGATTATCGCCATGTGCCTCTTTTGAACGTTTTGCCCAACGAAGCGATAGCTCCATAGAATCTTTTGCTTCTTTTTCCGTTGCTGGATACGGTGTGCATTCATCAAAAATCATGACGATATCAGAGCCTAAATCACGTTGTACTTCCATTGCTTTTTCAGGAGACAACATGATTTTTTCACCGTTTACAGGTGACTTAAACAATACACCTTCTTCAGATATCTTTCGCATCGCACCTAGGCTAAATACCTGGAAGCCGCCTGAGTCTGTTAAAATGGGCTTATCCCAGTTCATGAAATCATGCAGATCGCCATGCTGTTTAATAATCTCGGTACCTGGGCGTAACATCAGGTGAAATGTGTTACCCAAGCAAATGTGTGCACCAGTGTCTTTTAGCTCATCTGGCGTCATACCTTTAACTGTGCCGTAAGTACCTACAGGCATAAATGCGGGTGTTTCAACCACACCACGATCAAATACTAAGCGTCCGCGGCGTGCTTTGCCATGCGTACAATCTAATTCAAATTTCATAACTACCTCGTGTCGGAAAAACAGTCCAACAAAACTCAACCGATGGCCCAAATCCATAAATGGGCCATGTAAACTGTCAGATTCTATCAATAAAGCCCGAGCAATTCTAATATTGGGGCTAAAAAGGGATAAATAAAGTCACAATCAAAAAAGGTTGAGTGTAAATATAAAAAAACCGGCTTTTAGCCGGTCTTAAAATTCTATATTACTGTTTTTTAGTTAAAAACATTGCATCGCCATAACTAAAGAAACGATACTTCTGTTCAATCGCTTCATGGTAGGCATTCATGATGTGCTCTTGCCCTGAAAAGGCACTCACAAGCATAATTAATGTTGACTCAGGTAAATGGAAGTTAGTGATCATCACATCGACAACATTAAACTGATAACCCGGATAAATAAAAATGTCCGTATCGCCATAGAAAGTCTTTAACGCTCCACCATGAACCTTTGCAGCAGACTCTAAAGAGCGAACCGACGTTGTACCAACCGCGATAACACGACCCCCACGGCTTCTACACTTAGCCACGGCATCCACAACCTCATCAGGTACCTCAATATATTCAGAGTGCATGTGATGATCATTAACATCATCAACACGGACAGGCTGAAAAGTCCCAGCGCCTACATGCAGGGTCACAAAGGCCATTTCAACGCCTTTGTCTTTGAGTTGAGCCATAAGCGCATCGTCAAAGTGCAGACCCGCTGTTGGTGCCGCTACCGCACCTGGCTTTTCTCCATACACGGTCTGATAACGCTCTTTATCACCCTCTTCATCTGGGCGATCGATATAAGGCGGCAATGGCATGTGACCAATTTCGTCCAAAATACTCAATACCGAGTGCTCACCTTTAAACTCTAATTCAAACAATTCGCCGTGGCGTGCAACCATAGTTGCTTGTGCTTTGTCTTCAAGGATCAATTCGGCGCCAGGCTTCGGCGACTTGCTTGAACGCACATGTGCAAGTACACGGTGCTCATCTAAAATACGCTCGACCAAAACTTCAACTTTACCGCCTGTTGATTTCTGACCGAACATGCGAGCTGGAATAACCTTAGTATTATTAAAAATGATCAAATCTTCAGGTTCAATCAGATCAATAATATCCTTAAATATTTTATGCTCTAATTCACCATTAGTGCCATTCAATGTTAATAGGCGGCTACTCGAACGCTCCGCTTTCGGGTGGCGGGCGATCAATTCATCAGGAAGTTCAAAATTAAAGTCAGCAACGCGCATATAAGACCTCATATTCGTGCAATTAGGCGGCAAGTCTAGTGCTGCGAGATAATGAAATCAAGCAACAAGCTTGATCTATTCATACTTTTTCACCTCTTGTCAGCAGTGTTAAATAGCTTTACTCTACTAGCGGCTTTGCATGTATTCACTCTTTTTAATGCAAATCTTGCTCTTCAGGTATATTGAGTAAAAAGCAATATAAAACATGCAAATAACAATGAATGTGCAATATTTAAAAACTTAAAACATGGGTTTGGGGTCGTAACACCATGGCTAAACAGCTTACTTTATTACTTGTCAATGCCGATCATGGTGAGCGTCAAACCGTAATAAGAACGTTACAAAAGCTCAATGTATTTCAAATAATAGAACTCAGTGATACACAAGATGCCCTGCAGTTATTAAAACAACGCGCCGTTGACTTAGTCATTAGTGGCCTCAACGTGGGTAAAATAGATGGTTGGCGGTTTTCTCGCATGATCCGTTCAGGGCTATTAAAAACCCCAAAACACACCCCTATTGTGTTGATCCCACCGACATACTGTGAGCGCATTGCAGAAACTACCGCGCGAAGTTACAGTATTGATGCCGTGCTGCCGCTAGAACGACATGATGTATTGCCTCAGGTCTTGGCCAATGTTCTATCGACACATTTAGAAAAAAGTAGCCGCCTTAATTTGCTGCTGTTGGAACCCAATGGGAAAAAAGCAGACGATATTAGCGATCATCTTGCTTTGAGCTTCAGCTGCAATACTGTTTCTACAGAAAATGCAGCGCTCTCCGAGTTTTTACAAAACGATTACTCAATCGTCTTACTGGACGCAACATCTACTCGTGCAGAAACAACCAAAGAACTCGTTGCAAACATCCTTCAACACAAACCAAGCCAAGCTATCGTAACAATAATAGACAATCGAAACGCTGATTACGCCGAGCAACTCTTATTACTGGGCGTCACAGATTTTATTCGAGCCCCTTATAATTTATCATTATTAAGTAAAGTGTGTGACCATGCCGCGAGACGTGAAGACTTTATGGTCAGCTACGCTGAGTTTGCGAATAAAGTGGAGCAGCTAAGTCGAAGAGAACAGAGTTACAAAGAGCTTTTCTCTGCACACCAACGTATTTTACTGCATTTAAATACCGTTGTATTGGAATTGGATGCTGTAGGCTGTATTCGCTTTATTAATCCTGCATGGGAGCAATTAACAGGTCATAAGCTCAAATCCACACTTGCAACCCAACTGTGTGATTATGTACATCCAGATTACTTGACCAGCTTGCATACAGCCATAGAAGATGTACTTAATGGGTCACACGCCTCAACAGTCGAGCTCCAACTGAGTCATAATTCAGGCACTTCAATTTGGGTTGAGTGCCGTTTTCAGCTAATAAAAAATCAAACGAATAATGCGTCAATCACGGCAACAATTGACAACATACATGAGCGTAAAGAAGCCGAATTACAATTGCGACACTTAGCGCTACATGACACTCTGACAGGCCTGCATAACCGTTATTATTTTGATCAGCAGCTTAACCTCTTTTGTAAAGAAGCCAAGCATAATCTCGATACCGAGCATGCACTGATTTATATCGATTTAGATCACTTTAAAATCATTAATGACAGTAAAGGCCACCAACAAGGTGACATTGTCCTACAAGAAGTTGCACAGCTATTTAGGGCGCATATCGCAAAAGAGCACCTGATATTTAGAATTGGTGGAGATGAGTTTGCCATTCTACTCAAACACACCCGTTTGCTCGACGCTCATATGATGGCCGAGAGTATTTGTAGTGCAATAGAAAACCACCAGTTTCACTCTGAGGAGGCCAGTTATACAATCAGCTGCTCGATTGGATTAACACTCATATCAACAGTGAATTGCGATCCGAATGAATGCTTGAAGCAATCGGACATCGCATTATACATTGCAAAAAACCTAGGCCGAAACCTCGTTCACTGCTATACCAAAGAAGATGCCAAAAACAGCACCTTGCAGACAGGGTTAGAATGGGGACACAGCGTCCGAGAAGCGCTGAAAAACAATCAATTTGAACTTCACTATCAGCCTATCTGGGATTTTAAAAACAGCCAAATCGCTTATTTTGAAGCGCTGCTTCGCCTAGTCATTGATGATAAAATCATATATCCAAATCAGTTTATTCCTGCCTTGGAATTGCTTAATGATACTTTTTTAATGGATCAGTCCGTCATCAAAGAAAGTATCCGAGCGGTATCTAATCACCCAGAGCTACATCAGATATCAATAAACTTGTCGGCCCAGTCTTTTCTAGACGAGCGACTTATGCCACATATCCAAACGTGCCTGCGCGATTTTCAAGTCCCAGCACACTGCATTATTTTTGAGATCACAGAATCTGCAAGCATCAACAATTTAAGTGCCACGCAAGCGATGATCACACAGCTTAATCAGCTGGGCTGTCATTTTTCTATTGATGATTTTGGCACTGGTTTTAGTACATTTAGCTATCTTAAACAATTGCCAGCTCAGCATGTAAAGATAGATGGTTCCTTTGTCCGAGATATGCTCAATGACCCAATTGATCTTGCGCTGGTAAAAGCGGTCAACGATATTAGCCACTCTTTAGACAAATGTTCTGTGGCAGAGTATGTTGAAAGTAAAGAAATTTTTGATGAACTTCAAAGAATAGGCGTCGACTATGGGCAGGGATATTTCATCTCAAAGCCGCTTCCAATTGAGCAATTAAAACATCAAATAAAAACTATTTTATCCCTAAAAACAGCATGCTAATCCAAATGGGGAAAAAAGTCGCTGCAGTCGACTAAAAACTCAACTATAATAAAACTTCGAAGTGAATGTCTTCTTTTTTTACTTATATGCTTATAAGTAGAAGACATACAATGGATTTGAGTACATCTCGTAATGGAATTCGGGGAGATAAGTATGTTTCAGTTTATTCTGTTTCTATCAATGGTACATTGTTTAATCACAATACAATGTTACCGCTGCGCCAAACAAAAAGGGTATCCAACTAAGCTGTTTACAGTATTAGGGTTTGTACCGTATTTCAACTTAGTTGTGTGGGTATACTTATTATTTCTACCCAATCTTATGTCACAGAGCAAGCTCAGTTCGACTTAAGCAATGATTTCATGCTACTCAAAAGCAGTGCTATTGGCACTGCTTTTTAATAAACTCTCCAACCTCATTACTAAATAATCTGAAGTCTCGTATTCGCCCTGTGGTTTTGCGCCATAGCAAGCCTATTTCTCTATATGCATTCGCTTGAGGCGACAAAGTCACCATAGGCTTTCCATCTAAGATACCTGCATTGAGCGCCATCTGAGGTAGAAAAGTCACCCCGTTCTGATATTCAACCATGCTAAGTAAAGTATGTAAGTTCGCGGCCTCAAATGGATTAATACACTCGCTGCGAGTCAGGTTACATGCGCTCAGTGCATGCCCTGTCATACAGTGTTCGCGCTCGAGCAAAAATACACTGTCTTTAGGCAGCAAATTAAAATCTTCTAATACTTCAGGGATAGCATAGTCTTCATGGTGAACCAGTGAGAAATGGTCTTTAGTTAAAATCTGCGTATGAAACTTATCTGTTCTGTATGGCAGCGCCAATATGCCCATATCGATATGACCATGCTCTAACTTATCTAGTAGCCTATCACTGGTGTCCTCTACCAACACAAGTTGCAAATTTGGGAAAGCTGTTTGGCAATACTGATATAAAGGCGCAGCGATAAAGCTGGCAATGGTCGGGATCAATCCCAGTACCAGCTTACCGGATAATGGGTTTTTAAAGCTCTTGGTGAGCTCTACGACGCTAATTGAATCATCAATTATTTTCTTTGCGCGTGCGACGACTTCTTCACCTACATCCGTAAACATAAGACTGCGATTTTCTCGTTCAATCAACTGACAGCCAAGCGTTTCTTCTAAGTTTTGAATCGCACTGCTTAACGTCGACTGGCCAACAAAGCACGCCTCTGCCGCTCGGCCAAAGTGCTGCTGCTGATACACTGCAATTAGGTATTGTAATTGTTTTATACTTGGTAAGTTATTCACTGGTATACCCATAAATAAAAAGACCCCAACACCAATGGTGCTGAGATCTTTTCAAGCTAAAAGTCTGATTTTTACTAAACGCCGAACACGCTTCTTAAAATATAGAATATAACAATAGCAAGGGCTGCACCGACTGGCAATGTGATTACCCAAGAAACCACAATGTTTCTGATCACACCCATATTAAGCGCCGCGATACCACGGGCCATACCAACACCTAAAACGGCACCTACCAATGTTTGTGTCGTTGAAATAGGCAAGCCAGTACCAGAAGCAATAACTACCGTCGAAGCCGCCGCTAGCTCAGCCGCAAAACCACGGCTTGGTGTTAAATGCGTGATACCTTCACCAATTGTTTTAATTACTTTTTTACCTAATACCGCAAGACCAACAACGATACCTAAGCCACCAAGCGGTAAAATCCACCATGCAAGCTCAGCTTTTTTCGCCATTTCACCGTTATTTTCTACAATATTTACAACCGCAGCTAGTGGACCAATCGCATTGGCTACGTCATTTGAACCATGTGCAAACGCCATACAACACGCCGTTAGTACCATTAATACGGCAAACACTTTTTCAACATTGTTAAACTGCATTTGCTTGTCAGCATTTGGATCCATTTTCATGCGTGCAATAAACACTTTACCAATTAGGCCAATTAACACTGCGATACCAATCGCAAGTGCATAACCTTCAAAAGTACCTAAGTTAATACCAATGTGCTTCAAGCCTTTTTTGATAGTCACCAAAGACATCACAAAGCCTGCTAGACCCATGTAGAAAGGCACAAAACGCTTTGCATTAGTAAGCGGTTTATCAGTATCAAAAATCAGTTTTTGTGCACTCATAAAGATAAGGTACGCAATGAAGCCTGAGATTGCAGGTGTTACAATCCAGCTACCTACGATGCCGGCTACTTTGCCCCACTGGATAGCTTCGCTGCCTACAGCAACCAACGCAAAACCGATAATCGCACCAATGATTGAGTGCGTTGTAGATACCGGCCAGCCCAGTGCTGACGCTAACAGCAACCAAGTACCTGCTGCAAATAGTGCCGAGATCATACCTAACACCATTAATTCAGGGATGTCAGCAAATGGAGCTGCATCAATGATCCCTTTGCGGATCGTCGACGTTACTTCACCGCCCGCAAGGTAAGCACCTGCAAACTCAAAAATCATCGCAATGATGATTGCCTGTTTGATTGTAAGGGCTTTTGACCCCACAGAAGTACCCATGGCATTTGCAACATCGTTTGCACCAATACCATAAGCCATAAAGAAACCAACTGCCGCTGCGATGAGTACTAACATCGAGCCATGAGAAGCAATGATATCCATTGAAAAACCTTTAGTGTTTTTTAAACACTGATTATGTATTTATACGTTTATCTCGTCACACTCTTGATTATGAGAACACATATAAATAGCTATTAAACAAACACAACACCGCCGCTCTCTAGTCTAGCTTTGAGAGTAACAACGGTGTACTTCTTTATAAACTATCGCTGATAAAAATCAGCGTGCTAACATTACCTCGAGGCGAGCACCAACACGTTCAGCGATATCAGCTAACTCCCCTACCCATTCGATGATTTTGTATAAAAACATCACATCAACCGGGTTAAGATCAGCTTCAACTTGACGAAGTTCTTGGCGAATTCTAATTTGCATGTCATCGGTATCTTGCTCAATGGCGTCAAGCTCACTCAACATTTTTTCGACTAATACAACTTCACGACCTCTGAAGCCTGTTTCTAACAGTTCATCCAGTTCGTTAATCGCTTTTGAGGCCTGTTTTGTCGCGTCTACACAACGGCTTAAATACGCAACAAACTCATTTTGAATAGATTCGGGGATCACCATTTCACGGCCAACGACTCGACCTGCGATATCTTTGGCTTTATTGGCGATTTTGTCTTGATGGGTAATAAGTTCCAGTAAATCAGTCCGTTCAACTGGCATAAATAGACCGCGAGGCAGCTGAAGACGTACTTCTCGCTTAAGCGCATCTGCTTCACGTTCTAGGTTACGAATATTAACGCGAAGTGCATCCGCTTCAGTCCACTCCCCTTTGAAGACATGTTCAAAGAACGGGATCAAGCTTTCACTGGCTTGATGCACTATCTTAATGTGCTCTTCAATCGGCTTAATAGGAGATTTTGCAAAGACTCCTAAAAACGCATTACTAGGCATAACTGACCCTTAAATCATAATAATATGCATGTGCAGAGGCCAAGTTTACAGCATTAACCGAAATTGTGAACGATTTTTATCATGAACTTGGGATTAATCGTTCGATTTATTCCGATTAATCCCTTGTAAATCTATAAAGTCTTTTCGATATCTTCTTGAGAGGTATGGCGAATATCTTTACCGTTTACAAAATAAATGACATATTCCGCAATGTTTTGACAGCGATCACCAATACGCTCTAATGAACGAACTGACCAAACTAAGTCCATAATTTTTGGGATAGAGCGCGGATCTTCCATCATGTAAGTCATGATTTGGCGAGTAATTGCCTCATATTCTCTGTCTACTTTGGCATCTTCTTTGTGCACTTCAAATGCACGTTGTGCATCCATGCGTGCAAAAGAATCCAACACGTCATGCAACATTTTAGACACCAGGCGGCCCATGTTTTCTACGTTCACCAACAGGTGTTGTTGATCTTTGGTGAAAGAATCAAGCGCGACTTTTGCGATGCGTTCTGCTTCATCACCTATACGCTCTAAGTCAGCAATGGTTTTAGCAATGGCCACGACCAATCTTAAGTCACTGGCTGCTGGCTGTCTTTTAGCGATAATACGCGTACACTCTTCATCAATGTTCACTTCCATCGCATTAACTTTGTAATCATTCTCACTAACTTTGCGTGCTTTGTCCGCATTGCTTGTGCTCACAGCATCTAGTGCAAGATTCAGCTGCTGCTCAACCAGTCCACCCATACTTAGTACGTGATTTCTTACGTTTTCTAGCTCTTCATTAAAGCGGCCAGAAATATGCTTATTAATATTGTGTTCCATCTAAAACCCTACCTTTAATAACAACCCCAACAAGTTGCCCAGTATATGGGCAACCACACTGTTATAAATTAACCGTAACGGCCAGTGATATAGTCTTCAGTTTTCTTCTTCGTCGGTGTTGTAAATAGTGTATTGGTATCTGAGTACTCAATAAGTTCGCCCATATACATGAAGGCTGTTTGATCAGATACACGTGCAGCTTGTTGCATGTTATGCGTAACAATAACAACAGTATACTTATCTTTTAAATCATTGATGAGTTCTTCGATAACCAGCGTAGAAATCGGGTCTAGTGCCGAGGTTGGCTCATCCAGCAGTAATACTTCAGGCTCAATCGCAATTGAACGGGCAATAACAAGACGTTGTTGCTGACCGCCCGAGAGACCAAATGCACTGTCGTGAAGACGATCTTTCACTTCATCCCACAGTGCTGCACCACGCAGTGAACGCTCTACAACTTCATCCAGTTTACGCTTGTCTTTAATACCTTGCAGGCGAAGGCCGTAAACAACATTTTCGTAAATAGACTTAGGGAAAGGGTTTGGTCTTTGGAATACCATACCCACGTTGCGTCGCAGTGCTGCAACATCAACGCTTTTGTCATAGATATTTTGCCCTTGAAGGTTAATTTCACCTTCAATGCGACATGTATCAACTAAGTCATTCATCCGATTGATACAACGTAACAACGTTGACTTACCGCACCCTGATGGACCGATAAACGCGGTTACTTGACCCTTTGGGATCAACATGTTGATTTTACTCAGAGCTTGTTTATCACCATAGTAAAGGTCAAGGTCTTTGATCTCTAAAGCGGTTTGCTCTGGGCTCAAGTTGGCAAGATCTAATTTCGTATTAGCATCTGCATTATTTACTTGTGGCGCTACTGTAATCATAAAAGGATACCTATTTCAAATCTGTACTATTAGTGCTCTAGAGCTCTGAATTTTTCGCGTAAGTGGTTACGAATGCCAATCGCTGTAATATTTAGCGCAATGATCACCGTAACAAGTAAGAAAGCGGTTGCATAGACCAATGGACGTGCCGCCTCAACATTTGGACTTTGGAAACCAACATCATAAATATGGAAACCTAAGTGCATAAACTTACGATCTAAATGAATATAAGGGAAGTTGCCGTCCAGTGGTAAGGTTGGTGCCATTTTTACCACACCCACCAGCATCAGAGGTGCAACCTCACCGGCTGCGCGCGCAACCGCTAAAATTAAACCGGTCATGATCGCAGGACTGGCCATTGGCACGATAATACGCCATAGCGTCTCCGCTTTTGTTGCACCCAGTGCTAATGAACCATGACGAACTGAACTTGGAATACGTGACAAACCTTCCTCTGTTGACACAATCACAACTGGTAATGTCAAAATAGCCAGTGTCAGTGCTGACCAAATTACCCCTGGCGTACCAAATACTGGACTTGGCGCAGCTTCTGGGTAAAACAATTGGTCAATAGAGCCACCAAGCATATACACAAAGAACCCTAAACCAAATACACCGTATACAATAGATGGGACACCTGCCAAGTTAATCACAGCAATACGGATCATCTTAGTCACGGCGTTTTTCGCTGCATACTCGTGTAAGTAAATTGCTGCTATCACACCAAATGGAGTAACAATCACCGCCATCAACATCACCATGAAAACAGTACCGAAAATCGCTGGGAACACACCGCCTTCGGTATTCGCTTCACGTGGGTCATCACTGATAAATTTACCCGTTTGTGAGAAGTAATGGCCAACTTTTGCAAAGAAGCCCATGTTATTTGGGAACCACACATCCAGTACTTGATAAAGAGGTAAAGTCACTTCTTCACCACGCATATCACGTACAACTACATAGTCACGCTTTGCATCACCACGCAGTTCAAACAAACGCTTTTCAAACACTTTGTAGTCTTCACGAAGCTGTGCACGCTGCGCTTCTAAGTCCGCTTTAATGTCTGCTGTTAGCTCATTATCAAGTTGATAACCACGCTCCTTTAAACGCAATCTCTCAAGCTCGTAGTTAATATGGCCAATATCGCCATTTTGAAGATCTAATGCTTCTTCATTTAAATCTACGGCGCGTTCGACTAATTCTTCTAAACGCGCAACTGGGTTTTGCGAGACCACCTGACCATCTTCGATGACGCGAACGACATAACCATAAAAGTTACCGTTTTTACTACGTTCAAAAACCGCCATCTCTTCTGGCACTGATTGGCTTTGAATATCCGTCGTTAAAATCCAACGGAAATCTAGCTCAACAAACTCACGGTTACCGGTTTTAACTAGAAGGCGCTCTACATACTCGTCTTGATAATCCGATAAATCATACCCTGCAGCGACTAATCGCTCTTTAGGCACCATTTCACGGTCGTAGATTTCACCTATCACCGTTTGCTTCGCGACAGACCCTTCAAGTTCAAACTGCACAACTTCGGTTGGCCAAAAGAAGCTCAACCCTTTCCATGCGATCATTGCCAATAGGCCAATCACCGAGATTAAACTGATGCTAACTGCACCACCTGTCATCCAGATCCACGGAGATCCTGACTTAAACCATTGTCTTACCATGTCATCACTCCATTACATCGAGCTGTATTTATCACGCAACTGCTGGCGAACAAATTCAGCAACCGTGTTAAAGATAAATGTAAAAATAAACAGTACAAAAGCGGCTAAGAATAGAATTCGGTAGTGAGAACTACCCACTTCTGACTCCGGCATTTCCACAGCAATGTTTGCGGCAAGCGTACGCATACCTTGGAAGATACTCCAATCCATAATTGGCGTATTACCCGTTGCCATCAGTACAATCATGGTCTCACCCACAGCACGACCTAAGCCCATCATGACCGCTGAGAAAATACCTGGGCTCGCCGTCAATAGAACCACGCGAACCAGTGTCTGCCACTGTGTTGCACCCAATGCTAAGGAGCCGTTTGATAAATGCTTTGGCACGCTGAATACCGCATCTTCCGCAATAGAGAAAATAGTTGGAATAACCGCAAAGCCCATCGCTATCCCCACAACCAAAGAGTTACGTTGGTCGAACGTGAGGCCTAATTCATTAGTTAGATACTGACGAACGTTGCCGCCAAACATCCACACTTCAATGCTGTCACTGATTGCAAAAGACAACCAACCGATGAAAAGCACCACAGGGATAAGTAATACTGAATGCCAACCATCTGGCAGCAAATGACGGATCTGCTTCGGTAATTTAGTCCAACCAAACGCCGTCGCAAGGATAGAAATTGGCAACAATATCAGCAAGGCAACGATGGCCGGTAAATGTGCTTCAATCAGTGGCGCTAACCAAAGGCCTGCTAGGAAACCCAAGATCACGGTTGGTAAAGCTTCCATAATTTCGACGGTTGGTTTAACGACTCGGCGTAGTTCCGGCGACATGAAATAAGCGGTATAAATGGCTGCTGACAGCGCAATTGGTACTGCAAATAACATCGCATACATCGCTGCTTTGATCGTACCAAACGAGATTGGTACCAAAGAGAATTTAGACTCGAAGTCATCACTTGCTGAAGTTGACTGCCAAGTATATGCAGGCTCAGGGTAACCTTCATACCACACTTCTTGCCACAGTGCAGACCAAGTCACTTCAGGGTGTTCATTGTGAAGCTCAACGACGCTCAAAGTCTTATCAGACAATAACAGCGCAGCATTGGCTCGAGGTGATACTGCAAATTGCTCAATC
This sequence comes from Pseudoalteromonas luteoviolacea CPMOR-1, assembly GCF_001625685.1. Taxonomy (GTDB): domain Bacteria; phylum Pseudomonadota; class Gammaproteobacteria; order Enterobacterales; family Alteromonadaceae; genus Pseudoalteromonas; species Pseudoalteromonas luteoviolacea_K. The sequence goes on along the minus strand of NZ_AUYC01000084.1, from coordinate 282,851 downwards.
GCACCTTGAGTGACTTTACCTTGCCACAGGTGCGCTTCACTGGTTGTGTAATACAAACCCAGTTCACCAGTATTGGTCGTCGTAAAGAAAGTGCGGCGATAAAACTCACTGAAAATATCGACCTGTGCACCCGCGATACTCTCAAATGCACGAATTTTAGCAAACTGACGACCATTACCTGTATTCACTTCAAACCACTGAGATACTTCACCATTATCATTGCTGATCATCAGTGAGTTAGCGCCCGCTAACAAACTCATATTAACAAGGTTTGCATTTTCTTCGTTTGCGGCAAGCAACTGAATTTGCTCAACCTCATCGGCAAAGCGCGTATCAAATACATAAATTTGGTTTGCAGAGCGAATAAATACACGTGTCGTGTCTGGCGATATCAACATTTCATCAATACGCCCTTCAATCGGTAATAAACTACGCTCAACTTGCCACTCTATTTCACCAGAGAACATATTCTCTTCTGCGCTGAATGAAGCAAAAATAACGCGCTTATCTTGCGTTTGTGCGATCACGGCCGTTTTATCTTCATAGTGACTAAATGCAAACTGCTTGATCGCTTGCGCTTGCTCATCGACCACCAGCTGAACGCCATCTAACGGATAACTCAAGCGTGGCTTCATCACACGTTCGTTACCTGGGAATGAGATCAAAAAACTCGGCTTAACTAACTGAACCTGACCATTATCTAAGCCGTAGGCATATATCCCTAAAAAAGGTGCGCTCTGTGAAAAACTGCTTACCTGACCCGCTAAGTCAACAGGCAGTGAGCTAAGTAACTCTCCGGTTTTATCGCCTTTAATCTGGTAAAAATCGACTTGGCCTGTGCTATCTAGCAAGTAAGCAATTTCAGTTTGCTCTTCCATACCTAGACCAAAATACGTTTTATCACTTTGAAGGACTAATTCAGTACGTTTTGTCACACTTGCTGATTCAAAGATCGGCTGTACGACATAAAGTAAATAGAAGAAGATCAAGAGCAAAGCAACCAATACCATCACCCCACCCGAGGTAATGCCAAATTGGGCAAAGCGGTCTTTAAAGAGACGGCTTCTATCCGTTTTGAAGGACGGTTTTTGCGGATTGGAAGTCATCAAAACACCTTTTTATTATCAAGTTGCGGCGCATTATATTTCATCAAGATGACAGTTATGTTACATCAGGCGAGAGGAATGTGTCCCTTTTTTTAACTTTTAATACGTATTAGCAAATCGTATCTCAAATGCACCGCGTTTTCATTTGCATTTGTTTACAAAGCAAGTGTCATCTCATTGGAAAAATCCCGCACATTTACTAGGCTTAACAGGCGATAATTCGCTTTTCCACCACCGCCAAAAGGCATTTAATAATAAGAGACATGTGATATGAAGCAGTTAGTATTAACACTTTTAGGTAAGGACCGACCTGGTCTCGTTGAAGAAATATCTGCCACAATTTTACAGCACCATGGTAACTGGGCAACTAGTAATCTCAGCCATTTAGCTGGCCAATTTGCAGGTATTGTTCTCGTTGAAGTGGCTGAAGAGCACTTGCAAACACTGCAAGATGCACTTCATGCGTTACCAGAACTTGAAGTCCGCATAGAGCACGGCGAACAAAGCAAGCCGGAGACTCAAATTGAAAAACTCAACTTGGTGATAACTGGCAATGATCGACCAGGCATAATCCAAGAACTTTCAACTGTGATCCGCCACAAAGGCGCCAATATCACTCATTTGAATTCTAGACAGCAAAGCGCACCTAACTGGGGCTTGCCCATATTCAGTGCTTTTGCCACCGTGAGCTTACCTCCCGGCATGGATAAAGAAAATGTCGTAGATGCACTAGAAGCAATCACCAGTGATCTGATTGTGGATGTTGAACCCGATTAACGTTTGATCCTAATTAAATTAATTCACTAAAAATATTCTACACTCTTATGGCAGCAAGGTTTTACCACTGCCATATTCCTTTTTCGCTCGGTTGTACCTACTGTCATATAAGTGTCACATTCTGGACATACTCTAGAATAAGCTATCGTTACTATGGAATGTAAAATGCACGCACTATCTAGCGACCCTAAGGCCATCAGCTTTTTTGCCAAAGAGCTCAGCTGGCTCTCATTTAATGAGCGAGTTTTGCAAGAAGCCAAAGACAAAAATAACCCAATCATCGAACGTATAAGGTTCTTAGGCATTTTCTCTAACAACCTTGATGAGTTTTTTCGTGTCAGAGTGGCTGATGTCAAACGCCGGATATTGCTCAGCAATCTGCCCGATGCCAACTTCGACGAAAACGAAGCATTACTGAATCAAATACAAAAAAAAGTATTGTCTTTAGGGAAAAAGTTTAACCACATCCATAATCAAATCTTTAATGACTTAAATGCCCATAACATTCACGTAAAGCAACCAGAAGCCTTGTCAGAGTTCCATAAACAGTGGTTACGAGATTATTTTAACGATCAGGTTTTACAGCATCTATCCCCCATTTTACTCTCAGAAAATAGGGACTATTCAGATCTGATCAACGATACCATGACCTACTTGTTTGTCGAAATGCGTAACGATAATGACAAACATCAGTACGCCCTACTTGAACTGCCAACAGATAGGCTAGATAGATTTGTTATTTTACCGCCAGAGAGAACACGCCGACAAAAAACGTTAATGCTGCTTGATGATGTCGTGAGATATCACCTGCGCGAAGTCTTCAGTAACTTCCTTTCGTTTGAACACATCGAAGGATACGAGATAAAGCTGACTCGGGATGCTGAATATAACCTAGATGACGAGCTTGAAGAGGGCTTACTGGATAAAATGTCTAAAGGTCTAAAGCAGCGTTTATATGCAGAGCCTGTGCGCCTCACCTACGATGAAGCCATGCCTGAAAGCATTATGAAAGTGATGAAAAAACGCTTAGGTGTAACACATCAAGACGCCCTGATCCCAGGCGGTAGCTATCGCAACTTTAGAGATTTTATTGCCTTTCCAAATGTTGGCAGGGGATATTTAGAAAACAAACCACTGCCCCCTTTAAAAAGCAGTGCGTTCGATAAACACGAGAGTGCCTTTAAAGCCATTTCTGAACAAGATGTTTTACTCTACTATCCATACCACACGTTTAACCACATGTTGGAATATGTGCGCCAAGCAGCGTTTGATCCCAAAGTAACTCAGATTAAAATCAATATTTACCGAGTTGCCAGTCGCTCTCAGCTGATCGCGTCGCTTATCAATGCTGCCAAAAATGGTAAAAAAGTGACCGTTATGGTCGAGTTAAAAGCCCGTTTTGATGAGCAAAACAATATTGAGTGGGCAAAAATGCTCAGTGAGTATGGCATCAAAGTTATGGTTGGCTTACCTGCACTGAAAGTTCACAGCAAACTGTGTGTGATCCACCGAAAAGAAAAAGGCCAAATTGTTAAATATGCACACATAGGTACTGGTAATTTCCATGAAAAAACAGCGCGAATCTATACCGACTTTAGTTTATTCACCAAGCACCCAGAGATTTGTAATGAATGTGACGATGTCTTTAAATTCATCGAAACCAGCTATCGACCATTTAACTTCCAACATTTAATGATATCTCCTCTCAATGCACGTGAAAAAATATACTCACTCATTGAACAAGAAGTCGACAACGCGCGCGCAGGTAAAACAGCACGTATCACAGTAAAGGTGAACAACTTAGTCGATAAGGAGTTAATCGAAAAACTCTATAGTGCCGCTATGGCTGGTGTCAAAATTCGTATGATCATTCGTGGTATGTGCGCACTCGTTCCCGGCCTTGCAGGGTTCAGCGACAATATTCGCGTGATCAGTATCGTCGATCGTTTTTTAGAACATCCACGTGTCATGGTGTTTGAAAATGGGGGTAAGCCACAGGTCTATATTTCTTCGGCCGATTGGATGACTCGTAACCTAGATCACCGTGTCGAAGTGGGCGTACCCATTTATGATGAATCATTGAAACAGTTGATCATTGATACATTAGAACTACAATTTCGAGATCGCGTGAAAGCGCGTTTAATTGATAGTGAACAAAAAAATAACTATGTGAATCGCGGCAATAAAAAGAAGATCCGTTCTCAAATCGCCATCTATGATCACATTAAAAAATGGGAAAGCAGTAGGATTTAACATGACAACATACCCATCTTTTGCAGCCGTTGATTTAGGCTCAAATAGTTTTCATCTCGTGGTTGCAAGGGAGGTAGATGGTCGATTACAAATACTACACAAAGAAAAGCAACGTGTTTATTTGGCGGCTGGGCTTGATCAAAATGATCACCTCAGTGATGAAGCCATTGCACGCGCTGTGCATGTGCTTTCTCAGTTTGCCGCCACACTGAACGGGTTTGATAAAAAGAACGTTGAAGTGGCAGCAACCTATACATTGAGAAAGTGTCAAAATTTGCGCCACGTTTTAAAACAGGCCAAGGCCGTTTTTCCATATAAAATCAATGTCATTTCTGGACAAGAAGAAGCTCGCTTAATATATCAAGGTGTCGCTAATTACATGCACGACGAGCACAACCGCCTAGTAATAGATATCGGAGGGGGTAGTACAGAAATGATCATTGGTAAGCACCAACACCACAAGCTACTCACTAGCCGTGATATTGGATGCGTTACCATGAATCAACGGTATTTTGCCGATGGAAAGCTCACTAATAAGCGTTTTCAAAAAGCCATTATCCACGCAGAGCAAAACATTGAGGCCATTACCGCTAACTATCAAAAAGCAGGCTGGCAAACCTGCTTAGGCACATCTGGTACCATTAAAACCCTCACCGCAATCAACGAAGAGTTATTTACCAGCAAAACTCTGACCTTAACGTCATTACATCAGATCCGAAATCATTTTGTTGACGCGCAAACATTAGAAAGTATGGACCTCAAGGCGCTCCCACCAGAGCGCCTGGCAAGCATTGCTGGCGGGCTTGCTGTGCTAATAGGCGCTTTTAATCAGCTCAATATAACGGACATGACGTATTGTGACTTTTCACTGCGGGAAGGGTTATTACATGAATTAGCGCAAAATAATGAATTTGATATTCGTGCCCGTACTATTTCCTCATTCGCAGAGCAGTACGCCGTTGATACGCCGCATGCCAACCATATATGTCAAACCATTGCACAACTATTTAATGTAGCAAAAACAACATGGCAACTTGAAGAGCTTGATTTAGAGATCCTGCGCTGGGCTGTACAATTACACGAGGTAGGCATTGCAATCAATTCTTCTGGCATTCATAAACACAGTGCATATGTGGTGAGTAATAGTCAGCTCCCAGGCTTTACACAAGAACAACAACAGTTACTTGGGGCCTTGATCCGTTTTCATCGCAAAAAAATTAAAGCAGTCGATCTCAATGCACTGATTGAAGAAGAATCTCTTGCGCAATTCTCAAAATTACTCACGCTGTTGCGTTTAGCGATTCTGTTCCATCAAAAACGTCAAGAGAGTCAAGTACCTAAATATCGTTTTTCTGTCACCAATAAGAGTGTTGAACTCTCGTTTGAACGCATATGGTTTGAACAACATTCACTGTTTGCAGCAGACTTAGAGCAGGAGCAAGCTTATTGGAAAAACCTATCTCTATCACTCGACATAACAATCTACTAGTGTCAGTGCACAAGGTCGACAAGTAAGCTGACTACTGGTCGACATCTTCCCTTGCTACAGCAAACATTTCATCTCCATATGCTCGGCTTTTTATAATTAAGTCAAAAAGTACTTGTATCTCTGACGCGGGGCGAATCGCATTTAAGATAAGTTCAGCTTCAGTTAAATTGTTACGCTCAACTTCAATTGCCAAGCGAAGTGCACCACCAATTAACCCTTTATAACTTAATAATGCACTACTTAAATCAGGATCCAATGAAAACTCATCTACGACCACAGAAAGCTCCACATCTAAAATGGCATCAAGTACCGACATCAGACCAATTAAATAGCCCTGCTCTGCCATTTCATCACCACCAGGAGCCAAAAAAAGCTCCAAGAATTTGGCACGATTCAAGCCAAGCTTAGTCAATTCTGTCGGCTTATCTGCGCCCAATTCACTCAACGCCAATACTTTAACAAACTGGCGAATAGCATCCTCACCGAGGTATATCACCGCCTGCGAAATTGAGCGGATCTCAATGCGATCTTCCCCTGCTTTGGCATTGGCCAGCCGGAGTACTCGCGCAGTCAAGCTTAAATCTTTCGATACACGATCTTGTACCTCTTTGAAGCAGAGAGACTTTTTCGCAGTACAACGCAATAAATCAAATACCGCAAGCTTAGAGGGTTCCACATTGCCATGATTGAGCATCTCAGGTTTGGCAAAGAAAAAACCTTGAAAATAATCAGCCCCTGCCGCGCGGATAAAATTAAATTGCTCTTGCGTTTCAATTCGCTCCACAACTATTTGCAGGTGTGGATATTGACGTTTGAGCTTTTTCACCATCATGGTGGTTTTGATGATAGGGAGTTCGACTTCCAGCTTCACGAAGTCAACTAAGTCTAAAAGAGGCTGCCAGCGTGGATCGCCATCATAGTCATCTAGTGCAAAACGATAGCCCACATTTTGTAATTTACTGACTGTTGCAGTCAAACTCTCGATATCTTGTGAGCGCTCAACAATTTCCACCACAAGCCCCTGTGGACTTAGTAGCTTAGGAAGTTCTTGTATGAGTGTTTCATCTGAAAAATTAACAAATGCCAAAGCGCCCGCAGCGAGCCTATCTAAACCAATAAACAGTAACGAATTAAAGAACAGACGCCCCGTTGCAAGCCCATCACTTACACCGCTTGGAAACACATTATTGTGTGAGTCACGATACAGTAATTCATAGGCATGTACTTGCAGTTCACTATTTAAAATAGCTTGGCGGGCGATATACTGAACGGCGTTTTTCTTTACCTTAGCAGTTTCACTACTCATTAACATCCTTCACTCTTGCACGCATTACTGGCATCCATAGCTTCAGCATATGAAATCTTCGCCAGTGGAGCAAATAAAATACAACCTGAACTTAGTTAAGATCAGGTTGGAACACAACTTTAATTATTCCGCGACCAACTCAACACTGCGGAAAAAGCCATCATCATCTGCAAGCTCTTTGACTAACTCTGGTAACACCGCATCCATGGTATTTTTCAGTACATAAGGAGGATTAATCACGATCATGCCTGAAGCCGTCATACCACGTTCATCAGTATCTGCCGATGTCGCTAACTCAAACAATTGAATATTGCGCACACCAGATGCAATCAACTCAGCTTCCATGTGCTCAATACGATCTCTATCAACCACTGGATACCAAATCATATAAGTCCCTGAGGTAAAACTTTTATGCGCCTTTACAATGGTTTTTACCGCTTTTTGATAGTCTGACTTTATTTCATAAGGCGGATCCATCAGCACCACGGCACGGCGTGACAAAGGCGGCACTAACCCTAATAACCCTTTAAATCCATCCTCCCCTTTGACCCGCAAAGAGCGCTTATGAGCTGTATTTTTTTGCAATAAAGGTAAATCTTGTGGATGGAGTTCAAAAAACCAGCCTTTATCCTGTTTACGCAGATATTGTTCTGCCACTTTTGGAGAGCCTGGGTAAAAAGCCAACGCTTTATCGTTGAAACTCTTTACCATGTCGATATAACGGAGGATCGCTTCATTCTCCCCCCCATAGTGCATCAATCGGCCTATTCCTTGCTCAAATTCTTGCGTTTTTTGCGCATCGCTTGATGACAACTCAAAGAAACCTGCGCCGGAGTGCGTATCTATATAGTCGAACGGCTTATCTTTACGCGTCATATAAGAGAGCACTTCAGCTAAAACTAAGTGTTTGATAACGTCTGCTGGATTACCAGCATGAAAAGAATGTCTATAACTGAGCATAATGGCCTTTATTCACTGACTATAGTGGCTTTTTTGAAAATTCGTCTCAATTCAAAATGGTCAAAACCCGACCACTTTCATGAATAACAAATGAACAAAATAAGAAGTTATCAGAATTATCTCTTAAAACGGCGCAAAAATCAGTATAAAGCTACGCAAATACTGGTAATAAAGCCCGCTTTGCTTTACATTTGCATGACAAATCACAGTGATAAGAGCGCATTTAAAATGAACGATATTCTTCCACAACTCGAACAACTGGTAGATCAACTGATTGGTAAGAATGAGCAGCTAGAGCAGCAAATTACCCAATTAAAAGAGCAAAATGGTAAATTAGTTGATGAAAACGAAACATTGCAGTTAGAACTACTAGAACGTGAAGAAAAGCAAAAAGAAACCAGCACAACGCTAAGCAGCTTACTGGATAAACTTCAGAGCGCTCACCAGGCGAGCTAATGACGGATAAAGTAAGCCAGGTGGCGGTTACCCTTCTCGGTAAAAGCCACCAGTTTTCATGTGCTGAGGGACAAGAGCAAGCACTCATTGATGCGGTAGAATTATTGAATTCTCGCGTTGATGAAATGAAACGTAGGGACACGGTTCGTACAGATCAAAACGCACTTTTGATGGCTGCTTTACACCTGTGTCATGATTTTCAAGCACTGGAAAAAGAGCATCAAATGGCGACCAATAAAAGTACTCAGCTGGTAGCACGCTTGGGCGAACACTTAGAGGCTAAATAACCATGCCAAATCGGATTGCGTTTGGCCTCTTTCTCGTGCTGATGCTCTCCCCCATCTATGCTCAGGCAGCAAACTGGCATCAAGTCGATAAACACACTGTGCTCATTGAGCCGACCAAAGAAGCACGTTACCTCCTCCCCAATCAAGCGATTATCCAAGGTAATAAGTGCGCAGCCTTGATAGACAGTCATGGTGACTTCGTTGCGCTTGAATTGTTAGTTGCGCAAATGCGTTCAAAACTTACCGTGCCTTTGTGCTTCATCGTCGCCACAAACTTAGACCCCAAGCAGCTATCTGGTATCGCGTTACTCAAAAGCGCTTTTCCAAACGCACTGATTTACACTCCAACAGATAACACATCTACAAAAAACGCGATAAGTAATACGATAAAGCAGGAGTTGGAACAAAAACTCGTAGGATTTGAGCAAAGCTTATTGCTGAGCCAACAACGTATTTCTAAAGTCCCCGAGTCCAAGCAGCTAGCTTGGCATGCGAAGTTACAACAAGCCAAGCAACGCTTGAGCCGCTGGCATAACATATCTCCACCGACAGTGATCTCTGTGTCTAAAGTCATTACTCTGGATCTGGGCCGTTACTCGCTATCGGTTACGCCCGTTGAAGGCTATAAAGGCGCTGCACTATATGTATATAGTCATAGCAACCAAGCCCTTTTTGGTGGTCACACAACAAATGCTTTGCCATATGTCCCCCAGTCCCACACTCAGGGCTGGCAAAAAACCCTGCATACTCTTAAGCATTCCGAACAAATAAAGTGGGTACTTCCAGGATTTGGTAAACCCTATAAAAGCGCAAAACTCCGTCTACCGATGCAGTTTTTATCTCTATTAAATTCAAAATATAACCCGCAACAGGTTGATGAGTTACGGCAGCAATATCAACAAAGTGGCTTTTCAAAAAGTCAATTTGATGCCTACTTTGAGCAGGCCACAAAGCAAAAAAAGCACACTAGCTTTTGAACAAATAACCACCAGAAGGTATAGTACGACACATGAGCTATGCTAATTTATCTGTTGATCACCCATCGTGTTTTCCAGTATTAAGCGCCTATGATCCGTAAAAACATTTATATACAGCTTTGTTGCTGCATCATTTTTTTAAGCATCTTAGGGTGTAAGCAAACACCTATTCAAAGAGCTTCACTTCAGGATGTATTGCAAGACTTATTAACGACTAAAAAACCTGAACTTGTCGTTGAAACAGTGCCGCAACGCGCGGTGCAAGAACAAGCGCCGCCCAAGCCTTATCGCTCACCTGACATATGGCAGCACATTGCCCAGAACCTTCGCTTTGAACAAACGCCGCATCAACGCGTCAAAACCAGAGTCGAGTGGTATTTATCACAGCCAGAATATCTGCTTACCGTAAACCAGCGTGCTAAACCGTATCTGTACCATATTGTCAAAAAAATAGAGCAGCGCGGACTGCCTCTAGATCTTGCGCTGTTACCTTTTGTAGAAAGTGATTTTCGCCCTCAAGCTGTATCAAAGCAAAGCGCCGTAGGCATATGGCAGTTGGTAGATGCAACCGCCTACCATTTTGGCTTACAAAGCAATGACTGGTACGATGGTCGACGTGATGTACTCGCATCCACAGATGCCGCACTTTCTTATTTGACGTATTTACACAAAACATTTGACGGTAACTGGCTGCATGCAATCGCAGCCTATAATACAGGTGAAGGCCGTGTCAAAGCAGCAATTAAGCGTAATCGCAGTGCGGGAAAAAGCACACATTATTGGCATCTAAAACTCCCAAAAGAAACCGCAGATTACATCCCCAAACTGCTGGCATTAAGTTACTTATTGAAGCACCCAGAAACAGGATTTAAACGACCTGAGCTTGCCAATCAGGCCTCCACCACAATTTTAGATGTTGGCCAAGCATTTAACTTTGGCGTCTTATCACAACTGCTTAATATCGATAAACAACAATTGCATGACTTGAACAGCGGTTATTTGCGGCACCAAACACCAGAGCAAGGCCCCTACAAAGTGTTAGTGCCACTTACTGATCAAGCGTTAATGCAAAGCCCATTTTACCGCGAGCAATTTAGCAAAAGCTATCAAGTCAAACTCAATGACACTTTATATGGTATTGCACGCCAGTTTGGGACCTCAGTAAAGGCAATAAAGCAATTGAATAATAAGCAAAACAACTTGATAAGGGTTGGTGAGACGCTACTAATAAATCAGGCGAATATTAACCGCTCTCTCACTGTAAATTATAAGATAAGTCCCTATTTAGAACAGCTTGCAACCCCTAAGCAAGCGACTATAGAGCATCATCACACGATTATCGCAGGGGACTCTTTGTGGGATTTAAGCCAGCACTATCAAGTACCTTTGAAAGACTTACTCGATTGGAACAACTTACAATCAGCAAGTATTCTATCTCCCGGTAAAGTACTTATTTTACATTTACCTACAAAAGCTAAAGCACAGACAAAGCATCCGGTGACGACACCAAGCTATCTCGATGTACTTGAGGAAGCAATCCAACTGAAAGAAGTCCCAAGCACCGCTGAACCTAGCTTGCCCCCAGACTAGGCCCTAGCGTAGAATATAAAGCCACACTCAAGAGACAGAAGAATACATATGCAAATTACAAAAGATACAGCGGTAGAATTTCATTACACGCTAACAGAAGGTTCAGAGCAAATTGAATCGAGCAAAAATGGAGAGCCGCTAAACTACTTGCATGGTCAAGACGGCATGCTTCCAGGTCTTGAAGAAGCTCTAGACGGAAAATCTGCCGGCGACAAATTTTCCGTGACACTAGAACCTAAAGACAGCTATGGTGAATACCAAGAAGGCCTAATTCAGCGTATCCCAATCAAGCACCTGCAAGGCTTAGGTAAAAACAAAGTATGGAAACCAGGCATGACAGCCATCGTTGAATCAAACCAAGGGCGTCATCAAGTAAGCATTGTAAAAGTCGGTCGCTTTAATGCAGATTGTGATTTAAATCACCCTTTTGCTGGCAAGACACTGACCTTTGATGTTGAAGTTATTAATGTGAGAGCAGCGACAGCCGAAGAACTATCCCATGGCCATGTGCACGGCGCAGGCGGCTGTGGTCACGACCACTAAGGAAAATATATGCAACCTGTTGCCATCATTACTGGTGGCAGCTTTGGCATTGGCAAAGCCATTGTCGAAAAGCTGCTGAATCAAAACTACCGAGTATTTAACCTCGATATTGTACATAGCGACCTCGGTGAATACCGTCAGTGCGACGTAAGCCAAGTGGAGCAAGTTAAACAGGCCATCCACAGTATTGTCGAAGACACTGGTCGCGTAGATGCTTTAATATCAAATGCAGGCAAACACCTCAGTGCGACTATTGAAAACACAGATGAAGCAACGTTAGATGCATTATTCGCGCTCAATGTAAAAGGGGCGTATGCAGCCATACAAGCAGTCCTACCAGCGATGAAAACGCAACGTGATGGTAAGATTGTGCTGATTTCCTCAGACCAAGCACATGTAGGGAAACCTAACTCTTTTGCTTACAACCTCAGTAAACATGCACTGGCCTCGATGGCAAAAACTACCGCCCTAGATTATGCCCAGTACAATATACGCGCCAATGCGGTCTGTCCGGGTACAATCGAAACGCCACTGTTCCACAATGCAATTGACAGATATTGTGCACAAAGCGGTGCCGACAAAACAGCAGTTGTGGCCGAAGAAGCCGCTCTTCAGCCGCTAGGCAGATTAGGTCAACCTAATGAAATTGCCGCGCTGGTGGCATTTTTACTCAGTGATGATGCTGCGTTTATTACTGGTAGTTTGCAAACCATAGACGGTGGTTATACAGCACGCTAATGAAGATAATCGACCCACATTTGCATTTTTTTGATCTCGACAAAGGTAATTACAGCTGGTTAAAGCACAACCCTCCAGCTTGGCGTAACTTGAGTGAGATCCAACAAAACCATTTACCATGTGCATTGCAAGGTGATGTAACTTTTCAAGTTGCAGCTTGCGTGCATGTCGAAGCAGGGTTCGATAATATTCATCCAATCAAAGAGCTGCAGTGGTTAGCGAACATCGTACCCCCACTGCCTTATAAAGCCGTCGCTTATGCCCAAATAGACAGTCCACACGAACAGTTTCGCAATGCGCTAGAAGAACTCCAACACCCCAGTTTAATTGCCATTAGGGATATCACAGAAGGTGATGATGCCCAGCGACTGCTGTCCCAGCATACCGTGCAGAACCTCCATTATTTAGCACAGCAAAGCATACATTTTGAGGCGCAATTTGAAGTACATAACAACGATGTCAGTCGCCATATGTATGAGATTTACAGCGAACAGCCAGAAGCCACTTTGGTGATTAATCATGCGGGATTCATGACTGAGAACCATACATGGCAAGAAAATATTCAATTACTTTCGCAATTAAAAAACTGCTATATCAAGTTTTCAGGGCACGAGCTGTTAGATGCGCCGATGACACCACACTATCAACTTCAAGCGCTATTAACCTACTTTGGTCCAGAACGTGTGATGCTGGCAACTAATCACCCGGTTTGCCTCATCCATCGTGATTATCAGGCACAGTGGCAGCACTATTATGAGCTTATTCAACAAGTTGATAGCAGTGTATGGCAAAACCTTAGCTTTGAAAACGCCAAGCGGTTGTATAAACTAGATGTTTAAGATCGGATCTGTACTAGATCAAACGCCGCTAAGCTTGGGACAATAACTTGTAAACGTTTTTCAGTTTCATCCAAAGTATTGAGGCACTCGCAATATTCGTTTGCCTTAACTTCAAGCTGAGCGGCTTTTTGTTGTAGAGACTTGTCAATTTCTTTAGAAATAATCTCCATACGTTGTCCCATGTCAGAAAAGCGACTTTCTATATTACCCTCTCTCGATTTAAATGCATCGCCAACCGACACAAGGATCGCGCCAAGAGAGCCGTGCACCGCAGAGTGGATTTTGCCGCTTATCTCTTTGGTAAAGAAATCATCAATTTTAGACAGCGATTGCGGTGCAATATAATAAAAGTCTTCGCCACGCTTAAACTTATCCATAAGCGCACGCTCCACATATTGCAGCTGCGTTTTTAGGACTTCAGGGTTACTATCAGACATGCCTTCCACTACTTGCTCTATAGCGCTGAGCCCCAAGTTGACCCCATCCGTTGCTAAGTTAACGAGCTCAGGTACCGTATCTCGGATCCCTTTTGCGTACTCTTGCAGAACTTGAGTTTCTTGCTCATTAAGCTTAACCCACATGCCGCGCACCAATAGCTGGTTATCATTATTGATTTGTACTCGGGTTTGGCCGTTATCAAGTATGCGGATCACAGAATCAGTGATGATCAAACCATGTCCTAATTCCACATCACATTTATCATCAGCATGCACAAAACTCGACGCACTGAGTAACAGTGACAAGAACACAGATTTAGCGCTAGATATAGACAACTTCATACTACCCCCATACGTAATAGCATGAGGGTAGCAAATTTTATTTTTCAACCAAACTTATTTTTAACCCAAGCGAGATGAGCTGCATACATTTTCGATGTACAACCCCCTCTACCCGCTTCGCAATTTATTGTTCAGATTTTGGGCAAAAGGTATATCGCATTAATCGTACAAACGCATCTGATGTTTTAATACTTGAACTGTCATTCAGACCATCTGAAAATTGATACGTCCATGCGCGTGAGATGTCTTTAACATTCGTAGTATTGGTCCAGTAATTACCACTGTGATTACCTAAAAATACCGTCGTATTGATGGCGGGATCCTCACAGCTTCTCTCTACTAAGGTTGCGAGCTCTTTCACATTTGGTAACTGCCAGTCATCATAGTCACCCAAACGGCTGTTATTTGCAGCTGCCAGTGCTTGCTGCCAATTCAATTGTTGCTCTTTATTATCGCAACTCTCGGTTTCGGCGTTGTACACAAAACCAAATGTACATCGCTGCCACATAATGTCAGTTATAGTATCACACACGGTACCATCCGTATTAATGATAAAGCGATCATCAGGTGTTGAAAGCGGCACCGAGGTATTGGAAGCACACTGCTGAGCAATCGCAAAAGGACTAAATAATGCAGCGGCCAAAATCATCTTAATTTGCATTGGTATTACCTCGCACTAGCCTCACGTACGCAGTTTGCGCTTTTGCCCTAGGCACATCATTACCTGTTTCCATATCAATTACATAAGCACGAGTTAAATTGCCATCACTGCCATCGGTTCCCCCAACCGCGGTCTGAATGGTCCAATAATACAAATGCCCTTGCAGTGACGTTTGTGGCACATTTGGGAAGAAAGTAGGGTCGAGTACATGAACACCTACACGGCCAAAATCTACAATACTCATAAGCTCTGTATAACTTGGCAAGCGCCAAGTATTACCACCGCAGTAGCCACCCGACTCACTATTTACACGAGTGATAAAAGCTTGCACACCACATCGATATGTATCGCTAATGTGCGGACAGGGTGCCGGATCTATCACCGGGTACTCGCTGCCAATTAACTCTGTTCCGTCGGGGTTTAGAGCCCAAGTATAGTGATTTTGCGCATTGCGCGTTGACGTAGTAGGTAATGTGCCTGCGGTTGCTTCTTTTACTTCCCACACTAATCCCGTGATATTATCTCGCACACAACTAAATGTGGATGCATCATCACGTAACTCTTTACCATCAGCGTCTAGCTTCGTAAAGTCAAAGGCAAGGCTACCGGTGCCCTCTTTAGAAATAACTTGAGCCACACTGTCTCGACCGAGCTCAGCATCTTGGCGTGGAAACTCAGTATTATCACAGTTAATGATGGCTGAGTCGTTATAGCAAGCACTGGCTCCACTGTCGTTTAGGTTACTCAACGGCTTGGGCAAGATATCAATACGGACTTCGTCATCGCCGGTGCGATTAGACGAGTCAGTCACAGTGACTTTAAATGTTGCGAATGTTTTGTCGTCTTTATCCGGCGCTTGGAATGTGGTTTTACAAGCGCTGCTATCAGCCAAGGTAATGCTATCTCCTGTGCTGGATTGCTGCCAGGCACAAGTATATTCGCCATCCACAGTCACACTCTTGGTCGCATCCAAAGTCACGGTATCGAACTCCAATACCTGCTGATCGTCCCCTGCATTGGCCAACACCACCTTGTCGTTTTTTGCCAATGCAACGCTAAAATCGGTGGTGGTGCTGCCCCCCTCATCATCTGTCACGGTTAAGCGCCATACTGCCGTCTGAGTATCGGCAAGCAGAGGATGTACAAAACTTAAGGTCACACTGCCACTGTCTTCAACAGTGATATTACTGGGTCCTGATATCAGCTCCCACTTATAACCTACAACTTGGCCGTTTTCGTCAGGATCGCTCGAATCAGCCGCAGATAACACCACGGTATCCAAATACTTTGAAGGCGGCGTTTCAGGGCCTGTTTGAGTCACTTTAGCAACCGGCAATTGATTATTAGACGTGATATTGACATTGAGCATGTCTGACACGAGTTCACCTGATGGTGCCAGATAATCTACTTTTAATACGGCGATGCTATCCCCTTTAACATCGGGAGCAGTGACAGTAAGCTCTTCGCCTGTTTGAGGAAAACCTTCGAATGAGGGACCTGAAGTCACTTGCCAATTGAACGTCCCACCTGTTGGTGACGCAGTCGCTTTGAGTGTAAATTCATTCTTTTCTATGACAGTGACATCTTGTCCTGCATTGATGCTGGCTCTGACAACTTCTTCATCTGAGCCACCAGAGCCCCCACAGCCACTCAAAACAACAGAGACGGCTGTGACGATAAGCGATTTTTTTAGCATTACAACTCCTAACTGACTACCTCAGTGTCAAGTTAGAGGTAGCTATCTTGGTGAATCCGAACAAATAATTTAGTACCAATTTTACTGTAATCAACTTTGTATTCACGACCGTCTAGTGACTGAATAAATAGCAGCCGTTTTACTTCACTGAATACGTCCGGACTTGATATTTGCACCACCTCTAAATAACGCTCTTTAGCTTCCCGACGGTTTCTCGGCAACTCCTCTTTGAAAGGTATCAAACCAGTCGCAGTTACCTTAATTCTCGGATGGGCTTCCCCGTTTACGATCACTAAATCGAGCTTTTTATCTTTATGGATGATGGTATTTCGACCACTTTTAATAAAGGCTTTATCGAAGCTCATGTATATATCCTGTTACTTCATCTAGCGGTGGCTATTTGCTCATGCAAATCTCTGACCACCTTTTCTGGATTTAATTTCCAGTGGTTTAAAATAGTAGCAAATTGCCATATATCCCTATCCAAAACATTCGCAGGTAACAATAAATCGTACCCTGTGACCGTTTTTAAATTTTGCATCCGGTTTGCAAACATAGCCATTAGACCTGTGTAAACTCGCCCATTCGGCGACTCATAACAGGTTTCCTCAACCAGCCATTCTGATGGACAATTGCCATTTGCGCAATGTATTTTAACAGCTTGTAAAAAAATATGCCGTTGTTCAATTAGCAACTTACCAGCCAAACGGGGGGTAAGCTCTGCTAAAAACTCATCAATATTGTTTAGTTTAATACCTACAGCATTTAACTCAAGGTTTTCAACTCCTTGAGTTACAAAAGGGACACCGCTGGAGTGAAAATTGCCATGAGAAACGTGCATAACGCCAAATTTATGTACATAGTTAAACGCTAACGTGCTCAATTCGATGCTGTAGAAAGGCTGCTGACTTTTCAAAAAACCCAATAATATCGAGCAGATAGCTGCTGCCGCTAGGGCCAGCTCCAATATCGTAGGTGGTGTAGCACGCAACGTCACGAATAAAATAATCACTCCTAAGCAAATACCACCAGCGAGCATAAACTCTATACTATGGCGATTCGCAGAGGCGCGTAATGAAACTTTATGCATAATAAAACCACCAATAAAATATCAGCATGGCAATCAACCACACGAATAACTTTCTCAGTTGTAAGCACCTTTTACAGGGTTTTGCTTTACGCATGTCAGTAACCTTTTAGGTACACATTAATCTGTTCTGTTATATTTTCGTTTAATACACAAATATACAAGATATCCGTGATTTTCTCTCGTAAGAATTTTTGTACACTAATCATCTACAAATAGTGAGATTAAATTATGCGTGCAAAACAGTCGGGCAAAGCCCTTTTTCCTACTCTCATTTTAATGCTATTCGCATTATGCGGCTATCTCTATTTTCCTGCGTCACAAGGAGAGCAAACAAATCGTTCGACAAGAACCGTCGAAGTGTCAGTCCATGAGGTTGTTGCCGAACAACGCGCCATCACAGCAAACGCCATCGGCTCAGCCCGAGCGAATCAAGCTGTGGATATTACGAGTTCACACAGCGATTACATCAGTGACATCTCATTTGTGGATGGGCAAGAGGTCTCTCGCGGTCAAAAACTTGCTCAACTCAATAATAAAGAGGAACTTCTAGCTGTCAAAGAGTTGACTATCAATTTAAAAGAGCAGCAAAGGCAGTTGACTCGCTTAACAGAACTAGCCAAAACACAATCAGCAGCACGTTCTCAGTTAGACGCACAACGCTCAATGGTTGACGCATTAACCACACAACTGCAAACGACGAAACTCAAATTATCAGAAATGAGTATTCATGCGCCTTTTGATGGCGTACTTGGCAAACGTTTGGTATCAATCGGCAGTTATGTCAAAGACAACACCCCACTGACCACACTCGATGATATCAGTATCATTAAAGTTGATTTTCAGTTACCAGAAAAGTACTTGGCGAAGCTGGCATTAGGCATGACAGCCAATGTGACCAGCGACGCTTATTCTGGTCGTGCGTTTTTGGGCCAGATCTCACATATTGACCCCCGTATAAACGAAGCAACACGCAGTATTCAAGTTACCGCCAACTTTAACAACACTGACCACGCACTGCGTCCAGGCATGTTATTGAATGTGGCAGTCCAATTGCAGCAACTTGACGCCTTAATGGTGCCGGAAAAAAGTTTAATACCACGACAAGATAAGCACTTTGTTTATGTCGTTAAGGATAACAAAGTACAGCAACAGCAGATCACATTGTTAAATCGCTTCTCCGGCTGGGTCGCCGTCACAGGGGTTCAAGCTGGAGAATTAGTTGTGACTGAAGGCACCACCAAATTGCGTAGTGGTAGCCAAGTGTCTGTTAAGGGGTAAAATGTGAAAATCACTGATATGGCTGTTAAGCGGCCCACTTTTGCCATTGTTATCAATTTACTCTTACTCACATTCGGTATCGTTGCATTCACCATGCTACCTTTGCGAGAGTACCCGGATATTGAAACACCGATCGTTAATGTCAGCACCGATTATACTGGCGCGTCGGCTGCTGTCGTTGAAGCTAAAATTACCCAAGTGTTAGAAAACCGTATTTCTGGAATTGAAGGCATAAAAAGTATCAATTCATCAAGTCGAAATGGTCGCTCTAATATCACCATAGAGTTCAATGTCGACCGAGATATTGATGCTGCAGCGAATGATGTGAGAGAGCGTGTCTCTCGCGCTTTAGATAGATTACCTGAACAAGTTCGCCCTCCTGAAGTATCAAAATCAAGTGACGATGAAAACGCCATAGCGTGGTTTGTACTTAACAGCACTTCAATGGACACGCTGCAACTTTCTGACTACGCACAGCGCTATGTTGTTGACCGACTTGCCGTTGTTGATGGTGTGTCACGCGTGCAAATAGGCGGAGAACGTAGGTATGCCATGAAAATTTGGCTTGATCGTCAAGCCATGGCCGCCAGAGGTATAACAAGTAGTGATATTGAAAGCGTATTGCGTCGCGAAAACGTTGAACTGCCCGCTGGTGAAATTGAGTCTTTAGACCGTGACTTTGCCGTGCGAATTGCCCGTAGTTACACCTCACAACATGATTTCAATGAACTGGTTGTTAAACGCGGCGAAAATGGCTATTTAGTTCGCTTAGGCGAAGTGGCTAATGTGTCTTTAGAAGCACAAGATGAAGAAAGTACCTTCAGAGGAAACGGTAAGAATATGATTGGGCTTGGCATTGTAAAGCAGGCCAAAGCCAATACATTGGACGTTGTTGATAACGTGAGAAAAGAGCTTATTGCCATCAAGAGGAACCTACCTGAAGGCACCAAAATTGAAGACAGCTATGACTCGTCTATTTTTATTCGTGAGTCTATTTCAGAGGTCTATCGCACGCTCGCCATTGCCATGGGGTTAGTTGTACTCATTATTTTCATCTTCTTGGGCAACATTCGTGCAACGCTTATTCCTGCGGTAACGGTGCCAGTGGCACTCATAGCAACATTTATGTTTTTACTCGCAATGGGCTATTCAATCAACTTGCTCACCTTATTGGCCTTGGTACTTGCCATCGGCCTCGTGGTTGATGACGCCATTGTCATGCTTGAAAACATTCACCGCCGCATTGAGCAAGGCGAACCAAGATTATTAGCAGCTTTTAGAGGAGCCAGAGAGGTCGGTTTCGCAATCATCGCCACAACATTGGTGTTGGTGTCCGTATTCGTGCCACTGATCTTTATGGATGGCCGGATCGGGGCCCTATTCACCGAGTTTGCACTGGCGGTCAGTGCCGCAGTGATCTTCTCGAGTATCACGGCGCTTACCCTATCGCCCGCGCTGTGTTCTAAAATACTCAAACAAGAACAAGAGGGTCGCTTTTCAAAGTGGATGAACTTTCAATTTGGCAAGCTAGAGCGACATTATCAAAATGTCTTAAGACGTAATATACACAGCCGCTATGGACTCTTATGCATTTTACTGCTCTCAGTAGCTGCGAGTTATGGTCTCTTTAAACAAATCCCTTCAGAGCTGACACCGAAAGAAGATCGCGGTACATTTTTCCTAATGATGAGTGGTCCAGAAGGCGCCAGCTATGAAAATAATGCGGCCAATATGGCACAAATTGAACAGCACCTCCTGCCGTATGTTGAAAACAATGAACTCAGCCGTGTGCTGATCCGTGTGCCTGGCTGGGGAAATATGGGGGGCGTTGCCATTGTTGGTATGCCTGATTGGGATGAACGAAAGCGTTCCACTTGGCAAGTTATGTCAGAGATCAGTGGCAAAATGCAACAGGTAACCGATGTCAGAGCATTTGCGATTATGCGCCGAGGTATTGGCGGCGGAGGGTCTTCACGACCCATTGAGTTCGTATTGCAAGGCAACGACTACCAAGAACTCGCCGCTTGGCGAGACCGAATTTTTGAGCGGGCAAGAAGCAACCCAGGATTAGTTCGGCTTGATCATGATTACAAAGAAACATTCCCACAATTTTTGATCAGTATTGATAAACTCAAAGCGGCTGATTTAGGTGTGTCCACCGACGATATCGGTCGCACGTTAGAAACCATGCTTGGCCAGCGCCGTGTCACCACCTTCATTGACAGAGGTGAAGAATATGACGTGATCCTCAAGGGCACTAAGGCTGACTTTACAACGCCAACAGATATTAATAACGTATATGTGTCTTCCCGAACAGGCCAACTCATTCCTCTCGATAGTCTGATCACCATCAAAGAAGAAGCCACTGCAGCAAGGTTAAACCGCTACAACCGTATGCGTGCAATCACCATTTCAGCCAATCTTGCAGAGGGCTATACACTCGAGCAGGCATTGGATTTTTTGAACACTGTGGCCAGTGAAGAAAATCAGATTGACGGCGCCATCGACTATAAAGGTGAGTCTCAGCTCTTTTATGAAGGCGCATCTGCAATGACCTATGTCTTTATCCTTGCACTGACAGTCACCTTCTTGGTTTTGGCGGCACAATTTGAGAGCTTTGTGCATCCATTTGTCATTATGTTAACAGTGCCTCTGGGATTAATTGGCGCCATGTTAGGTTTGTACTTTAGTAACAACTCAATCAACATCTATAGTCAAATTGGCATCGTTATGTTGATAGGACTCAGTGCCAAAAATGGGATTTTAATCGTGGAATTTGCCAACCAATTACGCGACAAAGGTTTGGCTTTCGAACACGCCATCATCACCGCTGCGACACAGCGTCTGCGCCCTATTATCATGACCTCTTTAACCACGGTTATGAGCGCAATTCCCTTAGTGTTAGCGACGGGACCCGGCGCTGAGAGCAGAATGGTAATTGGTGTCGTCGTATTCGCGGGGGTTAGCTTAGCAACGATTTTAACCTTGTTTGTTATTCCAACAGCCTATAGCATATTGGCTAAACGAACCCGCTCACCTGAGCATACTGCTGTTGAGCTGGGGAAACAGCAACAAGCTTTTCCTCATCGTGAGCAAAACGAAGGAGTTGAATAATGAGTGAATCACAACTGGCCACGTTTGGTGGCGGGTGTTTTTGGTGTATCGATGCTGCTTTTCGCAGAGTTAAAGGGGTTACACAAGTAACGTCTGGTTACTGCGGCGGCAGTACACTCAATCCAACATATAAAGATATTTGCTCAGGCACAACAGGCCATGCAGAAGTTGTGCAACTGGCGTTTGACCCGAATGTAGTATCGTTTGAGAAGCTACTTGAAATGTTTTTTACACTACATGATCCCACGCAACTAAATCGCCAAGGTAATGACATTGGTACACAGTACCGCAGTGTCATTTTTTATCATTCCGATGCGCAGTTACAGCTAGCCCAAGCTCATATAACAAAGCTGCAACCTGAGTACCAAGACACCATTGTCACTGAACTGAGTGAAATTGATACATTTTATAATGCCGAGCAATATCACCAAAACTACTTCGATGATAACCCCAATCAAGGGTATTGCAGCATTATGATTGCGCCTAAGGTAGCTAAGTTTGAGCAGCGATTTAGCGCCTACTTAGAATAAGAAAGGTGAGCACTCGCTCACCTTTTTTTTACCGCTTAAAAGCGATATTGTAAATTAACAAAGAAACGTCTTTCAGGTGTGTTGTAATAATTCACGCCTGTCACTTCGCTTTGCTCATTCATTACTAGGCTGGATGCAACCGCACCATACTCTTTGTCGAGTAAGTTTTCTATTCGCGCAGATAACTTAAGTGCGTCAGACAAATCATAATTGGCCGCTAAGTTCACCAAGGTATATGAGTTTAATCTAAATGCTTCGCCAGTAGGTAAAGCTGCCGTGCTGTCTCGACGACCACGGAACTGCAGCTCAGTGATCACTTCAAAGTCATCCCATTGTTTAGCGAGCTGCCAATTAACAGTGCTCTTTGCAACCTGAGGAAGTGGCTTACCATTGGTCTTGTCTTTAGCATTTACAAATGCGAAATTGAAGTCTGACTCAATACCATACAGCCACGTATTTGAAATACTCAGCTCTAAACCTTGATGCTGTGCATTCTCGACATTATCAGGTCCCCAATTGCCGTTAGCATTAGGTCTCCATATTATCTTATTTGTGTAATCCGTTTGATAAATCGCAAAATCTATCACAGTGTCAGCCATCGCTGCCTTTAAGCCAAGCTCAAAGTTATCTGACTCTTCCGGTAATAGTGCCGGGTTTCCAGATGAAGGAAAATACAGATCATTAAAAGTAGGTGCTTTATAGCCAGTATTATGGGCTAGTCTAAATGTAGCATCGCGATGTACTTTATATCCCAATGCGAGACTTTGTGTCACTTCACTGCCAAACTGATCATCATCGTCATAACGTACCGTTGCCTCTACCAAAGCTTGATCATATTCGTAAACAGTACCTACAAATACACCCAAGGTATCACGCTCACTCTGTACATAGGTAGAAGTTGATGCAGATACATCATCTTCTGTTGCATTGACCCCCCCCAGAACAACCCAGTTTTCTTGCACATCAATATGGCCATCGTAATTGAATATATTGCGTTTAGTCACCGTTTTGCTGTCACCAAACTCACTCACATCCAAGGACTCATCTTGCGATTTCGTTGCTGTAAATGCATGTGATACATTACCCAACTGCGTCTCAAAACCGATGCTTAAAAATTGATTGTCGAACTTATCTTGGTATACAGTCGCATTGCTAGATCCGAAGCGACTATCATAGCTTGTATCCCCTTCACTGCCTTGAAAAGCCGCAAATACTTTGCTTTCTGACGTAATTTGGTACTCGGCTCTCAGCCCAAAACTGGTGTTATCATGAGCATCTTTGTCAGGCTGTGTACCCTGTAGCACGTCGAAATTATCAGTTTCTTCGTAGCCCAAATTTGCTAAAACAGTCAGCACATCATTCTTAAACGAAGTAGCGACTTGAGCATTGCGATAACTATTGCTACCCAGGGTAATATCCGCTGTTGTATGCTCCGCACGACGAGTGATAATGTTGATCACGCCAGCCATAGCATCAGAGCCATAAATTGCTGCTCGAGATCCTTTTAATATTTCAACACGTTCAATACTTTGCAGAGGCACTTTTGCAATTGACTTATAGCCTAGTGTTGCAGAGCCCACTCGATTTCCATCAATCAATACCAGAGTATGCTTTGAGCTTGCACCTCTTAAAGTCAAACCAGCATTGTGGCCAAAACCACCGTTTGAATTAATTTGAATACCAGCTTGCTGAGATAGAAGCGTAACCAGGTCGCGTGCGCCACTGCGCTCGATGTCTGTGCGTTCTATTACCGATATAGACGCTAATACATCTTTTTGCGACTGCTCAATTTTATTTGCTGTAACGGTAATACGCTCTATTTCTTGAGTCGCAGATGTGTGAAATGATACCGCTGCTAATACAGCAGCACTTAGCGCAGAAATTTTTAACATGAAGGTCCCCTACTCTGTGCCCACCGCACAAAGTTCATCAAATGAGTCAAATTCAAGGCCGGTCTCCGGGCTCAACCAATTTAAACAGTTTTACCGTTGCGGGGGCAGCGTTGGCATTGCCAAGTTCTGTCTTGCGCACCAACTTCCCGATTATCCAATATACCGACAGTCTATCTGTCGGGTCAGGCACCTCGAAATTCCGCGCACATTGTCTGAGATTTAAGGGGGGATTGTCAATGGACGTCTAGAGTTCCAGCACCATCTATTGATCTGAAACCCTAGTTGAGAAACCAATTAGTCTCTAAAGTTTTTAAACTGGAATGGCTGACCTAGTTCTGACGTACGAATAAGCTGCATAACTTCTTGTAAATCATCACGCTTTTTTCCTGTAACACGTACTTCTTCACCTTGAATAGCCGCTTGTACTTTAAGCTTAGAATCTTTGATAAGCTTAACGACTTTCTTAGCCATATCTTTATCAATACCTTGCTTTAACGCCACTTTACGTGCAAACGTTTTACCACTGCGCTCTACGTCTTTTAACTCAAAACAGCCAACATCTAAGCCACGCTTTGCTGCTTTACCTACGACTATATCAAACAGTTGCATCACCTGTTGTTCAGACTCAGATTTTAACTGGATCACTTCGTCTTTTAACTCGATCGATGCTTCGACACCACGAAAGTCATAGCGCGTTTCTAGCTCACGGTTTGCATTATCAACGGTATTTTTTGCTTCCGTCATTTCAATTTCAGATACAATATCAAATGAAGGCATTGCTTTCTCCTCAAAACAAATTTATGTCGAATTATAACAATGCTCGCTAGCAATAATATATACTTTTTTACATCACCTTGAACGCTGGTGCATAGTCATATACTGCTGTGTATTCATACATTTGCTATTAAGCCACTTTTAATATTTCAGTGTTATACTCAATTTTCATCACATCGAAGTTGGAGCACATGTGACCAGAAAAGTATATAGAACACTACTTTTACTGTTTTTAATCGTCATCACATACCTTTTTGCAAAAGAAGTGAAAGGTCATGGCTTAAGAATAGAGCACTTAGATAAAGTCGTGCACTTTGGGGTATTTTTTGCACTTGCATTTTTCTCCCATCGCGCTTTTAGATTCAAGATCTGGTTTCATATGGTGCTACTAATAAGTTATGGTGCGGCCGTAGAGTGGATGCAATCTACCATCCCATACAGGCAAGCATCTCTAGGCGACTTTATTGCTGATGTAGCAGGTGCTATTAGCTACTTCATTGCCATATGGTTTTACCAACGCTTTAAGCAACGCAGGCTAAATAATGAGTGAGATTTATATCCTTGGGTGTGGGGCAATTGGGTTACTTTTGGCTGAAAGGCTCGCTCACCACCATACGGTGGTCCTTATCACACGTGATAGCACAGATACTGAATACTTTCTCACTCGAGGCAAAATACAGCATCGCCTCAATGTACAAGTGACCACATTGAAACAGCTGAATAAAAAAATTCAGACCTGTATCGTGCCAGTGAAAGCCTACCAGCTAGAACAGGCTTGCAAAGAGATTATACCCCATTTGAGTCATGACGCTGATATTATTCTCAGCCATAATGGCATGCACGACCTCTCTGAGATCAGCGCCAAGTTAGCTTCAAAACAGGCGCTGTTTTTTCTCAGTACCTCTATGGGTGGTATGAAATCAGCCCCAAACACAGTGATATTTAAAGGCCCAGGCCTCACTCAACTGGGCGCTTGCAACTTAGCGGCGCAACTCACGCTGAACGATGTATATCAAAAATGGTTCTCACAGCGTTTTGATCCCATTGAAATGGTTGATGACATCAACGTGATCCGCTGGCAAAAGCTCTGTGTAAATATTGCCATCAATCCATTAAGTGCGATTAAGCAATGCCCCAATGGTGCATTGAGGGCTCCCAAATATGCCTCTGACGTATTAGACTTGCTTAATGAAGCTTGTTTTATTGCGCACTTAGAGGGGGTTCAATTAAAATTAAATGAAGAACTTGCTCGTGCCTACAACGTTATGACTTTAACCGCAAAGAATACGTCATCGATGGCACAAGATATCAAGCTTAAAAGGCGTTCTGAAATAGATGCAATTTGTGGCTTTATCTCTTTAACAGCACAAAAGCATGGTCGCCATGCGGATATCAACGACAGATTATGGCGACAAATAAAACTGATAGAGCAGACTTAAGCCTGCTCTAGTATTTTTTATGGTCTGTAGACTTTAACTTTAGTAAAACCATTTTCATGTAAGATCAGTGCTTGTAGCTGACTCATTACCCCTTTACTGCAATAGAGGTAATAGTCTTTATCTTGAGGCAAATCACCGAATTTAGTCGCTAAACGGAAAAACGGTAAATGGATCACTTCAATGCCGTCGATTTCCAATGGATCTGCATCTTCCTCTTCTGGAGAACGAATATCAACGACCACTGCGTTTTCTGGTAACTCTTTGACGTTTTCTGCTTCTTTGACTTCTTCTTTTGCTTCAACTTCGATATCACGAATGTCTTTAATCACCGCGTTATCGACGACAGTATCCAATACATCAAAATCGAAGTTAGCTTCTTCTGCTTCTATTTTCTCAAGTACCGCTTTAACCGTTGGCTTTTTAGAGATCACACCACAGTACTCAGGCATGGCTTCAGCCATTTCACATGTACCAATTTCTCTGGCAATCCGGATGATCTCTTCTTTGTCATTCTGGATCAGCGGCCTTAGGATCAAAGTTTCAGTCACACGGTCAATAACACTTAAGTTTGCCAATGTTTGGCTGGAAACCTGACCAATGCTTTCACCTGTAACAAGTGCTTGAATACCAAGCTTTTGTGCGACAGCGCTACCCGCTCGCATCATCATACGCTTTAAGATAACACCCATCTGGCTGTTTTCTACATTTTCCAAAATTTCTGCAACGACAGGTTCAAAATCAACCGTAATAAACTTTACTTTATGTGTTGAGCTATACTGCTTCCAAAGGTAATGACTCACTTGCTTCACGCCAATCTCATGTGCAGCCCCACCTAAGTTGAAAAATAAGAAATGCGTACGAGCGCCTTTTCTGATCATTTGGTAACTGGCAACACCCGAATCAAACCCGCCCGACATTAAAGACAGCACATCTTCTTGAGTAGGCAGTGGGAATCCGCCTAAACCACGATATTGGGCACGCACGATATAGGCAAACTGGTCCTTTATTTCGATTTTAACCGTCTCTTGCGGTCGAGTTAATTTTACACTTGCCGTTTCAACATTTTGATTTAGCCCGCCACCCACGTAACGCTCTACATCACTTGAAGTGAAGTCATGCTTACCTTGACGTTTCACACGAACACAGAACGTTTTATGCGCAATTTGCTCACGCACTAATGGTAAAGTGTGTTGGTAGATATCATCCAACGTTTCGAAGGTCACTTCCTGTACTTCTAAAAATAACGTCACACCAGGCACACGCTTTAGGCCATCAATCAATGCCAAGCGTGTTTTATCATCACTTAACTGACTCACAACCGTGATATTATCCCAGTTGTTTTTCACGAAAATCTTTTCATCAACTCGGCCCAGCAAAAGCTTGATGTTTTTTTCTAAAATTTTAGTGAAACGCTTACGCACTGATTTACTTTTAATGACGATCTCAGGGTGCAGCTTGACGATAAATTTAAGCATATGAAGTTACTCGCTGGTGTGAAACTATAAACGCACAAGACGTTGAATCATTTTAAGGCGCGGGATTATAGCAAACTTATTAAAGACTAGGAAATAATCAGCGAGATTGGCAAATAGTTGAGGACCACAGCTAAAGCTGCCAACGTCAGATGGCAGCTCGATTACAGCCGATTAAGCAATACTTGGTAAGCTTGTATCAGCCTGCTCTTGATAATAATCTCTCAGCTGCGCTATTTTTTCACTGCTCATTTGTGTTGCATAAGGCTTAAATAGCATCAGCACTTTCACAATACCATTGTAGATATCTTTTTGCTCAAGTACTCCTGTCAACCTTCTTGCTTTGACATAAGGAGTCCAAAAACTAACAACCATTTTGAGCATATGTGCCAACTCATCCACATCATAGTCTTCAATATCAATCACACCGGCACTGCGCAAGCCGATAACAACGGCTTTAACTTGCTCAAATAACTGTGATTGAAATTCGATATAATCTTTTTTCAAGCCTTTATCACGCGCCAAAATATCCGTGAGATTGTCGTAAAAGAAATGATATCGCCACATTAACTCAAACAAAGAGTCTAAGTACTGTGTCAATTGCTCCAAAGGCTCATGCTCAATACTTAATGGCTTAAAATGCGTGCTCAAATGTTCGCTGTAGAGAGAAAAAATATGCCTGATGATGTCTTCTTTATTTTTAAAGTGATAGTACAAGTTTCCCGGGCTAATCCCCATATTGGAAGCAATGTGATTGGTGGTTATTGCTCGTTCACCATGCAGGTTAAACAGGGCAATACTCGTACGAATTATTTTTTCCTTGGTATTCATATCCAACTCTCTTTACACGCTTAATTAAAGTAACGGCTTGGCGGCCACTTGGTTAATTGAAAATAGCACTAAACATATACAAGGTTAAATGAGCAAATTTGAAAGCAGACCAGTGAATTTGCTTTAGAAGGCTGCTAACATAGCAAAAATTTTTTGTGTTGCAACAATCTGATGAAAGTTATAGCTCTATATCCAGGTACATTTGATCCGCTGACAAACGGACATTCTGATCTTATAAAACGCGCTGCGAATATGTTTGATACCGTCATATTAGCCATCGCACACAACCCTTCAAAAAAGCCCTGTTTCACACTTGAAGAGCGTGTAGAATTAGCTAAAGAAGTGCTGTGTGACATACCAAATGTCAAAGTTATCGGATTCTCAGGTCTATTAGTTGACCTAGCAAAAGCACAAAATGCCAATGTCTTGATTAGGGGGATCCGCGCTGTCTCTGACTTTGACTATGAGTTTCAACTTGCCAATATGAACCGTAGACTATACCCAGAGTTAGAAAGCGTATTTTTAACGCCATCAGAAAGAAACTCATTTATCTCCTCAACCTTAGTCAAAGAGGTCGCGCTTCACCACGGAGATGTCAGTGAATTTGTTGACCCACTGGTTGCTAGCGCCCTGAAGGAGAAACTGCACGCATGAAGTTAAAATATCTCAGTGCAATCGGTTTGTGCACTTTATCACTTCACAGCTACGCTGGGCCTTGGATATCTGCTGAGGATAGTGCATTAAAGCACTCAATCGATTTATTGGTCAGCTATGGCCTGATCAATCGACCTGTTAATCAATACCCTTTATTATGGCAAGGCATCGCACATGACTTGAGTCATATCGATTCAGCCTCTTTGAATGATGAAACCGCTTTTGCTGTCAGTCACCTTCGCCATGCACTTCAGTATGCAAAAACAAGCACGCAATCCGGTATTAAAGCGCATTATAGACATAAGCCAGGTTCAGATACTGGCATGGGTGAGAATCATAGAGAGAAGTCGGGCATTACAACATTTGGTGAGATCACCGGCAGCAATGTCAGTGCTCGCGTTCAAATCAACTATGCCGATGAAGCACTGGATGGCAAGCATATTAATCATCATGGTAGCCACTTAGCCGTATTACTCGGTGACTGGTCTTTAAGCGCTGAACGACTTGACTATTGGTGGGGCTCTGGCAATGAGAACGCGCTGCTGCTATCCAATAATGCAACTCCGATGAAAGCTGTCCGTTTAAGTAGAGCCAATACAAATTACAAAGGACCACAGTTTTTATCTTTTATTGGGCCATGGCAAATCACCGCCATCGCTGCACGTCAAAAACCAGCCAATAAGTCTGGAAACTTTTGGGGGGCTCGATTCTCTTCCACCCCCGTTAAAGGACTTGAACTGGGTTTTGCGACGACAGGCAGTGACTTTGTTTACACCCAACTAAGCACTGAAACCGAGCTGAAAAAACAACGTATTACCAGCGTAGATTTTAAATTCTCATCAATATGGAGTGGCCAGCCTTTCGCATTGTACGGCGAGTATAGTGGTAACAATGATAACGGCGTTCTACCGGATGAAACGCTTTTTACGGCAGGTGTTGAAAGCTTCTGGGCTGATGAAGACTACCGTATAAAAGGCTATATCGAATTCAGTGATACCACAACTGATTGCTTAGCAGGGTCAGCAAGCTTTCAATGTAACTTCCAACAAACAGATAAAGGCGCTGACTACAAAGAATATGGGCTGTGGCTTGGTGCATCCAGTGGACCTCAAGTAAAAAGCATTACCATTGCAGCCGATTACTTTCAAATTGAAGGCGCTGGGGGGTATGCAAAGCTAAAAGTGAGCGATTTTGAATCGCTTGATTTGGACCGAACGTTGTTAGAAGTTGGTGTTCAAACTGAGCTTTGGACAGGTCTATTTAAATCCAGCTTTACTATTTGGCAAGACAAAACAGATCAACAAGACGATACACATCAAGCATTTGGTGTCAGTTGGGAATATCAATATTAATGAGTCGGCCAGTTGCTGCTATGACACTCACGTGATAGCAGCAAATTAAGCAGTCACCTTTGTACTAAAAAGTTTTTGTGACAGTAATTGTAAACCTATAAAATCACGGTTCAGTATCACAGCGCTAACCATGATTAAGTCGACAATATTGACGGTTGAAGAATAAAAGTACCATAAACCCCAAGGTTCATAGTTACCTAATAAATACGAGTCTGTAAACATCGCTAAAAATAACAGCGCATTTATGGTCAGGCCTATGCAGCAATATGTATAGCAAGGTTGGCGAACAGCCTGCTGAAACAGAAAGTGCCTTGCTATGATAAGTATAAACAACGTGAGTAAATCATAAGCCAGCAAGACCCCAAAATCTATGGCTTCAAAATTTACTGGCATAGTCAAGTCACTCAGGCTATATGAGACAGCCAAAATAGTTGCGCATGCTAATGCCTGCACATTTTTATTCACGGCCAGTATATAAAAAGACACATGGAGTAAACTGGCCATAAAAAAGCCCCATATCACCAGGGCCCCAATACTTAATCCGAAGTAATCAAATGCCATTATCTACGTTGAGTATATGAAAAGCGCTTTTTAGGATAATTGCCGCTACCACGCCCACCAGATACAACCTTTAAAATTTCGAGAGATGTAATCACATTACCAGATTTTGTCTTTGTTTTTCCAGCATTTTTAGATGAATCAAAGTGTTCGATATTAAAGTTAAACATTGCTTTCCCTCTTTATGAATTTTTTCATTTCAGCTGACACAACAATATTCAGCAGCTAAAACTCTAGAAGTCATATTTAAGCAACAACCAGGCCAGAGCAAAACAAAAATAAAACAAAAAATTTACCAAACCTTTAAGAGAACAATAATTAACCTATTGATTTATAGGAAAACGAGTCTGAAATTGTCATTTTAACAATTAAAAATCACTGAATTTCATATCAGTTAACAAAAAATATAATGATCAACTTAGGAAGTGAAAAAACAAAAATAACTTTAAAGTCAAAAACTTAAAAAAGATTAGATTAGACCTTTTACTGTTAGTGCATGTAAATCTTTGACCAAAGAGGGAACTTATGGGAACAAATGCATATTATATGACACAATAAAGAAAATAAAATGTAAACTAAAAATAATGAGTGAAGTTTTGCAATCACTTCACTCGAGCAACTTATGTATATTTAATCTGCGATAGATTGCTTAAATGTATTGATAGCTTCGCGCACTTGCGGCAAAGATGTGCCGCCCAACGCTTGCCTTGCGGCAATACAAGCGGCAATTTCTAACCGCGGATAGACATCACTGTCAATTTTTGGGCATACCAGTTTAAATTCATCCAGGGCAAGCTCTTCTAAATTCTTGCCCTGCTCAATGGCTATTTGCACCAATTGTCCAACAATGTGATGCCCTTCTCTAAAAGGAATACCTTTAGCGACAAGGTAATCTGCAAGTTCAGTTGCATTAGCGTGCCCGCCTTGTGCAGCCTTTAAGGTCGTTTCAGCATTTACTTTCACCCCCTGAATACAAGACTCCGCCATATGAATACATGCGATCCACGTTGGTAGGGCATCAAACAGACCTTCTTTATCTTCTTGCATATCTTTGTTATATGCCAAAGGAAGTGCTTTGAGTGTCATCATCATGGCACTGAATGCGCCAAACACACGCCCCGTTTTTCCGCGAATTAACTCCAGTGCATCTGGGTTTTTCTTTTGCGGCATCAAGGATGAGCCCGACGTCACGTTATCTGCCAATTCAATAAAACCTGACTCACCACTGTTATAAAAGATCATATCTTCAGCAAGACGCGACAAATGCATCATTGAAATAGAGGCGCAGCTCAGTAGCTCTACCACAAAATCTCTATCAGACACGGCATCTAAGCTATTTCGCGTAGCACGATTAAAACCAAGTTGCTCTGCCAAGTGCTCCCTATCCACTGGATACGCAGTGCCTGCCAATGCACCAGATCCAAGCGGGCATTCATTGAGGCGTTCAATTGCACCGTTCAAACGTGAAACATCGCGAGTCAACATCTCAACATACGCCATACACCAATGACTAAAGAGCACAGGCTGCGCGCGCTGTAAATGTGTGTAACCAGGTAAAATGGTCTCAAACTCCCGTTCAGCTAGTTGCACCAACGCACCTTGCAAAGACTTTAGCGCAGCGACAATCTGCTGTGCAGTCTGACGAGACCAAAGCCGAAAGTCCGTAGCAACTTGGTCATTTCTGCTGCGACCGGTATGCAACTTTTTACCTAAGTCGCCCACTTTTTCTATCAGTTTCGCTTCAACATACGAGTGGATATCTTCATAGCCACTGCTTGCTATCGACGCCCTATCTTGAACTGACTCCTCTAGCAGTGAGTCTAGAGCAGCGACAAGCTGTCCACACTCTTCTTTTGTCAAAACTCCGACTTGCTCAAGCGCACCAGCCCATGCGATAGAACCGACGATATCTTGCTCAACTAACTGGTAGTCAAAAGGTAATGAATCATTAAACTGCTTAAATGCTTGATCAGGGCCTGTAGAAAAGCGCCCACCCCATAATGCCATAACTTATAACTCCTTTTGCGCCACTAAGACTGCTTTTGCTTATTCAAAGCTGCAATGCGACTCGACAGCGAAAACAGACGAATAAAGCCCTCAGCATGAGATTGATCATAAACATCATCTTCACCAAATGTGGCAAAATCCTCGCTATATAGGCTGTTCACTGATTGCTTTTGTACAGCGACCACTTGCCCTTTGTACAGCTTCAACACCACTTCACCCGTCGCATTACCAGCCAACGCTTGAGCAGCGGCTAAAATGGAGTCTTTCAGTGGCGTAAACCAACGGCCATCGTAAACTAGATGAGAAAACTCGCTGGCATATGTTTCTTTCCACTTACGGCTTGATTTATCTAATACTAATTCATCAATGGCTTGCAATGCAGCCATGATCACCGTGCCGCCCGGCGTTTCATAACAGCCGCGAGATTTCATACCAACGAGACGATTTTCCACGATATCAACACGGCCAACCCCATGTTTTGCGGCAATTTGGTTTAATGTTACTAGGCATTGATAAGGACTGTATCGCTCACCGTTGACCGCAACAACTGCCCCCTGCTCAACTAGAACTGAAACAAATTCAGGCTTTTCAGGCGCTTGCTCTGGCGCTGTTGTCCAAGTCCAAACCTGATCGCTTGGCTGATTCCAAGGGTCCTCAAGCTCACCACCCTCATGAGAGATGTGCCAAATATTGGCATCTCGGCTGTATATTTTTGTGGCCGATGCAGCACAGGGAATATCTCTTTGGGCAAGGTAATCAAGCAGCGACTCTCGGCTCGATAGTGTCCACTCACGCCATGGTGCGATCACTTTTAAATCAGGCGCTAACGCAGCAAAACAAGATTCAAAACGAACCTGATCATTGCCTTTACCCGTACACCCATGCGATAACGCATCTGCCCCTACTTTACGGGCTACTTCAACCTGAGCTTTGGCAATGATAGGACGCGCCATCGATGTCCCAAGTAAATAGGTGCCTTCATAAATAGCGCCAGTTTGCAAAGTCGGATAAATATAATCACTTACCAATTCTTCTTTTAAGTCAACGACATGGCATTCACTGGCCCCTGAGGCGATGGCTTTTTCTTCTACACCAGCAAGCTCTTCTTCACCTTGACCTACGTCTGCGACGAACGCGACTACTTCGCAACCGTAGTTTTCTTTTAACCATGGTACGATTGCAGACGTATCCAAACCGCCAGAATACGCCAGTACAACCTTCTTTACTTCACTCATTTTATCTACCCTTTTAATATTGCTTGTTTAACAAGGTCACCAGTAGCGCATTCTGGGCATGCATCCGGTTTTCAGCTTGTTGAATAATCTTTGAATTCTCACCATCCATTACAGCAGACGTAATTTCGTACTCTCTGTGTGCAGGCTGGCAATGTAAAACGGTTTGTGCGCCTGTTTGTTTTAACAGTTCACTATTAATTTGATATGGCATAAACGTGTCTTTTGCTTGCTCCAATGACACATCACTGCCCATTGAAACCCACGTATCTGTATACAACACATTTGCGCCTGCTGCAGCTTCAACTCGATCACTGATCAAAATACTGGCTCCATTCACCGCAGCCATCTGCTCCGCTTGCTTAACAATTTGCGCATCTGGTGAATGGCCTTTAGGACACACAGCAACAAAGTCGGTGCCTAAACTGGCGGCTAATAACATCAGAGAATGAGTCACGTTATTTCCCTCACCCAAATAGGCCAATTTCAACCCACTCACATCACCATATACTTCTTGCAATGTCATAAAATCAGCCAAGGCCTGACATGGGTGATAGAGATCACATAAGCTATTCACCACCGGAACAGTGGCATATTCAGCAAGCGTTGACAGCGTGCTATGTTGATTAACACGCGCGACAATGCCATCAGCCCAAGTAGAAATATTTAACGCAAAATCTTTTACTGATTCGCGGCTGCCCATTGCGCCATTTTGTTGATCCAGATAAACAGCATGGCCACCGAGTTTGTTGATCCCTATATCAAATGATAAACGCGTTCGTAAGCTTGGTTTTTCAAATAGAGTGACTATCGACTTTCCAGCCAAAGCTTGTGAGAAATCCTGTGGTTGCGCTTTAATCTGGTGCGCAAGATTAAACAGTTTTAAAAGTCCAGTTTGATCGAGCTCTAAGCCCGTGATGAATGACTGAGTCATGGTATATCCTAAGGTAAAATTTTGGTTCCAACATGGTCGCCTTTTAATAAGGCAATTAAATTTTCTGGCTTTTGCCAACTAGAGATATAAACACCACGTCGTAAATGTTGGGCAGCGTGAAGACTGGTCTTAACTTTGACCTCCATCCCGCCCACAATCACCTTCTGTTGTATCAAGCTTTCAATTTGCTCTGCATCTAACGAGTGCAAAGGCTGTTTTTGTGCATCTAATACCGCTTCTACATCGGTCATAAATACCAACTCAGCGCCAATATTCTGAGCAATCTCCGCAGCAGCCTCATCCGCATTGATGTTATACAGACCGCCGTCTTGACCTATTCCAACGGAACTCACTAGAGGTATGCGCCCAAGCGCCAACAGATTTTCCAAAAGACCGAGCCCCTCTTCGGCAACGCATGTACCGACCTGCCCGAGCGCCTTGAGCTTTTGCTTAGCTAGAAAACCCGCCTCGTACAAACACGTGCCAACAGGCTGAAGTCCCGCAACAATGGCTTGTGACATAAGCTGTTTGTTAGCGCACCCCGCCAAAGCGCCGACTATGTATGGCAATTGCTCTTTGGGGCTTATCCGCAAACCTTGATGTTTAGCAGTGGCAAAGCCCGCATCTTCTAGCCAGCGATCAACTAATGCGCCACCGCCATGAACCAGTACAAACTGCTTGTCTTGCTCTTTGCTTAACGCGTATAAAACCTGAAATAGCGAAAGCGCGGCTTGTTCGGTATTGAGCACCGCACCACCCACTTTGATCACCCAAGTTTGTTTTGCTACTTGATTCATCCTTTTAACCCCAAAGTAGGTGAAAACTCACTAACAATATTCATACATTGAAGGGCCTGACCCGCTGCGCCTTTCAGTAAATTATCAATTGCGACGACCACAATTAACTGCTGCTCTTGTTGTTGCCAGCCTATATCTACAAACGGGGTATTTGCCGCTCCTTTAATCGATGGCATGTTTTCGCCTTTGAGACGAATAAGGGGTTCATCCGCAAGGCATTGATAAGCCGCTTCAACCTCATGAGATGTCACGCCTTCTTTTAACTGCACGTAGATAGTTTCCAAGATCCCACGTGCAAAATTGCCTAAATGTGGTGTAAATAGAACTGGGTGATCCAGATACTGAGTGATTTCGGGGCCATGACGATGGTTAAATAAACCATAAGGAGATAAAGACACTTCACAAAACTGCGTAGCCAAAGAGGCTTTTCTGCCCGCCCCTGTAACACCGGAAACCGCATTGATAATAATAGGTAATTCAGTGAGTAACCCTGCGTTTTTAAGTGGTTTTAATGCATTTAACGCTGCGGTTGGATAACACCCAGCAACAGCAACCAACTGCGCATCTTTAATCGCAGTAGAGTACCACTCAGCCAAGCCATATTGAGCTTCGTCTAGCAATGCTTGATGTGGATGTTCAAATCCATAAAATGCTTGGTATTGAGAGGCATCAGCTAGGCGAAAGCCCCCTGACAAGTCAAAAACTTTTAACCCTAATTCGAGAAATTTAGGGGCCAGAGATACACTTACTTTATGGTCAGTGCAAAGGCAAACGTAATCCGACTGCGCAGCAATTTGAGCGAATGCTTGCTCTGTGAGGGGTGATAACTCGATATCCAGTAAACCGCTATGTTCCGGATACAAAGAACTCAACAACTTACCCTTGTCCAAGCTTTGTTCAGAAACGTAACAACTAATCAAATTAAATTCAGGATGATTTGCTAGTAATTTGGCTAATTCTGCACCACTATATCCACTGGCGCCGATAATAGAAACATTTAACATCGATAACTCTTTCTTAGTTAGTTGATTGGGGAGTCACACTTGCTATAGATGTCATGTTCTTCGCATCGCCACCCCTAAAATAATTATTCTTTAAAAATGAATTGATATTCATACTAAACACATATAGATTTTTATGCAACATCTTTGAATAAATATTTTGGAGTATTATGTCTGTGCCTGATTTTCTCGACATGTATAAAACCCTCATTGCCAAGCCGTCAATCAGCGCCATTGACGAGACGTTAGATCAGAGTAATAAGGACGTTATCGACGCGCTCGCCAACTGGTGTCGCGATCTCGGCTTTGACGTTGAGATCACCGAACTCACACATGCGCCCGGGAAATATAATTTACTGGCCCGCAGAGAGCCGCTTGATAGCAGTGAAAATCATGGCGGGTTAATGCTTGCAGGTCATACAGATACAGTGCCTTTTGACGATGCCAGATGGACTTCAGATCCCTTTGAGTTAACTGAGAAGGACAATAAGCTGTTTGGGCTTGGCAGTATTGATATGAAAGGTTTTTTTGCATTTGTGATCGACGCCATATCACAGCTAGATCACAAGTACCAAAGTGAACCATTGATGATCCTCGCCACGGCAGATGAGGAGACCACAATGGCAGGTGCGCAACAAGTTGCCCAGCACACTTCCCTCAAACCGAAATACTGTGTGATCGGAGAACCCACTGACATGGTGCCTGTATTTACACACAAAGGGCATATGAGCAGTGCTATTCGTGTTACAGGACGTTCGGGGCATAGTTCAGATCCCGATAGAGGGTTAAATGCCATCGAAGTCATGCAGCAAGCGATCACAAGATTGTTACATTTAAAAGAAGAATTAAAGAATAAATATTCAATTGAGCATTTCGCTGTACCGCACCCAACTTTGAACCTAGGCCATATTCACGGTGGCGACAATGCCAATCGCATTTGCGGATGCTGCGAACTGCATATTGATATTCGACCGCTACCTGGACTGAGTATCATTGAACTGGAGCAGATGCTACTCAATGCACTCAAGCCTATTAATGAACAATTTCCTGGTAGTGTCGATGTCATCGCGCTTCACGACCCTATCCCCGCTTTTAGTGGACGCACAGATTCAGGGCTCGTGAAGCTTGCAGAAAAGCTCTCAAAGCAAAAGGCCATTGCAGTAAATTACTGTACCGAAGCGCCCTTTTTACAACAGTTGGGCTGTGAAACCATTGTCATGGGCCCAGGTTCAATTAATCAAGCCCACCAGCCCGACGAACACTTAGATATGAATAAAATCACACCAAGCCAAAAAGTGATTTTGGATTTAATCAAAAAATGTTGCTTTAACAAAGAAAAAGCCAGCTAATTGCTGGCTCTTTACTTACTTTAATGTGACTTTTCGCTCATTGTAATAGGCAATCAAATCATCGATTGCCTGCTGGCAGTATTCTTTAATACCAGATACCAGCATGTGCTTTTCACCAAAGCCAACTTTTTCACCATTACTTAATAGTTCAAAGCGAAGAATAATCTTGCCACGTTTACCTTCATAGCTGAACTCTGGCGTTGCAGCTTCCAGTGTGATCTCTTCAATGTCCAATGTATCCAAATGAATTGACATAGACTCATAGATAACCATAGGGCGGGCTGGGTTTATCATCACTTCTTGCTGACCCATTAACGGAATGATCACATGTGGGAAAGCTTTACCAGAAAAGGCGACATAGTTCTTAATTAAACTTTCTACGAGTTGAGTGCACTGCTTGCTTTGGCCTGAACGCTTCACTGACAACATGGTTTTGCCATTTGAAATGATGTCAAACTCATCACTGCCTTCAGGAAACTCTAACACTGATGTTTCATCCACCATACCAGCAAAGGTAAAGTGCATGTTTTCACTCACACCATACTTATCAAGGACCAATGAAAACAGTAAGTCACCAGGAACACAAAACTTCTTTGCATCAATATCGTGCAAAGGGTTAAAGTCATCGGCGACTTGCTTTGCAAATTGACTGCCTTGTTCACGGTTGATCACGAGTTTATTGGTTTCTTGTTGGTAATAAGGTGTAAGCATAGTTAACTTCTTTCTTGCATGAAAATCGCGCTATATTAGCAGAAAATAAGCATAGAGAGGTCATATCTCTATGCTATATGTTGTAACTTTTGATGTCGCCAGCACTTTTTATGTATGCTACAAAACACGTTATGAGGACAGGCTAACCAAGAGATTGTCATAGCAAGACGAACGATAATACTAAAACTACAATAGCGCGCTCAGTGGCTCAGCTCCCCATAAGATCAAAATACCACTCGCAACCAGCATAAAAATAACGTACGCCCATAAACCGTTTTTTATGGTCGGAGCGTTATCTGATGACCTCATTTTACCAGTCAGTAATGTGCTCAGTAAATGAATGCCCTTAATACGATAAAGCCCAATGGCTAGGATATGCACACCGATACCGACGAGCAAAATATCAATATTAGTCTTATGAATACTGCCCGCGAGCTCGACCCAATCATAACTGACATAGCGCACTAGCGGTCCATCCATCAAAATGTCATCCGTGGTCATTAACCCGGATATCAGCTGAACAAAAATGACCACAAAGAAAAACAGCACCATCATGCTGCCTGCTGGATTGTGCCCAATATGAGCGCGTTTATGCTTGAGTGCTTCAACGACCGATTTTGGACGGTGAAATAATGCCGTCAGTTTTGCTGTGTCACTCCCAAACACACCCCACGCCACTCGCGTGACCATCAAAGCCAATAGCACGTACCCAGTCACAAAGTGCAGATCCAGCCAGCCTTCGTCTCCTGATACATATAAAACAGCAATGCCTATGACGAGCAGCCAGTGAAACCCGCGAATAAATCCGTCCCACACTTTAATCATAATTGCCCCTATTATTTTTGTGTGATTGTAAAGAGTACCTGAGGGGATAAACAAAAACGATGGTTTTGCGTTATAAAACGCAGAAATTTTGCGGCAGGACAAAAGGTAAGGGAATAAAGATTACTATTGTGAATAAAGGCGCCGATTTGACGCCCAACTCAGCCTAATCGCTTACAAGCTCGCCATAATGATCTGGCGGCTTTTATCCAGTGTAACAGCCTGTTGTTCACCCAGTGCTGTCATACCATGGCGCTCCAATTGAGCCGTGAGCTTATCTACCGCCTCTTCGCCAACGCCATAATCACTTAAACGTGTCTTCATATCAACGCGGTGGAAGAACTGCTCTGTTAATTCAATTGCCGATGCGATTGCTTGCGCTTCATCAGATGTATCGAGTCCTAAAACACGCTCTGCGTATTGTAATAATTTCACTCGCTTATGTTCTTTTTGCTCTGACATCATTCTTGGTAAAATAATGGCAAGCGTCTGTGCATGATCCAAACCATACACCGCGGTGATCTCATGACCAATCATGTGCGTTGCCCAATCCTGTGGCACGCCCGCACCAATTAATCCATTGAGCGCCATAGTTGCCGACCACATTACATTGGCGCGTACTTTATAATCCACGTCATCTGACAGCAGCTTTGGTCCCTCTTCCATCAACGTCATCAATAAACCTTCAGCGAAGCGATCTTGTACTTTAGCATCAACTGGATAAGTCAGATATTGCTCCATCGTATGAACAAATGCATCAACAACCCCATTGGTCAACTGTCTCGTAGGGAGCGTTTCCATTACTTTTGGATCCAGTACTGCAAACTTTGGCTGAACAAGGATTGAAGCAAACGGCAGTTTGTCATGCGTTTCGCTGTTTGACACTACGCTAAAACTGTTTGACTCTGAGCCTGTTGCAGGTAGGGTTAATACCACACCAATTGGCAATGCTGATTTGACTTCTGCGCCTTTACTCAAGATGTCCCACGGCTCACCTTCAAAATTGGCAGCCGCAGCGATGAATTTACTGCCATCAATCACTGAACCACCACCTACAGCAAGAATATAGTTAAACTCTTCAGCCTTAATTTTTTCCACCGCTTGCATACAAGTCTGGTAAGTTGGGTTAGGCTCTATACCAGCAAACTCGCCCCAGTTAAACTCGCTTAAAGCGGCACTGACTTGCTCATAAATACCATTTTTATGAATACTGCCCCCGCCATAAACCACCAATACTTTTGCTTCACTCGGGATAGCCTTGGTTATTTCAGCGATCTGTCCTTCACCAAAAAAGATCTCAGTAGGATTGTAAAAATTAAAGTTAAGCATAACTGCTCCTGCAATGACGGTATATTATTTAATTCAGAGACAGTGTAATGGTATGCTTATCGAAGATCATTATTCAAAAGACAATTCACTTTTGCGCATATGCAATAATGAAGTATTATTCACTTCCATATTTGCACAGGTGATACAAGATATGTGGCAAGGGTTAGATATTTTTTTAGCGGTTGTAGAGCATGGTAGTTTTAGTAAAGCAGCCAATGCTTTGGATGTTTCAACCTCCCATGTGAGCCGTCAGATACAGCAGTTAGAGTCTAGACTGGGCACAGTCCTATTGCAGCGTACGACTCGCAGTATAAAGCTGACTGAAGAAGGTCTTGCCTATTCAGCCAAACTTAAAGACATACAACACGCATTATTAGATGCCAACAATGAACTACAAGGTGTCCAGCATACTCCTAAAGGGCCTATTAGAATCACCGGTGCAGGCGACTTCGTTGCAAACCGGGTTGCCCCTGTGATTGTTAAGTTTTGCCAACTTTATCCAGAGGTCGACGTGCATCTAGACTTTAATGCACGCAATGTCGATTTAGTCGACGATGGCTTTGATTTGGCAATTCGTTTTGGCCGCCTGCAAGACTCTAGACTCATTGCCCGTAAACTCAGTACACGCTATATGAAATTACTGGCAAGCCCTGACTATTTGGCAAAAGCGCCGGCTTTAAGATCTCCACAAGATTTGCCCCAGCACAATTGTCTTATAGCAATTTCCAATCGTTGGCGATTCCTTGGCGATGAAGGCATCGATGAGATCAAAGTCTCAGGCAATTGGCGGAGTAATAACCCACAAGCGATCCTCCATGCTTGTCGTGCAGGTCTTGGGATCGCTCATCTAGCTGAAGATATTGCCGAGCAAAGTCTTGCAAGTGGTGAGCTCGTTTCATTACTTGACGATTATCAGGTCAATGACAATGCCAGTTGGCTGGTTTACCCCCGAAAAGACTTAATGCCACTGCGTGTTCGGCTCCTGATCGACTTTTTACTTGCACACATTAAGTGATCTTTTCTATTGCGATCAGCGTAAGTCTAATCTAACATTTAAATCGTGCACGATTAAATCACCGGAGATATAAATGCTTTACGAATTTACAGCCAATACCCTACAAGGCCAAACCTATGACTTTTCGACTTTAAAAGGAAAAGTTGTGCTTGTCGTGAA
The DNA here is from genome assembly GCF_001625685.1 of Pseudoalteromonas luteoviolacea CPMOR-1. GTDB lineage: Bacteria > Pseudomonadota > Gammaproteobacteria > Enterobacterales > Alteromonadaceae > Pseudoalteromonas > Pseudoalteromonas luteoviolacea_K. The sequence goes on along the minus strand of NZ_AUYC01000084.1, from coordinate 240,054 downwards.
TACGGCGAGTCAATGTGGTTTGACACCGCAATACGAAGGGCTTCAACAACTTCATAAAGAACTGCACGCTGAAGGGCTTGAGATCATCGGTTTCCCGTGTAATCAATTTGGCAAACAGGAACCAGGCAGTGCCTCAGAGATCCAACAAGGCTGCTTAATCAATTATGGTGTCGACTTTACCATGATGGAAAAAATTGAAGTCAATGGCGCTCAGGCACATCCTCTTTATCAATATCTCAAATCAGCACTGCCTGGGATATTAACCAACAACATCAAGTGGAACTTTACCAAGTTTTTAATTGGCAAAGATGGGCAACCGCTTAAGCGCTATGCGCCGACCACGAAGCCTGAAAAAATCAAAGCAGATATCATCAATGCGCTTGGGCACACTTCATGAGCGACAAGCACCCTGAATTGAACTTAGACAATCAGCTTTGCTTTAGTTTATATGCCGCTTCAAGACACATTACACGCCTATATCAGCCCATGCTGAAACAGCATAACTTAACCTATCCACAGTACATTGTACTGCTGATCTTATGGCAGAAAAATGGCATGTTAGTCAAAGACATTGGGGAACGTGCACAGCTCAAGAGTAATACGCTAACCCCTTTGCTAAAGAGACTAGAGCAAAATGGATTAGTAACACGTCAAAGGGACAGTGAAGATGAAAGGCAATGTTATGTGTATCTGACTGAGCAAGGTACAAGCTTAGAGAGTTTATGTGCTTGCATCCCCTCTCAAATGCTAAAACAAACTGAGATGCCGGTAGCAAAACTCATCGAGCTAAAACAGCTGCTTGACCAGCTGATGGTCACAGAAGTGCATGGTAAGTAAGACACTTACCATGCGCCACAGGTTAGCCGATTGTTGGATACTCTCGGTATGCCTTTTCTAGCTTTTTAGCCTGTTTCTTTGACACGCCGATGTGGTTAAGCGCCACACGTAGACGTGCACGAGAAAGATCTGAGCCCAGTACTTCCATCGCATCCACAACAGATGTTGACGAAGTCTTACCAGTGATCGCAACAAAAATCGGCTCCAAGAATTCTTTGATCTTTAATTCATGGAACGTCGCAACACTTTTCGCAATCGCAAAGATCTCAGACTTATTCCAGCTGCGTAGCTTTTCCAATTCCCAAATAAAAAACTGAAGTGCTTGGGTGATCACGGCATCATCTGCTTTACCAGCAGTTAATAGTGCAGGATCATAACTTGGTATACCACCAACAAAGTGACCAGCAAGGTCAACCAGATCTGATAACGTATTAATACGTGCTTTTGCTTCAGGCAATACTCGCGCCAGCGTCTGCGCATTGAATTTCCAATCAACAAAGCGTTGAATTAACTCTTCATCTGATAAGTTTTCGCGGATCCATAAACCGTTTAACCAGCTTAACTTATCAACATCGAATACCGGTCCACCCAGTGATACACGTTTCATATCAAAATGTTCGATCATCTCAGCTAAGGTGAACTTTTCACGCTCATCTGGCATTGACCAGCCCATGCGGCCTAAGTAATTAAGCACAGCTTCAGGTAAAAAGCCCATTTCTTTATAATAATTGATAGAAGTCGGGTTCTTACGCTTTGACAGTTTTGATTTATCTGGGTTACGTAGCAGAGGCAAGTGACCTAGTACAGGTGCCTCCCAGCCAAGATCTTCATACAGCTTTAACAGCTTAGGCGCAGAGTTGATCCACTCTTCACCACGGAAAATGTGGCTGATCTGCATGTGATGATCATCCACAACGTTCGCCATGAAGTAAGTTGGAAAACCATCTGCTTTCAACAAAACTTGCATGTCTACGTTTTCCCAAGGGATCTCAATCTCACCACGAAGGTAATCGTTAAACTTAAACGTACCTTCCTCAGGAATTGTCATGCGGATAACGTAAGGTTTACCTGCGTCTAAATTTGCTTGAATTTCTTCTTTGCTTAAACGTAAACCACGACCATCATATTTAGGACGAAGACCTTCAGCCATTTGCTCTTCACGCATTTGATCAAGCTCTTCCGCGGTTGCAAAACAGTAGAACGCTTTCCCTTCTTCAACTAGCTGATGAGCAAACTTTTGATATAACTCTGTACGCTCTGACTGACGGTATGGACCAAACTCACCGCCTACATCCGGACCGTGGTCCCAGTTAAGACCTAACCAACGCAAGCTATCCATGATAGCCTGCTCTGATTCTGGCGTGCTTCTAACCTGATCGGTATCTTCGATACGCAATACAAATTCACCACCTTGTTGCTTAGCAAAGCAGTAGTTAAATAGCGCTATATAAGCAGTACCTAAATGCGGATCACCTGTCGGAGAGGGCGCAACACGTGTACGGATTGTCATGATATGTCTCTTAAATTCGTTACTAAAAATAATAAATGGAATGCTAGCACAGCCTTAGCATAGGGAAAATAGCTAACATATTGACTGTGCTTAGACTGAACTTTCTAACCCTTGAAGGTAGTTCACAATATCACTTGACTCATAAAGCCAAGTTACTTGGCCTTGTTCTTCAATTCTCAGGCAAGGTACTTTTACTTTTCCGCCCTGTTCGAGCAACTCTTGACGATAAGCCGCATTGCTTTTTGCGTCACGTGTTTCTAGCTTTAAGCCTTCACGTTTTGCTGCGCGTCTCACTTTGACACAAAAAGGGCAAGCCTTAAACTGATATAGCTTCAGGTTTTGCGTGATAGTATCGAGTTGTTGCTGTGATTGCGCCGAACGCTTTTTACTTCTTGGCGTAAAAACAAAGTCAAAAAATAAGATAAGGCGACCAAGCAACCAACGGATCAGTTTCATGAATATTCTCCCAGTCAAAATCGGGGCTAGAATACCACAAAGCTGCACAACTTACGCGCAAAAGTTCCTATAAAAGTATGCTTCATAATCGGTAGTTGCTTATCATGATTACTGCGAGTACGTTCACCATAGAAAACTAAAATAGCTCAATATCTGTTTCTGCTTTGGCTTGTCCGGCAATGCCAAGTTCATCAAAATCAATAACTTGGTTACGACCATGTTTCTTTGCATAATACAAGGCAAGGTCTGCCTCATGTACCAATTCAGAAACCTGTGCTATTTCTTCTAAAATTGTATAACCGATACTAATGGTTAAGTGCTGTACTTGGGGGAAGTTAAATCGCGCAATAACTTGCCTGACGCGATTAAGTAATGATTTTGCTTCTTCTCTGTCATGCGCTTGAAACAGCACTGCAAATTCTTCTCCACCGTACCGAAAAACGAAATCTTCCGCGCGGAAGTTATCTTTCAATTGCTGAGCAACCAACAACAGTACTTCATCACCAATCACATGACCAAAGTTATCGTTAACCACCTTAAAGTGATCAATGTCAAACAAGGCCAAGTACCATTTTCTCACTCCTTGTTGCTCTCTTTCAATCACAAACCCTTCACCGGTCGTAATTTCAATCACCTTGTCGTCGAAGGTCTGTCGATTGAGTAACTGCGTTAAAGGATCTATGCGACTCAAAGCCAGTGTATTGAGTTGGTGATAAAACACACTTATCAAATGTGCTATTAAAAAGCTACGCGCTGTAGGTAACTTCTCACCAATCCATAATAGCCCCATTAGCGCCTTATTACTTCTCAATACAATGCATACATGATTTTCCCCCCGTAGAATGTTTTGATTTTTTAAGGTCTCCGCTCTGGCTATGAGATATTCAAGATCTGGTGGGGTGTCTGCAGATGATAAGGCTAATAACTTCAAGCGCTCCTTTTCAGATAAACTTGGCGCGAGATACATCGCCATGGGTATCGCTGGGAGTAACTCTGTGAGGATTTGCTGGATACGACTATACAAACTATTTTCACTGCGCATTTGCAATAAGCTGATTGCAAATTCATGTCCGCATGGTGATATGTCCACACTTAAGTCTCCCAATACCCTCACATTGTATAGCTTAGACCCTCTTAGTTAGGTTGCAACGTTCTCTAGTAGTACAAGATCATCTCTGTGAATAACTACATTGGCACCCTGATAACCTAATGCTTCACTTATCTCTCTACTATGCAGCCCCTTAATTTTTTGCAACTCTTGACTATCAAATGCCACTAACCCTTTGGCAATGACCCTACCTTGACTGCTCTTAAGCTCTATTAGATCACCGCGTTGAAATTGACCGCTTAAGTCTGTAATGCCCTTCGCTAATAAGCTCGCCCCTTGCGAGCAAACGGCACTAATTGCCCCTTCATCACAAAACAGCGCGCCACTGCATCTCGGTCCTGAAAGTAGCCACTTTTTACGTCCATCAAGTGGTGCATCAAAGCGAATGAACTTGGTACTCTTAGCCAAACCTGAATGAATGTTTACAATGACACTCGGTTCACTGCCTTTGGCAATGACTGTTTCAATGCCTGCCCGCTGAGCAATTTGAGCAGCTTGTAATTTCGTTGCCATTCCCCCTGTGCCCAGTGACGAGCCAGCGCCACCGGCGATCGCAATGATCTGCTCATCGATTTCGTCAACCGTTTCAATTAAACGTGCATCGGGGTTTTGTCGTGGGTCTGCAGTGAACAAACCTGACTGATCAGTCAATAATAGAAGCCTATCTGCATTTGCTAAAATTGCGACCATTGCAGATAGATTATCGTTATCTCCCACCTTAATTTCACTTGTTGCCACCGCATCATTCTCATTAATAATAGGGACCACATCGTGACGCAGCAGCTGAGTGAGCGTATCTCTCGCATTCAAATAGCGCGCTCTGTCCTCGACATCTGCACGCGTCAACAATAATTGCGCAACGGATACATCGAAAATTGAGAACAAGCTTTGCCATAAATGAATGAGCTGACCCTGTCCAATAGCAGCTAACATTTGCTTTTCCGCAATCGAATTTCCAACATCTTGATCCAGTGCCGCTCGACCAGCTGCCACGGCGCCACTTGAAACGAGAATGACCTGCCACCCTGCGGCTCTCAATTCAACACACTGACTTGCAATTTCAATCAGCCTTGGTTTATTGAGTAACGTGCCTCCAGCCGTCAGTACACTAGTGCCTAGTTTAATAACAATGACTTTTTTGTTAGCCATCAAACATACATCCAAAGATCTTTTACAGACTTTTTTTATACCACGCGCAATGAAAATTGAATACTAAACAAACAGATCAATAGAATTTATTTCAAGGACGTTACCATCGTATTCATGTTGATTACGTCAACTCCCCCGTGATGAACTATGATCAATGTCAAACTCAACAGAGGCATGCGATGTATACTGGGGTTTGGAGGTGACAATGAAAAAGTCTAATTACAAAAAGGAATTAATAATGCTTCCCTTGTTGTTGATCAGCATTGCGCTATGCATTGGGGGACATTTTATTCTGCAACCGAGCTATCAAAATAATCACTGGGCAGAGTACAGTCTTGCTGCACTGCCTTTTTTAATGTTTGCCATTGTTATTATTGCCATCAAAATCGCCATTAAAGTCGATAAAGAAGATTAACTTTATTTTTTGCATCATTGTAGCTACGCAGAACTTAAGCCTGTAAATTAAGGCTAAAATTTGATATCAAATTAAAAATAATTAATTTATAAATATCATAAATATAAAAATAAAGGCATCTCTGTGAAAAAACACTTGCTACTTTGCTTATGTCTCTTTAGTCACTGGGCCCATGCTCAGTTTACAGTAGTCCACAATGTGAATGGATACACCCCAACCCGCGCAGGGGGGATTGAACAGTTTTCTACTCTCGTCATTAAGGATGGCAAAGTAGTCAAAATCGGCGACAATGAAACCATCAAGCAATACCCTCAGTCTACCACAGTCGATGGTAAAGGATTAACCATGTTGCCAGGCTTAATCGATGCCCATGGACATGTCATTGGCCTCGGTGAAAATTTGTCCCGCCTTGACCTTCGCCACGCAAAATCAGTAGCAGAGGTAGGTGAATCGCTAAAAAGCTATGCCAAAGAAAATCCGTCTGGTTGGCTTATCGGGAGAGGCTGGGACCAGACTAAGTGGTCTCCCAATCAATTCCCAACAGCACATGACCTAGACAAGTATGTGTCTGATAGACCAGTTGTTTTAACCCGAGTTGATGGACATGCTATCTGGGTGAACTCGAAAGCAATGAAATTAGCACAGGTGACTAAACAGACAATATCACCAGACGGCGGAGAAATCCTGCGTTTAGCCAATAAACAACCCAGCGGTATATTTATTGATAAAGCCGAGCAACTGATATTACGTAAAGTACCCAAACGCTCACCTACACAATTAAATGGCGCACTGGATAAAGCTGCTAAGCATTTACTCGGTTTAGGAATTACATCTGTGCATGATGCGGGCATTGATGCCGACACATGGCATTTATATAAGCATAGAGCACAGCAACAATCCATGCCTTTAAGAATTTATGCCATGTTAAGCGCCTCAGATCCAAACTTAGAGAAAATGCTCAAAGCCGGTATCGTCAAAGAACAAACAGATTACTTAACCATCCGCAGCGTTAAAATTTATGCCGATGGCGCGCTCGGCAGTCGAGGAGCGGCACTCTTAACAGACTACAAAGATAGACCAGGTCATAAAGGGTTGATGCTTGAGCAACAGGCGATGCTCGAGTCTTTGATTCGCATGAGTGTAAAACATGGATTCAGCGCACACACACACGCCATTGGTGACCGCGCGAATCGAATCGTATTGGACAGTTACCAGAACGTTTTTAAAGATACAGGTGGACAGCTACTGAGAAACCGAATTGAACATGCACAAATTGTCGATATGCAGGATATTCCTCGCTTCAAACAGTTAAAGATTATTCCGTCAATGCAACCTGTCCATGCTACGTCAGATATGCGCATGGCAGAGAAACGATTGAGAAATTCACAATTAACAGGCGCTTATGCATGGCAAACATTTTTAAAACACAATATCAAAGTGGCTGCCGGCTCTGACTTTCCTGTTGAACTCGCAAACCCCTTTGATGGTTTATATGCAGCTGTCACTAGAATGGATAAAGCGCAACAACCAAAAGATGGCTGGAGAAGCTCAGAGCGCCTGACAAAACAACAAGCGCTGAAAGCGTTCACCCTAGACGCCGCTTATGCAGCCTTTCAAGAATTTAAATTAGGTAGTCTAGAGCACGGAAAGTGGGCCGATTTTATTTTAATCGACCGTGACTATTTTACGGTCGAAAATGCTCAGCTACATGATATAAAAGTAGAGCAAACGTGGATCGCTGGCAAACTTAAATACAAACGAGACTAATTGTCAGATTTGGCTAACTTAAATAAATGATAGATGTTGACCAGTGCGAGTAAACCATTGGTCAATACCACAGGCCAAGCACTGATCATTGCGCCGTAAACTGTAAAGCAAATACAGCCTGCTAGATTGAACCAGCGCAATTTAGTGACATTGGTCATCATAAGAGAAACAACCAAAAAGACGGAAGCTAGATAGCCTAAATATTCCCAAGTCATTTGTTCTCTCCTCGTAGTTAGGTTAGCATTGGCGGCTAAAACGATATTCAAGTCATTTTTAGGGATAATAACAGACTACATTTGAGCCTATAATGCGCAGATGTAGGGCGATTTTCTACACACTTGCTCCATTAATCACAAGAGATATGAATAGTTTAGTTCACACTCAACTCATGGAGTAATTAATTCACTTAGTTAAGGATAAGCGAGAATAAAGTCTTAAAAGAAACAACGTGTATAGCTTTGAATAACTCAGTTCATGCTATCTTTATACTAATTTAATAAATAGGACAATTGTCCGAGAGCTAACCAGATGTTCCAATATCACTTTTCAACCACCTTGGTCGAGCAATTACTCAGTTTTGCAGGAAATAGTTTTCAGCATAGAAAAAAAGAAATACTGATCCATCAGGATGAACCGCTCAGCAAATTGATCTTGGTCAGAAGTGGTACTGTGTCATTTAGCTATGATGTGGGTAATGGTAGGCGACTATTACTCGGGCAATTGGACTGTAACAATACCTTAATCGGTGAAATAGAAGCACTCAATAATCAACCCTGTATCTATACGGTCACCTGTTTAAATGACGTGCAGTACAACTTAATTGAACTTAAGCACTGGCGTCAATTGCTATTAGAGCAGCCAGATTTAAGTTTATACACTGCACAAACTATTGCAGCAAAATTTACCGAGAACCAAAAGATAAACCTAGACAAATTGTTACTTCCGTTGAGCTACAATATTGCCAAGGACTGTTTATTACGCGCCGAGGATAAACATTCTACATTGCTCCGAGCTTATTCAACAGTCAGTGCGGAAGCTGAACGATTTGCAACAACTGAACGCGCCTATAGACGCGTGGTGAGCGAACTAGTTCAAAAGGGCTTAATAGAGAGAACAAATTCAGGTTTAAAGCCTGTTGATCTGGCAGCGTTACACGAATTCGTAGATGGGTTTTCACAGCTGTAATTTCTGAATATTATTATTTTATTAACATTGGTCAGATCAGATCCCAATTTTAGATCAGTGTGTTATTATTAAACGTGAATTTTTGGATAAAGTTAGGTCAGTTCACTTGACGAACATTTAATGTACGCTTATTCTCTAATTCACTAATTTGCATGCAGGGCAAGGCTTTCTTACATCTGCACCAATTGGTTATAACTCTCAGTTTACTTGTATTTAAAGGAAAAGGTAAAAATCATGGGAAATAAAAATTTGAAGCTAACTAAACTTGCCCTTGCATTGGGTCTAACAGTTGGTTTAACAGGTTGTTTCAGCGATAACGACAACGACGTTGTAGTCACTCCGCCAGATCCAGGCGAAGAAACCACTAAAGTTCCTACTCCAGATACTCCAGCAGCACTTTCTTCATACGTTTCTGTAACTGTAACTGACAGTGCAACAGGTAATGTAGTTGACAACGCGACTATCACGTTCTTTGAAAGCGGTGCAGCTTCAACAAACGTAACTGATTTAGACGGTGCAGATATTTCATCACAAACGTCTACTGATGGCGCATTTGCGTTCAAGACAAAAGATGGAGCTTCTTCTATCACTTTAGCTGTTTCAGCAGCTGATTACCTTGAAGGCTCAGCAATTGTTGACCTAAGCGGCGACGCTAATGCAATTAATGTTGCAGTAAACCTTGTAAGCAAAGCAAACCTAGCGGTTGCATCGCAAGCAGACTTAGCGACTACAGACGGTAAACTAGCTGAACCTCTATCTGTTGAAGCAAACTCAACAAATGGTGGCGCGAAGCTGGATATCCCAACAACTGTTACTCTACAAGATGCTGACGGCAACGCTATTTCAGGCGCTGTATCAGTAGAAGTAGCAACAGCTGATTTGAGTGCTGAAGCAGGTAAAGCAAGCGCTGCAAGCATTATTCCAGCGGGTCTAAACGCAGGCAACACAACAAATGTACTAGTACCTGCAGGTATCATTACAGTAAATATCTCTGCTGGTGATACAGCGGTTAAATCGCTTTCTGAAGCTGTTACTTTAACTACTAACTTCCCAGAAACGTATACAAAAGCTGATGGTTCAAACCTAGCTCAAAACGATGCATTTGACGTCTACTCTTATGATGAAACAAAAGCGACTTGGAGCAAACTAGATTCACAAGCAGTAGTTGCTGCTAAGTCTGGTACAGTATTCCCAGCAAGCTTTGAAACTACTCACTTCTCAAGCTTCGTTCCTGTTGAAACAGTAACAGGCTGTTCTGAAGAAGTATCTTTCGCATTCACTGGTGATGCAGTTCCAGCTTCAGGTCTAAACTTGAAGATCGTTTCTAGCGCTCTAGATAAGACTAAGATTGTTAACTCTTCATCTGGTGTACTATATGCTCAAGGTACAGCTGGCTCAGCAGGCATTACTTCATCAGCAACAGTTAATGTTGAAGTATCAGATGCAAACGGCAACGTTTGGGGCTCTGCGTCAAATGTTCAACTTTGTAATAGCAGTGCAACAGCAGCTGATATCGCAATCGCGTTAGATGCACCTGTTACATACGTTGATCAAGACTTCAGCCTAACATACTCATGTAGCAACACAGACCAGCCTGACACGCAATTAGCGTTCACTGGTGCATTGGTTCGTTATAACCAGGCAGGTAAAGCACCTCTAATCGCTGCTGAGACAAACGGTACTTACGCACTAACAGGTCTTGTTTCTGGTGCGACTTACGAAGTATCAGTAATTCCAGTCGGTGTAGATGTTGGTGATGCGTCGCTAACTGTTCCTACATTCACGGCTGCAGCAGGTGAAGCTGTATCGTTCAACGTTGGACGTAGCAATTGTCAATTTGATGAAGTTACTGGCGTTACCGGCGGTAACTAATTAATAAAAGTAAACTGAAATTAAAGCCGCGATAAATCGCGGCTTTTTTATTTCTAAATTGACACGTAAACCCCTCTGAGTGCTCTTTTATCTAATGAGTGACGTTACTATGATGTTTGAGCCTTTTTGGTTAATGGCTACCGATATATGAATATCCATATGAGTATATTGACCTTTAGTCCAGCGCCTTACCAATTCTTCACACTATGTCACAGCCTAGCTAGGCAGCTCTGCTGATCCTTTTCGTTACTTACATTGGCTGCTATCATTGACTACCACCAAGTTAAGAAAACACTATCTATAGTCAACCGGATTACTCATAATCACCGTGATATGTTGACAACTTCACCACATAAAAAATACGTAAAAAGAGCAGCTAATTTGATTTCATTTAGGTGTCTTCATAAGCGGCATATTACCCAAAGGAACACATAGCTAGAAGTAAGCCTTGTTCATTGACGACAACAGGATATATAGGCTTGTTTGGGACGTGAGATGGAACAATAGAATAGTAGGGTTAGCGTTTTAAGATTTTCATACCGACATGCTTAAAACGCCAAATTGGGGTTGTAGAGACCAAATGAACAAATCACATCAAGCTCATTGCTTTTTCAATCTCTACCAACAATTTTGTAAAGTCACTCGTTACTTATAAGTGTTATAAGCTTCTCGCATCCGATCAATATTTTCAAACACATAATCTACAGATAAGCGACCTTGGTTGAAGTACAGACGATCTAAATTGATATTCGATTTTGGTACATACCCTTTTTGATAAACAAGTGCATTCGAAGACTCACCGATGCGCGTGCTCACTCCGTGTCTCCAAGCATGGTCGCCTTTCACCTGACCAAACTTAGAAACATTCATGCTCTTTCGTTTGGATAACGGAATACTAAATGAGATACCAGCTACTTGCACATCGGTATCTAGAGCATAAATAGATAAATAGCTATCGCCATACCAAAACTTAGTCTCTACTTTTACACCCTTGTCTCTGCGCCAAAATTCGCCAACGGTCACATTAAAACTGATATCCTGCTCAACCCAATTATATTGGTAATCAAACGTTTGAATGTCTCTGTCGGTACTGTAGTCATCATACTCAAAATATCCATAATAATGCGTTAGTTTATGACGGCCCTCAGGACTGATCCACGCAGTCTCATTGGTGATCCCAGTGTAGTCGTGAAACTCTTTGAACTTACCAATCTGAGTTAAGTTATAAAATCCATATGGTAGTTCAAATGTTTGATATGCAACCGCCCTCTCCAAGCCATCTTGCTTACTAAAGTTCTTGAATACACCGCCACTTTTGTAATCATCCGTTTCATGTACTACCGATTGTGCGGAAATGTGGACTCCAGCCCCTTTCCAAAGAGGAACATCGATATCAGCTTTTAAAGCTAGAGAGTAATCGTAAACACCCAGCTCAGACGCATACGTAGAGCTCAGTGCAGGAGAAAGCGTTACTCTGGGCCTAAATGCATGTGTATTGCTATCTTCAAGTCCAACCCAAGCAACGCCGCCCACAGAGTGCATACGTCCCAGTTTCACATTTAACTTAGGTGAGCCTTGGCCATTGAGAAATGCAATGTAAGTTTGAGCATCACCAGATATCGCCATGGTGGGTATGCCCTTTTCCCTCAACTGAATCGTAAATTTTGCATTGTGCGCAGCGGACAACTCGGCGATTCGACCTGCAACTAGGCCAAAAGCGTCAATGTCATTTTGATTAAACACTGGGTTTTCAAATGATACGATAATGTGAGGATATGAATTAAAGCCAACTCGTACACTCTCAAAACCATCCGCTATGAGTGCGTGTCTTAGCTTTCTTACCAATTGATTGAGCTCAACTTTACTAGATTGAGACGCATTGTTTTCTACTAGACTAGAAGCCACTGTCGTCGTTTCGCTTGTGCCTTTCTTAAAACTCGCGACTTCTGCACCCCGTTCTGGTCGTTTTGAACGACTCATATTTTGTGTGGGCTCTGGAGCTGGTTCGACTGTATGATGAGAGCGCGATAAGCCTGACAGCGGCTTTGAAAAATTAACGCCCCAATATACATCATCTTCTGAATAATCAGTACTGCTATACACACGGCCCGTAAAGCTCAATGTTCCTAAATCATACAACCATTCTTTTGGTACAGTTACCCTTACTGCAGCATTAACTGCATCTGCATCAAACTCAGATTGCAATGATAACCAAGATAATGCTTGCCATTCAACGCCAGCAAACACGCCATCCATTTGCGATGTTATTCTGTCGCTACTAGCGACACCGGTAGAAAATCTAAAACTTCCCCACTGCTTTGAGGCCGCTAGATAATGTGTACCATAAGTATTCGCAGCCCCACCTACATCACGTGAACCAATAGCAAGGTTAAACCAGTCTTTGGGAATAAAAGGTATTTGGTATTTAACATTAAACGATAAATCCCTCAGCTGAGGACGTTCACTTGCAGGGATAATAAACATATGATCATGCATCGTATTTGAGGCAATCATACCGTTGACTTCAAGGTTATCCCATACCCCAGCAGAGAAGATAAAATTATGGCCTTGCTCATAACTCTCACCAAAGTAGTCTAACTGCGAGTTATAAGAAAAGTCTATCATACCTCGATCGAGGACTTCAGCATTAGGGGTATTGATTAAGCCTGTATACCCGGCAAAAGAGATCGATTTTTCAATATGATTATTCGCCAACACATTTGGCGAAAATAAGATACCACTACTCAAAAATACAATAGGAAGTTTATACATGCATGAAGTCCACTGTCGAAGCTTATTATTTCCAAATTCGCAGGTACTATATCATGCATAAGTGACAATGTAAGTACTTAAAGAGGCAGGAGAAGTAAGTTGGTAGCCCCTTATTGAGCCTTGTATTTTAGAGGGTTAAACCCCTTCGACACGGTATCGGGTCGAAGGGCTAAAATTGACGATTACTTAAAGCTGACAACTTTTCTTTCATCAACATGTTGCAGCTCTTTTTTAGCATTCCACACAAGGTCACAAATACCATCGGTTGGATTAAACCCTGTTGGTGCATCGAGCAGTAGCTGTCTGATGACTTCATGATCAAAATCGTGACAAGCTGTGTCTAGCCTATCTAGGAAGTTAATGAGTTCAGATAATGGCATCATAACTTCATTCGCAGTCATTATCCTCTTATGTGATGTATCTTCAACATTGTCACCAATTAACAACTCTTCATACAACTTCTCGCCAGGACGTAACCCTGTACATTTTATCTCTATATCACCATGAGGATTGGCTTCGCTTTTGATTTCCAACCCAGATAAATGCACCATCTTTATTGCTAAGTCTCTTATCTTAACTGACTCACCCATATCTAGTACAAACACATCTCCGCCTTTGCCCATAGCACCAGCTTGTATAACCAACTGAGCGGCCTCAGGGATCGTCATAAAGAATCGAGTGATATCATAGTGGGTAAGTGTAATTGGTCCACCTTCTTTTATCTGCCTTCTAAACAAAGGTACAACCGAGCCAGAAGATCCCAAAACATTACCAAATCTCACCATACAAAAACGCGTTTTATGTGTGAGCCTAGTATAATCCTGTGCTAAACCTTGCAATACAAGTTCAGCCATTCTTTTTGTGGCCCCCATAACATTAGTTGGTCGTACAGCTTTATCTGTTGATACCAGAACAAATGTTTCTACTCCAGCATTGATAGCAGCTTTTGCTGTGTAATAAGTGCCAAACACATTATTGCGAATACCTTCGACTACGTTGTGCTCTACGAGTGGAACATGCTTATATGCTGCCGCATGGTATACGGTTTGTACCCCGAAGGCTTTCATGCATGTTTCAATTCTATTGACCCTTTGGACTGAGCCCATAATAGGTATCAACTCAATATTTAGCTCTTTTGTCGAAATACTTTCAGAAAGCTCTTTCTCTATTGAATAAAGCGCAAACTCAGATATCTCAAATAAAATTAGTTTTTCTGGCTTTTGATTAATAATTTGTCTGCACAACTCTGAACCGATCGATCCACCAGCACCGGTAACCATAACTGACTTACCCTTAATGTTCGATGCCATTAGCTTAGGTTCAGGATCAACAGGATCTCTACCTAACAGATCTTCAACCTCAACATCCTTGATTTCAGATAAACTTGCCTTTCCCTCGACCACATCAGCCATGCCTGGAATTGTGAGCACTTCAACTGGAAGCTTTTCAAGTTTCGCTAATACTTCTTTGCGTCGAGCTCTAGATGTACTTGGTAGTGCCAATAAAATTTTTCTAACCTTGCCTCTATCAATCAAATTAAACAGCATCTCAAATCCGGATACTGAGATCCCTTGAATGACAGAATGATGCTTGCTTTTATCATCATCAATAAATGCTGATACGTAGTAATCTGGCCCAGCAGTCAATGCTGTCGCAAGCTGTCTGCCTGCTGCTCCTGCACCATAAATCACCACGGGGATTTTATTTACCGAGCCGATACGCCCAACCATCGAACGTACCATGATCCGAGCACCACCAACAGATAAGATGACTAACCAAGCATAAATAAGTGGCATTGTTCTTGGGATGTTGATTTGCAAAAAGAAGGCAGCCATGACTAGCACCACAGTGCTGACAATAGTACCAATGACTATCGCACCGATAGCATGCGCTCCAACATATCGCAACACGGCCCTATACAGACCCAAATTAATAAATACGAATAAACTCACAGGTAGCAATAAAGCTAGCAACAGCCAATTTTTAGCCTCTGTGAACGGTGCTAAGCTGTCTAACCTGACAACCAAAGCTAACCAAAATGCACTAAATACAAAAACAGAGTCTATCAGTAAAGTGAACAGGCGCTTTTTTGCCCGTGAGGTACTTAGCAAAGAACGGAATAAACTATCCACTGTAAATCCTTAATTAAACAACATCCAATACACGATGTAGTAATCTGGCTATAACGTATAAATATACACAAATATTTAAAAACTGTCATGGAAGACTAACTTTTCGTTAGTCACTATTTAGCTTTTTCTCATTGCCACTATTCCTTTTTGAAGCGTTGAGTAACATCTTGGTTAAACCATTTCCTTGCAACTCTGTAAAAGCTTATTTTACACGATCTCCACTGCCTTTACCTGCAACAGTCATAAAAATATATTTAAAATAATTTGACAACGACATGGTGTCTATCATTTCTCTGTCTGTTTTTGCTAACAGTTCAGGGGTGGACATATCTATTTCATTCACTTGGGATAAGCCGGTTATACCAGGCCTAACATCAAACACCTTTTTTGCGTCTCTAGCGTGCGTTAAATCAGTTTGGTTGAACAGGCCTGGGCGTGGACCAACCAAGCTCATTTCACCTTTAAGCACATTCCAAAGTTGTGGCAACTCATCCAACTTAGTTCTTCGCAAAAACCCGCCAAAAGCAGTTATCGAAGACGCACTGGCTAAATGACTAGCAACAGAAGCAGTATCCACTTTCATAGTTCTAAACTTGACCAGAATAAACGGTTTTTTATTCCTGCCGACGCGCTCTTGAGTGAAAATGGGCGACCCCGTATCAAACATGCCAACTACAAATAAAATTAGCAAAAATGGGAAGGCAAACAGCAAACCAAAAAAAGCAAATAGAAAATCAAGTATGCGAATCATTTTTATCTCAGTAATTATTTTTTTGCGGCCAATTTAAAGCCATCTTCAACCGAATAGGGCGGCGTCCAATCAAGCGTATTTTTAGTCTCGGTAATATCTAACTGCAGCGAACCAGTTAATCTATCAACGATCTCTTGTTTTTTTAATACAGCAGCTGCAATTCTAAATAAGAATACAGGCACAGGTATAGCAATATTTTTTTTATTTTGTACACGGGCCATTAGAGCGACCATTTCCGCAGTAGATAAGTCTTGATCATCACTTACTAAAAATGTCTTATTGGCCGCGTGAGGGTGTATTAAACAAACCTTTATTAAATCCACCAAATTATAAACTGATACCAGACTTCGTCTATTGTTTCTAATTGCTCTAAATGGCAAGGGTAACCCTTTTGCCACAAAGCGCATTAACGAAGCAAAATTGGCTTTTACACCTTGCCCATAGACAAGTGGTGGCCGGATAATAACTATATCCATACCTGTTTCTTGTCCTAAGCGAAGTAGTTGCGCCTCCGCCTCGGCTTTAGAAAGTCCATATGGGTCTTCTGGCATCGGTTTATCACCTGCGCAAAAGGCAGGTTTATCGGTTGTGCTCTCACCATTCACTTTAATTGAGCTCACAAAAACAAAACGCTTTACGCCTAATTGCGCAGCCTGACGAGCTAGGTTTAAGGTTCCTTGTGTATTGACAGCCCTAAACTCCGCTAATGGGTCCAGTGCTTTATCTTGCATAACATGGACGCGAGCAGCACAATGTACAACAGTTTCGACGCCATCAAGTGCCTCGCTATAATCAGAATCAGCATCGAGGTTATGATGAAAAACCTCTCCTAAGCTCGACGACTTCCTACCCAGTAAATTAATCTCATAGGTCCCTAGCTCTGCCAAACTATGTGTTAAAAACCCACCAACAAATCCTGAGTAACCAGTGATCAGTAACTTCATGAACCTTCCTCATATATATTCATGTGGGTCTGTACGACACTATTTATATCAAAACAACGCTCTGCTAGCATTCTACCAGCTCTGCCAAATTCAGCTCTACGTTCATCACTCTCTAATAACGAAGCTATACTAGAAGCCAACTCTTCCACATTTTTACTTTTGACTAGTAAACCACTTACATTAGGCTCAATTGCATCTCTGCATCCAGGTACATCTGTCGTTATCACCGCTCTCCCGCAGGCCGCTGCTTCAATTAAACTCTTAGGCAACCCCTCCCTATACGAAGGTAACACCATTATATGACAACGAGGGATAACCTGTTCAACATTTTTTGAATACCCCCAATGCTCGACAAGACCAGAATCAACGAGTTCAGATAGTTCTTTTTCTGATAATGAATTGGGGTTTCCAGGATCGACATCACCCACCAGTACAAATCGCGCGTCACATTCAGTTTGCAACTGTTTTGCCGCCTCACAAAACTCACCTACACCTTTATCTTTGAGCAGCCTAGCTAAAAACATAACGACTTTCTGTTGTTGCAAAAAATCCGGTTCTGGGGACATTTTAAACGTCTCTAGACAAACACCTGAGCCTCGTATTAACACACTCTGCTCTTCGGTAATGATATTGTTTTCTAGAAAGATAGACTTATCATTTTTGTTTTGAAAAATGACTTTTATGTCATTGCCACAAGCCAAGTTATACAACTTAGTGACAAAAAACTTTAATACCTTTGCTTTAAACGAATCATCAATAAAGACAAAACCTAATCCGGATATCGATGCCACACGACGTGCAACCTTCTGAAAGCGCGTCACTAACCCACCATAGATAGCGCCTTTGATTGTCACCATATGCGCTATATCCGGAGAGACCTTTTTGACTATACCGTTAAGCGTTGTGATTACTTTTAGCTCTTGCAATATGTTTGTGCCACTTCTTGATATGGGCAGAGGGTGCACGCAAATACCATACCCCTCTAACTCATTTTGTCTGTCTGTAATGCCACATGCGATATGCACTTCATATCCGTTTTTTATTGCTTTTAGAGCGATTGGTAAACGATGAGATATAAAAAACCAATCAACATTTACAATAAAGAGTAACTTTTTTTTCATCAGTGGTTCTTCTCAAGCCAAAGTTGGAACATCAAGATATCCCACAAATGATATTGATGATTTTTTTTACCAGAGCGATGTTCTTGCCACATTTCTGAGACAATATCAGCATTAAAATACCCTTCTTGTATCAGTCTATCTTTATCGAGCAGCTTATCAGCCCATTCAACAAGCGGGCCTTGAAGCCACTGTGCGAGCGGAATAGCAAAACCCGATTTAGGCCTTTCGATCAATTCTTTTGGAACATACTTGTATAAAATCTCTCTAAGGCAAGATTTTGACACACCGTCTTTTAACTTCTCATTTAAAGGAAGGTGCCACGCCATTTCAAAAACCGTATGATCTAAAAATGGTACTCGCGTCTCCAGCGAGTTTGCCATCGCAGCCCTATCTACCTTTACAAGTATGTCATCTGTCATATAAGACAAGGTATCTAAAGCCATCATCTTTTCTACTGATGAATCAACTTTAGGTTGGGCACTTCGGTCAGATACGACGGTAGCCGGTTCACGACTGCCCAAAATGACTTGCTCCGGGTTTTTCCAATGTGAAGTTAAATTGATATACAACTCATCCGCATTTTTACATCCCAACACATCGGATGCTTTATGCATTTTCGCACCGAAATTTGACATTTTTGCTTTAGTAGGCAGTGCACTTCCTACTTTATCCCAAACTCGTTCAGAAATAGACGATACTAACTTACTTCCTAGCTTACGAAGTGGAAGCGGGATTTTACTGAGTTTTGACCATACTTTATCGGTATATATATACCGATTATAACCGCAAAATAACTCATCGCCCGCATCACCGGACAGTGCTACAGTGACATATTCTCTGGCTTTATTCGCAACTAAGTACGTAGGAATTTGAGATGAGTCAGAAAATGGCTCGTCATAAATACCTGCCAGTTTATCAATCACTGACAGGGCTTCCTCTGGGGAAACATATACTTCCGTATGGTCTGTTTTTAAATGATTTGCCACCTCTTTTGCAAATTCAGCTTCATTGAATGCCTTATCTTCAAAACCAATAGAAAAGGTCTTTATCGGTTTATTTGACTGTTCTTGCATTAAGCTCACGATTAAAGAGGAGTCTATCCCCCCTGATAAAAATGCGCCTAGCGGTACATCTGAGAGCATTTGCCTTTTAACGGCTTTTTTAAGCGTCGCTTCAAGATCGTCTGTCGATTTATCTCTTATTTGATTTTGAAATGACTTTTCAGGATCCCAATACGTCGATTGTGATACACCCTCACCATCATAAGTCGCAATTTTTCCAGGCATCAATTTATAAACATTGGTATAAATTGAGTAAGGTGCAGGAATGCAGTTATGCCTTAACAATAAGGTCATTGAATCCCTAGAAATGTCTGCAATAAACTTGGGGTGAGCTCTAAAAGACTTTAACTCAGAGCCAAAAATAAACATATCGTTCTGCTCAGAGTAATACAGAGGCTTTTCACCGAATCGGTCGCGGGCTAGCTGTAATGTCTTTGCTTCTCTATCCCATAATGCTATCGCAAACATGCCAATGGATTGCCGCAAAGTTTCTTCTAACCCCCAAGCTTCAACGCCACGAAGTAGTGTTTCGGTATCGGAGTGCCCTTTCCAAATCAACTCTTCTTTTGCCTCAGCATTTAAAGAAGCTCTGATATCCAAATGATTATATATTTCGCCGTTAAAAACCAATACATAACGCTCTGAATCAGAAATCATTGGCTGATGACCAGCAGGTGATAAATCTTGAATTGCGAGCCTTCTATGAGACAGGCCAATACCTTCACCTTCATCAAACCATATACCACCACTATCTGGTCCACGAGAATAGATCCCTTGTCCCATATCCTCTAGTACTTGTTGATAAGGCAAACTTATATCTTGCTTATAGATAAAACCTGAAAAACCACACACAAATATTCTGTCCTAATATCAATATGATTGACTATATAATTGAAAGTACTTTTTTTGAGCACTTTGTATAGAGAAGTGGTTGACAACTCTTTTCTTTGCACTAGCCCCTAATGCCTGTCTTTCTGACTCAGATTGTAACAACAATTTGTTGAGAGCATCAGCAATACTCTGTGGAGACGTATCAGCGCATACAATCGCGGTCTCCCCTACTAGTTTTAATGCATCTCCTACATTTGTCGTTGTGCAAGGCAGACCCGCGTACATAGCTTCACCAAGTACATTCGGAAACCCCTCCGAACGAGAATGAAGGCAAAATATATCCATTGCATTCATAAAACTTGCTACATCTCTAGTTTCATCTTGCAAAACAAAGATGCCGTCTAAACCTTGTCTTGTGATGTTCTCAGCCAACTCTTTATTTTCACGATTATTCCCTCTCCCAACCAAAACAAACTTCACGCGATACTTTGGATCTATCAGTGCCGCAGAACTGACAAATAAATCTTGCGCTTTATCGCTTGAGTATCGCCCTACACTGCCAATTAACACAGTATCGCTATCTACCCCCAATTGCTCACGTAACAAACTACGCTCGGTCTTAATGTTTGGGGGCACAAATCCGTTTTCTATAACCGTCATTTTACTTTCGTTGTAGCCACACTCAATGTGATAATTTTTGGATGCCTCAGCTACACATACTATTTTGCTTGGTATCGAATACGAAAGCTTGGCATTTATTTGACGCACTATTTTCGTCATTACCGCACTGCTTTTTAAATAGGTTGTTCGAATGTTCCAGAATATCTTTTTAAAACCCAATTTTTTTGCTGTTAGGCCACCCAACAGCTCAGCATGATACATCCAGCATTGTATGACATCATGCTCAGGATCGAACTCACTTAAGACGCTATGCAGCTTTTTCAAAAATTGAGGTAATTTTACTAAACTATAATCACACGAAATGACTTTAATGCCCTTGCGTTCAAACTCATCCCATAACGGCGTTCTAATACTTTTTAAACTTACAATGACGTGTTCAATTTCAGGGTTCTGATCACGAAATTCAGAGATCAAAAGGTCAAGCTGACGTTCGGCTCCCCCTTGAAACAAAGCGCTAATAACATGTACTACTTTCACTAACGAACCCCATTGACGAAATAATGCCACAAGTATTTAAATAATGTTGGGTGTGACCAAATAGCAGACTCTAAACTATTAGACTGCGTCGATTTATCACCAACTAACAATTGTTCTAATACTGCTGGTAAAAACTTTAAAATCTCTTTCTGCTGAACAATTGGATACGTTAAAAACCAGTCTTTTTTTGAAGGTTCAAAACAGGCCTGCTTTAAAATACCACCAGTATCTATGCCTTCATCTACCAAATGTATGGTGGCGCCAAAGTGCTGCTTATCCTTATTAACTAATGCCCAATAGCCACCATGTACCCCTCTGTACTTAGGCGTTAACCCCAAGTGAATATTGACAATAGTTTTCTCAATAGATTGAATAAAAGTCTTTGACAAAATACGGGTACCGCAAAGAATCACGAGGTCAGCATCCTTACCTTTCACATGTGAAATAACATCATCGGCATTGACATTAGGTACTGTAAGGTAAGGCGCTACCTGATCCAAATTAGTCATATCAGCAGTTAACTCTTTAACTCGGCCACTAGACTTACCGGAGAAAATACGCATTAAAATCATAAATGCAATTTGGGAAGCCACTTTAATAAGCCCTTGCTTTTTTGCACGCCTTTTCAGCATATTTACTTTATCATCACGCTTTTCTTCTAACCATTCAACTTGATGGCCAGCATCTAATAAAGTAGCGTTGAGCATTTTGGTAGTTAAACTATCACTACCTAATACTAATATTTTAGCCATTTGAAGTTTCCATAAATTTTTCTGCTGCTTCTTGCATGGTTATTGACGCAAAGCCATATCTTTGATGGAGTCGTTTCTGATAATTAATAATATCTGCGAGCTGAGCCATATTTTCCTTTTGCGAAGCACCAAAGTTATGAGGGTGCCACCAAAGATGAAACAACTTTCCTTTTTTGGCAGCTTGTTTCATGGACCATTTAATTCTCATGATTTTGAGCGGCTCTAGAATAGATAGCTTTTTAGAGTAAGGTCTGAAAAACAAACTGGCCGGAATGTTTAACACGCCACTTTCATGGTCTTTACTTACCTCTTGTGCAAGGCTCCCAGATAGTGGTAAATAACTATCTATCAAACGAAACGCTCTTTTAACCAAGCTTTGACCTTCATAATTATCCGCATTATATGCCCAGTGTGTTGGATTTCCCCTATAGATGTACACGCCATTCTCTTTGCACTTTTTCAAGTAATCCGTATTAACTTGATTACGAGGAAATACAATGGATTTCAACTCAACATCAAAACGAGATGCCACAGCCTGATTAGCCTCTAAATCTAATCCAAACTGATGTAATGTTTGCCCCTTTTCTAAACAATAGTAATGGCAAAAGGTATGTGAGGCTAACTCTTGTCGTGGGGATTTTGTGATCATATCCACTAAACCCGGAGCAAAAACTAACTCAGGATCCTGTTCAGCAACTCTTTGTTGATACGGTGAATAATGAGTGTTTGTATAACCTGGCCCATTTTGAGGTGAGGAGGCGTAAAAGTCTTCATAATTTTTACACCCAAGAGCACCCACTGTTGCCCAAGTACATGCAATATTATTTTGCGAAAAAAGCGCTAATAGGTCAGGTACTATTTGGTGAACTTGTAATAGGTTACTTTTATAAGAATCTGAGGCGCTATCATGAACTCCCCAAAGTAACTCAAAATCTAATGATATTATAAACATAACTTCCCTATCTTCGTTACAGTACACCAAAACCAAGTAACGGTTTTCCTAACCGAGTATAATAACCTAGTACCAATAAGAACATAAACATCCCATAAGCAAATAACCTACGCATCGGACTTAAATTAAGAGCCACAATCACAGTTAAGATAAACGCACTTTCGAATACTCTTGCCGTGTAGGCACTTACAAAATAAGTTGCCAAATAAAAAATAATACATGCCAGGGCAAAAATGTATTTTTGTACAAATGCCTTTCCTGCCGCATAATACAAAAGCAGTATAGATAACCAAAATACGAGACCAAACCCTGATGTGACTATCGTGATGGCCTCACCAGTTGCTTGTCTTGCACCTAAAAATGAGCCTATGATTATTAGTGAACTTCCCACAGTCAAACTTATAAAAGCCATCGCAAAGCTTTTTACGTCTTCTGCTAATCTGGAATTTTGTAAAATGGACCCGATCACAGCAAATAGTACTAAAATAAAAAACGAAGAATGAATAAATGGTGTAGAGATTACGAGTAAAAACCTTAAGTAATCTTTTTTGGTCATGAGTGCAATGATAAATATTGCAATGGCAAAACCTTGCCTTAAATGAACAATAAACTTACCGGCAACCTGTGGAAAGATCAGAAGTAGAAGCAAAAATAAAAATGCTTTTTGATTTACTCTAACAATATAATAACTTACGCTAAATGAAGAGATAAGTATAATGCAACGCACCACTGATTCAGGTGTTAAGAAGGTATTCAACCCCATATTTACGAGAAGCCAGACAGGCTCATTGAATAATAAAGATAACAAACCTCCACTATAAAACCTTGCAAAAATAACATCTGAGTTTTCTGCATAATTTATATAGTTTACTCTGTCTAGAATAGAGCTATCTACTGGTAGTGAAATTAAAATTGAAGAATAGATACATGCGATAATGAAACACACCCAGTAATATCTATAGTCACATGGCTGCAGTGTGAAAGGCTGTAACGCTGGTAACTTAAAAAAGCTTAACCTACTAAGCATTCGTTCTCCCATTAACAATACTATGTAAAACAGATTCCCACTGATGAACTACATTACTAATAGTAAAAGGGCTTACCGTCGCATAAACTCTGTCTCGCGATACCTTTTTACTTAGTTGCTTTTGAATCGCGGCAGCGAGCTCCTCAACATCCCCCTGCGTTACAAGCTCACCGGCATCACTAGAGGAGATAATTTCTCTTGGGCCACTTTGACAATCAAATGAAACCACTGGAGTGCCTAATGCCAAGGACTCCAGCAGTACGTTAGGGAACCCCTCGTAAGCAGAACTTAACAGCGTCAACTGAGCCTTTGTATAATAATCAGACACATTAGATTTAAACCCTTCAAAGTCAACATTAGCTATCACATTAAGCTGTGTAGCCAAATCCTTAAGTTCACTCTCTAAAGGGCCAGTGCCAATAATTTTCAACCGTAAACTAGGATGATTCTTAACTACTAGTGCAAACGCATTTATCGCGTGGTGCAGCGCCTTTTGCTCTACCAGTCGACCAACACAAAGAATATAATTATCTCGCTGTACATCGCTAGACAAAATAGCCTCTCCCTGTTGTCGTATACCCTCGTTAACTGGGTTATAAATAAATGTACTATTGCGCTCAAGGCTGGGCTTATATGTCAGTAAATCAGCCCGCATTGCTTCACATTGGTTTATGACCAAATCTACTCGAGCATAAAAAAAACCAACAAGGGGAAGTACCACAGACTTTAGCCACAAACTTTTCTCAGTTGCCAATTTGCGAGTAATTGAATTAATATTGCGAGCAATTAAAACAGGCGGGCTATGCATAAAATAACGAGCTATAGCCGCTATTGGCGTTAACTCATAACTAAAAACAACCAACCGCTCTACATCAAATTGCTTTAAATACCTTACTAAGGGGAAAACAGCGCTTCTAGCCTTATCAACACCCAAATTTTTCAACTTTACTTTTTCGTCAATATCAGCGGCTAGGGTCATTTTATGATCATTAAGCGTTAAGAGAGTGACATCCCATCCTCGCTGAGCTAGTGCGCTGGCGATGGTTGCACATACTCGTTCAGCCCCTCCCCCACCCAAGGAGCTTATCAACAGTGTTACAGATTTTTTTTGCATATTTATATTTTTTTTGTAGATTGGTGCCAAACTTCTAAAAACTTTCCAGCGACATTCATATGACCATGAATTTTCTCAGCAAAAACTCTTGATTCACGCGCAATTTCAGGAATTAAATGTTTGTTTTGTAATAAGTACTCTACTTTTTCAACAATACTATCTTTACATGGCTTGATATTGAAATACGGTGCAGATGAAACATTAAAATCAGCCAGAGACTCAGGCTCAGCACCGCCGAGAACCACTTTGCCCATAGCAAGTGCAAATATACCATTTAAGCCCAAAGAGTATCCATTCGTTTGATCAATGATGATATTTGTTGAGCTCATTAAGGATAAATATTTATCTAGAGGCATTTTCCCATCAATGATTAACTCCAAGTCATTCGGATATTTGTCCCTCAACACTTCAAAGGCTTCCTCGACATAATGCGTCCCTTTAAAGCCCGGGCGGTTTAATCCATGAAAGACGACGAGCTTGCCATCACTGTTATTTTCAGAAAATTGAATCTCATCCACATTAACAGGTAAAGGTATAACTGGAGACATATTGTCACAATGCTCATAACTTACCCGATACTCATGCATCACCGGAATAATACCATCAACATTTTTTGCAAAAAAATCGTTTAATTGAACGAATTTTTTGCTTTCATAATGATGTGTAGACGCCTTTAAGTCATATTTTAAATAGTCATTAAAAGGGCCATAACTTAACTTCTCACGACCATATTTCCAAAAGTACGCATCACTGCCAGCAGCCAGTAAAAAAACCGCACCATTGTTCTTTTTTATTTTTTTGAGACTAGATTTGAACGGAAATAAATTACCCGGAAAGACGAAGGGGTTAACAAATTGAACAACATCGTAGCCCTTGATAGAAGAAACGAAATCCATCAACATCTTACGATATTTCAAACGCCCCAATAGAGACTGGCTTTCCATAGAAATATCAATATCACAAGGAATACTTTTCCAGCCATTACCATTAGCTGCGATAGTGACATCATGACCCAAAGCAACTAACCCTTCTTTAAGATTTTTATGAACCGCGCTAAATTCGCCAACTAAAAGGATTTTCATTATTTCGCACCCTCTAAGATATATGTCGCTGCAGCAGTGTGGAATTCAGATTCATCTATTCGAGCACTTACAGCTGCAAAGTCTTGCGATGTAAAACTATAATTTTCATAATTGCTAGAGAGCTCATGTAATGCTTTAGCTAACGCTTTCTCACTACCCGATTTAAATACTTGGCCAAACTGACCTGTCACCAATGTGCTAGAGCCACAACCATCTGAACATATTACAGGCGTCCCACAGCTGAGAGACTCAGCGACCGTTGCAGGGCCTGCGTCCAGTAAACTTGGTACGACGCACACATGTGACTCACGAAAGAATAGATTTAAATCCTCTACTCGCCCCAAAAATTCAACACCTTCTATATCACGATACTTCTCGTCTATAGATTTCTTGAGCCCAGGTTCAATATTTCCACCAATCAATAACCGGGCACCATCAGGTCGACTTTCTTTCCAAGCATCTAAAAGTGTCGTAAGACCCTTCAACCAAACCGAATGTGCAATATAACAAAACGTAAACTGTTTGCTTTTCGTGACATTCGTTTCAGGAAAAAGCTTTGCATTGGGTTTAATAAAGGTTTCACGATAGAAAATTGCTTTATCCGTGTAAGAAGATGTATAAGTACTTCTTTGAGATTCCGTGAAAAGCATCAACTCATCGACTTGTTCGTAGCTTTTGCGGATAAAGGCAAGTCGAGTACTATCCGTGTATACATCTGAGATTTTTATACCAAATTTAGCTTCTAAGTTATTGAGCTCTGTTCGAATGGCGAACTCACATGGATTACCTGCAATAAAAACATTTTTTCCACCTAATTGACGATTTTTGGCAAACGTTTTCGGTAAGTAACAACTTGCAACTAGATACGTTTTACCATCCAGCTTTTTTGAACAAAAATAGTCAAATAAAACCTCCATATAGTAGCGTTTTTTAGCCAAAAGCCCTTTAAATAAAGGTTTACTTGCCAAAATATCTACTATTTTAGAAATATAAAAATAGCCTGAGGAAACTGTCTTTATATCTTTGTATTTATCACTATTACTTCTTGCATCGCCAACATAGTATTCAACGGCCTTGTTGTGAGATACCTCTGCATGCAGAGGTAGTAAAAACTTAACCATACCTGTCGCGATATCATTTCTTAAGGTTTGAAACGAGATAAATGTGACTTTACTTCCCTTTTCTCTCACATCAGAGACCACGAAATTGCTCCTCGTCTGATAACATTCTGACCGTCTTGATGTACTCAGGCCACTCTCCAATATCTAACCATGACTTTTCACTAATAGGAAATACCCCGACTCTTCCGCCTCTTTCATTTACAGAAGCGATCAAATCAGTTATGTGATAAAACTCATTGTCTGGTATTTCGTTCAGCAGGTGAGGCTCTAAAATATAGACTCCCGCATTTATTTTAAACGTCAGCTGTGGCTTTTCTTCCATTGACTCTAATAAGCCGTCTTTTCCTGATTGGATGGTGCCATATGGAATAGAGAGCGTTTTAAGCGCAGAAACCAAAGTGATTTCATTTTTATTTTTACGGTGATATTCATACAACTCACCAAGATCTTGCTCAATTAGTATGTCGCAGTTCGTAACATAAAATGTTTTGTCAATTTTACCTTTTAGCAAGCTTAGCGAACCTGCCGTACCCAAAGGCTTATCTTCTTCAAAAAATGAGACATTGTCAGCCAAGTTTTTACTATTGAGATAGTATTCAATCATTTCTTTTTTATAATTGACTGACATGTAAAAATCATTTGATCCCGCTTTTTGAAAGCGCGACATGATCTCTTCCAAAATCGTTTTTTCACCGATCGGCGTTAGCGGCTTAGGTACAATATTTGACAATGGCTTAAGCCGAGTTCCCTTACCACCAGCCATAATAACAACAGGTACATCGTATTGATAAGATGGCTTTATCTCATCTTGATTGATAAGCTCTTCCCAAAATACCACTTTGGTGATGTTACCTTCACCATCTAAAACCGGCATGAACTCGGCTCTGATTTTTTTCATCAAATCAGATATGTCTTGCATAGAGTCAGACGTACTTGCCACAATTTTGCGATCAAGTTTTAGATCACTAACCGGTAAAGATAAGTTAACTCCCTGAAGTATAGCCCTTTGAACATCACCAATACTGATCAATGTGACATACTTGCCGCTTTCATCGGTAATAATCAGTAATTTTTTTCTAACTTCATCCATTTTTTTCAGTGCATCAAGCACTGAAATATTAGATGAAATACAGACCTGCAAATACTCTTTACGATTTTCCATCATGGCTCACCTTAACAGTAAACTTCTTACCTTTATAACTAAAGTGCAAAGGGAATTTATCAAAATCAGCACCTCTGATTAAATCCATCTGCTCTGATAACGGTTTATTGATATCAAGCTCGTCATCTTTGTCAGTCAACCGACCGTAAAAGCTTTCCGTTCCTTGCTGCTGATGAGGCTCCCAATCTGGGAATTGAGCGACATACTTAATGCACATTTGCACAATTTCTTCAGCCATACGATTGCGTGATTCAGGTAATAACTCAGTGTCAATCAAGTCCAAAGAATGTTTAAAATAATACGGTCCATCATCAACCGCTTCATTCGCTTCAAATAAAGTGAGCGTAACGGCGCTTTTCCCTTCCCGAATTTGCCATTGCAATGGAGAAAAGCCCTTGCCTGCAGGTAAATCACTTGCATGAACAACGATATTACTTTTGCTCTTATCCAAGGTGCTTTTCTTTACTATTTTTACGCAACTTAGTAAGAATAAAATATCGTTATTGTCTGGTACTTCACTTTGGTCATGTATATAAGTAACGTCCAGCCCACCTAAGGCATTCAGTGACCCTAAAAGCTTGTTACCATAAGGCACAAACCAGCTATCCTGCTGGTCAGTTAATATCGTGATTTTCACTCTGAAACAGCCTTTTTCAAAGATTCTGCAATGTAGCTCACTTCTTCTTTCGATAAAGCCGCATACATAGGTAAAGTTAACTCTGCGTCTGTCACATATTCTGTCAGTGGTAATTCACCATCAACATACTCTTGAAATACAGAAAAGCGATGTGCAGCAGGGTAGTGAACACTCGTTTGAATACCACAACTATGAAGACGTTCACGGATAGCATCTCTGCGTGTATCATCCGCATTATCTAACACAATGGGCATAACATAATTTGAAGAAAACTCATGTCTGTCT
This sequence comes from Pseudoalteromonas luteoviolacea CPMOR-1, assembly GCF_001625685.1. Lineage (GTDB taxonomy): Bacteria > Pseudomonadota > Gammaproteobacteria > Enterobacterales > Alteromonadaceae > Pseudoalteromonas > Pseudoalteromonas luteoviolacea_K. Next base: position 210,853 of record NZ_AUYC01000084.1, on the reverse strand, counting down.
TTGAAAGGAATTGTGATGCCTTCAATACCTTCGAGTGCCTCTAGATACCACTTACGCACTTGGCTGCGCTTTTCTAAATCTGCCGGTAATTTTTGTAATTGAACCAGCCCTATACCTGCTCTCAGATCATCCATTCTGTAGTTAAAACCACTACTTACAACATCATATGTCGTTGCATGACCAGAAGCCCTCTGATAAGACATTGTCGTCATACCATGAGAACGTAATAACTTTATCTTATCCGCTATTTCATCACTATTGGTGATAAGCATCCCGCCTTCACCCGTACTGATATTTTTGTTTGAGAAGAAACTAAAACAGCCAACATCCCCAATGCTGCCTAGTTTCTTACCTTGATATTCTGAAAGTGGTCCATGGCAAGCGTCTTCTATAACTTTCAAATTATGTTCTTTGGCTATAGACATAATCGCTTCCATATCGGCCGCATAACCTGCAAAGTGCATTGGAATAATCGCTTTAGTCCTAGGCGTGATCTTACGCTTGATATCCTCAATACTGATTGTCAGGTCTTCACGACTGGTAATATCGGCAAATACAGGAGTCGCTCCAACATAACGCACACAGTTAGCGGTCGCTACAAAAGTAAGAGATGGTACGATCACTTCATCCCCTTCTTTTATATCTAGCGCCATTAACGCAAGGTGCAATGCCGCGGTACAGTTTGCAATTGCAACACCACGTTTTGCGCCACTCATTTGCGCAAACACTTCTTCAAGTTCAACACTTTGCGGTCCCATTGATAACCACTGGCTTTCGAGTGTTTTAACGACAGATTGTGTCTCAGCGTCATCAAAATTTAATTTAAATAGTGGAATTTTATAGTTCATTTTTCTACCCGTGTTTTTCTCAATTACATCTTACTATCTAAATATTTACCCGTCTCTTTGTGACCAAAGTCAGGGATCATTTCGAAGAACAATTCGACGATTTGTTCTTTAGACCAAACGTCGCGTTTTAACTCAGTTATTCTGTTCGAAAAACGCTCTACTAGATCAGCATCAAAATTCAGCTCATTCTTAATTACACCAAGGTTCTCAAAGCGCGCCATATCCAGCACTTCTTTGTCTGTGAAAAACTCTTCAAAGTCTTTTTCCCCAGTTGTATCACTGGTTGTAAATAAGCACGGCCATTTGCCTTGCTCTGGTAGCGTTAACGCCAACTCTCTCGCTTGCTGTTCTGACTCACATAACACTGGTTCATAGCCTAGCTGAGCTAAATATTTAACGGCAATATCTGCAAAAGAAATTAAATGTAGTGACTCACTGAGTTTTGGAAAGAAAATATCTCTATTTTCACCAAAAATACAACTCATTAAGCACAACTCACCAGACTCTTGAGGAGTTACAAAATAGCGTTTGATGTCATTTGGCGCAACGATCGGCTGTCTTTTTTGAATACGTTGATTAAACCCATGTAAAAGAGAGCCATCTGAAAAAGCCACATTGGCAAAGCGTGCTGTGGAAATATCAATTTCTTGACTACGCTTCATTAAGTACATTTCCATTATGCGCTTTGAAGCACCCATCATATTAACTGGGTTTGCCGCTTTATCTGTAGACACACAGAAGTATTTTTTAACACCCGACTTAATAGATTGCTCTATAGTCTTGTCTGTATTAAAGATATTGACGTCTATCATGCGCATTAAAGTAAATGGATCTTTTTCACTTCTGACATGCTTTAAAGCCGATAAGTTGAGAACATAGTCGTATTTGCCATCACTTTTTATGAATGCATCATACTCAACTGAACCAATATCAAGAGCAAATGTTTGGAAGTCACCGCTGATATAGCCAAATGAACTACGAATATCACGAACAAGCTCAACCATATTGTTTTCACTAATATCTACAACATGTAACTTCTTCGGGTTTCTTTTAAATATTTCTTTAGTTACAGCTTGCCCTATTGAACCAGCTCCACCAATGACTAAAAACGAGCTTTCATTGACTATTTCTCTCAATTTTTGGTCATAATTAGCGATATCTTTATCGAAGAGATTATCCTCTCTTCCTACTAAATGTAGAATATTGTCCATAGTACTTACCTTAAAATCTCATTCATTGTGACAAACTTTACATCGTGATTAGTTTGTACATACTCAAGTAAATCAATCAAAGCTTCCTTCATCGTTTTATCGCTATTCAACATTTTATGATTAAAACCATAAGTATGTGTGGAAAGCACAAAGTCCCCCCCTTTTTTAGCTACAAAATCGATCGCATCTTTTATGTCATCAATTGACGTACTTGGTTGTAGGCTTACGTGCTCAATAAAATAACCCTCACCAAATTTAATGGCATAGGGATAGGGCCTTTTTGTCTTTCTATTAAAAAGCTGATGCTTGAATACTCTTAAAAAATTAACTGTTGAGAAGTATTTGCTAAACAACCCATAATTTTTAGCTGATGGTAGATAACCACATACACTCATATCGTTACTTAACAGCGCATCAAGCCCTTTCTCCGATAAAAGGTTCTGTGGAGGCGTAAAGAAAGCCACATCGCAATCAAATACACCATTTAAGTACTGATTAGATGAGGATAATTCATCAGATAAGTCACATGTCGTATAAAACTCAGCACCAATACCAAAGTTTTTTGCAAATTTAGGCACAACTTTATCGTTATTTTGGTGATAGATACCATGCTGCGCTATGGATACTCTTCCAGCCTCTAATTCTTGTGTCAAATAGTGCATCAGCGCTTGATTGTCATCTATACGATAAATGTCATTATCTTGCTTTATTGCTTGGATCACGTCATCTGTTATCCCGGTACTCCCTAAGGACTCAAATAACTCAATATTTTGCTTCCAATTGCCTTGATACCACGGCACCACAGCCAAAGTAACTGGGCAGATGTTACTCACACCATCTAAGCTATCCGCTAAAAACTGTTCTGAAAAATGATAATTTACATCATCATCTCTTATCGCAAATCTCATACCGTTCTCATATGTAAATATGTATTTCTACCTTTAAGCCAAAGGCAAGTAAAAGTGACTAACATAAATAATTCAGTTAAAAGCCTATTTAAATACAAATACTCAAGTAAAAGGCTATTTGAAATCACCACAAGTGATATCATTCCGATCAACCAACCTATAATATCAACAGAAACAAGTAACTTAGGTTTTGCGAACAGGCTGATTAAATTCCCTGGTGTTTTGTACAATAAATACGTGAAAGATGACAAAAGGACAAATATCAAATATGTTTCAATATGGTTGTATTTAGTGAAACCAAGCAGCCTTATCAAGTCATCGATATAAACAATTAAAGCGACCAAAACAATACTACCTAGCAGTGCTATCAGAGCGTTGACTTTGGCTACAAACTTGATATGCGCCTTACTTTTATTTATATCATTCCTGTACTGAACCACCCTCTGAATTAAAGGGTCAAAAAACCCTTCCACAAAAGACTTACCAATATCCTGAAATTGCTTTGCTAAACCATAGGCAGCTTGCACTTCCGGAGACAGCAAGATAGAAACCACGACTCTGTCACTTTGCGCCAGCGCATACTTTACATATCCCATTGTTCCAAAGCCAAGGAAGCGCTTGGCAAATATAAAACGTCTTACGCTTAAATTAATTGGTCTTATATATTTCACCACTAACCAGACACCACTTAAAAAAATAAGAGCCGGCATAATAGTTAACACCAATACAAAATACTCAAATCCAAATTGCACAAACAGCCAGACTCCGACAATTTTAGTTACTAAACTGCCGAGCGTAAGAATAGTGAATCCTGCAATGTAGTTATTGAATGATTTTAAGACAAGCGATAGCCAATTGTTGAAAGAAAAAAACAACCCTGACAAACTAAACAATAGGATAACGCCTAAGTACTCTCCATGATAGTTACTCTGTGCGATGTAAACGCTATACACAAATACAGGCAGCATCAATATAAAGAATACTGCAACCCGTATTACCAATGACATGGAAACAAAATATGTTAGCCTATTTGCAAATCCATTTTGCCATTTCAAAGCATTTCTAATTAGGACAGTTTCATATCCCAAAGACGTAAAGCATCCATAAAAAGTAATTATAATTTGATACACAATTACTAAAGAGTAAAAATGCGGCTCAACATTAGCCGCAATATAAACCGTCGAAAATAGCCCCACAATAATATTTACTATTTGTAAGGCTAAAAATAGAAAGCTCTGATTCATTTATAATTGTTCAATGCTGATATTACAGAGTCTATCTCTTGGCTACTTATCACTGGACTCAACGGCAACGAAAGAATATTTTTATGTATCGATTCCGTTATCGGATACTCGCCAGTAAACATTCCCTTATATGCTTGTTGCATATGAGGAGGGATTGGATAATGAACTAAAGTCTGAATACCTTTCTCAGTCAGATACGCTACTAATCTATCTCTGTCTTCAACTTCAATGGTAAATAAATGCCAAACATGTGCTGCTTGTTCTGCAACTTTCGGCAACTTGATCAAAGGGTTTTTAATTCCTTCGATATATGTCTGAGCAACAAGCTGACGCTGTTTTGTCTCTGTATCTAAGTATTTAAGCTTTACACTTAACATAGCAGCTTGAATTTCATCTAAGCGACTATTTACCCCTTGATATAAGTTTTCATACTTTTTATGTGACCCATAATTTCTCAACGCTTTTAGAGTCGTAGCTAAAGTTTCATCATTAGTTGTAATGGCACCAGCATCACCTAAAGCGCCCAAGTTTTTGCCTGGATAAAAACTAAATGCACCAGCATGACCCCAGTTGCCGCACTTTTTATGATCAATGCTTGCACCATGAGATTGAGCACAATCTTCTAATACCAAAAGGTTGTGAGAATGAGCATAAGACATGATCTCATCCATTGGTGATATTTGGCCATATAAATGCACAGGTAAAATTGCTTTAGTCTTAGCAGTAGTGGCCTTTTTAATCCCTTCAATCGACAGATTGTAAGTGTCAGGATCAGGTTCGACTAATACAGGAACAAGATCATTCTCCGTAATTGACAAAATACTCGCAATATACGTATTTGCAGGCACTATGACTTCATCGCCTTCTGCAAGTATATCAAGCTCTTTCCATGCTCTTAACGTCAACGTCAATGCATCTAGGCCATTCGCAACACCGATACAGTATTTAGTACCGCAATATTGCGCAAATTGCTCTTCAAAACTCGCAAGCTCTTTACCTTGGATGTACCATCCAGAGTCAATTACTCTTCGGCATGCTTCATTGAGCTCGTCTTTATATTGGTCATTAATTTTTTTTAAATCTAAGAAAGGGATCATATTATTTACACTACTAAATATCTACGAGCTGTATAGGCCGCCATTAATCTCTAAGTTTGCACCTGTTATATATTCAGCTTCAGTGGATACTAAAAAATTAACAAGAGATGCGACTTCATTGGGTTGGCCCAAACGTTTTTGGGGAATGCTATTCTTTATTTTATCGAGCACATCAGATGGTATCGCAGCGACCATATCCGTTTCACAATAACCCGGAGAAATAGTATTAACTGTTACGCCTTTTGCTGCACCTTCTAAAGCTAAAGCTTTTGTAAAGCCTTGGATTCCGGCTTTTGAAGCACAGTAATTGACTTGTCCCATTTGTCCTTTATTAGCATTAACGGAGGAAATGTTAATGATCCGTCCAAATCCCAGCTCTCTCATTTGCTTAAACACAGGCTGAGTCAAGTGGAACAAAGATGTCAGGTTAGTAGTAATTACAGACTGCCAAGCGTCAAAATCCATCTTGTGAAACATGCCATCTTGTGTAATACCGGCATTATTGACTAAAATGTTGGGAAAAATGTTTTCCTCTTTCAGTTCACTCAGCAGAAGATCACATTCTTGTTTAGATGATATATCTAGTTGCTTAAATACCACGTTAGGTAATGCAATCTTCGGGTTTGTTTTATTATATGTAGCAATTACTTTGTCACAGCTTTTACTCAAAGACTCAACAATTGCCAACCCTAAACCTTTACTACCGCCGGTAACTAGAGCTACTTTTTCCATATCAGCTCCTCAAGTTTAACCTTACTTACGGCCACTGCCTGTTCAGTAATGTTGAAATAATAGTTTTCATCATCTTCACTGATCACTTCCGCACCGAATTTCTTGTGGAAATTAATAACTCGATCATTGCCTTTAACAACTTCGAAATGAGATTTCTTGAAACCTAGTTCTTCAAAGCCAAATTTATAAACCAGAAGTGCACTCTCAATGGCTGAATAGCGAGTTTTATCTTCATTCAGAATCCAACTGCCCCAGCAAAATGAATCTGGTTGAAGGTCATAAATACGAACTGTGCCACACGGTGTGCCATCTAACCTTTCAATTATAAAGTAATACTGGTTACCTGCTTGTTCATCTAATTTATAAGATTTGATCCACGCTCTTTGTGCTTCAACATCAGAATCGACCTTGCTGAGAAAGCGATTAAGATCATCACTTAACCTTAAACCTAAAATAAACTCTGCATCTTTCTCTTCTACAAGACGCATTTGAATCGTTTTAGACGTCAACATTAGCTCACCTCTCTCAAAAAATCATCATAGTTTCTGATGTAATCTGACTCGTCATAATGCTCACTTGCCAGTACCATCAAAATACAATCTTCACTAAAGTCATGCATTTCATGCCATTGCATTACATCAATCAACACGCCTTGCGTTGGACTATCCATCAAAACAGTAGTTTTAGCATTGCCATCATCCATTAGCATTTTGCAGCTTCCCTTTATGCAAATAGCAACTTGCTGTGTTACTTTATGAGCATGAAAACCTCTTGGGATCTGAGGATCAACGCCATAAATATAATAAACACGCTTAATATCAAAGGGAACTGTCTGATTACCTTCTAAAACAACTAGCTGACCGCGCTCATCACCAAGTGACTTTAGTTGAATTTCCTGCACAAAACTCACGATTGTTTATCCTTTATAAGTGCACTTAAGTATTTACCATAGCTATTTTTAGACATGAGTTGTGCCCTTTCTTGGACAAGTTCAGCATCTATCCAGCCTTGGTTTAACGCTATTTCTTCTAGACAAGCAACTTTGAAACCTTGTCGTTTTTCTATGGTTTCAACAAACATCGCAGCTTCTAAAAGACTGTCATGAGTACCTGTATCTAACCACGCAAAGCCCCGACCAAGCAGTTCAACATTTAAGTCTCCACGCTCTAGATACTTTTGATTTACGGTTGTGATTTCAAGTTCACCACGTTCAGATGGCTCAACTGACTTAGCAATTGATACAACATCGTTATCGTAAAAGTATAACCCTGTAACCGCGAAGTTTGATTTTGGCGCTGATGGCTTTTCTTCGATTGAGATTGCTTTTTGGTTGGCATCAAATTCGACAACACCAAAACGTTCAGGGTCATGCACGTTATAACCAAATACAGTCGCGCCAGAACCTCTTTTTGCCGCATTGATCAATTTAGGTGAGAATCCCTGTCCCCAAAAAATATTATCACCAAGCACTAAACACACACTGTCATCACCGATGAACTCCTCACCAATAATGAATGCTTGCGCCAAGCCATCTGGCGTCGGTTGCTCTGCATATTGTAAAGACACCCCAAACTGACTGCCACTACCCAATAAGCGCTCAAAACTAGCACGATCTTCTGGTGTGGTAATTATCAGTATTTCTCTGATACCCGCTAACATTAACACTGATAACGGATAGTAAATCATTGGCTTGTCATATACTGGCAACAACTGTTTTGACACACCCTCAGTAATTGGATACAGACGGGTGCCAGACCCGCCAGCTAAAATAATCCCTTTCATTTAGCCTTCCCCAAGTCTTTCTAAACTGTATGAACCATCTAAAACTGATTGCCACCAAGGTTGATTTTCAAGATACCAAGTTACTGTCTTTTTCAGCCCAGACTCAAACGTCTCTGATGGCTTCCAGCCTAGTTCATTGAATATTTTACTCGCATCAATTGCATAGCGAACATCATGTCCAGGCCTATCAGTTACAAAGGTAATCAGGTCTTGATAAGACTCAACACCTGAAGGTTTTTGAGGAACCAGCTCTTCTAGCAGTGCACAAATATTCTCAACGACTTGGAGGTTACTCATCTCATTATGGCCACCGATGTTATATGTCTCACCGACATTGCCTTCTTTTAATACTAAGTACAATGCTCTTGCATGGTCTTCAACGAATAGCCAATCTCTAATCTGCTGACCATCTCCATAGACTGGTAGAGGCTTGCCTTCTAAAGCATTTAGGATCATCAACGGGATCAATTTCTCAGGGAAGTGATATGGCCCATAGTTATTGGAACAATTGGTCACCAATGTTGGTAAATTAAAAGTTCGTTGCCAAGCTCTGACTAGGTGGTCACTTGACGCTTTTGACGCTGAATATGGAGAACTTGGCGCATAAGAAGTCTGCTCAGTAAATAAATCATCTGTGCCCTCCAGATCACCAAAAACCTCGTCAGTCGAGATATGGTGAAACTTAAAGTTCGCTTGCTTCTCAACATCTAGGCTCTGGTAGTAACTTCTGGCCACCTCAAGTAAAGTATATGTACCAACAATATTTGTTTCGATAAAAGCCGCAGGCCCATCAATAGAACGATCTACATGGCTCTCGGCAGCAAGATGCATAATAAAATCTGGCTGATGCTGCTCAAACACTCGGTGTAGTGCTTTAGAATCACAAATATCGACTTGTTCAAAAGCATATCTTTCACTGCTTGATACAGACTCAAGCGAAGATAAATTGCCAGCATAAGTGAGTTTATCAACGTTAACGACCGAATCATTGGTCTCATTTATTATATGACGGATCACTGCAGAGCCGATAAATCCAGCACCACCAGTCACAAGTATTTTTGCCATTAGCTCAAGAACTCCTTATACCAAGGCATCGCTTTTGCAATGCCATCAAGAATTCTATATTGAGGCTCGTAACCTAGTAAATTCTGAGCTTTAGAGATATCTGCCTGAGAATGCCTAACATCCCCCGCTCTAAATTCTCTATAGTTAGGCTCACCTGAAACAGCGATATCATTTTCATTTAATGCACTTGCAATCGCACCATACAAATCATTCAAAGTGGTTCGATCGCCAACGGCTACATTATAAACTTGATCTTTTGCATCATCATTGGCAGTCGCAGCAAGAATATTCATTTGAACCGTATTTTCAATAAAGCAAAAATCTCTACTGGTTTCACCATCCCCATTAATGAAGACTTCTTCACCTTGGATCATCGCTGCCGTCCACTTTGGGATCACCGCGGCATATGCACCATTAGGATCTTGACGTTTACCAAAGACATTAAAATAGCGAAGCCCTATTGTTTTAAAGCCATATGTACGAGCAAAAACACCAGCATATAACTCATTAACAAACTTAGTGACAGCATAGGGAGAAAGTGGGTTACCAATATTCTCTTCAACTTTTGGTAGCGCAGGGTGATCACCATACGTTGAGCTACTCGCCGCATAAGTAAAACTTTTTACTTTTGCTTCTTTAGCAGCCTGCAACATATTAAGAAAACCAGTAATATTCGCTGCGTTACTGGTGATAGGATCAGCTATCGAACGAGGCACAGAACCAAGAGCCGCTTGATGAAGTACATAGTCAACCCCGCCTACTGCTTTTTCACATGTCGGGTAATCTCGGATATCTCCCTCGATAAACGTAAAGTTATCCCATTGGGAATGACTAACTAAGCCCTGCACTTCATCTAGATTATGTTGATGACCAGTGGCAAAGTTATCCAAGCCAATCACTTTTTGTCCGAGTTTCAGAAGGGTTTCTAATAAGTTTGATCCGATAAACCCCGCTACCCCAGTTACTAGCCATACTTTAGGTGAAGCGATTAAATCATTTTGAATTTCATTGAAGCGTGTCATTATTTTTCCATAAAAAAAGTAGGATCAGTCCACAAACTGAGCCTACTTAGTAATTTAGTCTTATAAACGCATGTCTACGGTATTTTTATCAAGTACATATTTCAAATCGTATAAAATATGCTCATCCTTACCAAACTTACGAATAGCTTCACTACCTAATTGCTTGAACTCATTATGTCCAACAGCCAGGATAATAGCATCATAGTGACCTTGCTTAGCCTCGGCAGCCAACTTCAGACCATACTCATGCTCAGCTTCTTCACTAGAGCACCATGGATCTACCACATCGACATTCACATTGTATTCTTTAAGTTCTTCAACAATATCAATCACTCTGGTGTTACGTAGATCTGGGCAATTCTCTTTAAACGTAAAGCCCATAACGAGTACATTTGCACCTTCAACATGGATTCGCTGCTTTAACATGTTTTTGACTAACTGAGAAACAACATATTGGCCCATGCCATCATTTAATCGACGACCTGCTAAGATCATTTCGGGGTGATAACCCACACTTTGCGCTTTATGTGTTAGGTAATATGGGTCAACACCAATACAGTGCCCGCCCACTAAGCCTGGGCGGAACGGCAAAAAGTTCCATTTTGTACCAGCAGCCTCTAGAACTTCTAAGGTGTCGATACCAAGCTTATTAAAGATAATAGAAAGCTCATTGATCAACGCTATATTCACATCTCGCTGCGTATTTTCAATCACCTTTGCAGCCTCAGCGACTTTGATACTTGATGCTTTGTGAGTGCCCGCAGTAATAATTGACTTGTATAACTGATCAACCACTTCAGCAATCTCATCAGTAGAACCTGAGGTAACTTTTAATATATTAGTAACTCTATGTTCTTTGTCGCCAGGGTTAATACGTTCAGGAGAGTAACCAGCAAAAAAGTCTTTGTTAAATTCAAGCCCTGAGACACGTTCTACAACAGGAATACAATCTTCTTCTGTAGCACCTGGATAGACTGTCGACTCATATATTATGATATCGCCTTTACTTACCACTTTACCCAGCATTTCACTCGCTTTTATAAGCGGAGTTAATTTAGGCTGTTTATGCTCATCGATTGGTGTGGGCACAGTGACGATATAAACATTACAATTTTTTAAATCATCAACATTATAAGAATAATTTAACTGCGGAGATAACTTGAGCTCTTCATCACTCACCTCTAGCGTAGAATCATGTCCACCTAGTAACTCCGAAATACGTTCTTGGTTTATATCAAAGCCAAGAGTTTGATATTGCTTACCAAACTCAACAGCCAGTGGCAAACCTACATATCCTAGGCCTATAATAGCGACCCGCTTCCCTTTTAATAACTCTTGCATCTTAATACTCTTCAATAAAACTATTTATCAGACTTATATTCGTAGTTGTAGTATCCATAATACCCATATGCATTACTGGCTTTCTTGACTACACCGTTAAATACAACACCTTTAACATCTATGCCATTTTGCTCAAATCTATTTCGAGTAAGCTCTAATTCTTTTACGTGGTTTTGTCCAAACCTTGTCACCAATAAAGTGCTTCCTGCATGCGCACTAACAATAGCAGGATCTGTCACAGCTAGAATAGGCGGTGTATCTATGATAACTAGATCATATTTCGCACTGACCTCTTCCACCAAGTCACTGAAATTTTTGTGCATCAACAACTCTGACGGGTTAGGTGGTATTTGCCCTCGAGTAATTACATCCAAGTTTTCAACTTGCGTGCTTTTGGTTGCAGCCTGCAAATCAATTCGACCAGACAAGCAATCACTAAGCCCATTTTCCCACTTCAAGCCAAACTGTGTCTGTAAGTACCCTTTACGCATATCAGCATCGATAATTAGAACTTTCTTATCACTTTGAGCAAGCACGGTTGCGAGGTTAACTGAAATGAATGATTTACCTACACCCGGACTTGGACCTGAAATCGCAATCACATTATTTTTTGCTTCCATCATCGCAAAATGTAAACTCGTTCTGAGACTTCGAAGCGCTTCAATGGATAAGTCTGCGGGGTTATCCATAGCCAATATTGATTTGGCTTTAGCCGTTTTACCCTTCCGAGCTTTAGCAAATCCAGTTAACTTTACTTGATATTCAGAATAAGGAACACTCGCGTATACAGGTAACCCTAGGGCCTCTATCTGGTTTGGATCTTCAATGCCTTTATGCATTGCTCTTTGTATTAACACAAGTGCAACAGCAATTGCACCACCAATCAATGTAGCAAGTATCACGATAAAGTGTTTGCTAGGCTTTACTGGCGCAGCTACATTTACTTCAGCAAAATCAATGATACGTACATTACCAACAGTACCAGCACGGACAATATCCAGCTCTTGTGTTTTAGCAAGTAACAGCGTGTATATTTCATTATTTACTTGAACATCACGAGTCAAACGCAGCAGCTCTTGCTGTGTCTCCGGTAGACCTTTAATCTCTCCTGCCAATCTACGCTTTTGATTTTCCACTGCTTCTATTTGCTCTAATGCAGCTTGATAACTAGGGTGACTCTGCTTAAATTTTCGTCCCAACTCAAGCTTTTTAAGCTCCAGCTCTTGTAATCTTGTCTCTAACTTAACTATCTGTTTTAAAACACCCTCAGTCTCCAAAGAGATATCGACTGATTGTTGCTTTACCTGGTAGTCATTCAACCTTTGCTCTGAAGCTTCTAATTGCTTCTTAACTTGAGGGAGCTGATACTCTAAAAAATCTAATGATTTCTGGGCTTCAGCACTATTACGCTCAACATTCCTGTGTACATAGATCTTTGCTACCTCATTAAGAACTGTTTTCGCATACTCAGGATTTGCGTTCAAAAAGCCTAAGATAATAATCCCAGAGTCTTTGCCTTTCTCATTTGCCCCAATTGCTTTTTGCAATCCTAGGATTGTATTTAATCGCTGTTTTTTAGATAAAATGAACTCTGTGCCAGCGCGTGCATGAAGTGTTTTTAACGTAAGTTTGAACTCACCATTTACGACCTCTTCACCTACTTTTCCGCTTAAGAATACTTGTCCATCGCCGCCTTTTAACTCAAACCCATCATTCTCAAGCGCAACTAAGGTGAATGATTTTCCAACTGCATTAGATGGGACTTCGAAACGAAACACGTCAATTTCTTCACCACCCCAAGCATAACTACTCGCGCCAAAGCTCGGGTCAGCAAGTCCACCATCTTGAAGGGGAATGTAAGTTCGAAAAGCTCTTTCCCCAATTAAAGGAAAAAGCTTTGGTGTGACAACTATATCCAATTTCAGCTTATCAACAGCCTCCCCGATAATGGTGCGAGACTTTAAGAGCTCTATTTCAGTGATCGCAGCAGAGGTGCTTTCAAACATCCCGCCCAATTCATCAAACCCTGGAACTGTTCCACCTTTTTCTTCCACTTGGATCATTGCTGTTGCTTGATATATAGGCGTACTGAATGTCGCAATCACAACACCAATTAACATACACAATATGGTAATGCTTATGATGAAAAATTTACGATCTAGCAATGCACCTATAATCGCCAGCAAATCGATTTCATGGGGCTGCTGCGATGCTTGCTTATCTTGCATTCCAGCTGCCAAGTTTGATTGAGCATTCATTGACTCTTTCATCCTTATAAATACTTTTGCCAAGCGCCACACGCGCTATCAATTAAATCGTATACGTGTTCAAAGGCTTCACGACTCTGCCGATAAGGATCAGGGATCTCTTTGTCACCTAACCACTTACCAAGTAAAAAGGTTTTTCCTCTTGCCTCAGGGTAACGCGCACATAAATCTTGCACATGGCGTTGCTCCATCACCAATATAAGCGCATTGCTTGAAACTAGTGAAGAAGATATTTGACGCCCTTTATGTGCGGACATATCTATACCATTAACCTGCGCTAACTCACTGGCCATGGAGTCAGCACCTTTGTCGACTAAAGCGGTTAAACCTGCAGAGGAAACATTTATATTTTTTCCTTCCAGCTTACTCTTCAGTACATACTCTGCAGTCGGACTGCGGCAAATATTACCAGCACAGACAACCAATACACTATCAAACATATTCAGATACCTATCTTACTGATTCTCTATTTCCTGAACTGCATCAACAGTTGTCAAAGATGGAAGTAACAAACTAATAACTTTGTTCCAACGAGCAATTGGTGCACTCGTGACATAAACAATATCTTGAGGGTAAAGCTCAAACTGTTCAGCTAAAACTAAGGATGCTATATTGCTTGCTCTTAATTGGAAAACATCAGCAATAACACCATCAGTTTCTAAGTTTTTCTTTCTCAGTACGAAAATTCCATTACCATCTGCACTGCGTTCATTTATGCCACCAGACTCAGACAGTGCTTGGGCTAGATTTAAGCCGTATCGATTGATTGCAACAGTACCAACAACTTTTACATCCCCCATAACATATACATTGCTGTTATCATTTCGTGGGATATGAATTACATCGCCGTGTTTTAGTAAACGATTTTGGGAAATATCACCTTCAGAATAAAACTCATCAAGATCAATAGTTTCGGTTACATTACCTCTAGAGAAAGTCACTTCTTTCCAGTCAGCCCTTTCTGACATACCACCGGCTTGATTAATTGCGTCTATCAGCGTTAATGGCGTTTCAGTGATCGGATAAACCCCTGGCCTTTTAACTTCGCCTGTTACATAAGTTTTTTGGCTGTTAAAGCCAACCACTTTAACATCGATTTGCGGGTCTTCAATCACTCGGCTTAATCGCTTAATTAAATCCTCTCTAATTTCTACAACAGTTCTACCAACTGCAGGAACATTAGGCGCGTATGCATAAGTAAAGGTGCCATTTGCTTGCACTCTAAAACCATCAAACTCCGCCGTTCTTTGAACTGCTGCAGGAATCGTTAACTCTGGGTGGTCCCAAACACCAACGGTGATGACATCTCCAACACCAAGGCGGTAATTATAACCGGACAGGTCAAGACCACCTTTCGTATTAATACTACGCGGCAATTTTTGAGATTTTTGCTGATTAATTAGACTTGAATCTATAAGCTGAATATTAACTTTTGAAAGGTCTTGTTCTAAGCTTGTTGTTTTATCACCTGATGTAATTCCTTCAAAATGCCCACCGGGGATCAAGGTGCAGCCACTCATTACCAAAACACATGCTGACGCAACTGAGTTAGCAATGGTTTTTTTACAACATAAGGCCATTTTTTCTTCCTAAATATTTTTAATACTTATTCTTAGTTACTAAGTTTGAAGTAACTTAACAACATAATTCCTACTTATGCGATGGCTAATTAAACCATGCGATGTGCTCAATCGCAAGTTTACATTGCGTTAATGTTACATGAGTTTTACTAAAGATTTGTTGCAATAGCCTTTAATCTCACTAAAGTCTAATTTAGCATCGAAAATAATTTGCTAACTGACTAAAACAAAACAACTTTACCCAAAACAGAAACCTCTCTTTCGAGCAGTAAAAAGTACAAGCTTAAAAGGGATTATTGCCAAAATATAAATAATAAGGAATGTGCAATGCAATGAATACTGCAACTAATGATCTGTCTTGAATCAAACAGCCACTGTTAGCCGCTTATAGGAATAAACAAAGATATATAAACTCAGCTTTCCAATGCTTTGACGTTCACTGTCCTTATGATTAGAGCATTATACTATATAAACAATATAAGGCCAATCTCTCTACATTATTTAAAACCGCATGCAGTTATCCATAGCACACAACCCGTTGTAATGTAGTCACTTAAACACAATAGTTTTTCTGCCCTCTCACCAACATGCATATTAAAGAGATTAAAAAAGCAAACAATCAATAGTTTACTTTGTGAGCAAGCGTTTCAGATGGGCTCAGTTACAATCGCATAACAAGGCTAGAATGAGCACTTCTTGCAGCTTGAAATCTCTGTAGAAAAGCCTTGGAGGAGAGGCGTAGAGAGCTTAAAAACCCTCTACGTATTCGAAGTTAGTATCAAAGATAAAATGATCTATACCATTTAACTAATTCTGCAACGCCTGTTTTAACATCTACTTGAGGCACATAGGAAGTAGCCTTAAATAGATCATTGGTTTGTGCATAAGTTTTATACACATCTCCGGCCTGCATTTCTCTAAAGTTCTTCTTAGCAACAATGCCAAGCTCTTCCTCAATGGCTGTAATAAAGTCCATTAGATTAATTGGGCTGCCATGACCAATATTATAAACGGCATATGGCGCTGAGCTTGTTGCTGGTGTGCCATTCTCAACTTTCCACTGCCCATCTCTTACAGGTACCACATCTGCGATTCTGACAACCCCTTCGACGATATCATCTATATACGTAAAGTCGCGCCACATGTCACCATTATTATTTACGTCTATCGTTTCACCATTAAGTATTTTCTTTGTAAAAATATATGGAGCCATATCAGGTCTGCCCCAAGGCCCATATACTGTAAAGAATCGTAATCCTGTAGTAGGCAAGTCGTATAAATGTGAGTAACTATGAGCCATCAATTCATTTGATTTCTTAGTCGCTGCATAAAACGAAATAGGATGATCTACTGAGTCGCTTGTTTCAAACGGTGTCTTCTCGTTCAATCCATATACTGAACTTGACGATGCATATACTAAATGAGAAACCTTTTCCTGACGGCACCCTTCTAGAATATTGAGGTGCCCAACTAAGTTGCTGTCAGCATACGCATGAGGGTTTTCAATCGAATATCTGACACCAGCTTGTGCAGCTAAATGGATAACACGATCAAACTGCTCGCGCTTGAACAAATCAGCAGTAGCCTCTCTGTCAGCAATATCTAACTTGATAAAAGTGAACCGACTATCTTTAATCCGATTCAATCGAGCATGTTTTAGCTCAACATCATAATAGTCATTTATATTATCAATACCAACAACTTCACATTCAGTATCAAGTAATCTTTTACATACAGCAGCACCAATAAACCCTGCAGCGCCAGTAACCAAATATTTCATTTTTTCACCTCTACCTAATCGTTGCCAAAAAGATCTCGTGTATACACTTTTTCAGCAACATCCCTGAGATTATCATCCATTCTGTTCGCAATGATAACATCTGACATTGTTTTCAACTCTTCAACATCTGAGATAACCCTAGAGTTAAAGAACGTATCTTCATTTAAAGAAGGTTCATAAACAACAACCTCTATGCCTTTAGCTTTTATGCGCTTCATCACGCCTTGGATTGCAGAGGCTCGGAAGTTATCAGACCCTGTTTTCATCACCAACCTATAAATTCCCACAACTTTCGGGGCTCTCTTAATAATTGAATCAGCAATAAAGTCTTTTCTTGTAGAGTTTGCATCCACAATAGCCCTAATCATATTATTAGGTACATCTTTGTAGTTAGCTAACAGCTGCTTTGTATCTTTTGGTAAACAATAGCCACCATAACCAAACGAGGGGTTATTATAATGATTGCCAATGCGAGGGTCTAAGCTGACCCCTTCAATAATTTGCTTCGAGTCCAATTCGTGAGATTCTGCATAACTGTCAAGTTCATTGAAATACGCCACTCGCATTGCTAAATAAGTATTTGAAAATAACTTGATGGCTTCTGCTTCTGTTGAATTAGTTAACAAGACGGAAATTGATTCTTTTTCAGCCCCTTGTTTTAGCAAATCAGCAAAAACTTGCGCTCGCTCACTGTTCTCTCCGACAATAATGCGTGAAGGATATAAATTATCATAAAGCGCATTACCTTCGCGTAAAAACTCTGGTGAGAAGATTATTTGGTCAGTGGCAAATTGACGTTTAACTGCTTCAGTGTAGCCAACGGGTACAGTTGACTTGATCACCATTACTGCTGTAGGGTTTATTTCAAGCACATCTTTAATAACACTCTCAACAGAAGAAGTGTTAAAGTAGTTGGTCTGCGGGTCATAGTCTGTTGGCGTAGCAATCACAACAAACTCAGCACCTCTTAGGGCCTCCTGCTTATCTGTGGTTGCAACAAAATCTAAAGATTCATTCTTAAGATACTCTGAGATATGTGCATCTTCTATAGGAGATTTTCGTGCACACAGTAAATTGACCTTTTCGACATCTATGTCTAGAGCGGTTACAGAGTTGTGTTGAGACAGCAAAAGTGCATTAGATAGTCCAACATAACCAGTACCAACGACCGTAATTTTCATTCTTATAAACCTACTTTTCAATTTATTCAACTAACACTACCGCCAGTTCCCGCAGGAATTGTAGCAAACAAAATAAATGCTGTAATCCACTAAAATGAGCTGCCCGCTTCCCCTCGGGAGAGACACCTTTAAACTAACGTTTTCCAACTTTGCTCAGTAAGCCGGGGGCAGTAGAGCACCTAGGCTTTAATGTTGTCGTTCTTCGTTGTAATCCAACCGCCAAAACCACACCATTTCTTTCACTTGATTGACCGTTTCTAACAAGTAAGCATCTAAGGACCCTCGTCTAAATGAGCCATTAAAACGTTTAAAAAAACCGTTTTGCTATAGCTTGCCTGGTTGGGCATAAACTAGTTCGATATTATGTGCTGCGCATAAATCAATTACACGCGCTGAGATTAATTCAGGCAAGTTATCTACTCAAATTGGTCTTGGTAAGCCGCGGCCTTTTTTCCAGTGTTCGAACAACCCGTTCTACGGACAACGAAGTATCTACTTCAATAGTCAAACATGCTCGAGTGCTTTCATCAACAATATTGAGCATTCTGAATCGTTTTCTGCAGTATAAAGCACCATGTATAAAATCTAAGGCCCATTGGTAATTAGCTTGAAACACTACTTATAACGGCTATGTGACTCGTTTTAGTAACACGCGTTTAGCTCTGCACTTTAAGTTCAAACCCATTTGACAATACACTCATATAGGCGCTGATAGTTAACGGATAACTTTTAAAACGAAGACGCCCATGACTTTTCCAGAATCCAGCTCATGGAGACTTTTTAAATTCTGCTTTGATAGCATCAATGACAGCTGAATGGACTTTTAGCCAGTCTCGCTCTTGGCATTAGTAGGTAGCGAGACCAATCCCCACATGCTTGCAGCATACTTCTTCAACTTTAATACTTGCACCGGTTTCTTTGAGCACAGCTATGATCTCAGATTCTGTAAAATGTGATTTATTGGCGTTATCTCCTGTTTGTGAAATTACAGAAAATGCTAATTAACCATATCTCATGCTGAGGGAAGTAGACAGAGCCAGATTAACGAACTCAAAAAGATTCAAGTTCACTTGCTAATAAGCTACTCAGAGACTAATGAGCTGTATCTCAACTATATCTGGTGCTTGTTCTATCAAATTAACCTCAATATCAGCACCTTAATAGCTTCCTATTTAATCAATCTTCTCTGAGCAATTATTAAACTGGCTTAAAGGTGCTGTTTCAAAACTTTTATATCTGGAAAAAAGTAAAATAATATTTTCGGCGTTATGCAGCCCATAGCTATCAATTTAAAACCTAATTTGGCTAAGTTTACTCTTTGATTAAACGAAACTTTAGGCTTATGTTCAAGGAAAATTGAGTTTAAGTAGCATCGAGCAGCACGCTCTAATACAACTTTTTTTGAACTGTCTTCGCGAGCTTTAAAACATAACTCTAGTTCATAAAAGATTGTCAAATATGATCTCTGACGCGTATCATAAATGTTAGAAGTCATTGTGGAACCAGGCCTGACTCTGCGTTCAAAATAAACTTCATTAAGTACGGTTATGCTTAACGTGTTTAATACAAACAATTGAATATAATACAGTTCATCTTCGTGCTTAATACCAGGCTTAAATTTTAAGTTTTTTATTATTTCGGTACGTACAACATAACAACATGGAGAGACATATATACTATCATCAATAATGGTCGATTTTATAAAGTCTTGAGAGTTCACCAAGTCATAATGAGCATTTCTAGAATACTCAGGTCTAAAGCTAACACTATCAAGACTATCACCGAAAGTTGAGGCGTTAAATAGTACAGCGTCTATTTCCTGATTAGAAAACTTACCAGCCCAAACTTCTAGCGCATTACTAACTAACAAATCATCAGCATCAAAGAAATAAATAGCATCTCCCTGTGCCAAATCAACCCCGACATTACGTGCAACTGACTGCCCTTGGTTATTCTGCTCCACCAACCGAATAAAAGAGTGCTTATGGGAGTATTCCCGACAAATATCTCTACTTTTATCAGTAGAGCCATCATTAACTAATATAATTTCAAAGTTTTTATATGTTTGATTTAGAAGGCTTTCTATCGCACTAACCAAATAATCTTCAACATTGTAAACAGGAACAATTATAGAGAACTTAATAGACATAAACCTTCACCAAAGACAGTGCTAAAACAGTAATCACTATGGGCATTAAATTTAAGACTAGTTTTGACCTCCCACCATCAAGTAAATGGCGTGATAGCAGCCAATAACACTGGACAAAATTAATACTAAAGCTTGCCACTAACATCCAACACAGTGTTTCAAGAGACTCTGAATAAATACCAAATGCAATCGCAGAGACATTTGTGATTGAGGAAAAGACACCGCACTTAAAAAGCAAATCTGCGCGACCAGCAGCTTGATAAAAGCCTCCACTACTACTCAGCAGGGTTTGTATAGGAATGGTAATGGACAGCACCTCGATTACAGGTACAACCGCAGACCACTGTTTACCAAGCATAAGACTAACAATGAACTCTGCAAGAAAAAATACGAGTACACCGATCAATGACCCAATATATGCCATATACAATGCAAACTTGTTGTGAAGGCGACCAAACTCTTTTTTATTATCTTTAAGCGTAGTTAAAACTGGCTGAATCGCGGGAGTCATAGCAAATGTTAGCAGCAATAAAGGATACCTCATTAACTTATAGGCTTGATCATAAACACCTAAACTTGCAGTGCCCATATACTTACCAACCAAGATAGTATCTAAGTTTCTTGAAAAGTAATTTAAGATATTAAATCCAAATTGATACGAGGAAAAAGATAATAAACTCTTAAAGTGGTGAAGCTCTTTGCCAAAACTTGGTTTTCCAAAAGCTGTATTGCTTGAGCTTAACCAATACTGATAAAACCTAAAAACACTTACAATTAAAGCTTTTAAACTTAGTGCCCAAAGCGGGTCAAAGTATAATGCTATTAATATGACAGCGAACAGAGATACTAACTCAGAAATAGAGTCAGCCCTTGCTAAAATAAGAAAGCGACGATCTTTCTGCAAAGCAGCTGTAGGCACAATACAGGCGGTATTAAAGAGTATAGAAATAGCGACAGGTAAAATTAATAGCTGGTAAACCGGCTCACTGTAAAACCAAGCGATTAAAGGGCCTGAGAGTGCAAATAATAAAGTTACGACTGCCCCCATTACCCATGTGAATGAATAAATGCCATCTCGGTGGTTTTTTGGTAGTTTTTCTTTATTTATCAACGCAGGGGCAAAACCCATTTCACTGAACAACATAAAAAATATAGAAAAAACCTGTAAAATGGCAAAAAAGCCTAGTTGTTCAGGTGTGAATATCCTAGCCATTATCATAAGAGATAATAACTGTACGGCATAAACAACATATCTGCCACTTACACTCGATATAATGGCATTTAATAGCTTACGTCCATTACTTTCAGAAACACTCATAACTATACCTAGCTAAGATTTGCACAGCAGTGCTCATATATTAGCTGCAAATTAATACTGGGAAAGTGAAGCTTCCAATGTAAACACTAAAGGCTAATTACATTGAAAGCTGACAAAATATTTATAAGGTTAATTAGAATTTTCGATATATCTAAAGAATGATTTTAAGTAAGTATCATTTAGCTCAGCGCTATTAGACTCGACATAACACCTAAGTTCAGGCGCGTTTCCTGAAGGTCTTAGATGAATGATATCTCCGTTGTCCAAATAGATACGTAAACCATCAATTTGACAGGTTTTCTCAACAGTTACACCATGTAAGCATAATTTTTCCAATAACTTATTTGGTTCTTCACTGAACTCGTCTATCAATGCCTTACTATTTTCTGTTGAAAAGTTTTTCACTCTGTCACTTTCAGTTAATCGTTTTGGCAATGATGCTTGTAAAGATGCAATCGTTTGGCTCTGTGCTATCAAGACTAAAGCTGGTAATACGGCATCTCTTGTCGGCAGTGCCGCCAAGGTTTTACCATTTAACTCGATGCTGCTAGCCAATAAATAGCCACCATTTGCTTCAAAGCCAGCGATGCGCCCATACGAGTTTTCAAGCGAAGAGAATGCTTCAATAACGTAAGGAGAACCAATTTTTGTTCTTGATACTTCTTTAAAGCTGGCTGATTGTTCAATGGCTGTATTGCAACTTACAGGGACAGCCAAAGCTTCAATATTCAAAGCTTGACTACACAGTAAGCCCAAAATATCCCCTCGAAGCCATACACCATTCTCCCCCGCAACCAAGGGTCTGTCACCATCCCCATCAGTTGAAAACAGCATATCTAACTGGTGCTCATTAACCCAAGTTTTTGCTCTCTCTTTGTCTTCATCAGAAACAGCTTCAGTATCTATAGGAATAAACTGGTCACTGCGGCCTAAACCAATCACTTCAGCACCAAGCTGCTCAAACAGAGAAGTATAAATATCTCTACCGGCGCTAGAATGTTCGTAAATACCGATTCTTTTACCTGCCAAAACGTTTGACTCAAACAACGATGTATAACGTGATAAATATAAGTCCTTGGCACGTGAATTACACTCTAAGCTCGTACTTTCGATATTTACTTCACAAAATTCAACACTGGAGTCAATAATAGCCACTTCATCTTGCTTAGTAATCTCACCGTCAGGACGATAAAACTTCAACCCATTGCGGTCAAACGGAATATGGCTACCAGTAACCATAATACATGGCATATTGTCTTTCATCGCCGTGTAAGCAAGTGCTGGCGTAGGAAGCACACCGTAAAAAATGACTTTTAGATTTAACTGCTTTAAACCAGCAGCACAGGCATTGGCAATCTCAAGACTACTTGGGCGATTATCTATCGCAATAGCAACTGTATCAAAATCAAACTGCTCATTGATACTATGAATAAAAGCGATTGAAAATGCAGCGCAAACTTCAGGAGTAAAATCTGTAACTAAGCCTCTCGCACCGCTTGTACCAAAAGCGATACCGCTATTTTTTATAATTGACTGTGTTTTCATCAGCTACCTGCTATTCTTCCATATCGATCTTCAAAACGAACGATATCATCTTCCCCCAGATACGAGCCTGATTGCACTTCTATCAGCTCCAAATCAACTTTTCCTGGATTCTCTAGCGCATGAACAGCTGTAATTGGAATATACACTGACTCATTTTCGGTAACAAACTGCTCGGTGTCATCGATTTGCACTTTCGCAGTTCCAGAAACAACAATCCAGTGCTCAGCGCGGTGGTGGTGCATTTGCACCGATAGTTTTGCACCCGGTTTTACTGTGATGCGTTTAACTTGAAAGCGCTCACCACTGTCAACCGAGTCATACTTACCCCATGGTCTATAGACCTCACGGTGAAAGGTCACTTCAGAGCGTTTATCAGCCTTTAATTGTTGCACTATCTGTTTTACTTTTTGGCACTCATCTTTGTGTGCTACTAAAACGGCATCTTTAGTATCAATCACGACTAAGTCTTCTACACCTACGGTTGTAACTAGCTTATCGCCACCAAATACCAAGGTATTTTTAGTATCAACAGACTTCACATCACCAACAAATGCATTACCTTGGTTATCCTGCTCTGACACTTCCCAGAGCGCAGCAAACCCACCGACGTCGTTCCAACCAGCATCCATAGGTACCACTACAGCATCTTGAGTATGCTCCATAACCGCATAATCGACAGATTCATCAGGACAAGCTTCAAATGCTGCTCTGTCTATTCTCACAAAGTCCATATCATTGTTCTGAACCTGTACGGCATTTTGGCAAGCGTCGTAAATATCTGGTCTGAATAACTTTAGCTCTTCTAAATAGCGACTCGCCTTAAATAAAAACATACCGCTATTCCAGTAGTAATCTCCACTTGTTATGTAGCTTTGTGCAGTCTTTAAATCTGGCTTCTCAACAAACCTGTCCACGATGTAACCACTATCGACGGCTTGTCCGCGTTTGATGTAACCGTACCCAGTTTCTGGTGTATGACCAACAATACCAAAAGTTACCAATTTTCCTTGCTGTGCAAGTGCTTCAGCACTTTTTATACTGGACTGAAATGCTTCTTTATCCGAAATAACATGATCTGCCGCTAAAACTAATAGCGTAGCATCATCATTCTCTTCTAGAGCTTTGAAAGCCGCTAGTGCGATTGCAGGAGCCGTATTTCGACCAACAGGCTCTAAAAAAATACCATTATGAGCCGTATTTAGTTGTCGCATTTGCTCAGCGGCAATGAATCTATGCTCTTCATTACAAATCAGCATAACTGGTGCTGCATCGAGCCCGTCTAAACGAGTAATTGTTTCTTGCAGCATAGTCTTTTCACCATGCAACTTTAAAAATTGTTTTGGATAGTTACCTCGTGATAAAGGCCACAAACGAGTACCAGAACCGCCTGCCATAATAATTGGAAGTATCATTTTTTATACCTGAGAATTTTTTAATTTTTCAAAATACCATTTGGTATGTAGATGAACATTAGAGTCTGATAATAGTTCACTTATTTCAAACCATTTATATTTACCATGTTGCACATTAAGAGGTAAATTATGAAGCTCTGTCGGAAGTTTAAGCACATATGCTATCGCGACATAATGCGTGTTAAGTTCATCCCCATAAACACTATCGCCATAAAAATGGTCATAAGGGCCTAATAAGGTTGCATCCATAAAAGAGAATGGTTGTCCCAACTCTTCTTTAGTTAGCCGTTCAAAAGCTTCTACTATGGATTCTCCCTTAAATATCCTACCTCCTGGTACAAACCAAAAACCTTTTGCTGGTCTGTTTAGTCTCTCGCCAAGCAACGCCTGCCCTTGTCCATTGAGGATAATCAAATCAATAGAAACTAATGGCGTTGCATCAATTACCGTAGAGAATGTTTTTCTATCCAATAACATATTGATATTGCTTATTTTCTAAAATTATCTTGGTTAGCCAAGAACCATTCATACGTGTCCTGTAGTCCTTGCTCCAATGACGTAGACGACTTCCAACCTAATGATGCTAACCTAGAAACATTCATTAACTTTCTCGGCGTACCATCAGGTTTCGTTGTATCAAATTCGATAGAACCTTCAAAACCCACAACTTTAGAGACAGTTTCTACTAACTCACGAATAGTGCAATCAATACCAGTTCCAACGTTAATATGGCTTAGCATCTCTTGAGTATTTGCTGCATATACTTCATTAGATAAATTCATAACATGAATCGACGCTTTAGCCATATCATCCACATGTAAGAACTCGCGCATAGGCTTTCCGGTTCCCCACGCAACTACTTTTTTATCACCCGCTAATTTGGCTTCATGAAAACGACGAATAAGCGCAGGAATAACATGCGAATTATCAGGATGGAAATTATCGTTTTCACCATACAGGTTCGTAGGCATAACAGAACGGTAATTGCGTCCATACTGACGATTATATGACTCGCACATTTTAATACCTGCAATTTTGGCAATTGCATAAGGTTCGTTCGTCTCTTCTAAAGCTCCTGTAAGTAAAGCGCTCTCAGTCATTGGTTGTTCCGCAAACTTTGGATAAATACAGCTTGAACCCAAAAACAATAAATCGTTTACCCCAGCTAAATGTGCAGCATGAATAATATTATTCTGAATTGTTAAATTCTCATAAATAAACTCAGCTGGGTAAGTATTATTTGCAACGATCCCACCCACTTTTGCAGCAGCCAAATATACTTGATCGATTTTATTGTTTGCGAAGAAAGATAAAACAGCTTGCTGATCTAACAAATTTAGTTCAGCACGGCTTCGAGTTATTATATTTACATCTCCAGACTTCTCTAACTGCCTAACGATAGCGCTGCCAACCATGCCATTATGTCCAGCGACAAAAACTGTTTTATTACTCATTTTTTTTCCACAAAAGAACCCAGTGCTAGACTGGGCTATTTAATAATTAAATTAGACTAAATTTACTCAACGGAGACACTGACGTCATAACCATGAGACTTTAAAATCGCATGCTGCTTAGCTTTTGCTAAATCATGTTGAACCATCTCTGCACACATTTCTTCGACTGTAATTTCAGGTACCCAACCCAGTTTTTCTTTCGCTTTAGTTGGGTCACCTAACAATGTTTCTACCTCTGCAGGGCGGAAGTATCTTGGGTCAACGCGTACAATAACATCTCCAATACTAAGCGCACTTGCATTATCACCTTCGATAGCAACCACAGTCGCTATTTCGTCAACACCTTCTCCGCTAAACTCTAACGTAATGCCTAGCTCTTTGGCTGATAGCTCTACAAATTCACGTACTGAGATTTGCTTACCTGTCGCAATTACAAAGTCTTCTGGTTTGTCTTGCTGTAGCATCATCCACTGCATGCGCACATAGTCTTTAGCATGACCCCAATCACGTAAAGCGTCCATATTACCTAAATAAAGGCAATTCTCTAAACCTTGTGAAATATTTGCCAAACCTCTGGTAATTTTACGCGTAACGAACGTCTCTCCACGACGAGGGGACTCGTGATTAAACAAAATACCGTTACAAGCAAACATGCCGTATGATTCACGGTAGTTCACAGCAATCCAATAAGCATACATTTTTGCTACAGCATAAGGTGAGCGTGGGTGGAACGGCGTAGTTTCTTTCTGAGGAATTTCACGTACCTCGCCGTAAAGCTCTGATGTAGAAGCTTGATAAAATTTAGTCTTTTTCTCTAAACCTAAAAAGCGGATAGCTTCTAGCAGTCTCAATGTGCCAATTGCATCCACATCCGCAGTATACTCAGGCGCCTCAAAAGAAACAGCAACATGACTTTGAGCACCTAAATTATAGACCTCATCAGGTTGCACTTCTTTTAGAATACGCGTTAAATTGGAAGTGTCAGTTAAGTCGCCATAATGCAGAAAGAAATTAGGATTTTCTTCGTGTCTATCTTGATAGATATGATCTACACGCTCCGTATTGAAGCTTGAAGCACGGCGCTTGATACCATGTACTTCATAGCCTTTTTCTAATAAGAATTCTGCTAGATATGAACCATCTTGGCCCGTCACGCCTGTGATTAAAGCAACTTTATTTTTCATGCTATATTCTCTTAATAACTGACATTATAAATAAAAACTATATACAAATGATTGAGAGGCCGATGAACATAATTGTGTCTAGTACAGCATCAGCCATTCATTTCAGATACTTTAATTTTAAACACATTAAAGTCGAAAAAACTGACTTTACACCGCCAACTCAGCTAGGCAAATCAACTACTTGCACTTCTACAAAAACAAGAGAGATTTTCATCCCTCGAAAAATATCACACCTTTTTTGACCCTAAAAAGACGAGTATCATTTCTTAATGAACTGGCTAATTTTAGAGAAGTTCTTAATAAAAAGTGCCTTTGGCCACGAAATATTATTTTTCTTCAGAGCGTTAATATCCTCTGAAGTTTTCTTGATAATATTTTTTAAGCTCCTGTTACTGGCGCCACCGACCCGCATTTTTACAATTACTCGTTTTAAATAGGCCAATTTGAAACGTTCTTGATTTAGGTAGCGTAGTAAAGAATCATAATCCGCCGCAATGGAAAATGATAAGTCAAACCCACCTTTTTCTTCATATACTGATCTACGCATATAAAACGTCGGGTGAGCAGGCATCCATCCTACTTTTAATTTATCTCTTGTGTATTCCCCTGATGTCCATAATCTCACCACTTCAGATGTATTGCATTTTTTTACATATTGGAGATCTGCATGGACCGCATCAGAGCCATGCTCGTTCATTGTATTAACAATATCTGAAACGACCGTCGAGTCAGCAAACAAATCATCTGAGTGAAGAAACCCCACAATGTCACCAGTGGCGGCATTAATGCCTTTGTTCAATGCATCATAAATCCCCTTGTCTGGCTCAGAGATTATTTTTGAGACTTTACTGCAATTTTGCTTAATTAAATCAAGAGTATTGTCTGTTGATGCGCCATCCACTATTATATATTCTATGTTTGTGTATTCTTGACTCTCTAATGACCGGACAGTGTCAACGATCGTACTGGAGCTATTATAAGTAGCTGTTATAATTGAAACTTTCACTTTAAGCTCCCAAATTTATCTCACAATTTATTTAATTTAATCTATACAAACTAAGTCGTTCATCATCCGCAGGAACAATGATCAATTAACTTTAAATCTTCAAAGTGTAGCCGCAATATTTGAGGTTTACACACCAACTTTTATTGCCTTTTGAAAACACACTTCAGAACATCACTACGCTTTTTACGAGAGAACTCATGTTCGAATTTGCTTTTTAGTTTCGTGCTCCACTGCTCGATCACATCATCAGGTAATGATTCTATCTCTCTGACTTTATTGATCAAACTGGTAGGAGTACGCTCAGAATAGAAAGGATAATCTTCGCCCAGCATATCTTCGATAAAACCTACTTTCGTAGTTACAACGAGCTTACCAAGCGCCAAGGCTTCTAAAATAACCAAAGGTAAACCTTCATTTTTTGACATCAACACAATGCACTTTGCATTGGATAAAGCTAAGCGCTTGTCTTCACCACTAACTGAATAATTTACAGATATACCGTTTCGAGTCTCTTTTCTCAGACTCTCAATCTGGCCTTCAGAGGTCTCACCACCAAACATTTTCAGTTTCAACGGTGCTAGCTCATTAAACGCAGATATAACGTATTGAAATCCCTTATCCTCTATGTAATTTGACAAAAATAAGTAATAGTCATCAGTTTCAGCCTTAGTTTTGTCAACTTTATTTAAACCAGACTGACTACTTAACTCACTTTCAATACCATTAGGTAGATAAATAAATTTGTTTACATCAAGGGCGAAGCACTCCGCCACAGTTGAGATATAACCCTTTGATAACAAAATTATATGTTCACTACTTTTAAGCAGTTGATTTGTTAGCTTTCGAGCAATCCCACTACTCTCAGAAAATGGTATCAAGTCACCTCGATGTATATGAGAAATAACCCTTCCACTTTTATTGAATGCTAAAAAGATCTTAATTACAGTTAGCACTTTTACCAAACCTAAAATGGAAGTCGGTGCTGACAAATATAAATAGTCAAACTTCCCTTTTTTTGCTTTTTTACTGAAGGCGATAACTGATTTAATAATGGAAAAAACTTTATTCTTGCTATTATTGGCTTTTAGATCAGTTTCTTCTTTTGCAATTTCAACATTACAAAACTCTTCAAGTAACGCAATGTTGAGCTTATTTGAAATACTAACACCATTAACTGCTTCTGGCGGTAGCTCACCAAAGAATAGTACATTACTTACTTGCATTTTGAGTCTCGATAATAAATAGCGGCACACAGTAACCAAGGAAAAATTGGGTTTAAGATCGGGATAGCTTGGAACATAATAAGGAACATAGAAGCACTAATGAAAAGTTTATCTTTTATACATAACCACTTATTAGAAAACACTACCCCAACTGAGGCTACAATAAATAAAACACCGGCCAGCCCCATCTCATATAGCACACTCGAAAATCCAGACATAATAACATTTGAAGGGGCCCCCCACCAGAATAACCCATTAAAAATTTCACTCCTTTGGGCCAAAATACCCATGAAAGAATGGAATCCACCAGGGACACCAAAATTGGTAAAAAGCCCATATATGGGAAGCACAATGTGAGCAACCCTTTCGTTTATACTTGCATCAACCATTAAAATAGCAGACGGATTTTCCGCTAGCTTATTCAACAATCGAAATATTCTTCCTGAACCTTCACTCTCTAGCCCATAGAAAACGATGTAAGCTGTGATTAATGATAAAGCTAATACCAAATATCTAAATCTAAAACACAAAAACCAAGTGCCCATAATCAAAACAAAGACTAAAATAGCGAGGGCAGATTGACTAAACATAAAGAGTTGAATAAATATAAGAAAGAACCAAACTTTGCTGACGACAGCACGTTTCAAGAACAAAATTAATCCGGCTCCAAGTAACATCAAACCGTACACAGCAGGCTCAGGAGTTAAGGCGGTTACACCACGATCGTCCGTCGTTCTAACAGAAATCAAGCTAGAAAGTATCTCAGGGCCTAAAACCATCTGTACTAATCCAGCGAGAAAATATGTAAAAACAAAGACCTTTATAAACAGAATTGGCTTTTCTGGCTCATATTCATAAACATATTTAAATGCAAAGAAGAGCAGTAAGAAACCAATATACTGAACAGGACCACGATAATTAAGACCTAAAGGCGCATAAGCAATAAAAAATAATAACGAATAAACAGCGATAAAAATAAAAATAACGTTAAATTTATTTACTTTTCTTAAACCAATAATCGCAAGTGGTATCGATAGCAATAGGTAAAAAGGCTTAGTGTCCAACCCTTGAAAAATAGGGCTCACATAACAGAAGACAGAAATTAAAAGAAACAGACTAACGTACAAGCTTTGTAGCATGCTAAGCGCCAGATTTTCTCTTTGCCTGCAAAGTCACTACAAATTTCCAAGCTGCTGCTGGAAGCTTTGATAGTAAAAATGCTTTTGAAAGACCTTCTTTGGGTAGACTCAACTCTTGCTTGTAGTAATTTGAGTACTTTGGGTCTGCATTATTGTAGTGCGTTGCATATAACATTTTTAACAAATAGTTACTACGAGTTAGACCTGTGAGATCATCTTTATGTTTTTCATAAAAAACAATACATGATTCAAAATTAACATTTCTCGGTTGATTAATTTCCCATAGCGTTGCAACATCATCTATATCATGATGTTTAAACTCAAACTGATTACTATACCTGATAAAAAAGTCATAATCTTGGTGTCGCCTTAGCTGCTCATCAAACAATACAGCTTTGGCACTGTGAGCGCTCAAAAAAAAGCTAGAGGTTTGGGCAAAACCGGATCCAAGAATAAACTCTGTCGGAGTTTCCCCCTTAGACATATCCCTAGAACTATATTTGGTTTTCTGATTGCCTTCTACATCATGCCAGACATTCAAGTTCGCATATAATCCATCGCACTTCAGTGCCTGAATATTTTCTATACACGTGCCGATATAGTTAGGCATCCAAAAGTCATCACAGTCTAATAACGCGATGTAATCACCACTACTTGCAAGTATGCCTGTATTTCTCGCTGCAGAACCATTGCGATTAACTTCATGCTTTAGTAATTTAATTTTGTCTGTATCAAAACCACCGCATACTTCATCAAGCTTTAATTGATCAAGGGAACAATCATCTACCACTAAAATTTCGGATACTTCAAAACTTTGTTGTAGTACCGACTGTAAAGCTCTTGATAATGCATCATGATTATTATAGTGAGGAATAACTACACTCACGGAATTCTTCAACTTAAATTACCTCTCCGATTGAAATTTTATAGGCTCAAATCAAAATAAAACGTTTACACAACTTAATTCAGGCGCCCATAAACCAAGCGTCAAAGTTTAAACCTAACTCTTTTTATAACTATTGTGTCTCTAAGCTAGGTTTCTAAGCCTTATTAGTACGTTTGTTCTTCCACATTCTAATTTTGCTTATAATTCTCCAAATCCGTGACAAAATAAAATTATAAATTACAAACATAAAAATGAATGTAAAAAACATCACAGCTTCATTAACAAGGTAAACTTCCATCAAGCAGCCTAATAGCGCAATTGCAATAGATATGCATGATATATAAGCTAATGCTTGTTTACGATTGTAGCCAGCTCTCTCAAATATATGATGTAGATGGTCACGATCTGGTTTAAATGGAGAAGTACCTTTACGGATTCGTCGATACATAATGGCTGCCATATCCATTAAAGGAACAGCAATAATATAAAGGGCAGCGACAGGCCTAAATGCTTCACTTTCTGGCTGCGTTCCAATTACTAACAGCCAGATAATAGTTAAGCCGATAAACATGCTACCAGCATCACCCATAAAAACTTTATTAAGCCCTTTATTTGGCCAGCGAAGGTTAAACATCAAAAACGCACAAATCGCTGCCACAAACAACGCAGGCAATAAATACCAGCTGCTACCAGTTCTCGCTAACATGAACGCAAGTACAGCAAATGAAATAGCGCTCAATGCACCAGCAAGCCCGTCTATACCGTCTACCATATTAAAAGCGTTTATTGCTCCTATAACAGCAAAGATTGTGACGACTACACCGAAAACACCCAACTTTAATTCAAAAAAACCAAGAATATAGCCAAAACTATCAATATATATACCGGCGCCAAAAATCATCAATGACGCAACCGACATTTGCACAATGACGCGGACCCTAACAGACAAATCAAACTTGTCATCTAGCACGCCTAGAAAAAGGATCACAGATGCAGATAGTACATATACATGAAACATCTCTGTATCACTGAAGAAAAACAAGCTCGACATAATCACCCCAATATAGATAGCTACGCCACCTATAAGCGGAATAGAACCCGAGTGGTGCTTTCTTGAGTTTGGTACATCAACAAGCCCTGCTTTTACAGCCACAGGCTGCACGAGCCTGATTGCCAAAAAGCAACAAACAAATGCAGTAATTAACGGTAAAACGTAGTACATCAATTCCACCAAAATTTCAATTTATGGAGTTAACTAGAGGTGTGAACTTTAATTACACCAAAAAACCTAATAATAACGATCAATAGACCAAGCATTGAGCCTAACAAAGCACCTACGATACAGATAACAGCTCGTGATGGCTTATACTTAAGTTCCGACACTAAAGCAGGGTCAATTGTTTTGAATGCGTATTCATCTCTCACTTCGGCAAACATTATCACCTTAGTTTGCTTCTCAACTAAGTTATACAGTACTGCTCTAGAGTCAGAAACGAGTGTCTTTGAGATTTGTTTTTGCAAAAAGTCTAAACTTTTTTGTGCTTCATAGACATCTCTAGACTTCATCTCTTGGTTAATTTCTTCTACTAATAAATCAACCCATAACTTTGCAATGTAAGGTGAAGGGTGTTCGATAGATATTGAGACTAAACCTGTATCTTTGTCATGCAATACATTAAACACTTCCATAAACTCTATATAAGCTTCTTGCAAAGTGGGTATTTGATGTCCATGAGGCATTGATTCCCTAACCCACTTTTTACTGTCTTTTTGATAAATCTCTGAGTTATAAATTACCTGACGGTTAGCTTTATCCCAACTCTCAACAGCAAACAAATCAGGCAAGATCTCGTACTTTGAAACAAAATCACCAATAAATTTTCGTGATTTCAATATCTGAATCGCCATCTGAGTTTTATTAGCACCGTCACTTGAACCTAGATTAACTCCAGCGATTGCTGCTAGCCCGCCTAACTGGCCACCTAGTCGACCTGCGTCACCCATGGCATCGGAGTTAGACGGAGACAAAAGCACTTCTGACTTATAGATATCAGGTTGATTTAACGCAAAAAATACAGCGCCAACAGAAAAAATAGCTGTAAAAAATATTACGACCCATTTTCCTGCCCAAATAGCGGATATCAGATCCGTTAAATCAACATCTTTTGACTTTTCTGTATCATTCATTACTTGCATTGACTAAAGGTACCTTTTTCTTTAGCTGAACTTCTCATATTCCAACTTCTCACCTCTCACTAGATTGAGGTAATAGCTGCAACAGCAACACCAAGTTGATATGTAATTTGTGTGACTGTGTTCCAAAGGGTCAAATTGTCCATATGAGATGCATCCATTGGTACAACGATAGTATCCCCAGCTTCAAGTATTACCTTGTTATTGACGGCAAACCAACTAGTGCGATTCGGTAACATAACTGCACCATTCGCCTTAATTACATATATCTTATCTTCGTCGGCTCTATCTCTTAGACCACCACTGAGGTTGATATAATCTTCTACAGAAACCTCAGGCTTGAATAAATGAGACGAACTATAATTAACTTCACCAATGATTGAGATTGAGTCTTGGCGACCTGGAACATATAAAGTATCTCCATCTTGTAAACTCAATATAGTTTGGTCCGCTAGAATACTCGGTAAGTCAATGACTAGTCGACCTAAAGCCTCTACACTGGCCAAGTCTTTCAGTAACTTGTTAGTCTCTTCATAAGTTAATGATGTATTTGAGCCAATTGACTTTTGAAAACTCTTTGACGCAATGTCTTTTCTTAAGTCCTCAGATAACCTTTCAAGCTGTTTCTTTTCTTGCTCTTTAATCGCCTCACGAGTGAAAATTGCAGCCTTAGGTTCAGCAAACCCTGTTATACCGCCAGCTCTCGCAAGGACCTCTTGTAGAGTGTCACCACGTTTAATCGTGTAAGTACCAGGAAAAACAACTTCCCCTTTCAAATGAACTTTGTAACTTTCTTGCCAATTTGGTTGCATTAAAATATTTAATGTATCTCGGCCTTGCAGTAAAAGGCCATCTTGATACTGCTTATTATCAAGACCTTTCACTTTAATATAACTCACATCTCCAGATGCAGACACTCTGGTAATTTCTGCAGCATCCACATAAGCAGACTCAAGTAATCCGCCTGCCGCAGTAATAGCAGCGTTCACATCAAGGCCTTTTGCTAAAGGAAATACCCCAGGGAAACGAACTTGTCCGTCTATTTCAAACGTCGCTTTAGAGTTACCAACAGTCGCTTGATATTCTAATTGTTCAAGAATCGGAGCGAGTAAGCTCTCTCTACCAAAAGCAGTCGGTGTAATTTCCTCTTCGACTTTAATTTCAGCGTCATCTTCGATTTCATTGCGTAAAGCATCGTCTAAAGCCATGTCAAATAGCACTTTTTGATCAAACAGTCTGCGTTCATATAAGTGCCACAGCTTAACTTTCTCTTGCAACTCTTGCTCTGTTTCTGTGAGTGCCAAATTTTTAAGTGCTGCTTCTTCTTTTTCTAAATCATTGAAGCGACTAAATACAAAAACTTCATCATTTTTATTCAGAAATACGTCTTTAGTTTTCAATGCATCAACAATCGAAAACTGTAAAACTTCGATTTCATTCGTCGTTGAGATTTCTCTAACAATTAGCGCGTAATCCAAATCTGCTTGAGGAAGCAAATCTGTTTTTGTATTTCTCACCAATTGATCAAATGTAAGACCACTTTTCCATTCATAATAACCAGGCCGAGAAACTGCACCAATCAGTGTTACAGAATCAAGCACTTCACTGCTTACACTTTTGACCTTTAAATAGTCTCCACCCTGAGGGGTGTAAGCAGCATTCTTTTGAGTAAAGTCGACCGATATAACTGACTTTTTGCTATGGTCAATGACACGCCTCACTTCTACTTTTTCAAGAAAAGCGTTTTCTTTAAATCCACCAAACATATTAACTAGTGACTTAGCAGTTTCACCATCTTTTAACTCAAAGATTGCAGGACGTTTAACAAACCCTTCCACGGTTACCTGTGGACCCACTGAGGGGATAAATACAACATCTCCAGACTGCAGTGTCACATCTCCAGAGCTGTCCCCTTTCAGCAGCAAATCATATAGGTCAAGCTGAGAAATGACCTTCCCTCGCCTTTTCACTTGAATGTTTCTTAAAGACGCGATCTCTGATAAACCGCCACTTGCAAATAAGGCATGAGTAACTGTGGATAGGGGAGAAAGTGAATAACTACCTGGTTTATGAGCTTCACCAACGACTAGAACTCGTAAGCTTCTTAATTCAGATATTGATACAAAAACCTTAAGGCCTATCGCCTCAGTTGAAATCTTTTTATCAATTAGTTCTTTCAGTTCGCCATACGTCAAGCCTGCGACATAGACAGGCGAAAAATTAGGAATATTTAACCGCCCTTCTCTATCAACAGTGGTGAGGTGTGTAGCAGTTTCTTTACCATAAAGGCTAACTGATAAACTGTCGCCATTTGAGATAATATAGTTATTAGGCACTGACAGCTGCTCTGTAGGCGCAAAGCTGGTTGGTTCTCCAGCAAACAATTCATAGCCGTATGGCTTTAATTCTATTTCTTCTGGCTTTAAAGGATCTGGGGTATTTTCAGTTAAGTTATCTTCTCGTGGCAATAAACTCTGTTCATTGGTTGGGCCTTGAGTTTCATTTTTGCTCTGCAATCCGATAGTCGATAAATCAATACCATACTGTTTGGCTAACGTTTCTTGTTGAGATTTTGGCAGTTTTTTAAACTGTTCTATTTGCTGCGCAGTTGGTGTAAAAGCGCTAACTAAAGCACTAAAGCCCAATAAAACTATCGCTAAAACATGTTTAAAATACATCAGTGTCAGTATCCCGTTAGTCAATAACCAAAAAAAGATTGCGTATTCTACACGATAACGATGAAAGAGAAAAAGGGCCTAAGCCCTTTTTTTTGTCATAACTTTGTGAAGATATAATTCAATTCGTTAAAAACTGTAAACGAGTGTCAGTGATGTTTCCGTATCCGTTTTTTCCTTACCTGCGTCTACTTCTGAGTTATGGGTAATTTTGTAGGCCACCTTCATCTGTAATGACCCATTCACTTTAGCCATTAAGGCAGTTTCTGATTCTGATTTAGTGTTGGTATCACCATACTCTATCGCGATGACCTGCGTAAATTTAGCGTTGTCAGAGATAGTCCACTCATAGTCAAGCTTAGCAACGCCAATCGCTTCACTTTCCGTTTCACCTGCTAAAGATTGGCCATCCTTCGTTTCAGTGCTATTTTCCTGGTATTCAAAACGCTTGATACCTGGACCAACTTCAAAGTCTAAATACATATTAGGGCGGCTAAGTACTCTTAAACCATAACCAATAGAGAATACAGATTCGCTTCTATATGCGCCGAAATAATCAGAGTCATAAGAACCTAAAATAAATAAATGGCTGTGATCGTCTACTAACTTGTAATTACCTTGCACCGATAAAGAGTACTTTTCATTAGTACGCTCTTTAACTTTTACACCATCATCATTTTCAATTTCATCTTCTTTGAAAATGCCGTCGATTTTGTATTCATTTCGCCAATTATCAAGATGGTGCTTTGCTTTGATCTCCCCTTTTAACGTCGTCGTCTCCGTATTACCGCTTGTGATAATGGCACCGACTTCGCTGGTAATATCCCACTCTTTTTCTTCTGGGAGTTTCTTGCCACTATTATTTTCTTCTGCTGCAAGCTGAGACGATACTGTCATCAATGCACACAAAGAGAGCAGTTTAAATTTCATTCTAACATCAACCTTATTTTTCAGTTTTTTGTAAGTGCACATCCATTTGCGGATACGGAATATTAATGTTTGCATCATCCAATGCAATTTTAATGTTTTCTAGCAAATCAAAGTAAGTTGGCCAATAGTCGCCAGTATTAACCCAGGGCCTGACTGCAAAGTTAATACTAGAGTCTCCAAGTTCCAAAACAGCAACAGTATACGCTGGATCTTTCAAGATACGAGCCTCATTATTCAGTACAGTCTCCAGTACTGTCTTAGTGTGTTTCAAATCTGACTCATAACCTACGCCAATGACTAAATCTATTCGTCTCGTCTTTTCTCTTGAATAGTTTACTATCGCACCAGACATAATGGAGGAATTAGGTATTATAACCACTTTATTATCTGGCGTAATTAGTTCTGTTGAAAATATCTCTATCTTACGAACACTGCCAGATTTTCCTCCTGCGTCTATATAATCACCTGACTTGAATGGGCGCAGTATGATAATTAACACGCCTGAAGCGAAGTTAGAAAGTGACCCTTGCAATGCCAACCCAACAGCCAGGCCTGCAGCACCTAAAATGGCTATGAATGACGTTGTCTCTACACCAACCTGTGATAAAGCCATAAGTAGTGTCGCAACAAAGCCCAAGGCATAAACTATGTTTGCTAAGAAAACACCTACGGCCTTATCCACTTTGCGGTTACAAATTGCCTTTTCTGTTAAGTTAGATAAAAAGCGCGTTACTTTAAGACCAATTAAGAAAATAACTAAAGCGAGTAAAGCTTGAAGCGCATAGTGCACAATTAAATCTGAATTGTTATTGAACCAATCGAGTATGATGTCCATAAAGCGTCCTATTTCAGAGAGTTATCAATATAATTATTTACAACAGGTATAAATATTAGACACTTTGTGGAGATTTTCCCCAAACAAACTAAAATAGACAAAAAAATAAAAAAAGTCTTTGCATTGTCAGCAAAACGCTGTAATATGCGCGCCACACCCAAGAGGTGTTACACGAAATATTGTGGCGGCTGTAGCTCAGTTGGTAGAGCCCTGGATTGTGATTCCGGTTGTCGTGGGTTCGAGCCCCATCAGTCGCCCCATCTCCCTCTCATTTCGTATCTTTATCTAAGTTAGTTCCCTATTTTAAGAAAACCTATCTAATTATACCCTATTAATTTATAACTATTCGCTGTTTATACATTTTCAGTTTTTTGTACTGCTTTTCTTATTGGTTTCAATTGAGAATTAAGAAAGCTAATAGAGTAGGTTGTTTTGTTAAGTACCTAAGCACCTAAGCACCTAAGCACCTAAGCACCTAAGCAAGTACCGTATAGTGTATTTAGTTAGGCAAAAAAAATGCCACCTAAATTAGGTGGCATTACACACGGGATTATTTCTACTTATAAATAGAAATTCTGTTTACTTATTTCCAGCTTCTCATTTTGTGACCTTTCAAAGCATAGAAAAGTATAAATATGTAACTTGGGATCATTAAGCTGTATGCACCTTGTGCACCAAGGCCTGCAACATTACCTAAACCAATAAGCAATGGACCTAAAGCACCACCGGCAATACCCATTATCAGTAAGCCAGAAGCCGTACCAGTCAGTCGGCCAAGGCCATCTAATGCCAGCGGCCAAATCGCAGGCCATACCATTGCATTAGCAAAACCGAGCAATGCGATACACAATAACGGATCTGGTAGCTGAGGTCCACCAAAAGGCACTAACAATAGATTAGAAAGTGCAAAAGAGTTGTTATCACCCATTACAACAGCAAGCACAGTGAAAATACCAGCTATGCCCGACATCACTAAAGCACTCTGTTGAGACATAAAACGAGGAATTAAGACAATACCAATTGCGTAACCAAGAAGCATACAACCCATGGTATATGATGTCATAATCGAATAATCAGCAATACCTAAGTGTAGTGCATAAGAACCAATCGTATCTGCTGCAATAACTTCAACTGCAACATATAATGCAATACCGATTACACCTAACACTAAGTGAGGGTGTTGTAAGGCTTCTCTTAATTCACCTTTTGATGTTTTACTTTCTTCTTCAAATACCAAGTCTGGAAGAGGCGCAAACTTTGCGAATAGTGCAAATAAAAATATTAAACCAGAAATGGCTAGGTAAGGCGCTATTAAGCTATTTGCCATCGCATCTTTTTGTTCTTGCGATAAACTTTCACCACCATTAACGACCCCGCTTACCACAACCGCAGCAAACACAATAGGTACAATCACACCAGCTGACTTATTTAATAGGCCCATTATACATACACGCACCGCCGCTGACTTTTCAGAGCCCATTTTTACGACATATGGGTTAACGGCAGTTTGTAATACGGTTTGACCAACACCAATTAATAGCTGCGCTAAAAGGAATATTTCAATTGCCTGCATCTTGGCTGCAGGAATATATAGTAGCGCTGACAAAGCCATGATCACACAGCCTACTGCCATACCATTTTTATATCCCACTTTTTTAATCACCATTGCAGATGGGATACCTGCAATCGTTACGGCAATATAAAATGACGATATAATAAATGACGCTTGTAACGGCGATAGTTCAAGCATCTGCTGTAAAAATGGAGTGATAGCGCCGTTCAACCAGGTTATACACCCCAATATAAAAAACATAGAACCAGCCAGTGTCATCGGCAACCAGACACTCTGCTTCGCTTTTTCGTTCATATCCACTGTTGCTTCCATAATACTCTTCTTGTTGCAATAAAATCTTATGACAAGTTGCACTTGTGACCACTTATCACAGGTACACGATATATGTTGTTTTTGTGCCCGCTTTCCAAGGCTTAAAGCCTTTCAGCAGTGTCAGTGCTGCAATGAAAATAAGTTCACACAGCAAAAATGACAGCGCTGACATTTAACTTTACGTTAATTTTACACGTATTTCTAGTTAGAAATTATACTAAACTGGATTTAAAAAAGGGGCAAACGCCCCTATTTAAATTTTAAATTATCAGTAGGTTTAGTCTAAACCTGTAATTCGACTGTACTTTTTGCCATCTAATGTCGTTCTCAAACGCACATCTGATGAATTACTTACTGACATCGGACCTGAATATGTTTGCCATGATTTACCCGCGTCCAAGCTCACTTCAATTGTCAAAAATGAAAATGCACTATTCGCTAATAACTGACCATCTTTGATCACCGCACCAGGCACAGGTAAGTTAACATTCACACCGTCCGCAACCAATCGATTCAATTCTTTTAACGCCAGTGTCGCTGAAAATTCTTGCCAGTCAGTTGCTCGTGCTTTTTCATTTGGCTGCTCACCTTCCCAGCTTGCTTTATGCCATGCGCGCTCAGCAACGGTCAAAACACGTGGGAACATCATCGCCATCACCTGATCTTCAGTGCGGATCGTTTCAGTCCATACCTGCCCTTGCATACCCAAGATATTTTCAGGTTTTTCGAGCTTTGGTAATGGTCGACCAACAAGCGCTTCTAAATTGTCAATCGCTTCGCCATTACGGGTAAAGTCTGC
This sequence comes from Pseudoalteromonas luteoviolacea CPMOR-1, assembly GCF_001625685.1. Lineage (GTDB taxonomy): Bacteria > Pseudomonadota > Gammaproteobacteria > Enterobacterales > Alteromonadaceae > Pseudoalteromonas > Pseudoalteromonas luteoviolacea_K. The sequence continues at coordinate 170,162 of NZ_AUYC01000084.1, read as the reverse complement.
GTTAGCATAGGCATCATCAGGCATATAACTAAATGCTTTTTTGGTGTCTGTATACCTTGCAGCCCAATAATAACCACGTTCAGCTGGGTGTGCTTCATAAGGATGGTCAAAGTATAAATGTGTACCGTGAGATAACACGACCTGATAACCATCATTAGCCAAACGATAAGCCCTGTCTGCGACTCCCCACTCCCAGATATTATCCCATACGTTAGCAGTGAAGACTTGGTTAGGGAACTCATCACGTTTAAACGGATTAACACGGTCATACATCAGACCATCTTCCCAAGCGCCCGGTGCAATACCGCGTTTTGCAAAGATTTTCGCAATGCGCTGCGTGAAGTAAGGTTTCAGATCCGCAGGCCCTGCAATGCCATTATTCGCTTCATTAAATAAGGCATTACATGCAGGTGATTTCGTCCAAGAACCCGCACCTACTTCATCACCACCAAAGTGCAAATTTTCTAATCGCGTACCCGCTTCACGATACATGCCTTGAAGCTCATAAGTCACCTTTTCAACGAAGGCATACGTAGAGTCCATACACACATTAAACGAATTATCAGTGTAGTTTTGTACCGTTAAATATTCAGATTTGTCTTCAGGATCACTCAATAAGAAAGCACGCGCTTCAGCCTCTAGCCCCTGCTCCATCAATCTATGATATCTCGCTTCCATCGCTTTGATAGCTGCACGTGCATGGCCTGGACCTTCAATTTCTGGAATGATATCTATGTGCCTAGCTTTAGCAAATTTTAACAGCTCAACAAAGTCTGCTCTTGATAGATAACCATTTCCAGAACCCGTCTTAAATGGACCCGTACCAAGCTGAGTAAGCAAACAGGAACGTTCTTCTAAATCAAAGCAGCGATAACCGCCAATTTCCGATAACTCGGGTAAACCTGGGATTTCTAAGCGCCAGCCTTCATCATCCGAGAAATGCCAATGAAATTTATTTAGCTTATAACGAGCCATTTGCTCAACAAGCTTAAATAAAGCGTCTTTACCATGGTAATTTCGCGCATTATCATAATGCATACCACGCCAGCCATACCTCGGCGTATCGTCAATCTCTACATTTGGCACTTCTACAGTGCCGTCCGGTACCTTGGTAAACAGGGCTAATAGGCTTTGGATCCCATAGAATACACCCGCATTATCTGCACCTATGATTTCTATTTTATCGTCATCTACTTCGAGCTTGTAACTGCCTGATTGACCTGAATAGTGCCCTTCTTGCGCGTCAACTTTGAGGAAAATGGTAGGAACTTTGCCTGCCGAAATGTGATCCGCTTTTGCATCCAGAGTTAAACCAAATTCACTTAGATCCTCCTGAAAAACCACCACTTCAGACTTCAAACGTCCTGCAAAACGAATTTGCCATTTATCATTTAACTGAGCCACACCACGATTAAAATCAACATTTTGAGGTTTAGGGATAATACGTTTCAGCGCAGCTTCTTTGTCAACTTTGACGTTATGCGCGTTGTGCTCATATCGCCAAGCAGCAGTAGCCAATGGGGAATAATCTAATGGCTCATTATGCCTTTTCAGTTGGTTTTCTCGCTCAATCGGCGCCACGAATGACGACATGTCTTCAGTATCTGTATTCGCAAAAATCACAGGTAAAGACTGACCAGATATAATAAATGCGCGCGGCATAAAATCGGTGTATGCAGCTATCCAAGCTGCCGCTTCAAATTCAATTTTGAGCGATTCATTCGCGGCGAGTCCTGCGAACTCAGGAGTAGGCACAAAGCGATGCAAATCACCATTAACATGCTCAATACGCAGACCAGCTGACGCTAATGTTTTAATTTTTCTAACTGAATGTACGTAGATCTGCCAATCACTTTCCCCTTTGGGCAAAGCAACATTCGAACGATTTTCTAATGTCACAGAGCCGATGAAACTACCAGCACCACCATGGAAGTTATTTTCTACTGCGAAAGTGAGTTGTGTATCTTTAGCAAACGCGTCTAGCTGAGGTTGAGAAAGCATCGCACTTGCGCCCCACGAGGCAGTGACCAGCGTCGTTGCAAACATCTGCGCAAGCAGATTTTTTCGTAGATTCATATTAGCTCCTAAAGGCTATTCCTTGAAACCACATTTTAGCAAAAGCTTATCCCAAGCGTTACGCATTCTGAATTATACGATTTATGATATTACGCAGCGATAGGAAATATGTGACTCAAATTAATAGCAATAACCAACTTATTGTTAGCTTTTCATCATATAGAAGAAAAAATGACAGCGCTATCAAATTTTAAAAAAGCCCGTTTATTCCACAAAAAAACCCGCTCAAGATTAACTCAAAGCGGGTTTTTATTCGTATATGTTCGTTACCAGATCTTCACTCGTTCCTCAGGTTTTTTATACATACCATCGCCTTCTTGCACATCAAATGCTTCATGGAACTGTGGCATATTTGATAAAATACCAATAACACGATATTCACTTGGTGAATGAGAGTCAGTCATCAAACGATTTCGTAGTTCTTCTTCTCGATACTCACGACGCCAAATCTGTCCCCAACCCATAAAGAAACGTTGTGAGCCTGTGTAACCATCTATAACAGGTGCTTCTTTACCATCGAGCGATAACTTATAGGCTTGATAAGCCACAGTTAAGCCGCCTAAATCGCCTATGTTTTCACCTAAAGTGAGCTCACCATTCACATGCACATCATCAAATGGCTTGAAACCATTAAACTGATTAATCAGCTGCTTTCCACGAGCTTCGAACTGAGATAGATCACTCTCTGTCCACCAGTTTCTTAAATTACCATCACCATCATATTTGGCACCTTGGTCATCAAACCCATGACCAATTTCATGCCCTATTACCGCACCTATAGCACCATAGTTCACGGCATCATCGGCTTCTAAATTAAAGAATGGCGGTTGTAAAATCGCAGCAGGAAAGACAATTTCATTATTAACTGGATTATAATATGCGTTGACCGTTTGAGGTGTCATATACCACCTTGAACGATCTACGGGCTTATCCAAATCGTCGATCATCGCACGATATGACCACTCGTTATAGCGCACATAGTTACCGACCAAATCATCTGCGCTAATTTCTAACCCAGAGTAATCACGCCACTTATCTGGGTAACCAATTTTAGGGGTGAACTTTGCCAACTTAGCTTTTGCTGCTGCTTTCGTCTGTGCACTCATCCATTCTAAATCATCGATAGATTTATCAAAACCAAGGATCAAATTATCTACCATGTCTTGCATACGTGCTTTGGCTTCTGGTGGGAAATGCTCTTTGACATAAATTTTGCCTAACAGCTCACCCAAAACGTCATTACTTGCGTCAGCGGCCTTTTTCCACATTGGAGACTGCGCTTCTAACCCTCTTAAAGTTTTGCCGTAAAAGCCAAAGCGTAGGTCAACTATTTTACGCTCAAGCAGTTCTGCATAATTGCTAGCAAAATGAAAAGTAAAGTAAGCGCGCCATACAGCAATGTCTGTGTTATTCACGATATTTGACAGCTGCGTAAAATAAGAGGGCTGTGACACAATAACCTTATCGGTTTTAACGCCTAACGTATTGAAATACGCTGTGACATCAAACTCTCCCATCTGTTCATTCAGCTTATCTACCGTCAGCTTATTGTAAGTTTTCGAAGCATCTCGGCTATCGACACGCGTCCATTGTGCCTTGGCAATCTCGGTTTCTAAGGCGAGAATATCTGTTGCAGCTTGCTCGGCTCCTTTTTCATCGAAGCCAAACTCAAACAATATATTGGTAATATAGGTTTGATAAGCAGTTCGATTATTAATGAACTTCTCAGTGTCTTTAAGATAAAAATCACGATCTGGTAACCCTAAACCAGATTGATACAAGTACATTGCATTTACGGTTGAGTTTTTAGCATCGTTGTACACATACCAAGAAAAAGGGGTAGTGCCCCCTTGCAACTGCAATTTGGCAATCAGCGATGGTAGTTGAGATTTTTTCGTAAGCGCTTTAATGGGTGATAAGTACTCATCTAATGCTGCTACACCTATTTCTTCTCTTGCGAGCTCATCGGTGTAACTTTTGTAAAATGCCCCAAGTTTGTATTCATCGCTGCCAGGGGTAGCTGAAGCGTCTTTTGCCGCGCTTTCTAAGATCACTTTTAATGCAGCTTGAGACTTTTCATTAAGCTCAGTAAAAGAACCATAATTTGATTTGTCGGCGGGAATCTCTGTGCGCGCTAACCACTTGCCGTTTACATGACGATAAAAATCGTCTTGGGGTCGAATTGACGAGTCTATGTTAGCAAGTTCAATACCTGAACTCAGTGTCTGTTGCTGCACAACTTCAGCTGTTGGTTGAGTTTGTGGCTGCTCACTACAGCCAACGAGGCCAAGTGCCATCGCCACACTAATTGCTGCGAATGTTTTACGCATAAATGCTGGCTCCTTTAGAAACATATATGAATAATACCTCGCAGTACATTAGATTCAAATCCTCGAGGTCATACTCAATTGTAACGGCTTATTTTTTAGTTGATAAAGCTTCAATAATTGCCACATTCGCTGACGGAAATGCCAGCTCTTTTAGTTTTTCAAGATCAACCCATTGCGATGGCTGCCCTTCCAGACCTCTCGCCTCACCCGTAAAGTCCGCAACCGTATGCACGACTAAGCGGACTGCTTTATCACCATAATCATGCTCAATGGTCAGCAAATGTGACGAGCTTTTCACCTCAATCCCTATCTCTTCAGCAAGCTCCCTAACAAGCGCTTGCTCTACACTTTCATTTTTCTCAACTTTACCGCCTGGGAATTCCCAAAGCCCACCTTGGTGCTGTTCATCGCTGCGTTTGCAGACAAAATATTGGTCTTCTTTAACAATGACACCAACCGCCACATTAACTACTTTTTTATTCATCATAATATCTCATAAAAAAAGCGACCAAAGGTCGCTTTTACATTAAATAGCGTGACTGCTTAGCTCAGCTTAGCTTAACTTACCACAGCACTGCTTATATTTTTTACCTGAACCACAAGGGCAAGGTTCATTACGGCCCACCTTAGGCTCAGCACGAGCTGCAATTGCAGCACCTTGAGGCGCTTCACCACCCACCGTTTCAGCTTCTTCATGTTGATATTGTCTTGGCATTTGCTCACTGCGACGATGCTGCTCTTCCACTTTTTCAACATCTTCTTCAGCACGTACCTGCACTTTGCTCAGCACACCGACTACATCAACCTTCAATGTTTCAAGCATATTTGAGAACAATTCAAATGATTCACGCTTGTACTCTTGCTTCGGATTCTTCTGTGCATAACCGCGTAAATGAATACCTTGACGTAGGTGATCCATTGCAGCCAAATGATCTTTCCAGTGCTGGTCAAGGCTTTGTAACATAACTGCTTTTTCGAAGTGACGAAGTACGTCTACACCTACTTGCTCTTCTTTTTGCTTATATGCTTTCTCTGCTTCCTCAACGATACGCTCTCTTAAGGACTCTTCATACAGCTTGCTATCTTCTTCAAGCCATTTCGCGATTGGTAGCTCTAGCAATAAGTCTGCTTTCAGGCGTTCTTCTAAACCTGGAATATCCCACATCTCGGCCAAACTTTGTGGTGGAATAAAGCGATCAATTGTACTGTTGAGTACATCACTGCGGATCGCATTGACTGTTTCTGAGATATCACCTTCTTCAAGCAACTCATTACGCTGCTCATACACGACGCGACGTTGATCACTTGCAACATCATCATACTCAAGAAGTTGTTTACGAATATCGAAGTTACGAGCTTCCACCTTGCGCTGGGCATTTTCAATTGCACGGTTCACCCAAGGGTGTTCAATGGCTTCGCCACGTTGCATGCCAAGTTTGCGCATCATCGCTGTCATACGCTCGCCTGCGAAAATACGCATCAATGCATCGTCCATTGATAAGTAGAAACGACTCGAACCGGCATCACCTTGACGACCAGAGCGACCACGTAATTGGTTATCTATACGACGCGATTCATGTCGCTCCGTACCGATGATATGTAAGCCGCCAGCCTCAAGTACTTTGTCATGAAGATCTTTCCATTTCGCTTTCGCTTGCTCAATTTGCTCTTCTGTCGGGTTATCAAGCTTAGCAATATCATTCTGCCAGTTACCACCTAACATGATATCCGTACCACGACCCGCCATATTCGTTGCAATCGTCACATTGCCAGGCAAACCTGCATCAGCAATAATATCCGCTTCTTGCGCGTGGAATTTAGCATTTAAAACATTGTGCTCAATTTTCTCTTTGCGCAGGAAGTGAGATAAATACTCAGAGCTTTCAATTGAAATAGTACCGACAAGCACAGGTTGTCCGCGTTTTTGACAATCTCTAATGTCAGTTAAGATTGCTTCAAACTTTTCTTCTTGTGTTAAGTACACTAAGTCTGCACGATCATCACGGATCATTGGTTTGTTTGTCGGAATAACAACCGTATCAAGGCCATAAATAGACTGGAACTCAAATGCTTCTGTATCTGCGGTTCCTGTCATGCCTGACAGTTTTTCATAAAGACGGAAGTAATTCTGGAACGTAATTGAAGCCAATGTCTGGTTTTCATTTTGAATACGCACACCTTCTTTTGCTTCAACTGCTTGGTGTAAGCCTTCAGACCAACGACGCCCTTCCATAGTACGACCAGTGTGCTCATCAACGATGATGACTTCGTTATCTTTTACAACATAGTCAACGTCTTTCTGGTATAACTTGTGCGCGCGAAGTGCTGCGTAAACATGGCTCAACAGGGTAATATTACCCGCTGAATATAAAGAGTCATCCTCTTCGATCAGACCATGCTTAATCAGTAACTCTTCAACATTGACTTGGCCACGTTCTGTCAGGTGTGCTTGTTTTGATTTTTCATCGATCGTGTAATCACCATCGCCCTCAACACCTTCCTCATCTTCTTTTTCTTGTTGAACTAGCTCAGGAACGATTTTGTTGATTTGTGTGTATAGCTCTGAGCTGTCTTCAGCTGGGCCGGAAATTATTAATGGCGTTCTAGCTTCATCAATTAAGATTGAGTCGACTTCATCCACAACCGCGTAATGCAAAGGGCGTTGAACCCGTTCTTCAATACTAAACGCCATGTTGTCACGCAGATAATCGAAACCAAACTCATTATTTGTACCGTATGTAATATCTGCCGCGTACGCTTCTTTCTTCTGTGCAGGCATCATGCCTGGTATATTACAACCAACACTCAAACCTAAAAATTCGAACAATGGGCGGTTGTTTTCAGCGTCACGTTTAGCCAAATAATCATTGACGGTGATAACATGAACACCTTTACCTGTTATACCATTTAGGTAAGCTGGTAACGTAGCGGTAAGCGTTTTACCCTCACCCGTACGCATCTCAGAAATACGGCCTTGATGCAGCACCATACCACCAATCATTTGCACGTCAAAATGACGCATTTCAAAGACGCGTTTTGAGGCCTCACGAACTGTAGCGAATGCTTCAGGAAGTAATTCGTCTAAGCTGGTTCCTTGCTCAAATCTTTGTCTAAACTCTGCTGTTTTTGCTTTTAGTTCTTCATCAGATAGCTTGCTATACTGCTCTTCTAAAGCATTAACTAAAGCGACCGTTTTGCGTAAATTTTTGATCATCCGGTCGTTACGGCTACCAAAAATCTTGGTAAAAATTTTAGTTATCATGTTTAAACCATTTCAATCTTATGTTTGTAAGCCCGTGCATTCGCGTATTCCCAAAAGGCTTACTAAGTCCTGTTGGCGACAAAGTCGTGTTTGTGCTGTGTGCCGAGTTAATTTTATACCTATCATACCAGACTATGCGCATCTGCAAACCACCTAAGCGAAAACTGTTCCCATTTAATAACATATCTGTCGCCAAGGCGTTTCAAGAATACACGCAATAACGCATATGATCACTTAAATATTACCCATCGGATATGACGGTATTGTTTGGTAATTATGCAGATATGGGGATAACTATCCGAAACTTCAAGTGCAATAAAAGAAGGAGATTTTACCTTGAGGCATTCAGCTTGCTTTTAACAATCCCTAACGATACCAAATACTAAAAATAAGGTAGAATATAGATAGTGATAGAACGCCATTGATGGAGGTCCGGCATGGCAAAAAATAGATTTGACCCTAAATCACTCTCAGAGCTGGCTCCAAAGTGGTCTAATAAACTCTCCAACTATGTCGAGAAGGCGCAAGATATTGCAGCCTTACAAGCTCCTTTAAATAAAGCATTAGGCCCTATTTTAAGTAAGAAATGCCGAGTCTCCAATTATCATCAAGGCACACTGTGTATTGAAGCCGCTTCTGCTACATTAGCAACACGCCTTGGTTATCTAAAAATGGAAATATTATCTGAATTTAGGCAATCTGGCTTTCACGATTGTAGCCAAGTCAAAATAACCACAAACCCAGAAGCCCAGCAACGTTTAGCACAGCGCACTGTCAGCTCTCAAAACAAACCCGCAAAACAACATAAACTTAGTGAGTCCACAGCAGAGCAACTCACCATGTTGGCCGAATCAGCCCCTGAAGGGCTCAAAGAGAGACTATTGAAGCTCGCCCAACACGCAAAAAAATAAGCTTTTTATTTATAAAACAGGCAAAAAAAAATGACGCTTTCGCGTCATTTCTTATCCGACGGTAACTTGTTGACTGGCTTCCAACCCTGGGGCTGGCATTGTCACCGGTTCATCAAAGGTTACCCACTCCCACGCTTGCTCATTGGCCATCACTTCACGTAGTAGTTTATTGTTTAAGCCATGACCTGATTTATAACAGGTCACTTTACCGAGAATATTATGCCCAGTCATAAACAAGTCGCCAACACAGTCTAAGATCTTGTGTTTAACAAACTCATCTTTATAACGGAGGCCATTCGGATTGAGTACTTTAAAGTCATCCAACACAACTGCGTTATCCATGCTGCCACCCAGAGCTAGGTTATTAGCATGCATATATTCAATGTCTTTCATAAAACCAAAAGTACGCGCGCGACTTATCTCTTCAGTGAAGCTTTGTGCTGTGATATCTAGACCAATACGCTGACGACTTGCATTGATAGCAGGGTGATCAAACGCTATCTCAAAGTCGATATGAAAGCCATCGTATGGCTCAATCTCTGCCCATTTATCACCATCTTCAACACGAACAGTTTCTTTGATGCGGATAAAGCGCTTAGCAGTATTTAACTCGGCAATACCGCCTTTTTGCAACAGATAAATAAATGGTAATGCACTACCATCCATAATTGGCACTTCTGCACTGTCGAGTTCTACAATCAAGTTATCGATACCTAAAGCTGCAACTGCGGCAATTAAATGCTCAGTCGTAGAAAGGCGAACACCATCTTTGTTCGTTAAACAAGTACATAATTGCGTATCACCCACAGCTTCAGGGGTCGTCTCAAAATCGACAACTGGGTCTAGATCTACGCGACGAAATACAACACCTGTATTTGCGCTCGCAGGTCGGAGAGTGATCGTGACCTTTTCACCTTTGTGTAAACCTACACCTGTGGCTTTAACAACTTCAGCAATTGTACGTTGTTTAATCATATATTCGCCCACTTTAAGTTAATAGACCGCGGAGTGTATCATATTTAACACCCCTTGCCAATCGGTCATTATTTATCCTAATCTGACTGTTTTCTCAAAAATGCTGGAATGTCGAAATAATCACCTTTTTCTTTCTCACCAGACTCTTTTGATTGTTCAGTCGTCTTAATCGCTTCTTTTACTGATGTTGTATTGGTCTCTGCATTAAATCCAGCACCAGTATCACTACTTGGCTGCGCTTCAACAGGCTTGTTACCTGCGCCACCAAAGCTTGGAACAAAGTCGTCGTTAGTATGACTTGGTCCATGTGTACCTGTTGCAGCTTGACTAGAAAGCCCTTGAATGCCTTTATCTACGATACCGAATTGAGGCTTACGGTCGCCCCCTAATCCCGTCGCGACAACAGTCACTCTCAACTCATCACTCATTTCTGGGTCAATCACTGCGCCGACTACCACCGTGGCATTTTCAGACGCCAATGCTTTTACATGATTACCAACCACTTCAAATTCTTCGATGGTGATATCCATACCCGCAGTAATGTTAACAAGAATGCCTTTTGCACCTGTCAGGTCAACGTCTTCAAGTAGCGGACTAGAAATTGCAGCTTCTGCCGCTTCTTGTGCTCTATCTGGACCTGACGCTGCGGCAGTCCCCATCATCGCAGTGCCCATTGCTGACATCACAGTTCTTACATCAGCAAAGTCGACATTAATCAAACCTGAACGCGTAATTAATTCTGCGATACCTTGAACAGCGCCGTACAATACATCATTTGCTTTTGCAAACGCGTCTAATAATGTAGTCCCTTTGCCAAGCACTTTCAGTAACTTGTTGTTAGGAATTGTAATAAGCGAATCTACAATTTCAGACAGTTCACCAATACCATGGTCAGCAGCAGCCATGCGCTTTTTGCCTTCCAAATCGAATGGACGTGTAACAACTGCAACCGTCAAAATGCCAAGTTCTTTTGCCACACGAGCAACCACAGGTGCAGCACCAGTGCCAGTGCCGCCCCCCATGCCAGCAGCGATAAATACCATGTCAGCACCCTCAAGACTTGCCTTGATGGTTTCGACATCTTCTTCAGCTGCATTTTTACCCACTTCAGGGTTAGCGCCAGCACCTAAGCCTTGTGTAATTTGCGTACCTAATTGTACTGTTACATCTGCCGATGACTTTCTCAGTGCCTGTGCGTCGGTATTTGCAACGATGAAGCGTACACCTTCTATTTCTTGCTTTACCATGTGCTCAACAGCATTACCGCCGCCGCCGCCAACACCAATTACTTTAATTACGGCTTCTTCGCCGTGTTGCTCCATAATATCAAACATCTTCACTCTCCGACTTGAGCTTTAAAACTCACCTTGGAACCATTTAGTTACTCGGCTCCACCAACCATCTTCGGCATCTACCTTCGCCTTTTGTGCATTTTTGGCTTGCAGCGTGCGGCCGTATTGTAACAAACCTACCGCTGTTGCATATGCCGGATCATCAACATAATCTGTTAATCCCGTGATCCCAACAGGTTTTCCTATCCTTACAGGCATTTGGAATATGTCTTCAGCGACTTCCAAAGCCCCTTTCATTTTGGCACTGCCACCTGTCATGACAACACCTGCCGCGATTTGATCTTCAAATCCTGAACGGCGAATCTCTTCTTGAACTAACTCAAACAGCTCTCTAAACCTTGGTTCAACCACTTCTGACAACGTATGACGTGACATAATACGTGAAGGTCGACCGCCCACACTTGGAACTTCGATGGTTTCCTCAACACTGGCCATTTGGCTGCTGGCAAATGCATATTGTACCTTCAAAGACTCAGCATGTGAGAGAGGTGTCCTAAATATTTTTGCGATGTCTCCTGTAACTTGATTACCAGCTACAGGGATCACAGCAGTATGGCGAAGTGCACCATTTACGTAAATAGCGATATCCATGGTACCCCCACCGATATCAACCACCGCTGCACCCAGCTCTTTTTCATCTTCTGTTAGCACAGAATAGCAAGACGCTAAGGCTGTAAAAGTAAGCTGATCAACTTCTAAACCACACCGCTCAACACATTTTTCTATGTTCTTAGCCATATCATTAGAACAGGTAATAATATGAGCTTTGGCTTCCATTCGAACACCGCTCATGCCTAGTGGGTTTTTTATCCCCTCTTGCATATCGATGCTGTACTCTTGTGGTAACGAATGGAGCATCTTTCTTTCGGCGGAAATCGGCACTGATCTGGCAATATGAATAACATTTGCAATATCATCGTCCGTTACTTCTGCGTTATTAATTGCAACCACACCGCTTTCATTCTGACATTGAATGTGTTTACCTGATATCCCCAAATACACTGAGCTAATTCTGCAGTCTGCCATTAGTTCAGCCTCATCAATCGCTCGTTTAATTGAGTCAGATACCAAGTTAAGATCGTTTACACCACCTTTATCCATACCGTGCGCAACTTGGTTACCAACGCCAACAATACTTAATTGATTATCAGATGTGATCTCACCGACGGTAGCCACTACTTTAGCAGTGCCGACATCCAGTCCTATCACTAAGTTTCTTTCTGCTGACTTGGTCATGCTTTACTCTTATCTTTTTTCTCTAGTACCTGGGGGTATCTCCAACTCACCGCCAGCCCTGTATCATAACGCAAATCGATCACATCCAGCAGTGCTCCGTCAGGTCTTTCTAACAACGGATACACATCAATGAACCTTTGCACTCTTTTGGCCTTTTCTTCTCTGCCTAAATTGAGCTTGATGCCATTTTTTAGCCACAGTTGCCAAGCAAACCGCTCGGATAAAGCAAGGCTTGTTAATTCAAATGAATTGACCGCTAACATTTCTTTTAGTTGCAAAAATGTTTCCCAAGCTTCTACCTCACTGCCTTCTGGCCCGTATAACTGAGGTAAAGTTGTAGATAGCCTATTACTGTCAGCTTGGAATATTGTACCATTTACATTTAACAGTGAATCACTATTCCAATATGCAACCGGTTTATGTTCTACCACATACACCTGAATTGTATCGGGCCACTGTTTACGTACCGATACACTGGCAACCCAAGGCAAATCTTTCACGGCCGCCTGCACGGCTTTTACATTCAGTTGAAAAAAACTGGATAGATCTGTTTTTTTTATCGCTTCAACTATTTCAGCTTCATCAGTATAAAGAGGATCCCCTAATACTGTTAAAGTCTTTATCTGTGCATCTCTATGCTCAACCAACCAATCACTGACCCAGTAAACACTTTGCACTAACATCAATAAAACGCCGAAAAAAAAGCTTACTCCCAACACGCTAGGCCAATTAAGGCCTTTGAGCATTGTAAACGCCTTTTTTATATGTGGGCGCATATTATAACGTTTGCTCCAAAATGCGAACGACTAACTGCTCGAAGTTAATGCCTTGAGATTTCGCAGCTTTTGGCACCAAAGATGTTTCGGTCATCCCAGGTACCGTATTTACTTCCAATAAATAAAATTGGCCATTGGCATCTTGCATCGCATCAACGCGGCCCCAACCAGTTGCCCCAACTAACTCAAATGCATGCAATGACATGACCTGAAGTTGCTCCGTATGAGCTGGGTTTAATTCTGCAGGGCAAATGTACTCAGTTGTATTTTCTTTATATTTAGCTTGGTAATCATAAAACCCACGCGGTGTGCGCATTTCAATCACAGGCAAAGCCTCGCCATTTAAAATACTGACGGTGAATTCACGACCTTCAATCCATTGCTCGACCAAAACTTGATTATCAAATTTAAAAGCCGCCGTTAATGCTTCAATCAATGAGCGCTCATCATGGGCTTTAGCCATACCAACGCTTGAACCTTCATGGCTTGGTTTAACTATCACTTCACCTAGCTCATTAATAATCGCTTTGGCATCATAGCCACTATGTTTATCAACAACAGCGTACTTGGCCGTGCTTAGCTTGGCTGATTCAAATAGGTGCTTACAACGAATTTTATCCATTGCCAAAGCACTACCTAGCACACCACTGCCGGTATATGGGATCCCCATAAATTCTAGTGCGCCTTGCACCGTGCCATCTTCGCCGCCTCTACCATGCAAAGCAATAAAAACACGTTTAACGTTCAGTGCGGTAAGTTCAGAAACACTGCGTTGTGCTGGATCAAATGCGATAACATCCACGCCCTGGTTTTTAAGTGCTTCAACAATAGCATTGCCAGAAGCTAATGAAACCTCACGCTCTGCCGAACTACCTCCAAGTAAAACAGCTACTTTACCAAATTTACTCATCGTTTCTCCGCTTTTAAACTTTGCTTTGATAATTCAGTTGCGGCAAGCTGCTTCACGATTTGACCAATATTACCTGCACCTTGAGTAATCACTAGATCTTTATCTTGGATCACGTCTCCTAATACGTTTTGTAACTCAGCATGCTCAGCAACATGAATCGGTTCTATGCCGCGTTGTCTAAGGCTTCGGCATAACGCTTTGCTGTCTGCACCAACAATCGGAGACTCACCAGCGGCATAGACATCTAGCAATATCAATTGATCAACCTCTGCCAGCACTTTAACAAACTCTTCATACAGATCTCTCGTACGCGTATATCGATGAGGCTGATACAACATGACCAATCGTTTCTCAGGCCAACCCGCACGTGCAGCTTGAATCGTTACCGCAACTTCAGATGGATGGTGTCCATAATCATCCACCAACATCACTTCACCTGAATCATTATTAAAAGTACCGTAATGTTGAAAACGACGCCCTATGCCAGCAAATTCTTGTAATGCAGCCTGTATGGCTGAACATTCAATATCATGATCTTTTGCAATGGCAATCGCTGCGGTTGCGTTTAGCGCATTGTGCTTACCTGGCATATTTAGCGTAATATCTATACTAGACCCTGATTTATGTAATACTGTGAAGCGGCAACTGCCAACGTCTTGCACATAATCAATCATGCGATAATCAGCATCTTCACTTTCGCCATACGTGATAGTTGGCCTTGCAAATCTAGGTAGTAGCTCTCGCACTACCGGAGAATCAATGCAAACAACCGCTAAACCATAAAATGGTAAATTGTGAATAAAGTCGATATACGTATCTTTTAACTTTTCAAAATCTCCGCCATAGGTATCCATATGATCAGCTTCAATATTTGTGATCACCGATGCCATCGGCTGCAAATGTAAAAAAGATGCATCACTTTCATCAGCCTCAGCAATTAAAACATCGCTACTGCCAACTTTTGCGTTACTACCTGCACTATTGAGTAAGCCGCCAATAATGAAAGTAGGATCAAGCTGCGCCTCCGCAAAAATGCTCGCTATAAGACTTGTGGTTGTCGTTTTCCCATGCGTGCCCGCAACCGCAATCCCATGCCTAAAGCGCATTAATTCGGCCAGCATTTCTGCGCGTCTCACCACGGGAATACGTGCTTGCTGAGCCGCCACAATTTCAGGGTTTGCAGTATCGATTGCACTAGAAACCACAACCACATCTGCATCGGTGACATTCGACGCATCATGACCAATAAAAATTTCTGCGCCCACTTTTAATAAGCGTTCTGTCATCGCATTTTGCGCAATATCGGACCCTGTGATCCGGTAACCTTCATACGCTAACACTTCTGCTATACCGCCCATACCCGCACCACCAATTCCAATAAAGTGGATGGTATTGATGCGTCTCATAGCCCGGCGATATTTATTCTCTTTCACAACTTTCTCTTCAACTTGTAACTTGTTTAATTATTTCGACCACGGTATTTGTAGAATCTAATTGCGCACATGCTTTAGCACGCTCTGCTTTTTGTTCAATTAAATGTGGTTCTTCAAAGTATGGCTTTAACAAAGTAACCATACTGTGCTCGTTTAATTCCGACTGCGGCATTAGTAGAGCCGCATTTTCATCTACTAGCGCACGCGCGTTTAACGTTTGATGATCATCCACCGCATGAGGTAATGGCACAAATATAGCCATTTTACCCGCGGCGGCGACCTCGCTCACCGTCAGTGCGCCTGCTCGGCAAATAATAATATCAGCCCATTCATAGGCTTGATCCATATTTTCGATAAACTCAGTGACTTTATATGCGAATGCACTGTGTTCATAGGAGCCTGTCACTAACGGGCCGTTGCCCTTACCACTTTGATGCCAAACTGACAATGACGCCTTTGCTGTTCCATAAAGTGAAGAAAACACGCTCGGCATTGCTTCATTCAGCGCCTTAGCACCGAGTGACCCACCAATCACTAAGCAATTTATTTGCTGGTCAATGTGTTTAGCTTTGATCTGTGACACAGACTCCCTAATTGGATTGCCAACCACATCATAGCTCTGACCTTTAAATGCCCCAGAAAAAGCACACAGCACGCGCGTAGCAAGCTTCGCCAGTAATTTATTGCTAAAACCAGCGACTGCATTTTGTTCGTGAATTATTAGTGGTACCCCCAGCATTTTAGCTGCGACCCCCACAGGCCCTGTGACATACCCACCCATCGTAAGTATGGCATCGGGCTTTTGATTTTTAATGATTTTTCTCGCTGCAAAAATCGCTTTAATAATCATAAAAGGGGCTTTAATTAAGCGTTTTAACCCGTTTCCTCGTAGCCCTTTCACTTTTATGTAGTCGATATCAAAACCATGTTTTGGCACAACCTGAGATTCCATTCTATCTTCAGTGCCAACCCAAGAAACTTCCCAACCGAGTTGTTTTAATTTTTCCGCCACCGCAATACCCGGGAAAATATGCCCTCCAGTACCGCCAGCTGCAACCAATAGCCGCCTTGTCATCGTTTACTGCCTCTCGATGTTGCTTGCCTTGTCGACATTTTGGTTTCAAAATCTATACGTTGTAGTAAACCTGCTGCAATGGTCATTACCAGTAAACTTGAGCCACCATAGGATACAAAAGGCAATGTTAAGCCCTTAGTCGGCAACATTCCTGCACTTGCCCCCACGTTAACCAAGGTTTGAAACGCAAACCAAATACCGATCCCTAATGCTAAATACCCTTCATACTCTTTTTGTGACTTAAGTGCTTGCTGACCTATTATCAAAGCGCGAAACACCAAAGTCCCCAACATTAACAACACACAAACAACGCCCATAAAACCAAGCTCTTCTGCTATGACAGCAAAAATAAAGTCATTGTGCGCTTCAGGGAGGTACTGAAGTTTTTGAACGCTATTTCCAAGCCCTTGCCCAAACCAGCCGCCTTGTCCATAGGCCATTAATGACTGCACCAGCTGATAGCCTTTACCAAAAGGATCTTTCCAAGGCTCTAAGAAACCCACGACCCTTGCCATTCGGTAAGGCTCGAAAATAATCAGCATTATCACCAAAAAAATGCCAGTGAGCATCAAAACAAAAAACTGCCACAGCTTAGCGCCAGCAAGAAATAGTAACCCTACGGTAGTGACAAAAATAACCACCACAGTGCCTAAGTCTGGTTGCATAAGGATTAAAAACGCATACACCGCAAACACGACAATCGGTTTTGCAAAGCCTTTAATATTTTCTTGTACCTCATCCCGTTTTCGAACTAAGTAACCGGCGATATAACTAATAAAAAAGAGTTTTGCGACTTCTGCGGCTTGAATACCCACCGGACCTACAGGGATCCACCGTTTTGCCCCATTAACTTCTCGTCCGACGATAAGCACTAAGATCAGCATTAATACACCGAGCAGCAGCAAATAAGGATTAAACCGCTTCCACCACATCATTGACACTGAAGTACTCAACCAAAATAGCACCATGCCCATGAATAAGAACATGCCATGACGCACGATAATATGGTAAGGATTATCAAAAAGGCGCTCCGCAACTGGCATCGATGCACTCGTCACCATCACAAACCCAACACCTATCAGGCATAACATTGCATAAAGCAAAGGTAAATCAAACAACGTATCCGCTTTTTTAGATTCGAAAATGCCTTTTAGGTTGATGGCCGCAATCATTTAAAGCTCCTCAACCCATTTGCAAAACTCATCACCACGGGCCATATAATTTGGATACATATCAATACTCGCACAAGCGGGTGCTAGTAATACAATATCGCCGCCCTGTGCCAGTTGGCTTGCTCCGAGTACCGCATCTTTTAGTGATGACACTAAGTTGCTCTGCGGATGCATCGCTGAAAATAGCGCCGCATCTTTACCAAAACAATAAATGGCTCGACAATGAGCGAGGATCGGTGCTTGCAATGGGGTGACATCGGCCCCTTTAGCATCACCACCCAAAATAAGAATGATCTTTTGAGCATCATTATGTAAGCTCTCAAGTGCGGTGACAGTCGCACCTACATTTGTTGCCTTTGAGTCATTAAAATACTTCACACCAGCTACCTCAGCTACCAGTTGACAGCGATGTGAGAGGCCGGTAAACGTTAAAAAAGCGGCCTTAAATGCATCAGGCTCAATCTTAAAAGAAGATAGCAATGCCATCACAGCTAACGCATTAAACTGATTGTGTTTACCAGATAAAGCTAAATGCTCAACACTCAAAACAGGTTGTCCATCCGCACAAAAATAATCGCCTTGTGATGTAGGTAATACACAGTAGTCAGCGCCCTCTAACCCCACACTCACCGCATGTGGATGTGTGTGATGCGTCCTTTCATCATGTATGTTGTAAACCAAGCAATCTGTTTGCTGATATATACGCTTTTTAGCCGCGCAATAAGCGTCAAAATCAGGGTACCTGTCCATATGATCTTCTGTAATGTTTAGGATCATAGAACTGGTACATTTCAGGCTCCGCGTCGTTTCGAGCTGAAAGCTAGATAACTCTAATATAATGACATCAAGATCTTGGTCGAGAAACTCTAATACTGAAGTGCCAATATTACCACCTAGGCCAACTTTCAACCCTGCGGCTTGACACACTGCATGTGCAAGGCTCACGACTGTTGATTTACCATTTGACCCTGTTACAGCAACTATCGGTGTGGTGTTCAGTCGGGCAAACAATTCGACGTCGCCAATGACCTCAATGCCGGATGTGATCGCCTCGGCAACATACCTATCATATAGCGGGATCCCTGGGCTAATCACAATAACATCGGCTTTGAGCAATGCGCCCTCCGCAAGTGGACCAAATACAGCCTCACACTCAGGCGCATTGTGCGCGAGCCAATCAGCACCAGGCGGCACAGAGCGGGTATCAACGACCTTAGGTAAAATTCCGTGCTGCAACAAAAACTGCACCGTGCCAAGGCCTGATATTCCCAGTCCTAGCACAGTGACTTCTTTTTGCTTCAGCGTATCTAAGTAACTCATTTATCTAATCTTCAACGTCGCTAAACCAGCTAAAACTAAGATGAACGAAATGATCCAAAAGCGCACAATAACACGCGGTTCTGGCCACCCTTTTAATTCATAGTGATGATGGATGGGTGCCATTCTAAAAATACGTTGACCACGTAATTTATATGAACCAACTTGTAAAATAACTGACAGCGCTTCCATAACAAATACGCCCCCCATGATCACTAACACTAATTCTTGCCTGACCAAAATGGCAATGATCCCAAGTGCACCACCTAGAGCAAGTGACCCGACATCTCCCATAAACACTTGAGCGGGGTATGTGTTAAACCATAAAAATCCAAGCCCAGCTCCCACAATGGCTGTACAAACAACAACAAGTTCACTCGCCAATGGTAAATGAGGAATATGGAGATAATTTGAGAAATTCACGTTACCTGTTAAATAAGCAATAATTGCCAATGCAGCCGCCACCAAAATAGTTGGTACGATGGCTAACCCATCTAATCCATCGGTTAAATTAACGGCGTTAGACGTCCCCACTATCACAAAGTAACTCATGACAAGATAGAACAGGCCGAGTTGGGGTAATACATCTTTAAAAAAAGGAACAACTAAAGAGGTTTCTTCTGGTGAGGTGGTAGTTGAATATAAAAATGCAGCAACAGAAATAGCAATTACCGACTGCCAAAAGTATTTCCATCTCGCGATCAGACCTTTGCTGTCTTTGCGTATCACTTTTCTATAGTCATCCACAAAGCCAACGATACCCAAAGAACCAATTACAAATAACGTTACCCATACATACTTGTTGCTTAAGTCACCCCACATCAATGAGCTTACAAAAATAGCACCTAAGATGAGTAGCCCACCCATGGTAGGCGTGCCAGATTTTGATAAATGAGACTCCGGGCCATCATCTCGCACAGTTTGACCAATTTGCATGCGCTGTAATGCACGAATCAGTTTAGGGCCAAAATACAGCGAGATCAGTAACGCAGTCAAAATGCCTAAGATTGCGCGCACCGTCAAATAGGAGAAGACATTAAAACCACTGTAGTATTGTGTTAAATATTCAGCTAACCAAACTAACATTATCGGTCCCCACTTTCTGAGTTTGAATGCGCTGAAATAAGATCAGCGACCAATAGCTCCATACGGGCACTGCGCGATCCTTTAACTAATAAAGTGCATTGCTCAGTTTCATTCTTAATAAATTGCGATAACGCCTCTAACATATGCTCGCGAGTAGAAAAGTGCCGATTTGGCTTGTCAAATATCTCACTGGCATTACGACTTAGCACACCAAGTGTGAACACAGCATCAATGCCTTGTTGTTTAGCAAATTCACCGACTTCAGTATGATAAGCGCGAGCATCCTCTCCTAACTCAGCCATATCACCTAACGCCAGTACTCTTGTCCCTGGCATGTCTTTTAACAGCTCAATTGCGGCCTTTACCGAGCGCACATTGGCGTTATATGTATCATCCACAACGCGTAATGTCTTTGATACATCAATTACATTAACGCGTCCTTTCACAACTGGCATGTCTTTTAGCGCGAGTGCAATCTCCGAGAGGGTTGATCCAAGAGGCAAAGTCAATGAGGCCGCGATGACCGCATTCATGACGTTGTGCTTACCTGGCAACGCCAACTTCACCTGATGTGATGTCTGCTCTGTGCATAAATTAAATGCAGCACAACCAAATTCGTCTAACTGAATATCTTCGGCCCACACATCCAACTTATCTTGCATTGAAAAGCGCTTGACTGATTGCCCTGCCAAACTGGCTTCCCACATAGGCGCAAACTCACTGTCGCTATTTACGATTGCAACGCCACCCGCTTTTAACCCGCCGAAGATTTCGCCTTTTGCTTGACCAATGCCTTCAATAGAACCAAACCCTTCCAAATGAGACGGTGCTACATTACATACAACAGCGACATCCGGCATGGTCAAACCGCTTGTATAAGCAATTTCACCAATGTGGTTTGCACCCAGTTCAATCACTGCATATTCATCATCTTCAGATAATCGTAATAAAGTTAATGGCACACCAATGTCATTATTAAAATTACCTTTGGTCGCAAGAACTTTTCCGCGTTTAGACAAAATTGCCGCCGTCATCTCTTTAACCGTGGTTTTACCTACACTGCCTGTGATTGCTACAGTCTTAGGTGCAACCTGTTCCATCACAGCTTGCCCCAGCTGACCTAATGCTACTCGTGTATCAGTAACAACAAACTGAACAATATCAACATCCACGGGCTCTGAGACAATCGCTGCAATTGCCCCTTTTTGTTTTGCTTCAATAACAAATTTATGACCATCGAAATTAGCCCCTTTCAGAGCTAAAAAAACCTCATTATTTGTTATTGTTCTTGTATCTGTATTGATGTTGGCAACAGCCAAATTCTGCCCACTAAAAGGGGCCTCAAGCACTTCTGCAAGCCAAGAGAAATCCATCTTGATCATGCACTTTCCCCCTGTAAAATTGATTTCACCAAGCTTCTATCACAAAAACTCAGTGTTTGATTTCCTATAATTTGATAGTTTTCATGGCCTTTACCTGCAATTAATACCACGCTGTCTTTGTCAGCATGTTCAATCGCAAATCGAATAGCCAGCTCCCTATCAGGTTGCGACACAGCATACTGAGGCTCACTGAGCCCAGCCTTAATATCAGCGATTATTGTGTCTGGATCTTCACTTCGAGGGTTATCACTGGTAATCACCACTGTGTCGGCAAATTGTTCTGCCGCTTGGGCCATCAAAGGTCTTTTGCCTTTATCGCGATCACCACCACACCCAAATACACAACTCACTTTGCCCGGCACATGTTGTTGCAGCGCTTTCAGTGCAAGCGCTAACGCCTCAGGTGTATGTGCATAGTCAACGATGCAGGTAGGAAAGTTAGCGGCTCTAAATGCTTGCATGCGACCATCAACTGGCACTAACTTAGTTGCAGCCGCCTGCAGTTGTTCTAATTTATAACCCTGTACCAACAGCGCCGCGATAGCTGCTGCTAAGTTATATACATTAAACAGCCCATACAAATTTGTGGTGATCTCTACATCTCCCCAAGTAGTATCAAGCTTTAGAGAAATACCATTTTGGTCGCATACCACATCGTGAAAAAAAACATAGTGTTGATAATTATGCCTGTCTGGTTTTTCACCATATACAACACACGCTCCTTGAGCTAATTCATCTAGCCATTGTCGCCCATACTTATCATCAATATTCAGCACTTTATATCGTGCAGAACTGTCCGTAAAAAGGCGCTTTTTCGCCTGAGCATAACTGTTCATATCGCCGTGATAATCTAGATGATCACGGCTTAAGTTGGTAAATACCGCAACATTAAAGTCAACCTGTGCGGTTCTGCCCTGCACAATACCATGCGACGACACCTCCATTGCGACTTGATTAAAATCAGCCTGTAACTCACTGAAAATTTGCTGCAACAATACCGCCGATGGCGTGGTGTTATTCAACGGTGTTAACTCGTCAGGCGCCCCATAACCAAGCGTACCAATCACAGCGCTTGGCGAACCACAGTGGGTAGCCAAGCTGGCTATCATCGCTGTAGTTGTCGACTTACCATTAGTACCAGTTACACCCACAACAGCCATCTCTGCACTCGGGTTATGATAAAACAGTGCAGCAATACTGGGTAAGTTACTTTTCAAGTCAGCGATACGAATTATGGGTACTTCAAGGGACCCTACTGTGGCTTTTTCATCAACTAAGACACAAACGGCACCTTGTTTAACTGCCATTGAGATAAATTCAGTGCCATCTAACTGATGCCCTGAAATAGCGATAAAACAATCACCCTCAGTGACTTCTCGACTATCTAAACGCAATGCATTTATAAATATTTGGGGACTCACTACTCCAAAATTTTTGAGTACTTCAGCTAAGTCACGCATCGTCATTTTTTCCTGAAATATAGGCTACTCGTTCTTTATCCGGTGCAACATTGAGCATACGTAATGAATTGGACACGATTTCAGCAAATACTGGCCCTGCAGTTTGACCACCATAATAAACATCACCGCCTGGCTCATTCACCATAACCACAACAGCCAGACGCGGGTCGCTCGCCGGAGCTACTCCAGCAAAATAACCAACATATTCATCACCATAACCGCCAGCGATGGCTTTTTCTGAGGTTCCTGTCTTGCCAGCTGCACGGTAGCCATCCACTTTAACCATGGATGCAGTCCCCCCCTTTTCAAAGATAGACTCCATCATGGCAATCACCGCTTTGGTGTCTTCCTCTTTGAAAATACGCTCACCTGGTTGTGGCTCATCTTGCTTTAAAATCGTCAAAGGCCGAGAAATACCACCGGCCCCAATTGTTGCATACAACCTCGCTATTTGAGCTGTACTGGCAGATACTGCATAACCGTAAGATAGAGTGGCTATTTCAAAATCTGACCACCTTCGATTAGGGTAAAATAAGCCTGAGCTTTCACCAATCATCATGGTTCCAGTATCTTCACCAAACCCCGCTTTTTGGTATATACCAACAAAATCATCTTTGGGGAGCCTTTGGCTGATTTTAGCAACCCCCATATTGCTCGACACCTTAAGTATTTCACGTAATGACATCTCACCATGATTACGGGTATCTTTCACTAAACTGCCGCCTAAACGCATCCAACCTGGAAAGGTATCGATGATTTCATCAGCTGTGATCACACCGTACTCCAAGCCCGCAAGGATGGCTAAGGGTTTTAGGGTAGAGCCGGGCTCAAACAAGTCAGTAATAGCACGGTTTCTGCGCTTGTAAGGTGCTGCAGTGCTCATGTCGTTAGGGTTAAAGCTAGGACTATTCACCATCGCGAGTATCTCACCTGTGTGCACATCGACCACCATGGCAGAACCAGAGGTGGCTTGATAAGTCAGTACGGCTGATTTTAATGCGACATAGGCTATCGTCTGAATACGATGATCAATACTCAAGTGAATGTCTTCTGGCTCAACACGCTCCTCTTCTGAAAGCACTTGAACTTCACGACCTTGTGCATCTTTTCGTATTGTTCTTAGCCCTTCAGTACCCGTTAATGCAGAATCAAAGCGTTTTTCTATTCCCTCAATCCCAACACCATCAATGTTTGTGACACCAAGTACATGAGCGGCAATCTCTCCACTTGGGTAGAAACGTTTTGACTCATCAAGTAGGTGGATCCCAGGCAACCGCATTTGGCGAATATACTTAGCGACCGCAGGCGTCACTTGGCGTTTTAAATATACAAATCTGCGCTTTGCATTACCGCGTAATTTTCCGTTCACTTGTTCTGCAGGTAATTGAAGCACATCTGATAATTCTCGCCACCGGGCCTGAGTTTGATATAACTGCTGAGTACGCGATTTGAGTTCAGCTTCATTTTCAGCAAGCGCGACATGATCCTCACGGTTTTTCCTCGCTTGTCTCAACACCCTTTTTTTCAACGCTTTTTCTAATGCATAAGGGTCCGCATAGACACTCACCACCGGAACACTCACAGCAAGCTCTTTACCATTGCGGTCATAAATCATGCCACGTTGAACATGCAAGGTTTCTTTCCTAACGGTGCGTTTTGCATTTTCCTCGCGCGCTTTATCAGGCTCTATCACTTGTAAATAAGCAGCTCTGGCTATCAATGCCAAAAACACAGACACCAACATGACGCACACCAATATAAAGCGCCATGCAATCAAGTTTTGAGAAGGCTTATTTTTATTTTTCATGGCAACTCAATAACCTGCTCTTCTTTACTGGTAGGGCGCAACATTTTTAATTGCGTTTTCGCGATTTCTTCAATTCTTGCATGCTGCGAGTAAAACTCCTCTTCTACGAGTAAATAGCGCCATTCCAGATCGAGCTCATCTCGCTGCTGAAGTAATTTATCCTGCAAAATCAACTGCTGCCTAGTAGAGTGTGTGATTTGTACTACGACTAATGCTGATATAAACACACTCACCAGTAACAAAAACGTCAGCTTGTTTGCCAAAAGTACTTGGCAAATTTCTAAAAATAACTGAGGTTTACGTTGCGCAGGTTTAGCCATTTAGAGTTTCTCAGCAATACGTAACACTGAACTTCTTGCTCTGGGGTTACTGTTGATTTCAGCTTGGCTGGGCTTAATCGCTTTACCAATCGCTTTTAACGTCAAGTTTTTGTTGATCTGATCATCGGTTAACGGCAAACCTCTAGGAATGGCCTCCCCCTTGCTTTGCTTTTTAATAAATTGCTTCACGATCCGGTCTTCAAGTGAATGGAATGAGATCACAACAAGACGGCCACCTGGCTTTAACACCTCCAATGAAGCCGACAGCGCGGTTTGGATTTCTTCCAGCTCACTATTAATATAAATACGGATGGCTTGGAATGTGCGTGTTGCAGGGTGTTTATGCTTATCTTTAACAGGCACCGCCTCGTCAATTAAGTCCGCCAACTGCTTAGTGGTCGTAATGTCCGTTTCAGCCCGTGTTTCAATAATCTTATGCGCAATTCGTCGCGCAAATTTCTCTTCACCGTATTTCTTGATCACATACACCATGTCTTCCAATTCAGCTTCAGCTAACCACTGGGCGGCACTGCGTCCTGCGTCCGGATTCATACGCATATCCAAAGGGCCATCTTTCATAAAGCTAAACCCGCGATCTGCATCGTCTAGCTGTGGAGAAGACACGCCAATATCCAACAAAATACCATCTACTTGCCCGGTTAAACCGGCCTCATCAGCAACTTGAGCAATGTTTGAAAAACGATTATGTGCTATCGAAAAGCGTTGATCTTGAGCAAACTTCTGCGCCGCTTGGATAGCTTGAGGATCTTGATCTATTGCTTGCAAACGCCCAGACTCTCCCAAACGCTTCAGAATTTGACCCGAGTGACCGCCGCGACCAAAAGTACCGTCAATGTAAGTGCCACTGGGCTTAATATCTAGTGCATCGAGCGTCTCATTCATCAACACCGATATATGTTCTAATTCTGAACTCATAATTGTGAGCTATACCTATACTCTATAAAGAAAAACCATCAAGATCTGAGCTGTCTTCAACGTCGCCGCTGCGCTCAATCTCTGTATCGAGCCGCATTTGTTCGTTCCAACGCGCCTCATCCCAGATCTCAAACTTATTTAATAGGCCTACAAGCATTACTTTCTTGCCTAGGTTGGCATAACTGCGTAACGCAGGTGCCAATAAAATACGACCGTTTTTATCTAATTGATATTCAGTCGCGTGCCCCAGTAGCATTCTTTGCCACCGTCTAACACGTGGATTTGTATTTGATAGTTTTTGTAAACGCGCTTCAATATCTTGCCATTCAGACAGTGGATACACCCAAAGACAAGGTTCATTAATCGCAATGGTACAAATAACCGTGCCCATTTCTTCAGACAATAAGGTGTCGCGATACTTTGTCGGTATCGAAAATCGCCCTTTATCATCGAGGCTAATTAAGTTCGCACCACGAAACATCTAGCCACAGCCTTATAAGCTAAGAAATGTACATTTTGATCCAATTTGATCCACTTTAACCCACATTCTACCACAATTGACAAGTCTAGGGCTTGACAAGCCATTTTGTCAAGCTAAGAGGGCCTTTATAAACAAGCAAAAAACCAGAAAAAATGAGGCTTTCAAAGAAGTTTATGATTCATGTGGTAAAAAGTGGAGATGCATCAAAATAATGCGCAGATTAATATTAAATTTACGAAAAGCAATTATCTCAAGAATGAAAAATACTTCTCTATGCAATACGCTAAAAAAGCTATAAACCAATCAAAGATAAGATGAAAAATAGATATGTAATACTTAGGTTTGGCGATTTACACAGTCGCGGTTATCATATACATGTATTTACAAATTGAGACGTGACTATTCTTTATTCATCAATAAAACAACGTTTTTTTAGACTAATGCTGGTGCTATCTATTCCCGGGTTTTTAGCGGTATTTGCACTTTTAGTTGCACAGCGTCTGGATATTTTGCATAGCAAAGAACAAGATGCGTTGTTTTTCGCCAACCAAATTGCAACTTTGCAACGAGTGGATATTACGGATACGCAATACCTACTGCAAAGCCTAGCAAAAAATCCTGCGTTATTGGATACGCAGCAACAAGGCTGTCCGCAGCTACTAGAACATGCATTATTGATAAATCAAGAGTTTGCAAACTTCGGGTTGGCAACCCCAGATGGTCATGTGTTTTGCTCTTTACAGCCGCTCAAAGCCCCAATCAGCATTGCAGATCGCGCTTATTTTCTACAAGCCATTACTACAGGCGCGTTTAGTATTGGCGAATACCAACAAGATCGCAGTGTCTACACTGAAACCTTGAACTTCGCTCAACCTGTCTATCAAAACAACCAATTAGAGATGGTCATCTTTGCGGTGCGAAGGCTCACCAATTGGAGCGAGTCCCTGTCTCACTTACCGCTACCTATCGGTACGCGTGTGATGGTCGCAGATAACTATGCACAAATTGTTGCTGAATACCCCTACTCTAACAAACCACTGGGCCGCGCGGTAAGCGATGATTGGCCTGCCGACTTACAATTGCACGCAATACAAACCATAGAAGATGAAAATGGATTTCATCATGTCTATTTCAGACTGCCCCTGCAAGCACCGCAGTCAGAGCTCAACATTTATTTTGACTTTCCTTTTGAAGACGTCTTACATGAAGTTAACACGCAGTTTTTGCTGGTGACTGTACTGTTTTTATTGACGATTCTCATGCTGAGTTGGTTTGGACGCATTCAATTAAACCGCTCCCTATTAATCCCTTTGAATAATTTCAGTAACGCCATTGGCGCGCTGGCAAATGGTAAAGCACAAAAATTAGAACAAAAAGATATGCCAGCAGAGCTTGGTAAGCTTGCGGTACATTTTGACCAAATGGCAGCCGTACGACTTGATGCTGAAACCATTGCATATAATAAACATGCTGAGCTGAACACGCTGATCCAAGCACTCCCTGACAACTATCTGCGATTAAGCAAAAGCGCACAGATATTAGATAGTCATGGCGAGAGAGTCAGTAATAAAAAAACCATCCAAGAGGTTTTTCCAAACCACATTAATATTCGCATTAAAGCCGCACTGGCGATGCTGCCCAACCAACCCAGTACTTATTTTGAATATGTGCATAAAGAAAATGGATACCAGAAAGTCTTTGAGATACGAATAAAACGAATTGAGCATAATGGCGAAGCCATCTTGATAATGCGTGATATAAGTCAAAAGAAGCAGCAAGAGGAAGCACTTAATCTAGCGGCGATGACTTATAACAACAGCAGTGAATGTATGGTGATCACAGATGCACAGGGATATATTCTCGATACCAACCCCGCTTTTACACAAGTCACAGGCTATGAACAACATGAAGTTGTTGGCAAAACGACCTCGCTACTCAGCTCAGGCCGTCATGATGCGAGTTTTTATGAGCAACTTTGGCAATCGCTTGTCACCACGGGAAAATGGCAAGGTGAGATCATCAACAAACGTAAAAACGGTGAGCTGTATACGGAATGGCTCACCATAGATACCGTCTACGACGAACATGATGAACCCTATCGTCGAGTCGGTATTTTTGCTGACATTACTGATAAAAAGCAAAAGGATGAACAATTATGGCGTCAAAGCCACTTTGATGAGCTGACTGATCTGCCAAATCGCACCAGCCTAAAAAAGCAACTTAATACACTTTTTGGTTTGCCGGAACATAACTTTGCCGTCTTACTGCTCGATATTGATCACTTTAAAGATATCAACGACACATTAGGCCACTATTACGGTGATTTACTGCTACAAGACATCGCAAAGCGGCTCAAGAAGCTGACTGAATCATCGGCGCGATTAACTCGAATTGGTGGCGATGAATTTGTGCTAATATACGATCGTTGCGCCGATCAACATTGTGCTTCAGAGTTCGCAGAAAATATTTTGGAGGCACTTAAAGCCCCATTCAAATTGGATAATGAAACCTGCTATATCGCTGCAAGTATAGGGATCGCCCTAGCACCTAAAGATGGTGAAAACACCGAGCAGCTATTAAAAGCAGCGGATCAAGCCATGTACAAAGCCAAGCAAATAGGTCGAAATGGCTTTGCACTATTCAGCGCCGAGCTCAGAGAGCAAGCAGAGCAACGGATCCTGTTACTCAAAGATATGCGCCAAGCTCTGACACAAAACCAATTCGAAATGTATTTTCAACCTATTGTCTCGATGCACACTCAGCAAATTACAAAAGCAGAAGCACTTATCCGTTGGCAACATCCAGACAAAGGTATGATAAGTCCAGCTGAGTTTATTCCTCTTGCAGAAGAGACCCAGTTGATCCATCAACTCGGTGAATTTGCATTTGATCAGGCAGTTCAGGTATTACAACTAACGAGAACACTCAACAAGTACATACAACTGAGCATTAATGTTTCGCCGATCCAATTCAGCGCAAAACATACCACATTGTTAGCATGGCAACAGCAACTCGCCAAACACCAACTGACACCCGATATGCTGGTGCTAGAAATAACGGAGGGATTAATGATGCAAGGCGAAGGACGTAGCCAAAAACGTTTAACAAAACTGATCCAACAAGGCTTTGCTATTGCTTTAGATGACTTTGGTACAGGCTATTCTTCTCTTGCCTACCTCAAACAAATGGATACAGAGTTTATTAAGATAGATAAGCGCTTTGTCGACGGTATTGAACACAATCAAGATGATCTGGTGTTGTGTGAAACCATGATTTTAATGGCACATCAACTTGGGCTTAAGGTCATCGCCGAGGGCATTGAAACGGAAACTCAGCATGAATTATTAAAACAAGCAGGCTGTGATTTTGGCCAAGGTTATTTTTATAGTAAGCCACTGCCCAAATCTGCCTTTATTGATTTCCTTACGACCCATAGACATTAGCCAAAAAAGCCATCATTTTAGATGGCTTTGGACGTTTGGATTGAGTAAGCTATTCGTTGACACCCAGTGCCGCCATCATCTTATTGGCAATATCTACATGGTGTTGCAGTGTTGAAAACTGTTGAGTAACACCCGCTGGTCCAAATGCGTATACTG
The DNA here is from genome assembly GCF_001625685.1 of Pseudoalteromonas luteoviolacea CPMOR-1. Taxonomy (GTDB): domain Bacteria; phylum Pseudomonadota; class Gammaproteobacteria; order Enterobacterales; family Alteromonadaceae; genus Pseudoalteromonas; species Pseudoalteromonas luteoviolacea_K. Next base: position 140,266 of record NZ_AUYC01000084.1, on the reverse strand, counting down.
GCACTGGTGCAGCGGTGTGTGTTCCGGTTCCCCACACAACGTTTTGGTGCTTGGCAAGCACTCGGCCAATTTTGCCAGTAAAGTCATCTTTTCCATATACATAAAAGTCTGAAAAATCTGAAAAAGCAGGGTAAGGTCTGTTTTCACTATCGACGCCTTTCGTCTCGAGCATAATCGCAGTCTCTTCAATGCTGACCTCATACGCGGTGTTATTCTTGATAGCTTCTTGCCACTGATGATCCGTACTATTGCTAAAGTCATTATTAACATTTACATCAGCCATGACGTTAAAGAACGTGCCGGTCTGATTGTACAGCTTGTCCAATTGCTCAAGCGGACCAAAGTTAAACTTTGGCTTATAAGTATGCTCACCCATACCATCACCAGGTAAATGTACCCCTGTTTCAGGCTTATTATGCGTCGTCTAACTGAAGCCAAAACTGCCTGTTTCATGATCCGCAGTAACAACCACCAGCGTATCACTTCTCTCTTTGGCCCACGCATAGACAGCTTCAACGGCCTCATCAAATTTCAGTAATTCATTGAGCATCCAGCCTGCATCATTGGCATGACCAGCCCAATCTATTTGCCCGCCTTCAATCATTAAAAAGAAACCATCTTCATCTTGAGAAAGAACATCGAGCGCTTTAACTGTCATCTCTTTTAATGAAGGCTGTGTGCATGCATTCTCAGCCAGGCATTTTTTATATGCAATCGCATCTGCCATACCTGAATTTGCAAACAGACCTAGTAGCTTCTCACCCTCAGTAGCGGCCAATTGCGACTTATCAAATGCCAAATGATACCCATACTGCTCTTTTGCCTGAACAACCAGATTATCTTCATCATCTCGTTTGGAATTTGAATACATGTCAGCAGGCATGCCCAATTCAGCAAGCTGCGCTTTGGCGTCTTCATTTTTATGCACATCTTTAGGCAAGAATGCACGTGCACCGCCCGAGAGCATAACATCGACATTACCCGACCAAATAAGCTCTGTCGCTATGTCATTTTCTAAAGAGCGATGTGGTTAGTGTGCCGCAAATGCAGCGGGCGTTGCATGAGTGATACGCGTATCAGATACCAAACCTGTCGCCTTTCCCATTGCTTTGGCTTTTTCTAAAATCGTCGCAATTTTATTACCTTCGGTATCTAAGCCTATCATTTCAGAGCCAGCCGCAATGCCTGTTGCCAACTGCGTTGCAGAACAAGCTGAGTCAGTCACCAAACTACCTGAGGAGCCATGGGGTGCATTTAAAGACAAACCTAAATGACCGTGATTGGCCAATTTGGATAATGCAGTTTCATTGTTTTTGCTGTTATAAACAGAGTTAGGTGCACGCTGGGCATATTCTTCTAACAAACCAACTTGCTGCGGCCCCATACCATCACCAATCATTAGAATCACATTTTTAACAGCAGTAACCGGTGCTGGGCTGACTTCAACCTCTTTAATCACCTCGACTTCTTTAATGACTTCGATGGTGTTTGTATTATCGTCATTACAACCTGAAAGCAAAGCAATAGACACTGCGAGCGCAGCAAATTTTATTTTCATTAGAGTGTTCCTAAAACATAATCAATTGTGAGCAGGCGCAGTCTACGGATTGAAAATGACTTTTTTCATTAATAGGTCAGATTAGTTACATACATTTTTCAAAAACTATTCGAAATTATGAAGTTAAAAATACCAGCCACCTAAAAGCACATACCTTGATTCATGGATAATTCATTATGAGTCGATGCAATTTGGAGAGATGTCTCTACTGACTTTAATGCATACCATCTCATTTAAATAATTAATTTACGAATTGGAATTAATAGAGCTGATTTATTGAATAAATAAAACGATTTTTTATGGGAAGTTGTGCCTTTTTGAAATAAAGACCAGATTATTTCTAGCCTAATTATTATGTGAAAAAATCTATCAATCGATAAAGTATTAAAATTATTCGTGCTGGGTGTAAATAAAAATCATGTAAAATCAATAGAGTATAAAACCTATAAAAAAAAGATAAGGTTCAAGCCGTTTTCCACGTGCCTGACTAATGGACACTTCATACCTATTACGGTAATTTATAACTCATTACCGTCCACTCAAACACTATAGTAAGACGGCATATCACATGTTTCTCTAGGTGAATTACCCTCAATAAATACCTGAGAATATTTATTTTTTTCAAATAAACGCATTGTAAGGATTGGAATGCTTTTATGGATTTAAGCGTCGTTGATATTATTCTCATTACCTTAATTATGGCAACAGGCTCATTTTTGCAAGCCTCTGCCGGTTTTGGCTCCGGACTGGTCGCGATCCCATTACTGGGCTTTATCGAGCCCAAATTAATACCTGGTCCACTCCTCTTTGCTTACTTATTTCTTACCATCTTTATGGCGCATAAAGAAAGAGCACACTTGAGCACCTTCCATATTCGCAATACCGGTGTAGGACTGTTAATCGGAACACTAATAGGTACACTTGTATTACTTAATATAAACAGCCAAGCCTTCCCTACCATTGCTTCGATACTTGTGCTATTTGGTGTCGTGTTAAGTTTTATGAGCAGCTCTTTTGCATTGACTCGGTTGAATATTTGTTCAAGCGGCTTAGTTGCTGGTGTGATGAGCACCTTAGCAGGCCTCAGCGGACCACCATTGGCACTCCTTTTACAATTTCAAAGTGCCCCATTTGTAAGAGCTAACCTTGCCGTCGCGTTTGTATTCTCGTCTTTGCTCTCTATCGCTGCACTGGCGTTGACTGGACATTTTTCAACAATGTCACTGTATTTAGGCCTATGTTTAGTACCGGGTATGTACCTAGGTTACTTTTTTGGTCAGCCTGTATCACGGTTAATTAACCAAAAGCAAAGTCGGTATACAATATTAGTGATTTCGACCTTGAGCGCGCTTTCACTCATGTACAAAGAGATGGTTAATTTCATCTAGTTACCAAATCTCAATTAGAAGTATTTAAAATGGTTATGCAGAGTACCTTCGAAATTATTGAGCAGTTAAAGACTGCATCCACATTAGAAGACGTCAAAGAGCTTTTGAGCCGCCTCCTAGACATCATTGAATATGATTACTTCTTAATCGGCCTTATTATGCCACAATCGATTACGCGTTCTGATGTACTTATTCTAGATAATTACCCCCAGAGTTGGCGGCAATATTATGATGATACAGGGCTTGTTAAAGTCGATCCGATAGTCCGTTATTCTATGGATAATTACTTGCCAATTATCTGGTCTCATTTAGAAAAAGATAAGCGTTACTCGAAACAAGAACTACAAGTGATAAAAAAAGCCCATGAAGCGGGTTTACAGTCTGGGTTCAGTATCCCCTTTCATAACAATTTAGGAGAATTTGGCATGATAAGCTTTGCACTGAAAAATCAGCAAAGTGACAGTGTGTCAAAATTTAATAGGGCACTTCCCCTTGTTCAACTCATTGTGCCAGCTTTGCAAGATGCGTTAAAACGCATCGACTCAAAACCTTCCGTCAGTGATACCACTTTGACCAAAAGAGAAACAGAGTGCTTGACTTGGGCAGCTGAAGGCAAAAGTAGCTGGGAAATTTCAAAAATCCTCTGCTGCTCAGAGCGTACCGTCTTATTCCATTTACAAAACGCTGGCGCAAAACTCAATGCAAATAATCGCTACCAGACGATTTCTAAAGCCATCATATCCGGTGCACTGAATTTATCCGTTTAACTTTAATCGGCCATCATGCACTTACTTTAATAAATTCAATCCAAATGCCTGCTTAACATCGTACAGTACCTCATTGGTTTTGACGACGCCCTGTGCAGTGCCTCGTGATAAGATGTCAATCAACATCGCTTTGTCTGCTAAGAAGCGACTGCGACGTTCACGGATCGGTCGTAACGTTTCTTGTAAGCACTCTTCTAAAATTGACTTTACTTTATTATCGCCTAGACCACCTCGCATGTAATGCGCTTTTAACCCTTGTACTAACTCAATATCTGGGTGAAATGCGTCTAGGTAAGTAAACACCACATTCCCTTCTATTTTACCGGGATCAGCGACTCGCAAGTGGGTCGGATCTGTGTACATCATTTTAACCGTTGCGCTGATCTCGTCCTCTGTTGCACCTAACGTGAGTGCATTCCCCAATGATTTAGACATTTTTGATTTACCATCTGCACCGGGTAGTCGTGCTACATTACTTAACCGAGGGGCACACTCAACCAATATATCCTTACCCGCTACTCGGTTTACTTTTCTGACAATCTCATTGGTTTGCTCAATCATAGGCAGTTGGTCATCACCAACCGGTACACTATCCGCTCTAAATGCGGTTATATCCGCCGCCTGACTAATTGGGTAAGTCAAAAATCCAGCAGGAATAGATTGCCCAAACTGTTTACTGGCGATTTCCGCTTTAACCGTAGGATTGCGCTCTAACCTAGATACCGTCACCAAATTTGCATAGTACATTGTCAATTCTGCCAATGCCGGTAACGCCGATTGTAGGCAGATCGTTGTCTTCTCAGGATCTATCCCCACAGCAAGGTAATCAGCCAATACATTTAAAATATTTTTTGACACCTTAGATGGGTTTAACCCATTGTCTGTTAACCCTTGCAGATCCGCGATCAATACATATTGTTGATTATGCGCTTGTAAGTCGACACGCTGCTTCAGTGAACCTACATAGTGACCTAAGTGTAACGGACCCGTCGCCCTATCTCCTGTAAGAATGGTGTGTGACATTCCTATCTTTCCTTATTCAAAGCGTATATTGCACAACTAATTGGTGTTTGCTACTTGGTTAATCGCGGATGCTAAATAGCCACATTGAGATAACCCAACACCCGCAAGATTTATTCTGCCACCAGCTACAATGTAAACACCAAATTCTGATTTTAATCGCTCAATTTGCTCTATATTCAATGTCGTTAGCGAAAATAATCCGCTTTGCTGTTTGATATAGTCAAACTGTGTATTGCCCAGCTCATTCAGCGATAAGACAAGCTTTAACCGCAGCAACTTCAACCTATCTCTCATCTCGCCAAGCTCTTGCTGCCACAGACTGAATAACTGCTGATCACCAAGGATCTCAGCAACAATAGCTGCACCATGATCAGGCGGCATGGCATAGGAGCAGCCCGCTATCTGTAACAAGTGTTTCTTAATAAGCTCTGATCGAGTTGTACTGCTACCAACAGCAATCGCACATCCAGTACGCTCTCGATATAATCCCATATTTTTTGAGTAGGATACCGAGATAAACGCATTCTCTAGATGATTAACCAGCAACCGCAGCCCAGTAATATCTTCAGAGATCCCCTCACCAAATCCTTGGTACGCGAGATCAATTAAAGGCATAAACCCTTTTCGATGAGCCAGTTCAGCTAAGGCTTGCCACTGCTCCAATGTGATATCTGCACCCGTTGGGTTGTGACAACATCCATGTATTAAAACGAGATCATGAGCACTCGCGTCGCTCAATGCTGCTAACATCGCAGGCTCATCTACTGTTTGGGTCAACGGATCGAGATAAGGATAATAAATCACCTCAACCCCGACAGCTGCCGCGGTTAAAGGATGGTTTGGGAAGGTCTCTTTAGGTAACCATATCCTCGCCTGTGGACAAAGCTGTTTCGCCAGCTCAACAAACAGCCTAAGCGCCCCACTGCCACCTGGCGTCTGCAAAGCACTTGCTCGGTCAAATGCACCACTACCGCCAAGAATCAAGTGTTTGGTCGCTTCATTAAACGCCTGATTTCCAGCAAGCCCTAAATAAGCTTTTGAGTGTTGTGAATCCAGAAGCGCCGCTTGAGCTTTACTCACCGCTGACATAATTGGGGTATTACCTGTTTCATCCTTGTATACACCAATACCTAACTCTATTTTCTCAGGCCTTGGGTCTTGACTAAATTCAACCATTAACTTCATGATTGGATCCTGCCCAATCTCTTTTAAGTTGCTCAACATTCGACGCTCCTTCTTAGCCTTACTGCTATTGATTCACTTGTTCTACAAATCGGATTAAATATCCATCTGGATCGCGAAATATCACTTGATTCACACTGGCTACCCCATCAAGTACACGATATTCAATGGTTTCAGTTTCAAGAAATATGTCCTCAGACGGCGAAGAACAATCAAGATCATCCAAGCTCTCAACCTTAAACGCGATGTTCATACCATTGCCAAACGGCGTATCATTGCCATGGCTCATCCAAGCGGTTTCGCCAAGTTGCTGCAACATCAGTTGAATATCGTTTTTATACAAAAAGAAAAAGCCTTGCTCCTCACGTTCAAACAACACTTTAAAGCCAAGCTTGTGAGTATAAAAAGACAAGCTGCTATCGATGTCCCGACAAACCAACTCAGGGATCGTATTATTAAATTCCATGACTTATTCCCCGATTATTTTACTTTTATGCCTTCAACAATTAAAAATTGCGCTTTATCTTGATTGTCACCAAAGGCAGGGCAGTGCTCAACGCACTTGATATGGGAAAATCCTGCGCGACTGAAAGCGTTTAAATAATACTGAGTCGGCCAATAAACATCTTCAAGTTCTAACGTACCGTGATCAGTCTGCAATTCAGTTGTCATTTTCTCACCTGCAGAATAAACTCGGCCAGCGTCTCCATTACGCAAAAAATCAAATTGAACACCGGTGTATGCCGGGTTCATTGTCAACATGGTAAATTTTGCTCCAGGCTTTAACACCCGATAAATTTCTTCGCAGATTGCTATCTGCTCATCATGTGATGGGATCTGCATTAATACATAACAAGAAACAACCCCATCGATACTGTTACTTTCAGCAAATGCGAGTTTATTTTCTCCTACTTGGTAAAAGGACAGATCTTTATTTGTATACTCATTTTCACAGTGATTGATCATTTCTTGAGAGATATCTACACCGGTGATCTTTTGCTTATATTCCTCAGCAAGGTATGCGGCAAAAAAACCTGGACCACAACCATAATCAATAATATGGCCTCGCTTATTGAGTGCATCTTGTTGTGATGAAATCACCCCTAAATATCCCATTTCAATCCATTCTACAGCCGTTGTATGCTTAGAATATTCTGAGACTGAGTCGCCTGACTCTAGGTTTTCGTGGATCATAATTCATTCCTTTTGGATAACTTTGACTAATTGCTTAACGGTTGTTCTTCGTCGCGAGATTTAACTTATTGAGTACTTGTTGATTACTGTTGTAGGCAGCAGCCAACGTCTCTTCATTACTAATTTCAGCCTCAATTAAACTGATCAGCGGGTTATCGCCCGATAGGCTTGCATGAGGTAGCACATCACAGTGCACATTTAAGTGGCAGATGAATGCGCGTAATCCATAAAGAGCGCCCAGATTCCAGTACAAGTCTGAGTACTGTGTTAAACGCTTTACAGTTCCTTTGAGCTCTACCACATTAATACAGTCGACATCCTGTCCGACACGTACAAATGACTCATAGTGTGCAGAGTTAAAACACGCTAGATCAGCACTAAGTAAGTCAACTTGCTGATCATTGAGGAGTAAACAACATGCCAAAACGGCTTGTTTATAAATAACAATCAACTCACACAACCAAAGTGTGAGCTGCTCATGACTAAAACCACAGGATTGCTGGAAACACGCATATTGAAAGATGCTATGCTCCATCGTTGATCGATGTATATAAGTAAGTGGCTCAGAGTAACGCTGAGGGAGCAGATATTCGCCATGTTCAATAATATGATGGTATACCATGCCCCGTAATGCATAACGAAGTAAGTTACCGGTCTGTTGAGGATCTAGACCAAAAGCACCTATATGAGTATCTACTTCCAGCAACAATTCATGCATCCATAAGGATTGCTCATCCGCATTCCCTATCTGATGCAATTGTTGCTGAAAACGTTCATCCAATAACGTCAATGCATTGATCACATCAGCAAACTTTTTTTGAGGCAGCGCTTTTATTACCTCATCAACATACCCAATACGTGGGTGTCTATGAAAATTATCCTTGAGCTTGTTGACCAGGTTTTCTTGGATCTCTTGATCAATTTCACAAGCGGCTTGGTAAAAATACAACATACTCGGCAACTCCGCTCATTTAAAGATTTGAAATTATTTGGTTACGCTTTCCGCGCGGAGTAATTTTAATGTCATCAACAAACCGAACGGTAACATCAAAGTTATTGTGCAATAGGCTATTTATCTCACTGGCAATATCACCTTTAATTTGATCAGTCATTTTGCTCGTCGGAATACAATCAAAATACACATTGTCTAGTGTATCTTGGATCAACTGCCACGATGCCAGATGTTCCCCGTATTTCATTAATCGTGTATAGCCGACATCCAACAGGTAACCTGGGGAGTATTCCTTACCTTCACGGGTTTTAAACTTAGAATTGCTGCGTCCTTTAAAGTCGCCAATTTGTCTGAATATGCGGCCACAAGCACAAGGTTCGTCTTCCGGTTTTAACTGGATCATGTCACCTTGACGATAACGTATAATCGGCATCGCCCAGTTATATAGATTGGTCGCAATGAGCTCGCCCAATTCGTCATCTTCAATCACTTGATCATGCTCATCAACCACTTCTACAATGTTGATATCTTCCCAAATATGATAACCACCGTGACGACACTGTGCAGCTACCGTACCCGCAAGCTCTTCAGAACCATATTCGTCCAAAACAGGGACGCCAAAAATCTCACTCCACTGATCACGCTCTTGTTGTAGAGACATTTCTGATTTCACATTAATACATTTCAAATTAGTGCGAATGGCCTCAATATCGTCTTGATTCAAACCTGTCAAAATATCTTTCAGTTTGGATGGGTAAAGTGTCAACATATGTGGTTTTGATGCCACCAGCTTTTCGCGAGAGTCTTCTACACTATCTAGGGTCCAAATATGCGTCAGAGGAAAGCGCCCTTCTGGTAGTGAAGCAAATGGATAAACACCAGTGTAAACATAAGTTTGACGATAGTGTTCTGGGTAGCCATCCATCATCATGTGATAGATCCGATAGGCAGTAACAACACGCTCAATCATGGTATCGTCGCTATAAGCTACACGCACAACCTTACCACTTGACCCACCGGTGATAGCCGTTTGTACATTGTCTAGGGAGTAGCCCTCAGCCAGGCTGTTATGAGGGAAGTTATCTATCAAATCATCTTTTTCAATGATGGGAAGTTTGGCAATATCCTTAACCCCCTTGATCTGATCAATGTCTACACCATGACGGTCATATTTAGCGCGATACATGGGCACATTGTTATATGCGTGGCGTACCATTTTGACAAACTTTTCATCTTTTAGTTTATTCAGTTCATCACGATTAAGCGTCTGATTATGTTTTAATTCTTGCCATATTTTGTAGCCATCAACGGATAGCTTTTCTAATTCTTCGGTCGTGAAATCTCTCATTTTTTCTCAATTCCTTTATGTTGATAGATAGCAGCTAAATAACGGCCTATATGTTTTGTCGTTAATTCTGAATTTGAGGTGTGCCGTAATGCCAAGGCGTGCCAGTGGTTGAGATTACATAGCGAGTGATCGATTTGCCTGTCGCCATCAACAGCACCACAGCTAAACTCAAAATGATTCAGGACGTTTTGACTAAAATAGCCGCGGCTACTGATAAACGAGCGAGGATCTATGCTTTGATCATACTGACCACGCTGCCATTCAATGGCTAACAGTAATTCAATCATGTCCTTAGTTACTTGATTGCCAAGCGATCCCAAAGAAATCACACTGATCCCGGCCGATTGCTCGTGCAGGGCCATATCTTGCGTTAGCGACTCGAGTAGCTGCGCACTGTGTGAAGATTGATTGATCCCCGCTCGGCACATTTGAGTGATACAGTCTTGCTCAAAACACGTTGAAAAAAGTGAATTAAGTGTAGATCTTGCAACATCTTCTTTGGTGATGAAGCCAAACTGACTCGGATGAGCGCAAAGCTCCAACTCAGTACGGGTGTAGACAGTGCTATCTCCACAGCCAATAATATGTGCCTCGTCAGTGGCTTCATACCCTATCAAAGCCCTTGGGATGGTCAGTCCGACAGAGGCATGCGCACTTTCATGTAAATTAATCAGCAGTTGATGCAGTGCACCATTAAAATAAATTTTCCACAATAACAGGTCTCCGCCACTGATCGTCGATAATCCATGTCGGTAAGGACAGCTGACTCCCAAACCACCCGCACCACCGCTCGACACCTTTTGAATACGCTTTACCCCGTGTTCAAATGCCGCTTTTAAGCAATTAAAGTACGCAAACATCATTTCTGAGGCCTGTTCGAGCGACGTATTTTTAAATATTGGCACCAAGATATTGCCAATCGGTAAGCAATCAATAATGTAATCCGGTTTTAGCGCTTCAATTAGCGCCGATAGTCTGTCAAAACCTTCATTGCAGAAGATGTCAAAATGAATGATATCAACGCCATCTTCTTGACCTAGCTCTTTTGTCAGCGCTGTGCGCCTTTGCATAGACTTACAGTGCAGCGTTAACTTTTCCACACTATGATCCATCAACAGCCTTTGCGCACAGGCCTGTCCGACCTCCCCACATCCCAGTATCAGCACATTCATATCATGCAACCTTGCATATCCACACATAACTGTTATCAACAGCGAGTGGGATCTCTTTGGTAATACTTAACCGGCTATTGTCAAAAATAGACATATAATCTGCACGAGTGCGAGGGATCAATCCTTGAAGTCGGTGAATATAATCAAACCCCTTTGAAAATATGTTATTAATTTCATTTGGCTTTTCACCAGTGACCGTATCAAAAATAACGATGTACTTTAGATTTGGGAAAATTTCACGATAGTTGCTCAGCAAGCGCTCTAATCGTTCATTTGGCTCAATATGGTGTGTGAAGAAAGTAAACATAATGGCTTCAATGTCTTCATGTTGACCTTCAATTTTGGTGATATCTTGCTGTTTAAACTCCACACCGTCGACCCCTGATTTGGCCAGGTTTTGGTTCGCCAATGCAACCGCATTAGCATCCATATCCATACCTATCCCTTTCAAACCAAAGTTTCGACACAGCTTGATTAATCGCAGTCCAGCGCCACATCCCATGTCACACAATGTGCCCGTTAAGTCTAATTCAGCAACGACTTGGTCTAGTTGCTTATCAATGAACGATGAGCCAATTTCCGCGGAGTGTTTTGCAACACTGCCACCATCATAAGGGATGCGATCGAGCTCCCCATCAAACATACGCTCTTGTTCACTGAGTAAATCACGATAGGCATACAGCCAAAGTTTAAATATCGGGACTTTCTTTTTAATCTTTTCCCGACTGACCAATAATTGGTATTGCTCTTGCTGCGCTGAAAAAATACCGCCTTCACACAGAGAATTGAGAATTGCGTCTAAATACGACCCTTTATCTTTATATACTTCTTTCAATAGATGTTCACTGACACGGTCATTGTCATCTAGGTGCTCAAAGAGCCCTATATGCTCTGCAAGCATTAAAGCTTTACTGGTAATACAACCAGAAAATGCAATATCAAGATTGTCATACGCGCCCATGGCGACTCCTTTCATGTTGTTTAATATTGTCCACCGCTTTGGCCAGCAAAGCCTGTATTGCTTCTCGCGATTGCGCAGCAATATGAGTCGTTGCCATAAATACCGAGGGCTCTAACGACAACAACCCATACTGATCATTTGCAACGCCGGGCGTGTCTAGCCACTCTTGGTAATACCCATCCATGTATGCGGAGCGAATTGTTTTTGTTGTCAGCGCATTCCTCAGCGCTGTCGGACAAATGACGTGTGGGGAGCTGAAGCACAGTAGGTCCAGCTCTTGATTGGCATTAGCCAAAACGTTTTCATCAATCAGCGATTGAGTTGTCTCATTGAACGTCACACTGACGACCACTAAATCACAGGTGCTCATGAGTTCCGGTAACGCTAAAAATTCAAGTCGATGGGTATCATGTAATGCTTCTTTAGGAGAGCTTGCATGATAGTAAACAGGCTGATCACTCACGGTGCGTATCAGCGCGAGTAAAGCACGATTAATGTTCCCAAGCCCGATCAACCCGATTTTCGACCCCGCAAGCTCTCTGTAAGGAGTTTGAAACCACGTGCCTGCTTGCATCTTTTGCCATGAAAAATGAAACCGGCTGTTCCTCATTATCATGGTGGCAAAAGCAAACTGAGCCACCGTCTGGGCATTGAGCTTAGGGGTATTCATCACCTTAACCCCGTTCTCAGAAGCAGCTTTAAGATCGATAAAACTACTCGTGCCAGTGCCAAGCACCACCACCAACTCAAGCACTTGAGCAGCACTTAAAAACTGCGCTGAACAATGCTCAGGACCACCGATAATGTAATAATGACTATCCACCAGCGCATCGATGATCTGTTGCTCATCTTTTGGCTCTTTGAGGTGACAAATTTGGCAATCTAACTGCGTTAATTGAGTGATATCAACATCGCCAGTAACAAGTAGCTTTTTCATATCACTTTTCCAAGATTCGGGTTACAGCTTCTTTTAGCTTGCCAACCCCTTCATAGAATTCCGCATCAGGTTTCATCAGAGAAACTCGGATAAACTGCGTGTGCTGCGATTTTGAATTCCAATAGAAGAAGCGCCCTGGTAACACGGCAATATCATGCTCTTTTAGGCGAGCGGCAAAACTGACGTCGTCATACCCTGTTGCACTGATGTCTATCCAACATAGTGGTAGCTGACACTTCTCATCATTGTCAAAAACCTTCAATCCTGTACCCGATAAGGCATCATTAATGGTTTCACTGCGCCTTCTCACTTCATTTTTAATCGTCGCATCAACACCAAACTTGGCTGTGACCGCAATAAACTGCTTAAGCAATGCCAAAGCAAAATTACTGCTACACAGGAAAATCTCTTCATAGAGTAAGCGCATTGTGCTGCTGATGGCCTCTGAATAAACCATCAGGCTGATTTTGAGGTCTTGGGTTGGCCACGTTTTACCTGTATCTTCAATCACAACGTAATCAATGCCAGATTGCTCTAGGATCTGATAGTCATCGAAGTTAGTTTTGCCATAGATTCTGAATGTTCTATCTAACAAAATGGTGATGTTGTGTGCTTTACATTGTTCTACAAGATAAATAAATTCAGACTCAGTCATCTCCAAACCAGTTGGGTTATTCGGATTGACTAGAAACAATGCATCAATGTCGCCACTACTCACTATCTGTGCCAATTGATGTTCATTTTTCAATGCCAACTCATCAAACGCACTAATATCAACACCACGACGCTTCAAAAGTAGATATAAATTATCAAAAGCAGGTTCAATTAATGCGGTACGCTTATTCTCCTTATGGAGCCACGCTGCAACAATATCAATTGAGTTTGACGCAGTCGGACACACACTAAAATGGTTAGTGGAGTGCAATGTCGACGAGTCAATGAGTTCCGCAAATTGGTTTTTAAACGCTTTCTCCATATCTGGAATAGAGTGCTCTTTACCCTCTTGCCAGTAGCGCTGCAAGTTATTAATAATGTCGACATAATGCTCATTAATATCATGGTAAGCATGTCCGTCTGCAAAGTTATAAAGATAACTTAGGCCTTCGACTTCAACTTCAGTCAGACTATCGTAACGATCGGTGTTCATGATGTTTCCTTATCAAATTAATATTGTTAGCTACAGGTTTCATCCTGGACGGCGAGCATAAACTGACGATTCACCTGAATACTGAGCGCAATCGACTTTGTATTGCCAAGTAAATGTACTTTCTGGTCACCTATGCGAGTAAATGGGATCCCAATGCGCTTAAGAATGCGTTCAACTGCAGTTGTGGTTACCGTGACGTATTCCTTGATGCCGTTTTCAATGGCATAGTCATATATGCCTTTGAATAGCTTCATCGTAATACTGCTGCTTTTATTGGTTTCTGATTGAGCAAGACGCTTATCAACAGCAAAGCGGCTCAGCTCGTAAACGGATTCAGAAGCAGGTATGGAGTGGCCTTCAAGTAAAGTAGGAAACGTGTTTTTAAGCATATATCTCCCCAAAGTTGGGAGAATTCGCCAACATCCATAAATCTGCATGCTATTGTCTGTAACGTAGAGATACTGCGCATTCGAATAGTCGTATTCATCAGACTCAAGCTGCAGATCTAACTGCTTGCTAGTATGTAGTTCCCACTTTAGGCGCTTAACAAAAACTTGATAACGCAAACGACAAATTTGCTGATATTCTTCTTGTGGAATTGAATTATAGTTTACACATTTTGTAACGACTCTCATCGGTAGCTCTCCCCTTACGACGTACCGAAATGAGTATAAAAATTCCAAATCATTTTCATACCTGTCAGATCTGACAGGTATTGCAAAAAACCGGATTAGCGTAACTTTAGGAACTGTTCGCAGCAAGTTCGGGGATATTGAAGTGAAAAAAAGACATAATCACACTTAAGGTAAAGCGTTATTACGACTTTAGAGCAGTCGCGCAGATAACGAGGTAATACACCATTTCTGTGTAATACTCCCTGTGCAATGGACATGTTTAACGCCTAACATAGTTATACTGAAGAAGGACTTATCTTGGTAGAGGAGCAGATACATATGAACTTTATGCCCCCAACTCAATAAAACTAAATCACCATAACTCCTGTGCTTAGGTGTGTTCATTTGCGTATATAAAAAAGCCGCGACATTATTAGTATCGCGGCTTTATACACTTTAATTATTTATAAGCTTATTCAAACTCAATGGTCACAACCTGCTTGAGACTATATCCATTGTTGTTATCGTAAACGACATAGCTAAATGAATCGCTGGCGCCATTTGCGCTACCATTTGGCGTATAGGTAAATTCACCTGAATACTCATCGATGACTACCTCACCATAAGCTGGCGCATCAGCGAGTCCAAACGTGTTACCTGACCCACCAGGAAGCTTACCGACAAACGAAACATACTCAGTCGTGGTAAACTTCACATCCAGACCATGATTGACTTCAGCCGCACCAAAAATAGTACCGTTGTATCTATCAACTGCTTTATTTTCGCGGGCTTCTTGCTCGAAGTCATAATAGATTAATAGGTCTTGTTCGCAGCCCAACACCATGTCATCTATACACGCATTAAGCTCATCCTCAGACAGTGCACGCGTCCATACAGCCACATCATCGATCTGGCCTTTGAATGTATTTGATGTCGTATTGGTAGAGCTGTATGCACCAATGCGCAGTGGTACATGGTTGCTCAAATTACGTAGGTTACCCAAGCCATTGCCTGAGCCACCAATTTCACTGCCATTCATATATAGTCTTACCTTGCCACCTTCCCAATCAGCAACAACGGCGACATGATACCAAAGGCCTGTCTTAAACGACCCTGCTGTATATGTCTTTTTACCATTATTGGAAGCGTCGTGATTATATTGCAACTTGTTAGAGCTATTAATTAATAATCTCCAGCCTTTGTAACCTGGCGCTCCACCTATTTTTTTAGCGAAGATGTTACGATTTGTACCATTAGAACCTGGCTCTAAATAGATCCAAGCGGAGGCGGTAAAATTATCACCTGCAAAGTCAATGGAGCCATCGCTTGCATCAGCAATTTGGACATAATCGCCATTACCATCGAGTGTTAAGTACGTATCATATTTTACAATACTAGGGCTGTTCACCAGCGTCATCGTACTTTGACCTGTAAGATCTTCCACTCTCCCATCAACCACAGTATCGAAGTTGTAATAAGACACGAGTCTTGAGTCATTTAACGATGCACTTAGTGCGCGATGAGCTGAAATTGTCTCTTGTGATAAGGCTTGGTTCCAAACTCGGACCTCATCAATTTGACCATTTAGCTTCTTGCTTACACCATCGTTGCCTGAGCCCCAGACAAAGTAAACGTTACTTGGGTCAGCAGCATCAATTTCAGAGATGATCAACTCACCATCTAAATACACAGATAACTGTTGTGTCGGCTGTTCATAACTGATGGCATAGTGTTGCCACTGGCCAACAGTCACTGTTTCTGTTGATTTAAATGTGGTATTCGTTGCTTTAATACGTAAGCGGCCATCAGAGAAAATCCTGATTGCAGCTTTTGACTTATTATCGCTTTCTGTAAAGGTGACTAAGTTTGAGTTGTCATCGGGGTTCAATGCATTCACTTTCACCCATGCTTCAATTGTATAAGAGCTATTTGGATTAAACCCTGAGTTCAGAGTTTGAACCATACTTTGATCCGTGCCATCAAACACGATAGATTGGCCAAAACCATTCATGATAGACAAATCTTTATGGAACGGGCTTTCTACATAGGCCCACTCAGAACATTCAGGGTTACCAAAGTCAGTTCCATCATCAGGGGTAACACAAAATGCCACATAGTTATCTATATCCTCTAATGATAAGGTATAAGATTGAAATAACTCACCCTCAATCACTTGTGCGTCAGTCTCATTACCAGTTGCAGAGCGATACCATTGAAAACGTGTCGCTTCTTCAATGTCCCCGTCAGGATCAGAGTAAGCATAAGTCGCAGATACTGTCGATTTACCAATAAACTCACCCGTTACTGTGACATCCGAGGCAACAGGCACATTATTGTTGTAAGACAATACCGGCTCGCCGCACACGCCGTTAGTATTACACAAGTCAAACGACAGGTGCGTTGTATATGAGTTGTCTGCAAGGGTAACTTCAGTTGGACCACCAAAATCCGTGTCAGAGAACTCAAATACCCACTCACTATCCATTAACGGACCATAGGAGCCTTTTTCGTACTGTATGCCTTGCTTACCCATAAAGTAAGCTTGGGCATCAGTACACACAGCTTCTTGCACGTTGTAAGAAAACTCTAAAAATTTAAACGGCATTTTGTATGACGCTTTCATCTTACTGTTGTTCACGAACTTAGACTCAACATTAACCGTTAATGTCGCGTCAATCATACCGTCGTTGTTTACGTCATGCTCAAGCTCAGGTGTAAAAGTAATGTCTTCCTCTGGGTCAAAATAAATTTCTGTGCCATCTTCTAACACTAAAATCGCTGAAGGTTCAATGTTCAACTCAAAGTCTTGGAATAAATCCAACGTAATACTGACGAAAGTATCTAAGGTACTGAATTTATAACTACGATATAAATCTTCACCCACTGGCGCATAAAAATCGTCAATACATTGCTCAGACGTGCCCTCAACCGCCTCCATACCTGCTTTCGCATGCCATTTGGTCCAATTTGAACCCCAATAGACTTCTTCAGACACCCAATCAATTAAGTCATGATCAGCAAGAAAGCGTAATTTATCTACCTCTAAGTTAATGGCTTTTTCAATGGCTTTTCTGGCACTGTTTGCGACATCAGCAGCTAACGTATCGCGAGTTAGATTTTTGATATATAGCGCAATCTCTTCGTCTGTCGTTTCAGCTCGAACAAAAGAGGTGATCGATGCCAATGGATCGGAGTGATCAGTGCTGATGATTTCAAATCCATCGGTCGCACCTAGATGAGCATACACAACATCTACAAGGTAGTCGCCGTCAACCATACTGGTGTCGTACGTTAGGTTCGAACTGACTTGTCTTGCATGCGCAATGGTCGTTGCTAGCGATAACTCATAGTGGTGCTCTGCAATGAGTTTAGCAATTTCATCATCCGTCAACTCACGCGTTAAATCGTAAACTTCTACACCGTCTTCCAACTCATAACAATCAGCACGATTAAGTGCGTTTGCACAGTTGTCACCATAAATACCAATAGATTCTGACCCAACGGTTTTTTCATATGAGCCATACTCTATTTCAGTTTTGTCGTTTAGATTCGGAAATACTTCCGACTCGAAACTCATAAAGAAGTCTTCAACAATTAACTCAGCTGAGATTTGCACGCCTGGGGAAGACGCCATGAAGTTAGAACCTGGGTCCACTTTAAATTGCGTGGTTAAGTTAACAGGTTGCCCTACTTGAATTTCATCAGGATACTTTAGATCCATCGCAAGCGGGATATCAGCTTCAACCCAACCACCAAAGAGGTCAAGACCACCGACATAATGAATTTTACCGCCAGATTTCACTCTAAACGCAGGCCATGTTACCGCGCCAGTATCTTCATTAGGAAGCGTCCACGTCATCTTAGTTTCCGTTGATGCCCAATCAGGTGAGTTCATACCAAGTAATTCAAGTATTGTATTATCACCCCAATAACTGCCTTCACCACTTGCGTCACCGGAAAAGCTAATAGTCATGGCTTCCATGTCTAATACATCAACGGTAATGTTTGCCACATCCGTGGTGTTGTATTGGTCATAAACGATGACTTCTAAGTTGTACGTAGCGGTGTTCTCAAAGTCTAAACGAGAAATGTCAGGGCTGATGCTCAATACACCGGTTTGTGCATCTAGCACTAAGTCACCATCTGTGTTGCCACTTAGAATTTGGAAAGTCACAAAGTCGCCAACATCATTAGGGTCGGCCAAAATAGTGCCAATCTCAGTACCGCTTGCAGAGGCTTCACTCACAGTGAAAGATTGTGCTTCAATAGTCGGTGCATTGTTAACGGCAATACTCACACCATCTTGCACTAACATGGTTGCAGCACCGGCTGTAAACACTTTATAAGTGATATTGTCGATAACTTGCGTTGTGCCTGAGTCAACCCACTGGTTGTTCGCCGCACCAATGTAGTCATCATCATCGCCTAAAATGCGCAAGTTTGAGTTACTGCTGACACTTTTATTCAGTGTGATTGAGTTTGCACCTGAGCCTCGAATATCAAACACTTCAACATTACGAACGCGAGATGCTTGCGCGGCGAGATTGAGATTAATACCTGCCCCGTCAAAGATTAACGTATCTGTATTACCGCCCCCGTCGATACGGGTAAACGTATTATCAGAAATGTAAATGGTATCTTCACCGGGACCTGCATACACCGCATCTGCCCCTCCATTGGTGCGAATAACATCATCACCGCTTCCCGTTGCAATATTATCTGCCGTTGCTGCACCTGCGATTGTATCATCACCCACAGTGCCCCACAGTGTCACTAAATTGCCATCGCCGTTTAATACATACACTGCACCGGTATTGCTTAAATTGTTTTTATCAGCAGAAGGCGTACCAAATTGAATATCTTTGATGCCATCGCCATTGATGTCGCCGGCGCTGGCGATGAACTGACCTAACTGCTCGCCCCCGTTACCTTCAGAGTAGAAACCTTGTTTTGTCTCAATGATTTCGCTTAGGTAAACAGGATCTGTACCTGCACGCCCATATACGGCATACACACGACCTTTGTTATCTTCTGCAAATGGGTCGCCTATTATGATGTCGTCAAAACCATCACCATTTAAGTCGCCTGCCCCACCTATGGAGCCCAAAATAACCTGCAAATCACTGTGATCAATGTTGGACGCATCGTTATGAATAACAAAGCCGCCGTTGCCTTGAGCAATATCCGCTAAGTTAATTTCATCGGCAACATTTACGCCACCAAATAAGATATACGCACGCGGGTGCTCAATGGCAGAGCAACACCCTGTATCGGTCAGTAACAAGGCGATGTCGTCAACACCATCGGCATTCACGTCACCAACATGAGAGGTGGTAAATGAAGGCAATGTATTTAAGCTTGCACGGCCAAAATCAAAACCATAGTTGCCACTGGCTTCAGGAATGATTTTAATGCCATTTCCACTCGATTTGATGCTGTTGTACTTAATTGATTCACCACCGATACGGCCATATGCCACATAACTGGTGCCGGACGTATCAACATATAAACCGTGGCTCACGATAAAGTCTGTTAAGCCGTCACTGTTAAAATCCCCGGTGGGTAATACTTGCGCACCGTAGTGCCACCCACTAAACAATCTCCTGCTTGGACGAGTGATCGCAAAACCTTGTGTATTGTAGTCTGTTGCAACGTTTGCTAACTGAACCACGTTATTGTCTTTTTTACCGTACACAACATAGGCTAAGTTAGGATCTGCGGTACCATCTTCTAACAAGTCTCTTAATTCAAATGAACCAGTCCCAGCTAAAAAACGCGTGACTGTTTCGCCGATAACAATGTCACCGAGACCATCACCATTCACATCGCCGACAACTAACGTACCACCAGCATAGTCTTCAGTGTAAGCACCATGAATAGCAAACCCGTCATCACTGCCTCCCTCGTTTAAATCAGACAGGGATACATAGTTAGTGTCTGTTTTGCCAAATACAACGTAGGTTGAACCTGAATTCTTACCGTTAGTACCTGCATAAGGCGCACCAACTACTACATCTGATAATCCGTCGCCGTTAATATCAACGCCTCCAGCAACAGCAAAACCTGCGTTGTCGCCAGACTCAGCTCCCATGATCCCAAAACCACGAGTCCCACCGATCACTTCCGTTAGTGATGGGAATGTGCCCGTTGCATCACTGAAAAGAACGTAAGCGGCACCATTATCTTCGTACATAAAGGTGCCATCATTTCGATAAACATCTGCTTGAGGAGAGCCGACAATGATATCGTCAAAACCGTCACCGTTTACATCCCCAGCAGGGGCGACTGACCAACCAGCCCAGTCATCCGCTGCTAGACCATCAATGGATTGCGCATTGTTGTTCAAAGAATCATTAATGTCAGTAACATTAATCGTAACTGGCGTGTCATAATGATTACCCGCGCCATCTGTTGCACGAACTGTCAATGAATACTGGTTATTACCTAGTTCAAAATCTAATTGCGTTTGGTCAGCAACTTTAATGTCACCTTTGATTGCATCAATTGAGAACACACCCGCATCGTTACCAGAGACGATTTCATAGCTATAATGTTCCAGTGGTATATCCCAACGACCCGCCTCAAAGATTTGATAATGCAGTTCAAACTCACCAAAGCGATTTGGTACCACACTTTCGTTATCGCCATGCAAATATCCTTGCAGCATCATAGGCGCAACGAAATTGAAGCGTACCGCCGCATCAACAATGTCTTTGTCGATCCCGACCGCTTGAACGAATACAACTGGGTTATTATAAGATTTCGAAAAAGTGATTGAAAATGGCGCATCACTGCCTGAATCAGCGACTTTGATGACGCCCGTTTCACCCACAATCGCCAAGCTTTCTGTAAATAAAAAGCCAGAGCCTTGCAGTGCGAAGACATTGACGTTTTCAGCTGCATGGGCGTCATCATCTATGTTATCAATGTGCACTTTCACACGGTTTGCAGAGACTTCATCAATCGCCACACCGCTTTGAGAAGTGCCATTGTAGGACGATAAGGAAGTTAAAAGAGTTGGGGTTTCTGTAATAGGCGCACTAAATGCGTGACCATGCACCTGATGTGTCACTGTAGTGCCTGTACTTGAAACTTCAAATGGCTTGTCATTCCAAAGCGCTGAGATGGGCTCAGCAAATGCTATCCAGCCAAGCGTTTCACCCTCACCGGTATTGGTAAAGCTTTGAATAACACTGGTGCCTTTTTTATCGAGCTCAGATTCAAGTACGGCCTCAAAACCCTGCGCACTCACGTTATCTAAGCGGTGGCGCATCAATAATCTATTGTTGTTTTTGCTCGTTAGTCCCGAATAAGAGTAGGTGTTTACTTCATACTCTACTGCATAGTCACTATTGGATTGGATCTGACCAAAAACAATCGGCGCTTGTGTAAAACTTGAGGAGAATGAGATGGGCTCAAATGCTTCACCATTGGTTACCCAGTTTTTAATGTCCGTTTTACCTACTTCCAAGCGCACCGTTTTATCAGATACGCCATCAACAAAACTCACCCGACCTATAGTGGTGTTCGTTTTGGTATTTTCATCAACATGTATTGTTAATGGTGCCATGGCAGCTTGCGCACTATTGGGGACAGTCGTCCCCAAAGTCAGCAAGGCTAGGCACAGTTTAGTCCGCATCATAATATTAATACCCCCTATTAATTGACAGATACAGTTCAATTTAGGGTTTATGACATGCAATTGTGCCAAGAATATGGAACGGATTAAAATATGCGCAAAACATCATTATTTAAAATATAAGTACAATAAAAGTATGAGAAGTACAGCGGTCAAACTGTCCGAATGACGAGAGATGACAGCGTTTTTAAATATGGGTAAAGAACAACCAGAAAAACAAAAGCAAAAATTCAATCTTGGAAGGTACTGAGTGAAGCTGTGGTATTTATAAAATGGAATTTGAGTGCAGCTGTGCGCACAGCGATGAAAAGTCGAGCTTTTAAAATTAGAAAGCCGCTTGAAGGTTCAAGCGGCTACTAAAATATGTGAGTCGGCCTATAAGCCGGGTTCTGTCCCTCTTACGAGGTGATAATCATTCGTCTAGGCCTAAAATCGCTCTTAGGCTCAAGCAACCTACCCGGTTCCGATGTGGGCCACACCATAAGGAACCCTATTTGGTCTTGCTCCGGGTGGAGTTTACCTTGCAACCAACTGTTACCAGTGGCCCGGTGCGCTCTTACCGCACCCTTTCACCCTTACCAACCGAGGTTGGCGGTCTTCTCTCTGCTGCACTTGTCGTGGGCTTTCACCCCCCAGCCGTTAGCTGGCACCCTGCCCTGTGGAGCCCGGACTTTCCTCCCCTTGATCATTTTCGTCACAAGCAGCGATTATCCGGCCAACTCGCGGCGCATTATACCTGTTTCTAGCCTAAAGCACAGCGGATTTTTTGCTATTCTTCTCGTTGTGCAATAATCGCTTTGTATAACGCGTTCTTTTTAAGGCCAAAGTACTCTGCGGCCACACCACACGCTTTTTTGAGTGGCATTTCAGCTTCCAAAAGCGAAATTAGCTTTTGCGCCTCAGGCGTAATTGCCGCTGTCTCTTTACCTTTACCTGGTAAAATAAGCACCAATTCACCACGCTGCCTTTCAGGTTCATCTGTTAGAAAAGCAATTAACTCAGAGACTTCACCACTAAAAAATGTTTCATATGTTTTTGTCAGCTCTTTGGCAAATACCACTTGTTGCTGTTCTCCAAGCGCACTGGCAAGATCATCGAGACTTGCCATAATACGGTGCGTGCTTTCATACATAATACTGGTGATCCCAGACTCAAACGCCTCTTTGAAAAACTGCTGTCTCGCTTGGCTTTTTGCTGGTGTAAAACCAATAAATTGAAATTTATCGGTTGGCAGTCCTGAGCAGCTCACCGCAGCAATGGCAGCGCACGCACCAGGGACTGGTGTCACTTTAGCACCGGCCTCACGACATAAATTCACTACAGCATAACCGGGGTCGCTGATCAAAGGGGTACCCGCATCTGAGACCAACGCAATATCTTTACCTTCATTCAACCAATCTAATATTTGTTGGGCTTTTTGTTTTTCATTATGATCATGCAAAGCAAAGGTTTTTGCTTTAATATTAAAATGGCTCAAAAGCTTGCCTGTATGGCGTGTATCTTCTGCTGCAATTAGATCTACGTCAGCTAAGGTTTTCAGCGCCCGTTCACTAATGTCTTCTAAATTACCAATTGGTGTGGCAACGATGTGCAGGGTGCCAATTTTGTCTAAGGTGTCGGCTTTTGTCATTGAGCTCTCCAAGATCAGTCAGTAAGATATTCACATACAAGGTGATGAGTGAAGGTATACGCGTGCAACTGAAAAAATTAAGTCTAGTAGTGGCTGTATTGTCCGGTTTATCGGCCTGTGGCACAACCCCTAAAAACAAGCAACCGACGACAAACCCGCAGACACAAGTGGCAACCGTGCAACCGACTGAGAATATGGACGCCAGTTCACTGTATACGCTTGCTCTATCAAAACAAGGCGCAAACAGAATTCAGGTACTGTATAGTGCAAGAGAAGCCGCAATCATAGAGCAAAACTGGTCTATGCTGGAGCAGATCTGTTTTGAATTAGAGTCCAAAGCCAGCGTTGATCATGTGCAAAATAAACTCTACATCGCGTTTGCCCAAAAAGAACAAGGGAAATATCAAAGCGCGCACACTATATTAACGCATGTCAGCGACCAGCTTCGTCTTGCGGAACATAAAGGGTGGCATCAATACCTCAAAGGCAGTATTTTTGCCTCTCAAAAACTCCCCAAAAAAGCCCTCGTTCACTATTTTAAAAGCGCCGATATCGCACAGCAGAACAGGCTCAACATTACAGGTTTAAATCAAGATATCTGGGCTGCATTACAACAATTGTCCTCCTATGCATTAGAACGCTTTGATCGTGGGTCAGTCATTCAACAAGGCTGGGTGAAGCTCGCCAAATATCATCAAGTTTATTTAGGCTCCACGGTGCAATTACACCAAGCCATGAATAACTGGCAAAGACGCTATAAAAATCACCCTGGCAGTTTTATCATTCCTAATGAAGTCAAATCGACACTTAACTTAGCGCCTTATCAAGCGACTAAACTCGCTATTTTACTACCCCAATCAGGCAGTAGCGAACGGCTAGGCGCCGCTTTAAAAAATGGTTTTTTGGCAGCAATGGACAAGAGCCAAATTGAAGAGATCTATTTCATCGATGAAATGGATAGTACCGAGCTCATTGATAGAGAACTGCAAAAAGTCCAAGCCGATTTTATTATCGGCCCTCTATTAAAAAGTAATATTGTCAAAGTAAAGTCTAGTCCTTTGGTTGCGCAATCGTCAGCTATCTTTCTTAATGAGGTGGACCCACAAGAAGCGGAACGCATTCACCAGGAACATTATTATTTTGCGCTCAACCCAGAACATGAAGTCGAGCAAGCCATGGTGCACTTTTTAGCTAAAGGATTTCAAAAACCCATGCTACTAGCACCCAATACCCCATCAGGACAACGCTTAATATCATACTTTAATGCCCAGTGGCAACGCTTTAGCAAAACGGAGCCAGAGAGCGGCTTTTACAACAACAGTGAAGACATGGTCGACGTGATCACTGAGCTACTTGAAGTTGATCGCTCAAAAGCCAGAATTAAAGAGGTTAAAAGCTTATTCCGTAGTGAAGTCGAGAGCGAAACGCGCTCAAGAAGAGATATAGATGCGATATACATTTTAGGCGACGCAATCGAAACCCGCTTACTAAAGCCATACTTAGATGTAAACGTCAGTACATTTGCCGAGCGGATCCCACTTTATGCGAGTTCACGCAGTTATAGTAAGCAAATCGATAAAAC
Source organism: Pseudoalteromonas luteoviolacea CPMOR-1 (assembly GCF_001625685.1). Classification (GTDB taxonomy): domain Bacteria; phylum Pseudomonadota; class Gammaproteobacteria; order Enterobacterales; family Alteromonadaceae; genus Pseudoalteromonas; species Pseudoalteromonas luteoviolacea_K. Next base: position 115,172 of record NZ_AUYC01000084.1, on the reverse strand, counting down.
TGACAAAGGAGATTTAGAAGGGCTTTACTTTACCGAGTTACCTTGGATGCTGCCTGACGCAATTAACGAGCGTAATTTAAGAGATACCTACGCTCGCCTTTGGCCTGAACAAGCAGACATAGAACAGCGCTTATTTGCAATGGCCCATGATGCGCTCAACTTAATTCCAGAGCTAAAACAACTCAGCAGAATACCAGGTAAGGAGTTCGATGGTTTAACCGGTGCATTAAGTATCAAAGAAGCCAATCAAATACACCGCAAATTGAGTTGGGGGCAATATCATAAAAACAGGATCCGTTTGGTTAGTTTAGATGAGCGCCCTCCGACCCCCTTATTCATGCAAGAGGTTGAATAACCGATTTTAGATTTGAAAAGTCTCAATGGCTGCCAAGCTCAAGGAAAAAACGATGCTAAAAAGGATTTTTACCAACACCAGAAAGAAAGGTCAGTATTTTGAAGAAGTCGCTGAGCATTATCTAACAGAACAAGGCCTAACGCCAATAGCACGCAATTACTTGTGCCGTTATGGAGAAATTGATTTAATCATGAAAGATACTCACACTTGGGTATTTGTTGAGGTGAAATATCGTAAAAGCCAGCAATTTGGCGGCGCTATAAATACACTTTCACATCAAAAGCAACAACGTCTAAGGCGAAGTATATATCAATACATGCAAGATTTTACCTTGCATAATGTAGCGCTGCGCGTAGACTTTGTTGCAATACAGGGGGATACCCCACATACGATACAGTGGATAAAGAACGTTTTTTAATATGCAAGAATCTATCAAAGCCATCTTTACCGAGAGTATTCAAGCGCAAATCGCAGCAGGAGAAGCACTGCCAGAGCAATTAGAAACAGCAGCATATGTGATTTCTCAAACATTGATCAATGGTAATAAATTGATCTGCTGTGGTGTACCAAGTAGCCATATGCTTGCTGAACATTTTGCCAGTTTACTTATTAATTTCTATGAAACTGAGCGGCCATGCTTGCCCGCATTGACTCTCAGCCAATCCAACATCAATTTGAGTGGACAGGCAGCGAGTGGCCAGACAGAGCTATTCGCTCGACAAATTCGCGCGGTAGCGCAAGAAGGTGACTTGCTTTTTGCCATAGCACTCAATGGGAATGAAAAAGAGGTGATCAGCGCGGTTGAAGCTGCATTAACAAAAGACCTTAAAATCATCGCACTCACCGGCAATGATGGCGGTGAGCTGACAGGCTTACTTGGCCCCAATGACGTCGAGATCAGAGTCCCAAGTAAGCGTGCAAGCCGAATACTGGAATCTCACATGTTTACAGTGCACTGCCTAAGCCAACTTATTGACAATATCTTATTTCCTCAGGATGCTTAAAATGCTGTTAAAACCCATCTTGTTACTCGTTACACTCTCTTTATTGCAAGGCTGTGCAGCTGCTGTTGTCGCCGGGACTGCAGGCGCGGTGTCTGCCGCCAATGATCGACGCACCATAGGCTCGCAAATAGATGACAACAGCATCGAAATAAAAGCCACAATTGCGCTGAAGAAAATTCAACGACTGGCAAAACATGCCAACATTAATGTGGTCAGTGTCAATGGCACTGTTTTGCTGACAGGCCAAGTTGCAAATGCAGAAATGAAAGTGGAAGCGAACAATGCGGTCAGCTCGGTGATTGGTGTTAAAAAGCTATTTAATCAAATTCGGATCGGCAGCAATATTGGTTTAGCGACAAAAGGTCACGATACGTGGTTGACCTCCAAGGTCAAAACTCAATTGCTGGCGAATGATGATGTGAATGGCAGCAATATTAAGGTTGTCACTGAAAATTCAGAAGTCTTTTTAATGGGCATGGTTGCGCCTAAAGAAGCAGATAAAGCCGTTGAGATCGCAAGAAATATCCACGGTGTGGAAAAGGTCATTAAAGCGTTTGAATACCTTTAATACATGCGTGTAAATAAAAAACCTGCAAATGCAGGTTTTTTTTATTTGATAACACGTAAATGTGCGCCCTTTTTAGGCTTACCTTCAACTGGTGGCTTCTGCGCCTCAGTTTCTGGGGTTTCTTCAACTTCTGGAATTGCCTCATCCGCAGAGTCATACGCTTCTTCTTCGTATTCCTCCTCAATGCTAGGCTCTGAGAAAATAGTTCCTTCACCATTTTCACGGGCATATATCGCCAAAACAGCATCAACAGGGACATATACCTGCATAGGCTGGCCAGAAAAACGCGCACTGAAACTCAGCGCGTCGTTATCCATATTGAAGTTATTCGCCGCACTTGGGCTCACATTAAGCACAATCTGTCCATCCTGTACAAACTGGACGGGCACCTGCACGTGAGGAAAGTTGGCATTAACTACTATGTGTGGCGTGCACTGGTTGTCCACGATCCACTCATAGAACGCCCTTAATAAATAAGGTCGATTAGATGTCATTAGCTGCGGATCTCGCGCTCAACATCTGTCAAAGATGCTTGGAAAGACTCTCGCTCAAACAAACGAAGCATGTAATCTTTAAGCTCACCTGCGCCACTACCTGACAGCTCAATACCTAGCTGAGGTAAACGCCATAATAGAGGTGCCATGAAGCAATCTACTAAGCTAAACTCTTCACTCATAAAATAAGGCGCTTCGCCAAAGATAGGAGCAACTGCAAGTAAAGCTTCAGTTAATTCTTTACGCGCATTTTCAGCATCATTGCCTGATAAAATTTTCTCAGCAAGGCTGTACCAGTCGCTTTCAATACGATGCATCATCAAACGACTACGGCCACGCATAACTGGATAAACTGGCATTAATGGTGGATGCGGGAAACGCTCATCCAAATATTCCATAATGATATTAGCTTGATACAAGCCTAGTTCACGATCGATCAAAGTCGGAACTGTACCATATGGGTTAATTTCATGTAGCGCTTCTGGCAAGTTATCCTTTTCAGCCAGATGAATATCAACACTTACACCTTTTTCTGCTAAAACGATACGAACCTGATGGCTATACATACAGTTTGCACCAGAAAAAAGAGTCATAACTGGGCGCTTATTGGCAGCTACGGCCATGCCTACCTCCATAAATTAATCACAAAGTAATCAAATCACTTTAAACAGCAATAGGGGCATATGCCCCTATTACCTATAATTACCATTGAGTGTTCAAATTAATGAACGTCTCTCCAGTACTCTTTCTTCAATAAGAAAGCTAAGATGAAGAAGATTACCAAGAATCCAAGCACTTTGATACCTATTGCCTCAGATTCTAATCGAGAAGGTTCACCCACATATGCTAAAAAGTTAGTGAGATCTCTCGCTGCTTGGTCATATTCATCGTCACTCATCTCACCGGAGCCGTCAGTTTCGACACCCACTACCTTGGTTACAGTCTCTCCATTTTCAACTACTTCTTCAGTAATTGGCACTGGCAAGCCCTGCAGTTCTTGAAGAACGTGAGGCATCCCCACTAGAGGGAATACGATATTGTTCACACCAAAAGGACGAGATTCATCTTTGTAAAATGACTTTAAGTATGTGTATATATAGTCTGGTGACTTAACACGAGAGATCAACGTTAAATCAGGCGGTGCCGCACCAAACCATGTCGCTGCATCATCCTTCGACATTGAATTGAGGATATGCGAGCCTACTTTAGAGCCATCAAAGATGAGCGTCTCTTTTCCAATTTCAATTGGGATACCAATGTCACGGAACGTACGTTCATAACGCTGGTATTGCATCTGGTGACAACCTAAACAGTAATTCATGAACAATTTAGCGCCACGCTGCAATGATGCATTATCCCTCAAGTCAATATTAGCGTCCATAAGCGGAACCGATGGACCTGCTGCCATTGTTAAGGTTGGCAATAATGCGAATAAACCGATTAAAAGCTTTTTCATCATTTCGTCAACCTCGTTGGTAGTGGCTTGGTCACTTCATTCTTTGAATAAACATACAACAACACAAAGAACATGAAATACGTTACGGTGCATATTTGCGACAAAATCGTTGAAAACACCGTTTGTGGTGTTGCACCTGCCCAACCTAAAATCAAGAAGGTCACCACAAATTGTGCAATATTCAGCTTATGCCATTTACTGCGATAACGAATTGAACGCACTTTGCCTCTATCAAGCCATGGTAATAATGCCAACACAACTATCGAGGCACCCATCGCCACTACGCCAGCTAGTTTATCAGGAATAGCACGTAAAATCGCATAGAAAGGTGTAAAATACCACACAGGGAAAATATGCTCAGGCGTTTTAAGTGGATTAGCCGCTTCAAAATTAGGCGCTTCCAAGAAGAAACCGTTCATTTCAGGCATAAAAAACACGACCCAACAGAATAAAATCAGGAACCCTGCAACACCTAACACATCCTTCACGGTGTAATACGGGTGGAATGGGATCGCATCCACTATATCTTTTTTGCTGGTATAGTATTCGTGGAATTTAAAATTAGGTTTATCTTCTTCAGCAACAGTGCCTTTTTTGCGTTTAACCTCAATACCGTCTGGGTTGTTTGAACCCACTTCGTGTAGTGCAACAATATGTAGAAACACTAGAATGACAAGTACCAAAGGCAATGCGATGACATGCAGCGCAAAGAATCGGTTAAGTGTCGCACCCGAGATAACGTAATCTCCTCGGATCCAAAGCGTTAGATCTTCACCAATGACTGGAATGGCGCCAAACAATGAAATAATTACCTGCGCACCCCAAAACGACATCTGACCCCAAGGTAACAGATAGCCCATAAATGCTTCAGCCATCAGCGCCAAAAATATCAACATACCAAATAACCACAGTAATTCTCTGGGCTTTTGATAAGAGCCATAGATCATGCCTCTAAACATATGTAGATAAACTACAACAAAAAATGCTGACGCACCGGTGGAGTGAAGGTATCGCAATAACCAACCATATTCGACATCACGCATGATGTATTCAACAGAAGCAAATGCGCCCTCAGCAGAAGGTACGAAATTCATCGTCAACCAAATCCCCGTCACAATTTGGTTAACCAGTACCAAAATAGCTAACGAGCCAAATAGATACCAGAAGTTAAAGTTTTTAGGAGCAGGATATTGCGCGATATGCATATTCCAAACGCGCGTCATTGGAATACGATCATTTATCCAACCCACGACTGAGCTTACAGTACCAGTAGGTTGCTTACTTGGCTCATCTACAGCCTGATTTTGTTCTTCGTAATTAGTCGCCATTATGCCACCTCTTCTTCTTCACCCACTAAAATCGTGGTGTCATCTAGGAAGGTGTATGGTGGTACTTCTAAATTCAATGGTGCTGGTACATTTTGGAACACTCGCCCAGCCATATCAAATTTGGAACCGTGGCACGGGCAGAAGAAGCCATCTGCTGTACCCTCCACTTTTTCGCCGAATCCACCATTCATAAAGGTTGGAGAACACCCCAAGTGGGTACAGATCCCAACCGCGACAAAAATCTCTTCTCGCTTAGAGCGATAGTTATTTTTCGCCGAATCTAACTGTTGTGCTTCATCAGAGTTAGGGTCACGAAGTTGATCTTCGTGTTGCTTCATTTGTTCTAACATTTTTGGTGTACGATAGATAACCCACACAGGTTTTCCTCGCCACTCAACACGAATTAATTGTCCAGGCTCAAGTTTGCTTATGTCCACTTCTACAGGAGCCCCTGCAGATTTAGCACGCTCACTCGGATTCCAAGACGCAATAAAAGGAACAGCAGCTCCAGCCGCACCAACACCACCTACGACAGAGGTAGCGATAGTTAAAAAACGGCGTCGGCTGTTGTCAACAGGCGCATTGCTCATCCACTTATCTCCACTATGATCCTCAACACTTGCTATATTGAGAACATCAGTTACAGCAGGTTAATTTTAAGATACTTCAAAATAGACGCGATCATTAGCAAAAACCATATAAAAAACACGGTTATTGCTATTCTAATGATGACCATATAAAGTGCTAAGCGCTTCAATAAACAGCCAATACTAGAAACGACAGGTTATGATATGACGTCTTTCGCAATGATTTCCTGACCAAGATCAACCTCTGTCCAGATGAGTGAAAATTTAATCAGACGATATCGCGAATAATTTACTTGCCCTGCAAGTGTAGCAGAGAAATGCTCATTAATTATTCACACTGATTTTTTTGCGATTTGACGAAAAATAAGGAATATATAAATTTATGAAGATTTAATAAGTATTTTTACATGAATTTACAGCAGCACGTATGCACTGCTAAGAATACATAAACATGCATACGGCTGGAATTGAAGCCAGCCTTTGAGCATATGATAATTATCATACCCTGTCATGCATTTTGGCTGCAGTACTCAACGACATGCTCACAGCTTTTCATAGCATGGGCAGATAAAACCATAGCCGTCATATCGTGGCCTGCTGGCAGCTGAATCCATTTTGTTTGTCCTTGAGACATTTTCAAAATGGGCGATAGATTTTTGTTATTTTTCAAGGCATGCTCATCGTGCCATGATATTAGCTCCGAGATTGTTCCCTGACACTGTGCATCTGCATAAGTTAAAAGTGGGCATTAATGCAAAAACAATAAGTTGAAACTTCATAATTCTCAAAATAAATCAACCTTCTAAACTGGATCTTTTACTCTATAACGCCTACCTCTAAAATATTAAAAGCAAATTGAGTACTCAGAAAGAAACAAAAACCAGCACAAGGCTGTTTTTTTGAAAATTCTGAAACGTATTGAGCGCTGTGTTTACTTACGTGCAACGCAATCAGCGTCGCGAGTAACGAAGCAAGCTTTACATAAACCCGCAAGTGTAGCATAGAAATGGCGACAAATTGGTCAACTCAAGATTGCATTTAGTTTTTTGAAAGTTTAGGAGAGGAGACAACTTTAGAAAGTTTAAAAAGCGGCAAAAACCGCTTTCTTTATTCTTATAAGATAGTTATTGAATTAGGAAGTAGCCATTTAATGTGCGGTAATTTTCCCATCCAGCTGAACAGCTTGTAACATCTCGGTCTCGCCAATACAAAGCGACTTCTTTGCCTGCTGCATATGCAGTTAGCGCCATTGAGAGCGAAGTTTGATCATCGGGTAATAAAATCCAACGAGTATTTGTATTGTCTAGATAAATTGCCGCTTGATTTTTATCAGACCACTTTACTAGCTTAATTATTTTCCCTTTACAGGTCACCTCTGCTTGAGCAGTGAATGTAAATATTAAAATGAAAATACAAATAAGGTATTTCATAATCAGTCCTTTTGAATTTCTAAATTTAAAAAGTACCTGTCACAAAACAAGCCTGTTGTAAAAAGTGGTGCAAAAATGGGATAGACGTAATCGCTAATTCAAATCAGATTAATTAACCTAAAGCAGACAGGCCATTGACGACTTTTTCTACACTGTTGAATACAGACGGCTTAGTGACAGACCGACCTTGATCGTACCATTTTTAAGTACAGAAAACAAAAAACCCAGCACAAGGCTGGGTTTTTGCAAATTCTGAAACGTAATAAATTAACGTTTTGAGAACTGTGTCTTCTTACGTGCTTTCTTAAGACCAACTTTCTTACGTTCAACGCGACGAGCGTCACGAGTAACAAAGCCAGCTTTACGTAGAGTAGGACGTAGTGACTCGTCAAACTCCATAAGTGCACGAGTGATACCGTGGCGGATTGCGCCAGCTTGACCAGTCATACCACCACCTTCAACAGTGATGTAAAGGTCAAACTTCTCAGTTAGTTCAACTAGCTCTAGTGGCTGACGAACAACCATGCGAGAAGTTTCACGACCGAAGTATTCTTCGATTGAACGTTGATTAATTACGATGCTGCCAGTGCCTGGGCGTAAGAATACGCGAGCACTTGAACTTTTACGACGACCTGTACCGTAGTATTGATTTGCCATGATAGTGCTCCTTAAATGTCTAGAACCTGAGGCTGTTGTGCCGCATGGTTGTGCTCGTTACCAGCGTAAACTTTAAGTTTACGGAACATTTCACGACCTAGAGGACCGCGAGGTAACATGCCTTTAACTGCTTTTTCGATGATCATTTCAGGCTTTTTAGCTTGAAGCTTCTCGAAGTTAACAGACTTAAGACCACCTGGGTAACCAGAGTGAGCGTAATACATTTTTTGCTGTGCTTTGTTACCAGTTACAGTAACTTTCTCAGCGTTGATAACGATGATGTAATCACCAGTGTCAACATGTGGAGTGTACTCAGCCTTGTGCTTACCGCGTAGGCGAGCAGCGATTTCAGTAGCAATACGACCTAAAGTTTTACCTTCAGCGTCAACTACGTACCAGTCACGTTTTACAGTTTCTGGTTTAGCAACAAACGTTTTCATTTATAAAATCCAAAGTTTTCAGTTAAAACCACAGGTAGTCAGAAGACTACCGCTCTACTAATGGTGCTTCAACCCCTTCGAGTTTAAGACTTTTTTGCCCCTCAAGTCGGTGGCTAAGCCGACGAGGGCTATAGAACGCAACGTGGCAGGCCGCGGATTATAGCAAGGGTAGTTGGGAAAAACCAGCGTATGGCTGATTTTTCCGCCAGAAATGTGATTTTACTAAGCTAGGTGTTCTCTGGATAGATACTCTAATGACTGCATCTCTTGTAAGCGGCTGATACAACGTCTAAATTCAAAGTTTAATGTCCCCTCTGTATAGATTTCGTCGATAGGTGCTTCAGAAGAGATTATTAAGGTGACATTGCGCTCGTAAAACTCATCGACCAAAGCGATAAATCGTCTTGCGGCATCGTCGTTAGATTGCCCCATTTGCTTCACATTCGATAAGATAACCGTGTTGTATAAGCGGCTAATTTCCATATAGTCCACTTGTGAGCGTGCGGTTTCACATAATTGGGTGAAATCAAACATCGCAATGCAATCAGATACCTTGCGCGTTTTGATCATTCGCCCTTCAATTTCTATTTCCACATCTAGCTTGCCTGGTTCTGGCGAGAGCTTGTCAAAGTATTCAAACAAGTTGTCATCCGCTTGTGCATCAAGTGGACTATGGAAGATTTCTGCCGATTCTAATGTGCGCAGACGATAATCAATGCCCGAATCAACATTTACAATTTCAGTATTCGCCTTCACTAATGCAATCGCAGGTAAGAAGCGAGCGCGTTGCAAGCCATTTCGATATAGCTCATCTGGCACAATATTGGATGTCGCCACTAACACAATCCCGCGTTCAAACAACGCTTCCATTAATCCGCCGAGCAACATGGCATCCGTAATGTCTTGCACAAAAAATTCATCAAAGCAGATGATATCCGTTTCAGCTTTAAAAATGTCTGCCACCACATTTAATGGGTTTTTCACTTCATTGAGCTTTTTTAATTCATCATGTACGCGGTGCATAAAGCGATGAAAATGCACACGCATTTTTCTATCACTGGGTAGCGCCTCGTAAAAAGTATCCACTAAATAGGTTTTTCCGCGCCCTACCCCACCCCAAAAATACAGGCCTTTCACCGGCTCTACTTGCTTCTTTGCAAACAACTTAGCAAAGAAGCCTTTGGGCTCAGGAGGTTGTGCGATTAAATCATCATATAAACGCTGCAAGTGCTTGACCGCGTTTTCTTGTGCACTGTCGTACTGAAAGTCATCTCTTTTAAGGTCTTCTTGATACTTTTCCCAAGGCGTCATCATCTTTTTTATCAAACTGAGCAGTTTTCTTTGCCCAATATATTAACACGCATCCATTCTCAGCGTATATTTAACCTATCGATAGATGGCATTTTAGTAAAAGTAATAGGTGACACTCACCTTACACAGGAGTATGTATGACAACAATTGCATGGTTGGGCTTATTGATCATCGTGGCGATCAGTGCATTTTTCTTAGGTTCACTCTTTACCAAAAAGCAGTTCAAACATGAAGAATTGGAGCAACAAGCACAGCAAGCTGAGCAAAATTTGGAGCAATATAGACAAGACGTTGCGGACCACCTAGCCAACACCAAAAAGTTGGTAGGTAAAATGCAGGACAACTATAGTCAGTTACTTCAGCATGTAGAGGATACAAACCAGCTTTTGCTTGAAGAAAAGCGTAGTCAACCCAATCAGCCTTTCTTTTCAAAAGAAACCACAGAGCAACTTCAAGCCTCGTTACGCTCTAGACCTGAAAAAAGACGCAACTCAGAGTCTGTCCATAATGTGCCTCCTGCTGACTATGCAGAAGGTGAAAGTGGTTTATTCAGCGACGATCGTGCAAAAAGCGAGCAATTAAAAACTTCTTGATGAACTTTTTTTTAGCCCCATAGTCTTTAGAGATAACCACCAAATAACAGAGCGGGTGCTACCCGCTCTATAAACTGACTCATATTATCTCGGTCAATAATGTATTACTAACTGTTCACCGAAATAATGTGTTTAACGCTGTTATTTAGGAGAATTTCCAGACTATGAAATTAAAATTAACTTTATTATCCGCAGCGCTATTTTCTTCTAGCTTACTTTTGGCACCTAATAGTGCAGAGGCGAGGCTTCCTGTTGCGGTTGACGGTCAACAACTACCGACATTGGCACCGATGTTGGAACGTGTAACCCCTGGTGTTGTCAGTATTCAAGTTTCTGGTGCTAAAGAGGTGAGGCGACGTGTTGACCCATTTGATTTTTTCTTCGGAAACCCACCTCCTCGTACCCAAAAGCGTCCATTCAGTGGGTTAGGGTCTGGTGTCATTATTGACGCAGATGAAGGCTATGTTGTCACCAATAATCACGTGATAGACGAAGCCGACAATATTATTGTCACCCTCAAAGATGGTCGAGAGTTCAAAGCACAGCTCATCGGTGCTGATAAAGAGTCTGATATTGCATTATTGCAAATAGATAACGAAGATCTCACAGAGGTGAAACTTGCCGATTCAGATAAATTGCGTGTTGGTGATTTCTCCGTCGCCATTGGCAACCCCTTTGGTTTAAGTCATACCGTCACTTCTGGTATCGTCAGTGCACTAGGACGAAGCGGTTTAAATATTGAAGGTTACGAGGATTTTATTCAAACGGATGCAGCCATTAACCAAGGTAACTCAGGTGGTGCTTTGGTTAATTTAAAAGGCGAATTAATCGGGATTAATACCGCCATACTGGGTGCATCAGGCGGCAACGTCGGGATCGGGTTTGCGATCCCGTCTAACATGATGAAAAACCTCGTAGACCAGATCATTGAATATGGTCAAGTCAGACGAGGGTCATTGGGGATTGTTGGCCGAACACTCAATGCTGGTCTCGCTGAAGCGCAAGGCTTTGATGTTAAACAAGGCGTTTATATTCAAGAAGTCGCCAAAGACTCTGCCGCAGCCGAAGCTGGAGTTAAAGCCAATGATGTCATTGTCAGTATTGATGGCGATAAGGTAGAAAGTATTGAAGAGCTTCGCGGCAAAATTGCCACACTGGGCGAAGGACGTGAAATCGAAGTCGGTATTTATCGCGACGGTAAAAGACGTACACTGGATGTCAAACTACAAGGCCAAAATGAGCGACAAGCACAAGCTGACAGGATCCACCCCAGCTTAAAGGGTGCAGTACTGGAAAGCGATGAGCGAAACGGTAATCAAGGCATTGTTGTGGTTAGCATTGAAGAGCGCTCTCCAGCAGCGCGTGTCGGATTGCAAGAAGGCGACGTGATAATGCAAGTAAACCGTCAACGTGTCACCACGGTGCGGGAGATGAAGCGCTTAATTGATGATATTCAAGGTAATATCGTACTTGGAATTAAGCGTGGACGAGACTCGGTTTTCTATTTAATTCAATAAAGATTGTAAAAAATCACTTAGAATTACACAGCGGCTCTTGCCGCTGTGTTGTTTTGTGTCATGATAGTTTTATCACAAAATAAAATATGTATAACAATAAACCGTGTTTCAATTTATTAGATTTATTCTCGCCCCTGCGCTGATCGGGCTGTGTGTCGCACTGTTAATCCTTTGGTTAAAACCAGAGCTGAGAGAGAAAGCGGCAAACCTAAACGTTCCATATACAGTTCAACACATGAGCTTTTCCACTGGTGTGAGTAGAGCAGCCCCTGCTGTGGTCACTATTTTTTCCGAAAGCTTTAGCTCTGTACCTCGTTTTCAACGTCAAAATCGCATTCAAGAACTGGGCTCTGGTGTGATCATGAGTTCTGACGGGTATATTTTAACCAATTACCATGTCATTAACAGCGCAGATCAAATTATTGTCTTATTGCCTGATGGTCGCCAGTATTACGGTGTGTTAATAGGGTTTGATACCATTACCGACCTTGCCGTTATAAAAGTGAATGAAAACCACCTGCCCGTCATTCCAATGGATGATACGCTCATGCCTCGGGTCGGTGATGTGGTACTTGCAATCGGTAATCCACTCAACCTGGGACAAACCATTACACAAGGCATTATCAGTGCAACAGGGAAGCAAACACTCACTGATAGCCAATACAATAGCTTGTTGCAAACGGATGCCGCGGTCAATGTGGGGAATTCGGGCGGTGCGCTCGTCAATTCCAATGGCGCCTTGGTGGGTATCACATCGGCACAATTTACAACTAGATACAATATTGATATTGAAGGCATCTCTTTTGCTGTTCCTTATAGACTTGCCAAAGACGTCATGACAAAGATCATCAAAGATGGTCGTGTAATAAGGGGCTACCTCGGTTTTAAAGGGAGTGCTGTAGACAATAAAGGGCAAATCATTACCGATGTGTATACCCCAATTATGGGTTTGCGGATCAGTGAACTCGATCCCCTTGGACCTGCTTGGCAAGCTGGTATGAAAGATGGTGATATCGTCACTAAAGTCGCAGGCAATGCGATAACGAACCCCCAGCAGACTCTTAGGACTATCGGTAATACAGAGCCGGGAACAGTGCTAGAGTTTGAAGTGCACCGACATGGTGAGCAATTAGTATTTATGGTTGAAGTGGCAGAACTTGAAACGCCGATTTATTAATGCAATTTCAAGCAAATAAAAAGCGAGCAAAGCTCGCTTTTTTTAGTTATGTTTTCGGCGAATATTGGCGCCGAGACGACTGAGCTTATCTTCTATTTTTTGATATCCTCGATCGACATGATAAATTCGGTCAACAACCGTTTCACCTTCAGCGATTATCCCCGTTAAAATCAAACTCGCTGACGCACGTAAGTCGGTTGCCATAACTTGAGCGCCGGATAAACGTGTTGTTTCATCACAGATTGCCGTATTCCCCTCTAAGCGAATATTGGCCCCCATGCGCTGTAACTCTGGCACATGCATAAAACGATTTTCAAATATCGTTTCTGTGATTGTTGCACTGCCATTAGCAACCACGTTTAACGCCGTAAACTGTGCTTGCATATCGGTTGGAAACCCTGGGTGAGGCATGGTCTTAATATTCACCGCTTTTAAATCACGATTTCTCATACTTACAAAAATGCTGTCATCGTTAACTTCCACCGCAACATTGGCTTGGCGAAGCTTCTCAAGCACCGGCTCTAAGCTCGAATGATCCGTGTTGCGACACAAAACTTCGCCTTGACTCATCGCCGCAGCCACTAAAAATGTGCCTGTTTCAATACGGTCTGGTAAAATTTTATGCTCACACCCGTCAAGCTTTTCAACACCTTGTATTTCTATTCGGCTTGACCCTGCGCCTTGTATATTGGCGCCCATAGCCACTAAGCACTCTGCTAGGTTTATGATCTCAGGTTCACGCGCCGCATTTTCTAATACGGTAGTGCCCTCAGCCAAAGTGGCCGCCATGAGCAAGTTTTCTGTTGCCCCTACAGAGACTGTCTCCATAAAGATTTCAGCACCTTGTAAGCGCTTTCCTTGAGGTGTCTGGGCATTGATGTAACCGTTTTCAACGTTAATTTGTGCCCCCATTTTCTCAAGCCCTGAGATGTGAATATCTACAGGTCTTGCGCCAATTGCACAGCCACCCGGTAACGACACCTGCGCCTTACCAAAACGCGCTAGCAAAGGTCCTAACGCTAAAACAGAGGCACGCATTTGTTTCACTAGCTCGTATGGAGCCAATACTTTGTCAACACAGCGTCCATCTACTTCAAGTAAATCCCCGCGCCATGCGACTTCAGCGCCAAGCGTGCGCAGCAACGCCTCAGTCGTAACGATATCGCGTAACTGTGGCACATTGCTAAAGGTACTTTTACCATCCGCAAGTAATGCAGCAAATAAGATAGGTAGAGCCGCATTTTTGGCTCCAGAGATAGTGACTTCACCGTTTAAAGTGGTGCCACCTTGGATAACAAACTGATCCATTGTGGCTCCTAATTATTGTGGCAAGATAAACTTTTGCTCACGCTGCCACTCGGTAGGTGTAAACGCCTTGATACTTACGGCATGAATGGTGCCATCTTTGATCACTTCCATCAATGGCGCGTAAACCATTTGTTCTCTTTTAACGCGTCTTAGTCCATCAAAACACTCACCAACGGCGATCACTTCATAGTGACTGCCATTCGCTTTTACTTTTACTTCTTCTAAGGTCAAAGATTGCTGTAAAACAGTTTCGACTTGATTTGTTTCCATCGGACTCACTCAAATAAGGTTGTGACCTGCCCCAATTCCATCAAATTTTGTAATTGTTCAGGTCTATTCTTCAACTCAAGGCGCACGCCTTGCCGTTTTAATTTGCCTAAAGAGTGAATTAACCAAGCTAAACCCGCGGTGTCAACCCTTGAGACCTCACAAAGGTCAAAATACAGCACTGACTGCGCATTTTCTAACAATTGATTAAGAAGTGATTCATTTTTTAAGGTGTCTCGAGTCAGTTCTCCTTTCACTGACACCGTATCATCAGTCACCCGACTAAAGTGCAGATTAGGCATTACCATCGTCCCCTCTGAATTGCACTGGTAACTGACTTTTCTTTTCTAAAAGCGTAATAACATGCTCAATACCCTGTTGGCGCAAGATACCATGCAATTCACTTTGCTTGGCATCTAACAAACTGATCCCTTCAGCCATCATATCAAAAGCACGCCACTCGCCTTGCTTGTTTTTACGAACTTTAAAGTCAATTTTAATGTCAGGCTTACCCGCTTCGACAATTTTCGTTCTCACGGTAGCCACATTGATATCGCCAAATGGGCGCGGTGCTTCAAATTCAACTTTCTGGTCTGTATATTGAGTGAACACCCCTGCATAGGTCGCCACCAAGTACGATTTAAACACCTCAATAAACACACGAATGTTCTTAACAGCCTGCTCTTTTTCTTGTTTATCTTTAATATTGCGCACTTTCTGGATATAGCTGCCCAATACACGATAAGCAGCATATTTATAATCAATATACGGTAGTAACTCCTGCTCAACAATAATACGCAGATGCTCTTTGTCTTTGACTATAATATTTTGGTCTTTTGCCACACGTTGAAAGGTATTATCTGCAACTTGTTGAACCATTTTATACGGGTCCTTCAAGTCAACTTGCGCTGCATTGGCCGTTGAAGCAAACAGTACCAGTATGAAAACACTAATCGTTACAATGAAATGACTCTTTAGCATAGCTGATTACTCACTACTTTGATTAAACAAGAATTGACCGATTAACTCTTCTAACACGAGCGCTGATTTGGTATCTGTGATCGTATCACCATCTTTGAGTGCAAGGCTCTCAACACCAAATAGATCATCCAGATCAACTTCATCTTGCGTGGATACTTCATTACCTAAACAAGTCTGTTTTGCCGATTCAGACGCAATAACGGGAGAAATCCCTAAATACTGTTCACCCAAAATGCCCGAGGTCAAAATAGACACGGACGTCGTATCCGAAAACTGGCACTCATATGTTTTATCTATGCTCATACTGACCACAGGCACAAATTCTTGCGGATGAATGTGAATACCATCAACACGGCCAATCACAACACCACCTACTTTGATCGGCGCGCGCGTTTTTAGCGACCCGATATTGTCAAACTTGGCTTCTAATTTATAGGTTTCGCCGTTACCGCTAATACCCGCATTTGCCACTTTCATCGCCAACATCACAAAAGCAGCAACACCCAATGCCACAAATAAGCCGACTAAAATCTCTATTTTCCGTGTATTCATTTTTCCTAACCCTTAACTCGAAAACATCACTGCAGTTAATACAAAATCAAACCCTAAAACAGCCAGTGAAGAATGCACAACGGTTTCCGTTGTTGCCTTGCTGATCCCTTCTGATGTAGGGACACAGTCATACCCTTTGTATAGCGCTATCCACGTCACAATTAACGCAAACACAAAACTTTTAATGAGCCCATTCATGATATCTTGCTGCAAAGAGACCTGCGATTGCATGATGGACCAGAAGCTACCTGAATCAACACCCAACCAATCAACACCAACCAAGTGAGCGCCTAAAATAGCGACAGCCGAAAAGATTAACGCTAACAATGGCATACTAATAAAGCCAGCCCAAAAACGCGGTGCAACCACACGTTTTAATGGATCTACCGCCATCATTTCCAAGCTAGATAACTGCTCTGTCGCCTTCATCAAACCGATTTCAGCCGTTAACGCACTCCCCGCACGCCCAGCAAATAACAAAGCTGTCACCACAGGGCCCAACTCTCGTAATAAGCTTAGAGCGACCAAGGGTCCTAGGCTATCTTCAGCGCCATAACCAACTAAAACGGTGTAGCCCTGCAACGCCAAGACCATACCTATAAACAAACCAGATACCATGATGATCAGTAATGATTGGTGACCTACCATGTAAAGTTGTTTGATTAATAGCGGTGTACCTTGGCGCGGGTTAGGCATATTCAATAATGCCCCCAACAACATTTGGGTCGCCCGCCCAATTGACGCGAAGCGATTAAGCGTTTTACGCCCTAATTTCTGTAAAAAATCCACGCTTATACGTCTCCATCCAGTAATTCCTCTTCATAAGGTGCTGCTTTAAAATGAAATGGTACAGGTCCATCCGATAGCCCCTGTAAAAATTGCTGCACCAACGGTGAACTATGAGCTAACATTTGTTCAGGTGAGCCACTGCCAATCACCCCTTGTTCAGCAATGATGACAACATGATCAGCAATACTCATGACCTCTGTTACATCATGAGTCACGATTAAAGAAGATAGGCCTAATACTTCATTAAGTGATTTAATCATTCTCACTAAAACACCCATTGAAATCGGGTCCTGTCCAGCAAATGGTTCGTCATACATAATGAGTTCAGGATCCAATGCAATCGCCCGCGCCAGCGCAGCGCGCCTTGCCATTCCACCAGATAACTCCGCGGGCATTAAATCTCTTGCACCTCGCAAACCAACCGCTTGAAGCTTCATTAACACAACTAAACGAATTAAGTCCTCACTCAATTGGGTATGCTCACGCAGCGGAAAGGCGACATTATCAAAGACAGACATATCGGTAAAAAGGGCACCACTTTGAAATAGCATGCTCATTTGCTTTCGAGCTTGATATAACTCTGAGCGGGACATAGCAGGCACACTCGCGCCCATAAACGTAATATCACCACTCTCTGGACGAAGTTGACCACCTATCAAACGCAACATGGTTGTTTTACCAATACCACTAGGGCCCATGATTGCTGTAATTTTACCTCTAGGCACTGAAAAGCTCATATTTTTATATATGACCCTTTCACCGCGAGAAAAGGTTACATCCTTGACTTCAACGATTGACTGCGACAAGTCGCTCTCCATATATCGATTTCACCAATTGGTGAATAATACGTTTTTTTCAACCAAGATGGAAAATGCTAATTGGTAAAATTTTGTAATAGTGTAATTACACCAGTCATTTTCAACCGCCTTTTGTTTGCGCTGGCAATTTTTATTGCAACACGTTACGTGACTAGATCAGATTATTTATACATTTGACAGCGCATTTGATAATATTTACCGCACTGTAATTTTGTTGCTCGGCATAGGTTTCATGGTTTTATCTTTTGTCATTCTTATCGTAGGTTTTGTTGCACTGGTTTGGAGCGCAGATAGATTTGTCTTTGGTGCAGCCGCTTTAGCAAAAAATCTCGGGGTTCCCACATTGATTGTTGGCCTGACGATTGTTGCAATGGGGTCATCTGCTCCTGAAATGATGGTTGCAGCACAAGCTGCTTTATCAGATAAAACAGATACCGCGGTCGGTAATGCTGTGGGGTCAAATATTGCTAATATTTTACTGGTATTAGGGATTACTGCCCTACTTCGCCCACTGGCGGTTGGTTCTGGTATTTTACGCCGCGAAATGCCTTTATTAATCATTGTCTCCCTGGGTGCTTGGTATATTGTCAGCGACAATTATTTTAGCGCAACTGAAGGGTTCATTTTATTAGCGGGTTTTGCCACCTTTATCCTCGGTCTTATCTACATCACCAAAAACAGCAGTAAAGACCAAGAAGATGACCCACTTGTGTCAGAAGCGTGCGACGAGGTACCTAATGACGTGCCTACAGGCAAAGCTGTTTTCTGGTTAGTGGTGGGCATGATAGTACTGCCTGTTAGCGCAGATCTGCTGGTAGATTCGGCAGTAGATATTGCCAAATTTTTTGGCATGAGCGATCTCTTAATTGGCCTGACAATTATCGCTATTGGTACTAGCTTGCCTGAATTAGCAGCGTGTGTCGCAGGTGTATTAAAGAACGAGGACGATTTAGCACTGGGTAATATCATCGGATCAAATATATTTAATATCCTCGCTGTTTTGTCCATTGCAGGGATACTCAACCCAGCACAGCTGGATATGAATATTTCACAACGCGATATATACGTTATGCTAGGTGCAACCGCTGCACTCATCATAATGAGTGTAAATCTTAGAGGCAAAAGACAAATTAATCGCATAGAAGGTGGTGTACTACTGACTGCATTCGTTGGTTACATGTACGCAATTATTTAGGTATCAGTATGAAAAACCACAGCCTTATTGAATCTGCAAAACGCGTTTTAGAAATAGAACAAAAAGCCATCAGCGAGCTAAATCAATATATAGACAATACGTTTACGCAAGCCTGTGAGCTTATGCTTGATTGCGTCGGCCGAGTCATCGTGATTGGTATGGGCAAATCAGGTCATATTGGCAATAAAGTTGCTGCCACTTTAGCGAGCACAGGAACGCCTTCTTTCTTTGTTCACCCCGGTGAAGCCAGTCATGGAGATTTAGGCATGATCACAGCTGATGATGTGGTTCTATTGATCTCAAATTCAGGTGAAACGGGTGAAGTAGTCGGTATTATTCCTGTGATAAAAAGAATTGGCGCGCGAGTCATTAGCATGACAGGCAACCCAAGTTCAACGATGGCGCAACAAGCTGATATTCATCTTTGTATCAAAGTATCCCAAGAAGCCTGCCCACTGGGCTTAGCGCCAACAGCAAGTACCACTGCTACATTGGTAATGGGTGATGCATTGGCTGTTGCTTTGCTCGAAGCCAGAGGCTTCACCGCAGATGATTTTGCACTTTCCCATCCCGGGGGCAGCTTAGGTAAAAGACTACTGCTGACACTAGAAGATATAATGCATAAAGGCACAGATGTACCAATGACGCCAGCAGGTAGTTCAATCAAAGAGGCACTGTTTGAGATGTCTGCCAAAGGACTTGGTATGACGGCCATCATTGACGAAAACGCGCAGCTTTGCGGTTTGTTTACTGACGGTGATTTACGTCGAGTGATTGAACAAAAAGTCGATCTACACAACGATACTATTGATTCCGTTATGACTATTTGTTGTACTACGGCATCCTCAGATATGTTAGCAGCTGAAGCGCTCAATATTATGGAAAAGAAGCGGATAAACGGCCTCATTGTCATTGATGAAAACAAGCACCCAATTGGGGCTCTCAATACTCAAGACTTATTACGCGCAGGAGTACTATAAAGATGCAATTTAGCGAGCTTTATCAAGCAATCTCTGTACAGACAAGTGACAAAGCGAAATCTATCAAGCTACTAATTTGCGATATTGATGGCGTATTTTCAGATGGCCGTATTTATCTGGGTAACCAAGGTGAAGAGTTAAAAGCATTCAATACCAAAGATGGTTTCGGGATCAAAGCTTTAATTGAAACTGGTGTTGAAGTCGCCGTCATAACTGGACGACATTCAGAAATCGTTAAGCAACGTATGACTAGCTTAAACGTAAGGCACATATATCAAGGTCAAGAAGATAAAGTCCACGCTTATGAAGAATTGAAAAGTCATTTAAATTTGACTGATGAGCAGGTTGCGTATATTGGTGATGATGGCCCAGATATTCCGGTCATGCAAAAAGTTGGTTTTGCAGTGGCTGTAGCGGATGCGCACCCTTTGGTAAAAAACCTAGCTCATTACACAACCTTAATGCCTGGTGGATTTGGCGCAGTAAGAGAGTTAACTGACTTACTTATGTTGAGCCAAGGCAATGAGCTACTCTCTAAAGGAAGCAGCACATGACTAATTTACGGGTAATTTTACTCGTATTGTTCAGTGCAACTATGTTGTGGCTGTGGTATCCATTTTTGACTCAAACAGAGCAGCCAACGCAGCCAGAAGAGACAATTGCCAAACCAGACTATGTTGCGATTGATTTGAAACAGACTTCCTTTGCCGAAAATGGGCAATTGAGCTATCAAATCACGGCACAAAGAATGGAGCTCTATCAAGAGCTTGGATTCAGCCACTTTGAAGTCCCCATTTTTGTTTTACATAATGGACAACACAATTGGCAGCTCACTGCCAATGAAGCAACTTTATATGAAAATGATACTTTGATTTTAGAAGGCAATGTTAAAGCAACCAATTTAAATGATGCGGCTATGATCACGCATATAGATGCAGACAACCTCCGGCTTGAAATAACTAATCGGATGATGCGCTCAGACCAACCAGTGATCATAACCGGGCCTAATGTAACCATTACAGGTAAAGGGCTAATCGCCGATCTCAATATTGAGGTTATTGAATTAATCAACCACACTGAAACGATTTATGATAAGCAATAAATTAAGTGCAACCATACTGTTAACCTGTGCTATCGGACTTCTTCCGCTAAGTGCGCTCGCCAATAGTAATCCTGAGCAAGTCATCATCAGTTCAGGAAAACAACAAGCACAACTACAAACCAATATTGGCGTTTTTGAAGAAAACGTAGAAATTATTCATGGTCAAAGAAAAATCTTTGCTGACAGACTAGAAGTACACCGCAGAGAAGACCTCGGCGAAAATAAACAATTACTCGTAGCAACTGGTTCCCCAGCTATTTTCCAGGAGCGACAAACTGATGGTAGTTTATTGAAAGCCAGCGCAAATGAAGTTCGCTACGATGTCGCAAATCGATTGTTGACCATCAAAGGGAATGCAGAAATTAGCCAAGCTGGTCAGAAGATTTCTGCTCAAGAGATCCTCTATGATATGGAAAAGCAATTGATCAGCGCGCAAAAGGCAAATGAAAAAGGTAAACGTGTCAGAACCGTTTTACTCCCAGTTGAAAAAGAGCAAGACGGAACCAAGGAGCCATAGTGAGTACACTAAAAGCGACGGCACTGGCCAAAAGTTACAAAGGCAGACAAGTAGTAAAGAATGTTGAACTAAGTGTTGAAGCAGGTAGCATTGTTGGTTTATTGGGCCCAAATGGCGCGGGTAAAACAACCACGTTTTATATGATTGTTGGTCTAGTACCCAGTGATAAGGGCGCTATTCATATTGATGAGCAGGACATTACGTTACTGCCGATGCACAGTAGAGCCCGTTTAGGGATTGGTTATTTACCGCAAGAGTCTTCAATCTTCAGAAAATTAACCGTATATCAAAATTTAATGGCGATCCTTGAAACGAGAAAAGACCTCAATAAGACTGAGCGAGAAAGAGTATTAAATGAATTACTGGATGAATTTAACATTCAACATATTCGTTCAAGCTTAGGCATGGCACTCTCCGGTGGAGAGCGCCGCCGAGTAGAAATTGCTCGCGCTTTAGCCGCTGATCCAAAATTTATTCTATTAGATGAGCCTTTTGCTGGCGTTGATCCCATTTCAGTGTTAGATATAAAGAAAATTATTGAGCATTTAAAAAATCGTGGGATCGGCGTTCTGATCACAGATCATAACGTTCGTGAAACATTAGACGTATGTGAAAAGGCATACATTGTTTCTCATGGTGAATTAATTGCTTCAGGTAGCCCTGAACATGTTTTAGCGGATCAAACCGTTCGAGATGTCTACTTAGGCGAACAATTCAGGCTATAGTTAAGAACAAGCGTAACAACGAAAAGGATTGTTAGAGATACATGAGGCAATCGCTACAGCTGCGCATGGGGCAGCAATTAACAATGACACCACAGTTGCAACAAGCAATTCGCTTGCTGCAACTGAGCACATTAGACCTCCAGCAAGAAATTCAAGAAGCGCTGGACAGCAATCCTTTATTGGAAGTAGAAGAAAACGAACAAGAAACTTTTGAAAATGGTCTAGATAAACCCCATGAACAGGCGCAGGCAACAGACAAGTCAGAGTCTAATACTGAAGAGCAAGTAGAACCGCAACTCAGTGATTATGAGCAAGACACAGACACCGCGCTCAACAAAGAGACACTCAGTGATGAGATGGCTATGGATGTCACATGGGATGAATATATCAGTGCGGCACCTGTCAGTTCGTCTGGGCCTATGCCTGAAGATGAAAGTGTTTATCAAGGTCAAACTACCGAAAGCCTTCAAGAGTATTTGATGTGGCAGTTAGAGTTAACGCCTTTCAGTGCGACAGACAGACTTATTGCGCTATCTATTGTTGAAGGGGTTGATGATTCTGGTATCTTAACCGTCTCTTGCGAAGATATTCTTGAAAGCTTAAATAAAGACAACGACCAAGATCCTATTGAGCTAGACGAAGTTGAAGCGGTATTAAAGCGTATTCAACTATTTGACCCAGTTGGGATCGCCGCTCGCAGCCTTCAAGAGTGCCTAATTGTTCAATTAAATCAATTTTCATCGGAGACTCCTTGGCTCGAGCAAACTAAACAGGTCATTGATGAGCACATCGATCTATTAGCAAATCGTGATTATCGTACTATCATGAAGAAAACA
Source organism: Pseudoalteromonas luteoviolacea CPMOR-1 (assembly GCF_001625685.1). Lineage (GTDB taxonomy): Bacteria > Pseudomonadota > Gammaproteobacteria > Enterobacterales > Alteromonadaceae > Pseudoalteromonas > Pseudoalteromonas luteoviolacea_K. The sequence goes on along the minus strand of NZ_AUYC01000084.1, from coordinate 92,185 downwards.
AAGCTCAAAGAAGGTGAGCTTAAAGAAGTGATGACGTTAATTCACAGCTTGAACCCCAAACCAGCTGCCAGTATTGTGCAAGAAGAAGCTGATTATGTGATACCTGATGTCTCCGTCAAAAAGGTAAAAGGTCGCTGGGTCGTTGAACTTAACCCTGACTCTATGCCTAAGATCAGAGTCAACGACCACTATGCTGCTATGTCACGATCGGTAAAGTCTAGCAGTGACAGTCAGTTTATCCGCTCACATTTACAAGAAGCCAAATGGTTTATTAAAAGTTTAGAAAGCAGAAATGAAACTTTATTGAAAGTTACTAATTGCATTGTTCAGCAACAACAGGCATTCTTTGAACATGGCCCTGAGGCAATGAGACCTATGGTACTCAATGATGTTGCTGAAATGGTTGATATGCACGAGTCGACAATTTCTCGTGTAACAACGCAAAAATATATGCACACGCCTCGCGGCATTTATGAATTGAAATACTTCTTCTCGAGCCATGTTAGTACCGAGAACGGTGGTGAATGCTCTTCAACAGCAATTCGAGCGCTCATCAAAAAGCTAATCGCTGCAGAAAACTCAGCTAAGCCGTTAAGTGATAGCAAAATTGCAGATGTGTTAGCAGATCAAGGTATTAAGGTGGCAAGACGTACTATTGCCAAATACCGAGAGTCTTTGGCTATTCCACCGTCTAATCAGCGTAAAAGCTTGATTTAGGCGTAACAAAAGAAGGAAAAATGCTTATGCAACTAAATTTAACTGGTCGCCATGTAGAAATTACCGATTCATTAAGAGACTACGTAACAAGTAAGTTTGCGAAGCTAGAAAGGCATTTTGATCACATCAATAACGTTCATGTAATCTTAGATGTCGAGAAACTCATACAAAAAGCAGAAGCGACGTTACATGTGAATGGAGGCGAGCTATTCGCTTCAACAGAACATAAAGACATGTACGCTGCCATTGACGGTTTGATTGATAAATTGGATAGGCAGGTCATTAAACATAAAGAGAAGCTAACTCGACATTAACCATGAAACTTAGCACACTAATTTCCGAGGACTGTAGCAAAGCTGCGGTCCTTTTTAATAGTAAAAAAAGAATACTCCAATATATCAGTGAACTGGCACAACAAAAAATACCAAACGCCAATCAACATGATATCCTTGAAGCACTCCTCAATCGTGAAAAATTAGGCAGCACAGGTATAGGGAAAGGGATAGCTATTCCGCACGGTCGATTATCAGGTCTTAATGATGTTGTCGCTATTTTACTCGTGAATCAACAAGCCATTCCTTTTGACGCTTATGATGATCGCAATGTCGATATTTTTGTTGCACTCATCGTACCAGATGGTGAAAATAAACAACATTTAGAGACCTTAGCGAGTATCGCTGGTAAACTAAATGATAAACATTTTTGTAAGCGACTTAGGCAAGCAAGTAATGATAACGAGCTTTACCAAGTCCTTGTTGAATATGATAAATAATAGGAATTAACTGTGGAGCTCATAATTATCAGTGGCCGCTCTGGCTCAGGTAAATCTGTTGCATTAAGAGTATTGGAAGACTTAGGTTATTACTGCGCTGATAATATTCCTGTCAACCTGCTACCGGCTTTGGTCCGCAGTGTTTCAGACAGTTATAATAAAATCGCTGTCAGTATCGATGTAAGAAACTTACCAAAAGAACAACAAGAGTTTCACGATATTTTGGAATACTTACCTGGCTTTGCTAAACCACAGGTTTTTTATCTAGATTGTGACGACCAAACATTGGTCAAGCGTTTCTCAGAAACCCGTCGTTTACATCCACTGTCACTAAATGACCTTCCCCTTGATTTAGCCATTAAACAAGAGAGAAACTTGCTTGATGTATTAATCCGACGTGCTGATGTAACCATAGATACAACCGACTTGAGTGTGCATCAACTGGCTGAGAGTGTGCGTGAAAAAATCTTAGGTCAAAAAGACAAACAGCTGATTATTACTTTCGAGTCGTTTGGTTTTAAACATGGTATTCCAAAAGAAGCTGATTATGTCTTCGACGCACGATTTTTACCCAACCCTCACTGGGAACCAGAATTAAAGCCTTTAACTGGTTTAGATCAACCTGTCATAGATTATTTATCTAGCCATAGCATAGTGCAAAAATTTGTGTGGCAGATCCAAACCTTTATGCAAACTTGGCTCCCTCATTTAGAACGCAATAACCGCAGCTACCTGACGATTGCGATTGGATGTACAGGCGGTCAACATCGTTCTGTTTACTTGGCTCAAACACTTGGAGAGCGTTTTCAAAGAACGCATTCTAATGTGAAAATTCGTCACCGAGAACAAGAATAATGACACAGTCGCAACAAGGCGTTTTTCTGATAAAAAATAAATTGGGATTGCATGCCAGAGCAGCTACGGTATTGGCACAGCTCTCTACACAGTTCGATGCGGATATTATCCTGTATCAGGGAGAAAAAAGTGCACCAGGTGATAGCGTACTTGCCTTACTGCTATTGGAAAGTAGCCAAGGAAAGGAGGTTAAAGTCACATGCACAGGTCCAGATGCTCACGATGCTTTAATTGCCATAGGGAACCTGATCGAGAACAAGTTTCACGAAGATGAATAGCAAATAGACATCATCTAGGCCACTACTCTTTAATTCTGCATTCATATTGCTGCCAGCGTACTAAAAATGTCATAGATTACTTTTAATTTAAACAGCTATAATCATTATATTATTTTTTCTATTACAATATTATAGGTAGCAACGATTGAAGCCATGACACTTCAATTTAACGTCTCCCTAATAAGAACTGACGATACTAGAACGCGAACTACATTCGCGTTGATAAGTCGTAAATAACGAAGTCGCCTTCTGTAACGGCTCACAATACATTGTCACTTTTTCTATAATTTGAATTTTGGACGCCTATGCCTGACGTTTTTGAACAAGACTATACACTGGAACAATTACAGCAAGTAACCAAAGCAATAAACAGTGGACAGTTTGTTCAAGTAAGACAAACGCTGGCTGAGATCCCGCCTTGTGATACGGCCCTTTTACTCGAGTCCTCTCCGCACAAAATAAGAACTACACTCTGGCAATTAGTTGATCCGGATATACAAGGTGATGTACTCGAAGAGTTATCCGAAGATGTCCGCTTAAGCATCATTGCCAAAATGGAGCCTGAGCTCATTGCGGCAGCCACAGAAGATATGGATGACGATGATCTCGGCGAAGTGCTTAGAAGCTTGCCTGTGCCCATCTACCAAGACGTTATCAGTGCTATGGACAGTCAGGATAGGGCGCGCGCTACACAGGCCCTATCCTATAACGAAGGCTCCGCAGGCGCGTTAATGAATGGAGATACGATCACCATTCGCCCCGATGTAAGTTTGGATGTTGTATTAAGATACTTGCGCCTCAAAGAGGAGTTGCCTCAAGGTACCGATGACCTTTATGTTGTGGATAAAGAAAACCACTTTTTAGGCTCGTTACCGATCGGAGTTTTACTGACGAACCCACCTGACAAGCTCGTGCAAGAGTTGATGAATGAAGAGCGAGAAACCATTCCTGTTACTATGGCCGAAAGCGAAGTAGCACAACTATTCGAGCGTCATAATTGGATCTCTGCACCTGTGGTCGATGACCACACTCAGCTACTCGGTCGGATCACCATTGATGATATTGTTGATGTCATCAGAGAAGATGCTGAACATAGCTTGATGAGCATGGCCGGTCTGGAGGATGAAGAAGATACCTTTGCGCCTGTTATGAAAAGTAGCCAAAGACGTTCAATTTGGCTCGGGATTAATCTGCTTACGGCTTTACTCGCAGCCTTTGTCGCGAGCTTTTTCGAAAGCACCCTAGACATACTACCCATTTTAGCTGTACTCAATGGCATTGTGCCAAGTATGGGTGGAGTCGCAGGCAGCCAAACTTTAACATTGGTAATTCGCGGTATCGCCCTTGGTCATGTCAATCAAACTAACCAAAAGTTTTTACTCGGAAAAGAACTCGCTATCGGGGCTTTAAATGGCGTGCTTTGGTCTTTGCTTATCGCGGGTGTAGTAGCTCTATGGCAATGGGACTTTAAGCTCGGCGCAGTCATCGCCTTTGCTATGTTTATGAACTTAGTCGCTGCGGGCATAGCTGGTGCCAGTATTCCTTTGATACTAAAACGTATGAAGATAGACCCAGCACTCGCAGGCAGCGTTGTGCTCACCACAGTTACGGACATTGTGGGCATTTTTGCTTTCTTAGGAACGGCTACTTGGTTTTTACTCTGAGCTTAGCTCAGAGTATCTCAACACTATCAGTGATTATTCACCCGCGACCTGCATACTTTCAATCAAGACTGAACCTGTTTGTACCGCACCGCGTAGTTCAATGTCCCCCCCAATCGCTTGGATATTTTGGAACATATCTTTCAAATTACCAGCGATGGTAATTTCACTTACCGGATACTGTATCTCACCATTTTCAACCCAAAAACCTGCAGCACCGCGAGAATAATCACCAGTCACCGTATTCACACCTTGCCCCATCAACTCTGTAACTAACAAGCCTGTGCCCATTTCATTAAGGATGGCTTTGAGGTCATCATGTGTCTTGTTCACTAACCAGTTGTGGATCCCACCAGCATGACCCGTCGCCTGCATACCCATTCTTCTCGCCGCATAACTGGTCATTAGATAAGTTTGAAGCTCCCCACCTGCAATAATATCTCTGTCTTGTGTATAGACACCTTCACTATCAAACGGCGTTGAAGCCAACCCTTGCAAGAGGTGTGGCTTTTCTTGAACGGTGACACATGGATTAAAAATTTGCTTTCCAAGTGTATCGAGTAGGAAGCTAGACTTACGGTACAAAGCCCCACCGCCAATTGCCGATACCAGATGTCCAAATAAGCTATTGGCGATATCCGCACGAAAAACAACCGGTACTTTCATCGTCGACAACTTTTGGCTACTAAGTTTTGCCAATGTCGACTGCGCGGCTTCCACTCCGACAGCTTGTGGTTCTTTTAAGTTGTCATGTTTTCTAGCAATACTGAAAGCCGAATCACGTTGCATCATGTCACCTTCTTGGCCAATGACCATCGTGCTTAAAGTATGACGTGAGCGAGGAAAGCCCGCTAAAAAACCGTGACTATTACCATATACCCTTAACCCTTGATGAGAAGCCAAGCTGGCCCCGTCTGAATTGACGATACGCTCATCAAACTCTAATGCAGATTTTTCAGCTTCAATACAATGCTCAATCGCTTCTTGTGGAGATAAACTCCAAGGGTGATGCAGATCCAGATCGGGAATGTCTGTTGCCATAAGCGCTTTATCAGCAAGCCCATTGCACTCATCATCAGCCGTATATTTTGCAATTTCAATGGCTTTTTTAACCACTGAACGTAAAGCTTGCTCACTTAGATCCGCTGTAGAAGCAGAGCCTTTGTGATTGCCAACGTACACGCTGATCCCCAAACTGCCGTCTTGATTAAACTCAATCGTATCAACTTCACCCATTCGAGTACTAACAGACAGCCCTGAGGTACGACTCATTGCCGCTTCAGCGGAAGTTGCGCCCAATTCAGAAGCCATAGTTAACACTTCTGAGACGGCATCTTTCACTTCGTCGATTTGATGGTATATAGAACCAGCTTGGTTATCATTCATGTTGCTTTTCCAAATACTTGTAAACACTTCAATCCTAACACAGGACATACAATTTCGCTGATATAGATTGCGAATGACCTCACTATAGCGATATTTTTCTGCGCTTCTTGGTATAATCAATATTATTGTAATATTAAATGGCCTAATATCATGGCAAAAAAACCAGATCATAACGTCGAAGACGAAGAAATCATCTATGTGTCAAAGAGTGAATTGAAGCGAGATGCGCAGCAATACCAGCAACTGGGCATTGATATTGCCGAATTAGGTAAAAAGCAACGAGAGAAGCTTCCACTCACTAACGAACTCGTTGAAGCGATGGCCCTTGCTGACAAAATTCGCGGTAAACACGATGCGTATCGTCGTCACATGAACTACATAGCAAAAGTACTGCGTACCACAGACAATGTTGAACAGCTGCAAACTGCTTTGGATATGTTACTGAATAAGAACAATCAAGCCGAAGTTTTACTTGGTCAAGTCGAAAGAGTGCGTGATGATGTACTAAAGCTAGGTGACAGCAAGATTAATGAATTGCTTGAGGCACACCCATCAATGGAGCGCCAAAAACTGCGCCAACTAGTGCGCCAAGCAAATAAAGAATTGAAAGCTGAAAAGCCTGCAAAAGGTTACAAAGAACTCTTCCAATATTTAAAAGAAGCCATCTTACCTTAGTATGTTATGTAAGGGGAGTCGCGCCTCCCCTTACATCAGTGGTTAAGCTGTGCCGCCCACGGTCAGTTGATCAATCTTAAGGCTTGGTTGACCTACCCCTACAGGGACACTTTGACCATCTTTACCGCACACACCAACGCCTCTATCCAGTGAGAGATCGTTACCAACCATAGAGATCTGCTGCATAGCTTCGGGACCGTTACCAATCAAAGTCGCCCCTTTAATTGGTTGGGTCACTTTACCATTTTCAATTAAGTACGCTTCTGATGCTGAGAATACAAATTTGCCTGACGTAATATCGACTTGGCCACCGCCAAAGTTGCTCGCAAATATCCCTTTTTTCACTGAACTGATAATTTCTTGCTGTGTGCTCTCTCCAGCCAACATGTACGTATTGGTCATTCTCGGCATAGGGAGGTGTGCAAAAGACTCTCTACGAGCATTACCAGTTGGTTGAGTCTCCATTAGACGCGCATTCGTTTTGTCTTGCATATACCCTTTCAAAATGCCGTTTTCGATCAGCACATTGTATCCCGCAGGTGTACCTTCATCGTCAATGTTCAATGAACCTCGACGGTTGGCCATCGTGCCATCGTCTACCACTGTACACAGTGAAGATGCCACTTGCTCACCCACTCGGCCACTAAAAGCAGAAGCACCTTTACGATTGAAGTCACCTTCCAATCCATGACCGACGGCTTCATGTAACAAGACACCCGGCCAACCCGACCCCAATACCACAGGCATCGTCCCCGCAGGCGCATCAATCGCAGTTAAATTAACACGCGCTTGCCTGACAGCTTCTTTTGCATAACTCATCCAGCGCGGCTGACCGTCTTCTAATTCTTTAAAATAGCCATAATCTAAACGTGCGCCACCACCTGCACTACCGCGCTCTCTACGTCCATTATTTTCAAGCAATACGGAACAATTTAATCGCACCAGTGGACGAATATCTGTTGCAAACGTACCATCACTTGCAGCGATTAAGACCTCCTCATAGACTGCAGCAATTGAACAAACCACCTGTTGCGCGTCCGGTGCCAGTTCCCTAATTGCATTGTCTACTTCTCTAAGCAAGGTGATCTTCTCTTCGTCACTCATACTCAACAAAGGTTGCACAGGTTGAAACTGTATTGGTGCCTTAACGTCTGTAAAAACCTGTATCGTTTTGGATTCACCTTGCTGTGCAATCGACCTCGCAGCCTCGGCAGCTTGGTTGATGGCCTCTAAATTAATCGCGTCCGAGTAGCTAAACCCCGTTTGCTCACCACAGACTGCCCTTACACCAACACCTCGTTCAATATTGTAGCTGCCCTCTTTGACCTTGCCATCTTCAAGCACCCAAGTTTCATTGTAACTGGACTGAAAATACAGATCGGAATAATCCACATTATATTGATGGATATAATTAAGTGTTTGTTCCAGCTGCTCTCTAGTTAACTGACTATCAGCTAACAAGCTTTTTTCAACTTGATTCATATCATATTGCTCTTAAATCGATTGTGCTTGAATACAGGCATCGCATGCCTAATATCATACAGCTCGGTAAAATCTAACTGTCTTTGAATGGGCTGCAAAGATAGCATACTATCATCCAACACCTCTCCCCATGGAGAAATAATCACACTGTGCCCATAAGTTTCTCGCCCGTTTTGATGTAACCCAACTTGGGCCGCTGCAATAACAAAACACTGCGTTTCAATCGCTCTGGCCTGCAGTAATGGCAGCCAATGTGCTTCCCCTGTTACGGTAGTAAATGCACTGGGTACTAGCAATATATTCGCTTTCTGTGCACGTTGAACCTGATAAAGGCCTGCAAAGCGCATGTCGTAACACACACTTAAGCCTAGTCTACCAAATGGACTATCTACAACAACAACTTCACTGCCAGCTTCGGTAAAGTCTGATTCTCTGTAGCGTTTAGATTGATCACTGACATCCGCGTCAAATAAGTGAATTTTATTATACTGAGCGACCAGCTGACCTTGATCATCAAATAAGCAACTAGCCGCATAATATTTCTCCCCAGTCGCTTGAATAGGAATTGTACCTGCATGCAGCCAAATATTTCTCTCTTTGCAAAGCTGCGAGATTTTATCTATCCACACATCACTTGATTTAGCGACGTCAAACGTATCACTTCCATTTGCACAAAATGCCAACCAAGCTTCAGGTAAGCAAACTAACGTAGGGGACTCAATACATATGGCATTGAGTTGCTCAGTTAAATATCGAAAGTTATCTTCCGGGACACTCCCTGAACACATCGGGATGACGACTAGATTGGCCTGCTTTGCTCTCATTATATTGCTTTAACCCCAGCGTAAATATCTAACTTAAAATACAATGTCAGTGTTTTCATTGAGCGCTTTGCTAGCTTGTTTATCCTTTTTTTCAGCTTTTTCATGCGTTTTGTTTGATGGCCTAACGTCTGACTTTTCAGGATTCTTTTGCGCTTCAACAGCTTGCTGACCTGCTCTGAGTTTCGCAGGTGTAGAAGATGGTGGATCGACTTGCTTAGGCTTGCTTTGTTTACTCTGATGGGTATCTTGTACCTCAGTTGAAGGGGTTGGTTTAGCTTCTTCAGGCGCTTTGACACCCGGTAAAGTGACTTCTCGACTTTTTCTATCAACCTCTGTCACAACGGGCTCTTGCATCGTGCCTGTCACTTTAAAATTAATTTCAGAAATAACTCGGGCTGAGTGGATCACTTTATCAATAGCTAACGCTGCAAGCCCGGTTACAGGATTCACCATCCAGCCCACAATGACCGGTAAACTTGACGTAACTTGAGGCGCAATGGCCAAATCATAATTGATTTCATGGGTCTTTAAATTGACATACCCTGTAATGCTTAGATCGGCAGGTACACCATCCATTTTTGTGTCCCGCGTGTATGCAACCCCATTCTCTATCTGCAAGCTGCCTTCCATCTGATTATAGAAAAACCCTTTTGCAAACACATCACGAAAGTCTAATTTTAACTTTCGAACTAACGAGTCTAAGCTCAGTAGTGAAAAAACACGTGCGCCTTGGTCACTGATGTCTGTTAAATGCCCTTCACCAAGTTGCCACTGGATCTCCCCACCCAATGTCTCCCAATCAAAGTCGTACGGTGCTGCGCGCCAATTTAGATCGAAGTCAATGTTCGCTTGGGAGTCCTTAACAGTGGAAGTTATATCAAACTCTTCCATTAAATCGCCAAAGTCCGCACTGCTTAAATTACCGTTAACATGAGATACACCATCTTGCCAGCGCCCTGTCGCCGAGAGAGTATGTGTGCCTTTATCAACATTGAGGTTACTGATTATCAGTTGCTCACCATTGCCTGAAAATGCCAGATTCACCCTATCTAACTGATATTGGTTAATGCGGCAATCATCACAGCCAAACTCTATGGCAGGGATATTGACTAACCAATCGTCTCCCCCTATCTGCGCTTTAGGTGGTTCTATTACTTCTGTCTGCTGTGAATTAATCCGTAGATAGTCCGCTTGCACACGAATAGGCCTGGTATCTTGTCTAGGCAACTGCACCTGTGCCCTAAGCTCTTTACCATTCAAACGCATTTCAAACCCGTCACTGTCAGGCTTCATGAGCATTTCAACATCGTTGAACAAGATCTTGCCAACATAAAGTTGACCTAAATTTGCCCGTATTTCACTAAATTGGGGTAATAAACTTTGGGCTTGTTCAGTGGTGCCCGTACTTTGCTCAATGACCCTATCGAGAAATTCAAACCAACTATCGAGTTGTAATTCATCTTGGTCAATGGTCACGGAGAAACCGGGTCTATCTAAGCCCCTATTCTGCTTGCTGATAACTAAGTGTGCTTTATCAAACTGTCCGCTTTGATTATCTAAAATCCCATTAAAGTAAAGTAGATCATTAATGTTTGCTGTGATCAGGTTAGAAATATCATCCCCTCTCACCTCACCAATTAACTTTCCTTTCGTCTGTGCTAACTTGTTATACGGCGCAGGCAGTGTCACTGCAGTTCCACTTAGATCTGAGCTAAAGCTCGCCAAATAATTAAACCCTTGCTCGGTAAAATTCAATGCCACATTAGTATCTAGCAAGGTAGTACCCGCTATAAACCCATCCATCAGGCCCGTCCCATGAGGCAATAACGCTTCGCTGTTCGCAAGCAATGATGTTTGCACATTCACTTCATAGCCTTGTTTATCGCCACTGCCCCTCACAGAGAAATCGATGGGCATGGTAAGCCAAGTTGCTTTCGCATCTATAAGCTGAATGTCATCGTCATGAAAAGTAAGCTCACCATTCACGTTATCAAGCTGCATGCCCGGCTTACTTAAGTAAATTCGGTTGTTATTCAGTAGTACCTTACCTTTAGTAAGCACATTCAGATCTTTAAGATCGATATCAAGTTCGATATCACCTTTAGCAAGCCCTTGCCCTTGCACAACTTCAAATACATTAACTAAAGGATCTGCAATGGGACTGTCTGCAAAAAAGTCTTTTAAACTGGCAGCCTCAGTTTGCTGTTTGATTCTCACATAAAGATTATCGGCTTGTTCAAGATCCGGTAAACTTACGAGTACTTCACCGTCTATGGTCTGATTAGACAGCTTGCCCGAAGTTGCTAAGATATCCATGCGTTCATTGTGGAAGTGTAGCTCAACGCCCGCATCTTTGACGCTTTGCCAATCAGGAGCAAATAAGAACTCCGCACCCTGTATCTTCGCTAATACCTCAAATTGCCCCTGCTTATCACGAAATGGGAACGCCGTTAACGGTCCTGATAGCAGTACTTGGGCACGGACATCTTCCCCAGCAATGATCCCGCGTTCTAGATATTCAACAAGGTTACTGTGCATTAAATCAAGGGGGAAGTAATGGCCCGCAATAGATGCATCTTTGGCAAATGCCTCAGCATATAAATCAAGCTCAGGGTACTCGAACAATCGAGTATGAAACTCAAGTGCCACAGCAATTTGCTTGTTACTGGCCCACAGGTTGTCTGAACTAACATGCCAATTATCTTGCTTATCCTGCCAAAAATGAAGATCACCATTGAGTTCATCAATATCAATGGGAGCTTTAAAGCGCGGTCCTGTGACAAGTTGCTGCTGATGTGCACTGACACTGACGACACCTCGCTGCCCTTGCCAGTTAAACTCAAGGTTAAGTCCTTTAAGTCCAGGCGCGTTGTCGCTCTCTTGCCAACCTATATTTTCTAGCGCCCCCCAAGCGGCTGCGCCTTCACTATCATTGAAGGTAAGCTTTGCTTTACTCAATTCGCCATGAAATTCACTTTGTTCAATACCTTTGGCCCAGTCGTAGTGTGTTAATGCTAAGGCATGAGCAATGGGCTCTAAATCAAATTGTTGTATCCAAAAAGTAGAGTGTGTGTCTGACCACTTTCCTTGAAAATACATGGGTGGATAATGTTGCTCATTGCTGCGAAAACGAAACTCAGAACTTGAAAGCGACCAACCGTGCTCAACGGGAACAAAACGGACTTGACCGGATTCCAGACCTAATTTATTAGCCTGACTACTATCTGACCAAGTGACGTAGCTTGGCTGAACTTCAATTAAGATATCTTGTAATTTACCCAGCTCTAACTGTGCCCAAAGCTGACCATTAATACTCGCACTTAAATTACGATAATCATCATCTAAGTGCTCATCGATAAGATCCAAAACATTCAGATCCTGCGCTTGAAGATAAATATCTCCAGCAATCTCATGTAAGCTTTCTCCTGACAGTTTAACCCGCGTATTCAAGCTGCCTTGCGATAGACTTGGAAAGATTAATCGGCCTTCGCCATGGTGAGCATTGGTACTATTTTGCCATACCATGTCTTGAACAAGCACCTTGTGGTAATTGTCATCCTCGATAAATAACTTTACTTCACTGTTTTGCACCGCAAAGTGACCAGTTTCACCTAAAAATAGGCCTTCAAGCAAAGCTTGTTGCTCAAACTCACCTGAGCTTTCAGCTAAATTGAGCCGATCTAAATGGATATTGGCTTTAAAGCCATCAAGTACAAAATAATTGGATACTAATTGCCACTGCCTAAGAGACTGCACCACATTCACTTGCAAGCTGGTGTTATCGATATGCAAGGAGATAGGCGCATTTTGATTATCTTCGAAATTCACATTTTCAAGTACCAGCGCAGGCCCAGTCCCCTGCCAACTTGCGCTGATTGAGCCAATGCTTAATTCGACATTAAGTTGACGATAAATTAAAGATTCAATGCTTGTTTTGTAATCATTGGCATATGGGAGGCTTAGTTTCAGCAGCGAAACCAAAACCGCCACAATGACCAGCGTAACAGCAAAAACCTGCCAAACCTTGCGAATACAAAAAAAACAAATTGTTTTGGGGTGCATATCGGCCTACATCATTACCACATCAAACTGCTCTTGGCTGTACAAGTTTTCAGTTTGGATACTCACTTGTTTCCCGATAAACAATTCAAGCTCAGCCAAATTGTGATATTCATCATTCACCAAAGCTTCGCTCACTGCCGCTGACGCATATACCATAAATTTGTCTGCTTCATATGCACGATTTACCCGCACAATTTCACGCAAGATCTCATAACAGACCGTTTCAACTGTTTTCAACGATCCTCTGCCAGAGCATGAAGGGCAGACATCACATAAGATGTGCTCTAAACTTTCTCTGGTGCGTTTTCGCGTCATTTCTACCAGACCAAGTGCTGACAAACCATTAATATTCGCTTTAGCACGATCTTTTGCCAATGCCGCTTCCAAAGAATGTAGCACCCGGCGCTTATGTTCATCTGAAACCATATCAATAAAGTCAATTATGATAATACCGCCAAGATTCCTTAACCTAAGCTGACGCGCAATGGCCGACGTTGCTTCCACATTGGTATTAAAAATGGTTTCTTCTAAATTTCTATGGCCAACAAAAGCCCCAGTATTGACATCTACTGTTGTCATGGCTTCTGTTTGATCAATGATTAAGTAGCCACCTGATTTAAGCTCAACCTTACGATGCAATGCCTTTTGTATTTCAGCTTCAACATCAAAAAGATCGAAAATAGGTCGCTCTCCAGGGTAGTATTCAAGCGTTTCAGAAAGCTGAGGGACAAATTCTTCGGTAAATGTCTTTAATTGTTGATAAGTAAGCTTAGAGTCAACTCGAATGCGCTCCATATCTTCGCCGACATAATCTCGTAACGTACGAAAAGCGAGCGTTAAATCTTCATGTAAGATGCTCGCCTTACTGGTTTTCCTACGTTTGCTGATAATTTTTTGCCACAGTTTTTTTAAAAACTCAGCATCGTGCTTTAATTCAGCCTCCGCAGCGCCTTCCGCGGCAGTACGGACGATAAAACCACCATTTTCATCATTATATTCAGCAACAATATGCTTTAGTCTATCGCGTTCTTCCTCTGTTTCTATTCTTTGGCTCACACCCACATGTGTCGCATCTGGCATAAAAACCAAATAACGTGACGGGATAGTAATATCTGTGGTTAAACGTGCACCTTTGGTGCCGATAGGATCTTTTACAACTTGCACCATAATGAATTGGCCCTGTTTAACCAACTCTCTAATGTCCTGCACTTTTTTAATCGGCTGATCGTCGACTGCCTCTTCAATAGACGCACTACTTACGATATCTGAGGCATGCAAGAAAGCCGCTTTCTCTAATCCAATATCAACGAATGCAGCCTGCATGCCAGGCAGTACTCGACTTACTTTGCCTAAATAAATATTGCCGACAATGCCCAAGTTGCCTACCCGTTCGACTTGAACTTCTTGCAGTACACCATTTTCAATTAGTGCGACGCGACTTTCACTGGGTGTCACATTGATCAATAATTCGCTACTCATCTCGGCCCGCCATAAATGCTTGAATTAATTCGTCTGTTTCATATAAAGGTAGTCCGACTACTGCAAAATAACTACCTTTGAGTTGTGTTACAAATCGCCCACCTAGGCCTTGAATACCATAACCGCCCGCTTTATCTTGAGGCTCTCCACTCAACCAATACTGTTCAATCTCATCATCTGACAGCACTTTAAATGTCACATCGGTCACCACCGTCTGGCTTACAACCTTTTCACTATTTGCTAATGCAATTGCCGTCATAACCTGATGTGTCTTGCCCGATAACCTTGCCATCATCGACAAAAAATCTTCCTTATTGACCGGTTTACCGAGTGCTTTGCCTTCTGCCACAACAATCGTATCGCTGCCTAACACGGGACGATCTTCTTGTCCGATCCCGACTCCTGTTTGTGCCTTTAAACGAGCAAGTCGTTCCACCAATGCCTTTGGCTGTTCATTTGGCAGCGCGCGCTCGTCTGCATCGACAGAGAATTGTTCAAATACATAACCAAGTTGACTCAGTAGCGCTTTACGGCGTGGTGAAGCCGATGCTAAATATAGTTTTACTGCCATTAACGGATCCTAAAGTGTCTACGATACTTTCTGAGTAAGAGAAATATCCAAGGCCAACACAGCATGCCCACCAGTGCTGGCCATAAATATGCAGGGTTAAAGTAAATGTCTAACAAGAAGTGGTTTAACCAAAACTGCAATAAGTGGTAAAGCGCTAAAAACAAGCCTATTAACATCGCTTGCTGCCACAATGAAAAATTCCTTAACTTCTGAAAATTACTGACTGTAATGTAAATACATACAGAATAAGTCAACGAATTAATTCCCAGAGGCGAGCCCACCGCCAAATCCATGATCAAGCCTGTACACCACGCCCAGCCAATATTTACTCGATGGGGTAGTGCAATAGACCAATACATCAATACCAATAGGACCCAATCCGGCCTAAAAGGTTCTAAAGAAAAAGGTAATGGCATCAACGCCATGATAAGTGCGAGAAATACGCTGAAGGTGATAAAAGAAAAACTACGACTCATTGTTAACCTCTGCGCTGCTTTCTCCTAAAATAACTAATAGCCTGATCCTATCAAGCTGCGCGATTGGCTCAGCGTATACCTTGGCAAAAGGGAGTCCTTCATCTCGATCAATTTCAGTCACCACCGCAACCGGATAGCCTTCAGGGAAACGACTCCCAAGCCCTGAAGTAACCAAAATATCTCCGATACGAATATCTAAGCTATGCGATACGTGAGCGAGCTGAACTAGGTTAATTTTACCAATCCCTTCTACCACCATACTGACATCATTTCTTAATATTCTAACCGGTGTAGCATGTGTGGTGTCAGTCATCAAAAGGACACGAGAAGTCGTTGTGCCAACATGTGTGAGTTGGCCGACCAAACCCAGTTCGTCAATCACCGCTTGACCCTCTGAAACACCATCAATAGTGCCTTTATTCACGACAATTTGATGGTTATAACGATTGGATCGCACCGATAGCACTTGCGCTATTTGACGGCTTTGAGATTGGCGGGAAGATGCGCCTAATAGCGCTCGTAGCTCACTGTTTTCTTTGAGTAAGAATTGATATTGTTGAAGCTGCTCGCTTTGTAGTAATTGCTTCGCTCTAAGCAGTTCATTCTCGCTGAGCAATCTATCACGTGTATGCAAAGTCTGTGCACCAACGTTAAACAGTTCATAAGGGACATTTGCAGCGTATAGTACCGGACTGACGAGCGTATTGAGGGTCGTTCTAACAAAGGTGCCACCAGAGGTATATCTGTCACCAATGATTAAGACAATACTAAGCACAACTGCGACAGTAAGTCGCAGTTGTAAAGATATGCTTCGGACAAACAGTAAATTCATCAGTCGTAACTAAATACATCGCCACCGTGCATGTCTATCATCTCTAGCGCTTTACCACCACCGCGTGCAACACACGTCAATGGATCGTCTGCGACCACAACAGGGATCCCTGTTTCTTCCATTAATAATCGATCTAAGTCTTTTAACAGTGCACCGCCACCTGTCAACACCATACCGTGTGCGGAGATATCAGATGCCAATTCTGGTGGTGATTGCTCAAGCGCCACCATAACAGCACTCACGATCCCCATAAGAGGCTCTTGTAACGCTTCAAGGATTTCATGAGAGTTCAATGTAAATGAACGTGGTACACCTTCGGCTAAGTTACGCCCACGAACCTCAATTTCAATGGGTGTTTCACTCTTAAATGCAGAGCCTATCTCATGCTTAATATGTTCTGCTGTCGCCTCACCAATTAAACTACCGAAGTTACGTCTTACATAATTAATAATAGCTTCATCGAACTTATCACCACCGATGCGAACAGATGATGAGTAAACCACACCATTAAGGGAAATAATCGCAACCTCAGTCGTACCACCACCGATATCGACAACCATCGAACCCGTCGCTTCAGAGACAGGTAAACCCGCACCAATTGCCGCAGCCATTGGCTCTTCAATCAAATACACTTCACGTGCGCCAGCACCCATTGCCGACTCACGGATCGCACGCTTTTCAACCTGGGTAGCGCCACATGGCACACAGATTAATACGCGCGGGCTTGGACGCATGAAGTTATTGTTGTGGACTTGCTTGATGAAATGCTGAAGCATTTTTTCAGTCACGTAGAAGTCTGCAATTACGCCATCTTTCATCGGCCTAATCGCTTTTATATTGCCTGGCGTTCTACCCAGCATTTGCTTTGCAGCTGTACCTACAGAAGCAACACTTTTCGGGCCACCTGCTCTCTCCTGGCGAATCGCTACCACTGAAGGCTCATTGAGTACGATGCCTTCTTCTTTTACATAAATCAGTGTATTCGCCGTGCCTAAATCAATAGACAGGTCATTTGAAAATAATCCACGTAGTTTTTTAAACATGAGGCTGGGTAACCTTAAAGAATTCTTTTAATCACCAAACCGCAGTAACTGTCGCTGCGGCTGAAATATTTAAGTATACAAAGTACTAACTGCACTTTAACTGAATGCGCCCAACAGGACGCATTGTAATTTATCTCTCTCGAACTAATCTAAAACCAATATAATTAGCTCTAAAATCAGGCGCTAACGCTAAGCGAGTGGATACTCTAGCTAAACTAGGTGCAAAGTTCCACGCACCTCCGCGCACCGTGACATCATCTTGAGAAGCACGCTTTTGCGTCCACTCCCACACGTTGCCAACGGTATCATACAAACCATAGTTATTTGGTGAAAATTCACCTACTGGTGATGGGCTTTTGTTTGACCACTCACTGCCACACCATCCACAGTTTGCCAACCCTCGACCAATTTCATTGCCCCAAGGGTATTCTGAACTGGTGCCCGCTCGAGCCGCATATTCCCACTCAACTTCATTGGGCAAACGATATTGGATCCCTTGCTCTGCAGACAACCAGTTTGCATATGCTTTAGCATCTTCATAAGTCACACACACCACTGGAAAGTTTTCAGCTTGCTCAAAACCTGGCTTACTCCAGTTATATTCGCTTTCCCAAATCGGCTCACCATTTTTATAGTGTGCACAGCCCGTCCCTTTTTCAGCTTCGGTTTGATAGCCCGTGCTTATAATGAACTGCCTGAATTCTGCAACCGTCACTTCATTGCTTTGCATGGCATATGAATGACTCAATACTTTCTCGACAACCGGGCGCTCATTGGCAAGACCATTTCCCGTTAAATCTCCCATTTGGAATGAACCTGCAGGGATGATCACCACTTTATTTTCAACCAAGTTGGGCGTCACTGCCTTTTGCACAGCGACTTTTCGCTCAACTTGCTCTCTTTTCGGTGTCGGTGCAGCAATCGACTCAGGCTTTTTTATCAGCTTGGCGTTTATCGTTCGTGCGCGACGCACGTCAACTCTCGCCTTGTAAGACTCGTATCCAAGCTTTCGGATTTCAATATCGTAAGAGCCTAAAGGCACACTCACCACAAGCTTAGTCGAACCATAACTCACACCATCAATAAAGACTTCGTCATCATACACATTTGACCTTAGAGTAAGATCGACTTGTCTATCCTGTGGTGATTGCTGAATAATTTGAGATTTGATTTCCGTTTTCGGCTGCATTGCCGTCACGCTAGGTACGCTCGGCGTCGGTTTATCTAGTTCATCTTTAAACGTCAGCTGACTGTCACTGAATGTCGTTGGATAGCTTGCTTGATAGCCCACCGAAAGTGGCGTGCCATATTCACTACAAAAACGGTTATCCAACGCAAGTAGACCACACAAACGACTGTTATTGACATCGCCTCGCATCGTCACACTTAAGTTAACACTGTAGTTACCTTGACCACTAAATGCACTGCCAATCACGTGACTACTCACGACCTGCACTTGTGCCCCAGCCAAATGACGTTTTGGCTCAACTGCTCGCTGCTCTGTTAAGTTTGCAAATATTTGATCGATAAAGCGTTTGGTTGCTTTTTGCAAACCCAGTTGCTGACCTCTTTGCTCACAAGCCGCTAACGTTTCAGTCCGCTTACAATTAATTGTATGCTCAACCTCCAGGGTGCCCTCTCGGGTAAATTCATTGCGAAGTCGCTCAACGCGCGCAGTGCTGAGTTGGTCTTTTAAACTCGCGAGCGTATTAACAAGTGTGTGCTTGCTAATACGGATCTGCTCAATATCCTTGCGGTGCGATGCTATGGCCGCTAATTGCATCGCTATGTCTTCTTTATTCGCTTTATGATCAGCAACAGACTGCTGGTATCGCATCTGTGCCGATGAAATATCAATAGACGGATCGTCGATAAGCCGACGATACAAATCATTCATGGCATCGAGTGCCTGATTTTTTTCTTTATCCAGTTCCGTCGAGTTACTCCTCAACAGTTCTAGTTGCGATTGTAAACGGGCTTCTTCAGCCACGTGCTTGTCTAATATCTGAGTATATCTATCTAACTCAGCTTGTTTCTCGGAGCGCTCTGACTCGATAGCTGTCACAGTCGCAGTATCTTGTGCCCAAACACTTACAGACAATAAGGCGGCAGAGACAAAAAGAGATAAAGGAGCAATTCGCATATATTCCATTCCCAACAGCGGCAGTTGTTTTGGTCTTTGTTATTTTTGATGTTTTAATGCTCAATGCTATGTAGTTACAATGTAAAACACAAGCCTTGCACAATTAATATCTGAGTTTACAACTATTAGTCACGTACTTACCAGTGTTCTGAGCACATTTTCATGAAATAATAACTTCAAAGCGTGTATTTACAGATAAATCGAAAATCTAATGAAGACTTCAAGCCACTTAGAATCACCTCTTCAGACCATTAAGCACCCGTTACTAACAGCCAAAAAAATCCAGCTGCAAGTAAAGAGAGATGATTTACTGCACCCAAGTGTGCAGGGTAATAAATGGAGAAAGCTCAAATACAACCTCATAGCGCTAAAGCGTCAGCAATCTCAGTGTTTACTCACATTTGGTGGGGCATTTTCAAATCACCTCTATGCCACCGCCATGGCGAGTAAACTATTTCATATTCCAGCACACTTTATTGTCAGAGGCCCACACCTTGACTTGAGTAACCCGACAATACGCTTTGCTAAAGCGTGCAAGGTTAATCTACACCCAGTAACTAGAATTGAGTATAGACAACGCCATGATGTACATTATCTCGAACAGCTAAAGCGTCAATTTCCCTCAGCTTTCATTATCCCAGAAGGAGGGAGTAACCAGTTTGCATTGCAGGGGTGTAAAGAGTTGGCGCAATCGCTTCCATCGAGTGACTATCTCTGTTGTGCAGTGGGGAGTGGTGGAACGCTCGCGGGCATTTTACAAGGCGTGCACAAGACCACGAAGGTACTGGGGTTTGCGGTACTAAAAAATGCTGAATATTTAAATGAAGAGGTAACGACGCTCAATCCAAGCGCTCTAAAGCTGAACAACTGGCAAATCCTCACTCAATTCCATGGCGGCGGATACGGCAAGTTTTCAGCACCAATTTGGGACTTTTGCCAAACCATGAAACGTGATCACCATTTGCCACTGGAGCCTATCTACACGGGTAAAATGATGCATGGTCTATGGCAAATGATTGAACAGGACCAGTTCCCACAGCACAGTCGCATTATTGCCATCCACACAGGAGGCTTACAAGGTCTAGATGGCCTTCGCTATCGACACTTAATTTAAGCTGTTTTCAAGCTCAAGTAAGGGCGCGCTGAAAAAGTAGCCTTGCGCGCCATCCACACCTAAGCGCTGAATACAGTTAAATTCATCTTGGGTTTCTACACCCACCGCATAGACTGGGATTTGAAGCTTTTTAGCTTGCCCAACAATTTGTTTAACCACAGCTCGACGTTTTGCACAGCCATTGATGCCATGAATTAACTCAAATGCCAGCTTAATACCAATGACATTATGTAGTTGCTGTAATTGGACCACATCTAACGGCTTATTCACATGATCAAGCACAACGTTCGTGCCAAGTGGTGCCAATGAGCAAAAAAATTGTTCAAAATAACTTTTATGCTGATAGTAATCGCTGATCATCAACTCTAACGTCACATCACTCGCACGGCCAGAGTCCCTTAACACCCCTATCAACCAGTTTAGAAAAACGCTATTTGACCAATTCACAACGTGCAAATTAACACTGACCGAAAACCCCTTCGGTTCTTTAGACAAGACTTTTAAAGCCTGCATCACAATGGCTTTGTCCAATTCCACTAAGTGTTGATTATGGTGAATTTTATGAATAAATTGTCCCGCAGTGATCAGCCCCAGCGTTTTATGGCGTACTCGCAATAAGGCTTCGCTTTGGATCACATCTTGTGATTTGAAATCAAATAAAGGCTGGCAAAATAACACAAACCTACCAGCTCTAATGTCTTGCATAATATGAGTTTCTGCATCCAATAGACTTTCCGCAAGGGTATGGTTGAGCGGTAACATATGAATATGCTGCCACACATGGTTTTGCGCGATACTCAAAGACGATCTAGCAATCTGATAGACTTGAGTTTGGTCAGCTCCCTCACCATAGAAACATGCACCACACTTCAAAGCACTACGAGACAAGTCTCCTCGAAAGGCCAAGAGCGCCTGGTAGACGACTTCGTGTAAGCGTTTAATTGTCTGCTCGACTTCATCTTTGCACACGTCACTGAGCGTGACAGTCAAGGTGCCTGACGATAAATACTTTGCTGAGCAATATTTATATTTGTTAAAGCATTTAGCTAATGTAACGCTAAAATGGCTTTGGGGTTCTATATGTTTGGGGAGCTCACATCGCCATTTAAACATAGCAAATACTGTAACTTGCTTATCTGTCGTGACGTGTTGCACATCAGTTGAGAGCTCTTTGTCTATCAGTTTTTGTCCACCACTGAATGACGCAGCACGCCTACGGTCTGCTCGTCTATTACCGCGTTTTGCGTACAACAGCCAAGCCCCAACGGCAATGCACATTAACATGGCATTAAGCCACAACGCCCATGTAATCCCATTATTCACAATGTCTGTCGGATGCAAGACCAGTGCATCTTCTCCCATTTTAAAATGATAGGGTGATGAAAGCCACGCTGTTACTGCATCGCTGCTGGGAAAAACACTAAATCCAAATTGCTTAACTAGCGCGTTGAGTTCATGAGAAGAAATAGGAACAATATAGTAGGATAGCTGCGTATCTAAGCGTAGGGCTTGCTCGTCGATCCACCCACTCGTTAATTGCACTATTGATAAATTACAAATAAAAAAAAGAACACACCACGCAACTAAAAACACGTACTCTCGTTTAACTGTGTGTTTTGCAAGTGCGAAGTGGAGCATAATAAGGCAGCCATTAAGTAGTCTGATTAAAGTTTTGTTCAATCTAATACAAAACTCAAGGACACCAGATTAAGATTCCTAAAAGCTGCTGATCTTGCGGATATTATTTTTTTCGCAAATGCCTGAGTAAAATCTCTCCCCTGAAAACGATTAGCGATCAGCTTACCTTGCATAAATTCACTTAACCATATTTTCAATATGGTTAAGTAGTGGGCAGAGCTCGCTTCGCTCATTTCCCATCTCAAATGACTATGCCACCAGAGCAACATTCGTGAACAAAGTGCTCGCTTTAACTGCCTAGTGTTAATTAGCACCCAAACAAAGCGCGTCATTTGACGATTTACATGACAGGCGTAAGCAACGCTCTGTTATGTTCACCGAGATACTTTAAAACTGTCGGTGTAGTTTTAACTCACTTTTACCAAGTCTGCCATCAAGGTAATGATCAACAATATCGTCATTGTAAAATTGATAAATGAGCTTTAAATGCTCTGGACGCCACTGACTGCCAAGCCAAAGTTTACCTGTCGTAGCATGCGCTAGCTTGGTAATCGAATCTGCTCCCTGTTCGTACAACATGCCTACCAGTTGAGGCAGCTCATCACCGATTTTTAACACCGCTCTCGCCGCTAATTGATGAAGACCATCTCCTCTGTGCAGCGGTGCGACACATTGATGAACAACGGCCCCTGCGTCTAAGTCTTGAGTTAACTCATGTACAGTCATACCCGTCTTGTGTGGCTCAAGCATGTAACTTGGCCAGAAATGTGTAATTGCTCCTCGGTACCACGGGGACAAGCCACCATGAATATTCCATTTTTCACCTGTGGCGCACGCCAATGTATCATCACTCAACATGTGGCAACCATAGGTGATTAACAAGTCGGGGTCGGTGGCTTCTATATGCTGTTTAACATACTCAGTATTGAGCGCTTGCACATCAATATTGACCGTTTCCACATCAGGCCATTGTAGCGCCCCAAACATCTCAAATTCTGCCTCTTCTCGCTTAGCAAAATGCTCGCGAAATAATGACTTTAGTTGAGCGTCAATGTCTTCAGGCGGCGCAGGTAAATGCGCCTCTCGTTGCTCAATAATCAACTTTTTTAATTTACCTGTAGCTGCCAAACATCGTGCTATGTAAGCATGCCTCGGGTGATTACCAGTGATAAAAACGATACTCATAACACTTCTCCAGTATTAAACTCAATCAGCCGATGTTGTTCTAACTCATCAATCACAGATTCCAATGAGGCCAACTCTAACCCCAATGACTGTGCAATGTTCACCATCGCTTTAGTACCATCAGACTCACTTAATATGGTCAAAATAGCGTTCAACTTTGTGCGACCATCCACCAAACTGTCACTAGATTTATCAGCATGAGCAAGAGTATTCATATTTGGATAGAGGTTTCGTTTCCCAAGCTGTGGTTCACCAAATGGACTTTGATTAACGGCATTCCCCGCAATTTCCCCCAACTTTAAATATTGCTCAATCTCATCGATTGACTGAATGATACGTGTCATGTCCATCGCACCTTTATCATCCAAAGAAGTATGGTATGGCACCTCAGTAACATTCAACGAACGACTGACTTGGGCAACCGGTAAATTAAACCCTGGTGCGCAATACTGGCGTTCGTCAGAGCCATGTAATGGCGTAAACTCAACAAAGCGAAGGCTACCTGATTCGCTTAACTGCCTAGCAAGTTGATCAAAAACGCTGTCACCTCTGCGGCTCGCTTTATACCTTAACGAGTCGACATCACCGCCCATACAAGTGAGGATCAAACCCGCTTCTAAGTTTTCAGCGAGTGATTGATAGTGTTTGTGTAAAAAGCATAATGAACCAATAGTTTCTGGATTCAGTAAAAACCGGTAGGAAAAACGCCGTTTTGGCCATCGCTTGATCCGATTATATAAACCAAGTAAAACCAGTGGTCCACTAAGTTCATTGTTAGCAAGCGAGGGGTGGCAAAGATAGCTGCTGAGCAAGACTTCTTTATGGCTTTGACCCTCCAGCAGCGTTTGCGCAAATGGCACTCCCCCCTCAGGATCAAATT
The DNA here is from genome assembly GCF_001625685.1 of Pseudoalteromonas luteoviolacea CPMOR-1. GTDB lineage: Bacteria > Pseudomonadota > Gammaproteobacteria > Enterobacterales > Alteromonadaceae > Pseudoalteromonas > Pseudoalteromonas luteoviolacea_K. The sequence continues at coordinate 68,112 of NZ_AUYC01000084.1, read as the reverse complement.
CAGATTCTATCAAAACTCGGTAACGCCCCTGCTGTAATGCTTGTCTGTCTTTATCTTTAAGACAAAACCCCCATGTTCTTTGGTAATAACTTGTCACGTAAGGAATAGCATCTGGCATCGTTGGTAAACTATGTAAATGCGGCTGTAACTCTTCTAATGTTAGGTGTTTATCGACGGGCTCAGAATAACTAACAACATGTAAATTATTGATATTAGTGTCACAGATCACCTCTCCGTTAGGCCCCCAAAGTCGTGCACGTCGGAAGTTCCATTGGGCAGGCACAACCCAGTCAAAAACCTGAGTGCCACTTTTTACTTTATCGAACGTCAATGGCATATATCTACCTATGATGTCCATAGATGCTTCTATACCATGGCCAGTGATGGATCTGCAGAGCGGGAACAGTTCATCAAACAAACTATCAAGTAGCTTATATTCACTGTCTTGAGTCATCTCATTCCTTTATTGTCTTATTTTAATCGCGATGACTATACATAAAACAACATCAATAAAACATCTCAATCACGACGTTTTTTAAAAATGAATCAATAATATTTAACCATATAAATCAAAGCACAAAAAGAAATACACACTTCAAAACCTAGTGAGTTAAACAACTTAATAATACGATATATAACAACACTCTAACCATTACAGAAAACCACCTTTTCTTTAACATAAAAAGCACAGTGTTGTTTTAATGGTAACTCTGTCATACCGATGTAAAATGAAAATGAAGCACACTTAAGTAATCACAGTACATCGCAACCGCTTAATTAGCTCATTACATTCCCACGTGATTCACTCTGTTTCTGCTGTACAAGTACCTGTTAAATAAAACATATCTATGCTTGATATAGGAGGCAGAATTGACTCAATAACATTGGTGTACATTTTACCCATACTGGTTACAGATGATTTAAATAAGATGCAAATGAAGAACTGATATTTTTTTATACAAAAAAGCCCTTTGCAGAGCTCAAAATCGGAACCGATTATTGACATGCGCAAAGGGCTTTCTAAAAACTAATTTTATGACTTTAGACGTACTGGCTCTTAAAACGGAATATCGTCGTCAAAATCTATTGGTGGCTCCATCGGGTTAGAAGCACTACCCTGCTGCTGTGGTGCAAAACCGCCTTGAGACTGACCACCTTGCGCAGGCGCACTCTGTGCTTGTCCACCAAAGTTACTATTTTGTGGCTGAGGCGCACTTTGCTGAGGCGCTTGTTGCTGTGGTGCAAACCCGCCCTGCTGTGCTGCTGGCTGACCATATTGCTGTTGGTTGTTTTGCTGTGGTGCAAAACCACCTTGTTGCTGACCATAACCGCCTTGGTTGCCGCCTGACTGGTATTGACCGCCTTGCTCATTGCGGCCACCTAGCATTTGCATTTGGCCACCCATGTCTACCACTATTTCTGTTGTATACTTGTCTTGACCGCTTTGATCTGTCCACTTACGCGTCTGCAAACGGCCTTCAATATAAACCTGTGAACCCTTACGTAAGTATTCACCAGCCACTTCAGCTAACTTACCGAATAACACAACTCTGTGCCACTCTGTACGCTCTTGCAGCTGACCTGTGTTTTTGTCTTTCCAACTATCAGTGGTTGCAATACTGATATTCGCCACACCGTTACCGTTGGGCATATATCGAACTTCAGGATCTTGGCCTAAGTTACCCACCAAGATTACTTTATTCACACCGCGTGCCATGGCACCCTCTCCTCACACAATTACAAGCATTGCTTAGTTTCATTCTATATATCGATTGTATACCGATTGCACGTCGAATTCGACTCCTCATCGCAACCGAACCCTCGTTATGAAGAATATAAAATTTGCTTAGCTTGGTTTAAATCAAATTTACTTTCATCCACTTTTAAATAAGCGCGATTTTCTTCACTGACTACAGTCGCCTCTAGCACGCCCGGTAATGTAACCAGTTTATCAGCAAGTGTTTGTGCATGCTGGGGTTTATCGAGTTCCGTTACAAAGCTTAACGCTTTACTACGTGGAGGGACTTGCATGCGCCATGCAATAGCCAGCCATATTACCCCAATTCCTGCTGCCGCAGCAAATACAGTTTGCGTTTCGTAATGCTGTGCTAAAAAGCCACCAAGGACGCCCCCTAAAAACGCCCCCAAGAACTGCCCCGATGAAAATACTCCCATCGCTGAGCCTTTTTGCGTTGCTGGAGATATACGAGACACTAACGCTGGCATGGTCGCTTCTAAGAAATTAAATGCAATAAAATACAGAGTCATCGACAAAGCGATCCCCCATAAACTACCCGATAACCAAATCAACAAAAACGTACTCATACTTAATATGGCAATCGCAGCTAAAAATACTTGCTTCTCTTTTTGCTTTTTAATGGCCACTATCATCAAAGGTGCCATCAGGACAAAAGCTAGGATCAGCACTGGAATATAAATTTGCCAGTGAGATTGTGCCTCTAATCCTTCATTGATAAGCTTCGCAGGCAGCACAACAAACAAGGTTGTCAGCGTTAAATGGAGGAGCAACACCCCGATATCCAGTCGTAGTAATTGTGGGTGTTTAATTAAGTTTTTGATATCCCCTAACGATGCGACGGTATCACCTTTCGGTGCTTTATGAACGGCATTTGGCACCACAAACAACACAATTACAATGCCCACCAAAGCCAAAATCGCCGTCAACCAAAATACCCCAGCAATACCAAATGATGCCGCTACCATAGGGCCCACCAGCATTGCCACTGCGAAACTCAAACCTATGCACATGCCAATTACAGCCATCACTTTAGGCCGCTGTTCATCACGACTCAAATCAGATGCCAACGCCAACAGTGCACTGGCAATCGCACCCATCCCTTGCAATGCTCGTCCGGCGGTCACCCAATAAATAGAGTCCGCGGTGGCCGCAATAACAGAACCGATGGCGAACACCACCAGTCCTCCAATAATAATCGGTTTTCGGCCGAATTTGTCTGATAACCACCCCATTGGGATCTGCAGCAATGCTTGGGTCAGACCATACGCGCCAATGGCCAAACCAATCCAAAGCGGCGATACATCTTCGAACGAATCACTATAAATAGCCAGCACAGGCATCAGCATAAATAAGCCAAGCATGCGAAAAGCAAAGACGCCTGCTAGTGAAAAAGCGGCGCGTTTTTCAATTTGGTTTAAAGATTGATTGGACATAAAGTAACGTAAAGTCAAACAGTAAAAAATCGCGAGCTAGTTTAGCAAAAACTCAGTCCAACTGATATTTTTTTAATATTTCACTAAAACGCCCAGTTTTATTCAATCTGTTATACGCGCTTACCAAGTGTTCTAGTTGCTTGTCAGACACACTTTTTTTACTAAAGGCAAAATAGACCGGTGATTGATTCACCACCAGCGGTGCGATTTTTATGGTCATAAAATCAGGGTGATTGGTTGACTGAAAAATAATATTAAACTTTTCTTCTAAAAATCCAGCAATCCGTCCATGTTTGAGCAAACTGAGTTTAGTTTGATTATCAGGAACAAAGATGAATTGGGTTTCATCGCCTAACCGTTTGCTATACCGTTCGGTAAAAGTACGCCCGTAAAATGCGCCTTGCTGTATCGCAACAGGAACAGGTAGAGAAAACAAATCATCCATGCTATCAACGTCAAACAAGCGCTCTGCATTCATCGCAAACACAATGGTTTCCATACGCTGAGGACCCACAAAATAGGCAAAGTTGGTGCGTTCTTGCGTGCGAGTAACGCTAAGTACCAAGTCAATATTACCCGCTTCGAGCATTTTCAATGACCGTCCCCATGGAATACTGACGAACTTATAACTGCACCCAGCCTCGTCCAATAAGGCTTTGGCAAAATCAACATCCATTCCGTGCCAACCCTTTTCTTCATCCAAACGAGATTGCGCGGCGTAATTTTCAAATCGCACCGTCATTTCGCATGCCCACAAAGGCGGTAGAAAAAAAAGACTCAAAAGCAATAAACGCACTTGCACCACTCAGTAGGTGATATTCAAAAATAAGTTTAGTTGTTTATTTTTGCAAAAGCTTAATTTTGTATGTCGGATGCGCTAACATGCACGCTTGTTCCGTCTATTCTTGCAATCAACCTCAGCGAGTGAGCCAGTACATGGCTTAGCACGTATCAAGGGTGGAATAACCGCAGCTTTTAGTATACTGTATGTGTATACAGCTACCCATAATTTAGTTTGCAAACCCTAAGCGTGATCACCTAGGTTAATTAAGTACGTATCAAAGAACACACATTTCACAACGGTGAAATAGCAAACACCATAAATCGGGATATACGTACCAAATAATGGTTGCAAGCACATGAGATTCACATAAGGCCACTATGGATAAAATAGAAGTAAGAGGTGCGCGTACGCACAACCTCAAAGACATCTCTTTAACTATCCCAAGAGACAAGTTAATTGTTATTACTGGACTGTCTGGTTCAGGAAAATCTTCTCTTGCTTTCGATACATTATACGCCGAAGGCCAAAGACGCTATGTCGAGTCTCTCTCCGCTTACGCTAGACAATTTTTATCCTTAATGGAAAAACCCGATGTCGATCACATTGAAGGACTTTCTCCGGCTATCTCTATCGAGCAAAAATCTACGTCGCACAACCCGCGTTCAACAGTAGGCACCATTACTGAGATCTACGACTATTTACGACTTTTATTCGCCCGAGTCGGTGAGCCACGCTGTCCAACACATGATCTGCCACTTAAAGCACAAACAGTCAGCCAGATGGTAGATACCGCACTTGCACAGCCAGAGGGCAGCAAACTTATGTTGCTCGCACCTGTGGTGAAAAACCGTAAAGGTGAACACGTAAAACTGTTGGAACAGCTTGCCAGCCAAGGTTTTATCCGAGCACGTATTGATGGAGAGGTCTGCGATCTCTCTGATCCACCCACATTGGAACTCCACAAAAAGCATACTATTGAAGTCGTCGTTGATCGCTTTAAAGTCAAAGACGGCCTGCAACAGCGATTAGCCGAGTCCTTTGAAACAGCACTTGAATTAGCAGATGGCATTGCGCAAATCGCCAGTATGGATGACCCGGATGCAGAAGATTTAATTTTTTCTGCCAACTTTGCCTGCCCCACTTGTGGCTATGCCATGACCGAATTAGAGCCTCGCCTATTTTCATTTAATAACCCGGCTGGTGCGTGCCAAAGCTGTGATGGCCTTGGTGTAAGACAATACTTTGATCCAAATCGTGTCGTACAAAACCCTGAGCTGAGCTTGGCAGGCGGTGCTATCAAAGGCTGGGATAAACGCAGCTTCTACTATTTTCAGATGCTGACGTCGGTTGCACAACATTATGGATTCGATTTAGACATTCCATTTGGTGAGCTCCCTGCATCCGCACAAAAAGTCGTATTAGAAGGCTCTGGTAAAACGAAGATCGCATTTAGTTACCGCAATGATCGTGGAGACTTAATCACCCGCAATCATGAGTTTGAAGGCGTTTTAAATAATATGAATCGCCGTTATCACGAAACTGAGTCTACCTCAGTGCGTGAAGAGCTCGCTAAATACCAAACCAGCCAAGCCTGTCCTAGCTGTAATGGCTCGCGACTGAGAGAAGAAGCAAGACATGTATTTATTGGTGATACCAACCTACCGGTCGTGACTACCATGAGCATTGGCGAAGCATGTCAGTTCTTTGAAGATCTCACTTTGTCAGGTCAAAAAGCACAAATCGCAGAAAAGGTACTCAAAGAAATCCGCGACAGACTGTCTTTTTTAATTAACGTTGGCCTCAATTATCTCTCTCTTGAACGCAGTGCTGACACTCTGTCGGGTGGTGAGGCACAAAGGATCCGGTTAGCAAGCCAAATTGGTGCAGGTCTAGTTGGTGTCATGTACGTCCTCGATGAGCCTTCCATAGGCTTACATCAAAGAGATAACGACAGACTCCTTAGTACACTAACACACCTGCGCGATTTAGGTAATACGGTTATCGTAGTTGAACATGACGAAGATGCCATTCGCGCAGCTGATCACATTATCGATATTGGCCCAGGCGCAGGTGTGCACGGCGGCCATGTGGTTGCTGAAGGTGCTCGTGATGACATCATTGCAAACAAAGACTCGTTAACAGGTCAATACTTGGCGGGTACCAAGCAAATTGTCGTGCCACAGGAGCGTCACCAACCAAACGATAAATGGTTGGAGTTGTTTGGAGCCACTGGGAATAACTTAAAAAATGTCGATTTAAAGATACCATTCGGTTTGATGACGTGTGTCACAGGTGTATCTGGCTCTGGCAAATCAACACTGATCAATGACACCCTTTACAAACTTGCACATCGCGCATTGAACGGTGCCACGGTGTCAGAACCCGCTCCACATAAAGACATTCAAGGCTTAGATCATTTTGATAAAGTCATCGACATTGATCAAAGCCCAATTGGCCGCACACCTCGCTCTAATCCAGCAACATATACTGGGATCTTCACCGCGATCCGAGAGTTATTTGCAGGTACCCAAGAGGCACGCTCCCGCGGCTACAAAGTCGGGCGCTTTAGCTTCAATGTGAAAGGCGGACGCTGTGAAGCTTGTCAGGGTGACGGCGTATTAAAAGTTGAAATGCACTTTTTACCGGATGTATATGTCCCTTGTGATGTATGTACAGGTAAACGCTACAATCGAGAAACACTGGAAGTGCTCTACAAGGGTAAAAACATTCATGAAGTACTCGAGATGACGGTAGAAGATGCGCGCGAGTTCTTTGATAAGATCCCAGCGATTAAACGCAAGCTGCAAACATTGATGGATGTTGGTTTGTCTTATATCCGACTTGGTCAAGCTGCAACAACACTCTCAGGTGGTGAAGCTCAGCGAGTTAAGTTAGCAAGAGAGCTTTCAAAACGTGATACAGGTAAAACCCTATATATTCTTGATGAGCCAACCACAGGTTTGCACTTCCATGATATTCAACAATTATTGGTAGTCCTGCACCGTTTACGCGATCATGGCAATACCGTGGTCGTGATCGAGCATAACTTAGATGTAATAAAAACCGCAGACTGGATTGTCGATCTTGGCCCTGAAGGTGGCTCAGGTGGTGGACAAATTTTAGTGTCAGGCACACCTGAAGACGTCGCGCAACACCCGCAATCACACACTGGTCGTTATCTTAGCCCTATGTTATAACTATCCAGTTGCAGTGGTAATACATTTACCACTGCAACTTAGTTTTAAACAGTAGGGAATTAAAATAACAATGAATCACCCCGCATGGACCACAGTTAAGCAAACAGCCAAAAAGATCAGTGCCCCGTTTGAGCGTTTTTGGCACTCACTAAATACACCGCAAAGACTTTACTTCTCGTCCCTATTTCTCAGTATCTACGCCATTATTTTTGCTAATCAAGACAATGCTGGCTGGTTTAACTTGGTAGCAGTGCTGGTACTGTGTGCCATGATCTACGAGTTTTGGCCAAAATTTTTAGTGTTTTGGGAGAGCTTGCCAGGTAAAGCGATTATTTTACTCTTTTATGCCTTTATCGCTAACTATGCATTAGTGCAAGCCGCAGGCATGATCAATGACATTACCGGTGTCAGTTCAGATCCCCTGCCCTACAGTCACAACCTCAGTGTGCTGCTCTCATTGCCAACCTGGTTTTTTCTCACCACCATCGTACTGCTGTTGCTGTTGCAAATTATTCAGCCGTTATATTTGTTAGCGCTGATATTATTGAGACCATTTGGCTTGCACCGCATTTGGCAACCTGCAGATTATAAATTTCCAGTCACCACAGGGATGCTACGTTTCATCTTTAGCTTATTTATTCTTGTACAAGTCGCTAATTTATTATCACACACAGGCTTGTCTGGCGGTGTAAACCAATTTCTCAGAGGGTGGTTTGAAATCATTAGTAACCGACCCGTTACTGTTGCAGTGTCAAATAATGAAACTCCGCAAACCAATGCTGTTAATCTCTTAAAAGTTGAGCCCGCAGAGAGCGTTGAGGAAGATCCTGACTTTGAAGCGTTTAAAGTGAGAATTTCAACCGTCAGTGAAAACACGGTGAAATACGAAACCCATTTAAAACGTATATTAGCGCACTTTATTTATGAATATGAGGCCGACTCGCACTCGCGCTGTGAGCATGCACCCGGGACACGTATCATAGAGCTAAATGATTATGAGATATTGCAAATCACCAAACTAGATGATGCCAATACCTTATCGAGCTACCAATATGATGTACTCCCTTGTATTTCTGCTGCGCTGGGGCATCAATTTAAAACACACATTACCACCAAGTAACCCTTAGATGGCGCTGTTTATACAGCGCCACATGACCACTTTACAAAAGATACGCTGACAATGCCTCGCGCTCAGCATCACTTAAAAGCTCAGAAGACTTGCTTGCAAAATCATAACGCACCATAACTGTACGTCCTTCTGCACAGCATTCACCGTGTTGCCAAGCTTGCTGCAAAATCACAAAGGAGCTATTTCCTAGCTTTTCAATCATGGTTTTGACTTCCACTTCTTGGCCATAAAAAAGCTCTCCTTTGAAGACAACTTCTACCTTGGCGACAATCAGTTTCCAGTTATGTGGATTTAAATCAGGTGTAAATATTTTGAAAATAGGTGCTCTAGCAGCTTCAAACCACACAGGGAGTACGGTATTGTTTATATGGCCAAGCACATCGGTTTCACTGAAGCGTGGCATGATTTTTTCTGTAAGCATAATAATTCTAATAACCTTTGAGGATTGAGATGACTGATTTTATTCGCGTTTATGACAATGCACTCAGTGCAGAGTTTTGCAACAAATTTATGCAAACCTTTGATGAAAGTCCACATTTAGCTCAAGGACAAACGTCTGGCGGCGTCGATCTCAGCAAAAAAGTCAGCCAAGATTTGTATCTCAATAATCACCCTGAATATCAGAGTCAACTACGTGAAATCGAGCAAGCCACCTCAAAGTACTTGTTTGAGTACATTGAAGAGCACTTTTTTATGATGCTCGGTGCATTTGGCTTGAATGTCTATCATCCGCAAACGGGCAAACCTGTCAACTTAACCGTAGAAAACTTCGAAGAAGTAGGGAGACCTCAGCTACCCGTTTTAACCCAGCAGCTATTTAGATTAGGCCCTATTCAAGCGCAGAAATACCCTGTGAATAAAGGCGGCTATCCATATTGGCACAGCGAGGTTTATCCACAGCTTCATCATAATGAAGCACTGCACCGTGTACTGTTATTTATGTTTTATCTCAATGATGTAGAAGAAGGGGGAGAAACCGAGTTTTTCTATCAAAATAAAAAGCTTGCACCAAAACAAGGCAGTATGGTCATTGCGCCGAGTTACTTCACCCATACCCACAGAGGCAACATGCCTTTGTCCAATGACAAATATATCTTAACCTCTTGGGTGTTATTTCAAAGAGCTGAGCGCCTCTACGGTGCACCACCGCAAAACGCCACCGCTTAATTGAGAGTTATCTTCGGCCCTGTGTAAACGCTTGCCAATCGAGCATCAGGGCTTGAAAGTCTTCAAAACCACATCCTGCAACAAGTCCATCTTCGTCTAACTCTAAAAAGTCATCCTCATACCGAGATAAATCAACATCATTTTGATACAAAGAGTGCGCTTCAAACAGGGCTTCGTCTTTAGATAAGATCAAACGGACTTCCCGTCCTTCTATACGGATCTCATCCTGACTACTGACGAGACTTTTCATTTGCTCAATAAAGGACTTTACATCGGCAATCGCCAGCTCTTCATTGAGCCAGCGCCCAACTAACGCATGCTCCTGTGACATTCGCACACGATAACCTGTGATTGGATCTCTAATAAACTGATATTCCATACTACTCATACTCACACTGACAGTTTTTTATTATATCGTGTAATGACATCAAATGGGCAAAGATCTGACATACTAAAAAGTCATGAAAAAATCTTTCATGCTCGTATAATGCACCTCTAATTCACTCGCACCGTTTTGCTATGGCCCCTGTTGAAATTCTTTTCCCCCTAATATTTTTGGTCCTTACGGGGTTTGTATGCGGTAAAACCGGTTTTATAGCCACCAACCAGCTTGAAGGGCTCAGACGCTTTATATTTTACTTGGCGATCCCCGTTTTTTTATTTCTTAATATGTACCAAGCAGACCTATCAAAGGTGGCGTCAGCAAAACTATTGCTGGCTTTTTATCTCCCTGTCGCGACCTGTTACTTCTTAGTGTTATTTGCAAAATGGATAACGCATAGGCACGCACTGAATGAAGCTGCCATGTGGGGACTGAGCGGTACCTACTCAAATACTGTGCTGGTAGGTTTACCGGTTATTATTGCCGCCCTTGGTAAGGATGCGGGCGCTATGGTCTTTATGATCATCACTTTCCACAGTGCCATGTTATTTGCACTGAGTTTTTTATTTTCAAGCACGTTAAAGCAATCCTTAGTCAGTACATTCAAACCCTTATTCATCAATCCCATTGTATTGAGTATTAGTCTTGGGTTGTTACTAAATGCACTTGAGCTTTCTATTCCTAAATTAATGCTCTCTGGATTGGATTGGCTGGCCAAACCTGCCATTGCAGGGGCGCTGTTTGTTCTGGGGGTAAGTTTGGTGCAATATTCACTACAACAAGCATGGCAAAGTGCACTCATTTTAAGCCTCGTGAAGCTACTACTTTTACCTGCTATGGTCTGGGGGTTTGCTTCTGGACTCGCGCTGCCAACGATGCAAATCTCAGTGCTCACTTTAATGGCCGCATCTCCACTTGGGGTGAATGCTTATCTTGTCGCTAGACAGCAACAATGCGCGCAAGCAACACTTGCCAGCAGCGTGGTTATGTCCACTCTGCTCAGCCCACTGACTATGAGTCTTTGGCTTTACTGGCTTGTCCTTTAATACGGTTGAATTAGGGTTGCAAAAACCACCTACGCAACCCTCTTAATTTTACGATTGAATAAGCTCCTCAACACGATCCTATGGGATAGCAATGACTCGTTTATTCAAGTACAAGCTCAAACTCACCTTCAAGCTGTTCATCAACAGCCGTTGAACTTGGTAAAGTTAAATCGAAAGTCCCTTTGAAATTCACAGGGGTATTTCCAAATTCGAATTTTAAGAGGCCACGAGAAGCCTCACCACCGAGCTCTGCATAACTACCTGATTGAATAATAGCTTTATTTTCAGCACCAATAATACCACCTATTGAAACAAGGAAGTCATCGGTTGCACCCTCAAAGCTAAACAGCACCTCAAAATCATTGCCTTCATATTCAGTAATTAGGCGAAAAGCAGTCGCGTCAACACTGACCAGTACTTCATTATCCTGGTTAATTGACTCAACTTCAGTTGAAACGACAACACCACATGCACTGTTATCGAGCTTAGGGTAATTATCAAAATTGATAGTTAAGTTACCAAAATTAGTGATCGACTCTGCACTTTTTTGTTTGAATGTACTTTGACCAATGACTATATCATCACACTTTTCTACAACAGAGAAACTGCCATCTTTTTGGAAAAACTGTCGCGTTCTATTGCCAGAGTCACAACTTACACTGGCAAATACTGAAGCGAGATCAACGGAAGTCAAATCCTCAAAACCACAATAATTAGTGTCAATCGTCTGATTATTTTGATCAATCGCTCCTAAGATAAATGAACGCGTAAGCTCCGTATGAATCGCTGTATATGTATTATCTAACTGAGCTTGCTTGGTATATTGGTTTTGTGTTTCTATCCAAGTACTCCCAGCCACCATCGCAGACATATCGATTTCTGTGACGATAGTGCCCAGCTCGCTTTGCGGCCCTGTCGTCGGCTCAGTAGGCGTTAAATCAGCTACATTAACCGTTAAGAATTGATCTTGAAAGCCAAAAGTATTAGCTTCACTACTGTCCGACAATGACACCCTGACCTGAACTGTGCGGCGACCGTCTACTTCAGGGGCAGTGAACGAAATCGTATCAGAACCCTGACCTGAGATTGTTAAAGGCTGATTGTCAAAACTGACTTGCCAGTCAAATTTTAAATCTGATGCACCACTTCCCTTTGTATTAAGCGATAAGCGAACTTGCTCGCCTTCATTAACGTCAACAAACGAAGGTAATGCCTGATAAGTAATTGTTTGTGTCGTTACTGCTGGAGTGGTGTCATTTGACCCCCCCGAACCACCACCACATGCACTCAGAGATAACGCAACTGCAGCGGTTAATGCCAGCTTTTTAGTCATCATGACCTGTTTTTCAATTGTAGACTGCATTGAAATTTCCTATCTATTAAAATCCAGCCATATGGTATTGCAAGGCCAGCTACGTAACAACATGCAAAGCAGATTAAACTCGCTGATTTGTAAATAGATTTAAACAAGAGGAAAAGAAAAGCGTATTAAGCCTAAACAAGCCATGTGTTGTTCAAAGTGTCTCTGGATGACAATCAACCTGCCAAGCTCAGTGGTATAACTCTATCCATACAACTGAGCTAGTTGTCTCTATTTATGTAGCTATCTAAGCTAATCTCGAGGAGAGTACTTAGCAGCATCAATAATTGCCCACAAGTGAACAACTGCTGCAATAATCGCTGGTACCACTAAAAACCACAGTGCATAACCACCTACCGTAATAATCGCAAAAATAATCGCAGCTAATATACGGCCTTGTACGAGTTGGCCCAACCCAGGAAAAAATATATTACATATCGCTGCAATAACATTACCGCCAGAACCTTGTCCTGCCATAAATACCTCTCTTTGTTGTATGTTTATTCTAAAAACATCACATTGTGACAGAGTGTGCAGAAGCTCCTTGCTTCATTCACTATGTATAATCTTAATCACAATGTATGCCAATTTTTTAATTCAAATATATCAATAACTTATATAAATAAAAACAACTTTACACGACTAACTTTAGTCTAAAAGACTAACTATTAGCGATTTCGTTAGTTATATTACTCAATATGACCACTTTAGCTTAGCACGCCCATTGGTATTCACTGAGTGATATACACCGTGCCATGCGAGTCGAAATAATAAAAACAGGACTTTAACATGCTAAATAGAATCACCCGACCACTCAGTAGCGCGGTAGAGCGTTACCTACCCGACCCCTTTGTTTTTGTCATTATACTAACCTTATTTGTGATGTTTATGGCAACTCTTTTCACACCAGTCACACCAATTGAAACCATCCAAATTTGGGGAGCTGGGTTGTGGAATTTAATGACATTCGCCATGCAAATGTTATTAGTGTTGATCGCGGGATTTATGCTGGCAAATACGCCAATATGCGGCAAGTTTCTGAATCGACTTGCTAAGCTCGCAACATCTCCAGGCCAAGCCATCTTGCTCGTTACACTGATCTCCATGCTCGCAAGTTGGCTAAACTGGGGGTTTGGATTAGTCATCGGTGCATTGTTTGCAAAAGCGCTGGCTCGACAGATAAAAGTCGACTATCGCGTACTCATTGCTAGCGCTTATTCTGGCTTTATTGTTTGGCATGGTGGACTAGCTGGCTCAGTGCCGCTTACGATTGCTTCTGAGGGACACTTTGCCGAGTCACAAATTGGCATCATAACCACTGAACAGACTATTTTCTCCTATTTTAACCTGTTGTTACTCGCAGTGATGGTGGTGGTTTTACCGCTGTTAAACCGCGCGATGCTACCGCCAAAAAGTGAGCAAGTTTTAGTCGATAAAAGTAAATTACAAAGTACACAGAAAGTAGTACCCAAACACACACTCACCCCAGCAGAGCGCTTAGAGCACAGTCCTTTCCTAGGTGGACTCATCGGGCTCATTGGATGTGGTTATTTAGGCTATTACTTCCTCGTTGAAAATGGGGGGCTCAACCTCAATATCATCATCGCATTATTTTTATTTTTAGCCATTCTTTTACATGGCTCCGCTACACAGATACTCAATTCACTGCAAGACGCCATCAAAGGAGGAGCTGGTATTGTGATCCAATTCCCATTCTATGCAGGGATAATGGCCATCATGGTACAAACAGGCCTAGCAGAGCAAATCTCTGCAGGATTTGTCTCTATCAGCAGCGCCCAAAGCTTACCTTTTTGGAGTTTTTTAAGTGCGGGCTTGGTAAATATTTTTGTGCCCTCAGGGGGTGGCCAATGGGCGGTGCAAGCACCTATCGTGATCCCTGCGGCTCAAGCACTGGAGGCAGATATCGCTCGTGTTGCCATGGCCGTGGCATGGGGAGATGCATGGACTAATTTAATTCAACCATTTTGGGCGCTGCCTGTACTCGCCATCGCAGGTCTTAAAGCTCGAGATATCATGGGATTTTGCCTGTTACAGCTCGTGGTAACAGGCATTGTTATTGCGACGGTTTTAACGTTTGTTTAGCTAGATAACACCTTCACTGGCAGACTCAGAATGACGTTATCTGAGTCTGCGAAGTGCCACATCACGGCAATATGTCCCACCGCAACCAGCACATATAATGCCGCAGACACAATTTGTCCATAGCGATCTAATGGCAATAAATGTGTTTGGTGTCTACTGCGCCACTCCAATAAAATCTCTATGCTACCAATAAAAATAAACACGACCAGCAACATTAAGCCAAATTCATAACTAACCCATAACCCCAGTGCAAGTCCACCTAGACACGCCATAAGCCCAACCCAAGAACGCATGGAAAAGCTAATACTCTTCAACACATGCCCCCCATCTAATGGCAGAATAGGCAATAAATTCAAGAGGTTTAGCAATGCACTTAATACGGCGACACCTGCGAAAATTTCAGCCTCGGTGATATAGTATAAAACCATCCCCAATATCGAAGTGAACAAACCAAATGCAGGCCCCATCAAGGAAATAATCACATCCTGCCAGCGTGTCGTCATTTTGTCTTCACTCATGGCTAACCCCCCAACAAATGGGATCAGGTAAAACCCTTTGGTTTTTAGCCCAAAGTATTTCATCGCTCGCACATGGCCGTATTCATGAACAACTAGGCAAACCACTAACATCAAAGCAAACTGCCATGAGAATAGCCATGCATAGCCCGCCACCGAAGCGCCAATGAGCGCCGTTTTTATCACCTTAGCGCTTTTAAATAGCTTAATGCCCAATACAGCTAAGCCTAACCAATTACCTCGTCGTTTACCCTCAGCATGGGGGACTTCCACCCATTGCCATGGTGACTGATCAACGGAGATGGCAAGCGCGTTTGTGTGGAGTTCGGAGGTATCGAGTTGCAGCTGATGATCGCCCAGTTCAACCCACAATTGATGTTCACTATGTGTCTCTATGGGAACTGATTGCTGTTCTTTGTATATCTGCACTACTTTTTGCTGATTTATCATGACAGAAATCATCATGTCACCAATGGGGAGTTCAATTCTTGTCATTATGCTCACTGCACTCTCGAAATTTCTCTTATTATCGCCAATTCTCAGTATCTATTGAAGAGACATTGGGTGAATTATTACTAAGTTGTACTACGCTTATGGAGTTGTTTAGAGACACACTTTATGATCAGTTTGAAATACTTTGGTCATAATTTGAAATCAGCAAAGCTGGTAGGGTTTTAAGCCTAACGAGCAAATATACAATTCAGCCCTAGGGACAGGAAATTATGAACAATCGTAGCCGACGTATACTTGTTGTAGATGACTCCCAAGCAATTCTTGTCGTGATGCAGGCTATCCTCTCTGAGCTCGATGTCGAATATATTACTGTCGTCGATAGCGCTGTAAAAGCATTAGAAAAAATACGTCAGTCCCCTCACCCTTTTGATGCCATTTTTACCGATCTCAATATGCCAGAAATGGATGGGATGGAGTTTATTCGCCATTTGGGGGAATTACATTACCCCGGAGGGATCATTATTATTTCAGAAATGGAAAATCGCATCATCGATCTTGCGGCAAATTTAGCAAGGCAGCACTGTACCCACTTAATTGGCAATATTGCCAAACCAGTACAGCTACTAGATGTTGAAAGGAATTTAAAAAAGCTCGATAGTTTTGTTGGGACAGAAGAAGAGTATGAGCAACCTATCTCGGAAGATAAGCTGCTTGAGGCCATCAGCCAGCATGAGATCACCCCTTTTTATCAACCAAAGGTGCACCGTGGTACCAAGCAAATCAAAAGTATCGAAGTACTTGCGCGTATCGTGTCCAAGGACCAAGGGCAAGTGATGCTACCCAAGCGCTTTATTGGCGTTGCCGAAGATCTTGATTTAGTGAACTTACTCACTTTTCAACTATTTGAGAAAGCCGCAACCGAATTTCAATTGATCAGGAACGAATTAAATTACCCCTTTAAGTTGGCATTTAATCTTTCCCCCATACAGCTTAATGATACTAGCTGCCCAGACAAACTCGCTTTGATATTAGAGCTTAACCGCCTAAAGCCACAGGAAGTCATTGTCGAAATTACCGAAAACCAACCAATTGTGACCAGCTTACAACTCGAGACCATTAATCGCTTAAGATTGCGTGGCTTTGATCTTGCATTAGATGATTTTGGCACGGGTTTTACCAATATTCATCAACTTAAAACACTGCCCTTTACTGAAATCAAAATTGACCGTTCGTTGATCACGTATATCGAGTCCGATCGCTTTTCACAAGTGTTAGTAGATAGTTTGATAGACATTGCCCAAAACGAGCAACTAGATATCGTTGCAGAAGGTATTGAGCGAATAGAAGAATTGCAATACCTAGAGCGGTATAAATTCAGTTTGCTCATGCAGGGCTATTTGATCAGTCGACCAAAAGCTCTGCATGAGTTCGTACGTTGGATCCATTCATGGCAAAGAATGATCAACTCTAACCCTTAGGCAGGGGCGTACTACACCTTGGAAATCACTTTTTTTCCTGCTCTTCAGGTTCATTTTCTGTGACGATCAGGTGACTATGATTATCCACTCGTTGCTGCCATTTTTGCTTTGCAGCGGCTTGCATATCGCTAGTCTGCTCTCGCTCGTCAACGATGTCCATGCCCATCAGGGATTCCAATAAATCTTCAAGAGTAACAATACCTTGAATGTCACCATATTCATCAACAACCAGCGCAATATGAATGCGTTTTTCTAGCAATGTCTGGAATAACGTAGGCGCAGCCAAGGTTTCTGGCACCGTATATAACGGTTTCATCAGCTTGCTGATTTTATAGTCTTCACCAAGGCGGTGGTAAGCCAACATGATGTCATTTTTATGCACAAATCCAACAATATCATCACTATTTTGATCGAAAACTAATACTCGAGAAAATGACACTGATCCATGATCCGCAAGATAATCGTGCACCGTCATATCTTTGTGTATTTTAAAAAGCACCGTTCTAGGGGTCATCAGGTTTTCTAATTTCGCATGCCTAAACTGCAATAAGCTGCGAATAGTCGCTGACTCTTCTGCCTGCAATGCGCCAGCTTGAGAGCCCATTTCAGCCATCGCTTCAATTTCTTGACGAATATAGACTGACTCATCCCCTTTTTTGCCAATAAGCTTTGTCAGTTGATCTGACATCCATACAAATGGCTTTAGCAGACGTACCATCCATACCAATGCAAAGCTGACGCTTGGAGTCAATGCACGCCAGTAAGTCGCACCTAGTGTTTTTGGAATAATTTCAGACAATATCAATACCAATAATGTCATTACGGCAGAAGCAACCCCCACAGCAGCATCACCAAAAACAACCGCTGCTTGTGCACCCACACCCGCAGCACCGGCAGTGTGTGCCACAGTATTAAGCGTTAGAATAGCTGCTAGAGGTTTATCAATATTGTCTTTCAACTTTTGTACCCTAGCGGCCAAAGTGGGGTTCTGTTGCTTCATCATCCCAACATGGCTAGGCGTAATACTCAGTAATACCGCCTCCATTACCGAGCACAAAAAAGAAATCGCGATAGCTAGTAACATGTAGCTAATTAACAAAAACAAGGTCTACTCCTCATGTAACAACCATTTATTTCAATCTTAACTGTGCAGCACTTAATCGCACAGCCCATAGTAATCTTTATGAATATGTTATATTAACGCAAATTATTTACCTACAATAGGCGCATACTATGAAATTTAAGTCAGCGGTCACTTTACTATTTTCCGCAATAGCTACGCAACTCAGCGCAGCGCCAATCGATACTCAATACATACAGTTCATTGGTCCTATCGGCCAAAATATTCAAACGAAACCACATCATACTGGACATCAGGCGGCTATTGTAAAAAACCTAGCAAACAAGCTCGGCACTGATAATGACGCATTAGAAGTATTTGGTGAGCGCATAAAATGGCAACCGCTTGCTGATGTGAATGCCCTAACTATGGGTGGTTTACAAGCACTTAAGTTAGAGTTTTCTACGGGCCGCTTCGTACAAGGTAAACTAAACCTGACCGGTATCGAGAAAGCACATGTATTTCTAAATGGTCAGCTGCTTGATGGGAAAAATACTCACCAGATCAATGCCGTTACAGGTGATCATCAATTACTCATTATCGCCGAGCAAGTCAGTGATTGGAAAAAAGTGGCTGTAGATTTCACAGGTAAAGCCGAGCATGATCAGCTGGTGTTCACCCAAAAAAGCACCAAAGCGCTCTCTGCGAAGCAACTTTTTGATTCTCCAACCATCAGTGCTATCTCATTATCGCCAAACGCGGATTACTACGTTGCCACTGAGCAACGCTATCAAGATAACAAAGGCAACTCAGCCCTGCGAGACACAGTCTTGTACAATGAAGACGGCGATGTTATCTATCGACTCAATGGCGTTGATGCAAATGCCGTTAAGTGGAAGAGCGATTCAAAAAGCGTGGTATTTGTACAAAACAAACAGCTTAAAACACTCGATATTAAGTCACTAAAAGAAACCGTAATTGCAGAAGATTTAGCAGGCGCAAGTGGGTTTCAATATTTTGATGATAATACGTTGATCTTCACTTGGACTAAAACAGCGCCAAAAGGCGACAAAATCGTTAAGCACTACAAAGGTCTTGAAGACCGCTGGTCTTACGCTCGCAATATCAGCCAAGTTTACTTGATGGACATCAGTACAGGTCTTATTCAAGCAGTAACTGAACATAACTTAAGTCACTCGTTAGAAGACTTTGACGCAAAGAACAATCGTATTTTGGCAACGCGTTCCCCGCAAAACTATGCTGCGCCATACCATAGTGTGACAGAACTGGTTGAATTCGATTTGAGCAACAACAGCAGTAAAGTATTGGGTCAATATGGTACGTTTAAAGATGCGCGTTATGGTAACGATGGTATCTACGTCTCAGCTGGTGCTGAGTTTGGAGATGGTTTAGGTCGCTCATTAAAAGAAGGCGTACTGGCAAACAACTATGACACTCAGCTATTCTGGATGAATACACAAGGCCGCGATATCAAAGCGCTCAGCAAGCAATTCGATCCTTCTATTGATTCATTCAAAGTGCTTAACAACGGTGACTTAGTACTCAAAGTTACTGATGAAGATCGCAAAAAGCTATATCTCTTTGATGAAAGTAAGAATAAATTCAAGTCGTTAAAAACGAAGTTAGATGTCGTTGATAAATATAGCGTTGCTGATAAACGTAGCCCTGTAGTACTTGCCACTGGTACAACGGCTTCAACCCCGAACAAACTGATACAACTGAGTGTCAAAAGCAATAAAGCCAGCACGGTATGGGACTCTCAGCCCATTGCATACAAGAATGCCGAAATCGCGACACTTGAAGAGTTTAACTTTACAAACTCTGTCGGTACAGAGATCAAAGGTCGAGTGTATGTTCCTCATGGCTTAGACAAGAGTAAAAAACACCCTGCGTTAATTTATTATTATGGTGGTACATCGCCAGTGTCACGAGGCTTTACAGGTCGCTATCCATTTAATTTCTGGGCAACAAACGGCTACGTTGTCTATGTATTGCAACCATCAGGTGCCACTGGCTTTGGTCAGGAATTCTCAGCAAAACATGTGAATGATTGGGGTAACCGCGCAGCGGACGATATCATTGAAGGCACCAATGCATTCTTAGACGCATATCAATTTGTCGATAAAAAGCGCTTGGGCAACTTAGGTGCATCATACGGTGGCTTTATGACAATGACTTTAGCGACTAAAACAGACATGTTCAGTGCATCCATTTCTCATGCTGGTATCTCGAACCTAACCTCTTATTGGGGTCATGGGTGGTGGGGTTACCTCTATTCAGCAGAAGCATCAAAGCACAGCTACCCTTGGAATAATAGCCACCTTTATAGCCAACAAAGCCCGGTATTCAATGCAGACAAGGTCAAAACACCACTCTTGTTAGTCCATGGTGATGCGGATGTAAACGTACCTGTCGGTGAAAGCCACATTATGTACACAGCGCTTAAAATGCTTAATCAAGATGTCGAGTTGATCGAATATAAAGGTGCAGATCACCAAATTTTTGCAAGAGACCGTCGTTTTCAATGGTGGGACACCATGTTGGCCTACTTCGATAAACACCTAAAAGATGAGCCACAGTGGTGGCAACACATGTACGGTAAATAAAACCTTGTAGCAGCACTTTAGTGCTGCTATTTTTTTATGTGCAAGTAATAAAAAGCTAGAACTATTTTATTATTTTCATAAAGTGACTAAATAGCGTACTAATTACTGTCGCTTTTCATTAGAGTTTTTATATAAAAATAGATAACTTAGGGTTCTCAGCCGAGAATTCTCGGTGCTAAGATAAAGATTAATTATTGAATAAGTTTCGAGACCATGAGCATAAACGTATTATTAGTCGAAGACGATGAGTTACTGGCTAAAAGAGTCGAAAGTCACTTTGCACAAACGGAGTTTCAAATCACCGTTGATAATACCGGTGCTCGGACACTAGAGCGTGTGCAGGAGCAAGCCCAAACGGGCACTCCTTTTATGATGGCTATCATTGATATTGTTCTACCAGCCACCGATGGCCTACAGCTGGCGAAAGAACTTAACACATTGACTGATCTCGGTGTGATTATGTTATCAAGCCGTGACTCTCAAGCTGACCGTATTGCAGGCTTAGCGCAAGGGGCTGATGATTACGTCTGTAAGCCAGTTGACTTACTAGAGTTAGAATTGCGTATGCGTGCTCTGTACAAGCGTTTAGCTGGTGCGCGCAATGAAGACGAGTCAGAAGAGTTTATAGAATACGCAGACTTTAAACTTCACCCTGATAACCGCACCTTAATCAACCCTAACGGGGATGAAGCTAGACTCACTGAAGCTGAGCATAAAGTACTTATTTGCCTGATTGCCAATGCAGGTAAAGCCACGTCACGGGCAAAAATTTCTGAGGACATCGGGCAGCCAGACTGGAGTCCAAGTGATCGCACGGTTGACGTACTAATCGGCCGATTACGTAAAAAACTGGGTGATGAAAAAGACCAAAAACGCATTGTTACAGTTCGCGGCAAGGGCTATATGCTGTCTGCTTAGCGAGTCAATTGGGAAAGTAAGCGCTCAAAAGCACGATAGCTGAGTGCTTCTTTCAAATCAGACAGCGCAATCACATCATGTTTATTTAGATCCGCTATTGTTCTCGCTACCTTAACCACGCGGTGGTAGGAACGAGGCGATAACTGCAGCTTTTCTGTCGCTTTTGCCAAATATTCACCCACAACCTCTGACAATGCACAGTACCTTTCAAGCTCTTTAGTGGAAAGCATCGCATTTTCTTTGCCTTGACGTTCTATGGCCATTGAACGTGCTCGCGCAACTCGCGCACGAATACTGGCACTATCCTCTGCCTCATCCTTTGACTGTAACTCTGACGTACTGAGTCTTGGCAACTCAATTTGTAGATCAATACGATCAATAAATGGCCCTGATATTTTACTTAAGTAGCGCAATACTTGATCTGGTGTTGAGCGTTTATCGTGATGGCACCCAGTGGGGCTCGGGTTCAATGCTGCGATGAGCTGAAACCGCGCTGGGAAGTCTACCTGTTGTGCTGCACGCGAAATATTCACAGTGCCTGTTTCCATCGGCTCTCGCAAAGAATCTAACACTTTTCTTTCATACTCAGGCAATTCATCAAGAAACAAAATACCATTGTGAGCCAAGGAGATCTCCCCAGGTTTAGGGGTTGAAGAACCGCCGACCAATGCCACTGCGGAACAAGTGTGATGCGGCGAACGAAAAGGCCTTTGACGCCACTTTTTGGGATCTATGCTTTTACCGATCAATGAATACACCGACGCGGTTTCTAGAGCTTGTTCTATCTGCATTGGTGGCATAATGGTCGGCATTCGCTGTGCCAGCATCGACTTGCCTGTACCCGGAGGGCCTAAAAATAAAACATTGTGTGCCCCTGCCGCAGCGATTTCTAGTACCCGTTTCGCAACGACCTGGCCTTTCACTTCATTCATATCAATATGCATATTGAATTGATCTTCATTAGGACACACCATAGCTTTATCAAAAGACAATGATTGCTGCCCACCTAAATCCATCCATACATCTCGCAAACTGACTGCCGATTTACGTGTGCCATAAGTAACTAAGCTCGCCATCACTTGATTCGACAAAGGTATAAAGCAACAGCGCTGCGCTTTTGCTGCAGCTATCAATGCCGGGATCACCGCCGTGACCTCACGCAACTCTCCCGTCAAGGCTAACTCGCCATAAAATTCGTATTCATGTATGTGAGCGTTTTGCAGCTGGCCTGATGCCAATAAAATGCCAATCGCGATGGCCAAATCATATCTCCCACCTTGCTTAGGTAGATCTGCTGGGGCAAGGTTAACGGTAATACGCTGCTCAGGAAATAAAAAGTGACAATGCGCTAATGCGCAACGTACACGCTCTTTTGACTCTTTAACTGAGGCTTCTGGCAAACCAACAATATTAAACGCAGGTAAGCCATTGCTTAAATGAACTTCGACGGTCACAAGTGGCGCATTAACACCCACTTGTGCTCGAGTATAGGTTTTTGCTAGTGACATCCGTTGTCTCACATCTTATGTTTCTAGGCTAACTTCTGGGTAAATTACAACTAGAAATTTATACTAACACCATGATATAGCTAAGCTTTGTATTGGAATACATGTAACACCAAATGCCAACGAATAGCAGCAAGACGCAACAATAAAATTGTCAACATCGACACCACCATAGTAATTTCTAGTGATACGCCCAAATGGATCAATTGCGTATACACTATTCCCCCAATAATACAGGTGATGGCATAAAGCTCACCTTTGAGTAACATCGGCATCTCATCTGCTAATACATCCCTGACGACGCCACCAAAACACCCGGTTAAAACCCCCATGATAATGACAGTGGTATCTGGCATATCTAAACTCATGGCTTTTTGCATTCCCATTACGGCAAAAAAGGCCAATCCAAATGCATCAGCAGTCAATAAACGCTGTTTGGGCACCGTTTTTTGTCTATTAATCCACCAGATACATAATATAACCGCACTAAAAATAGCGATAAAATAGCTACTATCATGGAGCCAAAACACCGGGGTATCTAATATCACATCCCGTATTGTGCCACCACCAATGCCTGTAACCGTTGCAAGCACAACCACGCCAAAGCCATCCATATGCTTGCGATAAGCCAATAAAGTACCAGAGATTGCAAAGACCATAACACCCAGCAAATCAAACCAGTGGTATAGTTCAGTCATACGCGTTTTTCACAGTTATCATAAAACCTAAATGGTAACTGACATCCCAGATACGCGCCAAGTATAAAAACCGGTAGCGCACTTTCCCGCATGTAAAAAAAGCGTCCATGCGTATCACTCTTATCTTAGCAATCCATTGCCTTGATCGAACATAAAATGGGTCACCCAATTACGGACAGTTTGGCCACCCTCCCGTTCCCATACGATTCACCCTAAAACCTGTTTATGCGCCAATAAAAAATAGGGAAGAGCGATACACTTAGCGAGCGAGTACTGCACTTCAGCGTGTGCAGCTGTACTCAACAAGACACCTATCGGTGTTAATTTAACCTCGCTCACTGGCGATAAAATTAGCAGGTGATTCGGGAATTTTTCTTACCATCGACAGACAACATTAAGAACTAAAAATAATTAAATTAATGGGTTACGGTACAAAAGGGCGCTCCATACGCTGCAAATAAAATTATTAATTTTAAGTTTATTTTTAGTTAACTTGCTTAAGACTGATTCAGGGGGGGCCCCCTGAATCAAGTTACTTACTCTTCACCAGAGTAATGTAGAACTAAGGGAGCTGAATAATTTGGCACATCATCATAGCTAAACACAGCATAGTACTTACTCAACTTCGCGTTACCAAAGTTATCCAGCGTATACGCATCTTTTCCGCCATAAAGCTTTACCCCATCAAAAGGCGAGCGCGGCGGGTGAAAACGGTTTCGCACCACAAAGCAGCCGACAAAGTCTTCATCTTCAGGGTTTTCCCAAACTAATTTAACAACACCGCCCTCTATGTGTGCCGATAAGTTTTGTGGTGCTGTGACAGCATGTTTGCGCCGAGTAATATAATTAATGTTCAGCTGAGCTGGATGTTGGTCCTGACAAGCTGTCCAATTCACGAGCGCATTGGTGGCTTGAGATTCAGATGTCGCACGAATAATAAAATAAAAAGGCGTATGCGCCTGATGAAGCCGCTCTAGTGCCTGTAGGCTATAACTATCGAAAATAAAATGATGCTCTGCACGTTCTCGCAACTGCTCATTACTCACTTCATAGCCTATATACTCTATCTTTTGACGTTGCTTAACCGCCTGAAAATCAACATCTTGAAGCTCCACCAGCTCAATAGTAAAACGTACATCTTTAGCGCTGGCTATGCTGTTGCAGCTACGCAGTGTTAAACACGCTTGTGTGAAAACCGTTTTGTCTACCGGTAAATCTGCATTTAATGCAAAGGCCATTTGTCCATATACAATCTCCCCGTGCTCATCAAATCCAGAGGCCAGTCTATCTGCTACGACTGACTCTTTATAGATGGTATTACAGTGCGTAGGCAGTAAGGTTAATTGCTGTTCTGGCACTTGATAAACAAGCTCTAAATTAGGCCGGTAGTGCAAACCGCTGCCAAAAGGGCCATAGCCAATATCAAACTGCATTACCTGTGAGTCATTACCAATGGGCAATGTTTTGGGGCCTTGTAAGCGTAATAGTAAACTTTGCCGTTCAATTAATGAGTTTAACAGTGTGCGCTCAACGCCATTAAATTGCCACTTCATCCAGATCCCTTGCGTCATTTTATCTGATTCAAACGTCTGTCCTAAGGTATGAAGTGGTTTAGCCTCGCTCACAGCCTGATAATCATAAATATCTGACACGCTATGCGCATCGATAATAGCCACTGACCACTCGCCGTACTGCTCAATTTTGGCAGCGACGCGATTCATCGGGTACAGGGAAAACTCTGCCCGCTCGATATCAGCACCCACGGGTAAAGAGCTTAAATCAAACTGCACGACGCCAATGCTAACCCCGCGCTTTTTATCCACTCCAATAAACATCGAGTTGTAACCAAAGTGTTCCTTATTCTTGGAGAGATAGTTTTCGCTTAGATAGCCGACAAACTCCTTGGCAGGAAATAAAGTGCGAGCACTTTGATGTCGAGCTAGATGTGTTTTTAACCGCAATTCAGGACTGAAAGGCGATTTTATCTTTGTGACCTTATCTACAGCACGGATATTATAAAAATAACTTTGTCCACTGCGCAGCTGTGAATCTTTAAAAGACAATGACTTAGTTATAGCGATTAGGCTTTCCTCACCGCAGGGGCTTTTATTACTCTCACTGCGGTACAGCTCAAAGTAAATATCATCTCTATTGTCATATTGCCACTCAAGCTCAACGCCCTCATGATCAATTTCCTTAATAGTAAACCCGACAACACGTTCAGGAGCCAGAGGCGAGTAATTAATCGCTTCACTTAGCGCGTGTACAATTGCTGGAATATTTTCAGCGACGCTTTCCGACATATTTTTCATATAATCAGGAATGTTTCTCGTACCCACCTCAACAACGGTGGCAATAATGCCTTTACGATAATAATATTCTCGACCACTGCCATGAATGAGCTGAGCTGGAGGCTTGCCGCGATGGATGCCATATTGCCTACCCGTCACTTTTTTAATCTCATGATTCATATTGGCGCACAAGATGTTTAAATCAGCCCCTTCTATTTCTACTTCATGGTTAAATTTGTGCGCAGGAAAAAACACATTCCCTTGAGAGTGATAATCTAGCGCAATACGAATATTGTCATGCTGCTCAACAAAATCTCGGATCGCACATGTCTCGGGCTCAGAAAACGCGTGTGGCCCACCATAGGTATTTGATCCCATATTTTGATTACGCATAAACTTAGCATCAAAATTACGGTTTAAGTCGACTCCATAAGTGCCATCACCATTATTGCGACGATTCTTGCGCCAAAACGAAAAGTGATTGCGAGAATATTCAAAGCCATCCGGGTTTAAACAAGGCACCATATACAAAGTATTGCGCGTCAGAGCATTCTGTAGCTTGGGGTTAAAGCGATAGTTTTCCGTAATGTACTGAATAAACTTGAGTGCCAATTCATTTCCTATCCACTCTCTGGCATGAATAGAGCCGGTGTACAATAGAGCTGGTTTATCATCAGCGTAAGTGACGTCTAAAGAGACCGTTACCAACATGATCGGTCGCCCCTCCCACGTTTGCCCAATACTCTGAAGTCGAATTAAATGCGGGTGTTCACTCATTGCAGATTGCAAAGCGTCGATAGTATCTTGATAGGAAGCATATTGAATTTTCATAGTACAGATTTACTCTTAGGGCGGAAAAAGACGGCGGCAAAGCCCCCGTCACTAGAAGGATCTTTTTGGTTCAATTAGATTTGGCCTGCATGGTTTTGCCAATGCTCGACTATCTTCTCTAATTTTTTGTCTTTGAGGTTTTTCACCACACATAGCTTTTGAGGATCGGTATTGAGCGCTTCCACGACACCATGTGCACCAAAAGTCGTCATAATGTCATCAACCATCTTTTCACCTACACCACGCACCTGACTCAACAGTGCCCTTACTTGGGCTTCATCAAACTGTGGTGCGTCATAGTTGTTAAGATCTTCGGCTAACTCATCACTGGCAGGAATTGGCTGCATCGCTTTGGCGGCAACAGCTTGAGCGCCAAGCACAAAGTTATCTTGCAGATTCCAAATTTCACTTGGCCACTCTTCTCCAAGTTTGAAATTCGTATCTAAAATAGGAAAATTTTGCTCATCAAATTGCTGGAATACCTCACCACAATCTTGGCTTGGCGTGTACTGAGAGAATCCGATATGACGCATGGTACGCAATAAACGCGCGTCTATTTTGCCGAGCTCTTCCCAATTATATAGCGGGATGTTCGGCTTTCTGAAATAACCACTAGAGAGCAGCCACATCAAGTATTGACCAATCCAATCTCGAATATAAGGAAATGCTGCAAAGGCCGTTGCACATTCTAAAATGCGCAATTTTCCATCTTTACCTAATGCAATATCACATGCCCAATATTCCGCATTGGCCGCTTTAGATGCGGCCGTTGCCAGCTTCAAAACTGATTTCGGCACAGCTTGATAGTCCATACTCCCGCCTTGGCTCGTGTTCGTTAACCATTCACCTTCGGGAGGCCTGCGCCAAAACGCACATACCGGTTTATGGCCAATCAGCATCACACGAATATCCGCCTCCATTGGCACAAAATCTTGAATGTAGAGTGGGTAATACTTTTTCTCACTCAGCAGAGCCTGTGCCTCCTCAGCACTATCTACTTTATGGACAAAATACCCACCATAATTCGAAGGACCATATGAGCGCTTAATAATTTTAGGATACTGTGCATTTGCCAAATACTGCTGTGCCCTTTCAGGAATGTAGAATATTTCTGTATGCGGCGCAGGCAGCTTATATTTACGGCAAAAGTGGGTGACATTTTCTTTAGATTTATTGGAAAACTGACTATCTAGTGAGGGTAAAAATCTAACCTCAGGTAAAGCGCGCGCGATCTCTCTAAATGTTTCATAAGCCGTTGCCGGAATATTGCCGATCAATACCTCAATTTTTTTACGCTTCACTTCAGCAATAAAGCGTGCTTTATCGTTACCCCAGTGATAAACCACCGTTTCAATTTTATCGGGCCAGCCTTTAAAATTAGACTTATCGAAAAAGCGCAGTACATAGTCCAAATAGAGCAAGCCAATTTTGGGTAATTGTGTTTTGTTTTGCATGAGATTAGGCCACCTTGGCAGATTGAAATGAAGTTTTATTAACCACTGTTTTTTCAATCAAACCCACCATAGCTTGGATTTTAGCTTGATTAAATGTCAGTCCTAGTTGCTCTTGCTCTGGGGTGGCAAAAGCAGGAATTGTATTGACCTCTAACACCACGTACTGTTCTTTTTCCCGGTCAAAAATGAGGTCAACCCCCGCTATCTCAAGCCCCAACGCTTTAGTTGCCTTTATTGCGAGCTCCACCACCTCATCATTGGCTTCACGCACAAATACACTGCCGCCACTGGTGACATTGGTTTTCCAATCATCTTTAGGGGCTTTTCTGCCATAACAACCGACAAACTGACCATCAACAATATCGACGCGATAATCTGTATTGTCGTAATTAATGAAGCGCTCCACATAGAAATAGCGTAAATCTGTACGACTCAAAAATGGCATGATCATATCCAGTGCTTGCTCACCTTCAATTTTTACAATGCCGACGCCGCCCCAACCATCAGTGGGTTTATATACGAGCTTACCGCCAAAATCTTGTAGCGCTGCACGTAAACCATCCATGTCATTTTTGTGGCATAAGCGGTAATCAGGCGTACATATCCCATGACTATTGAGCAAGTGTGAGGTGCGAAACTTATCTTCAGCCAGTGCAAAAGCACGATAGTTATTCAACGTTGGAATGGTTTCGTTGAGCGTTTCGTATAAATAAAGTTGATATTGTGTTTGCTGGCCCGCGTTGTAACTTAAAAAGGCATCTAACTGCTCCATTGCAACACCGTTACACTCAATACCACCATCTCGCGCTCTGGCATCACGCAGATTTAGACCTGTACTAGCTAAGATCCCACGCTCGGCTAATGCGTGAACCAACTGTTGTTCGATTTCTTTTCCCCCGCCATTTTCGTACATCCAAATCCCGACATGCGGCGCCCGCGATACGGCTGTCATAAAGTATCTCCTTGGTTTAAAAATAGGTGCATAAACAGAGCCTTGTCTTACTAGTTAAGACCATCTGTATGACAAATTTTTGATCCTTTTACTGAACTGAAAACTGTTCATAAAAGCTTCACTGAACTGCAACCGAAAAACGCCACGATGAGCCAAACCTTCACAGGGAGAAGATTAGGATGAATCTGGACTATGCAGAATTAGCAGACTTAATACGCTGTAACTCGCACAGTAAAAATAAAGTTGGTGTGGATAAACACGGTGAGCAAATGATTGCGTTGATAGAGCCTCTTGGCTTTTCACTCACTCGCTACCAACGTGAACACATTGGTGATCACTTACTGTTTCGCTCACCTCGAAACTCAGGTAAACGCATATTATTACTAGGCCATCTCGATACGGTTTTCCCCAAGGACACCTTCACCGAGTTTTCAGAAGACGAATATTACGTCTACGGCCCAGGTGTCTGTGACATGAAAGGCGGTAACTGGGTTGCACTGAACGCACTAAGACGCCTTAAACAGCAATATGGTCAACTCGCAAATATAGACTGGTTGCTAGTGAGTGATGAAGAAATTGGCAGTGACGACAGCCAAGCTTTAACGACAAAAATAGCCAAACAATATGATGCATGTTTTGTATTTGAAGCCGCAGGAAAAGAACATGAGCTTGTCGTAGCCAGAAAAGGCATTGCAACCTATCACATCACAGTGACCGGCAAACCTGCCCATGCAGGTAATCACTACAGAGATGGCATTGACGCCAACTTTGCTATGGCAAATATGCTGTTAGAAATGACCTCATTAACCGATCTTAAAGCGGGTAGTACTGTGAATGTCGGTAAAGTGCAAGGCGGCATCGGCGCGAACACCATTTCAGGTAAAGCAAGTATGCAAGTTGAAGCGCGATTCACAAATCAAGCCGAACAACAAAGGCTATTAGAAGGCATTGAAAACATTTGTATGGCCATAGAGATAACCGGTGTAGAAGTGGATATACAAGGCGGCTTGCAACGCGGCGTGATGGCACCAACACAGGCGCAGCAAGCGCTATTGGAGGAAATTAACGACATTTTAGGAGAAGCTCAACCTATCGAGCATCGTGGCGGCGTCTCTGATGCGAATACGGCCTCAGCCACAGGCACGCCAACATTAGATGGCTTTGGCCCCTATGGAGATGGCGACCATACGCGTAACGAACGCGCGCTCAAATCAAGTTTTGAGCTACGCATCGAGCAAGTAACCGCCATATTATCCGAGCTGTGCTATAGAGCAAGCATCGCGGCACCCGCAGCACATCAAGCGTAACCTATTGTCAGCGCTGGCACTTAGTACAGTAGACTGTGCTGCGCTGACCTAATCGAATCTCTTGTAAAATAGTCTCACATTGCACGCAAGGCTCGCCTTTACGGCCATAGACCAGCAATTCTTGTGCAAAATAGCCCGGTTTACCGTCGCTCTGGGCAAAATCTTTTAACGTTGTGCCGCCTTGCTCAATTGCAGCAGCGAGCGTTTCTTTAATGATTGGCGTGAGCTTTTGATAGCGTGCTAACGAAATTTTACCGGCTTCACGTTTTGGGTGGATCCCCGCTTTAAACAAAGACTCATTGGCATAAATATTACCAACCCCAACCACCACATGGTTATCCATAATGAATTGCTTCACCGCAACTTTTTTACCACGGCTGGCTTGATATAAATGATTGGCGTCAAAAACGTCTGTTAACGGCTCTGGGCCCAACTTAGCAAAAACACTGTGCTGCTGTTCGGGGTCTTGCCATAAAAATGCGCCAAAACGGCGTGGATCATTGAGCCGCAAGGCTAAACCGTTATCAAACAGCAATTCAACGTGATCGTGTTTTTTCAAAGGTTCATTTTGCTCAACGACTCGTAAATTACCAGACATCCCCAAATGAAGGATCCCTGTGCCCACTTCGCTCTCTAACAGTAAATATTTAGCTCTGCGTCTCACTGCTGAAATTGCTTTCCCCTCTAAACGCGCAACGTCTTCAGGCACAGGCCAACGTAAACGGCCATTATGAATGCGGACTTCATTGATAACATGACCTTTGATATGAGGCTCAATCCCCAAACGACTGACTTCAACTTCTGGTAATTCTGGCATAACTATAATTCTATTGGTTTAAATAATTGCATTGCTATATCAGCATCAAGTTCCAGCCACTGCTGTTGACGCTTAGCATATAGCAAATACAGCTCATCAGTTCGATATAGCTGATAACTTAATGGTAACTCCTCTCCAGCTAACCAAAAAGTCGCAACCGAGATTGCTGACTCTGGATTAAGCTGCGGTGGTGCTATCGATTGTAATTCAGTGTGTTGCCAAAGCTGAACTATCTGCACAAGATCTTGCTCGGTATAGGCTGTTTGCACTTTGTCACTCAGCTTATTTTCAATACGCCACGTAGTGCCTATACGCTCAATTTTGACGCCGGGGTATGCCATTGCCAATACAAAGCTTTGTTCGGGCAGGACCATAACCCTTTCAAATTCAGCTTGTTGTGGATTTAACTTGTGATGTAACCCATTGAGAAAGAAGATCATAATCAACATGGAGAAAATCACCACATTGTTCCAGGCTTTTCGGCTTAACCCCATAACGGCCCCATACGTACTCACAGGAAGATGACTTAGATCACACTACTATACCTTGCGGCGTTGCTGACCTGTACTTTTAATTGTCCAATCTACGTTATTTCATAAACACAGCTTAGACTATTTTCTAGGTCCAAAACCCCCCTGAGACTGTATTAATGTGATTAATTTTTGCTAAAATAAGCGACAAAATTTTTTAGGAGTCCGTCAATGGCAATGTATGTAGTGGGTCATAAAATCCCTGATTCTGATTCAATTTGTGGTGCAATTGCACTGTCTTACCTTAAAAACCAAATTGGTGAAGAAGCAATTCCTACTCGTTTAGGTGATGTATCACCAGAAACACAGTTTATTTTAGATCGCTTTGGCTTCGAAGCTCCAGAGCTTAAATTAAGCTATGCAGGTGAAGAAGTGTATATTGTTGACCACACAGAAAAAACGCAAGCACCTGATGACATTGACGAAGCTACTGTTGTCGGTGTTGTTGATCACCATAAACTAGGTGATTTAACCACTTCAACGCCACTTGAATGTTGGATCCGCCCAGTCGGTTGTAGTAACACCATCATCAAGATGATGTATGACTTTTACGGTGTTGAAATTCCTAAGGACATCGCAGGCCTGATGTTAGGCGCGATTTTATCTGATACAGTTATTTTCAAATCACCGACATGTACAACAGCAGATATCAAATGTGTTGAAGTACTGGCAGAGATTGCTGGTATCGAAGACTTCAAAGCATTTGGCATGGAAATGTTCAAAGTGAAATCAGCGGTTGAAGGCACCCCTGCTCGCGATCTTGTTATGCGTGACTTTAAAGACTTTAACATGAACGGTAACCTAGTTGGTATCGGTCAGCTAGAAGTCATCGACCTGTCTGTATTTGACGAAATCAAAGCAGACCTAGAAGCAGATATCGCGAAGCTAAAAGAAGAAGGTGGTCGTCACTCAGTATTACTACTGCTTACGGATATCATGAAAGAAGGCTCGCAAATGCTGATTGCATCTGATGATGAAGGCATTATCGAAACAGCATATGGTCAAGCGCCTGAGCAAAGCCGCGTTTGGCTTGATGGCGTTCTTAGCCGTAAAAAGCAAGTGGTACCGCCACTTCAAGATGCGTTTGCTTAATCGCCTCTTTATCAATAAAAAAAAACCGAAGCCATAGCTTCGGTTTTTTTATGCCTAACTTTCACCAATGCGAATTGATAAATTGCAGGCAACAAAAAACCCAGTACAAGACTGGGTTTTTCAATTCTCAAAGCAAAATTATTTAATTTTTGCTTCTTTGAAGATCACGTGCTTACGTACTTTAGGATCGTACTTTTTGATCTCCATTTTTTCAGGCATGTTACGCTTGTTCTTGTCGGTAGTGTAGAAATAACCAGTACCAGCAGTTGAAACTAAACGGATCTTATCACGCATGATTTAGCTCCTTATACTTTTTCGCCGCGAGCACGGATATCTACTAATACCGCGTCGATGCCTTTTTTATCGATAATACGCATACCTTTAGTAGTAGTGCGTAGAGTAACGAAACGTTTTTCACTTTCAACCCAGAAACGGTGTGTTTGTAGGTTAGGTAGGAAACGACGCTTAGTTGCGTTGCGCGCGTGTGAACGGTTGTTACCAACAACCGGGCGCTTACCTGTAACTTGACAGACTTTAGACATGTCTATGTATCTCCAATAACTTCGCTCGAGCTTAATTTCCCCTTAGGCCTTACACTGGTGTGCCCCGGGTAAAAACAAAGGGCGCTCTTTATACAGCATCTGCAGGCAGAGATCAAGGATCTGATGATATCCTAGTCAGCTCATGGGTAAAATTTGATAGCGGCCAATTATAATGATCATAAGCCCCTGTGGAAAGTAAAAACTGCATTTAAATTAAACTATTTTATAAAATTTAAGCGAAATAACGATTTGCAGGTAGAAAGTGGTCAATTAAAACTCATAATAAGCCCATATCAGCAAATGAAACACAGCGATTACCCGCCACAATGACATGATCTAACACCTTGATATCCATCAATGACAACGCTTTTTGCAATTTGTCCGTTAAAATTTTATCTGCTCGACTGGGTTCACTCACACCGGAAGGATGATTATGTGCACAAATTATTGCTGCTGCATTGTGCTTAAGCGCAGCCTTAACCACCTCTCTTGGATACACTGAAGCACTATTGATTGTGCCGCGAAAAAGTATTTCATCCTTAATAAGCTGATGCTGACTGTCTAAATATAAAACCATAAAAACTTCATGCTCGAGTCCTTTCAATTGCATACTTAAGTAATCAAAGACCATAGCCGGACTCTCAAATTTAAACGCACGCTCACATCCTTCTTTTAAATAGCGTTTACACAGCTCCAAAACCGCCTGAAATTGTACATATTTGACCTCTCCGACACCTTTAAGTGCAATAAACTCAGCTTGTGAGGCATTAAATAGTCGCTGTAAAGACTCACACTGTTGTAATAATGAATCCGCCAATTCAATGGCATTCATGCCACTTACCCCTGTGCGTAAAAAAATTGCCAATAGCTCAGCATCGCTCAACGCACTGGGACCATCACTGAGTAACTTCTCTCTGGGCCTTGTATGTTTTGGTAATTGCGTTAGTTGCATATTTACTCCTTTAAAGATATTTGCCGAATCCATAGCATCCATTTCTTATTTACCATGTCAGTTGATAAAAAAAACGCTCAAAGCCTATCTATTTCTTACGTTAATCGCAGACTTTGCATTCGATGATTCAAAATAACCTCATGGCTGTGATATCTTTAGTCCAGTTTAAGTTGTGAGAATGTGAAGATGAACTTATCTGGCAAGAAAATAGTTTTGGGGATCAGCGGTGGTATTGCCGCATATAAATGTGCAGAGCTTGTGAGACGCTTAAAGGAGCAGCAATGCGAAGTCAAAGTGGTTATGACTGACTCTGCAAAACAGTTTATTACGCCACTCACTATGCAAGCTGTTTCAGGCGAACCCGTTTCAGACTC
The DNA here is from genome assembly GCF_001625685.1 of Pseudoalteromonas luteoviolacea CPMOR-1. Classification (GTDB taxonomy): domain Bacteria; phylum Pseudomonadota; class Gammaproteobacteria; order Enterobacterales; family Alteromonadaceae; genus Pseudoalteromonas; species Pseudoalteromonas luteoviolacea_K. Next base: position 33,356 of record NZ_AUYC01000084.1, on the reverse strand, counting down.
TTTACTCGACCCACAAGCTGAAGCAGCAATGGGCCATATAGAATTTGCCAAATGGGCAGACTTAATCTTAATTGCACCTGCAACCTGCAATACCATTGCCAAAATGGCAGTAGGCATTGCTGATGATTTACTGACGACCCTAGTTCTTGCCACACCCGCAAAGGTCGCCATTGCTCCGGCAATGAATCAACAAATGTATGCCCATCCTGCAACACAAAACAATTTAGCGACTTTATCATCTTATGGCATTTCAGTTTGGGGACCAGGTAGTGGCGAGCAAGCCTGCGGAGATATTGGCAAAGGGCGTATGTTAGAACCTCTAGAACTGCTTGAGCACTGCCTAACAGCACTAAATCCAGCTCCTAAAATACTAGAGGGGCGCACCGTCACCATTACTGCCGGGCCCACGCGTGAAGCGCTTGACCCTGTTCGCTATATCACCAATCATAGCTCAGGCAAGATGGGCTATGCCCTCGCACATGCAGCACATTCGTTAGGCGCGACAGTAAATTTAATTTCGGGCCCCGTTAATATCCCAGTGCCACAAGGCATTCATATCACTTCAGTCAGTAGTGCCGTAGATATGCATGAAGCTGCACTACATTTAGCGACACAATCAGATGTTTTTATTGGCTGTGCTGCCGTTGCTGATTATCGTGCAGCTGATATCGCTGACCAAAAGATTAAGAAGCAAGGTGATGAAATGACGCTCACTTTAGTCAAAAATCCCGATATCATCGCTTCAGTCGCAGCCTTAAAACAACAGCGCCCTTACACAGTCGGTTTTGCCGCTGAGACACAAGATGTCAAACAATATGCACTTGGTAAGTTAAAAAACAAACATCTCAATATGATTTGTGCTAATGATGTTTCACAAGAGGGCCTTGGTTTTAACTCAGATAACAATGCTTTAACCTTATTTTGGGAAAATGAGCAGTGTAGTTTGCCAGCATCAAGTAAACAGGAGTTAGCACTTACTGTCATTAAAGCAATTGCGAGTAAACTTAGTTGACCTAGTGTTAAAAGGCTGGAAAGAAGCTGAATAAAACATTAACATAGGTCTTTATTGAGTATGGACCTAATAAAAATACACCATACAGACCAGAATAACGATAATTATTAAAGGAAAGTTCATGCCAGCGACTAAACGCAGTAATCGCAAAGAGCAAATTCTTCAATCTCTTGCGCAAATGCTTGAAACTAGCCCAGGTCAACGGATCACAACTGCTAAGCTCGCAGCTGAAGTCGGGGTCTCGGAAGCTGCCCTCTACCGCCATTTCCCTAGTAAAGCACGCATGTTTGAAGGGCTAATCGAATTTATCGAAGATACCTTGCTTTCACGGATAAATATTATCCTTGAAAACGAAAAAGATACGCAAAGTCGAATATATAACATCCTAAACTTATTACTTACTTTTTCTGAAAAGAACCCTGGTATCACGCGCATTCTTACTGGAGATGCACTGCAGGGAGAACAAGAGCGTTTAAGAGAGCGAGTTCAAAGCTTATTCGAAAAGCTTGAAACGCAATTTAAGCAAGTATTAAGAGAAAGAAAGCTCAGAGAGGGCAAAGCATTTAATAGTGACGAAGCCGCCCTTGCAAACTTGTTTTTAGCGCATGTTGAAGGAAAAATGAATCAGTTCGTGCGTAGTGACTTTAAGGCTAAACCAACAGCAACGTTCAATAATCACTGGCAAGAGCTGCAACGTATTTGGTTGTAAATATAAGCGGTACAATACCGCTTCCAACGCTTTTTCACTTCCACACAACGCACCATGATTTTGTTTAACGACTAAAAGTGTTACAAAGACACACTCAGTAAATAAAATAGACAGAATCATGAAGTATACTTATTCGCTTATAGCAGCGGCTTTATTTTCTGGTCAAGTAATGGCCAACAAAGCCCCACTCGAATTCTCCGATGTTTTTGACTTCAAATATGCACAAAGCACACAACTGGCCGAAGATGGCAAAGTGCTCGCGTTTAGTGCAAAGCCTTATCGAGGAAATGCTCAGGGACAAGTATATAACCTCGCCACGAATAAGCTGATCTCAACTGTTGAACGCGGCACTAAAGCGCATTTAAATAAGTCCGCAACGTGGGCTGCATTTATTCAGGCACCGACTTTATTAGCACAAGAAACCGCCAGTAAAAAAGAAAAAAAAGCACTAAGCAGCAATCTGGTACTTGTAAACACGCAAACAGGAAAACAACAACGCTTCGAGCAAGTCAAAGACTATCAACTCAGTGATGATGGCCGCTGGTTAGCCTATCGCGAAGATAAAAAAGCAGAGTCCAATAGCGCAGCGTCAAGCTCTGATGCCCCTAAAATCACCGCAGATAAAAAAGATAAGCCGCTGACATTAGTAGTTGTCGATTTAACAACAAGCCAAACACAACGCTTTGATAATGTCGTTAACTATGGCCTAAGCCCCGCTGAATACGGTGTGTTATTCAGTCAACATGATGAAACTGGTGCCAATAATCAAGTTCAGTATCTAGACTTAACAAATAACACAACCAGTCCTTTATTTAGTGAGCCAGGCGTTACCGTCAGTGCCATCGCATGGCATCCGTATTCAAGTATTGTGGCATTTAATCTTGGTAACTATGTAAACGAAGATAAACGTCGCCGCAGCTACGATGTCACGCTGTGGGATGCAAATATAGATAAACTGAGTACCATTAAAAATCCAAGTGGCTGGTATAGCTCCAAGACCGCAAAACTAGAATGGTCGGAGCAAGGTGAGCGACTCTATTTTGAAAATCGCCCACAGCTCAGTGATAAACCAGAACAGTTGAAGTATGACGATACCTCATCCCTGAGAGATTTTGATACGATTCGACAGCAGTCAGGTCTGCAAATCTGGCATAACCAAGATCCGGAAATTAAAACGCGTGAACAAAATACGTGGAAAAACACGAACCGTGAACGTCAGTATCAGGCGGTTTACCACATTGAATCACAAAAAGTCATCCAGCTTGCTGATGAAACGGTTCGTGATGTGACCCTCCATACTGAAGCCGATTACCTACTGGGTAAGAATGATCAACCTTACCTAGAAAAAGTAATGTATCAGGGCTTTTATGCCGATTATTATGCCATCAAAGTCAGTACAGGTGCCAAAGGATATATCGTCAAAGATTCACCAAACCAGCCTTCACTTTCTCCAACAGGCAGACATGCAGCCTACTTTCTTCATGACCAACTATGGCTTAAAGATTTACATCAACAAAAAGAAACAGCGGTTAGTAAAGCGGTTCGCCAAGCGATATTCGCTGATGACCAACACGATTACCCTGAACCAAACCCGGGTTATGGTTTTGCTGGGTGGCAACAAGATGGCAGTACCCTGTATGCCTATAGTAAATATGATATTTGGGCCTTTGACAGTGCCACAGGTAACGCTCAGCGTTTGACCTCAGGAAAAGAGACAAACACCCGCTACCGTGTCATTAAGCTAGATAAAAAACAGGTTGGTTTTAGCCAAGATGAAACCCTCTATTTATCGGCTTTTAACCTACAAAATAAACAAACACATATCGCCAAACTCAACCTTAAAACAGGCCGTGTTGACACGATTTTGAAGGGGCAAGCGCGTTTTGACCTAGTGAAAAAAGCCAAACACGCTGACAAACTTATTTTCACTCAGCAAAGTTACCATCAGTTCCCTGATTACTGGCAAACAAATGATCAATTCAAGACCTCTCAACAAATTACAAACCTTAACCCGCAAATAAAGGAATTTGCTTGGGGTCAAAAGCCTGAGCTAGTTCAATATAAAGGCTATAATGGCGAGAACATGCAAGGTGTGTTGATCAAGCCAGCCAATTATAAACCAGGTCAAAAACTCCCTGTGGTCATTTATTTCTATCGATACATGAGCCAGCGCATGTATGACTTCCCGAAGATGGAACTCAACCACAGGCCTAATTTCCCGATGTTCACATCAAACGGTTACGCGGTATTTTTACCAGATATCCGTTTTGAAATTGGCAAACCAGGTCCGTCTTCAACCCAAACCTTGATCAATGCAGCGCAAAAACTAATTGATATGGGTGTTGCTGATAAAAATAAAATTGGTTTACAAGGCCACTCTTGGGCTGGTTATCAAAGCGCTTTTGCCGTAACGCAAACAGATATGTTTAAAGCGGTCGTATCTGGCGCCCCTGTATCAAACATGACATCAGCGTATAGCGGAATACGTTTAAAATCAGGACTTGCACGTCAATTTCAGTATGAAACAGGACAAAGTCGTATTGGCAAACCGCTGACAAAAGCGCCTGAATTATACATTGAAAATTCACCGGTCTTTTTTGCCGATAAGGTTAACACGCCCATTCTACTGATGTTTGGCGACAAAGACGGTGCTGTACCTTGGCAAGAAGGGATCCAGTACTATTTAGCACTGCGACGCCATAATAAAGACGCCATCTTCTTACAATACGAAGGGGAACCACATCATCTAAAGCAGTTCCCAAATCAAGTAGATTTCTCGATTCGTATGATGGAGTATTTTGATCACTATTTGCGAGGTATGCCTGCCCCCGAGTGGATCACATCAGGCAAGGCATATCGCCCAGAGAGTTGATCCCTTCCCTCACTATGTAAACGTGATTTAAAACGGGTCAAACGCCATAAAAAAGCCGCGCAATGCGGCTTTTTACTTAATGATGTGTCGGCTTACTTTTATTGGGTTTACGTTTATTCTTACCCACTCTAGGTTTGGTATTGGCTTGGTTAAACTGGCTAAACCCAGTGTGCTTTGTCAGAGCTTTATTACCACGCTTTTGCCCTGAACTCGCTTGCCTACCTCGCGTATTTTCATCTGGCACCAAGCACTCAGGTCCTCTACCAATTAAGTGGGCTTTACCCATACTCTTTAACGCTTCACGGATCTGTGGCCAGCCCGCAGGATCATGATAACGCAAGATGGCTTTATGCAAACGACGCTGACGGGCCCCTTTGGGTACCGGCACTTCCTCATGGTTATTTTTGATGTTGCGCAATGAGTTCATCTCAGTGTGATAAATGGTTGTCGCGTTCGCCATCGGAGATGGGTAAAAATTTTGCACCTGATCTAATTTAAAATCATGGGCTTTCAACCACAGCGCCATATTCACCATATCTTCATCCGTTGTGCCCGGATGCGCGGAGATAAAGTAAGGAATTAAGTATTGTTTTTTGCCCGCTTCTTTTGAGTACTTATCAAATAACTCTTTGAATTTATCATAGGTGCCCATACCCGGTTTCATCATTTTCGAAAGCGGTCCGTTCTCTGTATGCTCCGGCGCAATTTTTAAATATCCACCGACATGGTGAGAGACTAACTCTTTCACATAACGCGGGTCTTCAATCGCCAAATCATAGCGCACACCTGAAGCGATGAGGATTTTTTTAACCCCCTCTACCTCGCGTGCTTTACGATACAGTTCTATTGTTGGGGTATGGTCGGTGTCCATATGCTTGCAAATATCCGGGTAAACGCAAGACAAACGACGACAGGTACTTTCCGCTTTTTTACTTTTACAGCGCAACTTGTACATGTTCGCAGTTGGACCTCCTAAATCGGATATAACGCCTGTAAACCCAGGAACTTTATCTCTGATCTGTTCTATTTCTTCAATAATAGACTCTTCTGAACGGCTTTGAATAATTCGACCTTCATGCTCAGTGATCGAGCAGAAACTACAGCCCCCAAAGCAGCCCCGCATAATGTTGACTGAAGTTTTAATCATGTCATAAGCTGGGATCTTATCATCGCCATAAGCTGGGTGTGGAATACGCTGATAAGGCAGCCCAAATACGTGATCCATTTCTTCTGTTTCTAGCGGAAATGCAGGTGGATTTACCCAGACAGAGCGATCGCCATGACGTTGGAATAGTGCTCTGGCACATCCTGGATTTGTTTCTTGGTGCAAGATACGCGAAGCATGGGCATATAGTGGCTTATTCACACTCACTTGCTCAAAAGCTGGCAGCTTCACATATACCTTTTCCCATGGCTTCAACCTTGGCGGCTGAACCGTAATAGGCTTTGCCGCCTCACTTTTTAAATCGATACCCGCTTTGGCAAATTCGGACTTGCTACACCCCATATCATCGGCACCATATGGATTTGGAATTGGGTCAATCTTACCCACTTTATCGATGGCAGTTGAATCACTGCCTCGCCAACCTTCAATGGGGGTTTTTCGAATAACCGCGGTACCTCGCACATCTTGAATTGTGTCAATGGTCTCGCCATTGGCAATACGATGTGCGACTTCTACCAATGGGCGCTCAGCATTGCCGTAAATCAAGATATCCGCTTTGGCATCAAAGATAACACTACGGCGCACTTTTTCCTGCCAGTAATCATAATGTGCAATACGACGTAAGCTGGCCTCAATACCACCAATAACAACAGGTACATCTTTGTATGCTTCACGACAGCGTTGACTGTACACAACCACAGCTCTGTCAGGACGTTTACCACCGACATTGCCAGGTGTATAAGCATCATCATGGCGGATCCGCTTTTCTGCAGTATAACGATTGATCATAGAGTCCATATTGCCAGCCGTCACACCAAAAAATAGATTTGGCTTACCCAGTGACTCGAAGGCCGTTTTATCTGACCAGTCCGGTTGCGCAATAATACCTACTCTGAAACCCTGCGCCTCTAGTACTCGACCTATCACCGCCATACCAAAGCTTGGGTGATCGACATACGCATCACCAGTGACAATGATGATGTCACAACTGTCCCATCCTAAAGCGTCCATTTCCGCACGGCAAGTTGGTAAAAATGGGGCTGGGCCAAAACATTCTGCCCAGTATTTAGGGTATGAGAAAAGCGAACGCTCCGCTTTTAACCCAGAGACCTTTGAAGTATTCATAGAGTGACGGCTCAAATAATTTGCAAGGCTCTTATTATACCTCAGCGACGCATGCTACCGCACTAAATGTGGCGAAATATCAAACTAAAATATCTAATTTACTGTAATTATTAATTTAAAATAAGATTCATATCTGAATAGAGTAATACATATTGTCAGTTTATCTGGTTTTATAGCCCGTATGTCATGCTTTGCTGCCAAGCACAATGATGCGTTTTAGATAAGCAGATTGAATATTACGCTGCCAACTTGGCTCACTGAGCGCTATCACTGGCGCCTAAAAACTTCAAGAGCTCGTCTTTAGGCATAGGCTTTGCCAACAAGAAACCCTGTACTTCGTCACACCCAAGCTTTTTGAGCACATCTGCTTGCTCTTGTGTTTCGACTCCTTCAGCAATGGTTTTTAATCCAAGATGTCGACCTAACGAGATAACAAGTTCAGCGATCGCACCACTATCAGAGTCAGGGATCCCCTTCACAAATGCTCTATCGATTTTCAATCGCGCCAGCGGTAATTGCTGTAAATAACTTAATGACGAAAAGCCAGTGCCGAAGTCATCAATTGCTACTTCCACGCCAAATGTTTTGAGCTCTCCCAGTGTTTCAATCACGGTTTTTATTTCATCCATCACCACACTTTCTGTTACTTCCAGTTCGATTTTCTCTGGTGAAACTTGGTGGCTGACAATGGTGCTTTTTACTTGCTCAGCATAGTCACTCACCTTAAATTGAGGGACTGATACGTTAACAGCAACACTAATATCTATATTTTGTGCACTCAACTGCTGTTGTAATTTACACGCTTGCTCTAGCACCCACTGCCCAATATCAACAATTAAACCTGAATCTTCAGCAAGTGGGACAAAAATCCCAGGCGAAATATAGTCACCATTTCCGGAAGGCCAGCGCAGTAAAGCCTCACAACCAATCACTTGATTCGTCTCTAAACTAAATTGAGGCTGATACCATATTTCTAATTTATTCAATTCAAAGTCTTGTCGAAGCTGTCTTATAAGCCCCAGCCGCCAAGCCATTTTCTCTTCTAAATCTGGTGTATACCAATCTAAAACCTTATTGGCTTGCTTTGCTTGGTTCAACGCAATATAGGCCAGCTTTAACGTCTCCAACCCCAAATGATGAAAGTCTATTTGACGACAAACGCCAATATGAAAATGCATCGTCAAGACATGCTCACCAACTTGGTAGGGTACCGTAATCGTATCGATAAAATTTTGTTCATCAAATATTTGGCTAGGGAGTAATAAGCCAAACACATCAGCACCAATTCGTGACAGTAGCTGACTTTGAGGGAACTCAATACATAGCCGCTCTTTGACTGCCAACAACAACAAATTACCGACTTCTTGGCCCAGCCCATTATTTATATCTGAAAACTGTGCGATATCGAGCAGAACAAATACGAGGTTATCGTTACCTGGCTGATAATACTGAGCAATTAAATCAACGAAGTTGGCGCGATTCGGCAGGCGCGTCAATGTATCTTTGTAAGCAACATCTCGCAATTCGTTAATCAGTTTAATATTATCGACACCAACACCCACGTTTGTTAGAAAAATTTCTGCAAACTGGAGTTGTGATGGCGTAGGTGGGGTTTCTATTTCTACAAAAATTGCAGCTTTACGGCTTTTGCCTTTCAGTAAAAAGGTAATGTCGTGATCAGTGTGTTGATGCACCTCTCTGTCGAAGCAATTCTGAACTTGCATGATCACTCGGCCATTATCTAGCTGCTCGAGCCCCTGACCGATAAATTCATCAAAATGCTCTGTGCCTCCAAAGATAATCACCCGAGAACCATTACTTACCCCCGCAACCAAACCACTGCTATGTGCACCAATGATTTTCGCCAATTGTAACACCACAGCTTTACCGAATGAGACCATGTCTGTATGGCCCAAAATGGCTTGAGATGCATCTAAGATATTTGCTAATGCAATGCTTTGCTGCTCTAGTTCGCAAATCTGTTGATATGATCGAATCGCAGTCATCAATGAAGTGACGAGCTTACCGCGAGTAAGCTCTGTTTTCATTTTATAATCATTGATGTCATATTCACGTATGACTTTTTCTTCTGGTGCATACCCAGGCTGACCAGTACGCAAAATAATACGTACCGCATGGTTACCGATCTCTTCTCGAACCTGTTTTACTACATTTAAACCTGCATCATCACTTTCCATTACTACGTCTAGTAACAAGACGCATACTTCAGGTTGGTTTTTCAGAGACTCAACGGCTTCTTTACCAGAGTATGCATGGTGAAAACGCAAGGTTTTCCCCCAAAACTCAACACCAGACAATGCGAGCTTAGTCACAGAGTGTATTTCCGGATCATCGTCCACAACCAGTACATCCCAAAACCCCGTTTCACTTTCCTGGGTATCATGGGAAACTTCTTGATCTGCAAACAGAAAATCTTCTTGCTCAGACGCCATCATCCACCTTATGCTTAATCACATCAATTCTGCAAGAGCAGCTTTCTCTATGGTTCATCTTATAAAATATGATAGGTTTTTACTATCGTGTTCTACATTCATTAACACCCAAGTAATATTATAGACGATGTTCAAATACTTGCGCTCAGTAAAGGCGTAAATAAAACGTCAAAGGAGCTCAAGTGCAACTATTTCAAACAACTTTAAAAGTGATTATTTTTAGTGTGCTTGTTTGCCTGCTTACCGTCAATATATTACCTACAACCTATCGTCTTACTGTCTCTGCCCCCATTTCGAACCCGGGTCCAACTACGTCAGAGTTTCTACTTTCCACAAGTAGCTGGGTAAAAGCAGTTAGCGTTTTAGAATCGAGTAAAATACAGCTCATCACTATGCAGAATGCGGAAAAAGTAGGGGGATTCGTTGCCTTCAATCACTCAGGAGGCAGGGTCGATGCGACATTGGTTGAAAAAAAATCTCATGAACTGCAATACCATCTCCGTTTTCATGAAGAGCATCAGGCTAGAATGCGGATTCATCTATATCCAGCAACACAGCACCTCACAATAGTTGTTCAAGGGGAAGTACTGTCACCGCTTATCGGTAGCTTAAATGCCCTATTGACCAAACATTATTTAGAAAAAATAATACAAACAGCTGTCAATGAAATGAATTCCCAACTCCAACTACAAACAATGGGACAATCCGAAACATGACCATAAAAAGTGCCCAAGCAAGATCCAGCTTAGCTTTGCTCATAGAGGAAAAGCTTGGCTATGCCATGACGAAACAAATTAAACCAGTACAAGCAAATGGACGTTATACCCAGAATAACGCCCAGCAAAATAATTTTTTTGTCAGTAGTCAGCATGGCACGTTAAAACGGGCACTCAAGCGACAACAATTAAAAAAGATACAGCGACAACAGAATATTGAGGCTGTGATGGGGATGTCCTTAACCTTATGCCCTGACGTCACCAGCCGAGGACGTCCAGATCCAGACTGGTTAGAGCACTTTATCTCTCTCGCAGAAGACATTGCCAATCACACAATGCAAAAGCTATGGGCCAAAATTCTAGTCGGAGAGTCTATCGCCCCAGGTACATTTTCCATTAAGAGTTTGCAAACTTTAAAACTCATGACGCAACGTGAAGCAGAAGCCCTACAAAAATGCGCGTCACTTTGCGGATACCTAGAAAAAGAAGATAGCTATCTCATTATTCTAGGCTTCTATAAAAAACCCTCAATTCTAGATTTGCTGCGCAAGGGAAGTACCGAAACGATCAACTTGGCACAGGCAGGACTGAGCTTTCCACATATTTTGACGCTCATGGACATTAACTTAATGTACCGTCAAGAAATAGAATCAGCCAACTTGCAAAAAGGACAGTCGCTCACATTAATATATCAAAATAAAAAAGTGAACTTTGAAGCAAAAAGCAATGACCTCGTACTCAGCTATTATAAATTGACACAAACAGGAGACGAGCTGAAAAAACTGATCAATACGCCAGTCAATAAAACCTACCGGCAGCTGCTCAGTAAAACTTTGGAAGACGAATTTACCCTAACCTTTGAATAGTGTGGGTCTATAAAAAGCCCACTGACAATACGTAATCATCAGTGGGCTGTTCAGTCATTATCAATGAATCACTGTGCGCTTAGAAATGCACCTGTAAGCCAGCAAATGGGCCTGAAGCATCAATATCTGAGTCAAAGTCATCAATATCATCTAATTCAAGCACTAAAGAGCGGTAACCTGCTCTCACAGCAACATCCACAGCTAAATTGTCAATAAACTCCCAGGCGATACCAACTTGATAGTCTTGGATTTTGCTGTCATCAATAGCCAGTAAACTTCCCTCAGCAAACACGCTTAATCCAGTCAAAGGCAAACCGACTTCAGCTCTTAAATAACCAAGTGGCACAAAACCAGAAAAATCAACGGTTTCGGTTACTTGAGTACCATTCACATCACCAGTCACGACAACATCTGCATCAAACTGCTTAGCATTAATACCGAAGTCAAAAGACACGAGATCGTTGTCAAATAACTCATAGTAAAAAATATAATCGATGTGGTTTAAGTCTGCGACTGTATTGGCTGTCGTACCAACCGTGAAGTTGCTGTCACCGAACTCAAAAGTGTCAGTCAGCGTTGTGCTACCTACCAACTCAAGCTCAGTGTATTTCAGCTTAACATTTGGTACGAGCGGGACTGGGTGCTCAAGCGCGGCATAGAAACTAGAAAAAGTTTCATCTTCAAAATCAAACGTTTGAAGGTTGCCTTTTTCTGCAAAGCTGCCTTCAGGATCATTACTCCACCCTTCGGCTCCTAAGTACAAACCTAATAAAGTATCAGCATGTGCTGCAGGTGTAAGGCAAGCCAAAGACAACGCTGCCGCTAAACAATACTTTTTCATTTTTTTATCCTTGCGCTAAAAGTTCACTGAGTTCAATTAGAGCTGCATTCGCTCTAGATATATAATTTGCCATCACCAATGAGTGATTTGCCACAACACCGAAACCGCTTCCATTTAAAATTATAGGGCTCCACACCGTTTCCTGTGTGGCTTCTAGTTCCCTGATAATTTGCTGCAAGCTAATTTTGGCATTTTTCTTTTCCAGTACATCAGAAAAATCATGCTCTACTGCTTTTAAAAAGTGCAGTAATGCCCATGTCGCACCACGGGACTCATAAAATACATCATCGATTTTCCACCATGATGTTTTCACTACAGACTGTTGCATACCCGCGGTTGCCTGTGCTGCAGAGGCATCTCCGGCTAAATCCGTATTGATCCGCTCTTGACCCACGCTCGCACTAAGGCGCTGACTCAAACTTCCCATCCGCTTCTCAGCTTCTTTTAGCCAGCCTCTTAAATTATCAGCTCGTGCATAAAACTGACTGTCTACCTGTGCCTGACTCGCTATTTGAGTCTGATATTCAAGTAAATAGCTAATACCTGCTTGATATTCACTCTCAGCGCTCGGTAGTATCCAAGCGGTTGAACTAATATTAAATTTAGGCTGTGCTTTTTTTAAACTAGGGTGCTCTGTCGACTGTGATTGTGAACGGCTAAAATCTTTTCGCATAGATAAAGCCAAATCTCGAGACATTTCTAGTGCGCCAAACTCCCACGCCGGCATATTGTCCATTAATACGCTTGGAGGCAACACATCGTTGGATAAGTAGCCACCTGGCTTATTCAACAAAGTTTGCATCACTTCAACTAACGTATTTGTGGTCACATAACCGGTTACAAGCGAGGCACTTTGTTCACCAGCACGCATTTTTGCACGTTCCACAACATCGAATTGTTCTGGTTCAAAGCTCCAATACACTGCCAGTAAATATCCTAATCCAACAAAGCTTAGCAGTGCGGCAATTACCTTGCCTTTGTATTCTTTCATCCTAGCTCCTAATGATGATGATGGTGTGACTCATTAGAAAATGTATCTTTTAATGAAACAACTTTAATCGTATTTTCTACTCTCTCACCATCAGAGAAATATAGTGTGAGTTTGCGAGTTTCGCCTACTTTTAACTTAACTTTCGGATCAAACCCCATCAAATGATGACCGCCTGGTTTAAATTCAATTCGCTGCTGAGCAGGCACAACAAGTGATTTAACCGGTCTCATTTTCATCATGCCATTACTGTGGATATGCTCATGAATTTCAACACGCCCCAAGCCCTCGACTTGAGCGCTTACAATTGTGATTGGCTTATCTGTGCTGTTAAAAATCGTCATGTAACCAGCTGTAGATTTAGCAGCTGGCAGAAAAGCTCGGATCTTCGCATCACTCACCTGAAGAGCTGCTGAATCTGATACAGCCTGATGATGCTGGTGATGATCATGGCTATCATGTTGATGATTATGTGCCATTCCAAACCAAGACACTGACAAAAGAGAAACAAATGCAAAAGCTTTGCGCATAGCTGGATTCCTTTAATTCTGATTTCAACAGTATTAGATACGTTGATTATACAGCGCTTGAGCACTGAATTCACAGTAAATTATGTAAACATCAGCTCGAAATACACTCAGCACTCAGGCGCTTTTTCAAAAACCAACCAGGCAAGTACAAGTAACATAAATAGTGGAATTGCGATCATGACCGAGTTAAATAAGACTGCCAATACTAGCCCAATGAGCACAACCAACCCGACCCCCAGTATTCCAACACTGAGTAACGCCACAATCGCAAAACCACCAATCATTACCAGTAAAAAGCCAAATAGCTCTAAACCAACCCAACCTAACCCGTCGAATATGCCCGACAAGCTCAAGGACGTAAAAGGCATAGATAACCAAGAAAATAACAGCACAACTAGTATTGAAAATAATAATAAAGTTATTGATTTCATAACTATACCTTATTTTTTATTTGTCAAACACAGCCAGCCTATGACATAGCCGATAATACATGGCCAAGTAAATTTTAGTGCCAATAACACCATCAATAACCGAACTACCCACACAGGCAAATCCACTTTTTGAGCGACTTGGCAACACACCCCAGCAATTTTTTTCTGCCCAGAATATTGCTGAGTATTTTTATATCTATCTGAAAACATATTACACTCCTAAATTGATGGACGATTATTTGCAGGCTCTGGTGTCACCTTACTTTTTAGCGACTGTAGCATGGCTGCGACTTTTTCATTTTTGATTAACTTATTCAACTCCCTCAGCGCTTTATCTGATTGACTACCAACAGCCAAGCTTGCCTGAGATTCTGTTTGCGCTAACTTTCTTTCCCATTCGCTAATATGCATTGTTAAATTTTGCATTACGGGCGTGCTTAAAGCTTGTTTCAATTTTAACCTTGATCGTAAGCACTCCTCTTTCAACGTTTGGCTCTGAGAACTACTCGGCTGGCGAGCTTGTAAAATCGCATAATCACTTTCAAGTTTATAGAGCGTATGCGACAGTTTTTCGATATGCGAATGCATCACAGTAAGCCGAGTCTGACATCCATATCTTTCCTGTAGCGCTGCCCTAGCTAAATCTTCGCGACCTTTTGTTAATGCATACTGTGCTTTTTCATACCACTGGACGATTGTTTGCTCACAATCGAAAGCTTGCCCACGGGTTGTCACAATTTCCGCTTTTAACTGTGCAATAAGTGCCTGAGTGGCTGACGCGGCCTCGATACCAGTTGACGTACCATCATAGGTATCAGACTGTGTTGATTTCCCTAGTAAGGTATTAAATTCTGATTTTATTAAATCTTCGATGCGATCAATTAAAGCCATAACATGTTCCTTGATAACATATGATGACTTACGAGTTCCAATCTTTATGCCAAGTAACAAAGTGCATACTTATCATAAACTTAGGGGATAAATGTCTGCGTTTGAAATGATGAAAGGTTCAAATTGTAGTTAAAATGACCAAAAAGTTGCCTTTTTGGTCATATCCATTTTCTATACTTCAGGTACGAATGTCAGCGCTTTTTCCATCACACTAATATCCGCATCTTTCTTGTGTCCATTTTCAGATAAGTGACGTCTGAAGCCACGTGCTCCAGGCTGATTTTGGAATATCCCCAACATATGACGTGCGATATGCCAGAAGTTAGCACCGCGCGACATTTCTTGTTCGAAATAGTCATACATGCTACGCACAACTTCATGACGAGTTTGCGTAAAAGGTGCGTCTCCATATAACTTTTCATCAATTTGAGACAATAAAAATGGATTGCTATATGCTTCTCGCCCAACCATCACACCATCTAAATGTGCCAAATGATGCTGGCATTCTTCCAGAGTTTTAACGCCACCGTTAATACTGATGTGTAAACCGGCATAATCTTGCTTTAACTTATACACTCTCGGGTAATCTAAAGGTGGAATTTCTCGGTTTTCTTTTGGACTCAAACCCTGCAACCAAGCTTTTCGGGCGTGGATAATAAAATCATCACAACCAACCTGATGAGATGCCTCTATTAAAGCAGTCAAAAACTCATAAGAGTCCTGCTCATCGATACCAATACGTGTTTTAACTGTGACTGGGATAGACACCTCAGCTTTCATCGCAGCAACACACTCAGCCACAAGGTTTGGCTCAGCCATCAAGCAAGCACCGAATCGGCCGTTTTGAACTCTGTCCGAAGGACAGCCAACATTTAAATTCACTTCATTATAGCCATACTCTTGCGCGCGCTTAGCGCACTCAGCTAAGGCTTTTGGATCAGAACCACCTAGCTGCAGTGCAACTGGCATTTCATGGTCGCCGAATGCTAAATAATCACCTTTACCATAAATGATGGCCCCCGTGGTGATCATTTCCGTATAAAGAACAGCGTGTTTACTCAGCTTACGATGAAATGTTCGACAATGCCTATCAGTCCAATCTAACATAGGTGCAACGGAGAAGCGGCGAAACGCCGAATCGCTTGTATTTAGTGGGCTAACGCCTGATTTATCTGAGTTTTGCATACAACCTCAATCCGCCTCAACCCCCTTGAATTTGACTGAATCAAGCACTACAGTCACCCTGTAGCCACCCTTCTCGGGTAGGACAAATCAATATCTTAGGGATTAGAAATGGCATCGCTTAGAATTGAAAAACGAAAATTAAAATCTGGCGAAGCACGCTACAAACGCATAGTTCGCGAGAAATCCAAGGGCGTAATTATACACAACGAAAGTAAAACTTTCAGTAAAAAGGGAAACAGCTATGAGGCGATGCAATTGTATAGCGACCCCTTAGGTTTTAAGCTATGGTTATATGCGGTGTTTTCGGGAGTTAAGTACAAGCTTGATCGGATATATCACTAAGACAACCAATGTTGCTAAATTACAAAGTGAAACACCAGTAGTGTAAATGATATAAAAATCGTTAAAGTCAAAATAGCCGCGAGCAATAAACTGCGTAAAATGTAGTGTAGCAGCAAAAATCACAATACCTGCGCATTGTTTTGCACAGTTAGAAAAAGTGCAGTCTCTAATTTTATGAAAAAGGTAGAGAGAAATTATTAATAAAGCTGCATGAACTATCAATGAAAAATAGAACAATCGTCTAAGCGCCATTTTCTCCATGGGTATATTCAGCACCACTTCAGTAACTCTTGCACCAATAAAATAAAATATGAGGACACAAAACGCAGTCAGGAAACACGAGTGTAGTTCATTATCTTCTTGTGTCTTTAAGCTATTTTTCCCACCAAAAAATAAACTAAACTTATGCTCCCAAAATTTTGCTATCAAAAAGAAGACGACTAGTAGCTCAAAACCTATGAATACAAAGTCCAGGCTAACTAAAAACTCATCCAATGTCATATCTTAAGTGACTCCTTCCAAACAGTGTTGTAAAGCCTAGTTATTAGGTACAAACACCAAAGGCTGAATACGCATTGCTTGAGGTGGTTGTCGGCTAGAATGACCTCCAGTGCCACCAGCATTGACATAACTAGCTGCAGAATTAGACAAAACTTTTAAATTTTTCTTTTTTACTTTCATAATGCAAAACCCTTTTTAATTACTTTATCTGAACAAAATAAGTAGACACTGACATACTAACTCAAACACTTTTTATGTAATTATTAATACCCCTATATACATTAACTAATTATTACGCTGAATTAAACGAATCTTTTCACAAATAATGACAGATATCTGTTTACCCTTTGTTCATTTGTAACATGAAAGTGCAACCCATTGGGATCACCAATACCTCACGATTTAAGTAGCCACAACTCAAACGTTGATAGTAAATATAATTAGCTATCATAAAACTGTAATTTATCGCGCACTATAAAAGAAGCTATCTAAATTTTTAAGAACGTATTTTTTACCGTATAAATTGACCAAGCAGCGGCTTATGTAACTTATGACTGTATATAACCCTCAGGATTATTTTTCTGCCAATTCCATGAATCACTCATCATCTCACTTAAACCTTTTTGTGCAGTCCAGGCAAGCTCTTCACGTGCTTTTTCCGGCGCAGCATAACACGCCGAAATATCTCCAGCGCGGCGCGGCTTTATGACATAAGGAATGGATTGATTCGATGCGGATTCAAACGCCTTAACCATATCAAGCACAGAGTAACCATTACCTGTACCTAAATTATACACATGTACCCCATTGTGACTTTCCAGCTTACTAAGAGACTTTAAATGACCGATAGCAAGATCGACAACGTGAATATAATCCCTTACTCCTGTACCATCATGCGTATCGTAATCGTTACCAAAAACCCCTAGCGTTTCTAACTTACCTACCGCCACCTGTGTAATGTAAGGCAGCAAATTGTTTGGGATACCATTCGGGTCTTCACCAATTAAACCTGATTCATGTGCACCAACAGGATTAAAGTAACGTAATATAGCAAACGCCCATCTCTGATCTGAATTTGCAACATCCTGTAGCACCATTTCTGCCATGAGCTTTGAGGTACCATATGGATTAGTAGTACCACCAACGGGGAAATCTTCTCGAATAGGGAGGCTTTGAGGGTCACCATACACAGTAGCAGATGAGCTAAACACCAGTTTAAAGACATTTGCATGCCTCATGGCATCGAGCAAAGTTAAGGTGCCTTGAACGTTAGTTTGGTAGTACTCAATCGGCTTTTGAACTGACTCACCCACAGCCTTTAGACCCGCAAAATGGATGACTTGGTCAATATTATGTTTTGAGAATACAGAATCTAAAAAGTCTCGATCTAGGATATCCCCTTCATAAAAAGTAACATCTTTACCCGTAATCTCCTTCACACGACTTAATGCTACTACAGATGAATTCACGAGATTATCTACGATCACGACCTCATCACCGTGGTTGAGTAACTCAACAACAGTATGCGATCCAATATATCCCGCACCACCTGTAACTAAAACCACCATATATGCCCCACCTAAAAAATATCATTTGCGCTTACTGCTTTGCGAATAGCGAGTATAAAGCGTTTAACGCTCACAAACAAAAGCCAAAACTCCATCATAATAGCTTAGTCTGGTGATATCAGTATCACAATAATCTTGTAAATTGCGCCACAACTTTACGGATTTAGGTGCATCAATATTTCTTATAAAAATTTTATTATCGATAGCATAGGCTAAATTACTGCCATCAAACCAAGTATAATCACGAACACTACTTGGCAATCTGAAATGCTTTTTCACTCCCCCTGTAGAGCTCGAATAGGTGGCAAACCACTGCTGGCCATTGACCGAATATGTGAAGCTATAAATGTCTCTATTCGCATTATAAGCTAAGCTACGACCTATATCTTTAGCGACTACTTTAGGTAGATGACCTGACAAATTAGTAAACTGCAATGAGTGTGGTTCACCGAGAATAAATAAGATCACATCCTCATTCCCTCCCCATGCGTGATAACCCACTGGTTTTATATGCTCAAATATACGTGATGGTGGCTGAGATTTATCTTCGGGATAAAACCACAGCCTTTGCTCTCCTGATTGCTCTACCACTATGGTTGATATGCCTTTTTTATGTGGGAAAATCGTCGGTGAGTACTCTGACTCCGGCGTATTGGTCAAATTAGTATGTGATTTATCATCAAATCGGTATAAAAATAAATCAGTTTGAGATTGTCCATCGGCCATTACTTCTTTGGTATAGTAAACCCCCTTCTCAGTGATCAAGGGTTGATTATGATAGGCATCTTTATCAGTAAGTGGTTGCACGGAAAATCCATTCTCTCCTTCTTGTGCTAACCATAGTTGGCTTTTGGGCATTGCTGCGTGTGCATGTGTGATAAAGCAACACACCACCAGATGAATTATGGCTCTATACATTATGATTCCTTTTTATTTTTGATCTTACCCAGTACACACCTCAAAAACCAATAAAATCTCACAATTAAATACACACACCATATATGAAAAATAACCTATCCTCGCAAAGCGCTTGCGAAATTTTCGTCTTTCAGTAACATCAAATTAAAGTTCCAGTGATGATGACAGCGAATCTGTTGTGCTTCACACGACTTAAAGCAGAAGCGCGATTGGTGCGCAACAATACTCGGCGAACAAGGCTTTGATAAGTTACGCCGCGATTAGATTCCGTTTTTACTGAGGTTATCATGTCACAACAACACCCAATCATTGCGATTACAGGCAGTTCGGGCGCTGGAACCACCACTACAACCAATGCAATAAAACATATTTTTCGCAGCCTAGATGCTAAAGCCGCACTGGTAGAAGGAGACAGTTTTCATCGCTACACGCGTCCTGAAATGGACAAACTCAAACGAGAAGCTTTGCAAGAGGGCAAACATTTAAGTTACTTCGGTCAGCAAGCCAATGACTTTGCAGCCTTAGAAGAGTTATTTGCCAGTTATGGTAAAACAGGAAACGGTAGAATACGTAAGTACTTACATACCTTTGATGATGCTGTGCCCTATAACCAATTACCGGGGACATTTACACCCTATCAAGATTTAGAAAACAATACCGATATGCTGTTTTATGAGGGCTTACATGGTGGTGTAGTCACTGAAGAACATAATGTGGCCAAACATGTTGATTTGCTTATTGGCATGGTACCAATCATTAACCTAGAGTGGATCCAAAAGCTCATAAGAGACACACATGAACGCGGTCACTCACGAGAAGCGGTAATGACTTCCATCGTGCGGAGTATGGATGATTATATCAACCATATCACGCCTCAATTCTCTCGTACTCATATTAACTTCCAAAGAGTACCCACAGTAGATACATCTAACCCGTTCAGCGCAAAAGATATTCCTTCACTTGATGAAAGCTTTGTGGTGATCCGTTTTCGCGGTATTGATGATGTGAACTTCCCTTATTACCTGCAAATGATAGAGGGCAGCTTTATGTCGCGGGTCAATACCTTAGTTGTCCCTGGTGGTAAGATGGGTTTGGCGATGGAATTGGTGTTAACACCACTTATTAAAGATTTGCTCATCAAAAAACGTGCCTATGAAAATTTAGCCCCCACAGAGCTTAATATTTAAATTTGCCTTATTTCACTTTCCCTCAGTAAACTAACCACTCAAAATTGAGGGATATGAAATAAATGATGCTCAAAATACTTGTAGGTTCTAAAAATCCTGTAAAGATAAACGCCGCAAAAACGATTTTTCAGAAATATTATCCAGAAACAGAGATCGTCTGCGAAGGTCTCCATGCACCCAGTGGAGTGCCAGACCAACCGCTTGGCGAGTTAGATACGCGTTTAGGTGCTCAAAATCGGGTTGATTATCTTAAAGCACATCATGATGCAGATTTTTACTGCGCGATGGAAGGCGGTGCAGCTAGGTTCGACTACGGTGCGGCCACATTTGCATTTGTCGTCATTGCTGATAAGCAACAAACCAGCATCAACAGAAGCTGCAACCTGCCCCTCCCTGACAAAATATATTCGGCTTTAGAGCAAGGTGAAGAGCTTGGACATGTTATGGATCGCGTATTCAACACCACCAATATAAAACAAAAAGGTGGCGCGATAGGCCTGCTTACGAATAACCTTGCCACCAGAGAAAGTTCATATACACAAGCACTCACTTTAGCCATGGCACCGTTTATTCATTCAGAGTTATATAGTTCATGAAGTACTCACATATCATTTTTGATGCCGATGAAACGCTATTTCATTTTGATGCTTTTCTTGGTCTGCAAACCTTATTCAAACAACATGGTGTCACGTTCGACCGACAAGACTACGATGAGTATCAAACCCTCAATGCGCCACTTTGGGTGCAGTATCAAGATGGAAAAATTGATGCACAAACATTGCAAGTGACGCGCTTCAATGCATGGGCTTCCAAATTATCTGTTTCGCCAGAGTCTTTGAATTTAGGTTTTTTAAACGCCATGGCGGATATATGCACCCCTTTGCCAGGCGCACAGTCACTGCTGTCAGCGCTCAACCCTGCTGCTTCGTTGAATATCATCACCAATGGATTTACTGCGCTACAAGAAAAGCGCTTACATAAAACAGGGTTTAAACACTTTTTTGATCATGTGGTGATTTCTGAGCAAGTGGGCGTCGCTAAACCGGATCCTCAAGTCTTTGAGCACACATTAGCGCTGTTAGGTAACCCAAGCAAAGAGCGGGTTTTGATGGTGGGAGATACACCCAAGAGTGACATATTAGGTGCTAATCGATTCGGTATTGATAGTTGCTGGTTACAGCATGAAGGACAAACCTGCCCAGAGGATATAACGCCAACTTATCAAGTCAGTCATTTATCAGAATTAGAGGCGCTACTGGTGAAGTAGCCCTCCAAGTATTGCTTACAAACTGCGTTGGCGCAGTACTTCAAACAAGCAAACACCGGTTGCAACCGACACATTCAAGCTCGATACGGTACCAACCATCGGGATTTTTACCAATAAATCACAGTGCTCTCTGGTTAGACGACGCATACCATCGCCCTCAGCACCCATCACAATCGCAATTGGGCCTTTTAAATCTGAAGTGAAAACCTCACTGTCAGTTTCACCAGCAGTACCTACTACCCAAACCCCCGCTTCTTTAATGTCACGAAGTGTTCTGGCAAGGTTAGTCACCTGAATAAGCGGTACTGTCTCCGCGGCACCACACGCCACTTTACGTGCCGTACCATTGAGTTTTGCAGACTTGTCTTTTGGTACAATCACCGCGTGTACACCTGCCGCATCAGCACTACGTAAGCAAGCACCTAAGTTATGCGGATCAGTCACGCCATCTAGTACCAAGAAAAATGGCGCGGCGTTAGCATCAATGATCCCTTGCAGGTCATTTTCATTCAGTGTACGCGGCGCTTTAACATTGGCAATAATGCCTTGGTGTTGCTCGCCTTTCGCCTTGTTATCTAGGGCTTTTCGCTGCATAAACTGCACCGAGATACCAAATTTACGTGCTTCATTAACCACTGCACTCAAGCGCTTATCATCGCGCCCTTTTAGTGCGTATATCTCCAAAAAACGCTCTGGCTCTTTGGCTAAAATGGCTTCAATAGAGTGAAAGCCAAAAATTAATTCATTACTCAAAACTATGCTCCAGCACTATTTTTTTGTCTCTTGCGGGCATTTTTACCCGGCCTTTTTGCCTTGGTGGCTTTTTTTCCTGTACTCTTTTTAGCGGTTTTTTTATTTCCTGATGCGTCCGCTTTTTTGCCTTTTTTCAACACTCCTTTCGGAGTTGTTTTTTTGCGCTTTTTGGCTTTTTTAGCGCTTTTTTCTGACGAGTCATCATGCTTATCTGACTTACCATTTGGGATCTTGCCTGCCTTCAGCTGAGCACGAACGCTACTTTTGGCAGCATCACCACCACTCGGCTTTGACTTTTTACGACGTCGCGCGTAGCGATCTGGTTCAGCTTCATCTGCCAGCACCAAATTGATGCGTCGCTCATCCAAGCTCACTGATGCCACAACAACGCTTAGCTTGTCACCTAAACGATAAACCGTTTTGCTATGCTCTCCCACTAAACAGTGCTTTGCACCGTCAAAATGGAAATATTCATGGCCTAAATTGCTCACATGGATCATGCCGTCAATTTGCAACTCATCAAGGCGAACAAATAAACCAAAGTTCGTGACTGACGAAATCACGCCTGAAAACTCACTGCCAACATGGTCTTGCATAAACTCACATTTGAGCCAATCAGCTACTTCCCGTGTTGCATCATCAGCGCGACGTTCAGTCATAGAGCACTGCTCACCTAACTGGTCAGCTTCATCAGCATCATATACATAAGCACCAGATACGGTTTGCCCCTGCGCCGCCAAGATCCCTTTGATCGCACGATGCACCACCAAGTCAGGGTAACGCCTGATAGGTGAAGTAAAGTGTGCATACGCTTTCAATGCCAATCCGTAGTGCCCGATGTTGTCTGGTTGATACACCGCTTGCTTCATGGAACGAAGTAACATGGTTTGGATCAACTCTGTTTCAGGACGCTGACCCAATGATGCAAGTGCTTCTGTCAGCTCAAGTGGGGTCGGCTCATGACCAATTGGGCTCTCTATGCCCAAATCATTCAAAAACTGTCTAAAGTGACTCAGCTTTTCAGGATCTGGCTCATCGTGGACACGATACAAACTACTCGCATCATGCTTTTCAAGTAGCCTCGCTGCAGAGACATTGGCCAAGATCATGCACTCTTCGATCAGTTTATGTGCATCGTTTCGAACCACGGGCACAATTGATTCAATTTTACGATATGCATTAAATACAAAACGCGTTTCCA
This sequence comes from Pseudoalteromonas luteoviolacea CPMOR-1, assembly GCF_001625685.1. Classification (GTDB taxonomy): domain Bacteria; phylum Pseudomonadota; class Gammaproteobacteria; order Enterobacterales; family Alteromonadaceae; genus Pseudoalteromonas; species Pseudoalteromonas luteoviolacea_K. Next base: position 9,835 of record NZ_AUYC01000084.1, on the reverse strand, counting down.
GTGTTTCAAACTCTATCGCACCACGGGTTTGGCGCGCTGATTTAAGCGCCATATACATATTATGTAGTTCAGTGAGATGTGGGGTAACCTCTGCATACTCTTCACGCAGTTTTTCATCACCTTGTAAGATCGCATGTACCTTTGTGTAGGTTAGTCGTGCATGGGAATTCATCACCGCTTCGTAAAAACGATATCCAGACAACTTCCCGGCTTCAGAAACGGTCATCTCAGCGACCATACATAACCTGTCTACTTTTGGATTCAGTGAACATAAGCCATTAGACAATACCTTAGGTAGCATAGGCACTACTTGCTCAGGGAAATACACTGAGTTACCACGCTCAATCGCTTCTTTATCTAACGGACTATTTTTTTCAACGTAGTGAGAGACATCGGCAATGGCGACCCAAAGTCGCCACCCACCTGAACGCTTGCGCTCACAGTGTACCGCATCATCAAAATCTCGCGCATCTTCACCATCAATGGTTAATAGCGGTAAATTACGTAGATCAATACGCCCTTGCTTGTCTTTTTCAGCCACAAACTCACCGTGTTTGCTGACTTGATCTTCAACAGCTTGAGGCCACACATGCGGAATATCATGGTTGCGCAGTGCCACTTCTATTTCCATGCCCGGCGCCATATGGTCGCCAATGACATCCGTAACTTTACCAACGGCATTCATTTGCTTGCTTGGGCGCTGAGTAATTTCAACCTGCACCATTTGGTTATGGCGCGCCCCTTTTTCCCCGCCCGGCAAAATTACAATATCTTGAGTTAAACGCGGATCTTCAGGCACAACCACCGCCATACCGTGCTCAACAAAATAACGTCCTATGATAGGGGCACGTTCAGACTCCAAGACACGTACGATGCGCGCTTCAACTTTACCACCAGAGCCGCGACTTGCCGCCTTAGCCAGTACCCAATCTCCGTGTAAGACACGATCCATTTGATGCTTGGTGATGAACCAATCTTTTTTCTCACCTTCCACTTCCAAGAAACCAAACCCATCACGATGACCGATGACTTTGCCTTTCACTAGACCGTCATCACAAGGGATCACGTAGCATTTAAACTTATTAAAGTGCAGCTGCCCATCGCGCTCCATAGCGCGAAGGCGGCGCTTAAACGCAATTTGGCGCTCTTCCTCAAACACATTAAGTGCTTGGCATAATTGGCTAAAGCTAGTCTTTTTATTACTGGTTTTTATTTTTTCCAGTATAAATTCACGGCTTGGAACTGGGTTATCGTATTTTTCTTGTTCTCGAGAGAGATAAGGATCCTGCTTTGACATGCATAAACTGTGTAAAGGAGTTATAGCTATATTCTAACGCAAAACATACTAATGGCCTAACCAAACAACTTAAGACAACCATAATTTAATGTTCTAAGAGGAGTTCCAACAAGCCAATTTAATGTCAAGTTGGAACTCAGGGAGAGTGAGGTTCACTATTTAAAATTTACCCACCAGGTTGATAAACCAACCTTTTGAATCATAATCTAGGTCCGTTAAATCATCTGAAAAGTCAGTAAAGTTATAACCGACTCCGACTTTCATGTGCTCTCCAACATGGCGATGCAGCGCAAATAGGGCGCCCGAACGGCGGTCTTCTGCTAAGTCAACACTCAAAGCGCGCCACTCAAGTGTGGCATCCCATTGATGCATCAAATGATAGTCAGCACGCAATACAGCTAATGTGGCTGCTGAATCAATCCACTGACCCGTGTCACGCCCCATTCTCAGTTCACCTTGTCTTTGTGCCAGTTTGGTGCCGATGCGCCAGCGCGGTGTCAGTTGATAATTAATATCTAATGCCCACACGCGACTTCGTTGCTGTGGCGTGTTATCAAGGCCAATACCACTAAGCTGTGATGCAGGCGCTAAGTCTTCAAGATACGTAAAGCTTGCCATACCAGACCAAGGGCTCGCTTCAATAGGTCGATATGCCACACCAAATTGTGCTTCGGTGAAATCACTATTGAGCGCACCTGCAGGCTCGCTGTCAGATAAAGAACTGTCACTTTGCGCCCAATCTAAACGCAGCTGCGCTCGCCAATCTTCGTTGAATTTGGCGTGAATATTTTGCCTTGCCAACCAAGACGCTCTAGTTTCCGTACTATTACTATCCTCTCGGTACTCCAGTGCGCTGCGCCACTGCCATGTGTCGGTTTGATAGCCAAGCGACAAGGTGGTGACATCACGGTCAATCAAATCAGTATCACTTTCAAGCTCGCCTTGCTCAAAACCAAGACCTGCTTGCCAGCCAACTAAAAAGTCATGTTCAATGCCATAGGCATGGGTTAAACCCGTTTGTCGACTATCTTGTTGCCAGATTTGCTCTGCGTAGACGCTGGTTGAAGAGTTAAATCGATGTCTTGAGCCTGTTACCCAGTTTTTTTGCTGGCCAGTTGAAAAGAGCTCTCCACCATCAGGGTCAACCCTGTACTCAACGTATACATTACTACCTTCTTTATATTGCCAATCGACACCCAACTTGCCTGCTTCTCCAAGATTACCGTGAGATATTTCAGAGTTGACAGTCAATGTCTCAGTCAGTTTTGCCTCTGCGCCAATGCCAACGCGGTTGTTTGCTAGTCGGTCTTGCTCTCTCGTAAGCGTGCCTTGCAGATAAACATAAGGCTGCCACTTATCACTGCCGTCGTAATCAAGCTGTACGATCGCATCAATGCGCTCGCCATCATCAAGTTGGCGCATTTGAGCCTGCTCTTTTTGCTCTGTCAGATTTTCTTTATTGTCTTGACGCACAGCGCTGCTAATTTGCCAATCGTCATTTAGTTGATAAACATACCCTAATTCAGCAGCCTGCCTGCGTTGTTGTTGCTCTGCTTTTTGTTCATCCACTTTGAGCTGAATGGCATGATCGTCTTCAATTTGCCACTGCCAAAATATACCAACCGCGTGGCTATCAACTTGGCTGATTTGGCCTGTAGAGTTAAACCCAGATTCAAGTTGTTGCCAATAAAACTGACCATGCCCTTGTTCATCAATCCCGATATCAGAAAATGCAAATGCCGTTTCAACTCTTTGCCCCACTGCTGATTGACCTATTTCACCCGATTGTTGTCGCTCAAAGTCAATGCCACCAGTAAACGAGTTCAGCGTATTGCCAATACCTTCTGTTTGCGCTATCTCAACTTTTACGTATGCGCTATCGCTCTTGCGATACATGGCATCTAACGCAATCAATTGATCGTTAAACAGGTCTTGTTCTTGATGATTCAGTGTAGTACCCACTTGAATCGTATCGCTCAGCCAATGACTCAAACGTGCACCATACGTCAAATTGTCTAACCCATTTATCCCCGGTGTATACTCATATTGCGCCACTAAATAAACGGGATTGCTATCTAAGCTTGCGGTACGCACCAATAAGTCATCTTGCTGGAACGAAGACAGCGGTCTATTGAGTAATATTCGCCCTTGCAGTGCGTCTATGTCATAGTCTTGACCAGCAACCAGGCCACGTCTGACTAACACTAAACCCGTAATTTTATCACGCACCTCAACAGCTATTTGCTCAGATCCCTGAACAATATCTTGGTTTTGAAGATAATAAAGAGAGCCACCTGTGGAGCGATGAGATTCATAAGCACCTAGCGTTTCAGCTTCTGCTGCATAGAAATGAACTTGGGATTGATTATCACCAGCAGAAGTCAGCTCATCTGTGATGTATTGCAGTTGCAAACCATACAAACCGCGCTCAACACGCGCCAACTCAGTATCATTGAATGACGTGTTAAAATTACCCCATAACACATGAGATTTTGACTTCTCGACTTTTAGATACATCTTGCCATTGGTTGGTGCTTCATCAATGACGGTTGAGTCATCGCCATATTCCGTTGGATGCTGCTCCTCTTCAAGACGTCGAAATAAGCTTTTTGGATCTTTTTCATGTAAGCCCGAGAGCAACTTATTCACCCCCTGCTCCTGCGTGTCTATTCTCGCAGTCACCTTGTATTCGTCTTGCCATTTACCGGTGATATAACCACTTAATCGGCCTTCGGCAAACACATTACCGTCTTTGTTGTGATCAGCACTGAGTAATTCAACTGGACCATTGTGGCTGTTTTGACCTATGGTTAAATCGGCCATTGCCACATAAAACCAGTCGCTCTTTGGCAATGCTAAATCCCGATGGATTAAGCGCCCTTCTCCTTGCTCATTTAATACGGCGACTTCTGCGCGATGAAAACCGCTATGAACAATTTCTTGATGTACAAATTTACGCTCGCGATTCACCGCCACCACTCGGCCCAAGAAATACACACGGTGATTGCTCGGCACTTGCTCACCATACAAGGTCAAAGCACCGCCTGAAATTTTGATATTTTGCTTAGCAAGCATTGATTTACCGTAGCCCGCCATTAAATACCCATCGAGCTTACTATTATCCACCGCATAGCGAGGTTTGAAATCAGCTTGAGCAAGGCTTGTTTCATCAAAGCGGCCTTGCTTATTGTACACTCTTAAGCGGTATTTCAAGCTCATACCCAACATATTGCCCGGTAATCGCCAGCGGCCGGTTAATCCAGCATCTAACGCCACCTTTGCCAATACTTTGTCACTGTGTGGCGCGAGGATCTGCACTTCAGCGTAATCAAAAAAGCTCTGATAATTACTGTAACCTTTTAGATGTAGCATCAAGGTATTACCAGATTTAGTCAGCGCATGTTGCACATTCAATTTAGGCAATACATTTAGAGGGTCATATTTTAGTTGCAGTGCAAAACGTTCTAAGTTGATATCAGCACAGCGTTGCTCGTCGGCATTATTAGTTGCATCTTCATCCATAAAGGCTTGACCATCTATGGTGATATTGAGCGGCCCTTGATGAGATGTACTGTCGCCGCATAATTTATAGCGCTGCGGCGGTGCTATCACTTGTGTATCTTTTACCGTGCGCGTTTCTGTATAAACTGCAATGACTTCAACTCGGCGATTTCTAGCCATACCAGCTAATGTCGCATTACTTGCTACCGGCTCGCGACTGGAACGACCTTCGGTTGTTGTCGCAGAAGATGTGAGATTAAGCTGCTGCCGGAAATAATCCGCCACAATGTTAGCTCTATGCTCAGACAAACCCTGATTGGTTTTATAAATCCTACGCGCATTGGCGCTCAAACCTTGCGAATCTGCATGGCCAATAAAGTGCAGCTTAATATCTTGCTTGCCTTGCAAAAAGCCAATAATGCGGTCCATTTCAAGCTTAGTGGTGCCAGTTAAAAAGTGCTTACCAGAAACAAAACGGATCGCAGAGTCTTTCACGAATTGAGCTGACTTATCATCTTTTACTGTTCGCTCTATTTCGACGGTTTTTGCCTTGGGCTCTTCCAACCCATTAAATACAAAATGCTTTTGCACTATTACCCGCTCAGTATTACCAGCCGCAGACGTCCCTTTGCTGTCCTTAACAGCGTCGACAAAGGCATAACTCATTGAGGGCAAAGAAGCATACGCCGCTGCACACAATAACGAAATTTTGCTTAGCAAGAATCGATTAGTCATCGCTTCCTCCTAACTGCTGGTGGGCTGGTAAAGCTGGAATAAAAAATGGGATCATTTCCGTTTCAATAGTGATTGGAAGCTCGCGCTCTGCCACTTGTGTTTGTAGCCAATCAAGTAGCAATTGAGATTTACGCTCCGCTTCTGTGGTTTGTTCTAATTCAGATTGTTGATACGCGATGCGGATCACTGTCGGTGTTTTATCTAGTGCACCCATTAGTTGCGTTAGACGAGACAAGTACTCAGGCATAACTGACTCACCGTCAAATAACTCAGCGGTTATCTCAATGCGCGCTACTTTATGGATACTGGCTGCAAAGTCAAGTTGTTGTGATTTACCACGGGTTAAGCGCACCACTCGTGGATTTTCACTCACTACACGATAGCCTGAAGGTAAGCTACGCTCGTCCAGTTTCACGATAAAGTTACCGCCGCGAATTGCATGTGGAATGTCTGCACATGCAAGATGATAGCGACCATGTTGATCCGTGGTGATCCAAAGACCTTGCGCCGTAGCAAGACGAATGGCTGGCAGTCCAGGCTCTCCCTGATCTTGCATGCCGTTACGGTTGTGATCATCAAAGACTTTACCCATCAGGTCGCTACAATCGAAAATAGGATCTGGCACAACTTTCACTGCAGCTTCGCCAATATTTGAGATACGGTTACCCACACCGTTTTGGTATAAGCCCCCGACAAACTCTACCCAGGCTTGGTTAATGTATTTGCCTTCACTGACACCGGCACCAACAACGACGATCAATTCGATCATCATCGACTGCTCTGGTTGTAAGGCGTTCACATCCCAACGTAATTGTCTACCTTGTTGCTGTGGCTCAATCGCTTGACCGTCCACTTTAGCGCTACCTGCAACATATTTCAGGCCCGCAGGCAGTTGATCAATAAAGGCAAGAGGACTAAGTACCGTATCTGACTGGTTAGTCACCTTAATGCGATAAGGCACTAGCTCACCTATCACCACATCTTGCTTGAGTGCTTGCTTACTCACATGAACAAGATCATCTCCAAAGGCATCTAACGGGATGTGGTTATTTACAACATTGCCTGATGGTAATTTAGGCTCAATGTAAAAACTCTGATAGTACTGTGTCGTATGCATATCTTGCAGTACTTGATCTGAGTGGTTCGCACACTGGGTTGCGATATGCTCAGGTGCATCAAGCGTTGGCACAGTCTCTTCAGCAAAAATGGTAATTGGTAGCTCATGTGCACCCACTCTGAGTGTATTCGCACATACCGGTAGTCGCTTAGAGCCGCCACTTTGATACCCATTTGGCTCAGTAACATGAAGCTCATATACTCCAGCAGGCGCTTGTGCAAATAGCAAGAATTGATAGTATCCGTCATCGCTGGTGGTTTGCTCGACATTCGCTGAGCCACCCACTAAGTGCAGATCAGGCTCAAAACCATTTGGACCTGTGATCTTAATTTTTGCACCTTTTATAGGCTGTCTCAGTTCTGAATCGTAGATCACGCCCGATGGGTCTACAGGCAGAGATTGGTTCTCCACTTGCTCACCTGCACTGACGCGTAAATTTAAGATTGTGCCTTTTTCAGTGCTTGCCTCAGGATCGTCTGATACAGGTAGACCGTAGATCACGCCACCTTGAGGGTGTCTAAATCGCACTTCATAAGTACCAACAGGTAAGCCATAGAAAGTATATTGACCGTTAGCATCTGACTCAATCGCTGCCAATGGCTCCGCATCTAATGGATTGCCCTCTCCTGTCATTGGATCCGGTAACAACTCGACGATCCAGCCACTTTGTCCATTACTGTCGTCTTTTTCACGGTTGTGGTTTTTATCTAACCAGACCAAGCCGGAAATACTGGCCGGATCCATCAATTGTTCACCGAAGTTGTATGAATGTGCTTTTGTGACATGGCGTTCAATTAAGATCCCGGAGATCTGATCATCGCCAAGCACACCACCAATGTTACCTGCGCTGTCTAACCCATCTTGGGTATTTTCAGGCTGATATTCAGTGACCGTAAATCCATCTGCGCCGCTAAGTGGCAAATCTTCAAACTCATACCGTCCATAAGCATCAGTTAAGATATCACGGTTAACAGGCTGCCCATCAAGATCAGCACCCGTGATGGTCAATCTAACGTTACTCAAACCCATCTCATAGGTGTCTTGAACACCATCATCATTTAGGTCGACATATACACGACCCGCAAGATCACTTCCGCGCTCTGCAAAGTTATATCCTGTTGCATGTTGATCTAGTGCAATTGAAATCTCCGAGAACTGATCTTCACCAACTTCACCGCCCGCATTACCCAGTTGCTCTTTACCATCTAACCAAGCACTTGGCTGTTGTTGATAGATTTGATACATGCCCGGATATAAATAATCAAAGGTATATAAGCCTTGCTCATCAGACACCACTGTGCGATCGACGGCAATACCATCTAATGTGGTGCCTGTTAAATTAACTTGAACGCCAGCAATTCTCAGGGTCTCACCTTCTTCCAGTAAACCGTTTTCATCTGCATCGACCCAAACTTCACCAGAGATAGAAGCCGTTGGTAATTCAGCAAAATCATAATTTGAATACTGTTTAATCTCTAAAACGGTACCAACAAAAATGCTATCTGACCCTTTGGTATTCGCAATCACTTCACCATTAGCTGACTCTTTACCATCTAAATAAGCGGATGGTTGAGCTACCTGTGTTAGGGTATAACCTTGCTCATTACTTGGTGGTAATTCAGTAAAAGTATAAATACCTTGCTCATTAGTCAGCGTAGTCAACGCTACGTCATGGCCTTGATAATCAATACCTGTTAAGTGAATTTCACTCCCTGCGATCACGATGTCAGATGCATCTAGTTCAATTGTTTGTGGGAATAAACCCGAGTCCGTTTTGTCTACAAACACTCGGCCACTGATTGCAATACCAAAGCCCTCTGTGAAGTTCAAATTGACCAACTCCGCACCTTGTGCGAGCACTAACTTATTCAGTACATCTAATTGCTCAGAGCCCTCTACTTGAACACCATTTTGGTAATCAAAGCTATCTGCATAATTTGCAGGCTGTACTTGCGTTAGCTGGTAGCCTTGTTCACTACTTTGCGGCAATTGCGTAAACTCAAATCGACCATCTTGATCAGTCAATGTTTTATAAGCAATCTCCTCACCCAAACGACTGCTACCGGTTAATTTAATTTCAACATGTGCAATGGCATCATCGCTTTGATCTAATAGACCATCAGTATTTCTATCAACAAAAACAGCACCGGCAATACGGCCCATATACAATTCAGCAAAGTGCAAATTTTCAACCTGTTCACTCGTAGTTAAAACAACCGAAAACACATCATTAGTATTTGAAGACACGATCACGCCATCACGCGACTCAAGACCATCATTAAATTGGGTAGGCTGAACTTGCGTTATCTCATAGCCTGCATCATCACTTGCGACTAAATTAGTAAATGAAAACTCCCCTTTTTGATTTGTCAGTGTTTCGATAGATACAAGATCACCCATCGCTGACTTACCTGCCAACTTAATCGTTACACCAGCTAATCCAGCTTCTTGTAAATCAAACAAACCACTGTTGTTTGAATCAATAAAGACGCTGCCCGATACTTTTGCATCAGCGTAGAGTTGTTCAGTGAAGATAAGATCAGCAGCAACGCTTTCACCCAATACCAGTTTGATCTCACTGTTTGAACCAAATTGATCTGGGTTTGCACCTTGGTAATCTTGCCCTTCAAGGTAATCCGTTGTGCCTTGTGTGATGGTATAACCCGCCGCATTAGACTTGCGAAGACCCTTAAAGTTAAACGCACCATTTGCATCCGTTGTGGTGGTTAAGTTCACCGCTTCACCGTAAAGGTCTTGGCCCGTGAGTGTGATCTCAATGCTGGCTAATACAAAATCGTTGCCATTGTTTGTGCCATCTTGGTTGATGTCCACAAACACACGACCTGAGATAGATTTATCGCCCGCATTTAATTGTTCAGTAAAGATCACTTCAGGCACTGTCGATTCTTCTTGAGTTAGCGCTAACCGCACTTCACTTTTTGATCCAAACTGATCTGATATGGCACCTAAATAATCCAATCCTTCTAGGTAGTCAGTTATACCCTGTACGATGGTGTAACCTGCCGCATTAGACTTGCGAAACCCTGTAAAGTTGAACGCACCGTTTGCGTCCGTTGTCGTGCTTAAGTTCACCGCTTCACCGTAAAGATCCTGGCCCGTTAGCGTGATCTCAATACCTGCAAGCGCAAAGTCATTGCCGTTGCTTGTACCATCTTGGTTGATGT
>NZ_AUYC01000083.1:0-1166 GCF_001625685.1 Pseudoalteromonas luteoviolacea CPMOR-1 | reverse complement strand
AGCCGTTTTAACCACCGCTAAAGCAGAAAATAGGCATAAAAAAAGCCGCTCATTGAGCGGCTTTTTAATATTCGTATATCGAATTAGTTAACGTGTAACTATTACTCGATGATTGATGCTACAACACCAGCACCAACTGTACGGCCACCTTCACGGATAGCGAAACGTAGACCTTCGTCCATCGCGATTGGGCAGATTAGCTCTACAGTCATCTTGATGTTGTCACCAGGCATTACCATTTCTACGCCGTCTGGTAGCTGGATGTCACCAGTTACGTCAGTTGTACGGAAGTAGAACTGTGGACGGTAACCTTTGAAGAAAGGAGTGTGACGACCACCTTCATCTTTAGAAAGTACGTATACTTCTGAAGTGAACTTAGTGTGCGGCTGGATTGTACCAGGAGCTGATAGTACTTGACCACGCTCAACTTCGTCACGCTTAGTACCACGTAGAAGTGCACCGATGTTCTCACCAGCACGACCTTCGTCTAGAAGCTTACGGAACATTTCAACACCCGTACAAGTTGTCTTCGTAGTTTCTTTGATACCTACGATTTCAACTTCGTCGTTCACGTTGATGATACCAGCTTCAACACGGCCAGTTACAACAGTACCACGACCTTGGATTGAGAATACGTCTTCGATAGGCATGATGAATGGCTTATCGATGTCACGCTCTGGCTCTGGGATGTAAGAATCTAGTGCTTCTGCAAGCTCAACGATCTTGTCTTCCCACTCTTTCTCACCTTCTAGTGCTTTAAGAGCTGAACCTTGGATTAGTGGTAGGTCATCACCTGGGAAATCGTACTCAGAAAGAAGTTCACGAACTTCCATCTCTACTAGTTCGATTAGCTCTTCGTCATCAACCATGTCACATTTGTTCATGAATACGATGATGTAAGGTACACCAACCTGACGTGAAAGTAGGATGTGCTCACGAGTCTGAGGCATAGGACCGTCAGTTGCAGCAACTACTAGGATCGCGCCGTCCATCTGAGCAGCACCAGTGATCATGTTTTTAACGTAGTCAGCGTGTCCAGGACAGTCAACGTGTGCGTAGTGACGAGTTGGAGTATCGTACTCTACGTGTGAAGTTGCGATTGTGATACCACGCTCACGCTCTTCTGGAGCGTTATCGATTTGAGCGAAGTCACGTGCTTCACCACC
>NZ_AUYC01000082.1:0-254 GCF_001625685.1 Pseudoalteromonas luteoviolacea CPMOR-1 | reverse complement strand
ATGTCCTACTTTCACATGGGAAAGACTCGCCGTCCGCCCCACACACTATCATCGGCGCTATCGTGCAAAAGGATAGCGACAACGAACGCAGTGAGAGCGCTCTTTTTGCGCAAGGTGAAATAAGCCATTTTAACCGCCGCTAAGGGACTTAAACGCAAAAAACCCGCTGCATTTTTGCAACGGGTTTCTTTAATTGGGCCCTGGCAATGTCCTACTTTCACATGGACGAAATGAGACCGAAGCGAAGCTTCGCA
>NZ_AUYC01000081.1:0-701 GCF_001625685.1 Pseudoalteromonas luteoviolacea CPMOR-1 | reverse complement strand
GGCTCAAAAACATGAATAAATTTAGTTCGGCCCCACTTACTTTCTCTAGAGACGTATTTCCATTTTCCACCATAGCTATCTAATGCGCCGTATTCATTATAAGCGTCTTCTTTAACCCAATAGCCCAGCGCACAGTTATGCCGATCAACTGCTACGCCACCCCGCAGCCGGTTATTGCTCATTTTGCCGTTAGGGTTTGAAACGCGTTTGGGTGAAACCAATTTGATAGCGGTTTTAAATAGCGCGCCTGGTCTATTGATCCACTCACTGGCGGCCATGCCTTCTCCATGGTGGCAATGGGCTGCGGCAATAGCTCGAACCAACATTGTAAATGTACGTTTGCGCTCAGCATCAATGTAACAAAACGGCGATTCCGCATATTCAATAAACGCGCACTCCGCTTCTTTCATGAAATCGCGTGCGCTTTTTTCTTCCATGCCAAGCAGTTTATAGTTCAATCGATAGCTTGGACGAAATAGACTCCCGACAACATTGTCCATATGCATTTGAACGCCGCCATGAGCAATAGCATTGTTTCGAACCAAGTCGTCTGCTCGAGCGTTCGCAGTCTCTAAAGCAGGCAAAAGTGCAGCATCAGCGCTTTTACTAGCAGGAAACCAGTTTTTCATCTGGTCGCCAAAACCATTACCGCCACCAGCATAAGCCGAGCAGTACTCGTTAAGCGGTGTTATTCCATCACT
>NZ_AUYC01000080.1:0-600 GCF_001625685.1 Pseudoalteromonas luteoviolacea CPMOR-1 | reverse complement strand
AAAAAGCCTAGATAAAACAAAACCCGCAAACTTTGGCGAGGGCGCGGGTTTCGAATCAATAACAGGATTTATTATGACACACACAGCACAAAAATCAAACAGGGGTAACGTATGAGTAGGGCTGCAACCGATTGGGCTTGGAAACAAGACCTTAATGCATCGCAAAAACTTCTTTTACTTTCCCTTGCAGATAGGGCAGATGAAGATCATTGCTGCTGGCCTAGTATCACTAGGCTAGTTAAAGACACTAGATTGAATGAAAAGACTATCGGCGCAAACCTTAAAAAGCTCCAAGCCCTTACGCTTATACGTGATACTGGCAGAAGGAAAGGTGTGACGGGCAAAGTTAAAGTTTACCAATTGATAGGCGTTGAAGACGAGCGCTTTTCCAATAGCACCAAAACTGGGGTTATTAAAAATAATGTCTCTGAACAGCCCATAGATAAAGGGGCTCAAGAAGCTAAAGAAACTAATAACCCCAAAAGCGGGGGTATTAGTAAAAACACCCCCAAAAACGGTGGTTTGAATACCCCCAAAAACGGTGGTTTGAATACCCCCAAAAACGGGGGTCAGAACCAGTCATTAGAACCACCCATTGAA
>NZ_AUYC01000079.1:0-6179 GCF_001625685.1 Pseudoalteromonas luteoviolacea CPMOR-1 | reverse complement strand
TACTGAATGTGAACTACTGAAAACTGCACCTAAAGATTAGGTGCAGTTTGTAAGTGGTTACTTATTGAATTTTTCCGCTAAGTATAACCAAGTTTCTAATACTGTATCTGGGTTTAGTGAAACAGTATCTATTCCCTGCTCTACAAGCCAAGCTGCAAAATCTTCGTGGTCAGATGGGCCTTGACCACAAATACCAACATACTTGCCTTTTTCTTTAGCAGTTTTAATTGCCATTGATAGTAGCTTTTTAATAGCCGGGTTTCTTTCATCAAATAAGTGCGCGATCAGCCCTGAGTCTCTATCAAGACCTAATGTTAACTGAGTCAAATCATTTGAGCCAATTGAGAAACCATCAAAGTATTCTAAAAACTCATCAGCAAGTAATGCATTAGAAGGTAATTCACACATCATGATGACACGTAGGCCGTTCTCTCCGCGCTTCAAACCATGTTCTTCTAGTAGTTCGATGACTTTTGCTGCTTCTTCAAGCGTTCTTACAAATGGAATCATAATTTCTACATTTGTAAGACCCATTTCGTTGCGCACTCGTTTAATCGCTTCGCATTCTAATGCAAAGCATTCTCTGAAATCTTCAGATATATAACGAGAAGCACCACGGAAACCAATCATCGGATTTTCTTCTTCTGGCTCATATTGCTGACCACCGATTAAGTTTGCATATTCGTTTGACTTAAAGTCAGACATACGAACAATAACTTTTTCAGGAGCGAAAGCTGCGCCAAGTGTTGAAATACCTTCCACCAATTTTGCGATATAAAACTCCACCGGCGAGTCGTAGCCGGCAATAATATCGCTGATTTCAGCTTTAAGGTCGTCAGACTGACTATCAAAGTTGATTAGTGCCTTAGGGTGAACACCTATCATACGGTTGATAATAAATTCTAAACGAGCTAGGCCAATACCAGCATGTGGTAATTTTGCAAAATCAAATGCTCTGTCTGGGTTACCAACGTTCATCATGATCTTTAAAGGTAGATCCGGCATCGAATCAATACGTGAAGAAATAACTTCGTACTTCAATTCGCCTTCGTAGATATAACCAGTATCACCTTCAGCACATGAAACTGTTACTGCATCACCGTGCTTAATCGTGTCAGTTGCATTACCACAACCAACTACAGCTGGTATACCTAGTTCACGTGCAATGATTGCAGCGTGACAGGTTCTGCCACCGCGATTAGTTACGATCGCAGAAGCACGTTTCATGATAGGTTCCCAATCAGGATCTGTCATATCAGTAACAAGCACATCGCCTTGTTGGACTTTATCCATTTCATCAATTGATGTTAAGACTCTAACAACACCAGAACCTATTTTATGGCCAATTGCTCGACCTTCACATACTACATTTGATTTTTCTTGTAGCTGGAAGCGCTCCATAACGTTTGAATCTTCGTTAGAACGTACGGTTTCTGGTCTAGCTTGTACTATATATAGTTTTCCATCATTACCATCTTTTGCCCACTCGATGTCCATAGGACGACCATAGTGCTTTTCGATGATAACTGCTTGCTTTGCTAACTCTTGAACTTCGTCGTCTGTAATTGAGAACTTGTTCGAAAGCGCCGGATCCATGTCAACAATCTCTACTTGTTTACCATGTGATTCGTCACTTGAGTAAATCATTTGAATTGCTTTTGAACCGATATTTCTTCTTACCACAGCTGGTTTGCCATTAGCTAAAGTCGGCTTATGAACATAAAATTCATCTGGGTTAACAGCGCCCTGCACTACCATTTCACCTAGACCGTAGCTAGATGTTACGAATACTACATCTTCAAAGCCTGATTCAGTATCGATAGAGAACATGACACCAGATGATGCTTTGTCTGAACGCACCATTCTTTGGATGCCAGCAGAAAGTGCTACACCTCTATGATCGTAACCTTGGTGTACGCGGTAAGAAATTGCTCGGTCATTGAAAAGCGACGCGAATACGTGCTTGATTGCAACCATAACTGCGTCAATACCACGAACATTGAGGAAAGTTTCTTGTTGGCCTGCGAATGATGCATCTGGCATATCTTCTGCAGTTGCAGATGAACGAACAGCAAAAGATACGTCGTTGCTATCGTCACCGTGGAGGGTTTTGTAAGCTGCTCTAATTGCTTGGTCTAATTCTGGTTGGAAAGGAGTGTCGATGACCCATTGTCTGATCTGGCTACCTACTTTTGCCAGTTCGTTGACGTCGTCAACATCTAAGGTGTCTAAAATAGTGTGAATTTTTTCATTGAGTCCTGATTGCTCAAGAAATTCATTGAACGCATCTGCTGTAGTTGCGAATCCACCTGGTACTTGTACACCAGCGTTAGCAAGGTTAGATATCATTTCACCAAGAGAAGCGTTTTTACCACCAACTCGAGGTACGTCATGCATACCCAATTCTTGATACCAGAGAACGTAGTCTTGCACGGAACTGTCTCCAAAAACAAATTGTAATAAATGTGAGAGATTAATTGACCTTCCTTTAGGTCGAAGGCATTCTACAACGGTAAGTATAGCCGCGTAAACCAAGACTTGAAAAAATACTAAAAAAGTAATGAAAAGGTTAAAATGAGAACAGCATTTTATATATCAGATGGCACTGCAATTACAGCAGAAGTTTTTGGACATGCAACCTTGTCAATGTTCCCGGTAGAATTTGACCATAAAACAATGCCTTTCATTGAATCAGTAGAAAAAGCCCATGCTATAAAAGCGACTATTGATAAAGTTGCAGAAACCAGTGGTGAGCCACCTCTCGTATTTTTTACATTCGTTAACCCTGAATTGTCAGACATTATTTTGTCTTCTAAAGGCGTTTGTTATGACTTTTTGTCTTACGCAAGTGAAATTGTTAAACGAGAGCTAAAAGTAAAACCAGTGCCTAAGGTTCACCGAACTCATAGTATTCATGAAAAAACTTATGATTTCAGGATATCAGCGGTTAACTATGCGCTTGCCAATGATGATGGTGCCAATATAAAAGATTATGATGAAGCTGATATTATTTTGGTTGGTGTTAGTCGTAGTGGAAAAACACCTGCAAGCTTATATTTAGCTCTACAATATGGTATCAAAGCAGCTAACTACCCTATTACTGAAGATGATTTAGAAAAAGGTAACTTTCCAAAATTTTTACTAGAACATAAAAACAAATTGTTTGGATTGACGATAGATCCAGACCGACTGGCGTCGATTCGACAGGAAAGGATGGCTAACTCCAAATACGCATCAATTCGACAGTGCAGAATTGAGGTACGTGAAGTGGAAATGTTATTTAAGAGACATAAAACACCTTTTTTGAATTCAACAAAATTTTCTGTTGAAGAGATTTCGGCAAAAATTATCGCTGAAGCTGGATTATCAAGAAATAAATATTAAAAAAGGCCGCTTTGAAGCGGCCTTTTATATTAAGCTCTGTCTCTAGCATCTTTAAGTAAGTCTGCTACTAAGAACCCAAGCTCTAAAACTTGATCCGCATTTAGTCTTGGGTCACACTGAGTTCGATAGCGTTGAGCTAGATCTTCATCAGATAAACCATAAGCCCCGCCAATACACTCTGTAACATGTTGGCCTGTCATTTCTAAATGCACACCACCAGGATAAGTTCCTTCGGCTTTATGAACAGCAAAGAACTGGCTGATTTCTCTTAATATATTGTTAAAGCTTCGTGTTTTATAGCCTGTGCTCGCTTTTTCTGTATTGCCATGCATAGGGTCTGATGACCACACAACATTTCTACCTTCCGATTTGACCTTTCTTACTAAGTTAGGAAGTTTCTCAGGTAGTACATCAGCTCCCATTCTGGTAATTAAAGTCAGTCTACCTGGTATATTTTCAGGATTTAACGCGTCAATTAGTCTGATTAAATCATCAGGATCCATGCCAGGACCAACTTTTACGCCAATCGGGTTTTTGATGCCCCTAAAGAACTCAATATGCGCATGGTCTAATTGCCTTGTTCGTTCACCTATCCACACAAAGTGTGCTGAACAATCATACCAATCACCAGAAAGGTGATCTCTTCTTGTTAAAGCTTGCTCGTAGCCTAAAAGAAGTGCTTCATGAGACGTGTATAAATGTGTTTCTTTCAAACTTGGAGCTATCGACGCATCAATTCCGCAGACTTCCATGAACTCTAATGCGTCTTGAATGCGGTTAGCCATCTGTTGAAACTTATCTCGCAAAGGGTTAGCAGCAACAAAACTCATGTTCCATCGGCTAACTTGGTGTAAATCAGCAAGACCACCCTGTGCAAAAGCTCTTAGTAAGTTTAATGTTGATGCGCTATGGTGATAAGCTTTCATCAGTCTATTTGGATCTGGGATCCTTGCTTCTTCGGTGAACTCAAAATTGTTTATGATGTCTCCGCGGTATGACGGGAGCGAAACGCCATTTATTGTTTCATAATCAGATGACCTAGGTTTTGCATATTGCCCGGCCATGCGTGCAATCTTAACTACAGGACACTTGCCACCATAAGTTAGGACGACTGCCATTTGTAGTAATGTTTTGAACGTATCTCTAATATTTGTAGCGCTAAAATCTGAAAACGATTCTGCGCAATCTCCACCTTGCAGTAAAAATGCCTTTCCATTACATACGTCTGCAAGGTTTTTATATAAACTTCTAGTCTCTTCAGCAAATACAAGAGGCGGTGCTGCATTTAGCTCTGACTCTACATTTTTAAGAAGATTTTTATCAGGATATTCCGGCTGCTGTACAATCGGAAAGTCTCTCCAGCTATCTGGACTCCAAGGTTTCATTTCTCATTCCTCATTAGTTACCTCACAATGCACGTTATCGTATAGGACGGTAAGCATCAAGCACAAATTAGTTAATTTTCAATTATTTTGTCTATTAAAACGGAAGAAACTAGAACACATCATACTTTATATCTAAATCAGTTATAGAAATATTGGATAAAAATAAGTAATGAAGTGACCAATCGACAGGTTAAACCTTCAAATCAAAGATGTTGGACTTTTTATTTATGGATTATGTTAAATGGTATGTTTTTTACAAATTGGTGTAGATTACTTCTTAAAGAATAACATGTATTTTAAACGTTAGCTTTTTAATGATTCGTAAAACTCACTTGTGCGCTTATAATTTCAGTTATTCTTTTCTTTGAAAAACTATAAGCATTCACGAAGACCAACTTACCTGTTTATTCTATAATTTTTTCTCAAGTTGAAATCAGATTTATCTTGTATTTTTAGCCTTGTATCAAAAAATCAATACACTCAAGTAGGCCATTAAACGCTCTTTTCTTAAAATTTGAGTAATTAAAAATTATATTCTAGCTTTAAGATCTGCCTACAAACCACTAAACAAAGTTCTGTTATTCGCTTTGATGAAATAAGTGTTTTTTTAATTCTGGTGAGTTAAAAAAAGCACTTTTTGATAAGCCACTATATAAAGTTTATTACCCCTCTCATCAATAATTAGAAATAAACAGAGTATACAGAATTGCTCTATGACTACCGAATTTTGCTAGTCATAGTTTTCGTCGTGTCCTTTTAGGTGTTAAAAATTTATCCTCTGCATATAAGTCTCTTTCTAATGAAAATATACTTTGCTCTGAATCCAAAAGTTTAAAATTTATTTATAGCTTTTAACTAGATGAACTATCGATCTTAGTTTCATCTTCCTCTCATGTTAGTTTTACTGAGACCTAACAACTTCGAAGTTCACTTGAGCTTCTTTAAATATTAACTTTTATATTGCAAGCTCAAGTTTATTAGAATGATGAAAAAACATTTCCTAGATATTTATAATGTCTAGCAATTCTGAAATTTTTATTTATTGATAGAAATACATCTTTTAAGAAATATAAATTCCCACTCTTCTTTTAAATAGTTTCTTGTGTATTTGTTTCGTAAACGATACAATTTAAGGAACACATCATACTTTGTTTTATCAAACAGTTTAGATTGATATTTAAAATTATAAAATAGATCGCCAGTTAAAAAGCTTCACTGGTACCTTGCGTTATGTTAAATACTGTTTAATAAAAAACAATTAAAGATCAGTATTAATTATTTTAGAAAAAACTAGCTAATTATTAAACCTACGTCTATTTTCAAGAATTAATTTTTTGAATCAAACTATTAGCAAATTTAAAGAAATACAGTAAGTTTTAATTCTTTATCCAACTTCAAACTCTTTACTCA
>NZ_AUYC01000078.1:0-2255 GCF_001625685.1 Pseudoalteromonas luteoviolacea CPMOR-1 | reverse complement strand
TACATTAATGGGCAAAAACACTACGCAGTTGTGACAATTCAAAATGCGGTGGGGTTATACGTGAACTGTGAGGAGTGGTAATGATTATTCACAGTGTCGTAAATGATTTAAATCATCCCATTATTGGCGCAGCTTTGGATTATGAACTAGATGAAAAGGCCGAAAGGTTTGCGCTTTTAGATAGAAATACTTTACGCATAGTAGCGCATAAAAAAGCTAATGGAATTGGCCGCTTGTTTGTCCCTTATCAATACGCTGGCAGTGAAGGTCTTTCGATGATTATATTCGATGATCATGGTCAGTTTAATGCAGAAATTGCAGATCACATAAAAGCGAGTTATGAGAACATGAAATGATAAATATCTCATTTTCCAGAGCTGTAAATAAACAGCATGGCAAAGTCACAGTTCTATTTGAAGCCATAGAGCAGCTTATCGGAATTGAATCTCACACGTCATGGAACAAGCAGTTAAAAGTTAAAAGCGATATTGTTTTAACTCAAAATGAGAGAGCGCAGATTCAACAGCAAACCTCTATTTATTACACGTTAAATTCGAACCATATCGGGTTGGGTATCGATATTTACAGTCCAGTGCTAGACACAATTGAAAAGCACATGACAATAGAATCAAGGGAACTTGATGTTTACGAGAAAACATTAAACTTTAACTATTGTTCATTGCCATCGATGCAGATTGAATTAAATGTTGCGCAAGAGATTTCAAAAGACCAATCGGTGTTCAAACTGGCAACGTGGTCAACCTTTCGAGATATTACTAAAAGTGTTGATTTTGGTTCCTCTAAAGGTGAACTAGGGCAGGTTTACTCGCGCATTTACTACGGCCCTTCAAATGCTGCTTATATTTGCGAATGGCCGTTCATCAAAAAAGGCGTAGTTAAACTAATAATGGGCAGAGAGAAGCATTCTTCTAAGCTTGTGTTTGGAACAACTAAGCAGTGTTTTCTAGGTATCTCTGGGGGGTTGATCAGGTCAGACGATGACATTCCCACTATTGATAGAAAAATCCCAATCGAGCCTCAATTACAGAGTTCATACATTATGCAGCCAACGATTACATGTAAACGACTGTCTGACAATACGGACATCATTATTAGCAGCTTTAGTTACTCTATAAGTCGAGGGCAATTTGCAGCAACCGGCTCAATTAAGTTTTGTTCAAAAATAGACATGGAACGCGCCTTAAATAATGAGTTGTTAGTATCAGTAAACGGCTATCAATTTATTGTGATATGCGAACAGCCGAACACGTCTCTAAAATTTGGTAGCAACAGTTTTAGCGCTTCAATTCGCAGTCGTTTTGCTTTGTTATCATCTCCATATTCTAGGGCAGGTAATTACACTAATAGTGTTAATAAAACTTTCGCTGGATTGCTTTCAGACGCTTTAGTAAATACGGGGTGGATACTAAAAAATAAGATGGTAGATTTTAACGTACCCCCGAATGCGTTTAGCTATCGCGAGTTAACACCAGCAGGGGCCGTTCTTCGTATTGCACAAAGTGTGGGGGCAATTCTTGATTTTGATGATGTAAAAAAAGAGGTGTCTATCATCCCAGAGTGGCCGGTTAATCCTTGGGACACTGAGACTGCAGTTTGTGATGTTATTTTGAATGAGTCACTAATACTCGAGCATTCATGTCGTGAGACCATAAATCAAGAAAATAACGCTGTGTTTGTCAGAGGTGAGCAGCAGGGCGTGGCATGTAAGATAAAGAGGCGTGACACTTTGGGCGATCAATATGCTTCTGATATTGTCGATAGTTTAATAACTGATAACCAAGCTGCAAGGCAGCGCGGAACGTGTGAGCTTGCTCGAAGTGGAAACAAAAAAGAATCAACGATTAGGACCAAGCTACTATCAAATTTGCCGCCGATAAGACCAGGTATGTTAGTGGGTATCCGCTATACGGACTCTTTATACAAAGCCACTTGCGACAGTGTTTCTATAACAGCTTCTACAAATGCTCGAGGCGCCATAACTGTAAATCAAACAATTAATACGGTGAGTAATGTC
This sequence comes from Pseudoalteromonas luteoviolacea CPMOR-1, assembly GCF_001625685.1. Lineage (GTDB taxonomy): Bacteria > Pseudomonadota > Gammaproteobacteria > Enterobacterales > Alteromonadaceae > Pseudoalteromonas > Pseudoalteromonas luteoviolacea_K. The sequence continues at coordinate 220 of NZ_AUYC01000078.1, read as the reverse complement.
TAATACATTAAATAGATTGAGCGCTGTACTAAGCAATAAGCAGCGCTCAATAGTTAAAATTGTTCAGGTGAATACTGACGGCACAACTACAGTTGAACACAGCGATAGTTCACAAAGTACTGTTTTAGGTGATTCTGTAGCTAATGGCAGTGCTTATATTGAAGATGGGCGCATTGTTGGAGCCGCGCCCGATCTGCCGTATTCAGAATTAGAGGTTTAA
>NZ_AUYC01000077.1:0-701 GCF_001625685.1 Pseudoalteromonas luteoviolacea CPMOR-1 | reverse complement strand
CACAGTGACTATCACAGGCACGGATAAGTTTGGTCAGTCAGTTACCCAAAGCGTGAAAACTGACGTAAATGGTGCGTTCAGTTTTACAGGCTTGATTGAATCCAATGCTGATGGTTACACCATCACGCAGACAGTAAGTGGTATTTACCAAACAGGTAACCGTTACATCGGCTCAGGTGCGGGTGTGATCAGCAATGTCGCAAAAGTCGTTGTTGGCACAGATCCAACCCCAGCGATCCGCTTTACAGAAAAACCAAAAGCCGGTGATAAGTCAGTATCAGGTAACGTATTCTTGGATATCAACCAAGATGGGACGGTTGATCAAAATGACGCGCGATTAAAAGACATCACAGTCACCATCACGGGCACGGATAAGTTTGGTCAGGCGGTGAATACCACAACGACGACTGATGCTAACGGTGCGTTTAGCTTCACAGGCTTGATCGAATCGAACGCTGATGGTTACACCATCACGCAAACAGTAAATGGTATTTATCAAACGGGTAACCGTTATATCGGTTCAGGTGCTGGCGTGGTGAGCAATGTGGCAAAAGTCGTTGTTGGCACAGATCCAACTCCTGGAATCCGCTTTACTGAAAAGCCAAATGCGGGTGATAAATCTATCTCAGGTCGTGTGTTTGTGGACATCAACCAAGATGGTACAAACAATGGTAACGACTTTGCATTAGCTGGCATTGAGA
>NZ_AUYC01000076.1:0-8329 GCF_001625685.1 Pseudoalteromonas luteoviolacea CPMOR-1 | reverse complement strand
TATTGATATCTGGAATGAAGTTAGCGTGTTCTGTGAGTGATTAAATAAAGTTTCAAACGATGAGATATCTTCTAGTTCACTCTCTAAAACAATGCTCCTTCCCGCAATTATCTGGCTTTTTTCTACATGCGAAGATCCGTTTAAAGCGAACTCTGTTTGCTGAACGATCCCCAATGCCTGATACTCATTTTTCCAAACAAATTGGGGATACTCTATGTTGTCTAAAATCATTGAACTAAACTCAACTTCTCTAATTTATCAATTAGCTTATCTTCCATAACAACCAAGGCGTCTTCGACAACTTCATCCGAACTGATAACTTGCAAACGAATTATTTTGCCCGAAGATAAAAATGATTGAGGCTGTGCGCTTGTCGGTTGTTGATAGGCAGGTATGTATTCAACATTGGCTGATGATGCCTGCGGCCTACTTTGAGAGCTACTAGCGCTGCTTTCTTGTTTAAGTGCATCTCTACGCTGCTGAATCAAACCCGCTAATGAGTTTCGCTGCTCCCGATCCAAATGGTTCAATTGTTTTACAATTCGCTTGTAAAGGTTTGACAGTTCAGATTTTGATGCTGCGTTGTTGATTTGAGATTCAAATTTTGAATACTGACTAGATTGAAGCTGCTCACGCGCACGCCGCTCTTTTTCTTGCTGCACTTCACGACTAGAAAAGCTGTAAGCGTTATCTTTTTCATGCTTTTCCTGATAATCAACAATAGTTTGAACTGTTGGCCGAGGGCCACTGTTCAGTGAACTAACGTTATTTGAAGCACTTGAAGCGCTACGACTAACACTATCTAAAGCGTTTTTCTGGTCTCTTAGACTTTTCAATTGAAGTTCATTTGCTTTTGTTGACTCTTTTGTTGCTTGGGTCCCTCGTTGAGTAGCTTGTGTAGCGGCATCTTGCGCACCTTTAAAATCTCCAAGAAGCTGGTTAACAACACGTAGCAAACCTTCCAGTCGCCCTTTTTCTTGATTGTACTCTCGACTTTTGATTGCGCCGGATTGGTATTGAGCGCCAAGGCTGTCTAGTTTACTAAGCAAAGCACTTTGCTCACCTTGGAGTTGTCCAAGTGTTGCAAGTTCCAAGTTCTGCACCGTGTTAAGGTCTTGTGTTTGCTGAGTTAAACGGACTTGCTGCGCGCTAAGTGCTTTTTGAGCTTCTGCTTTTTGCTTAGATGTTGCTGTGCTAGACGCGATGACTTGCTGATTAGCCCTAATGGCTTTATTAGTTTGTTCGACTGCGCGCTGGTATTTTGTCACTGCCTCTGAATTGGTATCTGTGACAGGCTTTAACTCATTAGCTTTCGCTATGAGTTTGTCTAGCTCAGTCGTTAACCCTAATGCAGCAGCGGCAGCCTCTACACTTGAGGGAACAGTTTGATCTGTCGCATCGGCGGCGTTTATCGCTGCATCAGCCCACTTCAAGAACGCCTGTTGCTGTGCCGCTATTGGTTGGTTATGCTGTTGAATTAACTCAAAAGCGCCTTGTAGCTTTTCGGCTGTTTTTGTTAGAGCCTCACTACTTGTTAAGCCTAACTCTTGATACGCTTTACTGAGATCACCGGCTAAATATGACTGTCTCTTTAAGCTCTCATTATGCGCTTCAAACTTTAGTTTTAGGTCGTCAATGTGCGCTATCTGATCAGCATACTTTTCTTCTGAAAGTGACAAAGCTTCGCGCGCTGAGTTTAGCGACAATATGAAACCGTTAACGCCATTACGAACACCAGACAAACTGACGCTTTGAGCGTCTAAAGACTTAACCACATCAAGTGCTTGAGGGATGCTCATTTGTAAGAAAGCTTGCCTTTCCTGCTCTGCCAAAGTATTTGCTTTTGTTGTGGTCTCAAGTTCCTTTTGTTTACTGATTACACTTTCGTAAGCTCCTGTCTGCTCATTTTGAACGACAAGCCCCCGCCTCACAGCTTCGTCAAACTCAGCCATAGTCGTGATATTTATACCAAGCTCACGGCTAACCTGTGCGTATGTATCCGCTAATTTAATGGCCTGTTCGTCTACGGCTTGCTTGCTTGCAGCTACCTCACGCCACATTCCTTTTAGCTTTTGATACTGAATATAAACATTTGCAAGCTGGTCTAATAGTAAAGTGTATGCGCTAACGGCCCCTATTGACGTTAAAACACCTTTGAATCTAAGCGAACTTGCTGTATTAACTTTTGTTTGTGCGTCAACTGTTTTTAATGAAGTTATATAACCAGCTAAAGACACGACTGCCGACTTTGCACCAGAAATAACATTAGAGAAATAAGTCCCAACTTTTAGAGCAAGCCAAACTTTGGTCACTGTTAAAATTGCGTCTTTGTACTCGACTAGTGAACTAATCCCGCTTTTGATTGACTCGCCAACAGAGACTAGAGAATCACTAATTGACTGAGCCCATGCTTTTAACCTGCCATCGGCTGCCATTGCAGCAAACTCTTTATTCAAATCCGTTAGCTGCTGTTTTAGCCAGTCCATTGCGCCACTTTGCGCAATTAAATTATAGAATTGGTCGAGATTGTCCTTTGCGTTAGAAACTTGGCCGCTTAATAACTGCATTTGCGCTGCGGCACTGCCTGCACTGTCACGCCCCATCTCGTCCATCAAGTCCGCAATAACATCACGGCCTAACTTCCCAGCGCTAGAGAGCTTTTGCAATTCCTGAACATTTTTACCAGTGACATTTTGTAATAAATCCCACACTGGCACACCGCGCTCGATAAGCTGTAAGATCTCTTCACCTTGCAACTTTTGCTTTGACCAAGCTTGGCCTAGTGCTAAAGAAATGCCCTCCACTTGCTCAAAACTGCCGCCAAGCTTAAAAGCTGTATCGACTATTGACTGCATGGCCCCGTCAGTCGGATCAATACCAAACGCCTTTAGTTTGACAAATGCTTCGCTAACTTCTGAGAGTTGAAGAGGTGTGCTTTTGGTAAACTCTTTGATCCACTCGGTAGCCTGCTCACCTCCCGCAATACTGCCCATTAAGCCGGTCATTTGAACGCCTAAACGCTCAAATTTATCACCTGTTGAAAATATATTGGTGATACTTGTTGTTAGCTGGTCAATACCTAAATATGCAGCGCCCAACGCAACGATATCGCGCGTAACACTTGTTACACTGCCGCCGTATTCTTCAGCGCTTTTTGATGACCGTTCGAGTAGCTTTTGTTGTTTAGACAGCTTAGCATTTGTGTCTGATATTGCTTTCTGTGCAAATCGTTGTTTTGTCGCTAACTTGTTGTTAGCTTCAGACAAATTATCTAAATCTATTCGCTGTCTTTTTAGCGACTTTCCTAATCGCTCAAACTCAGAACGGCCTTTTGTGACCGTACTCGACAGCCTATTAACAGTCTGCCGCTGTTGTTTAAGTGCAAGCTCATGATCTGATAAAGCTTTTACAGATTCTTGGTAACTATCAGCAAGACTTTCTACTTTTTTGCGTTGCCCTGCAAGCGTGCGCTCTAACTCGACACTTTCACTACCAGCCTGTGCGCTTGCATTCTCAAGCTTTTCTAACTCAGCTTTAGCGGTAGATAAATCTTTACTCAGCTTTTTAGATTCAGTACTTAATGAAACTTTTTGCTGTTTAAGTTTATCAAGCTCTAAATTATTCTTTGTATAACTATCTTTCGTTTTATCGAGGGTTTGTGACAACTCTTGATATCGTGCCACAGCCTTTTGTTGAGCCTCAGTATTAGCAAGCTCAGCGTTGAGGATTTCAATTGTATTTTCTAGCCCTGCGGCTTTTTCTTCAGCGTTTTGCGCAACGCCAGAGAAAAGGTCACGGCCTTTTATGACAAATTCAACAATTTTATTTTTAAAAGACATTTGAAATACCCAATAAAAAAGCTCCCGAAGGAGCTTTGATTTTGATTAAAAGTTTTTTAGCTGATTACATCTAACAAGTAGTCATAATCTTTGCCCTGAGCTATCGAGGCAACCCCCTCAAACTCCGGTGACATATATTCGTTTTGCAAAAAGTTAAGTGCAGAAGTTGAGCTCATTTGCGCAAGAGGAACATCCAATTGCACCTTATCGCCATTGTCAATATTTACGCCAGTTAACGAGATAGCCCAGTTCACCTCCTGAACTTCTCCACCCTTAATCCGACTCCCCTCAAGCGCTAAAGCCTGATAAGTAACCTTTATTTCTCCACCGTTAATCACTCGGCCACCAGCCAATGGTCTGATCAAGCCCGCCGCCCATTTAACTTCGTAGTCAACACCATCCACTAGGTCATCTACCCCCAGTTTCACGCCCCAATTTGTTGACGTGATGTGCTTTGCACCTAAGCTACTCCAAGTGCCGTCACTGTTTAAAGCGATTGGCTTATCTGTTGCATTTATAGCTTGCTGATTCAACGCTGTATGCTCTGCCGCTAAGGCATCGGCAATAATTTTAGAATCAACTTCATCAAACTTAAGCTTTAACTTTGTTGGGTTTGCGGTTTGAACTCGGCCTAATGATTTGCCATGTGTTGCTTTATTTCTTGATGGCCTGATAATTTCCTCAATATCGGGCTCAATCTCTAACTGTTCCGCGTTAATTGGACCTACTGCGCCAGTGCCTGGCAATGGCACACCTTTGCTATTAGTACGTGTGAGAAATACCTCTCCACGCAATATAAAACCTTGTGAATCCGACATGTTCACTCCTATTTGAATTTTACTCTTAAACTAAAAACCGCTTTTGCGTCATTGTCCTGCGGCTCCGGTGGTAGAATTTTGATTGATTCGGTAAGGGCAAACTCGATGGCTTTTCCATCTAGAGCGCTATTGATTGATTTACTCTCTTTTTCGATTGCAAGCTTTATCTCATTAGCTAGTTCTAATAGGAGCTTATCCGCATTTTCGAATAGCGCTCCATTAGCTCTGTGAGTTAACACAGCTAGAACGTCTAACTGTTGCGGCTTTCCATCACTCAACTCTAAGACTTGAATTGTAATTTTCTTATCTTGGTCTCTGCCCAACGAGCCCGATCTGTAAAAGCCGCGTTCAGATGGCGCAAAAGCACTGAAAAACTTTACCAGCGCATCAAGCACCTCTAATGGTTGAGTCATAATGATCTCTCAAACTTTTTTGTTAGCATCTGTACAACGAAAGGTTCCACACTGTCACTGACTACCCCTAGAGCGCCAGCAACACTGGGGCCATAGGGTACGTCTGGTATATCGCGAGTTGTCTGCCCTTTTTCACGATAGCCAAGCAGGACATTGTTATTCTTACCCTGAAAAATAAAGGCCCCTTTCCAATGACTAGTTTTACCCCGCAAAAACGCCCCTATATAACCCGCAGTAACGAGTTTGTTCGGGGTTTTGGGGTTAACACTTTGACGGTACACAGGGTCTTTAACGAAGTTAATCGCGCTACTTACTCGATGACGTGCATAAACAATCAACTCAAGCTGGCTCGGCTGAATATCCAACTTTAAACGCTCATTGACGTAGCTCTTATCTTGGAACCCGTAGCGATCATAAATTGCATCTACGAGTTCACTTTTAACCTGCTCTCCACTATCAGTGATCGTTTGTTTAAGCTTGATCTCTGCGGTTTTGCGAATATCGCGTATTTGTCGTGATAATTTCGTCATGTGAATATAAATGTGATAGAAATTTCATCTTTCATATAAAGCTCTGATAAATGAAAGGTTTCATTTCCAATGATTATGGGAGTTCTAGTCTCGGGGGTACATTGGGAGCGAAGTAATCGCACAGTTTTTATCTCTTCGCGAGAGAAATTAGAGTATGCATCACCACGCTCACGTACTCGCTCTACAACTTCAGCATCTACCTCTTTACCTTCATAAATTGCTTTATCAGAAGTTGCGAGGAAGAGCTTTTCTTCTGCCGAATAGCTCTTCTGTAGAGCGTTGCTAAGCAGGTTCATAATGCTTTACTTGATCATACTTGAGCGCTATTTGCGCTTGCTCAGAAGTCAATATGTTTACGCCTGGTGCAACTGTAAAACTGGTATCATCATTCGACTTATCAACTTGCAGAATCAGTAAACCATTGCGTTCACTGAAAACTTTTGCGTTTTCAGGTTTATGTTGATCTACTTTGGTATTGTTTTCTTCTGATTTAGCCGCTAACTCTGCCGTCAGAGCTTCGACCTGTTGTTTTAGCTTAGCTTCTGTCTTTTCCGGTTCAATTTCTCGCTGCAACTGCAAAGATAATTCTGTTACTTCTGCTGTTAACTGTTCAATTTTATTGCTCATTGTTTTACTCACAAAAAAAGCCGCAGACAGCGGCTTAAAGGTTGATTAGATTAATTTGATGACTACAAACCCATCAGGATCTGTATTTGCCATCAGTGGGGCCGATTTCGTAACAGTGTAAGTTTTAGCCACGTCCCCTTCTTCTTTATAAACTTTTTGGAATCGGTCCGTTTCTTCCATGCCAGCCTCAATTGCATCATCATCCAAAATTGCACCATACAACCTTGCCAACTCAATACCTGAGTGTCCAAATGTAAACGTATAGTCATCCAAGTAGTTTTGTTTGACTCCGTTGACACGTCTGTGCCCAGTATAAACAACGACTAAAACGTCTCCGAGATACCCTTTATAGGAAATATCTTTCCCTAGGTCTTTGAGTGCAGTTTCTAGTTGTGAGTTAGAGCCTCTTCTAGTTTCGAGCTTGTCGCTTATGGCATCGAACTCATTAAGCAGGCCCCATCCAAGTTGATCACAAATTAATATGTTTAAACCATGTTCGGACGCTACGGCATACTTTTCAATATCTCTCATTGGATCGTATGTTTTACGGTCTTTTGCTACCCATGAAGCTGCACCAGCCAGCGTAATTTGGTTTTCAGGGCTGCGGTTGAAATTCACATTAATTGGCTCTGGCAGACCTTCACCCTCGCACGTGTAATGCCCGTCAACGACAGCTCGGACCGCCATCCACTCTTCGGTTTGTTGAATAGCTAATTCTTCATCAATCAAGTTTTGAGTGATGATTGCTTGTCTGCGCTGCTGCTTTGTTAGTTCACCAGAAAAAGCTTCCCCAGGCCGCCTTTTCAGTGTTTTTTTGATGTCCACGTCATGCTTTGGCTTAAGTGATGCCGGTGTGATCTTCGATGTTTTGTGTCCACGAGTTCTAATAACTTTCCCATTTACTTCAGGCGCGACAAAGACCGCAGAATTAACAGCTTCATCGACTTTATCTATGTCCACTTCTTCCGTTTCAAAAGTGTACATATTGGGGAAAAACAGCGTTAAAAAAAGCGAAGATACCTTCGCTTTCTTTTTTTGAACTACGCTGTACAGCGCTCGTGGTGTGTATGTGTCTGACATTGTTAATTCCTTATTCTAAAACTTTTCCAATCGCAATCGGTGTACCATCAAACGCCCCTAACTTTTGCGCGTCTGTTGCACCTGCTGGCCAATTAATAAGGTCTGTATTGAAATGACCTCCATCATAATAAGGAGCCGCCTTAGCTCCGGTGGCAGTATCAACAGTGCCAACGGTTAAAAATTTCGCAAACTGAGTGCCATCATTAGCAGCCGGTTCCCATTTCTTCAGGTTTCCGGTTGCGGTCACTCTCCCGAGTGGCGTTAGTTTTGGCAACGTTTGAGAAGTCTCAAAAGTGCCTGTATTCTGAGTCAGCGGACGATCCCCCGCTGTGAGCTGTTCGTGGATCAACTGTTCCATTTGTTACTCCTATTTACCAAATACTTTGTCATGAGCGGCTAACAGCGCTTGCTCTTCTTTTTCAGTATCAGAAAGTTCATCTGCATCACCCGATGTGTCTAGGTCCGGCTGCTCTTCGTCTGACATTGCACCATCTAATGCCGCTCCTATGTCATCCTCTTTGGCGATGTCACCCGCCTGCCCATCTTCTTTTGCTGAAACTTTTAAAAGCCCCAAAGCTTCGTCTGATGACATGCTAGTTGATAGTGCTAAATGAGTTGCCATTTTCGTGCGGCTTTTTGCTTCATCACTGTTTAAAATGGCACTGATACGTTCTCGCTCCATCTTTGCACCTTCCGCCTTAGCAGCGTCTAAATCTGATTGAGTGAGTTGGCTGTCCGCGCCTGTTTTTGCTGTTTCAGGTGGATTATTGTCAGTAGACATTGAAACTCCTATTGAATTATTTGATTTGATAACGTCGAGCAGTAAAGGAACAGCTTCTTGTCCGTTTACCAGTTTGTCAGCAAAGCCTATGTCTATGGCTTCTTGACCTGTGAATACTTGCGCCTCAGTGTCTAGAACAGCGCTTTTACTAATGCTGATACCATCAGAAACGAGTTGGGCGAATTCGTCCCTAGATTTATCTAGTCTAGATTTGATACGACCTTGAACTTCTTTTGGCAGC
>NZ_AUYC01000075.1:0-452 GCF_001625685.1 Pseudoalteromonas luteoviolacea CPMOR-1 | reverse complement strand
AGAGATACTTTACCTAGACTTTTATTTTTAATGGGATTTTAGACATGACTAGCCATGTAGCTTTTATATGCTACGTTGAAAGTGGAATTTGAATGGTATTAAAGATTAAGCGAGTAGCTCACTACACTGCGTCAAATTACCTCGTCGCTTTAACTTTAAATGTTCACAGTATTTTTGCTTGGCATCGGGCCTACCCACTGAGCCTTTAAACACTTTGGTAAATTTAGTAGTTAGCTTTAACCAATTTTCTGGCTGGATGTTAAGTCTCGCTAAGATAGGCTGAGCGTCTGTGATAAATCCGCGCTTATCTTCTCGAATACACCGACCTGTTAAATCAACAAGCTCTACATAGTATTTGAATTCAAATGGTAGCCCTTTTGGCATGTGTTTTCTTGGGTTACCTACAAAACGCAGTAAAGGTGTGGGTTGTTTACCCGCTTTTGCTGTTTCAA
>NZ_AUYC01000074.1:0-706 GCF_001625685.1 Pseudoalteromonas luteoviolacea CPMOR-1 | reverse complement strand
GCCAGATTCAATCCTTAAGATCGCCTCTTTCACTTCTTTGAGACCATCAATCGACAAGCGGCCTGCGCCTATCCACTCGCAGCGCGTCCAAGCTTCGCGGCGTTCATAAAAGTTGTATCGAGATCTTGGGGCAACAAGGATACGCCTGTGCAACGCTTCTTCTAACCAGTTGGCAAAGACTAAAGATGCGAATCGAGCTGCGATCACTTTCCGTTTGCCCATTGTGTAACGGAATGACTCGTTGAAACTGGCTCTTGCGCTGCTGTAGTTAACTTTTGAATAGTCTCTCGCGATTTGCTCATAGCTCATGCCAAAGCCTGAAGCTATAAAGCGAAGCATTGAAGCTTCCAAATCGGTAAAGCCATTGTTGGCGTTAGTGCTTTGAGTGAATTTAAGTTTTTCACCAGGTACTAAGTGCGGGATCCTTGCCCCGTTCATGCGTATATTTGCTGCAGAGTGGTATTCGCCCATATAAGACATCCACTTTTGCATTTGATCTGCGCCACTTTCACCACTTATAAGCTGAAACGCTTGCTCTGAGTCAAGCTCAGACTCAATAACTGCGGCGTACATCGCGTTGATGATGGCATTTTGTAGTGTTGTGTTTTGTAGCGTGCTTAAGCTCTGCATTTGCTGCATCATAGACAAAAGCAAGTTTGCACCGCGCGTTTGACCTGCTTCTATCGGCTCAAAAACATGAATAAAT
>NZ_AUYC01000073.1:0-166488 GCF_001625685.1 Pseudoalteromonas luteoviolacea CPMOR-1 | reverse complement strand
GATAAGTGCTTTCCTTGCTCTGGTCATTTCTACTCAACTCAACTTAGACTGGATATTTAAACAGTAGTCAAGTACAGCAATTAATGCAAAGAATATGTGCCTGTCCTATTTAACTTCATGTCCTATTTAACTTCATGACCCGTGCAATCGTGTCGTGCCGAGGCACACCGTTCGATAGTGCTATAAATTTTCGTAACCAAGATAGTTTGTCATAGGCAAAATCTTCAATTTATTCCCAACCTTGGCAACCAGCAATTACGGCACTGATTGTTAGAAACAGAATATCGAATAATGGATGTTGCACTTTGCCTTGTTGGCGTGGGTCATCAATGGAAGAAAAGTGTTCGAACAACGTATTGGCTGACATAATTGAGCTGCTTAATATCAAAAGCAGTATAAGATCATAAAATTATGTCAAGGTAAAGTTCATGATCTTGCCCTGACATAAAACTTACTTTGAGAGCATTATTTTCATCCATGGTCTAAAGCATATTATGAATAATACCCAATATATATATTTTAAATCACAGCAAAGCCATAACTCACATGAAATATGGCTTCTCAGTCAAAGTTTAATACCATCTTGCTTTGGTGTTTCGCCAAACTGGTTTTTATACGCTTTGATAAAATGAGAAATATTGGTATAACCAACTTCAAGCGCGATATCTGAGATGGATAATTTCCCTTGCTCAACTAAGGATTTGGCATAGTTTACACGTTGCTTGATCAACCATTGTTTTGGCGGTTCATTAAATTGTTGTTTAAAGTCTCTTTGAAAGCCCGATACGCTTCGTCCTGACAGTTTTGCCAAGTCTGAAACTGAAAACTTTAATACCGTTTTGTTTTCAAGTAGCCTTTTCAGATTTCTTCTCGCTGGTAGTGTATGGTCAGCCATATTGAGCGTGACGATTAAGTCGTCACCGAGTATATGAAGTAAAAGATACAATAACTCTGTCAGTTTAGAGTTTAACACCGGCGTAATGTCTATTTCCTGTTCGACGTATAATCTCAGCTGTTTAAAAAAACCTTCAACTAAACAATGCTCAAGCTTCAACGACGGTTGTACATTCCTCTTGCCTTTAGGCTGCTGTAAATGGTTTGAAATTAAAAATTGCTCAATAATACTTCTATCAAAAAAGACCAACCACGCTTTTAAGTTATGCGTACTATGTACAAAATCTGAATGTAAATTTTGACCCTGACATAGCAAAACGGATTGACCCGCTTTGAGTTCAATCGACTGATTATCCCAACAAGTGAGCGTTTCCGTCCCTTCTTCTACATGAACAATGCACAGCTGATTTGTGTAAAATTCCACATCAACCAAATTTTGATCCAAATCTTTGCTGTAAATCGCACAACCATTTAAGGCTGCCTTTTTATGCACATCAGAAAGTGCGCCAAGCGCCTGTGGGATCACCAACACATGCTGCTGACAATAATTTGCCGTATTCATCCTTGTTGCCTTTTCACTTAATAAATTACAGATAAGTTACATGCAGCTAATTTAGACCATTTTGTCACAATTAGTGAAGTGTAATTTACGCTTTAAACGCACTTCCTAACAATTTTAGCTGCTTGGCTGTTATATCAATCTGCAAATCACAACCCAGCGGTAAAATCACCTGAGGATCTGTATGGCCAAAGTCTAAATTGGTCACAACCGGCAAGCTATGGCACTCAAATTCGTCACGAATAACAGATAAAATCACCTCATCCAACTGTGCTTTTTCATCTGCACTGTAATCCCGTGCACGACCGACCAATAGCCCAGATAATTGTTCGAATACCCCCATCACACCATAATTACGAAGCCAATATTTCACATAATCAAGGGTAGGTTTCTCTTGAGAGGTCTCTAGAAATAACACTTTGCCTTGCCAAAAATCAGCAGCTGGCCAATATTGCGTACCTTTTAACATTTCAAGTACTTCGATACAGCCACCAAAGAGCTGCCCCGACACTTTACCTGCATCAACTGGGTTATCGCCAAAAAACCTTGGTCCAACATTACTTTGCGTTGGATTTAGCTGCCCGGCAGTAGAAACGCTGGACCAATCAGGGTATCCATCATAAAAGTGTGAAAAGGTGGGTAAGGTTGTGTCTTCAAGCTCACCGTATAAAAATGCTTTTATATACGCGCGATATTCTTCAGGCAAATTGTGTATCTGGGCAAGCCCCGCCATGACGGAGGGCCCGTTGAATGTTACTAAGCCTAACTGATTCACAAACACAGATACCGCGGTAAAGTCAGAGTACCCCATAAATAACTTGGGGTTAGCCTGAATGATTTCAGGGTCTAAGTACTTCAGTATACGCGCAGAATCTTCTCCGCCAATCAAAGAAATAATACCGTGTACATTACCATCTGCAAAGGCGCAGTTAATATCCTCAGCTCGGGCTTTGGGGTTATCAAAGACTTCTTTGGCTCCCATTTTAGTTGTCGGGTACTCAAGGACATTAAACCCCATTTCAGTAAGGTTTTTTATGCCCAATTGATAGATATGTGGAAAAACACAAGACAACCCCGCGGATGGCGACAGGATAGCGATATTACTGCCCGCTTGCAGTGGCTTCGGCTTTATCATGTAAACCCTTTTTAACACGTAAATGTAACAAGCAATATATAACTTAATCAGTAAGTTAGGTAAAGAGCATTATGAGGTAATAATATGATAGTTAGTATAAAGTGCAGAATTTATACTGATAAATAAAGGTGCAATGCAAGATAAATTTGAAAGTAAAAGCCCTAAACTGAGTTAGGGCTTTTAATATTAAGCTTATTTATTCGCTGCGATGGCTGCACGCGCTTTGTGCAGTTTAGTATAGCTTTCAATCAGTTTAAGGTGCTTATCTAGCCCTTCTAACTGCGTGTTTGTCTCTGTTAAGCCATAAAACTTCACGTCACCATTGATTGAACCAATCACATTGTCCATGTTTTCCTGTCCAAACATGCGAGTCAGGTTATGGATATAGTCTTCAATTTCTAGCTCTTCATCTAGGGCGATTTCAAGCACAGTATGCATCGCTTGATAGAAAAGTCCACGCTCAACGGTGTTGTCGTTGTATTGAAGGAAAGACTCAACCAAGTCCATAGTTTCTTCTAAATCACCTAGCGCCAAGTAAATCAGTAATTTCAGCTCAAGGATAGTTAGCTGACCCCAGACTGTATTTTCGTCAAATTCAATACCGATCAAGGTGATAATATCTGTGTAGTTATCTAGCTGGCTCTCTTCTAAACGATTCACCAGATCCGCCAACTCTTCATCAGACAGTCTGTGTAAGTTAAGAATATCTTCACGGTACTGAAGTGCTTTATTGGTGTTATCCCAAATAAGGTCTTCAGCTGGATATACCTCTGAATAGCCCGGTACAAGAATACGGCAAGCCACACCTAAGTCTGTAAACTCAGCAATATATGCTTCTTTACCAAGATCTTTTAAGATACCAAATAGCTTGTCACACTCTTCTTCGTTTGTGCCAGAGAAATCCCACTCAACAAAGTCATAGTCTTTCTTCGCACTAAAGAAGCGCCATGAGATCACACCGGTTGAATCAATAAAGTGCTCAACAAAGTTTTCTGGCTCAGACACCGCCATGCTGTTAAAAGTTGGACGAGGTACATCGTTTAGGCCTTCAAAGCTTCGACCTTGCAGTAACTCAGTTAAACTGCGCTCAAGTGCAACTTCTAAACTTGGGTGTGCACCAAATGACGCAAATACGCCCCCTGTTTTTGGATTCATCAGCGTCACACACATCACAGGGAACTGACCGCCTAATGACGCATCTTTGACTACAACTGGAAAGCCTTGCGCTTCAAGCCCTTTGATACCGTCAACGATATCAGGGTATTTAGCAAGCACCTCTTGAGGTACATCTGGTAATACAATTTCTTGTTCTATGATTTGCTTTTTAACTGCACGCTCAAAGATTTCAGACAAACACTGTACCTTGGCTTCTGCCATGTTGTTGCCTGCACTCATGCCGTTACTTAAAAACATGTTTTCAATTAGGTTTGACGGGAAGTAAACCGTTTCACCATCTGAGTGACGCGTATATGGAATTGAGCAAATACCGCGCTCAACATTACCAGAGTTTGTATCTATCAGGTTTGAGCCCTTCAGTTCGCCCTCTGCGTCATACACATCGCGCGTGTATTCGTCCAAAATCTCGCTCGGTAATTCATCGTTTGGACCCGGCTTAAACCACTTTTCATTTGGATAGTGCACAAAGTCGCTATTTGCGATTTCTTCACCGAAGAATTGGTCATTGTAAAAGAAGTTGCAGTTTAAACGCTCGATGAATTCACCCAGCGCTGAGCAAAGCGCGCTTTCTTTCGTTGCACCTTTACCGTTAGTAAAGCACATTTGCGACGCCGCATCTCTGATATGCAGTGACCACACATTTGGCACGATGTTGCGCCATGACGCCACTTCAATCTTCATACCCAAATCAGACAAAATACCCGTCATATTGGCAATCGTTTGCTCTAATGGCAGATCTTTACCAAGAATGAATGTATTAGCATCTTGCTCAGGATTCACCATCAGCATAGCTTGCGCATCATCATCTAGACTTTCAACATCTTCAATTTGAAAGTCAGGACCCGTTTGAATTACTTTTTTAACCGTACAGCGGTCAATTGAACGAAGGATACCTTTTCTGTCTTTTTCAGAAATGCTCTCAGGAAGCTCAACTTGAATCTTAAAGATTTGGTTGTAGCGGTTTTCTGGGTCAACGATGTTATTTTGTGATACACGAATACCGTCTGTCGGGATGTCACGAGATACGCAGTAAACCTTCACGAAGTAAGCCGCACAAAGTGCCGATGAAGCTAAGAAATAATCGAATGGGCTCGGTGCAGAACCATCACCTTTATAACGGATCGGCTGATCGGCAATGACACTAAAATCGTCAAACTTAGCTTCAAGTCTAAGGTTGTCGAGAAAATTAACTTTAATTTCCATTGAATTCTTCCACAGTTTTGTGCAGCTGCTCGGTAAACGCAACCCAACAGCAAAAAATGATCTTAACTGTGCAATTATCTTCTTTTTCGTGCCATTAGTCTTGGGTTAATTGCAAATATCAGCAAATAAAATTGGCTTTTAGCCGACCAACAGCAGAGTTCTGGGTAAAATTCACACTTAGACTCGGCTAAATATTCAAAAAGTGCTAAACCACTTGGTTATCTGAACAAATGTTAGACGCCCTGCTGCACCATCTCTTTTATTTTCAGCGCTTTTTCAAAATGATCTAATTGGTGCGTTTGGATCCACCATGTTGCCGCTTCCATTAATAGCTCAGGATCGCTATTTTTGTTCGCAAAGAAAGCATAAAATGATACCCCAACACCCTCTCCCTTTTTTTCTATTTTCTGTTCACACACTTGAATGATTTTATCTCTAAGGCTTTGTCTCATAATAATTTTATTATATTAAAATTTTCGCCATGTTACTTGCATTGCGACCTTTTCTCAATCGTGTTCAGACATATCTATCAGACTTTATATCTTTATAGGTACTTGAAATGAAAAAGTTACTCCGCCTGTATCCGTCATTTCGATGTCACGAATGATTTCAACCAAATACCCCTTTTCGTCCAACTGATAGCCTTGAGACTCGATGATACTAAATAGCTGCTCGAGCGCAGCGGCGTATCCCGCATCTGACACCACATACACATCACAGCAAAAGTAATGCCCTTCAGCCACGGATAAGGTGTGTTCAGATACAGAGGCTTGCCAATCACCTATGTGGGTTTCGATATCTTGCCAGCTTTTTTCTAATTGGTTGATTGGTGTCATTGCCATGATCCGTGTGGACTTCTCACCAAAGGTATCAAAAATCGTATCCCAGTCATTGCTCACATGCGGCAAATACTTCATGCCCCTTTGAGGGTACCACACCAATTCACAAGGCAGCTTGGCTGCCAACTTGTTTTCAATCGTGCCCTGCTCAGCAGGGTGAGCAAGCTTACTGATAATTTCAGCCGTTTGACGTGGTGTGCCACTGACGCCAAGCTCCCTCACTTGCTTCGCCGTTAGACCCAGCGCTTTTTTAAGTGCTTTACCCAGTGATTGAGACGACGAAAACCCACACTCTTGTGCAATATCAATGACCTTATAATCTTGCTCTGCAAAGAGATAATGCACCACATACTGCAAACGTAACCGGCTCAAATATTGCCCCGGCGTTTCGTTAAATAACTCAGTAAATTGACGGTGAAAGTGAAATGGAGAAATAGCACTTTGTGTCGCAATTTGCTCCCAACTTAGCCCTGACGCTAAATCTTCATGCATCAACGTCAAAGCGGTAGCAAAGCGAGTTTGGACATTCTTAGGTAACGACTCTAATAAAGCGTACTCAGGCACCAATACAAAAGGGGTTGAATTTTGTTCAGACATAAGCGAGATAATTGTGGCGAATGTCACAACTATCTCGCGCTCAGCAGATAAAAGCAATTTTCACTGTGTAAACAATTGTAGTTAGCTACTTTGCTCCAGTAAGCCAGAGGTTTGCGCCTTTGGCTGCTTACGGCAAAATAACCCAAGCAATACAGGGATGAGTATCAAGGTGACAGTCGTTGCAAACAGCTCGCCAAAAATAAGAGAAACAGCCGCAGGCTTTAAATATTGTGCCTGCTCTGCTTGCTCAAACAACAGTGGCAGTAAACCACAGACGGTCGTCACCGTGGTTAAAAATATCGCTCTAAAACGACTGAGCCCCGCTTGTATTAAAGCCTCATTCAATGGTGTGCCCGTGCGGTAAAGATAGTTAAAACGGGTGATCAACACCAAGGAGTCGTTAATCACGATCCCCGTCATCGCCATCATGCCAAACATTGACAATAAACTAATGGGCAGGTCCATAATGTAATGCCCAAAAATAGCGCCAGCAAAACCAAAGGGGATCACCGCCATAATGATCAACGGCTGCCAGTAAGATTTAAGCGGAATGGCCAATAAAATATAAATGAGGATCACTGTCATCCACATGGCTGATTTAAACCCTTTCGACACTTCTGATATCTCTTCAAACTCCCCGCCCGCTTTTATTTTTACAGTCGGATACTGCTGTTCAAGGCGACTTATCTCAGTTTGCAGGTTGACCAGCACCTCCTCTGGCGACTGAATATGTCTATTTTGTTTCCAGTACACATTGACCACCTCGGCATGCTCTCTTCGATAAATCACTTCTGGCACTTGTTCAAAATAGAATGTAGCGACATCCTCTAATCGAACGCTATGGCCTGAGTCTAATGTCAATATACTGTGCTTTAGCTGCTCGATACTTTGACGCTCATGCTGCGCATACCGCACTATGACCTTGGTCTCTTGGCCTTGATCTAGCAATCTGTGTATTTCCCTATGGCCAAACGCACCGCCAGAAAAGCTGGCAATATGATGCTGAGTCAAACCCAATTGCTGACCATACTGATTGAGTACAATGCGCACCTGCCATTGTCCGCCTTTGGCGTCATCATAAATATCCGACACTCCCGCTTGTAACGACAGCGCTTGTGAGAGCTGGTTGCTCACTTGCTTGGCTTGTACTTTTTCAGGCGCAGTGATTGAAATAAACGTCCCACCAGCGGGTGCTTCTGAAGCTGAGAACTGCACCGAGTAGGCACCTTCCACCACTCCTGTTTGCTTACGCCAATTATCAGTGAGTACATGACTTGGTAAGGTGCTAAGCGCCTCGTTTGAAAGTTCTAATGTGACCTCAATATCACCATATCCATCTGACCAAGCCAGTGCATTGACAAACGGCTGCTGCGCTAATTCAAAATCCCTTTGAAGCATATCAGACACTTTTTTCGCAGCGCTTTCTAATTGACTTAATGCGTTAGCTTGCAATGGCAAAGGCGCGCCATCTTGCAATGACACTTTGGCTGTAATGTAACGCCCAGGAATTTCCGGAAATACAGCGCTTCGGATCGTCCCAGTCGACCACATGCCATAAGCTAACGTAATAAACGCGGTAAAAAATAATAAGCTCGCTACCTTATAGCGATTGGATAAACTAAGTGCGGGTTGGTATACCTTGGTTTTTACATTGTTCAACAGTGCTTGTGCTCGCTTTTGCACCCAACTCACTACAGAGGGAGATTTGAGCTTGCTTGTTGTTGAGGCGCTCAAGTGTGATGGTAAAATAAACTTACTTTCAATGAGCGAAAATAACAATGCGAGGATCACCACCACGGAAAAGCCCGCCAAGAGCTTGGCTAACTCATTGTTGATCCACAACATTGGCGAAAAGGCGGCAATGGTCGTCAAAGCACCAAATATGGTTGCCACCGACACCGACTGAACGCCTTTAAATGCAGCCAGTTGTCTACTTTTATGCATTCCCCGCTGTTCATGAATGGCCTCCCCGACAACCACCGCATCATCGACCAATATCCCCAGCACTAAGATAAAACCAAATAAGGTAATGTCATTAATACTATGATCGGTCAGCTGAAGAGCCCCCAAGGTACCAAATAGCGCCACCGGAATGCCCGCAGATACCCAAAATGCCAATTTTAAGTCTAAAAAGATGCCAAGCAATACAATCACAATGAGCAGTCCTTGCCATGCATTATTACCCAGTCTAAATAGCTGATCTTCAATATAAGGCGCCATATCAGCCATGGTACTTAGCTGAACATCAGCCGGTAGGTGCTTACGCATTTGTTCAAGCGTGTCATTGACCGCTTTGCTCACATGCAGCAAATTATCTGACTGACTGGTACTTACAAGCAATGCGATGGCATTTTCACCATTGTTGCGCACAATCGAATGGGTTTGCGCGAAGTCACGATATACCTGTGCAATATCAGATAACTTGATTGTCCCTTGAGCATTGGTTACAACAGGAATACTGCTAAGCTGTTGGATGCTATCAGCATAGCCATCGCCTCGTAAAAGCAATCGACCACTTTGGCTTTCAAGCTCTCCGGTTCTGGTTTCTAAAGAAAACTGCTCTATCGAAACGGCTACTCTTTCCAATGTCAAACCGAGCTGGGCAAGTTTAATAGGATCAGGCTCAATCACCAATTGCGGACTACGGCTGCCCCAGTTGTCAACGCGAGAAATATCGGTATGCTTCTTGAGCGCCACTTCAACCTGTCTTGCTATAGGTTGTAAATCTTCGCTTGCACGCGGCGCAGAGACAATCACAAACGCTGCCAAATTGGTAAACTCGTCTTTACTGACAATAGGTCTCTCTGCCAATGTCGGAAACCCGACAATGGCATTAACCCGCTCTCGCACCTCACTCAATAGCTGATCTATATCTGTATCTGTCGTTTTACGAATGGTGACTGTCGATGTCCCTTCACTCGATTCACTGATTACTTGCTTAACGCCAGCAACATCACTCACGGCTTCTTCAATACGCTGAGTAACACCTTTATCAATTTGCTCAGCACTCCCTCCGGGATAAGACACAGAAACAGAAATAGCCGACGGTGGGATCTGCGGAAAAGACTCGACCCGCAATTGCCCCATCGCTAAAACACCGCTGGCGATGATGGCAAACATCAATAAGTTTGCCGCCACTGTGTTATCAATAAACCATTTAGTAAGCCAGCTCATCAGCCCCTCCCTGCGTATCTTGATTACCTGCAAATTGTGTGTGACTGTTGATAGCACTCACTTGCGTGCCCGCTATCATGCTAAGTAATGGGTAAACGACCACTTGTTTGGTATTTAAAGTTTCTGTATTGAAACGAATGTGTACATGTTCCTCATTGTGAGAGAGCACCTCTACCGCTTCTTTTTGTAGCGTATTATTTTCACTTAGTGTCCATACGTAGCCATCTCTGGTCACCGCACTTTGCGGGACTTGATATGACATGAGCGGCTCTGAAAAAGACACGCTTACCTGTACTGGCTGATTTGGCAACAATGGCGATACGTGTGCATAAGGGTTAACAACATTCAAAACCAACTGGCGCTGGCGAGTCGTTAAGTCCACATTGGGCGCAACATACCTGAGCGCTGCCGGCCAAGTGTTGCCCGCACGGTCTGTTACATTTATCCTAATTTGTTGACTTAATAACTGAGGATGAAATTTTTGCCATAGAGGTTCCGACACTGGCACCACCACATCCATGCTGTCACTGGCTGCCACTTCAAAAAGCGCCTGTCCCGCAGTTAACAAGTCATTGGGGCTAACCAACCTCGATAATATAACCGCATCAAATGGCGCAATAATATTAGCCTCTTGCAATCGCTTTTGGCTGCTTTTTAATGCTTGTTTTGCTTGTGCTAAGTCAGATTTAGCAGCCGCAACTTGCGGCTCTCTTTTAGCGAAGCGACTTTGATTTTTGGTCGATAGCATACTCAGAGCAACAGATTGCTCGTGCAGCTGTCGCTCTAATTCAAGCTCAGCATGCACCACGCGACTGTTGGCCTGTGCCAGTTCAGAATGAAGATGGGTCACATCCAACTTAGCCAACGGTGTGTTTTGCTCAATGAGCGTGCCCGGCTCTAGTTGTTGATCTAACCAAGCTAATTGGCCGTCACTGGTGACTTTTAATTGAGTCACAAATCGTGCTCGTGTATTGCCAATTAACGCCACGGTTGGGTAGTGAGGTTTGGCCATTAAAGTTAATGTTGATACAGTTGGCTTAGTCTCAGAGTTAACGACTGATGGTTCAGGTTTGACCGCTAATTCATCCACAATCACCAATGCGATAAAAATTGCAAATAACCCAGCGCCGATGGCAGCCCCCTTTTTATACTTCATAACTTGCTTCCTTATCATTAACAACTGACTCATCTCGATTGAGGCGCTGAGTAATTTCTTCTAAGCGCGAAAGCACCTGCAGCGTCACAGGCAACATAATGGCGGTATCAACAAACTCGAGTGAATACGTGAGAATGGAAAAAACTTCACCCGTAGACGGACTGGGTAACATATTGACTAACCATAAGTTGCCGAGCACCGACACAAAAAGCAGTGAAAAAATGCAGCCGTACACTAGGGCCTCTGTGTCAGAAAGGGCAATTTCATGTTTTTTGAGCTTTTCTAGGTGGGCGCTTAAAGCGGCAAATGGTTTACCACTTAGTATTTTGACTTGCTTCTCAGTTTGGTCATTCAATCTGCCGTTGAGGTGTTTAAATGTGCTATGACAACACCCATAAACCAATAACATCGCACAACTTGCAGCCAATACACTCAATGCAAAGTAAGTGTGAAATGTCGCTAAAATGATCACGATGGACACGAGTTGGATCCCTGCCGTCATCAGTGCAGGTAAGTCATTTTCTAGAAAGTCCACCAACTCTCGAGACATCATAAGACGAGCATTTTTGGCGGATATATCTGTACCACGTAAATTATGTGCAACCGTTTCGGCCAACTTAACACGAATATCACCATACACCCGCGTATCGTAAAATCGACGCAGCACACTTACGACCACCAAACCAAATAAGCTCGCCGCAAAAGCAAGTAAAGGCGCAGTATTGTTCTCCAAGACACCGTCAATGGCATAGCCTATTAATAGTGGCAATAAGATCAGCAAAATATTTTCTGCCACAACCATTAGCCATGTCATAGCCACCTTAAAGGGGCTTAAGCTAACAACAGAAAATAGTGAAATGGAATTTTGATTGGACATAACACACTCCTAAATACTTCTAGTGCGCAGTATGGCCAATTGAGGGGAAGAAAAAGTGTCCCCAGTTGCTGTTTTGTCACTATTGCACTTAAAAACCCACAATAGTTTGAACATAAGTAGAATTGAATGGCGTGTGCATAAAACTTGACCACACGCCATTTTAACTAACTAGACCTCTTCTCCATGTGGCGTTTCGACTAGGTGAAATGACGCACCCTTTTCTCCGTACACGTACACCTGGCAGCCTTGCCAATTTTTCGGGATATTCCACTTCAATCCAGGCTTTACATCATACGATGAGAATTGATTTTTACACCTGACTTCTAAAGAAGATAAGCTGCCATTGATATCAGCAATCGTAAATGCGTTTCTTACCAATTTATGGCTCCACACAGATCGCTTGATTTTCCCTCTTACCCAAATCGTTTTACTGTCGTCTTTTATTAAGGCGTGAGCTTTATCGATAAATGGCTTTAACTTGTTAATCGATGCTTGTGCATCAGGAAATTCAGACAAACGCTCAAATGTATGTAGTGCATAAAAGAGCAGGTTATGCTCTAGGTTTAAAGCGGTTGCTCGACTCAAAAAAGCAATAAACATATCATCTGGTATATACCCTTTTCTAGCTTTTATAACTCTTATGATCGCGTGCAGCTCGAGATATTTATCTCCTATTGCAGCATAATAGCGCGCTTTTGCTACCCAATAATATGTATCTTCAGTAAAGTTTTTAAGCTTCCGCTCTCGCATTTCACCAAATAATTCAGGTATTGCCTCCAAATCATTGCTATCAATTTTTTTACCGATTTTTTTATAACGATTCAAAAATGAAGAAGAAACACTACGAGGCGCACCTTGGAGATAGAATGACATTTGAACTTGGTTTTTACATTGCTTAACTGGCTTATTATTTTGCAATGCAGGCTTAAATTTCCATTCATTCACAGCCTTAAGTGCTGAACGCTCAAATGAAGCATGTCCTGACGAATATTCTATAACTGGTGATTCAACTTCGCCTTTCTCATTGATGACATAACTTAGTTGTACCCAGCCTTCTCTACCGCGATTAGCAGCTAATCTTGGAAATTCTGCAGCGGGTTTATTTATCGGTACTGCGTCGATAACCTCTCCACTTAAATCCTCATCTGTTTGTGCCGCGTTTGCCGCATAAGTTAAAGTAGACGCAGCGAGTAGCAATGCTGAAATAAAATTCATATTCTTCCTTTTTGATTGAAATAAAGCACATGCCAGATAAAAATTTATCAAAGATATATTTCAATACGCTCATTTTATCACCGTTACAATTCGAGATTTTATAGCTTGGTTATAATGGATGATTACAGCGGGCATGCACTGATTTTATTTTCGCATATCGCAATAATAAAAATAAACAAATACAGAACCCTTTTTAGGTAAAAACCAAAGCCTCGATTATTTTTAAATCTAAAATTTGAGTTATTAGCTTAGATAAGATGATAAATTTTCAATAGCCTTAATATGAATTAATGCATAAGCTCAAAATACTTTCTGTGTGCACAGACACACAAAGTGAAAAATATCATCAGCAAGTTTGAATAAAAGGACGCATTGTGAAACTAACACTTGATAAGAAGCGCATTAAAGATCTGAGTAAACACAAGCAAGCATTACCTGACGCACAAACACCTAATGTGGCAGGTGGTTGTAACTCTGGCTGGACAAATTGCTTTGGTAATACTCAAGCGTGTTGCTCGCAAGGTACTTGCTATAGCCGTTATTGCTAATACCCCCTTAAAACACCATTATAGCCGCAGCTTTTACGTGGCTTTTTTTAATACCGAGTATGAAACCCATAAAGTACTCATCTACCAATGTATAATCGAAATAACCACGACAACTGCCACTTTTAGCATGCGATACATACCGCAATAAAAACGAGATATTACAGCTAGAAAATTTAAATTTAACGCGAGAAGTATACTTGTTAGCTTCTAACTGATGAGTACCAAACGCTTAATTAATCGATTCAATGCGTTCTTGATAGTGTAAATAAATTTGACCTGCTAACTGCTCAACCAAGGTTAAATCTTCGATGCGATTGTCGTACTCAATCATCGACAACCCACCATTACATGCGCCCCAAATGGCCCCAGCCATTGCAGCTATGGTATCTGCATCCCCTCCCAAATCACAAATTGCTTGCACCATGTCAGAAAATGATTGCCGTCGATATGTGAAAGCAAAATAAAGTGCCGTAATACAAGACTCAGTCGCGAGCATGCCATTACCGAACTCATTCTTTATTAACGCTGAGCTGTGCGCCTTTGCATCGACTATATAATCGAGACATTTACGAAGTTTAAGTTGATAGACTGGATCAACGGCACTTGCACATAGAGTTTGTAAGATCCCAATCGTTTCAACACCTCTCATTGATAAATGCGTCGCTTTAGCAATTAACTGCGCCCCTTCTATTGCCAGAGGATGGGCATGCGTGATCTCTGCGCTTTTATGTACATACTCATTTAAACTCTCTTCACAACCTAAACAACATAATGCTGCAATTGGCGCTCGCATAGCGGCTCCGTTACCCATAGAGCCCTGCGCGAACTTTTTTCGATTGAGACTCTCCCATGATTGCCCGTTTTTGATGCCTTTAAGCAATGAGGCAGCGCTTGGTCCATATCCTCGAGACCACTTATAGCTGTGAGCAAATGTGTGTGCAAGATGGGTTTGATCTATGTGTTTGTGAGTTAAAAATGACTGTGCAATATCAATAGACATTTGCGTATCGTCTGTATACCTTCTTTGTCCGGTTTTTGTTCGCCCTAAAAAACGCCATAAAAGCCGCTCTACTGGACCTCCTTCATAAGAAGCAGCCAACGCATCGCCAATCGCAAGCCCCTTGAAGCATCCAACAAACTTACTTTTTTCAATCATTATTTAGACTCCAAAGGTATTTTAAAAAGGCTAAGTAATAAAAATTAATACCTAATTTTAGCTGAATACTGAATGAAAGCACTGCAAAACTATATTTACCATCAATGACTTAAATACCTAACACCCAACCAAATGTAAATTAATTATTAATAAATGAAATTAAATGTTATTATCACTTTGGCTTTAACGCCTAATTAGATAAATACAAGGAATGAAGATGGAAAGAAAAACTAAAAAAGTCGCTTTATTATTAAGCGCACTATTAGCCACAACCAGCCTATCAACTTTAGCTGCTGACAAAACGCTATACCGAGCGTACAAACATGGAAATCACTTTTACACAACCAACGTGACTGAAATGCTTAATGCAGTAGGGTCTGGGGGCTTTACCTATGAAGGCCCAGCTGTCACTTTAGTCAGCTATGACGATAACGATGCTAATAAAGCATTTTATCGTATGCATAACCCAAATGCAGGCCCTGGTGGAAATCACTTTTACACATCAGATATAAACGAAGCACTTAATATAAAGTCTTTAGGTTATGAGTACGAAAGTACTGAGGGTTATACCACTCACTCTCAAGCTAAAACTATCTACCGTGGCTTTAACAGTGAACTGGTTAACCATTTTTACACTGCCGATGTCGTTGAAATGCTCAACGCAACTTCATCTGGCGGCTATGTTTATGAAAAAGAGGAAGGTTACGGTAAATAGACCCAGCTTGGCATCAGCTCAATTTGGCTGATGCCTTTTAGGAAATGAATATGACATACTCTAAAACCCATTATTTGTTTATTTTATTAACCTTGGTATTGTTGCTTGCCAATATTGCAGCGCAACTTGAGTTAACTAAATTGTCTGGGCAAATTAGCAACCTTGAACAACAACTCACTTTGCAATCACAAAAAGATAATGACCCCACCGCAGATGTGAGTACAGAACTACAAGATATACAAAATCGATTGCATCTGCTTGAGCAATCCGCACAAAACACCGCTCATCAAACGTACGCTAAAAAGCAGACAATCAACCCTAACAACAAACCATCAACGCTTTCAGCACAACAAAGAGTAGATCAAGAATTTTTAGCAGGCCGGACCCAGTGGCAAGAACAATATTTACCAACCTTGCAAGCCGACTCAGATAAAAAAGCACAAATGATGGTCGCGCATTTATCACAAAATGATGCACTCACCTA
This sequence comes from Pseudoalteromonas luteoviolacea CPMOR-1, assembly GCF_001625685.1. Taxonomy (GTDB): domain Bacteria; phylum Pseudomonadota; class Gammaproteobacteria; order Enterobacterales; family Alteromonadaceae; genus Pseudoalteromonas; species Pseudoalteromonas luteoviolacea_K. The sequence continues at coordinate 150,760 of NZ_AUYC01000073.1, read as the reverse complement.
CAACCAACAGCAACAAGTCTTTTCAATATTGCGCGACAACTTCATTGAAGTGGCCTATGTGATAGCTGATACCGATACCTACGCAGGTTTTGACGCATTTAACGCACAGGTCAAAAAGCTAAACCAAGTCAAAACAGAACAATTGTCACAAGTATTAAGTGCAAAACAACTATCACAATTACACCAAGTTGACTGGAACGCCCGATTTAAACAGCATGCATTACATTAATGGCATGAACAGACAGAGTTCAGGATACTTTACAAACAAAGCGGTTAGTTAATCAGCAACTAACCGCGAGCGTCACACAAAAGCCATAAAAACTATTGCTAAGCCAATATATTAGGGCTACAATGCCCGAAAATAACAGCTTAACTTAGCATTAAAAGTAAACTGTTATGTACTGAATGAAAGATTTCAGGGGCTGATTAGGATTCGACAGGATTCATGAAGCCTGAGGTGCATGTCGAGGGGCGGTTGGCCTCGTAAAAAAGCCGCATTTAAAGTAATCGCAAACGACGATAACTACGCTCTAGCGGCATAATAAGCCCGCTAGCACTCCTCCAAGAAATGCTTGTGGTTCTGGATTTGGAGTGTCACCCTACATAAGATCGCTACGGAAACCCTGGCCGGGGTTGAAGGGCTAAATATAAGCGGCCTCGCCTTTACTTATCGTGTTCGTCCGAGACTTAAAGGTTAACCAATAGACGATACTAAACATGTAGGACCGAGGGTCGACGCTTTCTGGACGGGGGTTCAAATCCCCCCAGCTCCACCACATTAAGTGTTATAAAACAGCCAGTTAGAGAACTTCTTTAACTGGCTTTTTTGTGTCTACTGCAAAACATCCAGTTTCCATCCACTTTTTTAAAAGCATAAACAAAACCCTTCCCCGCGCGGGGCGGTCACTCGCCGTGACAGGCATTTAATTTGTGCTCTTTCATACATTCTTCTCGCATCAATAAAAATAACGGAACCCCCTACGGGCTACCCCCGTGATTTATTCTTGACCCGCTCATCATTTCTGAAATGGTCGTTGTCACTCAATTAAGCGCGGGCTAAACCGCTCGCAAGCGAGCAACCCTAACTGAATTGATTAACACTCAGAGCACTTGAAAGGACCATTTGTCATGACTAAGAATCAAAAGTATGAAGCGAAATTGAAAGCGCAAGGATTAAAAAAGACCACTGTGTGGCTACCTGAAGAGCTAGAACCAGAGCTAAAGGAGTTGCTGGAGTTCTTTAAAAACAACAAACACTGTGACCCAGTTCTGGTTGCTCGCAATAGAGAGACGAATAAGTTTACGAAGATTTCTTGAGCACTTGTTAGCCCTCGAAATAGAAACTCGGGGGCTAGAGTCAATACGAGTCATCGTTGACCTACCTTCAAATTTGATTACATCAGGTAGTCATGTGCCACCAAAAACCGCTCAACTGCAACTCAATATCTGATGTTCACCTAAATCGTATTTGGACAAAGATGTGTCAGCACCTTTGCTAAATTAGTAATTAGATGAGGTATTGCAAAGTCCCTAATCAAGCGGCCAAATTCATTCACCCAATTAATATTACAATTAATTGCTAAGCTTAACTCTCTTAGCTGATGGTTTTAGTAGATCGAGACTTTCTCTGTACTTTTTCCCTTGATGCTCATTCAATTGCTTTAACTTCGCTACTAAGGAACTTGCCGAGTTGAATGCTTTCGAATATTCGTCATACGAACAAGTATTATCTTTAAATAGTGCTTCTAGTCTATGCACCGCACTTCGAACTCGTTTCTTTTCTTTTTTTCCAAAGCTTGGCCGCTTACCGTTCACCCCAACTCGGTGTACCATTTGATGCATGCCGTTACTCAAGACCTCGTGTTTCGCTTTATTTGGCTTAACACCAAAATGCTTCAACATACCGTATATAGAAGCTATAACGTTGCTTATCTCTGCCTTCTCAATATAGCCTTTAGAAGAGACAGTTATATCGTCGACATAGCGAGTATAAGTAAGGTTCTTAGCTTGAAATAAAGATACTAGGGCTGACTCCTTTTCCCACATAACTAGGTTTGCAATATAACTACTACAAACGCCCCCTTGTGGAACCGTACCATTTAGAGTGACTAACCCAGTGAGAATACTAGCCACTTCTTTAGGAAAGTGGAAAAGACGCATGAACATCTTTTCGACATCAGACTGACGTATGGTAGGAAAAAAATTTGTAATATCTTCACATATGATAATAGTACTCTTGGTATGTTTCCTTACGTTTCCGATATAGGATCGACCAGAGATTGCACCTTGAATGTAGTCAGGATAAGAAACATTCTGGAACAACTTTACCTTTAGTGTCTTATGTATATCTTTAAGCGAGCGATAAGCATCATAAGTAATACGCTTGTCTCCGTTTGCCTTTGTTTTAATTCCAGCAACCCGATAGAAATCGGATGCATTTTGGGCAAAATGACGAATACGAGGAACTGGAAGTTTAAGCATTCTTGAAAGCGCTTCTACACTTCCAATTGCTCTCAAGCTATATGTCGGAGTCAGTGTCATCGATAAGTTGATACATGAGTGACTCAAGCTTATTTGAAAGCTCGTCACTGAATGGTAAGTCTTGCTCCTGCGATGTTAGGAACATAAAGACTGAAGTTGGGATGTCTAAAGCATGGCATAAGTCTTCAACCAGACCTAGATTAGGCTCTCGCTTACCTTGCTCTAACAAAGTAATATACGAGGCACTTTTACCTATCCTGTCTGCCAAGTCTTTTTTCGACATTTTTCTGTGCTTTCTGCACTTCTCTAGCGTATTTGAAAAATTCATAATAAAAAATTAATGGTTTACTTTACGAATCGAAAATTGAGAGAACCTTATCAAGTAATTCAGCCCCTTTATGGATTACGCTTAACAAAACTCCGAACGTTTCCAAAACCTCTCGTTTGGTAGTCTTTGCCTGCGAATTCCCAGAAAGTTCAGCGTCAATCTGCTCAATTAGCGCCTCAACTTCTGACTTCGTATTGCTATCTATATCATCATGCTTTTCACGTAAAATCTGTTTAAGAACTTCACGTGACTTCTTTAAAACTTGTGTATTCATCTAATTACCTTTTTATTCATTGTTGGGAAATTTCCCCTCCAAAAAATTACCGAACCGAATAAAATGATACAGATAGCGTAAACCACAATCTTCAGAGCAATTTTTTGCTCTCCCCCTCCATACAATTATCTATCTGCCTGTAAGCAGATATTCTGTCTATGCAACGTTACGAACCAAGCCTTTACCTACATGGAATCAATTGCATTTAGGTTAAGCTTACGTCATTACGAGCTGTGGGTACGATCGGATTACCACTAAGATAATCGGCATTTCTGCCAGTTACGATTCGAAAAAGGATATTAGTTTTAAAGAGCATCAGGACGAAACATCCTGTCGAGTTTTAATATAGCTACATATTGACAAATAGTCAACTTTAATATTTTTTAAGCTTCAGCCAGAATTAGTATTCATTCTCTTTTGGAAACCAAAGCTCGACAGGTAAACCTTACTGTCATTAACTCACCAATAGTAATAGCCCCATAGAAACCTATAAACTTCATAAAGTTTTTATTCAAAACTATCCGGTCAAAATGAGCTACTACAATAAGAAATTGGTCATCGTTGACCATGCCTTAAATAGAACTTATCCACCCAATCAAGGCAAGCCAACTAATCCTATGAATCAACCTCTAAAAATCCCAATCACATAAAGTAATCGACAAACCAAGCTAGACCCCCTGCTCTTCTTTATCCGAACCAAAGCCTAGACCCAAATCAAAGCCACCTTCTGTGCTGCCTCCCCTTTCTTGAGGTAACGGAAGTTTGTTGTAATCGATTGGTTTGCAGTAAGCGGTATATGCAAATCCGCCATTTGAAATAAGCACCTTACAAGGGCTGTAATACTGCACTTTATAACCCATCATTTTTAGATCGAAAGCCGTTAAGCTCACATCTCCAAAGTCTTTCGTTTTTAACTCTAAGGCAACGTCATAAGTTATCGAGGTACTACTTACCACCTCAACCGAACCTGTTACAAAAGCATCCGATGCGCCATAGGGCAACTGAGCATTTCTTACAAAATGAGGTTGAGTACCACTAACCGAATAACGGTCATCACGATAAGTAATACCACTATTCGCTTTAGCAGCTTCATTATGAATCGGCGTGACTTGCTCGACTTCCTCCACATTTTGCGAAGTACTGAAGTAGTAAATGAAATAAGCAATACACCCGAAGAACGTAACGAACGGAAAAAAGAACTCAGGGCTAAGCAAAAGATTCTTTCCTCTGGCTGCTGTAACAGATTTGGTTGCTGTTGATTTGTAGAGTTTGTGCACTTGGATGGGAACTTTGACCCATCTTTTGCTTTCGTCTTTTTTCGGTACTTTGCCATCAAGTTTTGGATTGTGTTCATGAACGCGAGGCCTTCTGTTGTAGTAAGGAATGGCTTGCAGTCCGTCAAAGTACTTATGCGCATAGGCAAACTGACAGACATTACGAATGTATTTGTGAACGGAAGTAATATCTGGAGTACAACACACAATATCCCAGTTGTACTTTCGATGTCGCATATAGGCTTCTTTCAAAGTGCGCGGGTAGATTATATGCCCGTGCTCATTAAAGAGATCGTTCCCTAAATCATCCACATCCCCCGGTGACGAATCTTCAGGAATGTATGAGTCAAGCGTATCCAAATGGTAGCGATACCAGCTTGCATTGATGGTTTCGCGGTAATGAGAAACGTGTTTGTAATTGCATGACTCAGGTTTAAATTGCGTGGTCTCAGTCGGATAAATGTCTTGTACTTCATCCATTAAAATCAGTGCGCCACATGGCATCCAGTGATACCAGTTACGCCACAACATTTGCCCGACTTCATTTTGCGACGATAGCCGCCAAAGCTGAGCCGTTGCTGGAAACTCTTCATCAAGCTCTCGTTCTATTTCATCCAGTGGAAGTATGCCCTCAACATTGGTGACAACTAACCGCCCTTTTCTAAGAGCCGGTAGCACTTCAAACCATACGGCGGACGCTGATTTAAAAGAACCTGGGGGACCATGAAAGATAGATGCTGCCATAATTAGATGAACCTCATTACGTAGCGCGTTACATACGCATTGATAATTAGGTTAAACCCATCAAATATTCGCATATCCATAAGCGCTGATTGCATATCAACAGGTAACGCGGAAGCGGCCGCAGCGATACGAGAGCCAACCTGAAAGTTCTCCAAGATTTGCTTTGCCACAAGCCAAGCGAATTGGATCGACTGGAGTTCTAACTTGAGTTTTAGCAGCGTTGCCCACTCGATGGCCCACGCGTAAAAACGGATAACAAACTCGGGAAAGTCTGTATCAAAGAAAGCCCAAAAGTCGGTGATAAAATCTGATATCAAATCGAGCCAACCATCCAAACCAGTGTACTGTGTGGCACTGGCCGTAGACATGTACAACATGAATATAATTAAGCCCGAACATATAAAAACGTATCGTTTCATTATCGTTCCCTCAGTAATATAAATAATGCTGTGATTGATGCCGCTAACATGATTGGGGTTGATAGCATCTGAAAAAACTCAGAATAACGGCGCAATGAAATGTCTATTTGTTCACCTTTAATCTCAATGGTCCGCGCTTCATAACCACCCACAAGAGACGGGTCAATGGAAAACATAGAGCCAAGCTCGGTAGAGATAGCATCGAGCTCGTTTTTGTTGGTAACTAGCTGCTCATCAATTTGTGTTTGAACAGTGAGCACATCCTCAGATGTAAACAACGAAGCCAACCCACCTTGCTTACCCGTTTGAGTAGTCGATATGTCAATACATTCAATACCTGTACACAGGTTACAATCTGGCCCCTCGCACGGTGTATCTCCACCACCATCACCGCCCCCATTCCCGCCGTCTGTGATTGCCGAGGTCAATGCATCTAATGAAGCGGTGGTTGCAACGCGGTTATTCTCACTACTATTGAGCATCAAGCTAAGTGTGTCATTGGTACTTCTGGCCTCTGCAAGTTGCACTGCTTGGTTATGAGACATGGGCATGAGGATATTGTTTGTATTTCGGGTGATGTCTGTGTTCACTTGGTCTTGGGCAACTAAGTGTTTCAAGATAGCAACGCTATCGTGTTGCTGCTTGAAGTTCGCAGCGTCAAAAGTAGCGTTATTCGAAATCAAAGACGCTAAGTTGTCATTGACTTGATTGAGTGCATCAATATCAATTGTGGAGTCAGAATTATCACCCGAAGCGGCATCAGGTAATGCCATTGGGCCGTATAAGTTGTCAGGTAATGGATCTAAATTTTGCGGGTCAACGACTGAAGCAACAATCGGGTCTTCTTTAATAAAGTCAGATTGGCCGCACACAAACCATTCAGCTTTTATGTTTGCGTAATAGCTTGAAACCGAAAACCCTTTACTTACTTTCGAATAATCATATTGGCAAATAGAGCCATCAGCGTTTTTAAAGCAACGAGAAGCTTCGCCAACAGATGACATAAACACATCAGTATCAGGGTTAGGCGTTGGGCAATCAGGATCTAAGTTAGAAGACAAATAACAAACGTAAGAGCCATTCAATTCCTTAGGGCCGTTTTCATAAAGCGGGTTAGGACACATAAAGTTTGTTTCGGTTGGTCCTGTTTCGTAGATACTGACAGCTTCTTTGAAAGTTGTAAGAATGTGATAGCGCTCCCAAGACGGTATCCATTCTTTTTTGGTGTATTTTTTCTTGCAGATAATAGATTTTTTAGACTGGCTTACAAAGCTATGCTCACATGTACCAGAGCCTGCCTGAGACCAAGAATCGTCTGGGGGATTGATTTGTGACAGTGTAATTTGTTCACAACGGCCAGTTGCGCCCCGACCAACTCGAATGCCTCGACATAGATCGTAACCACCATCTACGGGAGTTGCGCTTATATATTCGGGGGTTGAATGTGAACTTTTTGAGAGAAAAAAGGCGCTAAAAAGCGCCGTGTAAATGAGTAAACGCATTTAACGCCTTCCTTGTTTAACTAACTCGGACTCCTGAAGAAAAACCCTCTACGAAAGCCCAAGTTAGAAACGTTGCAAAAACAACGGTTGTGACCATTAGTTAGACAAGCGCTTCGCTAACAAGCCAAGGCCAAACGAGATAGCACAAAGTGCGATAACGCCAACCACCACCAAGGTATAATTTGCTTGACCTGTAGAGACCGCCGTATTGATTTGGTCCTTTACTGGGTCTCCAGCATTTGCCCAAGCACTGGCACTCCCCATCAATGCCATGGCACCCGCTCCCGCTCTAACACCAAACTTCTTAAGACGAGAATCTTGCTTAGCTGTACCTTGGATAAATTCACCGTTTACTGATTTCATAATAATTTCCTTACTGTTTAAACTTTGCCCATGGTTCGAGCGATACGCCCAATCGCATGGCCTGTAAAAAATGCGACTAACATGCCGCCGTTGATTATCGAAAACACCTCTAAGTCAAATGCAAATAACTGATTTAAGGTGTCTATGACTCCATTCAACTGTAACGACTGCAATTCTGCTTGAGTTATCAGAACGTAGTCGCATACAGCAGAATCATTGCTGATGTATAGCGCGCCGGATTGTGAAGTCGTGACGCACTGCATCGTTATGCCTTCTTAACTGGGTTGGTTGACGCGATGGAATTTAAGCGGAAACCATTCCATGCCATTTGGCGCGCCACGTTTGCCCCCTCGTAATATTCAAGATTGAGTAGTACTGGACGAAGCCCCCACCCGTTTGGATCGGATTGCAGTTCCTCAAGCCGTTTATACGTACCGTTCTCTATTTGCTCAGGTGTGACTTTCACCGTCCAAATACTGGCGGGGGCCTTAGTATGAAACTTAAATTCACCCGCCGTAGGCAGAGCGCCGCCCTTGTCGTCCGTTTTTGTAACAAGCTTTAATTCTGTGATTGCACCTTCTATTCCGGCCATGGTTAGCCCTCCTTTTGATATTCTTCAATTAATCTGTACTGCGTTGTAAGTAAGTCTTTAATTCGTGTCTGGTAACTCATATTTGTTCCTCGGTTACAGTTAATGACACAAGTCCAAGCGCTAGCGGCGAGCCGCTACGCTCAGGCTTCGCTTGGCGCCTCTCCGCTAGCTATGCATGGAATATCTGAACTGTGTACGACTGAGCTAAGCGCTTCGTAGTCCATGAACAAACACATGTTTTGATAATCTTCGATTGCACACGATTCGAGGAAGGCCATTTCTTCTTCACTCGGTTGTAAGTAGCGTTCGTCCTCTATCCAGCTATGAATAGATTCAGAAACACCCAGCATGATTTTGCGTTGTGCTTCGATTTCTTTTTCAGTCAGCACTTGGCTTGTGCCTCTGCGGCTGATCACCACCACTGAATCCCAAGCAACACCTAAAATTCGATTAGCTGGACGGTCACCGTATTTGGTAGCAAACAATGGAGACTTGCCTTCACTGCGGCTAATTTCACCTGTGATACGGTCAACAATGTCTGGGATTTGGTAGTGAATTCGTACCGTTTGGTCTTTGCGTTTAACCTGGACACCACCCATGGCAATACAAAACGCGGCCCAGTCAGACGCATCCGCAGCAGCGCGTACCTTTTCCAAAGCAAAACGTGAGATATTATCTAATGTTGTATTCATACTATTTGCGACCTCGCATTTACCGGACTCACCCTGTCCTAGTCTTCTCAACTCACGCCATGCTGTTACACTAGGACCGCCGATTTGTTGGAAACGTCTTAAGTTAAAAGTGGATGCCCATGTACTTGCACGTTCGGCAGCATCTGCGGGTAATACAGATAACTCACCGGATTGGGCGCAAGTCACGGTGTCTATGTTTGAGCCTGTCACGGCCTTAGTGATGTATTTAGCGATGTAACCCGCCGCACTGCCCTTGTTAGGGTCAATGCGGATAGGTTTAAAACGGGCTGTACTGGTTTTAAATTCTTGTGGGTTATCTTCAGTACATAAGCTTTTTAAAATTTTACGAGCCTCAATGGTTTGACCTTTTTCAAAGAACAGAAGCATATGCCAGTGTGGGCAACCATCATGATGCGGCTCAACAACTCGAAAGCCATAAGGGCGAATTTTTTTCTTAGCGAACAAAGCACGCGCCCTTTCCCATAATTTGGTGAAGTAATCTTGGGCCTCTTTGGGTGTAGAGCCATCGTATTTTTTATTGGGAATACCCGTTGCATGCACTGAATGAAAACGGCTTGGGGCAGTCATTGTGTAAAACTCGCCAACATGACCAAGTAGCTTGGCGCACTCTTCAAAGCCACGAATACGGACCATAAGCTCAGAGGCCAATTGAATACCACTGGTAGAACTGCGACCAGCTACGTCTTTTAAAGACTCAAACTCACTAAATGGGTTCGCATCTTCTGGCACAACAAACAGATCGCTCATTAGCTGCTCTGATTTGGCCGCACGTTCGCGTTTGCTTCTGACCGTAAATTCACTGACATACGCAGAGGATTTTTTGTGAACGGTTCTCAAATCACGAGCTAATTGCTCAATGACCAGCGCTTGTTTTTGGCGCAGCTTTCTACGCCACCACAAAGGGCAGGCCATGCGATTAAGTGCGCCGTTCAAAGCTTCGTAAGCAGCTTCAATCTCTTGCTCAGTAAATGCGTCTTTAAATACCTGATGCACATCAAAGTAAGTGGTATCAAACTCAGGTGGCTCAATTGCATACTGGCGAATACAGTCCGAACAGTATGTGTAATTGAAATAGGTATAGCCTTCAGTTTTTAACTTAAGCTCAATCTTGCGCGCTTTTTTCTCTGCGATTTCACATAGCTCGTCATCGCTAACAGATAAACGAATATCACCAAGCATTAAGCATTTATCAGCATCTAAAAGGCGCTTTCTTGCTTCGTCGTAACCGAAGTACTTTTCAGTTTGTAAGTAGCCATTGGCTAGCATGATAGACAATGAGCTATGTGTTTGAAGGATGTTAGAGCGCTCGCTATCAAAGGTGCAATAGTGACCGTACTTTTCTAACCACTCACTACGGTCTTTTATGCCGCTCAACTCAGATATAACTTTTGCGGTTCGAGGTGGTGTAACATCCTGAATCGCTTTTGCTGATGACTCAGCAGGGAAAATCTTCTCAAAAAGCGATAGCGAGCGCTGATGTAGAGGTTTAATTTCTGGTGTTGGTTTAATCGCTTTGATGCGACGTGTACGTTCTGGTTGAGCAAGCATGATTGTTACTCCATGAAAGAGCGCGCCAGCGCCAATGTCATTAAACAATCATCTAAAGCTGAGTGCGCTATAAATGGCTTAGTATCGATATCTTGTTGCTCAAGTGCGTTGGTAAGCTTTTGCCATTTATAATCACCATAGTGGTTAAGCTCTCCATAAAACTCAGCATACTCTTTCATTACACAACGTGTGTTTTGAGTCAGCTCAGATACCTTTGGGTGGTACATGTCTGAACAAGACTGTTTGAGCATTCGAATATCAAATTCAGAGTTATAAATTAGTAACTCCTTCCCCTCTAACAGATTTAGAATGCGAGGCATAACTGAGTCTAAAACCGGAGCATTTGCCAAACTGATTGAGTCATCACTGATTTGATGAATATCAGTCGCTGATTGTGGTATCGGCATTTGTGGGTCTATCAGTGTGTGTAATAGCGTTCCCCCATCTCCATCAATTAAAGCGATTTCACATATACGGGATTCAGAATCTAGACCCGTTGTTTCTGTGTCTAAAACTACGATGTTGCTTAAGTCCATTTCGCTCACCTCATTAACCGATTTTGATTTCTATACCAGCTTGCTTTGCTGCATCTGCGTACAAAGCAACCATGTTGATATATTTTTTCACTCTAGCTGAGTTCTCTTCGCCATTGGTTGGCGGGGTATACACAGGAAGTCGGCCAAGATGCACCGCGTTGTAGACGTCCTTTTTGTCCTGACCTTGCAATTCTGCGTATGCGTCATAAGTTAGAATTGGTGCAGGAATCGATAAAATTAATTGCTGAGCCATGTTATATTCCTTGATTGTCTGTCTGAAACTAACGAAAACGAGCTTAAGTAATAAATTTTATTACGTCAAACTAAAATTTACTTACTTTGGTAGCGAGGTATATTACTTTGGAGCCAAACGCGTCAGAAGTTTTTGAAAAACTTAAAGATTTATATGGGTGCTCTACCCTAAAAGAAATTTGCGAAACGTTCGGAAAGAACAAGGCATGGGCTGGTCAAATGATAAAAAACAACTCAGTTCCATACCCGCAATGTGTGCAAGCATGCAAAGATCACAATGTCTCTATGGATTGGTTGTTGTTTAATAAAGAAGGACAATCTGTAGATAAAGCAGAGCTGCTTAACCTGATTCAGGAAGGGCTATTTGAGTCGAAAGAGTTAGATATTTTGGAAGATCTGACATTTGAGCAGCTAAAAGCAACTTCGGCTTTAATCTTAAAACAGATTGAAAAAACTATACCTATTTCAAACTTTAATGAAGAACCGAATAAAAAAGCAATTTATTAATAAGCTACATTGCCTGACACAATATATTGTTGTAGCGCTATCATAAATAACGGCGCTACAAAATTAGAATATGCTTTTAGTTAGTGTAGTCTTCCAGATATACAGCTTCTTCATCATTTAAAAGGGTATCAGTTAAGGATTTTTTCCTACCTTCCATTCTCCAGTACAAAACAAAAAATATTATTGAAACTACTGCTAAAATAGCCATTACTCCATATGTTTGCCCAGTAGTGGAAGTGTTAAACGCTATATTTCCCAACATCCCAAGGAATGCTCCCAAAAAAACAGCTGTAAATGTTAGAAATACGTTTATGTCAGAATTATGTTCTGATAAACGATGCAGTGAGTCAGCAGAAACAAGCTGAACTTCCATATCTTTCGGCGCGGGTAACTTTATAGCTGCGGTAAAACTTTTGCTTTCTTGAGCAATTTTAGTGACTGACTTTTTAAGCTCGTTAATGCTTGGAATATCTGTTTCACTGATTTGCTCTAGTTTAGAGCGAAGTTCATTCAACTCTTTTTCCATATTTTCAGTATCTATATTTTTTTTAGCTTCTACAACAGAGCGAAGTTTTCTAGAACTGGTTTGCTGTGTAAAATTGTGTAAGAATACCGCGTTTTCTTCATTACTAAGCTCAGGAGGAAATTCAAAAGCTATAAGAATATCTCTAATCTTAGCCCTATTTAAGACTACACCATCTTCTGTAAGTCTCGTCAATAATTCTATCAAGTTAGCTCTTGAGATCTCATTTGTATTTAAGTCTTTTAAACCAACGAGCTTAAGGTGCTCCTCAACACTAAATGTTCGTGGTTTTCTCTCACCTAAAACTTCTTCAATCATATTAACTAACACTCTAATACTCCCCCATGAGTGGAAAATAAATTAATGTAACCACACAGTTTTAAAAAATAAAAGACCAATGTAAAGAACGCTTGTAGCACATCGTATATCAATCAATATTCAAACCATGCGGCCAAATAAAATAACTACCAAATCGTTTACTATACTTTTGCTCCGCGCCGACATCAGTCGCTTTAGCAGTTAATTTAAAACCATCACCCGTAGATTCTAAATACCCAAGACCCTCTAACTTTTCTAAAAACTCAGATGTTTTGAGTTTATGCTGCTTGGCCAGTTTTGATGTTGTTAGCTTTTGGGTATCGGCCTCTGCGCTTTCTTCTGTTTGGGCTGCCACCTTCTCAATCGACATTTTAACTTCATCACTAATTCGAATAATCCGCTGGCACTCTTCATATGTATCGCGATAAACGCCCTCGTCTTCATCACGTTCTACGAGAATACCCATCTCGTTATTGTTTATTTGACTAAACTCATAAAGATTTAAGCTTGTGATGATTGCTGACTTCTCATTTAAGTAGCACTTAGCATGTAGGTTTTGACAAAAGCTAGTACGAACGAATGATAGATTGTTTAGCCAAGAGATCTCTTCTGGTTGTAGTTCGCTCTTACCATAGACAACTCGAATATCAATCTTCATTCTATCCTTGTCTTCTAGTAACTCTTTTATACGTGAGTTCAACTTCAGATAAGGGCTTATCAATATCAAGCGCTCACTTGCAGATTTGATAAGCTCTTCTAGGTGATAGTTAATAGCTGTTGTGTTTAAAAACTTACTCATAATTCCCTCTATTTGATTAGCTGAATATTAAACTCAGGCGGTTTAGCACCCGATGCATCCAAACGATTACAATACGCATCAAATCGGCCTTTCCACTCTTCCATTGCATCTACTCTTAGATTGATAGGCATTTTCAATATAGCTCTATAATCAGAGAGCAATATCATCGCCAATTCCTCTAATGGAATATCATCGTCGCACCTTTCATTACACGCCTTGTAAAGTGCAAAAATAGATAGAAATAAAAAGACAATAACAATCAAGACTTCAAACTGCATAGTGCTCTCAAACGGTAACTATCAAATTTAAGCAGTAAAGATGCCGCTATCAATAACGCTGTGACATTAATTCCTGCTGAGTATATTGGATAAAACCAGTGTGACGTGTAGTGCAACTCAAAGGCGAGATAGTGCATAGCCAAATAACTAAACATATTTACGATAGTGAGCGCGTATGCAACTTTAACAGCACCAGAATGCCTAACCTTTAATCCTGTATGTAAAAAGTATATTGCTAGTACAGTTGCAGAGTCATACAAAGACCAATTTAGGTAATATGCCTCTAAAACAAAATAATTGACCCCGTCAAAATCTACACTGCCAGTAGCATTGCTTAAACCATGAGAGATCGTAAAAACAGTCAATGCAATTTTAGAAGACTTTGACGCGCCAACTTTAAATGATATTAGCCAAGACAGAATAAATGCAATAAATATAAACCAGCCAATATCTAACGACAGATTCCAGTTATTAAAACTGAATACTTCGACCATAACAGGCTATGACTTTTGAATTTTATTTGGGTAATCTGGCACTGCTTTTGTTTTTGGGATAACAACTAAGCCCCCATCACGACCACCAGAAACCATATTAAAATATTTGTTTTCGAGCTTTTGGATTGATTTTTTATTAGACATCGCTATAACCTCCTTATGTATGCGATGCAAACATATTAATTTTTTGTAACTTTTTGTCAACAGGAACGAGTTGTATGCCTATTAAAAAAATAGATGGTGGATACTTTCTAGATGAGAGACCATGGGGTTCTAAGGGAAAAAGGATACAAAAAAAGTTTGTTACTAAAGCAGAAGCTCAGCGCTACTTAAACTATGTGGTAACCAATGGTGAGCAAAAACCTTGGACCAAACAAAAAGAAGATAAAAGACGTCTGAGTGACTTGATTGACAAGTGGTATGAAGTACACGGGCAGACATACACTGACCCCGAGTCAAGCAAACGTAAATTAGATGCGATAGCCGTAGCACTCAACAACCCTATTGCATCGCAGTTAACCCCAAAAGCATACAGTGAGTACCGAGGTAAACGTTTAGAGTCAGGAGTTAAACCCAAAACGGCCAATAACGATTTAACCCTATTAAAAGGCGTATACAACAAACTAATCAGCCTTAAAGATATTGGTTACCCCAACCCAATAGCCAATGTCGAAAAGATAAAAGTACAGGAGCAAGAGCTGGCGTTCCTGACCCATGAAGACATAACTAAGCTATTTAAAGCTATCGAAGGGGCCAGACACCCAAACTTAGATATCGTGACTAAAATCTGTTTAAGCACTGGCGCAAGAATATCTGAGGCGTGTGGTTTACACGGTTCTCATGTAATCAAGTCTGGTAATACGTACAAAGTGACTTTCGTAAATACCAAAGGTAAAAAGAACCGCAGCGTGCCAATCAGCCAATCGCTATACGAAGAGATACCCAAAAAAACAGGCCCACTATTCACCGATTGTAGAAAAGCATTCGAGCGAGCAATTAACAGAGCTGGCATCCAACTACCAGACGGCCAATGCACTCACGTCATGCGACACACATTCGCAAGCCATTTTATGATGAACGGCGGTAATATTTTGGTACTTCAGAAGGTCTTGGGGCACGCTAAAATCGAACAAACGATGATATATGCACACTTTGCCCCAAGCCATTATGAGGATGCGGTTAGGTTGAATCCATTAGCAAAATACAATTAAACTACAAACATAAAAAAAACATCAAGGAAATGAGAGTGTCTGAAGAATCTATAAAGCACGTACAGTGGATATTTAGTGGTGCTGGAATACTTGTAATTACATGGTTCATTGCTTGGGTAAAAAAACAAAACTAACCACAATTAAAGACAAGCTTTCAAAAGCTCATGGCTTTCTTGTTAGTATATTTTGTTCGAAAACTGTAAACTTCAATTCGTTTGATATTACTATTAAACAAGTAATGATCGAGTTTAACTATGGAGGGATGCATGCTGCTTGCAACACATTCCTGCAAGGGCGTGATATTGGTAAACATTCAATTAACGATGTTATTCTTGTCGAAGACAACCTCACAGGGGAACAGGCTGACTATATCGCTGGGTTTAATGATGAGCCAAACTGCATTGTAAGAATTAAAGCTATCTTAAAAGCACCGACCAAAGAGGTTATATACGAAAGTGACTTCTTAGAAGGCTCCAAGCCTTCCCTTATAAACGCAAATGGTCGAAGAGTAAAAATGAAAAAAATAGAGCGTAGAAAAATATTAAAATGCTCTTGAATATTTTAAATGCAATATATACTCACTCCTCCCCAAGAAAATTAAGTTTTACGAGGTTTGAGTCGTTGTTAATACAAATTATATTTTATTGGAATAGACCTTTTATCAAAAAATTTGCATACACTAATTAATTTAAATTACTGAACTTATACATTTTATAGCTTTGATAGACCTTGGATATAAGTTACTAAGTAAGGAGCACCGACTTTGACAACAGAAAAACTGATGGTTGAATACGATAATAGTATTGAAATTCTTAACCAGTTCTCTTCTTCAATGCAATCATTAGTTAGCAGGCTTATGAATGCATCCTCGATTACAGCACATTCAATTAGCGCTAGAGTGAAAAGTAGAAATAGCCTGCAAACAAAAGCTACAAAGAAAAGTAAATACTCTTTACTTAGTGAAGTCACCGACATTGTGGGTATTCGAATCATTACTCATTACTCTGACGAAGTTGACCAAATAGCAGACCTAATTGAAAAGGAGTTTACAGTTGACACAGATAATTCAATTGATAAAAGAGCTAGTTTAGACCCAGACCGTTTCGGATATCTTTCATTACATTATGTAGTTAGCTTATCTAGTAGTCGCTCTAAATTAATCGAATATGAAAAGTTCTCTTCCATGAAATTTGAGATACAAATACGCTCAATATTGCAACACACTTGGGCGGAAATTGAACATGATATAGGTTACAAATCTAAAATTGAAATCCCCAAGCCAGTACGAAGAAAGTTCTCTCAGTTAGCAGGTCTTTTAGAAATGGCTGATGATCAATTTATACAAATTCGTAATGAACTAAAAGTTTACGAAGATGATGTTGCAGACATAATAGTTCAAGCACCTAATGATGTAGGCATTGATAATGTTACAATTCATAACTACATTAGAACAAGTAAACTTATAGCTAAGATTGAATCAGGTTTTACAAATAGTTTTAACATGAAATTGTATGAACAACCTGTTTGGAACCTCTCACGCTACGTCAAGTATTGCAACTATTTCAGTATAGAAACAATACACCAGCTAGATGAAGAAATGGCTAACTATGAAGTGCATATTAATCAACGAGCGAGCGAGGTTATAAATCCAACAAATACCCTACCTGTCGGCTCATCTATATTATTTTTCTTTCAAGTACTAGCTTCTAAACTAGAATCCAAAAAAGCAATTATGAAATTTTTAGACGAAATGGATGTAGAAACAAAAGCCAAGCGGAGTGCTTTCGCATCTTATTTATATACTTTCGGAGAGCGGCAAGGGCTGCGAACCAATTAAGTAATACAGTCAACATCCAATTTCCATCCACTTTGGTAAGCAATCGCTAGTATCAACTGGTAACAGTAAGATTCTAACTTATTGAAAAATAGGTAAGTCATTGTTTCTATTATGGGTGTTCGATTATCGACGCTTTCTGGACGGGGGTTCAAATCCCCCCAGCTCCACCACATTAAGTGTTATAAAACAGCCAGTTAGAGAACTTCTTTAACTGGCTGTTTTGTTTTTAATTCATATTAATAATGATATTGGTGTGTCCAAAAAGCTTCCTAATAGTGTAACTACCCCATAATCAATTTAATACGCTAAACTACGGCTTAATAGTCATAGACTTGATCTATTACCTCTTCGCCCCACTCCGATATAGAGACCAATGAAACATTGCCTTTTTTATCTTTGCGATATATACACACTGCGGTACTAAATAACCATTGAACAAACAGTCTATTGTTCTCAGACCTTTCGAGCTCAATCGTCTGTTTTTCTCGTTTAAAGTAAGAGTTCGACTCTTCTAGTACATTTTGAACTGAATACGTTGACTCCAGCTCTGAAGCGATTGCACTGCCTGAAATCGGATCCTTAGACTCAACTTTTAAAGCGGCTCTAATAGACATGAAGTTTGTGAGCGTACTCTTAATCGCAGACGTTACCTCAACCGTTGTTTCATACGCTTTTGTGACACCCGCTGGGATCGTTTCTGTTAATCGAGGATTAGTATTAACAAAGTATAATCCAACAGAAAAATACTCATCAACGTAGGTGTCCTTCGCATATCGAGAGGTATATATTGGATCTGCAATGCCTTGCCACAATTTCTTCTCAATTAAATGTTTGTCCGTTCTAAACAGCAATGTATCCTTAGGAGGGTACATGTAGCTTTTAGGCACATATTCAAGGATGTTAAACTCATTTTTTGCTTCTACGTCTTTTAACACCTCCCAGTTTTGCACTACAGCATTGAGCTCAGCGGTCACATTCAAGTATTCTAAGAATTCTGATTGAACTCTTTGCACATCTTCATCTACTACCTGTAGCTGATTCCCCACTTCTATAACCGTTATATTGCGCGTAAAGTGATGGCCACTTTTAGGAAGGTCCTCCCACCCTTCGACAGACACTAGCCCGTTCACATCTAAGCTGGACTCGTTATCACCCGAGAACGGGACGTCAATATAAAGACTGATGGTACCTAGATTACCTTCTCCTTTTGTTTCATCTTTCCAAGTCGCATCGCACTCATATCCTGTCCATGTCCCGCTGGCAGCCCTTACACCCAAGGCTTCTACATTTTCTCGTGCAGGCACAGTCACTGGCGCGCTGTCATCTTCATTATCTCTATACCAATAGCCCCAAGATAGATTTGAATTCGTTAATGTTAAATCTCTATCTGTTTGATTATTGATATTCAGTTTAAAAACCCAAGATGTGCCTTCTAGCGTGCTAGAACTATTCATAACTATTTCCTTTTTGGTTGTCGTATTCGGCAAACAAAATGATAGTTACATGGCTAAAAGTTACTATTACAATTTATTACAAGCACTATTCAGTTAAAATCAATAGTGAAGGACATCAAGGGGAAATTTCGCTATTCTACGTAAAACTCTTTTTATGATTCTAAACAATGAAAAAAGCGCTATTTCTATCTTGTGCACTGGCTCTGTCAGTCGCGTTCTCTGCTGTTTCATCGCCCAGTTCCAGCGCTTTTCTTTCGGAGCAAGCATTTACAAAAGCTTATGTAAAGGAAGCAAAAAAGCACTTTAAAGACGCTAAATTTAAAGTCACAGGTGAGTTAACAATCGAAGTCACTCACTCAGAGAATATGACCCAGTCTACCGATCTGACCAATGCTTATTTGAGGTATTCGAATGAAAAGGCAAGCCTTAAAGATATCTTTTCAGATCACATAGCGTCAGCTAAAAGCATCAATTCTCTAACAGATGAATCAAAACTTCAGCTCAGTCAGCTAAGACCTGTGATTAAACCCGCCGCTTATATTGACAACATAACCGCGCAAATTAATCAATCTGGTGACTCTGACATACCTTTCCCGTTTTATTACGAGCAGCTCAATGATGAACTGGTATTGCTCTTAGCAATCGATACACCGACAAGCATACAGTATGTTGGCCAAGAGAAGTTGGCTGAATTCAACCTCCCTGTTAAGCAATTGAAAGACATCGCAAAATCAAATTTGGAGTCGTACCTTGCAAAGATTGGTGCAAAACTACAAAAAATTGATCAAAAGGATGAAACCAGCAACATCTACATGTTTATTGCCGACGAAATCTACGAAGCCAGCGCTGTTTTCTCAAACTACTTCGAGCAGCAAATTAAAGCTACGTTTAATGGCCCTGTAGGGCTGGTATTTCCTAATAGAAGTAGTGTGCTCGTGGTACCACTAGATGATGAAGCTGGACTGTATCAAATAGCAATGCTCGCTTATTCTGAGTATCCAAACCTGTCTTATAATGTGTCACCATTTGCGTACGAATATAAAGATGGGGTTTTAAAACGTATCGAGTTTTAATGCTATCAATGGTGTGGCTTTTATACTTTAGCCATACCTCTTTTTGCTTGTTTTAATGCTATACGTACAACCTCAAACAACAAGGCCTAACTTTCAAAGCTGATATCGGTTAACAGTTTAGCTGTCTAATTTTGTATACTCCCACGCACGTAATGATATGATGCCTTTTGCACTTTCCAGGTTCGTTATCAAGTTTAAGTAGCTTCGATTAGTGTATAAGTTACGCCCTTGATTAAGTGGCGATCAATTAAAGTAGGCTAACTACAAAGCCCACCCTCTCAATTTTCCAACTTTTATAAAGCAACCTGTTTATCAATTACAAACAACATGCTATAACCCCCTGCAATACATTGATATAAAGGAATAATATGTCTAAATTTGGCCGTAGTATCAGAACATTTCTCGCTGATGGTAGTCCCTCTGGTTTAAGACATGTCGAAATCGCAAATTGGTCTGGGCAGGCGCTAGCATGTCCCCGCAGCCGCTTTTCAGAATTGAAAGAGTGGGATGAATGCAAAAGGCCTGGCGTATATTTTTTACTGGAAAGAGCAACCAGTGATAACAACACTGCGTATATTGGCGAGTCTGAAGATGTACTCAAACGACTTGCAAACCATGATAGAGAAAAAGACTTTTGGAATGAGCTCATCATCTTTACCAGCAAAGATGAAAACTTAACAAAAGGCCATGTAAAGTACCTTGAATCTCGCCTCGTTCAAATAAGTAAAGATGCAGAACGCTATCAATTAGAGAATAGTGTCTCTCCTACTCAGTCGGCTTTGCCTAGGGCCGATGCAGCTGCAATGGAGGAGTTCATCGATAATATTCGCTTAATCCTCGGCACACTAGGGCATCGAATACTAGAACCTATCTCTGCCAAACGCGCTTTGGTTACGAGTAACAGTAGTTTTATACTCAGTGATTATGACTTTCATTTTAAAGTGAATCAGGTCAAAGCCGCGGGAAAAATCACCGATGATGGTTTTTTGTTGCTTAGGGGATCTCAACTGTCGCTAAAATCCTCTGATAGTATGCCAGGAAAAAGCAAGGACATTAAAAATCAACTTATTGATAGTGGCTCCTTGGTCGATAAAGGTGAGTATTATGAATTGGTGAAAGACAAGCTATTGAGCTCCTCTTCATATGCCGCTTCACTGGTAGCCGGTAGCAGCCGAAGCGGCCCACAAAGCTGGAAAACGCAAGAAGGGGTTATGCTGAAGCTAATCGAGGAGCAGTTGTTAAAGCATTAATAGCAAGTGAACGTATTACTGGCAACTATATTACTTCTTTGCAAGTTAGGTTGGGTTATTTAATTACCCAACCTACTCATTTTTATGACGCTCAATTAGGAGGTGACTTTTTATCTGAATAACTAATACAGGGTAAAGAGAAATCATTACCAAATATTAAATACATTTCATACACAAGTTCGATGGTCATGTACGTTTTGCCGTTCTCAAAATTACTGATTGTCGCTTGATCAACGTTAAGCTTATCGCCCAATTGCTTTTGCGTTAAATTATTATTTTTCCTAATAACTTTTAAGTTATGCTGCATTTCTAGCATCAACTTATTAATTTCCAACCTGCGCTTCACTGCGTCATGTCTCATAAATCTGCTAACCATACATTGTCCTTAATAGAAGTGGTTATTAGTCACAAGCTGAATTCATACTCAGCCCCTATGCAAAATACTCCATATTAGGCTTTAGCTTGCACAAGCGAAGAAATAACTCGTCCATAAGCACTAAGCAAAGCCCCAAATGTTTACTTATGAAAAATCGATGTTAATATTATGAAACATCGGATGCGGAAAAATCTCCGAATGGACAAAATGGAAGAGGATAAGGAAAGTGATTAGCGGTGAGGACCTAAAAAGCATGAGAGTCAATGCAGGTTTTACCCAAAAAGAGATGGCTGACAAACTGGGCATATCCAGAGAAACTATCAGTAACTATGAATTAGATGTAGGCCAGCCCAAAATGAGGGACTTTCTAAAATGGCTGATTGTTTGCAAAATAGATACTCGCTCTGTAGTCAATCAGATCGATGCAATACAAAACCAAGTTGATAAGAATGTTAAGTCAGAACAGGGCAATAAAAAGAAATTGAAATAGCAAAAAGTTTCACGCATTTAAAAACAATAGATAAACACTTTCATAGCTAAGCATGTACATATTTATAATTTAGTCTTAGTTACCAATACTGAGTTGAAATATAAAAAATTTAATCACAAAATAGACGACTAAATAATATAAGTTACACATGCTAACATATTCAATTACAGCTTATAAAAAGCACCATAAGCACATAAAAAGCATATGAGAACCACCTTTTTAATTGCATTAAGCGTTGTAGCTATTTTAGCTTTTTTTATACAGTTAAAAACTCCATTTATCGTAACCCCTTTATACATAATGCTTTTATGCACTTCCCTCTTTGCAGGGCAAGTACTAAAAGATATAAATATCTTTCATATATCTTTGTTTTTGCTCACTATCAATTCTCTAAACTATATAATTTTCATATCAGGGCTTATAGACTTAACAGCAGTAGATAATGACTACCTGAGTCAAGGTACTTTCGTTTTCGGTGCACAGCTATTAGTCAACTTTATCGCATTTTGTATTTTTATTTTCAGGGTACAGGTGTCTAGAGCTCTTTCTCGCTCAAAAAATATCAAGCTCACATATTTTGATGCTTTATACCACTGGTACTTTCTTTTTCTTATGGCGGTTTGTTTTTTAGCCTTACTAGAAAATTATCTGAGAAATGCTTTTCATTTAAACTTTACTTTTATTTACGATACATTTGAAATACTGCACTACCTTCCTTGGTCTTTAACCTGTGGTTCTCTATTAGCAATGATCATTTATTCAATAAAAGAAAAAAATAATTAAGAAGCTCTTACCCGCTTTAATCCAAAAACCAACACCAAATCAAAGTAATATAAAGATTTCCCTCCTCTAGCCACACAGATTAACAGCGTTATCTTAGGGGAAAAACAAGACCTTATTTTCTAAGGTGAAGGCTAAACTGCTTTAGTGGGCTTATGCTTTTCTCTTTGCTTTTGAACATAGCTTTTTGCAGTCAAGCCGTAGTGCTTTTTAAAGCATGCACTGAAATAAGAAGAAGAATTAAAACCTACCATGTCAGCAACCTCTGCAACACTTTTACCATGTAATAGCGGGGTGATTGATTGATATAAACGATAATTCCTCAAATATTCATTGGCGCCCATTGACATCACAGCCGTCAACTTTCGATGCAGCTGACGTTCACTTAGCGCCATCTCTTTGGCAAGTTCAGGGACCCCGATATCTGGATCTTGATAGCATTTATGGATCACACCGTCTAACTTATCAAGAAAGTCATAAATATGAGGTTCATCTTTAAAACTCAATTTAGGCAGCATGGGTAAATCATCGGCAGCGCCTTTAGCTGGCTTCTCAATACGTGCATGCCATTTTGCCATGCTCGCTGCATGGTGAATAAACACATTACGTACTTTTAATTCTAAAGCCTGAACACTAAAAGGCTTGGTAATGTAATCATCAGCCTGACGACTCAACCCCTCCAACTCCTTTTGTTCATTTAAATTCGCAGTCAACAGGATCACTGGAATATGTGCTGTTAGAGGTTCCTGCTTCACCATACTTAGCAAGCCAAACCCATCTAGCTTCGGCATCATCACATCTGAGATGATGAGATCTGGCAGTAGTTCTTTTGCCATTTTAGCCCCTTGCATACCATCAGAAGCCAACTCGACCTTATAATCTGCACTGAACACACTTTGGAGTAAAGTCAGCATGTCAGGCGTATCGTCAACAATCAACAGTGTTTTATCACTGATATCATGCAACTTATTGGGTTGTTCTTTGTTTAACGGGGGGTGATTAACACTAGAGACCATATCAAACGTTAGACTGAACTCACTGCCATTACCTAATTCAGAATACACTTCTACAGCGCCATTTAGCTCATCCACTACCGACTTTACAACACTTAAGCCAATGCCCAAGCCTACATTTTGCATACGGCCATTCTCGGTCCGATATTCAGGAGAAAAGATGGCTTTTTGTTCAGCAGCTTCTATGCCTATACCAAAGTCTTTAACACGCAATCTACACTTTGATTGAGGTAATGATGACAGCGACTCAAGATTGAACACAACTTCACCACCATGGTGACTGTATTTAACTGCGTTACTTAGCAAATTGCTCACACATTGCTCAAGCTGATCAGGCCTTGCATGCACATAAATATGCTGCTCTATGCTCACAGTCAATTTAATACCTCGCTGCGCAGCGACGGGTTGAAAAGCCGCAACTTGCTCTTCACAAATTTGGGACAAACTAAAACTCGTAATTGGCACGTGCGCCTGTTCTAATGCCAATGAGGACGCTTGATTTAAATTAGAAACCTGCATGAGTTGTTGAATCAACACTTTAAGGCGTTTGGCATTACTAACGACAATATTTGCCATTTTACTGCGTTCATCAGAGTGCTGTAATTTTATTAATTGCTCTGCGGGCCCTTGGATCAAGGAAACAGGTGTCATCAACTCATGTGACAACGTCCTCAATAAGGCTGAGCGCTGTGCTTGTGCATCCGCCAATGCTTCTGTTTTTTCAATCAGCAGTTTATTTTGTATACTAATTTCTTGAGTTTGAGCCGCAACCTCTCTCTCCAGTGCAATTTGAATGCGTCTCAGGGTTTTAATACGGGCTCGGTATAAAATAAATAATATAAACAATGACAACAAACCATAAGAACAAAACGCCCATATAGTTAAGTACCAAGGTGTTTGAACCACAAAAGAGAAACGCCCAATATTATCTGACCAGTTGCCGTCACTATCGGTACTTTTTAACAATAAGGTGTATTTTCCATGGGCGAGCTTTGGGATCATGAGCACTCGGCTCTTACCCAGTTCAACCCAAGTATCTGCCACCCCCTCAAGTTTGTACTTAAACTGCTGCTTAGACGCGCTTGAAAAGTTTGTATTAGCCAAAACAAATCGGATACTGGCGTGATCATATGGCAAAACAGGAAGGTTTATCTGATTAAAGTAGCTTTGAGTCTTGCCATCCGTAAACGTCAATTCAAATTCACTGACTTTGGGTGATGCATCTGCGAAATCCAACTTTTCTGGGTAAAAGATACTCAATCCATCAGGCGCAGCAAACACAATTTTACGATTTAAAGCATCACCTGCGCCGCCTAAATACCCTTGAGGATACAAGCCATCCCCCTTATCAAAATGGCGTACCAGTGTGTTTTTATCTTCTCGAGACCACCCCATTAATCCATGGCTACTGGCAAACCATGTAAAACCAGTATCATCAAAAGCAATACTTGTGTCTGTTAGACTTTTAATTTTGTCTGGTAATGTAATCCAAGACTGTGCATTTAAATCAAACACTCGTAGGTCAATATCAGTTTGGATGAATAAAAGTCCTTGGGGACTCACAAATAACCCATATACCGCTGTGGTAATATCATTAGCCAGTGATGTATTTATTCTAAACTGCCCAGACTGCACATCAAAAGCCTGCAACCCCTTGGATGTTGCAACCCACAAGGTATCTCCATGTAGTACAAGACTGTGCACCTCATCACTCTTCAATGGAGAATTACCGGTATGAAACCGCTCTACTTCTCTGGTAACTGCATTCAAACGAGTCAACCCATCAAAGCTGTGAGAAAACCACACCGAGTGGTCATTGTTTGATGCAATCGCATAGATCGAATCTGGTATTTGATAACTTGATAGGTCAAATCGCCGAACCACGTTCAAAGTCTTTGGTTCAATTTGAACAATACTTTGATACAAACTGACCCATAAAAGGCCATTTTCAGATTGCGCGATTGCTTGCGCTGATAAGTCATGGGTGTCTAAACACGCCTCGAAGATTCCTTCTAATGAATAACGGCAAAGGCCAGCGAGTTGATCGGCAAACCAAATCGCCTCTTTCGTCATTAAAATATCGTTAATTTCATATTGGCCTGTTTCACTTGGGTGAGTGAAATACTGGTTATTCACCGCGTTATGATTTGCTGAGCTAAAAGTCACGCCTTCACTAAAACTACCATATGCAGTGATTTGCTCATCCTGATATAAAGACAATAAGGGAGGTAACCCTAGATTACTCTCAACCGCGCCATCATTTAAAGTCAAAAGGCCAGTATTGAGTGACGCGGCCAAAAACTGCTTTTTATCTTTGTGTAAATCAAAAACATAACCGACAGTATCAAACTCATTTTCATCTATGTATTGCATTGATACTTGCGCTGTTTCTGAGCTGTACGTTGCTAACCCTTTTCCATGAATCGCAAGCCAGATTTCCCCATCACTCAAGCGCCAAACTCTATCTGCAAATACAGTTTCCCCTGCCTCATTTTGTAAATATTGCACTGTTAATGTGGATAAATTGACGCGCATAACACCATTTTCGGTGGCTAATAAAAGCTCATTGGTGTCCGTTTCTGTCAAAGATAATATATGAGGAATGATATGCTTTTCATTCAATGTCAAAATCACGGGCTTTAATTCGTTTTCACTATACCGAAACAGCCCGGTACTTGTGCCAACCCAAATAATGCCGAGTTGAGACTCCATCACACTGTAAGCATTCAGCTGACTGTCTTGTCCTTTAGGTGTGAGAGGTTCAAAACGTTCACTAAAAGGTGCCAGTAACTCAAGCCCTTGCTTGCCTGCCACCCAAAGGCGGTTATTTTTATCGAACAGTAAATCACGAACTTTCAGAGACAAGCTTAACTGTGGCGTTGTATGCGCTGAAAAACGTTTGACATACATGCCATCAAATCGAGCAATCCCCTGCTCTGTGGCCAACCACATATAACCTAAATGATCACGTTCGATATCAAATACCCGATTACTCGGTAATCCATCACCCACACCCAGCACATTTGCCAAACTGGGCTCAGCACTGCCGTTGTTGCTAAAAATTGCAACAAAAATAAGGAAGTAGCTTACAAAAAATGTGGATGATAAATTATGAATCATGTTATTAGGCTGTTGTTATATTTGCTTATTTTTATATTTCTAGTTGAAATTCATTGTACCCATTTGACACAATAGCAACAACCTAATAATTATGAAACTTTTCAGTTAACTTATCTTTTAGGCAGAAAATTGCGCTTTTTTGTCTGTTTTTAACTACCGAGTTTAGGCCAAGATTACTTAAAATCTTTTACATCAAATTCGCTTTGCAAATTTCAAACACTGCATAGCAGTATTAGAACAACTATCGAAGCAGTAACTTATAAACCTGCGTATTAAGGAACATGCATGTTTAAAACTCAATTAAAAACACTCACCCTGGCTATTTTATGTGGTTCTCTATTTACCGGTTGTGGTGGTAAAGGTGGCACCAAATCGCCTTCTATTGACCTGAATAATAAAAATACAAACACAACCCCTGCTCAAAATAATGGACAGACTGGTTCTCAAAACCCGGATACTGGAAACAGTTCTGACTCGAAAGATAATGCAGATTCAACGCCTCCTGTAGACACAGATCAAAACCGATACGCGAGAAGAGGACGTGTTATTGATGGTTACGTAAAAGGCGCAACCGTATGGCTAGACCTTAACAGCAATGCTAAAAAAGATGAAAACGAACCTTTTGCAATTTCTACCGACAAAGGTAGCTATGAGCTTGAACTAACTGAAGATCAAGCTCTGTGTGCCGCTTATGCTCCAACTTATGTAGATGTGCCAGTCGGTGCCATTGATGAGGACTTAGGTGAAGTCACAAAAGCATATCAAATGGTGTTACCTCCTTCTTTCACCACACCTGATGATGAGGAATTGCAACACATCACCCCGTTAACCACAGTATTATGGCAATCACTTTATAAAACAGATGAATTTAAAGACGCCACATGTGCACAAGTCATCGCTGACAACAAACTTAGAAGCCAACTACAGATTGTTTTAAGCGAGAGCATCAGACAAGTTGTTACTCATTTTAACATCTCTGAAGAACAACTATTTAGTGATTACATTGAAAGTGGCGATGAAAGCCTGAAAAAATTGGCAGAAAGTATTGTAAAAGGTTTGCAAGCCAGCGTTGAAAAGTATCTTACACTTGCAAAAGAATATCTTGATGCCCATGAAATCCGCGTGCTTCACTATAAAGATACCCCACCTGCACAACCACAAAGTGAAGAGCTTGTCTGGTATAGAAGTATTCATATTTCTAATAAAAACCATCAAACAATTGTGGATGAAACCGTACGAATGGACGAAAACTTAGAAGAGGTTTTATTTGTGCATTACGACCGAAAAATCACAACTCAACCTTGGGGCGATGGCCACCAATATAGTAGACATGTGGACATGGTCAAAAACACATCTGAAGATTTAGGTTATTGTCACCATTCAGAAATTCTAGATATTCATATTGGTGACATTACTTACAGGCTTGATAACTATAAATCCGTTGACCGAGCTTCTCATGACGAAATGTGTGATGGCAAAGTTGATTTTAGTGACGCACCATATCGAGGGCTGTCAGTTAGTTATGACAAAGGTAATGTTCACTACTACACCTCAATTACGCAAGATAAAGAATCGAAAAACGACCTAGCAGACTGGGTTAACCTAGCAGATAAGCCAAACCTGCTAGATATATTGGTGTTAACTTATTATTTTGTTCAATCAGGCCACGAGTTTGACAAAGATATCACCATTCCTTTTTACTCATGGGAAAAACGTATTACCGATGATTCTGGCGACAACCGGGTTACAACCTATAAATATAGCGATGGAACATGGAAGCGCGATACTTACCGAGATGACGGCACCTATATCACGCATTGCAGTATCGATGGTGAAACGTGGGAAGCGTGTGTGAACTAACATGCTCCCTGTACAATAAATAGTTGTTAGTTATCTTAAAACCTCCCTATAAACGGTGCAAACTCTGCCTGAATTGCACCGTTTTTTGTTTAACGCGGCATATCAAGACTCTCTAAATTTACAATACCTACTCGTAAGTCTTGCAAATAGTCACCACTTTTACTTACCAAGTACTTAGAGGTGGTGTATCAAGCTCTAAATACTGCGTCAGCATACAGCTACATTAAGTACGCTTTACATGCCTTTTCATAAAGGCCCTAAGCGGAACTCACTTCTACAACACTGAACTATAATACGATTTGTGGGACACAAGCTACGTCAAAATACTATTTTCAGCTCCTCACAAACTCCTAATATTAGACAAACCTGACTTACAAAGACTTCAATCTCAGTGCAAAGATAAATACGACATCGCTAAACGTTTTGTTGCCACTAGTCTATTAGCATTAGAGGTATAGCAGCATTTAAACACTATTTATAAAATAAAACCAAGCCAATTAATGCATTAATCGCATCAGATATAATAACACCCCTTTGAAAACATAAATAAAATTACAATACATTCAAAATAAAATCGTAAAAAACCTTCAACACACACCAACACTTTGGCGTTAACCTTACCAAAATAAAAAATAAATTTTTTACCTCCCAAAGTTTACATTTTATTTATCAAAAAACCTTGATATCATCATAAACACAAAATGAAAAATTTAATAAGGAACAGGTGGCAATATCATATAAGATCTATTTATTTATTCTTGATATCATGATTATATTAATATAAGTATTTAACCACCTCTAAATGCTTGCAATGGCAGGGTTTTTAGTGATAACTTTTGTTAAATTTGTTATCAAAAGGTAATGTTGGGACATATGAAATTGAGAATTCGACAACTAGGACTGTTTAATGGCTTATGGGGAGAAGCTGCCAAGTCGATAAGATCGATGCGTAAGGATGCCGGCTTCACTCAAAGCCAGTTAGGACAAAAGCTAATTCCCGCGGTGGATCAGGCGACTATATCTAATTGGGAAACAGGCAAAACACCTGTGCCCTTAACAAGTTATTTTTTAATTTGTTTTATATGTGGGTTTAGTCCAGAAGAAAAGACAAAGCAATTACTCGATAGTCAGCAGCCAGAAAATAAAAGAAACTAGAGAGGATAAGAATACACCTAATGTTTGCTTATGAAAATTTCACGGTATTATATGATGCCATAATGTATATGCTAGTTCCTATATATATAATATCGTTAATCATCGCCTGGAAAAGCATTAATGCAAGATATTTGATTAGTGTAATATTAATCGTTGAAGTTTTTGATGCTTTAACTTATGGCTTCGCATTTAGCTTGAAGAACAACTATTATCTCTGGGCTATTTTTGTAAGCCTGCTATTTATTGTTCCTGTGTTAGGAAGGAGGCTGATAGCACTAAGTTTAAGTTCTAGATTCAAGTTTTTTGAAAAGGTTCATTCAGATTATAATTTTACTCGGCAAGAAGGCGGACTTATTTTTTTATACGCTCTTGCGATTGTAGTTTGCTTTATGACATTCATAGAGGTATCTCTTTATGCTTCAGGAGTAATAACGGTGCACCCAATTAGAGATAATTTTTTCAGCCCTGTGCTATCAGTGATCCACACACTAGAAGCATTTCTAGTACTGAGTATAGCTGTGAAAAATAATGAACGTTTACTGATAAATAGAGCTGGCGAAACAACAAGGTTTTCTGCCCTTAATAAGAACACATAGCTCTATATCGGTCATCATTTGTTTTTATTATTCTAAAACAGAGTATTTCAATCTCAACGTATAAAGAACCCAAAGTGAATGCATAAACTACTTTTTAAATAGGAATATGAAGTTATAAGCAAATAAAATACTACTTTAAACAAGAGGAATAATATGAAAATTATTGTAAAAAAAATTAAAGAGCTTTCACTAAAAGATGCAAAAAATGTTCGTGGCGCTGCTGGAACTGGGCCGGGCACTCCAGAGCCAGAAAAGCCAGAATAAACATCCAAGATTAATTGTGAGTGTTAGGAAATTGCATTAGTGGTATGTGATATCTACCTAAAATTTCCATAACACTTGCAATGAAATTTTATGTTTCCATATGAATTTTAACACAGTGATTGACAAAGCAATAAAGTCGTTTTGGCTAGAAATATCTATAGTCACTAAGTCAATGCGCCTAGACTCAGGGCTGAATCAATGTGAGTTAGGTAAAAAGCTAACCCCTTCCCTAAGCAAATCTACTATTTCAGCCCGGGAAGAAGGAAAAAAACCAATTCCAGCTCACCAGTTTTTAATGTTCTGTTTTATATGTGGCTTTGCTTTTGAAAAGATAAATAAGCAAGAGTTAGAAAATCAGCATCAATATCCAGATAAAAAGTAGGATAGGTACTCAATTGTTACCTAAAGAATCTTTAACTCATGCTATGGTAAATACATTATTTTTTCACTATTCCAATTACTTTTATCGACCAGCCCCCCTCTCTAAAAGCACTCGTTGCGCATGACCACTTATTCAACAGCAATTTTCAGGTCATATCAATAGATAAGAAATAGACAAACCAATTGCAAAACTTCTTAATTGATTAAGCAACCTTAATAACACATTACGATACTGTATGTGATGTAAGGCTTTACATACACGAGAATGGTTAAATTAAAAATGACAACATTAAAATCAGTAAAAAAGAATTAATTTATATGTTAACCTTAGTTAAATTGTTATTTGGTATTATTTTATAGTCGATTCATCTTATTAAAGATCCATTACAAAAAAGAACATTATAAACTAAGTAACAACATGTATCCGCCCGTAATCTCGAAAGGCCAATACTCTTGCTAGAAGCGTTTTCCATAAAATCTATTTATCATGCAATTAACTTTATCAGTTTTCCGGTAATGCTCATTGCTTTACTGGTTAGCTGGAAAAGTATCAATACGCGATGTCTATTATTAATCCTAGCAACTATAGAGCTAATCGATACTATTACTGCAGAAATAGCATTTCATTGGGGAAGCTATTATTATTTGTGGGCTTTTTTAAATTGTTGGGTATATGCGTATGCTGTCTTTGGACGACGCTCTATTGTAAAACGTTTCCAAAAGTACAGTCAGTTTTGTAAAGATGTCTATGAAAACTTTTATTTCACTAAACAAGAAGGTGCATTACTTTTCATATACTTCTCATATATGATCGTCACTTTTATAGCTTTAATTGAATTAAGTTTCTTTTACCTTGATCTAATAGGCTCTGTTCCTTACCTTAGACATGCATTTAGCCCTTTGTTAACATTCTTCTGCCTATTAGAATCTATTGTGATTCTATGGTTAGCAACTCGAACAGTGCCTATTGATGAGCACGTACTGGCAATAAAACATGCCCGAAAAATGCAAAAAAACAACCATTTCAACAAGCGTGAGTAATATTCAATTACTTTACTCTACATCATAATCCCGCTTGTGTGCTTGAATAATTTCCTTAATACGCTGGCTGTTTTTAATGATAGCCAAATTGAGCTTCTGAAGTTGCTTCTCTGTTAACATTCCAGGGCGGAGCATATAGTGAATAGAGTTTTCATAAATGCGGATTGCGGTGGGTTTTATTGTGTCTTTGTACTCTGGCCTTTGTAATAAATATGTACCGGTTAAAGCGTCTTCTATCGCATATTCAACACGCTTCTTGTTGATTAAATTAAAACGTTCATGAGCAAAATTTGTTTCAACGACACAGTCTCCGCACATGCGTCTAAAGTCGGCAAAGGGTTTCCCATATACACTTCCACGGCTGACTGCTACAAGATTATTTCCAAAATTCTCTAGTAAGTCAGATGACGTCATCTTAGTAAGGCTCAATATGCTTTGTTGATTGTGTTTATGTGTAAACAATAACATCAGCTCCTGTCGATATGGAATGCTGAATTCAGCATACTTTCGTCTAGACTGGGTAAAGCTAGCAGCTGGGATTAAATCAACTTGGTTCTCTTGAAACTGTTTGAATGCTCGGCTAGAAGAAGGTAGCTCAACATATTGCCAGCAAAACCCCGCATCTCTTAAAATCAATTCTACGATTTCAACTTCAAGCCCAACATAGTGTGAACCAATGCGTTCAGAATAAGGTGGCCAGTTACCGCTGGTACTGACTCGCAAGGTTTCCTCGCAGCTTTTCTGCGCAGCACTTGATCCACTAACGAATATAACGAGCGAAAAAAAACACGCCCACGCGTCATGTCTTTTAATTAACGACCTACTCAATATTACCTATGCCTCAAAAAAACTTTTAATTATATTATAAGCATTAACTGGCTTCATAACAGCTAGGCTGTCTTGGACAAGCAGTACCCCGAGTACAAATCACTCTGACATCGTTATTAATACCTCGCTCTATCCAGTTAATATTCAGTATTTTTGCTACACTCATTAACTGTTTTTTTAGGTGCCACGGTACCACACTGGCCCCCCCTTGTTTTATGCATAATGCTTGCAGTTCTTGCACAACTTCATCGGCACTGTCCCCTTGTGCATCAATGGCTGGATTCAGGTCTATACCCGCACATAAAACATGTGCGTTTTCTACCAAGTCATTTACTTTGAGTGATTCACAGCAGTATAAATGTGGCTTTCCATTAACGTTTAGAATTGATAATTGTGCACTAGACTGTTCCGTTTGCGCTACAAACTTTCTAAACACCGCCCAATGCTGGCAAGGATCTTCAACACTGCGCATATTTCCCCAAGGCAGTGGGATCCCATTACCTCGATATACAGCTTTCAGCTTACCTGGTAAGTAAGCGTCAAAGTAGTGCCAATGCGGATAAGGAGAGACTACTGTCATGCGCCGCATTGCAACCGACGGAGAAATATTTAAGTGCTGATGAATGTCAATTTCATAACCATATGAATCTAATAATTGACGGTAAGCCACTTTTGGGCAAAGGAGTGCTCCAGCAAAGAAACTTGATTCAAAGTCATGCCAAGCCGTCAAAATATCTTGCGCATTGGGTGTCGTATCGGTAGCAGGCAAAACAGCCGTATTAAACCCACCTGTACGCAAAACACAGCGTAGGCCTTCTAGTTCATGTAGAACACTGTGACCAATATGCACGGCTAAATCATACTTCAGTCTTGCTGGGTTTTTCTCCAACGATCGATTAATGTGCACAATATTCGGCTCACTAAAGTAGGAAGTGATTAAGTGGTTAAACACATGGCCGCTGTCATCCATCACTTCATTGGGCACCTTATCAAACCATTTAACCACTAAGCCGTGTTTTTTAAGTAACATTAATAATGCTTCAACGCTTAGATATAAATTTTTCCCACCTACTTCATCTGCAGCACGTTCTAGGTCGGGAAAATGATTCTGATGATGCTCCTGGTGAGCACGGATCAGTAAATGTGCAAACTGACGTCCGCTGATCCCAGTTTGAGAAAGCATTTCTGGTATCGCAATTTGTAAAATGTCATTTGAAAATAGAAAGTTGGGCTCAAGCGCCATGCCCTCTATCCCGCCAGAGCGCCCTTTTTGTGGCGTAATGTCATCAGGCTCAGGATCTGTATCTAAAAACCAAGAAAGCGGCTTTTGAAACACCTCTGCAAAGTTATCTAACATGCCACTACTTGGCGTGCGCTTTCCCCGCTCAATCATCGATAAGTATGACACCGATGGTGCTGTATGCGGGTCAACTCTGATACAACGAGCGGACAAATCTTCCAACGTTAAATGGTTACGCTTTCGGAGGTTACGGATTTTGGTACCGAGAAAGTGAGACTTCCGCATCAATTCTGACGATTTTTTCATTTTTAATACCAATCCTTCTAATTTAAGCGACTTTCATCAATGTTCGCGACCGTTTTTGAACATGTGCATGATATAAAAGAGCATAAACTCGACCATTTTACAACAAGAGGTCAGACCAGACTTTGTAAAATTTACACTGTAAAATTCTTTTTGTGAAATTTATTGATATTTTTTTATACACTGAAATTGTAGTCAATTAATCAGCGTTCGTTATGAGACAACCATAACGTCACAACAATTTAATTTCGGTAACTGGGGATACATCAATGAAAGCACAACTTCAAACAACACCACCACTAAGCGAAGAATGCCAAAAACTTATCATCGCGAAGCAATTTTTAGATCAACACTGCCCGCTTGAGTTTGGTTCTCATACTCAAGTAAATGCTTACGTTGTCTACTACAATCACCTAATGGTGTTTTTTGAGGATGGTCAACATTGCGGATTGAAAAACACAAAGCAATTTGTTGCGCTCTGTGGGCATAAAGAAGAGCCTACGACTATTTTGCTGCAAAAGGACGACGGTTTACACATTGAGTTGAGTTTTAATATTGCAGGGGAAAATGGAAAGTACGACAAAGCTCATATAAACGACGTACAGTACGAAACGCCTTTCAGCTCGATTGATACACAAAACCGCCAACACACTAAACTCTGGATGAGCTTTATTGATGGTGTTCAGCATACTTTACTCGATGAATCTCGATGCAAATGTTACCGCAGCAAAAATGGCGAAGATTACGAAATTTAACAACCATCTCAAAATTCCAGATTTTTTTCTTCTTGAATTTTTATTCTGGCCGCACATTGAAACGCGGCCATATGTGAATACTTACTCGCACCAAATCTATATTTTATCAACGCTTAATTCCCTACTGCTTTATTTCATTTCATGCATTCAGATTAATTTCAGCTAACCTCAATATAATCGCGCACCTATTTAACTGCGGCGGGTAACAATGAATAGAGTATTCGATTTGATAAAGAACATGAACTGGATGCTGTGGGCACTGATCCTCGGTATTGCAACAGGGCTTATTTTTGGCGAACGCGTAGCATTTTTAAAGCCTATTGGCGAAGGCTTTGTCAGCTTAATGCAAATCACTATCTTCCCTTATATTGTTGTCAGCCTCGTCGTTGGCCTAGGGAAATTTAGCCCAGATCAAGTCAAGACAGTGCTCGCCAAGGCGGCCATTACCATGCTCGCGCTCTGGGTAATAGGTCTTGCTGTAATTTGGTGCTTTACTTTAACTCTGCCAAGTCATGATGCTGGCACCTTCTTTTCTCCAGCGCTCGTAGCACAAGCACCCGAAGTTAATTTTGTTCAACAGTATATTCCCTCTAACCCTTTCGCATCGATGGCTGAGGGCAATGTACCTGCATTGGTAATATTTTGTATCGCGCTCGGTCTTGCCCTCATTTCAAACGGCAGAAAAAACCAGCTGCTTGATGTACTTGAAGTTGTCGGGCAAGGTTTGACTGTTATGTCAAAAAAAGTGATTAAATTTTTCCCAATCGGTATTTTCTCAATGACTGCAAGTACCGCAGGTACCATCGGCCAAGAAGAGCTCAGCAATCTGCAAATTTATTTGGTGCTGGTTATTTGCCTAGGTTTTTACCTGATGTTTGCGTTACTGCCGATGTTGGTTGCAGCCTTGACGCCAGTAAAATACCGTGACTTAATCAAGGTAATGCGTAATGCATGGATAACCGCATTCAGTACCGGCAACGTGTTTATCGTACTGCCAGTTATTACTGAAGGGATCAAAGCACACTTACAAAAAATTAAACGCAGCGATGAAGAGTCTGATCATATTGCCGAAGTCTTGGTGCCTATCGCGTACACCTTCCCAAGCCTCGGTAAATTAACAACTTTAATGTTTGTCACCTTTGCAGCATGGTTGACCGGGAGCCCTATTTCGTTAGAACAAATTCCAAATGTTACCCTCTCTGCAATGCTTAGCTATTTCGCGAATGTGCACATCGCCATCCCCTACATGCTGGATAGCTTAAAGATCCCCGCTGATAGTTATCAGTTGTATTTATCTATGTCCGTATTGACTGCTAAGGTCGTCTCCCCGACGACTGTTGTGTATATTTTCGCAGTAACTTTGCTGTGTATTTTCTACAATAAAAAGCAATTACACTTAAAACGCATTCGCTCTGTGTACTACCTGACATTGCTTTCAGTATGCTTACCGGCCTTTATGGTCTTAAGTTTTGCGACCAACAATTACTTAGCCAAAAGTACCAAAGGTGCCGATGATGTAATTGCAAACATGGTGGTTTCAGATCAAGTGCCTAGCGATGTATTAAACCATGTACCTAAAGCCTACCAGAGCGGCGAACTGTCATTGACTAACATAGATATTATTAAAAAACGAAACCTACTGCGGGTAGGGTATTTAGTAGATAATGTGCCGTTCAGTTATTTTAATCAAAAAGATGAACTCGTTGGCTTTGACATTGGGCTTGCGCATAAACTTGCATCTGATTTACAAGTAAAAGTTGAGTTTATTCCTTTTAAAAAGCACCAACTGGCCGAGTACTTAAACAAAGGCTATTTTGACATTGCCATGTCAGGTCTAGAGATGAGTGTTGTAGACTTGAGTAGTGTGCGCTTCACCAACCCTGTCATGGAATTACAACTGGCATTGGTTGCAAAAGATCATAGGCTCAAAGAGCTCGCATCAAAAGAGCAGCTATTAAATAAAGACAAGCTC
This sequence comes from Pseudoalteromonas luteoviolacea CPMOR-1, assembly GCF_001625685.1. Lineage (GTDB taxonomy): Bacteria > Pseudomonadota > Gammaproteobacteria > Enterobacterales > Alteromonadaceae > Pseudoalteromonas > Pseudoalteromonas luteoviolacea_K. The sequence continues at coordinate 113,816 of NZ_AUYC01000073.1, read as the reverse complement.
AACCTTGCCCATGTTGAATACCAGCCACTTATGCATGATGTCGCGAAAAAATATGAGCAAATTCAGGTTACACAACTTGGTAATCACCAGTCATTTTTTGAACAAAGCAGTGACTTTGATGCCCTCGTTATCAGTGCTGAAGCAGGGTTTGCATGGAGCATGTTTCACCCTGAATATGGCGTTGTTGTACCAAAAGGGGCTGAGTTAAAATACCCTGTTGGATTCGCTGTTGCAAAACGTAATGTCGATATTCTGAACTATGTAAATACATGGCTATCCATCCAACAAAGTAAGGGGTCAATACAGAGTAATTACGATTACTGGATTTTAGGTAAAGGCACACAGGTTAAAGAGCACCGATGGTCACTCCTTGATGAACTTTCCGAAGAGCTCAACCAGTAATAAAATACAACGCCAGTTTATACTGGCGTTGTAACCTCCCTATTTAAGCACCATGCAAAAACATGCTACATATAAACTTTTACAAACCCGATTGCACTTGCACTCAATTGCAACAAAATTGCAAATAGCAATTTAAGCTGAAATGACCATTTAACGGTTTTATGCTGAGTAAAGTGCATAGTGAGGTGAGTAGTACAGTGCAATGCCAACACAGATAACAAGATCAATGTTTTTTCTGATACCCTTTGCTTGTTGTTCTGCGCATATGACTTGTCTTTATAAAATGCTAGATACATTATGCCGTTAGTCAGTACCAGTACCGTTGACACAGTGATAAGTAGAACAATATTGTGATCAACCACGGGGATCGTCAACATAGCAAGCGCCACCAAAGACACAGCTACACAGCACTTACTCACATGAATAATAAAAGTATTAAATAGCATAACGATGCCCTTTTATGCTATTGACCGAATTAAAAGTGATCATCGCTCCGCATCCTGCTCTTTTTCCTTATCGCCACCCATCAGTCTTTTTTCATTAATGAGATTAAACAACTCCACAGTCGCCATTGCATCGTTGAGCGCTCTATGATGACCTTGAAGCGGTATATTTAAATCTTGGCAAATTTTGCCAAGAGAGTACGAGGCATGACCAGGGATCCACTTGCGTCCCAATTGCACTGTACATAACTTAGCGCGTTTAAAATACCGCTCTAACCTTGCAAACTCAGCTTTTATAAAGCCAAAATCAAAATTCACATTATGTGCAACAAAAATAGCGTCTTTACTAAACGCATCAATATCATCAATGACCTCACTAAATATCGGCGCGCCATTAACCATTTCATTATCAATGCCTGTCAATTCGGTGATATAACGCGGGATCCGCCTTTGAGGATTAATTAGACTGTGCCATTTCTCGACAATTTGGCCATTCACAACCTTTATCATGGCAATTTCAGTGATTTTATCATGCTCTTTTTTTCCACCCGTCGTTTCTATATCGACGATGACATAGGGTTGCGCGGGCTGCACTTGCCACTGCACTGTTTGTATTGCCACATCAAAACCAGATTCAACCAATTTTTTTATGGTGATCAATTGATTGCGACGTAAGCTATCTCCTGGCGCTTTAACCTCGATAAACTTAACGCCATTTTGGCATATCATTAAATCCGGATACCCGTCTTTCAACCCATTAAAATCTTTACTCATTGCTCGCAAGTGTTTACACACCGCGTCAATAGGTGCGTATTTAGCAAACTCAAACAGTTGCGCCAGTCCATCAGGGTGCCAATACATCAAGCGATTATGAGATCCAAACTTTTCAGACGCCTGCTTAACCAACCAATTTAACAACTGTGCATTATCACAAAAAGCGTTTAAACGCTGCTCTATCTCAGATTCAAATACTTGATAAAACGAGTTATCTTTTATGCACTTGGGTGTACGCTCAAATTCGTTAGAAAATGCATTTCGGGGGTCCTCAAACAACTCATACCAAAAGCTTAAACAAAATAACGAGCGCCATAGTCTATTTTCACAATGATAAGCTGTGGTGCCCGAACGTCCAAACAGTTCGACAAGTCCCTGCTCTACATAACCAACATACGCTTCATCCAGCGCAAGCGGCTCGCCGCTGTCTCTCAGCATATCCGTTAATAATGAGGTTCGAGTTTGTGTAAACTTCAGTCGGTAAAAGTCTTCAGCAAAGAAGAGTAATTTTTCATCGCCAGGCGCATCTAACAGTTGCTCAATCAAATTTTTGCACCGCTGATGATCACCTTTGCTGTAAAGTAAGCGAATGTATTTCTCTTGCGCTTTAGGGTGAGCACTCAAAGTCAGCAATGATTCACTCAATGCGGCATGACCATCAGCCACCATATTTGCCAATTTATGACATAAGTGATCATATTTTATCTGTGCCAGCTGACCTACAGGTTTAGGATACTCACCCGCTGAGACACATTTAGCCAATTTGAGCACAGATTCTGGCGCTAATTCTTTTAAATCGAAGCATAAATTACAATATAAATAGGCACTGAGCGCTTCTTCTTGATGTTCAAAATGCGCATTTCCCTGTTCTCTGTCGTTTTGCGTATGCATAACTCCAAGATCTCGCATTGAGAATTGAGGTAATCCGCCGCCTAACCTGCCAAAAAATAAAAACAAAAAATAAGCCAAATCAGACTTAAATGGAGATGAAAAATAGGGCTGTAATATCTCTGATGATGGCTCAAGGTTATCTAACTGAGCCAGAATATAATCGAGCCAAAGCGCCTTTTTGGCTGATTTAACTGGCGTGTCCGATAAGGCATGTGCTTTGGCAAGCGCAATCAATTGGGTTTTGTTCAGCTCAGATACTAAACTCGCTAACGCAAGCCTGCTATCTGCATGACATAACCAATCAAAGCGTTTTAATTCAAGGTATGCCTGATTAAAATCTTTAATTTCTTCATAAACAAGTTCATCTGCACATACAAAGTCTCGTTTTCGATTTACTACGCGAACCAACAAACACTGGGCATCTTGGGACAGTGACTTAAACGCATTGATCTTTGCTCGTTGGTCCTCACTCAGTAAATCCCAGCTAGTTTGTGCCAAGTAATCAAGTAGCTCATAAAAATGCGTAAGATAGTATTTTTCTGGCAGTGTTTTCAAAACCCAAGCCTGTATATTTAAACAGTACTTAAATATGCCAAATTTCCTGTCATATGGCTATAAATTTTTACTCAGTTACATCAGAGCGCGCGTTTTGTGTACTCAAATGCGCTTTCAAACATTGCAACAAAGTCCCTGGTTGAATTGGTTTTGTTAAATAATCATCCATGCCCGCATCTCGGCATTTCTTCTCATCCCCACTCATTGCGTTCGCTGTTAAAGCGATGATTTTAATGTGCTGATTACTATGGCCTGCCTGCCCTTGACGAATATGCCCTGTCGCTTCATAGCCATCCATTTCAGGCATTTGGCAATCCATGAGCACTAAATCATAAGGCTTTGAATGCTGACAATGACGCAAAGTATTTATTGCTTCTTGACCATTTGTTACGACATCTACAAATTCAATACCTAGCTTTTTCAACATGCTTGTTGTGACAATTTGATTCACATGGTTATCCTCGGCGAGTAATAATCTCGGTTTTGGATCCCATATAACGGGCTCTTGAGCATCACTCTCTTTGAACGATTTTAAATAGTGTGATGTCACTATTGGCTTCGCATTCGCAAGTGCTTCACCATCCTCTCCCACCACAGACAACGCATTATGTAAATCTGTTGTGGTAGCAGGCTTTGGAAAATAACCAGAGAATCCTCGTTTGGCAAAATATGCAGCGTCACCTTGATGGCCCATTGAGGTCATCATAATGAGCTTTATGCTGCTAAGCCTTGGATCTGCCTGCATTTCGGCCCCCAGTTTTGCACCATCCATCACCGGCATCTGCATATCTAATAATGCGATATCGAATAGTGTTTTATTTGGGTCTTTAAGCCTTGTTTCACACTGGGAAAGTGCTTCAATCGCCGATGCGGCCTCCGTCACTGAAGCGCCCCAAATTTCTAATTGCTCACGCAGAACCGTCCGATTTGTTTGATTATCATCAACTATCAGTAACTCTAGTTTGCTAATGTCAAATTTAGGCATTGGCCGATTATTTTGCTCGCCAATATCTAGCGTAATTGAAAAATAGAACTCACTCCCACATCCCTCTTCACTTTTCACGCCAATACTGCCCCCCATCAACTCACACAGCTTTTTAACGATGGACAATCCGAGCCCAGTGCCTCCATATTTACGCGTGGTCGAGGAGTCTACTTGTGAAAACGTCTCAAATAATTTGTGTTGTTTTGACAGCGGTATGCCTATACCGCTGTCGATAATTGAGCAGTCTAATCGTAATTTATCTTGGACTGTGCACAGCTCAGCACGGATTATTATTTCACCTTCATCGGTAAACTTAATGGCGTTACCAACAAGATTTGATAGCACCTGCCGTAAACGACTCGGATCGCCCTTAACAACCGAACTATCTACTTTAACAATATCTAAAATGAGCTCAATACCTTTGCTTTGAGCTTGCAAGGCCGCGGACTCAGAAAAGTCACCAAATAATTCCCTCAAATCAAAATCGAGTAATTCAAGCTCAAGTTTCCCTGCATCTACTTTTGAAAAGTCTAATATATCATTGATTAAATTGAGCAGAGAGTTGGCGCTGTTCATAGCGAGTCGCGCACGGTGCTTTTGCTCATCATCTAATGGGCTATTCATCATCAAATTTAACATGCCCAAAACGCCATTCATTGGCGTACGGATCTCATGGCTCATTGAGGCTAAGAAAGCGCTTTTCGCTTCGCTGGCTTGTTCAGCTTGTACTTTTGCATCGGCCAACGCTTTTTGCTGGCGAATTTGCTCAGTTATATCTTGTAAAATACCCACATAAGCAATCAGCTTTTTATTCTCGTCAAGGACAGGCCCGATGTGCATATTGTTCCAAAATGGCTCACCATCACGACGATAATTGAGTATTTTTTCTCTGTGAGGTTGTTGTAATTTGATTGCTTCGCGGATCGCCTCAACCGCATTCGGGGATGTTTGCTCACCTTGTAAAAAGCGGCAGTTTTTACCAAGTACTGATTCATCATACCCAGTAATGCGTGTGAATGCAGAATTAATAAAGCTCAGTGGCATATCTTTTTTATAGGCGTCTGTGATAACAATACCTACATCACAAGACTCAATGGCATACGCTAACAAATCATTATGCTCTTTGGCCTTTTTCAGCGCTTCTTGGTACATCTTTTGGTCAGTAATATCAGTGAGCGAACCCGACATTCTAATCGCTTTGTTATGCTCATTACGCAGTGCTAAACCTTTTGATCGATAGAAGCGAAAATCTCCGTTAAAATTTCGCATTCTAAACTCAATATCAAATGCCTCGCCACTTTCTAAGTGTGTATTCAACGCACCAAATGTATTGGTTTTATCTTTTGGGTGTACCGCTCTTTCAAGGCTTTCAAAAATATCCGGAAATCCGTTGGTATCATTGCCATCATAGCCTAGCAACTCTCGAAATCTTGGCGAAAAAAACATGCTTCCCTTTTCGATGTCCCAGTCCCATATACCATCATTACTCCCTTTTATTGCCAATTTAAAACGCTCTTCGCTTTTTTGTGTTTCTCTTTGTGAGAGCTGCAGCTGCTTAAAGGGGTTTAGCAATAACTGACGACCGAAGAAAAACAACAATAAAAAGGACAATAGCAAACTGACTACTACTGCTTTTGCAATGGCTAAAATGAACGTATTTACACTGTTTTGAATGATTTGCTGGTCGATGAAAAACTTTATCTCAACATCGGTATCAGGGAGCTGACTTTCAAATAACTGCAAGTAATCAAGTCCAGCCTCTGCATTACTGTACTCAACCCACTGCCCCATTAACTCAACGGCTAGTTCACTTTGACTCATATCAATCGCCAGCAGTGATGCCAAGTCTGTTTTAAACTCAGAGATTAGCACTCCTTCAGTAAACCCGTTGTATTCTATGGGCACTGCTAAAACAAACTGAAATTCTTGCTCTTCATATTTAAGCACCACAGCTTGACCCAGCTCTCCCAATAACATCTGATCAAGCCAAGGTTCGCGGCTAAACTTGCCACTGTATAAAGGAGAGTTAGTAAACACCGGCTCTGATAACACGTTGTATAAATGCAGCGGAACATGTGCCCCAAGTACTTTGTAATCTTTTAAAAAATCAGAGAGTGATGCTCGAGAGATGTCGCTGCCCATAACAGCATTTGACAACATGGGGATCTTGGCCAAGTCCTTTAACAAAATTAAGCGTGTAGATATGAACTGACCAAGGTTACTGACAGCCAGTTTAGCCTCTGTTTGCCGTGCCTGCAGTTGCAGCTCTTTTACCGAACTATCCGCTCTCGTACCAACTAACGACAAACTAATAACAATAGACAGCACTAAACTACACAATAAAAATGCATAAAATGCTCTGTCCGAAGACATACTAAAAACTCTGTTCAGCCAACGAATCATGAATTATCCACCAGCACTTTAGTACTGCCATTCGACTGAAAATATGCCATACATAAGTCATCAATACCCAATGCTTCATGAGCATCAGGGTTTTGAGCACTCCACTTTGAATAAGGGTTTTGATAGGTTTTAATAAGCCCTTTTATAGGTTTATCAATTTGCTCAAGTGCGTTTCTAAATGCCACTCTGTCTTTAGACATATCACCGGTGAGCTCAATTTTATCCATTGCGGCTAAAGCAACTTTTGCAATATCGTAACCGTGGATAAAACCGGTTGGCGCAAAAAGGAAGTCACGCTCTGCAAATTCATCAGCAAACATACGTTTAGCGTTTTTCCAGACTTTATCTGCTTGCTCAGTCAATGGGCGGTGCTGAAAGGAGAAACACGTTTGAATAAAATGCAAATCGATACCGGTTGCCAGATCTACTTTTGCCTGCTCAAAAAAGTTTCCGCCCGTAATGCCCCAGTGGCTAATAATTGGAATTCGTTGCTCCTTTGGATAGTCAGCCATCGCTGAAACCAGCTGCTTGCCTTCAATGGCATTGCCCACAAACAAAATACAGTCGCTGTTTTTTGCGAACATTTCTCTGATGTGAATTTTTGCACTGCTTTCCTTCATACCCCAATCAAACCACGTTACAGTTGCTTCAGGGTTACCCAAAGCTTTACCAATTGATTTGTAATTTGATTTGCCCCAAGGGGTTCTTTCTAACAGTAAATGGGGATTTTTACACTCGCTATGGCGGGCGAACTCAACAAGCTTAATGCCCGCTTTGGTGTCATCCACAGACAAACGAAATACCCAGTTTTCACCTTTATCATATCGTGTGATTGGTCCACCAGCAGCCCACGGCACCAACAACGGAACTTGATTAGTATTAATAAACTCTCGGTATTTTATATAAGGCGGAGAATGTAATCCTCCAAGGACAAACAGTCCAGATGGATCTTTTAAAAAACGTTTAAAATTCAGGAAACTGCGATTGCTGTTACCACGATGGTCACGAGATAACAGCTTAATTTTAAAACCTTGGGTTTGGCTGTCTACTTCTTCTAAAGCGGTCAGAAACCCCATCTTTATCGCTACAGCGGATTGTCGGTGGGTACTATAATCTGAATCATGATAAACATGTATTTCAGGTAAGCTTTTATCTTTCGCAAATAGAGCAGTCGACAAAGCGACACAGAGCACGGCGCAACAGTATTTGAACATAAGCTCGAATCAATTATTTTTAGCTACTATAAAGTTAGTCTATCTTGCCTATGAATTACAATTCCATCAAAGTATTAAATATCAATTAATTGTCTAATCGCTTGCCAAGTCTGTGGACTATTTATAACCCTACCATGGCCTTGACCTCGTGTACTATGTAAACTGGCATGACTGTGTTTTTCAACCTGCGCCAAAGTATGCTGGTATGGCGCATACTTGTCTTCTTCGTCATGGACCATAAAAAGCTGGGATTGCTTCGCCAAGTGATACTCCGCTTGGAGGGATTTGAACACCATATCATGCTCGGTCTCTACTTCATTAAGCAACCGCTCAACCAGTTTTTCCGTGATCCCTGTTGAATATATACGTTCCTGAAATGAATTATAGAAATCAAATGTAGGTGCAATCATGACATGTTTGGCATCATTTGTTGCGTTTACTGCGCTGATTGTGCCCATAGAATGACTCACTATACCCTTCACTTGTTCATCTTCATACTCAGTTAAAACGTGTTTGAGGCCTTTAATAAACAGGGGCAAATTTGCAAACTTGCCAGCACTTTTTCCATGTCCAAAATGGTCAAAGCCCACTACAGAAAACCCTTCATCAATGACTTTTTGCATCAATGGATAAAATTGACTCACGCTGCCAGACCAACCATGTGTAAAAACAAACTTTGGACCTTCTCCACCTTCTACCAAGTTTAGGTCACCATAGGGAGTTTCAAGGTTACGCCTTCTCATCTGTTTAGGGACGTCGACCTCTTTGCGCCCTGCAGCAGGTGTTAACAGTAGCTTTCGAGTCGCATTTAGACTCATTTTAGGGGCGACTTTAGCCATTAGGCTTGATACTCCACGGGTAACATGGAAGCTCATAGATTTTTTATTTTTGTCTGAAAAGTATATTTTACTGCTCATTCGATTTGGCTCCATATTTGTCTAACAAAGCATTAAACCCTGTTTGAAAACGACTACGCTCATCATCTTCAAGTGATAACCAGCGTAGGTTTTGACTTCCGAGATACAAAGAATACAGTTCAAACACAAACTGTTTTGGACAAGTGTCTGCAGCAAAGTCTCCATCTTGAATGGCTTGCGAGACTATATGTTGTAAGTAGCTTAGCCAGTTTTTTAGAGTGGCTTGGATGTGCTCCCTAAGCGCGCCAGGTTGGTCATCAAACTCCGCCGCAGCATTGATAAAAATACACGTTGCCGCATCAGGCTTATACCAATTAAGCCAGTTTTGACAAAGCTGGTTTAACTTTGCCAAGCCCCTCGTATCTTTATCACACGCTAAAATGACATGCTCTTTAAATAAATCAGATGCATATTCAAGTACATTTAACTGCATGGTTTCTTTAGAGTTAAAATGGCCAAATAGCCCAGATTTAGACATGCCTGATGCAGTAGCCAGCATGCCAATTGTCAGGTCATTTAGGCCAGTTTCAGACGCCAATGCCAAGCCTTTCGCTAAAATTTGCTGTTTAGTTTGTTTACCTTTACCCATGACAACCAAAAAAGAACGAACGTTCGTTTTATATTAATCAATACTGTGAGGAGATCAAGATTTTTTTAATGAGGTCTTTTTTCAGTTTAGAGACATTATTCTAAAACCACTAAAAAAACAGAAAATTAACGGCATAAAAAAAGAGCGCATATCGCGCTCTTTTACTTTGCTTAACATGCTAACCCACGTTAGCTGCCAGATCCTGCATCCCCACTCATTTGGCTTTGGATGTAGTTTTGAATACCGATTAAATCTATCAGGCCAAGGTGCTGCTCTAGCCAGTAAATGTGATCCATTTCTGTGTCGTCTAGTAACGCTTCAAGGATTTCTCTGGTCACATAATCTTGCTCTTCTTCACACACAGCAATCACCTTTTTAAGATGATCTTTCACTACCACTTCGGCGGCTAAATCATTTTCGAGCATTTCTTTGACATTACTGCCCACGCTGATGGGCGCACGTGAAGCCGTATCAGGTGTTCCCTCTAAAAATAAAATCCGCTCAGTAATACGTTTAGCATGATCCAACTCTTCTTCATATTCATGAGACAATTTGTCATGCAAACGCGCCATTCCCCAATCTTCGTACATTTTGGAGTGTGCTAAATATTGATCCATTGAACTGAGTTCAAGAGTGAGTTGCTTATTTAGCAAGTCGATAACTTTTTTGGAACCTTGCATAATTTAATCCTCTATCTGTGATTGAAGATAGTTTTCAATACCCGTATTCTTAATTAAGAAATCTTGAGTTTCGAGCCAGTCCACATACTCTTCTTCATACTCTAAGATATCTTCGAGTAACTCTCTACTGACGTAGTCTTGCTCTTTCTCGCACAAGTCAATGGCTTCGCGCAGTGCTGGTAACTGCTCATGCTCGAAAGCAAGGTCGCAGCTGAGCATTTCTTCGGTGTGCTCGCCAATGCGTAACTTTTCAAGATGCTGTAAATTCGGTAAGCCTTCTAAAAATAAAATGCGTTCAATCAAATCATCTGCTTGCTTCATATCCTTGATTGATTTTTTGTAGGCTTTTTCATTTAACTCTTCAAGTCCCCAGTTTTTGTACATGCGCGCATGTAAAAAATATTGGTTAATCGACGTGAGTTCGAGTGTCAAAATTTTGTTCAAAGTGACAATTACTTGCTTACTACCCTTCATAGGGCCCCCTAGTGGCAAAATCAGTTAGACGCTATTTAACACTAGTCCAATATTCGTACTTGGCAAGACTAAATGAAAATAACAAAAAAGTTTTAATATTCTTTTAAAATAAATAACTTATAAAAGAATTAAGAACAATTTTCATTGCCAATAACAATTGAATTAAGGTCTCGATTAACACTTTAAACACGCCGTTGCGATTACCTAACTTAGCTACTTAACTTTCTTCACAGTTTCGACACCTAAGCGTTTAGCCAAACGGACTAAATTTGCTCGGTCGATATTCAATGATCTAGCCGCTGCTGCCCAATTGAGCTGATGAGTATTGAGCGCTTTTAGAATAAGACTGCATTGAAATTCTTCTGTGGCTTCTTTTATTGGCTGCAACACACTCTCCTGTTCAACATGTATATGGCTTTGCAGCTCACCTTTTGAAGGTTCAAAACTGAGCTCACAGTGTTTAGGCATAATTTTGATAATGTCTTTTTGCCAATTAGAATGCTTTGCCTTAAGTGCCGCGCGACTTAATACATGCTCCAACTCTCGAACGTTACCCGGCCAGTCATGGGCTTTTAAACTTAAAAGCAAATCATCATCCAGTAAAAGTTGAGACACCCCTAGCTTCTTGCGAAGCTGCTCTACAAAATAGCCTGCCAGTGGGACGATATCTGTATTGCGGTGTTTAAGGGCTGGAACCTGAAGTGGGAAAACCCTTAAGCGATGATACAGATCTGAGCGAAACCGACCTTCATCCACTTCTTTTTGTAGGTCTCTATTCGTCGCAGCCACAATCCGGACATTCACAAAGTGTGGTTTATCGCTGCCTACGGGCTGGATCTCGCCACTTTGCAATGCCCGCAGTAATTTACTTTGAATATGAAGTGGCAATTCGCCTATTTCATCTAAAAACAATGTGCCCTGATCAGCGACCAAGAACTTGCCTTCACGGTGTTTATCTGCACCTGTGAACGCCCCTTTTCGATGACCAAAAAACTCGCTTTCAGCCAGATTGTCAGGCAACGACGCACAGTTTACTTGCACAAATGGCCCAGTACTGCGATTAGATTGCGCATGCAATTGCCGCGCTACCAACTCTTTACCAGTGCCAGTTTCTCCCTGAATAAGCACACTCAGATCAGAGTTTGCAACTAGGCTAATATCCGACTTAAGCTTTTGCATCGGCACAGACTCACCAACCATGGTGTATTGCTGATGGCTCAACTCATTTAACATCGCAATCCCGGATTTGGCACGCTTAGACAATCTATGCATATTGTCTACTGCACTAAAGTGACTAGACACAGATGCTTGAACCATAGCTAGTAAAGAAGCACCATAACCATCAAAAGCATACGGGCTTAAACTATCAAATGTGATCACGCCCAATAACTTATCTTGCTCGTACATTGCAAAACCCATGCAGGCATGCACAGGTAAATCCCCCGTCTCCGCAATCAACATGCCATCATAGGGGTCGCTCAGTGGACAATCAGCAGGAAAAATCACCGGTGCCGTTGCGCTGTGCGCTATTTCTTTGAGCCTTGGGTGCTCTGATAATTGAAATCGTCTCCCCATGACTTCTGGCGCCAGTCCTGTCGCAGCCAGCGGAACCAAGGCCCCTTGCTCGTGACCGAGCACTGCTATCGCATCTGCACCGATGAAGGCTTTAAGCGCATTCATCACCGCACCACAATATGACACCAAATCAACCTCATTACCTTTTGGTAACGCCTCAGCAAGTGATTGATTAAACGTAATTAATTGGGATAATTCTCTTTTATCCATGTCATATTGACCCATTTATTACAAAAAGACTTTATTTAAAATATGTCAAATTGACTCTAAAGTAAACCAATAAAATCATAACCATTTGTTTTTAAACAATTTAAAAGTTGGCACATCTTGTGCGATGTATATGACACGAACACAACCTAAGTAGGTATACTATGCAAATACAACAAGAGAACTTGACGGGCGTTTTTACTCGTTTACTTAGCGCTTCGAATTGGCTACTTGTCGCCAGTATAGTTGGCTTTGGCCTCGCTATCATCGCCAGTTACCCACTTTCTCACCTGCTATCTATACCTATACAGATCAGTGCGCATATTGGCAGTTTGTTGTTCGCCACCGTATTAAAAATTAGCTATGTAGTAAGGTGCTTGTGCCAGTACAGCTTGGGTTTAGAGGTGCGCTAGTGACGATGTTGCCAATTGAAGAACCTCTACCAAAACCCATCCTGTTAAAGCCAGCTACTTGGCCCTTTTTGATGTTGGGATTTAGACCTTTATTCTGGCTATCAGCGACTTGGGCTGTTATCAGTATGCTCATTTGGGCAGGTGTTTTATCCGGCATTTTACGCTGGCAAAGCCAAGTCCCTGCAACGCTTTGGCATGCCCATGAAATGTTATTTGGCTTTGCCAGTGCAGTTGCTATCGGTTTTCTATTCACTGCGTCTAAAAACTGGACGGGGATCCCAACGATAAATGGCGTTCAGTTGCTATTGCTGAGCTGCTTATGGGTGGCAGCAAGGTTAATTTTTGTATTGTCCGATACCCCTTACATTTGGCTCACTATCTGCCAAGGCTTATTTTGGTTGCTAAGCATTACCCATCTGGCCAATACGCTGGTGCAAGCCAAGAGCAAAAATAACTATCAATTCATCGTTATTTTATCGCTTATGGCGAGTGTCAACTTGACCTTTATCTGGTTGATTGCCACCCACAACTACCTGTTTGCACTTACTTTGTCACATATTGGTGTACTTGGTTTTACTTTTTTAATCAGCATCATTGCAGGACGCGTAATACCGTTTTTTATTGCAAGAGGGTTAAATCTGCAATCACAAACGACGACCCCTTTGCTCAACACAGCATTGTTTTGGAGTGCTTTATTAGGGCTTATCGGTTTCTTTGCTCACCATGTATTGAATAGCCCTATAAACCCAGGCTACTTACTCATTTTAACAGGCCTGTTGCATATCGCTCGAAGCGTGTATTGGTTCAAATTCGCAATCTGGCAAGTCCCCTTACTTTGGTCGCTCTATATCGCATATTGCTTGATGGGCATAGGCTTAGTCGGGTTTGGTGGTGCCTATTTGAACTTTGCATGGCAAGCCAAAGACGCTTTGCACTTGATCACCATAGGTGCAATGGGCCTGATGATTTTATCAATTATGTCGAGAGTGTCGTTAGGACATACCGCAAGACCTCTCAAAGCACACCCACTCCTGAGTGTGGCATTTGCACTGTGTTTTCTATCAGCCCTGATCAGAAGTCTATTTCCTTTATTTATCAATCCGCACGATGCATGGCTTGCCAGCGCTATTTTATGGTCTGGTGCATTTACCATTTTCGTTGCGATTTACACCCCTATTTTAATGAAACATCGCCTCGACGGGCGTCGTGGTTAATTGGAGAATACCTATGTTATCAACTCAAACAATTAAACTGGTTAAGGACACCATTCCTCTGCTTGCGAATGCTGGCCCTGCGGTCACTGATCACTTTTACAAACGTATGTTTAGTCATAACCCTGAGTTATTAGATGTTTTTAATATCAGTAATCAAAAAACCGGCAAGCAACAGTTTGCGCTATTTAATGCACTGGCGGCTTATGCAACCCACATTGATAACCCCGCAGTACTGGCGCAGGCTATTGAGCGCATCAATCACAAACACGCCAGTTTAAACATTTTACCTGAGCACTATCCCATTGTAGGTACTCATCTATTGGCTACATTACAGGAAATGTTTCCCAATGAATGTACACCAGAGATCATTGATGCTTGGGCTCAAGCCTATGGTGCTTTAGCTGACTTATTCATCACCCAAGAAGAGGCGATTTATCAAAATAACGAGCAAAAGTCTGGTGGCTGGCGCGGTCGTCGTCGCTTTGAAATTACCAAGGTTGTACAAGAATCGGAGGTCATTAAGAGCTTTTATTTAACGCCGTTAGATAAACGCCCAGTGGCAAGCTATCAAGCGGGGCAATACCTTGCCATAGATTGTGAAATTCAAGGGTCTGAAAATCGCCAGATCAGACAGTACTCACTATCGCAATCAAATCACAGCGATCATTATCGTATTTCAGTAAAAAAAGAGGGTTTAGTTTCAAGCTACTTGCACACACTTAAGCAAGGCGACGAAATAGATGCATACCCTCCTGCTGGTGACTTTATTTTGTTAGCGTCAGATGCACCTAAGGTATTGATCAGTGCAGGTGTCGGGATCACGCCCATGATGGCGATGCTGCAAACAATCAAATCAAACGCATCAAACACGCCTTGCTGGTTCTTACATGCGGCACGTACGCATGCAGAGCATGCATTTTATGACGATGTAGAAGCTTTCAAGCCACAACTTTCCTCTCTGCAAAGCCATTATTGGATTGAGAATAATGCAAATGGGCACCACGAAGGTCGAATGCACCTAACTGAAATATCCTCTGAATTACCTCTAGAAACCGGTGAATTTTATCTCTGTGGACCAAGCGCATTCATGGCGTTTATAAAAACCCAGTTACTCGATTTAGGTGTTGACGAAAGCCGCATTCTTTACGAGGTGTTTGGCCCTCACCAAGCATTATAACCTGTTAAAAAAGAGCCGAACGGCTCTTTTTTTTTCACCGCATATTTTTGGAATACGGCTTGCTTAAATTTAAAGCAAGGCAAATACAAGGACAGAAGATGCACATTCAAAATACAGCGCACACATATGCGCCAACAGGGCAAAGTACGTTAACAACACCTGCGCAAAATACCGGCCAAGTAACGCAATCAACAAGTACAAGCAGCCCTGAACGCGCATTTGATTTCACCAATATGACCTTAAAAGAACAAAGTGAAGCGGCAAATACACTTTATCAATCAGGTTATTTGACCATGGGTGAAATGGCATTTTTAACCGGTCGTTATGGCCTTATTAAACATGATGGTCAACTGGGTGGTACCACGTTAAATGACGCTAACACCAAACCATTTAACGTGATAGAGCAAATGCGTGAGGACCTCGCCTATGTAAAATCACAGCACCCGGCCAATTCTGATGTGATAAACAATCACGAAGCATTGCTTAAGAAAATTGAGCACTATCAGTACGGTATCAATACACATGCTTAATCATGCAGACAGGCAAATTGTTATCAAGACAGGTTGCCCCAGTTCAAAACTCATCACTATCTATAACTATAATTGCATGCACTGAAAATCAAGGTTTTATTAATTGACTTAATATCAAAAAGTTAAGTGAAATATCGTTTATATAAATACACATTAAACTCAATATTCTGTCTATTTTTCAACCTCACCACTTGATCTCTGAAGTACTTGCTCTAGTTTTAATGTTACTAAACTGTAAAATATGGAGCATATACATGAAAAGGTTTATTCTGATTCTCATTTTAGGCTTTACGTCTTGCTTTACACACTCAGCCTATAGCCGAGATACCCTCGAGTATCCAGTGGTGCTGGTACATGGCTTATTTGGATTCGATAACTTGCTCGGTGTTGATTACTTTTATCGAGTCCCCTCAATCATTCAACAAGAAGGTGGCAATGTATTCGTCGCGGAAGTCTCCTCTGCACATAACTCAGAATTGAGAGGTGAGCAACTGCTTGAGCAAGTCGCTTTGATCAGGGCACTAACGGGTAAAGACAAGGTGAATTTAATCGGCCACAGCCAAGGTGCACAAACGATCCGCTATGTGGCATCAGTAAAACCACAGTGGGTTGCGTCGGTGACCAGTATTGGCGGTGTAAATTGGGGGAGTCGATTTGCCGATGTCGTTAGAGGCGGTGTTGACAGAGGTTCTTTTTCTGAGCAGTTTTTGGCATCACTCGCAAACGCATTAGCCGGCCTAATTGATTTGCTGTCAGGAAAAGCCACTGCACCTAAAGATGCTTTACAAGCACTTGAAGCATTAACCACAGAAGGCACCCTTGCATTTAACCAAAAATATCCAGAAGGCATACCAAATCAATATTGTGGTCAAGGCAACATGCTTGAGCACAATGGTGTTTATTATTTTTCTTGGAGTGGCGCTAAAGCATGGACCAATGTGTTTGATCCCGCCGATACCCCCTTGGCATTTATCTCACAGGTTTTTAACGAGCCTAATGATGGACTGGTGTCAGCCTGCTCGAGTAATTTAGGGCAAGTCATAGGCAATGATTTTAAAATGAACCATTTAGATCAAGTCAATCAAACCATAGGGATCCACCATCTATTTGAAACTGATCCGTTAACTTTATACAGACAACATATCATTCGCTTAAAAGGGCTTAACCTGTGAAAGGAAAATATCTGTTAACGGTGACGATTGCTGGGGCGCTATGCGCCTTAGTTTTGTGGTACTTCGATACCAACACACAAAGCGCTGAGCAAATCGCACTGCAATACCCTACTGTTCAAAAACCTAAAACCCGTGCAACAACCGAGCTTCCTGTTAGCTCAAACCCCATACCAATATGCAGCACAGTGACAAAATCACACAAAGCATACATTGATGATTGGTTAATTACCTTGCAGCATAAACTGCAAGTTGAAAACTGGCCTCAATTTATTCATCAGCTGCCAGCTTGCTTGCAGTCACTCGCCCATGATTACATGCATTATAAAGTGGCGCTCACAGAAATAGATCCAAATTTAAACATGCATGAACGCTTTGAAGCTTTAGCAGTTTTACAAAAACAACACTTCTCACAACAAGTTATTAGTGCATGGTTTAAAGATGAAAACAGCTGGCACGTGCATACTTTAGCACGTTGGCACATTCTTTCTGACCAAACACTCAGTGATGACATGCGCAAATCACTGCTCGATGCACATATCTCTCAACTGCCAAACGCGCAGCGACAGATAATTGAATCATCGCAGCGCTTCATTGAACTCAAAAACAACTGGCACGCAATGGACTATAACCAATTTAGTGCAAACTTTGGTGGTGAAGCTGCTGAGCGTCTTGTTGCATTACAATCAAAGCAACAACAATGGCAGCAAAGAATTCAACACTATAAACAAGCTCATCAGGCGATTGTTGCGCAAGCCCCACTTGAACAGCAAGATGAAAGAGTAAGTACACTCAAACATAGCTTATTCGACAGCAATGAGTTAAAGCGTCTAGACGTTATCTTGGCTCGTGAGCAGGCTCAATCACCATAATTGCAGCTGCTCACCAATAATTTAGACTAAAATACTCTCTCACCCTGCTTTTTTGAGGTCAGAACAAATGCTTTCTTCAGCCCCAACCGTTTATATTTGGCAGTTATCTCTACAGAGCTATGCGCCTTATCACCGTAAAAAACATTATGGAATGACAGATGCTTCGTGTGATCCACATTGATAAACTTACCCATCACGATAATTTGATCTATTTCACGCCCATTGCCATGATGAGACGCTTGAGGAGACAACATCAGCCCCTCCAAGTACCTGACTTGTTTATCCTGTTGCATATAAATACCAGCCAGTACTTGCTTGAAAATAGTCTCTTTTGCCTTCTTAAACTCGGTGAAGGACAAGTGGCCATCTCGATTTGCATCCGCCGCTAAAAAGTTAGATGCCGACAGGGAAATTACGGTATAAACACCTGTTTCATCAAAATTAAGCGTCCCGCGCTCTGCCACCATAAGGTGTGCATTAACAGGCACACTGAATAAAAAAAAGAAAACGAACCAAAAGTGATTTTTAAAGTAAGTCATTACATCTACCTCTTTTTATATTTCACCTTTCACACAACGCTGAAAGTATGGATAACTGTCCGTTGCATAGTAATGATAAATGCCTTCAGGAAATTCAGGTGTGACACCAAAACGCCCATTGCACTCGTCTAAATCTCCACTCCCCGCCACGTATTCCCAATCCTGCGCAAAGGTGCCTAACGCATAAACTGAGGTAGATGGTCGATTGCTGCTGACATTTTCAACCAGTTGATAGCTACCTGTGATCACTTTGAGCGCGGACTGTGCATCATCAGCATCGCTATAGCCATATCGCGCATAAATTGGAAAACCATCTGCCGCCCAACCAATTAATGTCATGGTTGTGTCTGAACCACCGCGAAGTGCTATAAACCCTTCTGGCATGCCGTGGTAATGATATGAGCCATCCGGTTGCACATGAGCGTTATTATCATCGGTACCAAAATCAAAGCTCGTTTGACCCAATGCTTCAATACTCCAGTTTCCCGTGTTTCCGACTAGTGAGCAGTCATTGCCAGAGTCATCACAGGAGCCTGCTGTATTTGCGTCAATTTTTACACCATTCAAAACATAACCCGTTGCACCTCTTGGGCCACCGAGTGTTGAAGTGGTCTCAGTTTTTGTTGGCGTCAGCGAGTAACTGATCGACACTGACGTTTCACCGATCGTATTAGGATTGCCTGGATTTGGGAAAGTACCTGTTTGGTGGTCAGGAATGCCATTTGCTGTTAAGGTTCTTGCACTGCCTGTACAATTCCAATCTGCATTACTGGTTGCTTGAACCGATGCAGAGTCGTTAAACTCATTATGGAAATAATCACATAACACCCCATCGGTTGAGCCTGATGCCGTGGCCGTCCCATTATCAACACCACCTGAGCTATCAGTGCCACCACTTGTGTCACCTGAATTATCAGTGTTGGTATCACTCGTCGAGTCTGATGTTGAAGTGCTATTGCTGGTATCTGAAGTGCTATTGGTACTGCCTGATGTACTGGTATCTGCTGTGTTATTAACACTTTGCTGCGTCGTTGACTCAGTTTGCGTGTTATCACTACTACTGGAGCCACACCCTGTCAACATCAACATAGCTGCACTTGCTGTAAGTACAGATATGTTATGAACAATTGAACCTTGCTTCATTTCAAACACTCCCCTAAGAAAAAACTGTCTCACCAAATGTGGTGAACTATTGCTGTTTTTTTAACTATAGGAGTTGATTGTGCAAACACTGTGCAATCAAATAAATAATTTACAACCTGATTTATTCAGGAATAAAATTAACGTTATGACTTGGAAAGTGTTGGATTTTCTTCGATTAAATTTATCATTGGAATAAAGAGAGGTTTTGGCAAGTTATCCCATGTAAACCATTGCCACTGCTTACATTTATGCGGCTCAAGAATTTGTGCTTCCCCTTCATCACATCGCGCTTCAACAAATATAGTGATGTAATGTTTATCTTCATGCTCAAAAATGTCATTAGTGAAACCGACTTGTTTGACATCAACAACAGATAGCCCTGTCTCTTCAAGCACTTCTCGAGCTGCACACGATTCGATACTCTCGCCAAATTCCAAATGGCCACCAGGAGTTGCCCACGTATTTGCACCATGGGCCCCAATACGCTCCCCCAATAAAACTTGATTATCTCGTTTGATGATAACACCAACCCCGACTCGGACTACTTTGCTCATGGGATTTCCTTTTATAAATGAGTGGAGCTGGATTTTAAACTTATCAAAAGGTTAAGCAAGAAAAATATAGAGAACGCCTCGGAACTTGCAAATGATATTGATTTTCATTACTATTTAATGCATCGATATGAAAGGCAAATTCACTGCTTTTTTGAACAAAGGATAACCATGTCAGCACAATTACTTACTCTAGTCTCATCTACTAACTCACCTTCGCTGACGATCAAATACAATCGTTTAATAGACAGTGCGCAAACCGCTTTCCTGTTTGGCCACCAAGAAAAAGCAGCAAATTGCTATCACGAAGCATTTAAAATCAGTCTCAGAATATTACAACAGCCAAGTGCAAATAGAGTATCGATTAACCGCATGGTGGAAGTATGCAATTTCTACTTTGATCATTGCCCCATTTTCGAAGACTCTGATGATGATTGCTTTTTAGAAGCGGCAGCGGATGCACTCAGCAGCATAGTTAGAAGTCAAAAAGAATTAAAAATAAGAAAAAAAGCACTGGAAGGGTTTAGACATATTGCGTGCTTAGCGTGCGAGCTGGTGCGCTTTAATCAAAGCATTCGTTGTCAGGTTATTATCGATCAATATGTCAGATTAGAGTCAAGCCATGCTCGATGCCTTTCACACTAACTTCCAATTACTGGTAGGCTGTGTCTGGTCCCGACACAGCCTGTGTAATTAGTTAAAATTAACTGTATACGCCCCTAAATAGGTCTGTTGAGTACCCACTTTTTTACTTAAACGACATTCTAAACTGTAAGCTGTGCCCACATCTCTATTACTATCTCCTATGGTACTTGCAGAGACAGACTGATATAAAAACCCTGGATAGCTAGATAAGGTAAAATCTTTCTTTAATAAAGTGGGCTTAGTTGCATAGTGCGACCAATGTCTGCGAACTAAACTACAATACACCGTGCGATGCGGTTGGTGCCAAATATCTAGCCCCTGAAACTTGAGCCCCACTTGGTTGCGAATGGGACACCGGATAGTTAAGTCCTGAGTCGAGGATATATTTGTCACACCCGCTTCTTCAAATGCAATTTCACCATATGCGCCTACCTGCTTACACTCAGTTGGATCGACAGATACGCTTACTTGCGCACTTACTGCAAAAGACAGTAATAATCCTGATACTAATAATATATGTTTCATCATGTTTCCTTCATTTCAACCTTTACAAGAAACCATAATAATTACATAAAAATTACATTTAATTAATATTGATTACATATTAAATAGGCAACAATCATATTTATTGGCTATTAAAAAATCGTTTTCAACTACTTTGAATTTGAAATAGACTCTGGCTCACTCAAAACAGCAGTGCAACCGATACCTTTTGTGCGAGAAACACTTTATTTGGGTAAACCGCACACATATCAGATTGATATAATTTCTACTTCGGTAGCACTGCTACAAACGCCCCTAATTCATATGTGGATACGTAATCCAGTTTGCAAGCAAAGCGATACCAGACCATCTAGCCCACAGTCTGTAATGCTAATGCGTCATCACATATCCGTATCGCGTTCATTTGCCGCGGTAATAACGGCTTTATCCAGTCTCAACTTGCTTATTCGCAGCAAGTTGCACAGCTTTGTTTTCAACAATAGCTTGATCTTGACCTTGGGAAAATATCGCGATAGTTTGCGGTTTTGCTTGGTAAAAATGATGCACGGCAATCACGCTCCCAGGCCCCATTCCCGTATGGCCTGCTGTTTTTAGCTTTTTATCATCATTACACATCAAACCCAGACCAATTGCAGGTTGCGTCCAAGGACGAGCCCCAACATTGACTTTTAAGGGCAGCGTGCGCGTCATTTGCGCTAATACATCCGTGCTGAGAATATCGCCATTAAGCAAATAATGTAAAAATAAAGCAGCATCCTCAACATTGCCTGCTATCAGGCCGTGATAGCACCAGTTCGGATCGTAGTTTTCTTTGCTTCCATAAAGTCTACCAAAAGCCTGACTATCGTTAACCAAAATCGAACTATTCAGGCCAAGTTCTTTAACTAGTAGCCCTTCCACCAATTCAACGAACCCGGTATCACTCAATCGTTCAACTTGTTGCCGCAGAAGCAAATATCCTATATTCGAGTAACACCAGCCACCCCCTGGCTCATAGCGTAAAGTCTCTACATCTACTTTTTCAAATAGTGTGTCTACTGACCAAGGTTTTTCATTATTTGCAACCGCTTGATGATACTCAGGTAAAAAAGAATAATCTCCTAACCCTGAAGTGTGCTGCAGTAGCTGTCGATAAGTAAACGGCTTACCTGGACAATTATCGTCTAAACCTAACTTACCCGAATCGCAAAGGCGCATAACCAAGGTAGCAATTACGGTTTTAGTAAAGCTCCACCAAGGCACTACCACACGGCTCTGTCCACATACCTCGCCTGTCTCATCGACCTTACTGCATATCATTCAATACTCCGCGCTGAATTCACACTATCTTCTATGTATGACGATAGACCCAAAATAAATTAAGTGTGCTAGATTTAGTTTTACGCAAGGGTAAGTGCATTTTCAATCTCGACGCAATTCGTTAAATTGAGTACAACCCCATAATAATATTAAAATTATAGCATTATCATGAAATTATCTCACTTACGCTTTTATTGCTCTGTTGAGAATGTTAGTTTAATCACCAATTTAAAGTGATAGCTCAATAAAGATAGGCTGAAAACAATGACTCAAGATACCAAAATTTCTAATATTCTCGTTGTTTGCATGGGCAATATTTGTCGCTCACCTACTATGGAAGCGGTATTAAAAGCCAAAATCAAAGCCAAAGGGTTATCTGTAAATATCGACTCGGCTGGTACCATTAATTACCATGAAGGTAATGCACCTGATAGACGCAGTGTAAAAGCAGGTGAACGTCGAGGCTATCGCTTTTCAAACATACGCTCGAGACAAGTGCGTCCAGAAGACTTTGAGGTATTTGATCTTATTCTATGTGCCGATAAATTGAATTTTGAAGACCTTAAATCAGTTTGCTCACCACAGTACCAATATAAAATCCAATTATTTTTAGACTACGCCAATGACGAGGTAAAGGAAGTGCCTGATCCTTATTACGGTGAAGGAGATGGATTTGAGCTGGTTTTAGATCTCATAGAAAGGGCGAGTGATAACATTATTAAGCGACTGTTAACTGCTTAACATATAAAACACCACCATATAGCCTGTTACAAAATGCAAGAAGGCGGGCTAGGCGTCCACATCCGATATACCCACAATAAAAATATACTAATAATAAGCCGATGCTTAAGGAAAAGAGATGAAAGAGTTGTCCATCGTTTTAATCGGAGATTTTGATCCAACAGTCCCAGCTCACCAAGGGATCCCACTTTCTGTAGATATTGCCGCAGAAGATCTCAAACTAAAAGTTACCGCGACTTGGCTTGGCACGGATAAAGTGCAAGACACAGATCTATCCCAATTTGACGGTATTTGGTGCGTACCCAAAACCCCCTATGTCGACCCAGAAGGCGCACTTAGAGCGATCCGCTACGCAAGAGAAAACTTAGTTCCATTTTTAGGCACCTGTGGTGGCTTTCAACATGTTGTTGTTGAGTATGCGAGAAATGTCATCGGTTGGTCAGACGCTGCACACGGAGAATCACAGCCAGACGCCAAGCGGCAAGTCATATCGCCTTTAAGCTGTGCCTTGGTTGAAACAACTGAGAAAATCAACCTATTTGCTCAAAGCCAATTAGCCAGTATTTATGGCTCTTTGACAATTCAGGAAGGATACCGATGCCGCTATGGTTTAAATACAGCTTTTCGTGAAGCCCTACTTCAAGGCCCTTTAGTTGCGTCAGCAGACGACGATACCACTGAAATTCGCGCTGTGGAATTGACAATACACCCGTTTTTTATTGCCACACTTTTCCAGCCTGAGCGCGCAGCATTGAGTGACAAACGCTCGCCTCTTATTGCTGCATTTGTTAATGCCTGTGCGCAAAATCAAGGTTTATAAGCCTAATAGTAATATACACTTGCCTTTTTGGACTTGATTAGGTAAAAAAGCCTCCACATTATCTGGAGGTGTGACTTGTCTGATTTTGACGTTGAAACCATTTATGCGCAAATTGCCAATGATTTGCGCTCGACCGGCTTGAGCATTATCGAAAATGCCATTGACCCGAGTATTATCCAAGCGCTCAATGCGCGCATTGCAAATTTAGAGGAAAATACTTTTCAAACAGCAGGGGTTGGCCGACAAAGTGACCACGAAAAAAATGCCAAAATCCGACGCGATAAAATTTGCTGGCTTGATAAAGTGAATGAGCAAGAGGTTGGTTACCTAAATTCGATGGAGCAGCTAAAAGACTACCT
The DNA here is from genome assembly GCF_001625685.1 of Pseudoalteromonas luteoviolacea CPMOR-1. GTDB lineage: Bacteria > Pseudomonadota > Gammaproteobacteria > Enterobacterales > Alteromonadaceae > Pseudoalteromonas > Pseudoalteromonas luteoviolacea_K. The sequence goes on along the minus strand of NZ_AUYC01000073.1, from coordinate 89,731 downwards.
AAACAGCCGCTTGTTTATGGGTCTATTTAGCTATGAAAGTCACTTTGCCCATTACGAAGAAGGTGCTTTTTATAAAAAACATCTCGATGCGTTTAAAGGTAAAGCAAACCGAGTTCTCACCACTGTTTTCTACTTAAATGATGATTGGCAAGACAAGGATGGCGGTGAACTCGTCATCTATCAAGCAGAGGATCATGACAAAGAGTTGTGTAGAGTAGTGCCAAAACAAGGCACTCTTGTTACTTTTTTAAGTGACGAGTTTCCTCATGAAGTTTTACCGGCAAATAAATCAAGGTACTCAATTGCAGGGTGGTTCAGAATTAATGCAAGTACCGCAGCACATATTGACCCACCTCGTTAATTTACTTTGACCATAAATCATTTCTAAATAGAGTGTAAAAGGCGTACCCACTTTCTTTGCACTCTACTTTTGATTACAAAATTTAACTACCAAGCCACCGCTAATACCGATATCTTAGCAAGAAAGTCGAGGGAAAATGTCATGTATAAATTTCTGCTACCCATTTTGGTATTAAGTATGATGTCAGGTTGTTTATTTGTATCAAAAGAGGTGCATTATTATGATGAACAGTGCCATATTACAAAGCGTAAACATGTATTAAGCACGGAACAAATGGCTTCGATTGGCAACTGCTCAGGTAGAGCATGTGCAATGGTTATGGCCGGTGCAGGTATCGTCTCCGCTGCAAGTCTAGTTGTATCTGGCACAGTTGTTGTAACTCAAAACACCCTCTCGTGGCTTGAGCAGAGTAAGGGATGTAAGAAATTAGATGCGACAAACCTTGAGAAAAGTACCAAAACCTAATTCGGCAAAATAAGCTCAACCGACAACCCTCCCCGCGCTCTATTACGAATACTGATCTGACCGTTGTGTGCGTCAGTGATTTCTCGACACAGCGGCAGTCCGAGCCCCGTTCCGCTGGACTTGGTTGAATAAAACGGCAGCAGAGCATTGGTCAACACCGCTTCACTCATGCCGGGGCCTCTGTCTGAGACCGTGATTTTAACACCTTCATTGATTGAATAAATACTCAGCGCTATCGCATCAGTTTCAGTCCCTGACTCATAGGCGTTTTTTAACAGATTAATTAGAAGCTGCTCCAGCTGTCCTTTATCTGCTGATATTACCTCGACATCACATGACACTGTGCAGGGCCACTGCATTTTTAGTGCATCCAATAAAGGAGCGAGTACAATAGGCTTTATCTGTGGCGCAGGTAGCTTCGCAAACGTGCCATAACCTTGAATAAACTCACATAAATGCTCAATGCGTTCATCAATGGTGCTGAACACGCGATTGAGTCGCGCTTCATCGAGCTTATTGGCAATAATTTTACCACTGTGCAGCATGGATGAAATTGGCCCCAAAGAGTTGTTCAACTCATGACTGATGACACGAATTACCTTTTTCCATACAGCCACTTCTTGACGGTTTAACTCTTTTGTTAGCTGCTTAAAAATAAATAAATTATGGGGCTGATTATTTAATAAAAGCTTACCCACTGTGCTGTGCCATCTTTGCTCCTCTCCAGATGAAGGGGTGACACTCACTAACCCATCGGTCCCCTGCTCTATCGCATGAATGATCTCTCTCGGGGTCTCTGGACAAAGACTTTTTATCGATTGTCCCTCTAATGCTGCTGAGCTCGCCAATAGCTTTTGAGCGCTTGGGTTAGCAAACACCACAGTACCATTTTCATCCACTAAGATCAGCGCTTGCGGTGCACTTTGCAGCATTTTATCCAACATCATTTCTCGTTGATAAAGCCACTGCTTTTCGTTTCGTAATTGCTTCGCGGTTTCATTGTATAAGTGACATAAATCTCCAAAGCTGTCTTTTGACTGGTAGGCTAATTGATTCGAAAAGTCACCGTCTTTAAAGTTCAAAAGACCAATCTGAAGGGCATCCAATGCTTGTAAAAATGAGTTAAAAAATAAACGCAACAATACACAGGTAAGTACCCAGCAGGACACAGAGGTCAAAAACCACATTGACCAAGAAACAAAAAATGCCACGGGTAAGCACGCCAATAGCGTGCTAATAGCAATGGCGGTACAAGCTTTTTTAATTAACGCTTTTTGGGTATTTTCCATTAATAGTCGATTCCGTGCTTTTGCAAACGCCGATATAAAGCTTGGCGACTCATACCAAACTGTCTCGCTACCTTGGCTATCACCCCTTCACATTGATGCAATGCCTGCTGTAGCTCTTGCTTTGAAGGCTCATGATTTTTTATTGGCGTAGACTGTGTCTGAACTTGAGTAAGCCCAAAATCTGCGACATCTAACTCGCCTTGTGGCTTTAAAACGCCAGCTCGCTTACAGGCGTTTTCAAGTTCCCTCACATTACCTGGCCAACTGTGGGCACAAAGCGCTTTTTCCGCGCTCAATGACAACACTCTTTCTGGTAAGAAGTGATTTACCAAAGGGATGATGTCGTCTGTTCTTTGCTTTAAGCTAGGTAGATTAATCTCAATCACATTTAGTCGATAATATAAGTCTTCACGAAAACGTCCAGCAGCAATATCATTTAATAATTGCGTATTGGTTGCCGATATAACTCGTACATTTACTTTGCGTGTTTCAACCGAGCCAAGCCGCTCAAACTCACCAGTTTGCAACACACGAAGCAGTTTCATCTGGCCTGATAACGGCAGGTTACCAATCTCATCTAAAAATAATGTGCCGCCGTCGGCAGCTTCAAATCGACCTATGCGCTGCTTATTCGCCCCTGTATAAGCGCCCGCTTCTGCGCCAAATAATTCAGCTTCAATCAAGCTATCAGGCAAAGCCCCTGCGTTTACGCGAATAAAAGGCTGATTGACTAACCGAGAGTTTGCTTGAATTATTTCGGCGACCTTTTCTTTACCACTGCCATTTGCGCCTGTAATAAGTACCGACACATCCGACTTGGCTACTTGCAATGCCATTTCAACAGCGCGCTGCATCGCTACGCTTTTATAAATTAAGCCGCATAGCTGCGCATCTGCGTTAAAGTCTAATCGCTCTTGCTCTTGACGGTGCAGCTGTTGGCTATCTTGACTGGCTTTGCCAAGTGCGATGAGGTTAGCAACGCTTATCAGCAGCTTTTCGTCATTCCAAGGCTTTGCAAGATAGTCAGCAGCGCCTGCCTTAACTAAGGAAATAGCCATCTCCAGCTCTGTCCACGCAGTTAATAGAATTATGGGCAAATTAGGATTGATAGCGCGAAGCTGATAAAACAGCGCTTTGCCTTCTTCACCTGAGGTCGTATCCGCAGAAAAGTTCATGTCTTGAATGGCTAAATCAATGCGCTGGTAACGCACAATTTGCTCTGCTTCAAAAGGAGATGAAGCAAGCGCAACTTGATAGTCATGTAATTCAAAAAGTAGTGACAATGACTGCAAAACCGCAGGATTATCATCAATGATCAGTATTTTATCCATGTGCTTGTTTTTATTATGTTACACCCCAATGAGTGTAACATAATATTGTTCCGGCTTTGCTCTAAATACTGCGTGTCGCAACACTTGGCGAAATATTCGCCGCACGCTGAGCTGGCACAAATACCGCAACCAAACTCATCACTATCATCGCTATCGCTGTTAATAGAATAGACATACCCTCTAGAGGAGGCACATCATAAATACCCATTAACTTTCGTCCAAGCAACAATGCACCGACAACACCTATCAACATACCAAGCGAGGTCACCACCATATTCTCCAATAAAAAATGTTTGAAGATGGTTGACTTTCTAGCACCTAACGCACGCCTTGTGCCTATCTGTTTGGTCCGCTTACTGATATTAAAATGCGTTAGGCCAAAAATACCGAGTGCCGTAATGATCCCTAAAAAGACCACTATCGAGATAAGCATTTTGATCATTAATCTATCGCTGGCATAAGTCTCTGCTTTTGATTTATCTAGTGCTTTAACATCCATGACCACGCGTCCACGACTTAATTCCAATAGCAGAGGTTCAATCTTGTTCATGACTTCTGCGCGTTGATGTTCTGTTGTTTTGACAATGAACTTCTGATACCCCGTGCTATCTTGCAATGGTAGAAGCACCAAATTATCGGCGATGTGTGATTTAGGCCACTGATTTTTAATGGTATCAATAATGCCGATCACCTTAGCCGCATTATTGCCACTATATATGGTTTCGTTTAAACCCTTGCCTTCCCCAAATAGCGCATTGGCCACAGCTCTGCTCACAATAGCAACGGTTGGGTACTCTTTTTTTCTATCATACACAACATCGTTTTCGGTAAAGTTGCGACCTTCATTTATCTCAAGGCCCAAAGTACCAACCAAGTTATGATTGCCATACAGGTACCCTGAGTCCACAGACTTACCTTTGAGTTCATCCGGATCCGTACTGAGCGTCCAAGACCCACCACTTCGAGTCAATGGCACCGAACTCACCGACAACGCCTCTATCACACCCGGTAGTTCTTTTAATTTTTGAATATCTTCATCAAACTGCTTTGCCTTATCAATGCGTTTATCATACGTCACAACCAGGTATGAAATAATACTTTGCTCATCATAACCCGTTTGCTGATTCATCTTTTCCAATCTGTCGAACACAATCGACATGGCATTACTGACCAGTGCAAGGGTAATCGCGATTTGCAATACCAGCAATATCGCCCCCGTTTTAGAGCGCTTTAATGCACTTAATATCGGTTTAATTTCTGACATATTCGCACTCCTTTACTGTACTTTAAGATGTGTTGCAGGTGAGGTTTTACACACCACCCAAGCTGGAAATAACCCTGCAATTAAGCAAGCTAAGATGGAAATAACTGGGGCAATCAATAGCATTTTCCAGTCCATTACCGCGATTAAGTCATACCCGCTCATAGTGCCTCGAATGCCAGCAAGACCGACTTGGGCCAGCAACACCCCCACAATTGAACCAAGCAGCCCAAGTAATGCGACTTCAACTAAATGCTGACTAAATATCTGTGTTTTACTGGCACCAAGTGCACGTCTGACCCCAGCATCCGGTGCGCGTTTCATAAATTTCGCAAGCAACAGACCTAAAATATTGGCGACGCACACCGCCAAAAACATAAAGCTCAAACCAACAAGGATTTTATTGTCTGAGCTAACTACATAGTTATATTCCAACCACTGCGGTACGGTTTTGAGGTTGTAATCAAGCGCCTTTCTGTTAAATCGACCAAGCTTTTGCTGCTCTGTCATATAATCCATGACAAACTGCCCATACATACGCTTTTGCGACTCTGAATCAAACTCAACCCAAAATTGCAACCAAACGTTTTCTGAGTTTAAAAAGTCCTCGAATGAATTAATATCCTCACTTTTCCAGCCATTGGTGTTGCCCCAGCTTGGCACCTTGTACGCTTCGATATGAGTAAAAGGCACAAATACTTGCTCCGATGCTTCAAAAGGATCATTATTTACATCGTAGAATTTAACTGTGGGCTGCCAAGTTTTTGTTACGCCAACCACTTCATGTAAGCGCTCACCTAAATATATTGACTCGCCAAGCACCTCTGTTTTTCCAAACAGCTTGTTTGCGAGATCTTCACTTATTACAGCAACCAGTGCAGCTTGCTCACTTTGAGACGCACTCCATACATTGCCGTGTAAAAAAGGCACATCAAACATTTCAAAAAAGTGGCGACTGGTAACCCGTAAACTCTGTATAAAGGGCACACTGTCTGGTCTGTCAATGTGTACAGCCGCGCCTGACTTGAGCATGGCAACCCGCTTTTCCTGCGGTGAGTTTTCGAGTAAATATTTGGCATCCGGATAAGTTAACTGCAAGGGCACATCATCTTCTGTCCGCCATGTATAGCCATCATCTAGTATTTGCAATTGTACAGCGTGTAACTTGTCACTTTTGTGTGCAATGGGGTCTGCACTCATCATGTGATAAACGGAGAGTGTCGTCATAGTAACGCCGATACCTATGCCAATAGCGATAATCATCAACATACTGACAAACGGTGTTTGCTTGATATTTCGCCAAGCCAAATCACTATAATGTAGCAACATATTAAGCCCCTACTGTTTTGCCGGTTGTCTCGCGCGCCACATGCCCACCTTGATAAAGCGTAAAGTCAGCAACCTGCCCATCTACAATCTGAATATTTCGTGGTGTTCTTCTTGCCAGCTCTTGGTCGTGCGTCACCATCACAATGGTGGTACCGGATTGATTTAACTCTTCAAGCAATGTCATGACTTGTCTTGCCATTAAGCTATCCAGGTTACCGGTTGGCTCATCGGCGAGTAAAAAGCGCGGCTCTCCTGCCAATGCACGTGCAATTGCAACACGCTGCTGTTGCCCACCGGAGAGCTGCTGAGGCAAGTGACGCGCTCGACCTGCTAAGCCCACTTGCTCAAGGCATTGTTCAACACGCTTTTTGCGCTGTTTGGCCTTAATGCCGCGATAGCGCAAAGGCACTTCAATGTTTTCAAATAAATCCAGATCAGGGATGAGATTGAAGCCTTGGAAAATAAATCCTATTTTTTGATTACGTAAATCTGAGCGCTGATTATCATTGAGTTTACCGATATCAATGCCATCTAAGGTATATTGACCTGATGAGTATGGCTCTAGGAGACCAGCAATATTCAAAAACGTTGTTTTACCAGAACCTGATGGCCCAGTAACCGCAATAAACTCGCCTTCTTCAACGGTTAAATTAAACTCTCTCAGTGCCTGTGTTTGAACCATTTCAGTTTGGTAAAGCTTTCCAATATTTTGCATATGTAGCATGATATGTTTCCTTTATTTTTATCTAATTAGCACTGAGTCAGCATTGCTGAACGCATCATAGCCAGAGATGATGATTTCGTCACCTTCTTGTAGACCTGTGATGATCTCAATGTCTTTTAAACTGCTTGAACCTGTTGATATTTCAACCCGCTCGGCAAAATTGTCGCGCAATCGATAAGCGAAGTAGCCACCATTATTTAAAAATGGGCCACGCCTTACTGTCAGTACGTTTTTTTTATTTTCTAATTGAATACGGGCATGCACACGCTGGTTTTGGCGAATGCCTGTAATATCTTGATTGGTGAACTTGACTCTTGCGGTGACTTCACGGTCGCTCACTTCAGGCGAGATGGCACTCAGTTGACCAACAAACTCTGTTGCCCCGATACGCATCAGCACGGTCATTTCTAGCCCCAGCTCATTGGCATAACTTTCTGGTACTCTCAGTTCGGCTTCATAAGCGGACAGGTCGACTAATGTCATCAATGATTGGTTTTGGCTGACAGCAGCTTTATTTTGCACCAGCAAATTACCTACGATGCCCTCCACCGTTGCGCGCACTTGTAAATTGTTGACGCGTCGTTTTATTTCCTCTACCACCAGCAATTGCCTATCAAAGCGACTCTTTGCGGAAGCAAGTTCGAATTTGAGTGTGTCGCTACCTATATCCGCTTCTTTTTGCGCATGAGAGAAGTTAACTTTTGCTTTGGCGTAATCATCCTGCGCTTGCTCTAAATCAATTTGGCTAATTAAGCTAGATTGAATTGAAAGCTGCGCACGGCGGTTTTCACGCTCGGCAGCCTCAAGCGATACCTTTGCCAAATCTAGGGACTTTTCAAGGGCCAGCGCTTGACGACGTGCTTCTAACTGCTGCCTCTGCCATTCGCTTTCAAGACGTGATAACTCCGATTCTTGCTGCTTAAGCTCATTGCTCAACTCAGGGCTGTGTAACTGAGCAACAAGCTGCCCCGCTTTAACACTATCACCTGCACTGACATGTAAAGTCGCCACGCCAACTTCAGGGCTATATACAGTCGGCGCATGTGCAGCAACAATTCGCCCATGCGCACCAATCTCTCTTATCAACGTGCCAATTTGAACAGTGGCGATATCAAGCTGTGCTTTATCTACCGAACGCTGTGCTTGTGGCGATATAAATAACCACACTATTGTCAATATGAGCACGGTTATCCCCACAGTGCCCCACACTAACTTGCGCTGAAAAAATGCTCTGCGCTCTGGCACATATTGATCCTGTCCACTGGTATCTTTAATCATCTTAGCCTCTCGATTTATCCTAGTGGACCAAGTGATACCAATAACATGCCAAAAATAAACTACTGAATATTATATACTTTTTGTTTTTATTGTTATTTAAAAGCGTCCGCGGACAGAAAATGTGTCCGCAGCGGACAGGTTGGTGTAATACGATAAATTTATGGCGTAGCAATAGGTGTAAGTCACTAAAGGTGCAGTTAGAATGAGAACAAGATATAGTTATAGATAGAAAAAAATGACAGGAAGCCCGATGCGTACACTATTTATAATACTCGTTTTTTTACTCAGCTTTTCAAGCATAGCAATGCCTGAAAATATCATACTTGTTCGCCATGCCGAAAAACAAAAAGGTGTCGATCCGAGTTTAACTCAACAGGGGATTCAACGCGCAAAGATAATCGCGCAGATGATGTTGCCCTATGAACCTACTAAACTTTACTCCACAGATTACAATCGTACAAAAGCCACATTGGCACCTCTTGCAGATTTAATTGACACACACATTTCGCTTTACAACCCGGGTAGGCTTGATGAATTTGCCCATATGTTAAAAAAGCAAACAGGAACAATCATCGTTGCGGGCCACAGCAATACCACACCCGTTCTAGTGAAACATTTAACAGGTCGAGACGTCGAAATAGCGGAAGATGAATTTGATAAGGTATTTGTTGTTACATTTGAAGATGAGATGGCTAAATTAAAGATCCATAGCTCAAATAAGTAAGCAATACCTAAACCCACCCCTAATCGCTGTGTAATAATGTGTAATGTTTACGCAGCCACAATCTATATATAGTGTACCCATCACTTTGTAGAGCAGTCATATTAATTAGCTGCATCGACTTATACAAAAATGGAGTACCTAAGATATGTCTTTCATTTCACCACCAGGCTCTTATAAATCGAGTTGTCGCAATATCCATTTTGAGGGCATTCCCGGTGAGGAAGACTGCTATATCATCGCGTTATGTCAAAAAGAAGATGGCAGCTGGGTTGAAAGCAGACTCAAGTATGATATCGCCAATATCAATGGCAAGCTCACATGGGCGCCTGATAGAAAGTAATATTCCCTTTTATAAACACATGCATTTCTATGTCGATACCGGGTCTAGGCATGGACCCTTTTTTCCCTTCAAAGCAAAGCAAAAATCGCATCTAACCCCGCGGTCATTTTTTCCGCTTCTTGCCCTGCAAAACCAAGTCGTATATGCGTTTCTCTCTCTATTTTAGTGTGGCAAAACGCCTGTTCAGTGTGGGCAAATATCTTTGCTTCCTCAAGCTTGGCAGGTAAATCTGATATATCTCGTTTTAAGTCAACCCAAAATGCCATGCCTCCATCCGGTTGTTTAAATTCAATATCAAACCCTTGTGCTTTGAGTTCACCGAGTTTTTGTGCCATTAAGTCGCATCGCTGTTGATATAACTTAGTCATTCGACGCAAGTGTCTTTCAAAGCTGCCCGTTGCCATCCAGTCAGCGATGGCAAGCTGCAACAAGACGTCATTCTTATGATTTATAAGCCTTTTTAGCCCTACCAACTGCTGAAGTACCGCAGGTGCTGCTGTGACATAGCCTAACCTTGCGCCCGCGAACATGATTTTTGAAAAGGTAGACAGGTAAATCACAATTTGTGCGGGGTCATTCGCAGCCATTGGCTGAAGTGGTGGACAACGGTAGTGAAACTCATGATCATAATCATCTTCTATGATAAAAACGCCGTGCTGCGCACATAACTTATATATCGCCATTCTTCTCGCAACAGACATGGTGAGTGTGGTGGGGTATTGATGCAAAGGTGTTAAATACAATAAGCGAATAGTCGAGCTGGCAAAACATTGTGCCAAGGCTTCAACACACAAGCCCTGCTCATCTTGTTTAATATCGTAAATGATGCCACCTGCAACCATAAAAGCTTGCCTTGCGGGCGGATAGCCAAGCCGCTCCATTGCAACCCCTTCACCTGGGTTCAAAAACGCTTTTGCTGTTAAAAACAAGGCTTCCTGTGAGCCATTACAGACCAGTACATCGTCACAGGGTAATCCTCGCGCTTTGCGCAAGTATGCTTTTAATTGTGCTCGTAATTCGGGCTCTCCAGCCACATTTTGATAATGAAGTGCATGGGCGTTGCTACTACGACACACTTTATTGATGCTGCGCCTGAACTCATCAAATGGAAACTGCGTTATATCCGGCAATCCACCTGCAAAATTATTGGTATATTCATCTAAAGTCGGTGACGAGTTGTTAGGGATAACCGCAGCAAATTGTGGCGTAATTGGCTCAAATATCGCGTCTTGTTCATTGACTTGTGTGCTATGCACTATAGGCAATTGGCTATTGACCTTATAGCCTTTGCGAAGCTCAGATACCAACCACCCTTCAGCAACCAAGTTTTGCAGCGCATTCATCACCGTGTGTCTATTCACAGAAAAAAGCTGTCCTAAAGCACGAGCTGACGGCAGCTTTTCACCGGGCTTTATATGACCCTTTTGAATCGCTGAGCGCACTTGCTCTGCCATTTGAATATGTTTTGCTTTATTTTTTTTATCTAATTGAAGCCCTGTAAACATCATTTTATCGCAGCAGTATTAGGTGTTATTGAGCGTACAAAACTCTCTGTCTTCTATCAAGCTGGTATAGTCAAGTTTTAAGATCTGGTTGTTTAATCATAACCACAAAAGCGTAATCTTAACGCATAGCAAACATGTATCGTCATTGCCTAAGGAGAAATGTATGTTAAAACCGATATCATTGTGCTCTAGCAAAGTACGCTTAGATCCCCTATCTCATTCACACCTTGATGCATTACAAAAAGTTGGTGAAACCAAGGCGCTTTGGCGTTGGGTCCCGACCAACTATTGTCAAAGCCCTGAGATATTAAAAGACTGGTTTGAGCAAACAGCACAATTTGATCCGCTGGAACAAATTGTCTTTGCCATTATCGATATTGAAACCAACCAAGTAACTGGCAATACACGTATATTTAGACTGGATCCCCACAACCTCCAAGCTGAAATTGGCCATACTTTTATTGGTTTAGACTGGCAGCGTAGTCATATCAATACGCACGCTAAGTATTTATTGCTTAAACATGCATTTGAAACGTTGGGGTTAGTCAGAATTGAATTTCAAACCCATGAGCAAAATCACAAATCCCGCAGCGCCATTGCACGATTAGGTGCACACTTCGAAGCCATTCACCTTAAAAATAGAAAGTTGCCAGATGGCAGCTTTAGAAATACAGCGCGCTTTAGTATCACAGATGATATGTGGCCAGACATTAAACAGCGCCTGGAGTCATGGCTATGAGATATCCGGTCAAAGATTACAAGGAGCAAGAAGACTGTCGACTATTTGAAGTAATTGAACGTTTCCCACTGGCAACGTTCATCTGCAAAGATGATAGGCAAACGCATATTTGCCATCTTCCTGTCAGCCTTTGCAGAGATACACGCACACTCTATGGCCATGCGGTTGCGTCAAACCCGATTAGACATTGTATTTCATCGCCCGTAGATATTGTATTTAGAGGACCTGATACGTATTTATCCCCTAATCAAGTTGAGGGGCTTAGCCTACCAACATGGGACTATGTCACGGTACAAGCTTCAGGTACCTTGCACTCTATCCATGATTTTGAGAAGCAACTAAAGGCAATGCAGCATATTTTAAACGCGTTTGAGGATAAACATGATCCGTGGCAGCTCTCATCTGTACCTGAAAATAGATTAAAAGCCATGTGCAAAAGTTTAATCTTTTTCGACGTTAAGCTGGAAGCTATGTCTGGTAACTTCAAATTAAGCCAAAATAAAACTGTAGAAACGCGGGCTGATATTGCAAAATTACTGCGCAACACCAACCCACAACTGAGCCGTTACTATGAGTAAATATGTTTAATTAAAGTGCACTTCCATCACAGTAGCTGATCGCTTGCCAAGGGTCGTAAGGCCCAGATTTATTGGGCGCAAAATTGTAACTCCAATGCCGCGCTTGATATATCACTCCTTGATAAGCCACCTTTTGGCCTTTGACATTGTAGGCAAGATCAGCTTGCCAAGCACTTGCCGCACAGCCCCCCATTTCATAGTCAACCGTGATAGGAATGCTCAACTCACGACCAAAATCGGGCTGTAATTGTGTCACGGCTGCGTCTAATTTATCACTGTGATGAAGTGCAAGCTCCCCTTTACCTTTACGCTGATTAAAAAATGGAAATGCCAAGCCATCATGCTGACTGTCATGTACTTTTAGTGTATAGCAGCCGGCAGGCACATCGAATGTTAATTCATGCCAACTTGAGTCGGCAAACATATCCCAGTGCTTGATGATTTTTTGCGATTTATCTAGCAGAGACACGCTGCTTTCCGTGCCGTCTTTACCTGTAAGTAGGCGCAACATGGCGCTGTGCTCAACCGCCATTGGTGCCTTGAACTGAACAGCTTGACTATTATTAGCCTCCTGTTGATCATACTCACTGCGAACAGAAATGTTCAGCTTAGCGAGCTCTGGGTCATAGTTCCCCAAAAACTGTGATGAAAACGCAATTCGCTTTGATTCACCTGCTTCAATTTCACCTTGCCAATGGTATTGGTGAGTGCGCAAACCTTCAATACCGTAATCAAACCACAGCTCATCAACCGTTGATTTGCCAAGGTTCTTCACGTCTACCTCAATTTCTCCACACGACAATCCGATTCGATCAGGCATGGCTGAATTAGGCTTAACGATAGATGTAAGCGCAACATCTTCTTCGACTTCCTGCTCGCCATAGGTAACCAAAACCGCATTAACAATATACCTAGGTGCGTCAGTACCATATTGAGATGGCTGCCAACTATATGCTTGCCAATCTAAATCAAATAAAGACGATCCCTCTACTGATGTGCTGACCGGATAGCTAAAAGGCTCAATGGCTTCGCCAGGACACCAGTTGGCACGGGCGAAAAGATAAGTCCCCCCTTGTGGAAAAGTGGCACTCTGATCGCAATCATCTCGCCACAAGTTCTGCTTAACGACCAACTTGCCATCTTGCTCTAATGTGAAGTATCTATCACACCACTCACCACACAGCTCGGCTTTGCCATCAGGATTGTCATAAGACAGCGCATGTCCATGTGCCGTTACAATCATCTTCACTTCGGCGTATTGCTCATCGGCTTCAAAGGTCACCGCTTTCACAGGTAAGCGCTGTGCAAAATCTTCTGCTGTTTTATATGGCCACCCCTCAGAGCCTGACTCATATAAAGGAATGACACGCTTCACCGATTTTGTCTGATATGCGGGTTTAGAAATGAGTTTGGCAGCAATACCGAAGGCACTTTTTTTAGCTCCCCAACCGCCATAGTGAACGTTAAATGTTCCTTCTCCGCTTAACACCGGTGTAAGATGTGATACATCAAAGTAAAAAGTACGACGCCAGTTTCTATCAAACCCGTGCATCCCTCTTTGCATGTAACCGGCATAGGGGGTTATCAAACGTCCAAGTTCATAACGCTTTTCCCCTTGATACCATTCAAGACGGACGGTGTAGTCCCAATCACTACAGCCTTGCTCTGCGCATCCTAATTCGAGTTCCAGTATATGCCTTGATTTTAAATCTGCTGGCAGTAGATTCACCGCGAACCGGTGGTCACCATGTTGGGTAAATGATGTGTATTCTGTCAATATTTGTGTTGTTGCTATTGCTTTACTTGCTAACACCTGTGTACATGTAAATATCAATAGCCAAAAAAGTAAAAACCGCATCGCGCATTCCTTGGTTACATAAAATTAACACAACCATACGGTGATGAACTGAACAAGTAAAGACACAGTGTTCCTTTTTAATCCAGAAATTAACGAGGGATATAGACTTTAGAATTTATTTTTCTAACGCAAAAAGCCGCCAAATGGCGGCTGGTTGGAAACAACATAACAAGAAAACAAGTAAAGAAGGTTATTCTTTCTCTAACAGCTGGCTTGTGCCAATGGCAATTTTTCTCGGTTTCATTGCCTCTGGTACCTCGCGCTCAAGGTCAATCTTCAGCAAACCATTTTCTAAGTCTGCGCCAATCACTTTAATGTGATCACCCAACTGGAATTTACGTTCAAAATTGCGCTCTGCGATGCCTTGATGAATAAATTTGCGTTCGACATTAGACGCTTTATTTTGCTTCTCGCCTTTCACTGTCAGCGTATTATTTTCTGACTCTAATGACAATTCTTGCTCGCTGAACCCAGCGACGGCCATAGTAATTTGATACTTATCTTCATCCAATGCTTCGATGTTATACGGGGGAAATCCAGACTGCTTTTCTGAGCTTCTTTGAGCTGAGTCCATTAGTGATGCTAGGTGATCTAAACCGATGAATGAACGATAAAGTGGTGATAAATCTACAGTACGCATAAGTGTATCCTCATAAAGCGATATTAAGCCGAATTCACTCTTTAAAAAGCAGAGAATTGGCATATTAAACAATGTATTAGTTAAAGTTAGGTCCCTTACGGCGACCTCATAACTCTATCTATGGACGAGGCGATAAGATTTCAAGAAAAAATTTAAAAAAAGATATAGAAAAACTTAAACCACTGTTTTAAAAGAAATTAAAACTCACGCTACAGACCAAACATGTATACAAGCGTGAGCCTAATGCTTAAAACAGGGTGGTATCTGCGTTACTGGCACTTTCTTTAAATAAGAACCTCAGTTCTTGTGGTGGCTTTTTCAAACTCCCTAAAATGGCACTAATTTTTTCGGCGTTATCACCAAATGCTTCAACCATACCCACTAAATCATCGCTGGAACTGGCAATAAGCTCGTCTAAATCATTTTCATCTTGCAGGTCAAACTGAGAAATCAGACCTGAATCGAACAACTGTTGCTTAAGCGTAGTGTTCGACTTATTTTTTGTTTCTTTTAAACTGGCCAAAATCTCTTTATTGGTTTTTTCTATTGATAAAATTTGCTCCACCATTTCAGCTCTGCGATTTAGGTTGCTAATCGCAAGCTCTAGTGCATCCATAACGTGGGCACAAATGTCGCTGAGTTCACCTACATTTTTAACCAGCAAAATACTGCTGCGCCAATTAAATACCATTGGGCCATGGTCAAATTGATGTACCCGCTCAAAGTCCTCATGATGAAGTAACAATTCATGTTCGAGTTTAGCCACACTACCTGAAGTACTCCGAAGTAGCTCACGGTTTTTAAAATGGATAACTGCCCGAAGCCCCAAACTCGACAACGTATTAATGAATATTTTTTGTAACACCTCGAGATCGCTGCAATAATGCGTTGCCTGCATAAACAAGCCAATTGATTTCATGCACGCATTTTGTCTTTGTAAATCCAGCAATAACGATTCTTTTTGCGCTATGTCCGCATGTGCCTCAAAGTAATCATGATCAGCCTCAAGGATTGCAACCACTTTAGCTTTGAGTTCATCTGGATGCGTAGTTTTGCACACGTATTCATTGGCACCAATCTCGAATGCCTTTAATCGACAGTCTGATGACGACAAATTTGAGATAAACACAATGGGCGTATGGCGCAAATGCTCAATTTTACGCAACTCGCAGCACGTCGCATATCCATCCATACCAGCCATCACGATGTCTAATAAGATCACGTGGGGTTTGAGCTCAATGGCCTCTTGCAGACCTTCTTCACCGCTGGAAGCCACACTCACTTCATAATCAGCAAACGTCTGCGAAAGCAACGTTCTATATGTTTTGTCATCATCGATCACTAAAATACGGACGCTCATCCTAGCTCCAATTACTTTATTATCTTCTCTCAATATAGTCGTTAAACGAAACTCCGCCGTATTTAGCTTTCAATTTTTACAAATAAAAAAAGGGCTGCAACTAAGCATGCCCTTTGGTCCCTCTACGGAGAGTGTGAAAAACGAAAATAGTACCTAAACAACTAGAACTGAATATTCATACCCGCATAGACATATCTGCCCAACGTATCATAGGTGTATGGATCCGTGTTTGAGTCATTGTTACCTGAGTAATATGGTGGCTGCTTGTCGAATAAATTGTTAATGCCACCTGTCAACTTGATGGTCTCACTGACAAAGTAACTTCCTGAAATATCGTGATAGGTGACACTAGGTGTACTTGGCGCATAACAGCTACTTGGTTCACTTAAACAACTAAAGCTGTCCATGCCCGATAAATATCTGACTTTGTAGTTAGCACTCCACGCATCAGCTTTCACAGCCAAACTTAAACTTGATTTAATATCAGCATACCCACCCAGGCCAGAGGTAATAAGCCCCGTGTAATCGACCGTTTCGCCAGCCATGGTGATAGTTCTTTCTTTTAGGATTGAAGTGTCCCAACCAGCTTGCCAAGCTAAGCCCGCGGCATCAAAGCTATAAGCCACATTGATGTCATAACCTTGAGTCGTTTCATCACCAATATTTTGTAATTGGTTGTTAAACGTTGCTTTACCATTGGCAATCTCAACATTTGCTGACGAACAAACTGCTGAATCTTGATTGATCAAGTCGCCACTGCTGTTTACACAGTTATCAATGATATATTGGTTGTTCACTTCGCTAATGGCATTAGTGATCGCAATATCATAATAATCAACGGTCAAAGATAAGCCTTCGACAAAGCTCGGCTCATATACTAACCCAAACGTTAACGTATCCGCTTCTTCGGGGGTTAAATTTGCGTTTCCACCCACGATAACTTCAGCTTGACTATCTAGTAACGGATGAGAGATCTGCTCAAAAGATGGGGATTTTCCACCATATAGTTCATCTACGGTTGGAGCACGAAATGCCGTTGATTTCACCCCTCTGAACATTAACTGTTCATTTAATTTCCAAGTAAAACCAAGTTTCCATGTTGAGTCACTACCAAAACTTGAGTAGTCAAACGCTCTGACAGCTGCACTTAAATCTAAGTTTTGTGCAAAAGCCACATCTGCAAGTACAGGAATAGCAAACTCAACAAACGCTTCATTCACATCGTATGAGCCACTGGTAGGCTCAACTTTAGGGTCATTAGCCAGCCCTTGAGAAGTCAAAGAATCCGGTGTATACCACGCTTTTTCAGTCCTTTTTTCAATCCCCGTTGCGAAGCCTAAGTAACCTGCTGGCAATTCAATAAGCTCACCAGCCAATGACGCGCTGAAGTTCAACATCTGGCTACCACCTGTATTTTGCTCGGTATACAAGTAATCCGTCATGTTTTCTGCTGACCATGCAGATTGGTCTAGTGGGTTGAAATTTCCAAGTTCAATGTCTTCGGTCAAACTGCCTATATTATGCAAGTTAGAGAGCTGATCAACTGAGTCGTTACGGCCAAAGTTGACAGCAATATCCCAGCTCCAATCATTATCTAAAAACCCCTCAACACCAACGACTGTTCTGACTGTATCAACCACTTGTGAAAAATCACGCGTGCCAGTATCAGACATGCGACGACGATAGTGTATTGTATCCCCATAGTCTGCACCATGCTCTAAGAGATCATCGCCCATCGCCTCTGTATAAGTAAAATCAAACCAAACAGGTTGAGGCGCCATTTGTTGTTCAGACCAACGCTTTGAGTACATTGCTTCAGTAAATAAAGTAGTGCGGTCATTTAGCTCGTAGTTCACAGTGCCAGTTAGATTGAGCCTTTGCATCGGCGTGTATAAATAGCTATCTGAAGCGTAGTTGTATGGATCTGTCTCAGGGTTATACTCCGCATAGTTCCCCTCTTTATCCCCTTGCAGCTCTTTTCCGTTTTCAAGATACAAATGACCATTCGGTGTAATGGTTGAACCACCACATGTCAGTGATTTTCCGCCATCTACCTCGCTAATTGGGCAAGATGAAAAATCTCTATCTGCTTGACTTGCTGATCCCCTTTCCATGTATTGGATGCCAAATACCATGTTTCCACGGTCAAAACTGGTACCCACAGTCAAATCAATATTATGCTGCTCAGCATCCCCTTCGCCAGACAATCCAGTTTGTGCATTCAGTTCTGCCCCTTCAAAATCATCTTTTAAGATGATATTTACAACGCCTGCAACCGCATCAGTGCCATATACTGCTGAAGCGCCATCTTTAAGCACTTCGATATGTTTAATCATCGCGACAGGGATGGTGTTAAGATCTACCGTGGATGCAGCACCAGTGCCAGAATTAATCATTCTTCGGCCATTTACTAACACCAAAGTACGCTGTGCGCCAAGACCACGTAAATTAATACTCGCATTTCCTCCTGAACCATTATTGACTCCTGGATTGGTCATTGCGCCGGCTGCTGCTGTGATATCCTGAAGCACATCATCAATGGTAACCGCACCACTGGCTTGAATAGCATCCGCGCCAATAAATGTAACCGGGCTTGCAGTTTCCATGTCAGAGCGCTTAATACGAGAGCCTGTTACCTCTATTTTTTCGATTTGTGTGGCTTGCTCATTTGCGAATACCGGGGTTACTGCACTTCCCGTTGACAATGCAATCGCAATACTGATGGCGGTTTTTCTCATAGATACTTTCCTAAATAGATGTTGTTTTGACTTGCCATGGCGCTTGAGGTGACATTAGAGCGGCGAAAATGAATGAAAAATTAATAAAAGCGCAATAAAAGCTCAATACACACCGAGACCCATGAGCGCAGACAATCCTCATGTAAAAACAAACAAAAAACCCATTAAAAATCAAATACTTAAAGCCAGTGAAAAGATAGGAAAAGATGCGTAAAGATGCGTTTTAGGTTGTAAATCAATGTTATACAAGCTGATTGTGCCGAGTAAAATCGAATGTAACAGCTCACTTAAATGCAAAATTAGCAACTGTTAGATGTTCTCACTCCCATTCCCTGCATTACTGAGATAACAAAAATTAATTTAAAATATAAATTATTTAATATCAGTTACTTAACTATGAAAACCCAAAAAGGTTAAATTTATTTATAAAAATTGTGAAATAAAAGAAAGCAGTTGTAGGTCTTGCTTTAAGTCATTCAATTAAGGAGAGAATTATCATGACAACTTTAAGTAAACCAGCAACTTACTATCCAAACTACGAAGTGAATGCCGACGATATTATGACGGTCATTGAGATCTGCCATCCAGACAGCCCTCACAAAAAGCGTGCTTTTGACATGATACAAAACGCAGAAGTCAAAAAGAGGCACCTGATCATGCCTTTAACGGATGTGGTTAAACAGGGGAACTTTGGCGAGCGAGCCAAGGTATATCAAGATGCCGCCATTGAAATGGCTGAAAAAGTCGCTCGTGAAGCCATTCATAATGCCCGATTAAATGTTGACGAAATTGATATGGTTATCGCCACTTCTTGTACCGGGTTTATGATGCCATCACTCACCGCACATCTCATAAATCGTCTGTCACTCAGAGCTGATACAAAGCAAATACCCATTGCGCAACTCGGTTGTGTGGCTGGCGCTTCAGCGATTGGACGCGCATTTGAATATTGTGAGCACCGTCCAGATAGAAACGTATTGATTGTATGTGTTGAAACCTCATCTCTGTGCTTTCATAAAGAGGCGGGTAGACTGCAAGACTTTATAAGCAACTCACTTTTTGCGGATGGTGCAGCTGCGGTAGTGATGCGAGGAGATGACCAAGTTTCAGGGTTAAGATTGACACATAATCAGAGTGTTACCATTGAAGACACGATGCCATACATCGAGTATCAACTGACAGATAAAGGCTTTAAGTTTTCATTGGACAAAGATGTCATGCACTCAATTCCCCACGTAGCGCCTTATCTACAGTCCTTTTGCCAAGAAAAGCTAGAAATCGATGCAAATGACGTCGACAATACCATATTTCACACCGGTGGCAGACGTATCTTAGATGAATTAGAGCGCTGTTTAAACCTCGATCCAGATAAAGTGAAGCACTCTCGAGCCTGCTTAGCTGAGACAGGCAATACGTCCAGCGTTGCAGTTATCGATGTATTACGCCGCACCTTTGAACAAGCCACAAAAGGTGAAACCAGTTTACTTGCCGCATTTGGTCCAGGGTTTACATCCGAAATGAGTGTTGGTATCTGGCAGTAATATTGCCAGCAAAAAAGAAGTACCGATGGGAGATAAGCCATTTTACTCAACACGCAGAGATAAATGGCTTGCCTATTATTTAAGCACCTTCTTCTAGTTTTAAAAGCAGTGCTTTAATGCCTTTTTTGGCACTCAAAATATGATGTTTTAAATACTCACATGCGCTGTCTATCTCTTTATCTCTGCACAGTTGCAGTAACTTTCGGTGCTCTTCTGGCGCAGTATTAATACCACCAGCTAACAAAATGTGCATACGAACATAACGTTCAGAGTTTTTACTATAAACGGCAACAAGCTCACGTGTTTGAGGTCGATTAGCCCTCGAATATAACTTATCGTGAAATTCTGCATTTAATTTGCCAGTCGCAAGCTGAGAGTCCCCGGCAGAAATAGCTTCTTCAAGATCCGCTAAAATGGCCTCCGCTTCAAGCAAATCACGATTAGTTAAATACGTTACCGAGTGCCTAAGCAGCTCTGCTTCCAATAAAGCACGTAAATCAAATATTTCATCTATCTGATCAGCACTAAGACTCGTTACTGTCGCGCCTTTATGTGCTTCAAAGTTAACTAATCCTTCTGCTTCTAACTGCAACAGCGCTTCTCGAACAGGGATGCGACTAACATTAAGCTCTTCAGCCAATGCAGCTTGACGCAAAGGTTCTCCTGCCTTTATCTCGCCGCTTAAAATCTTATCTCTAATCGCTTCGGCAACAAGTTGAGTTCTAGTTTTATGTACAATCGCCATGGGGTTAATCAAAAATTTACAGTGACTTACATTATACGTAGCTAAATCAAAAATGCACGCAGGCCCCGTTTTATCTTTGTATTGCGCGTGATAATAGCCAAGCCTATAAAAGACAGGCTCGGCTAATATGACGGTATTAAATGCCACCTTGTACACATAACGGACGTAAAAAACGCAAAATTGCGCGTATACCTACAGAGGTGCTTTTCACATCTGTTGAAGAAGGAAAAGGTCCGCCATGATTCATCGACATGCATACCTCCACACCAGTAGGCGCTTGGTTATAGATTAAACGACCCACTTTATGGCTCAGAGACTCTATTATTTCGGCTTTTTCTTGCAGTTTATCAGCGTCGCCATAAACGCTCGCAGTTAACTGGCCCTCTAACGCTTCTACCGCGCGTACTAACGCCTCTTCATCTCGATATTTAACCACAATAGCACATGGACCAAATACCTCTTCTTGCAGAAGTTTGTGTTGGATAAAGTCCTCAGTGCTGCAAGTATAAAGCTGAACAGCAGCATGGTATTGCTTACTGAGCGTACCTTGCGCCACTAACGCTGTACTTGGATGCTGAAATAACGTGTCTGTGCGTTTTTTATAAGCCTGTAAAATACCCGTCGTCAGCAGTGTGTCTGAAGGTGCGGCTTCAACCGCGTTAATAGCAGCACGTTCAAAGTCGATATATTCAGTAGGTACAAACCATATTCCTGGGCTGGTACAGAATTGTCCGTGGCCCATAATCATTGAACTCACCAATTGAGTCGCCAATGTCGCTTGTTGATGCGCATCTTGCCCTGTTAATACAATTTGAGGATTTACACTACCCAGCTCCCCATATAACGGAATAGGCTCTTTTCTGTCGTTAATGGTTTTTAGCAATGCTTTTGCAGCAGCAAGCGATCCTGTAAAGCCAACCGCCTTAACGTAAGGGTCTTTAACTAGTTGATGAGACAGTGGGTGTTGACTACCTTGGAGCATTGAAAATACGCCGTCAGGTATCCCGCACTGTTTGATGGCTTTATCAATTGCTTTTGTCATCAATTCATTGGTTGCAGGGTGAGCTGGATGTGCCTTCACTATCACAGGGCAGCCGGCTGCAAGGGCCGCAGCTGTGTCTCCACCGAGCGTCGAAAAAGCATATGGAAAGTTTGACGCACCAAATACAGCCACCACCCCGACTGGAATATGTGTTAAGGCGGTGTGTGGCTTAGCAACAGGCAACCTTGTTTCGTCACCTTCGTCAACACTGTTTAAGTTCAGCGGTGCAAGTTCTTGTTCTAACACCTCAGCAAAAGCACGCAGCTGACCGATGGTTCGTGCACGTTCTCCTTCTAGGCGCTGACGCGGCAAATTAGTTTCTAACATTGTCGTTTCTATAAGCGTATCGCCTAGGGCGGTAACTTCATCAGCAATGGTACTTAAAAACTGTGCCCGTTGACGATTTGACATTCGACGATACGACTTAAACGCCCTATCAGCTGACGCCGTTGCTAATTTTACTTGCGCTTCAGTGGCTTCGAAAAACATCGCAGGTAAATATTCGTTGGTACCCGGACAAAAACTGTTAAAAGTGTCGCCTTGTTGGTTGTGTTGCCAATTGCCCGCGATATAACTCTGTCCATATAATTTCATTGTTACCTCCAGTTATTGATAAGTTTGAAAAACAGTGTTAAATCACTTGAAATCCAAATGCATAAGGGTCATCGTCATCTACGGTTATGCAGTTCGTGCCCGTGCGCACAGCCCAGCCTTGAATACTGGGACGAATTGCCACTTTACCTGCCACTTCGGTCACCTCTTCTACGCGCCCAATAAATTGGCTACCAATATAGCTTTCATGGATAAAATCTTGCTGTGGCTTTAAGTGCCCCTTTGTAAAGAGTTGAGCCATACGTGCGCTGGTGCCAGTGCCGCAAGGCGAACGGTCAATGGCTTTATCTCCATAAAATACCGCATTTGCGGACGTAGAATCGTCATTTTGTGGTTTACCAGTCCAAAGTACATGCGACGCCCCATATACATGGGCAGATTCTGGGTGAATACACTTGATTTTCGCATTAACCGCTGTGCGTACTTCACGACTCATTTTTATTAATGTGTCGGCATCTGTGCTTTCTATGCCCTTAAAATTTCCCTGTGGCTCAACAATGATGTAAAAGTTACCGCCATACGCGATATCAACACTTAATTTTCCAAGTGCTTCAGTCTCAACAGTCACATCTGTATGTGCCAAAAATGCAGGCACATTAACGAGCCTAACCCACTTTACTTTACCTTGATGCATCTCATACTGTGCATCTACTCGACCTGCTGGCGTATCAATTTTGACTAAGCCCATTTCTTGTGGGTGAATTAACCCCTGCTCCAGCGCAAATGTCACCGTGCCAATGGTGCCGTGCCCGCACATAGGCAAGCACCCTGATGTTTCAATAAACAATATGCTCACATCACCATCGTCGCTGCAAGGTGGATATAAAAATGCACCTGACATCATATCGTGCCCTCGGGGCTCAAACATTAAGGCTTTACGGATCCAGTCAAACTCAGCGAGAAAATGCTGCCGCTTGTCAGCCATCGTGGCCCCCCGAAGATTTGGGTGGCCACTGGTAACAAGACGTACAGGGTTGCCACACGTATGGCCATCAATACAAAAAAATGTCCCCCTGTTCATGTTGAAAACCCTTAATTAAGATTAAATTTACTGAGGTCAATGCGGTTGGTGATAGCATCATCATACAAACGGCTTACATAAGCCTTTTCGTCTTGAGTCAGGGATAATCGTGGTGAACGCGTTTTTTCACTGCCTCGCCCTGCCAGCTGCTCCGCATATTTAATACATTGCACCAAGGTCGGCACTGTGTCCAAGCGCAGTAACGGTAAAAACCAACGCCAAATCTCAGTGGCTTCAGCATACCTGCCTTGCTGTGCAAGTTTGTAAATAGCCACTGACTCACGAGGAAATACATTCGTCAGGCCAGAAATCCAACCTGTCGCGCCTAACATCAAACTTTCTAATGCAATGTCATCCACTCCACCAAAAACGACAAAACGCTCACCAAAAGTGGACAAAAGCTCACTGATCCTGCGCGTGTCCTCTGTTGCCTCTTTGACTGAGACAATATTGTCTTCCAACGCCAATGTACGCATACCTTCAATTGACACATCGACACCATAAGTAATCGGGTTGTTATAAATCATAATGGGTAATGCTGTTGAACGAGCAACCTGTTGATAATGGTAGATAGCTTCACGCTCAGTTGAGCGATAGACCATACCCGGTAGGACCATAAATCCGTCAATGCCTATTTTTTCAGCATCTTGAACAAATTCCACGGCCAGTGACGTGGTGGTTTCTGCCACACCTGTAAGTAAAGGTACTCTGCCAGCGACGGCCTCTCTAGCGGCTTGCAAAACTTGTCGTTTTTCATCTGCACGTAAAGAGCAATTTTCACCCACAGTTCCTAACACAATGATGCCATGTACCCCATCTTCAATCAGCGAATTGATCATCGATTTGGTGGTTTCGAAATTAACTGTCTCGTCTTCGTTAAACTGTGTGGTCACTGCAGGGTAAACCCCTTGCCAATCTACGTTCATGGTTATTCCTCTGTTATCGTTCTTGCTTTTTACTATAAGTATATTGTATACAATAATCAATATACCATTTTAGAAAAAATCATAACCTCCAATGAAACATATAAAAAAAGGCTTTAACTCAATGAAAAGTATAAATTTAATAAAATATAAAAAGTTTTCTACGACAGAAGTACACAAGATGCAATTTGAAAAGAGCACACATAAATGACTAAAAATAATAAAATTGCAGTCATCGGCGCTGGCATAATCGGGGTATGTAACGCCGTACAATTGCAGCGCCATGGGTATCAAGTAAGCTTGTTCGATCCCAACGGAGTAAGTACGCAATGCTCTATGGGCAATGCTGGGCACTTTGCAACAGAGCAGGTTTTTCCTTTAGCCGACAAAGCACTGTTAAAAAAGCTGCCCGGTATGTTGATGAACAAGTTAAGCCCTCTGCGCATTGATTGGCGATATTTGGTCAAAGCACTACCATGGTTTGCTCGATTTTGTAGCAATATGCCAGCACGCGCTTATCGCCACAATACAGAAGCCCTGAAAGCTCTTAATCTTGCAGCAATCGATGCATACAAACGATTATTAGGGGAAAATTTTGATGCACATATAACGCGCAATGGGAGTTTACTGACCTTTGAAAAATTCAGTTATGATGACATTGAAAAGCTATATCAGGCGTATGTCTCAAATGGTGTTAACGTTGAGCTGCTCGACCAACAAGCAACACAAGCTTTAGAGCCACAGCTTCATAATACAATTAACTACGCGTTACTTTTCAAAGATGTCGCGCATACGACCGACCCACATAAATTATCGAACACCCTCTTTCAAGAATTTCTCCGCTTAGGTGGTCAGTTCATACAACAAGCCGTTACCAACATCCAGCAACATGACAAAGTGATGGTGGCAACCGATACACAGGGCTCGCTACCTCACTTTGATAAAGTGGTGATTTGCACTGGTGCATGGAGTAAGCAGTTGTGCAAGCAGCTGGGTTATAAACTGCCACTCGAAGCCGAGCGAGGCTATCATAATATGCTCAGCAAGCATGCATTGAGCCGCCCTGTCGCTTCCGCAGATCGTCAGTTCATTATGACACCAATGCAAAATGGACTTCGTCTCGCAGGTACCGTTGAGTTTGCGGGTCTAAATCGTCCGCCCTTTTATACAAGAGCCGCTTCATTACTTACTCATGCAAAGGATATGCTCAAAGGATTTAGTGATGTTCAGCAAGGTTCTTACTGGATGGGCCCTAGACCCTCTTTACCGGACTCACTACCTGTTATTGGTCAAGCCCCTGAACACCCAAATATACTGTTTGCGTTAGGTCACCAACATCTGGGGCTTACACAAGCCGCGATCACCAGTGAACTCATCGCAAATTTGGTTGCAAATCAGCCAACTGTATTTGATATTACCCCTTACAGCATCACGCGTTTTCAGTAGTACTCGATAATAACGAAATAGGATACATTTATGATAGGTATAGGCTTTCAATCAAAACAAGCAGCACTTGATAACCTCAATACAATGACATCAGGGGTACAACCCATTATCGAGGAAGATTACCGAACTCGTATGACCGAAGCACAGGCATACATGCAAGCCAATAATATCGATGCTTTATTCCTTAATGCTGGCACTAACTTAAAGTACTTTACTGGGTTAGATTGGTCAGCCAGTGAACGGCTCGTTGGTGCATTATTGCCAGCCCAAGGGGAGGTTTGTTTTATCGCCCCTTTTTTTGAGCTTGGTACAATCAGCGAATACCAAGTGATCAAAGGTAAAGTTCATGCGTGGCAAGAAGAACAATGCCCCTATCAACTTCTGGGGCAAATATTTACAGAGTGCGGCATATCGCACAATGCCACGCTAGCCATTGACGAAAGTACAGCTTTTTTTGTCGTCGATGGGATCAATAAAGCGAACCCGAACCTGAATGTCATTAATGGACATCAAGTGACCAGTCACTGCCGTATGCACAAATCGGCGAACGAAATCGCTTTAATTCAACGAGCAATGGATATGACACTGGCTGTACAACAAGCCGCAGCTTCCATACTGCACGAAGGCATCACGACCACTGAAGTCGAATCGTTTATAGCACAAGCCCACAAGAAAGTGGGCGCTTCAGGTAATTACTTCTGTATTGTTTTATTTGGTAAAGCCTCTTCATTTCCGCATGGCGTGAAGGAGCCACAAACTCTGAAACAAGGTGATGTGGTGTTAATCGATACAGGCTGCAAACTGCACGGTTATCTGAGTGACATTACCCGAACTTATGTTTTTGGCAAAGCGACAGACTATCAAAGGGAAATATGGGAACATGAAAAACAAGCGCAATTACATGCTTTTAATGCAGCCCAAATTGACGCGACATGCGGTGATGTGGATTACGCAGCAAGAAGCTACTTTGCCAAGCATAACTTAGGGCCAGACTATCAGTTGCCAGGTTGTCCGCATAGAACAGGACATGGTATCGGTTTAGATATTCACGAACGCCCTTATCTTGTCAAAGACAATCCACAACGATTAGCGCCGGGCATGTGCTTTTCCAATGAGCCCATGCTAGTGATACCAGATCAATTTGGTATTCGCCTTGAAGATCACTTTTACATCACTGAGTCAGGCCCAAAATGGTTTACAGAGCCAAGCTATAGTATCGATGACCCTTTTGGACTAGAAAAATAGTACAGACTACGCCGCAGGAAAATACCTGCGGTGTAGATTAAATCACATTAATTTTGTTGGTCACGGATATTCTTCAAATTTACTCTGCCGGAACCATCATTTATCAACTCGAACGATTGTGCATTTCGCACAGAAATACTACCAGAGCCGTCATCAACTGACACTTTGCCTGTGACGTTATCAACGACCACCTTACCCGAGCCATCTTCGATCCACACATTCCCTTTAATATCCTCCACTAAGATTTTGCCCGAGCCATCATCAATATCTAATTCACCTTGAACACTAGAAACCTCAATGCTGCCAGAACCATCATCTATATTTAGAGAAGTAAGATTATCCATGATATTAATCGAACCAGAGCCATCATCAATACTTTGAACACTTGCATGTGACACATCAATTGAGCCTGATTCATCTTTGATCTGTGTAATTAAACTTTTTGGCGCAGTAATTGAAAGATGGACTAACGTATTGTTGACCCCGTTATGGCACA
Organism: Pseudoalteromonas luteoviolacea CPMOR-1; assembly: GCF_001625685.1. Classification (GTDB taxonomy): domain Bacteria; phylum Pseudomonadota; class Gammaproteobacteria; order Enterobacterales; family Alteromonadaceae; genus Pseudoalteromonas; species Pseudoalteromonas luteoviolacea_K. The sequence continues at coordinate 62,140 of NZ_AUYC01000073.1, read as the reverse complement.
CATTGGCTTTTAGCAAAGCTTTATTTCTATGCTGGGATAGATCTAAGCAATAATCCCCTCCTTCGCTTGACTGAAAAATCTCAGCGGTAACGCTAATTTTGTCCGTGTCTTCTCCTATCAATTTGAGGCTGCCCGCTCCTGCATCGATTTTAAATTGGTCAACCTCTTTGGCTGATAATGTCAAAGAGGTGCTTTTTACAAATTCATAATCAGAAGAGTAATATTGGTTTGCTGAAGCGTAAAGTGAAGATAATGCCAGTGCTGTAAACATGAAAGCTTTCATCTTGTTGTCCTTTTTATATGATATTTAACAGTTAAGACGCAGCTACATATAAAAAAGGTTTAAACACGATTTAGGTTTTTCTGTCACGATATTGAGCTTTCCACTCAAGACCTAAACTCCCTCCACAACAGGTTCAGGTCTAAATTAAAAATGGTTGTGCTCTGTCATATTTGTCATATCAAGCAATATATGATTTGAGCTTAACATCACAACTGATTTAATTATTGGACATATCACGAGACGCCTACCTATTTTATTCAGTCGCGATACAAATGTGAGTGAATTCTAGATTATTAGGAAAGTTCAGATATACATTGATTTTGTATAATGCGTCGAATAACGCAATGGGACTTGATGCCACAAGCGGCCGACAAAGCGACCGCTAGATGATAGCGTATATGATGATTCGTGCATTTATTTGCAGCTAAATGATAGATTAATTTGATAAGGTTCGCCCATAGTATCTTCTGCAATACCACCGCCAATCCACATCGCGGTGCCCAAATCATCGACACGTCCGCCACCTAAAATTGACATACCTGCACCTGCGACTTCGACTGCCTCAGCTAAATTGCGATTTTTCAAATATTCATCTTCTGGCATCGAGCCCATGTAAGTAATCGTTTCATTGACAATATACGCGCGCGTGCTGCCGTTCTCACTGCAATAATAGTTGGCTTGTTCTAGCGCTTCTTCGCCTGCTTTTTGTCGAGTTTCTGAAGTTAGGTTGACGTAATGCTTGCCGTCTTGAGATGGTCTTACATTATTATGATGCGCACAGCCACTTGCCAATAGAGCGATCATTGATACGGTTAATAATTTTTTCATTGTTTTCCCCAATCATGTTTGATGTGGAAATCATAGTTCATACGGGTGTGTGAATCAGTCAGGGAATGTTTGAAAATGTAATCTTTCAACTAAATAAATTGACAGTTAAGTGGCTGTTACCGCTATCATCAGTATTTAAACACGAGTGTGCTAGGCAGTGGTCATTAATCAAATGTCAGCGTTAGAGTAACTCCACTACCTACTAGGTTTGGCACTTAAACTAAACTTACTTTACTCAAAAAAAGAATTACTCTTGCTAAAAAGCGTGTAGCAAAACCATACAAGTGCACCTACGAAAAGATAATACAGCATAAATTCTTACCACTTTAAATTTGCCCCAGTCAAATAAGCAACCGGAGGTCAAAAACAATTAAAAGACACCAGAATTCTAACACTCATACCGGAAACAATTAAGGTACAACACACACAATCAGATAAAGTTATGAAGAAAATCATTATTTATATATTTTAAATAAAAAATCATACCTGACTGATTTAAAAGCGTAATATTTTTAAATTCATAACTGCCCATTTAGCATAACCTCTCAGGACAACATACACGTTATACCAAACTAAATAGTAAGTTTTCTACAATGTGAAACGTCGTCATATCGTACAAAACACGGACCCCCTTTACCTGCTCTTACAAGACACCTGTCACTTTTCGAACCGACAATACCCTTTTCAAAGTGAGCACTTGTTAACCATAAAGCCAATGTAAAGGTTAAAAAAACCTCAATCAAACCGAATAAACATGCATCAATGCGTGAATTTATATATCATCCGCGCGATTAAAACTAAAACGTAGGACAACAAGTATGAGTAATTCACAAGTGGGAGGCGCGAATGACGTGGTTAATATCAGCGAATCACGCTGGACCCAACATGATACTAATTGGGTACTCAGTCTGTTTGGTACAGCTGTAGGCGCGGGTATTTTATTCTTACCAATCAACATTGGCATTGGTGGATTTTGGCCCTTGATGATCATGGCTGTGCTTGCTTTTCCGATGACTTATCTGGCACACCGAGGTCTTGCTCGATTTGTATTATCCTCAAAAAATAGCGACTCAGATTTCACCGACGTTGTCGAAGAGCATTTTGGTGCTACCAGCGGTCGCTTGATCTCATTGCTGTACTTTTTCTCAATATTCCCAATATTACTTATTTACGGTGTCGGTTTAACCAATACGGTTGATAGTTTCATGGTAAACCAACTGGAGATGGAATCATTACCAAGAGTTTTACTGTCTGGTGTGCTTGTTGCTGGCATGATCGCAATCATGCTAGGTGGTGAGAAGTTGCTCCTCAGAGCTTTTGCAGTACTTGTTTATCCATTAGTCGGCGTGCTGCTGTTTCTTTCTTTATATCTAATCCCTAATTGGCAACTTCCAGCGATATCTACACCTGATATCGGCTCATTGACTGAGACACTCTGGTTGTCAGTGCCCATTGTTGTCTTTTCTTTTAGCCACGCAGCGGCGATTTCTAGCTTTGCAAATACACAACGCAGACACTATAAGTCAGAAGCCACTCTCAAAGCTGAGAGTATTCTGCGTAACACCGCATTGATGCTCATCGCATTTGTCTTGTTGTTTGTATTTTCGTGTATTTTCTCACTAACCCCTGAGCAAATGACTGAGGCAAAAGAGGCAAATGTATCTGTTCTGTCTTATTTGGCTAACGTATACAACAACCCATTTATTGAAACACTCGGTCCATTGGTTGCATTTATTGCCATTACTTCTTCATTCTTAGGGCACTTTTTAGGTGCAAGAGAGAGTTTCAATGGTCTGGTCACGAAACAAACCTCTATCAGCTATAAAGCAGCTGACAAGCTAGGCGTTGTGGTGATGTTTATCTCTATTTGGATTTGTGCAGTGATCAACCCAAGTATTCTAGACATGATGGGGGCAATATCGGGCCCGATCATCGCCTTGATACTGTTTGTCATGCCAACAATCGCAATTTATAAAGTACCAGCATTACAAAAGTACAAGGGTAAGCTAAGCACATACTTTGTGCTTACGGTTGGTCTGTTAGCAGTATCGGCCTTACTGTTTAATATGTAAGTCAAAAAATAGGTGTGATCGGGCTGATCACACCTATTTCTACCACTACTTTTCATTAATTAAATAAGCCTGATCTCTTCCGTTTGACTTAGCCTTATACAGCCCTTCGTCCGCTTTTTGGATCAGCTCTTCAACATTGTCATACGCGCCATATTGCCCTACTGCAACACCAGCACTGACTGTCACCACATCAAATTCAGATTTACAATGTGGAATTTCAAGCCCTCTAACAGCATGCACAATCGACTGCGCAATTTTAAGCGCCCCTTCTTCACTGGTGTTAGGCAACAAAACAGCAAACTCCTCCCCACCATATCTAAATACGCTATCAAGTGGCCGGTTCACCATTTTCACAGCAACCTTTGCAACCGCTTTTAACGCATCGTCACCTTGTAAATGTCCATACTGATCATTAAATAACTTAAAATAATCAATATCTAGCATAATGATAGACATACACTGCTGTTGCCTGAGGTTTTGCCGAAACAAACGCGTGCACTCCATATCGAAGTAGCGCCGATTAAACACCTCAGTCAGGCCGTCAAAAAAGGAGTACTGCTTTAATATGTCGGTTTGACGCTTATATTTTAAGTGGGTTCTAACTCGATTAACTAATGTCCGGGCCACAATCGGCTTACCTAAAAAGTCAACTGCCCCCGCATCCCAGCATAGCTCCTGTTGATTTTCATTCGTGTTGGAGGTAACAAATATAATGGGAATATCATTTAACTCATCCATGGCTTGAATTTTTTTACACGCTTCAAGCCCTGTCATTCCACCTAGGATCCAGTCCATCAAAATTAAGTCTGGGGGAGATTTGAGGCAATAATTTATAGCCTCTTCGGCACTGTCAACTGCGTCGACACGGCACAATCCATCTAAGCAAGCACCCAGCACTTTTTGCGTCAGTGCTGAGTCCTCTACAATTAAAACTAAACTATCACTGAGGTCGTCAATTTCCTTGAACACGTTACCCTCTAAAAATAATTAGATATGCTTACGTTGTTTATAGCGAATACTTCTACACCTAACAAGAACAAAAAGCGAAATCTTATAAAAAATACTTTTATGTCCTGATGATTCTCAAGTATCGCCTGTTTCCTGACTTAGTTTAATGATTTATCAGGCCAAAACTTTGTCCCTTTCACTGTTGCCTGTAGCGCAAGGCCACTTTGAGTAAGCGTATAAACAGACATATTGCCGTAATATACCTCGCCTTGAATAGCCGCACCTTTATCAGAAGCTTTTGCAGCTGCATCAGCATTACCACCAAAAGTCCAACCGTGATTGACAAAGGTATCTAAGGCTTCGGCAGTGTGGAACACAACAATTAAGCGATAATCTTTAACGCCTAGTCCAAGCCCGACTCCACCTTCAGCCATGTTCATATAGGTAAACTGGCCTGTTTGGTTATTTTGCACAACGCCATAACCCGTGCCCGCAGAGACTAAAAGCAAATTGATGTTTGCATTTGAAAAGACGGCATATCCCACAGCTGAGCGTAGCTGCGCTCGAGTATCTGGCTTTTCCTTGTATAACTGAGAGAGTGTTTCATTCTTCATCTTGATGATTTGAGCACGTTTTTGCACATTATCACCCGCGCCCATAGATGCACATCCCGACACAATTACCATGACCAACATAAGGCTCATACTTATCAACTTCTTCATTTTGAAACTCCTTACAACATTAACAGGCGCTGTCTTCTACAAGGTTAATCACGCCATATGGGGCTAAAATGCAAGATTGAAGTTTAGCGTAAGATGAACAAACGCAAATAAAAATGTATAAAAGTGTCACTGAGCACAGGTAATGCCATAAATTAATACAAGCAATGAGAAAACGCTAAAACGAAAATAAAAAGGCCACCATAAAATGGTGGCCTTTAACACATCATGGGTAATCATGAAAGGGATAAATGTGAAAACAACTTCATTGTAGCGACTAGGTAGTAAATTAAAATCATATTATAATGATTAATTAGTTCGGTTTTTTCGATGCTTTGATTGAACAAAGCTAAGATCTCGGTCCATGTAGGCTTACCTCTGGCTTTTTTCACCTTTCGCTCGATTTATTCTCTACGACCTTTTACCATAACGAAAAACAGTAATTTGATGTTATGTATTATCTCTCTTTTGTTACCCTTATATGGGCATTTTCGTTCAGTTTGATTGGCGTTTACCTCGCAGGTCAAGTTGACACTTGGTTCTCAGCTTTTAGCAGAGTCGCGATTGCGTTGCTTATTTTTTTGCCATTTACTAAGTTATCGAATGTAACTGCGCGCGTCGCACTGACGTTGATGGCAATAGGGGCAATTCAAATTGGTTTAATGTACGGCTTTTACTACCACTCTTTTCTCTACTTAAGCGTACCTGAAGTACTCTTGTTTACCGTCATGACGCCCGTTTACATCACCGTTATTAATGACTTACTAGAAAAAAAACTCCAACTTCACTATCTATTTGTCGCTTTGCTCGCTACTGTGGGTGCGATTACTATTCGCCAAGCTAACATAAATGAAGATTTCTGGTTTGGGCTATTACTCGTTCAAGGTGCTAATGTGTGCTTTGCGCTTGGACAGGTTTTGTATAAAAGATTACCAACTCAGACCCCTTTGCCCGTGCAGCATACTTGTTTTGGTTTTTTCTTTTTAGGTGCCCTAATTGTCACAGGGCTGAGTTACGTAATACTTGGCAACAGTGAAAAACTGCCAACCACCGAGTTTCAATGGGGCATATTAATCTATCTAGGACTCATCGCCTCGGGGCTCGGTTACTTCCTATGGAATAAGGGCGCAACGCAGGTATCCGTTGGCAATTTAGCGATCATGAACAACGTCCTGATCCCCGCAGGGGTCTTAGTCAATGTCATCATTTGGAACCGACAAGCAGACCTATTATCCCTATCACTAGGCAGCGGTATTATTTGTACAGCTTTGTTTATCAACTATTTTTTTGAAAAGAGAGCTGCTCGTCAAAAATGACCTAGATAACAATTTAGAGTGTTTTTAAAAAATGAATTTTACTGTCAGTGCCATCTTCTAATGGGTGGCACGCAACAATGCTGTAGTTGTTTTTTAATAACATCATGAGCATATTTTTAAATTTATTCATTGATTTAACAGCGATGCTTTCAAAACCCGAAGACCGACACCACCGCTCTTGCTCATTTAACAATGTTTGTGCGATGCCCCCACCTCTAAACTCTGGAACGACTGCACCAAGCCAACTGTAAAAATGTTTCTCATCCTCGGCGTACCCAAGCTTATATGCGATAGGTTTACCCTCTCTTTTTGCAACCAGCAGTAATACTGTTTTACCTTGTAAACGGGTTTCTATCAGCTGTTTTGTTTTTGGTGTCAAAAACTCAGGAATTTGATTTTCAATCTCCATGAGCTCGTCAATACTTCCCCGCTCAATTACGCAAGCCATAGGTTACTCCTGTAATTTTTTTCATTTTATCTAAGCAGCAACCGCTACCTCGAAGTTAGTGAGTTTATTTTATTGATTATCCAGCGCACTGTAAAATGGCATATAAGTTACCCCTATGAAAAATATATATTTTTCGAATTAACAACAAAGAATAAAAAAGTTCAAAAACCAAACACCCCCTTGCGTAATAATTCCAAATATCAACTCAATCGGCTCATAATCCACACTCCCCAGTTATAAAAATGTAAAAAAACCTTTGACAAAGTTCAAAATACAACCAATCATTTAAACCGTTCCAATTATTTTGGCACTTACTAACTAAGTAAAAAAACAAAATAACTAACAAGCCAAATAATATGGGAACGAGCCACAATCAATTTTTTTGGAACGATACAAGGTTGCATATATGAAAACGCAAATAACACAGAGTTCACTAAAAAAAACCAGCCTAGCGTGTTTGCTTGGTGCTTTACTTTCCGCTTCAGCAATAGCGCAAACGGATCTGACGTCCGATAACCCCAATGCCATATCAGTTTCCGGCGAAAATGGTACTTTTGAAGGGAAAACCAAAGCTTTTGATAACAATAATTACAGTAAATGGCTGACCTTCTCATCTTCAGGTTGGATAAGCTATCAGTTTTCACAACCACAAAAAGTTACCTCTTACAGCATCACCTCAGCCAATGATGCTCCAAGTCGCGATCCGCAAGATTGGCAGCTGCAAGGTTCAAATGATGGCATTAACTGGGTGGTACTCGACACGCGATACAACCAATCTTTCAATGATCGTTATCAGACAAAGCAATTCACAGTCGCTAACCCACAAAGTTTTGCATTTGTAAAAGTAGATGTGTCCTCCACCAATGGCGCAAACATACTGCAAATCGCTGAAATCGAGATGTTTGCCGAAAATATAACGCCACCAAGTAGCTTACCTATCTCGCAAAGCAATAGCTTAAACGCCGGTCAATGGCAGCACTTTGGCCCGTTTAATGTTGCCAATAAAATCATTGCAACAACCACTGGGACGGGCGATGCAGATCTGTACATGAGAAGCGCAGCTCAACCAACCACACAAGCATTTGATTGTAGCAGCACAACACCAACTGCCAATGAATCATGTAACTTAAAAGGTAATGATGTCTATGTGTCTGTATATGGATACTCAAATACCAGTTACACCATAAACATAAAAGAAGAGGTAACCACACCACCAAATGGTGAGTGGAAAAAACCTCAAGTCGACTTTGTTGATGTAGATCCACAAACTCAAGGGTCTATCTTATTCAAACGCATCATCTCAGATCCAGCAGGGCATATGGCAAATCGCTGTGTCGATGTGGCAAAAATCCTGTATCGCGACCCAGTTGAATCAAATCGTTTTAGAAACCTTCAATTTGAGCTTAGAGCAAAAGATCATTGGGGAAATGAGTTTGTTGCATACAAAATGGGACAAGATGGCTCTGGTGAAATGACCATTGTTGTAAGCACCAGCCACCTAGAGAAAATTTACCGTGACAGTGGTAACTCAGATGCAGCGATCCGCGATGAAATCGATGGCATTTTGTCTCATGAGGTAACACATGGGTATAACAACTCTCCACTAACTCACGACAGCTATGGAGATGGTAAAGCCTACTGGGCATATACTGAAGGGCTTGCTGATGCAGTTAGAATTGGTGAGGGCCTACACAAAACGCGTACGCCTAATGTGACCGACCCTAAAAAATGGCTAGGTGGCTACACCACTACGGGTTTTTTCTTGCACTATGTACGTGTAACACACGATGCCGATTTCCTGTATAAATTTAACAAAGCCGCCAAAGATTTAGGTAATTACACTTGGTCTTTTGAAGCCGCTTTCCAACAAACTGTGGGCAGAAGTGTAGATGAGCTGTGGCAAGAGTACGTCACATTTATCAACAATGGAGGTCAACTGCAGTACTAATATAACCGAAGAGTGAGCCTGTAAAGTGCTCACTCTCTTTGCTCTTATCGCGATCGCACCATTATCCCCTGTATAACTCAGAGGTTTCTTTAACTTAAAACGCCCCTTTGGCTAAATCTAATTTACCTCCTTGACCCTGAGCAGTCGTAAATACTTAGCATATGTCTCGGTTGTACACTATGCTGATGATAGTCAAGATAATTAATTACGATTTAGAGCTAAGTTTAGGGGTATGTGTGCTATGGCAGACAAAGCTAAGGTGCTTATTGTTGACGATGAACAAGCAGTAAGGGATATGATCACCGCCGCCTTAAAACCTTTTTTTGTGTGCGAACAAGCAGACTCGGCAACCCAAGCTTATGACATTCTTGAACATTTCACACCACAAGTCGTTTTAATGGATATTAGTATGCCTGGCATAGATGGCTTGGCGGCATGTGAAAAAATTAAAACGGAGTTATCTCCAACAAATTGTGCTGTCTTTTTAGTGTCTGGCTACAACAATTTGGATATGAGATTACGTGCCTTTGACGTAGGTGCGGATGATTTCATTGCAAAACCCTTCCAGATGAAAGAGCTGATCACCAAAGTACAAAAAGTCAGTGAATTCATTCAATCACAAACCATTCTCAAGGCCAGCGAACAAGAGTCCATTACACTCGCACTGTCTTCAATGCAACAAGCATCTCATTACAGCTTGGTTATGCAATTTTTTAAATTACTCAATCAATGCAGAAATCAAAAACAAGTCGTTAACCAGTTCTTTTCTACTATGAAGCAGCTGGGCATGCTCAGCAGCATCATGATAAACCAAGAGACTATGCAGTTTTATGGCCCAAATGAGACACAAATAAGCCCGATTGAGCAAAATATTTTTGAACTACTTTGCACCAAAGGCAGATTACATCATTTTGGCAGGCGTCTTATTGTTAATGAAAAAAATGTCTCCTTCTTAATTAAGAATATGCCGGAGTCACCTGAAGAAAGCGGTGCCATTCAAGATATTTCTGTCGCAATTATTGAAGGGGTTGAGTCCAAATTACTAGATTTGGCTCGTCAGCAGGCCATGGAGCAAATCGTCTTAGATATCACCAGTGGAATAAGCTCTTTGCAAAATATTTCTGATGAGTATAAAAGCTTGATACTCGATGTTACAAACGACTTAAATCAGCAGATTTCGTCCAGTTTTCATATTCTCGATTTGACTGAAGAACAAGAGCTTTTTATCGCCAATCTCATTGCCAAAGAAGCTAAAAAACTCAGTGCACTTGAGCCTAAAATGGATTTACTCAAGTCAAACCTCACAAACGTCATCGAGCAAACAGACAAATACTTTGCCATGGAGAAAACATCATTACCTGAGGCTGATACTAATATTGATTTCAGCACCAATAAGCCAGAATTATTCTGAACACAACTGAGCGACTCTATTGAGTAATTCTTGGGGGCGAAATGGCTTTCTCAAAAGGTTGTCATAAAGTTGCTCATCAAAGTCAGTGACTTGTTCAACGTCAACATAACCACTTATCATCTGGATCTTAATTTCGGGGCACCTTTGCACCGCTTTTTTAGCTAAGCTGAATCCATTTAAATCAGGCATGAGTACATCAGAAATAACCAAGTCATACTGAGTATGCGTCATAGCCTGCAGTGCATCACTCCCATTATCAAATATATCGACCTGGTGCCCGACTTGGCGAAGCAACTTCGCTACCACATCAGCAAGAGATAATTCATCGTCTACCACAATAATTTTATAGGGCATATGCTGAACTTGACTGGGTATCGCTTCAATATGGGAAACCTGAGAAGATTTAGCATCTACGACAGGAAAATAGATTAAAAATTGTGTCCCTTGCTCACTCGTTTTGACTTCTACTTGTCCCCTACTCCGTTGAATGAAGGCATACACTTGGCTCAGCCCAAGTCCAGTGCCTTTGTCTCCTTTTGTCGAAAAAAATGGGTCAAATATACTATCTATATATTCATCAGGAATACCCGTCCCCGTATCAGCCACCTCACATCTTACATGTAAGCTCGGCGAAGCGCCTATTAAGTCATTTTGGTAAAGCTGAGTCTGGGTTGAAACGCTCACCGTACCAGCGTCTTCAATTGCATGCACACTATTGATAACCAAATTTAATATCATGTCATCAAAGTCATGCTTATCAACGCTGACATTGGGGAGTTTTTCAGCTAGGTGAAATACCAATCTAACGTCTGCTTTCAGTGACTTTTCCAAAAGCTGCCGACTCTCTATCAACGCATTATTCAAACAGAATATTTCCGTTAACTCACTTTCCTTGCGCGAGAAATTCAAGAGTTTTTGCGTTAAATTGGTCGCACGTTCGCCTGCTTTTACAATCGCTTTGACGTGGTTTTCAATGTCTTCATCAAGCTCAGGTTGCATCAGCACAATGTCGCTATAGCCTAGCATTATGCCAATCAAGTTATTAAAGTCATGGGCTATACCGCCTGTCAACTTGCCTAGTGCATCCATTTTCATCGAGCGCCTTAGCTGCTCTTCTTTTTCTTTGATATTGGTGAGATCAACACAATTCCCAATGAACCTTCTTACGCCATTTGGCATCAGCGGTAGCTCGCTAATCGATAAATGCATAGGAAAAACACTTTCATCTGCGCGCTGACCAACAACCTGACGACCAATCCCGATGACCTGCTTATGACCTGTTGTCATATAGTTTGAGATAAATGTATCGTGATGTTTGGCAAATTCATTAGGCATAAGCATTTTGACATTTTTACCGATGACATTCTCTGCTTGATACTGGAACGCAGCCTCTGCAGCTTTATTAAATGTTAAGATCTGCCCTTTATCATTGATTGTGATCACAGGGTCAACCATCGACTGTAATACTTCGTCTTTTTCAGCCTCCTTTAACTCCAAAGACTCAATGACCTCGTGCAGCATCGTAATGTCAGATACCAAAGAAGCATATCGTGGTGGCTCATTTTGAGTTTCGAACACCATAAAGCTTTGCCACTCAGTGACTCTTTGCTGTCCCTGCGCATCTGTGATCGCAATTAATTGTTTTGCAGAAGTCTCATTTGAAACAGTACTCAATAAATAACTTTCTAATTCGGTATTAAACTCTGAGGTGACCACTTCGGCCAAATTACTACCCACAAGGTCATTTTGCCCTACACCAAACAGACTAGATGCAGCCTGATTACAAAATACAATGGTTAATGACTTATCCCACTCAATAATTGCCAATGGGGCATGCCTCACAAGCCCTGCAAGCCTTTTTTGAGTCTGTTGCAAGGTATGATCCGTTCTCTTTTGCGCAGTAATATCAGAAATAACCCCAGCCATGGCAAACTTACGGTCCGATCTTTTAACAATCGGAAATAATGTAATGGCACTATAAAAGGTTTCTCCTTTGTGTTTGTAATGCACCTCTTCTCTTATATAGCTTTCCCCACTCATCACTGAATCCATGCGTTGCTCAATGAAGTCAGCAATGTTTTTCGGGCACGCTTGCAATAGCTGCTTAGAGTCTTTAATCGACTTATCAATAGATAAAAACCGCTTTAACTGACTGTTGAGGTATGCCACTTCGGTATTTTCTTGTAGTAGAAAGACACTTTCAGGAATATTTTCAATAATGGAGTAAAACTTGCGCTCACTCAGTTGCAACTGTAAGTTCAATTCAAACTCTTTTTGCTGATCAACAAACGCCACTAAATAGCAGGCCAGTGTCTGCTTTTTCATATTAAGCTTGGTCACTGACAAGTTAATTGCATGCCATTTATCTTCAAATAGCCAAAAACTTTTGACGCTCTGACCTTGGTTTCTTTCTGCCTCGATAGATAAGCTCAATAGCTGTGCATCATCACAACAGTGAGATAACTTGAAGTGCGAGTTAAATTGCGTTTGAGGTTGTAATTGACCGTATAAGTATGATTCTGCGACATGATTAAGATCTAAAATATTGCCTTTTTCATCAACAATGACAACGGCATCAGTGATCCCCTCAAATAGCGCCTGAAAGTAATCTTTCTGCTCTTTTGTCGCTGCATGACTGCTCGCTAAATCTTGGAATAAGCGATTACTTCTCCTTGCAAGCTCACTCAGTTCATCCATGCCACTAATCTCAATCAGCGCGACATCTTGCTCTGAATTGTATGTATCAAAATGGCGAAAGATTTTTTGTAAACGCTTCTGAATGGAAACATGAAATATCAGCGCAACGAGTAAAGCGGTCACCAACATAATTACAAATAATGGTGTAAAAGCATGCATGGTCGAATTTTGTATGTACCGTGATGCTTGTGAATAATCGGCCAAAATCATCAAATACTTCGGCGGGTTATTTAAATTAGTATCAACAATAAGCCCAACTAATACCAACATCTTTGATGTTTGATCAAAAAGTATTAGGTCTTGTGACGAAGACAAGGCATCTCTAATTTGTTGCGTTGATGCTGGCGTGAGTTTAAAACTCTGTGCGACCTGTTGCGGCACCACACCAACATAGTTGTGATTAGTGCTTGTCTCAACAACGCCGTGGTGATCCAACACCATAGCCAAAGCAACTTCAGAGTGTGTCTTCATTAAACTTAAGTACTCTTCCATTGCATCAAAACGATTTTGTGTATTCATAAATTCGATGGCTGATTTGGCTTGCACAAATAAGCTTTTCACTTCGTCGATACGCGTAGCTAAATGACTGTCTGTGGTTTGCTTTAATGTATACAGTTGCAAAGTTGCAACCTGCGCTAATAAACCAAAAACAACAACCACAAAGATCTTTAGTGCAATGGGGATACGTGCAAAGTTTCTAAACCCGTCCATTAGTCTGCACCTACCAAATTACAGTGGGATGGCCGGTAGAATGCCGTTAAACTAACTTGGCTAACACACTGAGAGTTATGATTAAAATCCAGCAACGCACACACCTTTTTACAAACCCAATGCATTGAGCATAGTACATGCAGGTTAAATAACCTATTTGTTAAAAAGGCGACAATAGAGGTTGATGCGGGCGAAACTCAGGGATTAAAAACCACTTGCACAAAGTGGCTTTCACAAAGTGGCTTTCACAAAGTGTATTTATAAATTAAACGGCGTTAATTATGACAAGATGCGCTTTTGCACGTCTTAATATTAATAAGATGACTATAAGCAACAATAAGGCTACCAATAACCGTTAAGATGGACTCTCCGAACTCTCCAAACCAATCATGACCAAATAACGCAGCAATACTCAACACAACCAACCCAACAATACCGCCGCCAAAAATTTGCCATTTTCGATGAGTCTTGCAGCCGCTATACAAAGCCAAAACACTGGTTAATAAAACGCCTACCAACAACATTTGATGAAACGCTTCCTGTTTTAGAAAGCTAGTCGCTAAAAATGGCAATGCTAAAACCATTAATGGTAATAATAGACAATGTGCTAAACACAACAAAGCGAGACCAATCGATACACGATCTCCTGTTTGCTGAAAACTTCCTAGCATTTACCTCTCCACAAAAAGATACAATATAACATACCAATAAAATATAGAAATGCCACCAGATAAGCAACTTATATTCTGTATCAATGCAAAGAGCGTGAGCACTTGAACAAAATAGTCACAAAAAGTACATGACAAAATCATCAAGTTTTATTCGGTGTGCGATTTGATACCCAAGATAAAAACCACAAGCAAATGAAAAAATTAAAATTTTACAAACAAACAATTAACTTTATTAATTTTTTTTCAGTACACTAGCGACAGCAATCAACAGTTCACAAGGATAATCTATGAGTACGACCACAGCAGACATTGAGTTAGCACAACAAGAATCACCGTTGCTAACTGCGCCAATATTTAAACAGTTTTGTTTTTTAGCGATCCCTACAATTTTAGGCATGCTAATTAGCGGTTTATACAGTTTTGTGGATGCACTCTTTATTTCGCAAGGTATTGGCGCTCAAGCAATGGGGGCCGTTTCAGCCGTATTTCCAATCCAAATGCTTTTAATCGCCATAAGTACGATGCTCGGCAGTGGCATGGCTTCACTCGTCTCTAGATACTTGGGCGCAAAACGACAACATGATGCCAATCAAGTATTTTCGGCCTCGTTTTTACTTGCCATGAGTGCAGCATTGATATTGTGCTTAATCATCTACTTTAATCTAGATAACATCTTTAACCTATTAGCGGTACCTGAATCACTAAAAGCGCAGGCAAGTAGTTACATAACGCCTATTGTATTGTTTTGGGTCGTCGGTTTTGTATGCAACCAAATTACGGAAGGATTTCGGGCATCGGGCAACCCAAAGGCCATGATGCAAGTGCTCACAACAGCTTCTGTTTTAAATATCATTTTAGATGCCATTTTTATCTTTGTATTTGAATGGGGTGTCGCTGGTGCTGCATGGGCGACCATTTGCGCAATCAGCATTGCACTTATAATGGCGCTACAACTGCAAGCTAAAGGTGAGAGCAAAGTTCAATTCAATAAACAGCAACTCTTTAGCCCTTTAAGAGTCCACACTAAAATTATCAGTCTTGGGTTACCTGTGTTGTTATCTCATGGCGGTTTTTCGGTCATTCTCGCTGCAACTATATATTCTATATCAACCGTTTTTGCAGAGAATTCTGAGCCACTCATTACAGCCCATGGTATTTTAGTACGTAGCTATATGTTTTTATTCTTGCCTATAATCGGCATGATGGTTGCCCTTCAAACGCTAGCGGGATTCAATTATGGCGCAGGACAGTACCAAAGAGTATATAAAGCATACATCGTCGCGTGCGCAATGAGTGTCGGCTGGGGGCTTATCGTCACTTTTATACTTTGCCTTAACGCGCAGTGGCTTATCGCACTCTTTACTCAAGATCAGCACGTCACGGAACTCGGTAAACACATCGCGCTCATCTCATTTTGCGCATTTGCACTATCTGGGTTTTGTATGATGTCCAGTGGCCTCTTTCAAGGCATGGGTAGAGCGCTTCCTGCAACCATGCTAGATGCTGCGCGTACCTATATTGTACTTTTACCATTGATGGCAGTACTGCCAGATGCGTTTACTCCTGACGCATTATGGTGGTCTTTCCCGATTGCAGATACAGTTGGCGGACTATTTGCTCTAGCCTTCTCGCTATTTACACTCAAAAAACTAATAAAAAATAACTAGATCTACATCAAGTTATAAAAAATTCATCTTAGTTTTTACATTGCAAATAAACAAATACCGATTTACCTATTGTTTTACCACTTTAGGTAATCGGTACAAATCCAAAGCAAAATCACAATCAAAA
Source organism: Pseudoalteromonas luteoviolacea CPMOR-1 (assembly GCF_001625685.1). Classification (GTDB taxonomy): domain Bacteria; phylum Pseudomonadota; class Gammaproteobacteria; order Enterobacterales; family Alteromonadaceae; genus Pseudoalteromonas; species Pseudoalteromonas luteoviolacea_K. The sequence continues at coordinate 46,297 of NZ_AUYC01000073.1, read as the reverse complement.
TTCAAGCTTTCATCAACAAGTATTAATCTCTGAGCCACCTGCAAAAAGATCCCATTACAAGACAACATCTTCCCCAATTTTTTATTAAAACCCTTTAAAATTCATAACATTAATCAATAGTCCATTTTAGCTATTTACACTTCGTGCTCCTAAGTAAAAGCTATCGTGTAATGCGTTGAAATCTCATCTCCACAATTCCTACATATTTATCCCTAAATTGAAAACAAAAATTCATGTACCAATCATGAAACTGGCACACTGCTTTATTTCAAAAAAATGAATTAAATTTAAAATCGCAATAAAGCAAATGCACAAATTGCAATAAACGAAACAGTTTAAAAATTATTACAGACCGAAAATATCATTATTTTAATAACATTCTCGTGATCAATGTTAATTATTGCAAACGATAGTGGTATCATGCTCCTCAGCAATTACAGCGAGTTTAATTAATCATAATCTATTGATTTTATGGAATACGAATTTAACAGTTTCGTGTTTCAGTGAATAAACCGGCTTAACAATGATTTTTAATATTTAAATAATGTTAATTATTAATGAAGTTTCATTTAGAGCTACAAGTTTTTAGGAAAACTCAAGGAAACATGGAACATGACGGTTAGAGAAAATACAATCTCAATCATCGGGGCGGGCATTTCAGGTATAATTTGCGCGCTAACGTTAGCAAAATCAAATGAGTGCAAAAAGAAAACCATTCGAGTTTATGAACATAAAAATCGCGTCGGTGGGCGAGCACATGCGATAAAAGTCAATGATCATTATGTTGACCTTGGTGCAGGACGCTTTTCTTCAGGGCTTCATCATAATGTCAAAGAGCAGGTCAAACTGCTGAATTTGGCGTATGAAAAATTCCCTTTTACACAACTAAAGCGCCCACAAGCATTGCATAAAAGTTTAAAGAGCATTCTGAAAAATTTGAAACCTTTGTGTGACGAGCATGCGCATGATTCATTTGAAGAGTTTTTAACGATTTATGTAGGCAGGAATCAGGCCAGAGAAATGATCAACGCCCTTGGTTATGACTCATTATCATTACCAAACATCACGCCACATATTGCATTCGATATCATTGAAAAACATCCTGAAATCCAGGGGTTTTCTGACAATGCTGGTTATGAATGGTTTAATCTTAAAGAAGGGTTTTCAGCACTTCCTGAGCGCCTATACGAGCAAGCATTAGCGCATGGTGTAGAATTTTATTTTGGCCATGAGTTAATCGAAATAGAAGCTGACAGTAGCACGCCATCACTGAAACTTTTAAATGACAATCAACAAGAAGTCGTCATTGATGAAGGTGAGATGATTTTAACCTTTCCACCCACAGCGATGAAAAAGCTTAATTGCGGCTTCCCACAAGATTGGAGTAACTATACATATGGCTCTATTCCGCTGTTCAAAGGCTTTTTATTTTATGATGCGCCTTGGTGGCAAGAAATGGATTTAGCCGATCACGTTGTCATTACCAATAACCCTATCAGAAAGCTGTATTTTAAGGACAACCGGTATGTATTTTTTTATACCGATAGTGACTACGCAAACTTTTGGCGCGACGCCACATTAAAAGGTGAAGCACATTACTTAAAAACAGTAAAAGAACTCATGGCAGATGCTTTGAAGTGCCATGTTAGCCAACTCCCAGACCCCATTACACACACGTACAAACACTGGGTCCATGGCGTTGAATTCTCACAAGAATCTTGCCCAAACCATCCAAAAACATTAGAGCATAAAAAGTCACACATTATCTCAACATCAGACGCATATACACCTCATTGTGGTTGGATGGAGGGCGGTATTATCGCTGGCACCAATGCTGCAAATACAGTGCTAGAAAGAGTGAGGCAAAGGCAAGTACTTAATCAAAAAGATTGCGAACTTGCGCACGTTTAATTGTCATTAGACACAGACATAATTAAGAAATTAGTAACTAGGAAGTTTTTATAAATGAGTATTCTCGATTTTCCCCGAGTTCATTTTAAAGGGGTTGCGCGTGTTAATGTGCCAACAGGTAATCGTAATATCAGCAATACTTTGGATATATCGACTAACACGGCCCTCAAGGATGGTAAACCCTATGACGTGTCTAAACCACCACACGCCTTTCATGACTACATGAAGTCGATGGGGCCAAAATTTAATGCACAAGGACACATTGACGAAGACGGCGCATTTAACCTCGCATCAGGGTATAACATGCGTGGTAATAACCATTTCAGTTGGGAAAATACACTCGTCACTTCAGTTCAATTACATCCTGGGGAGTATATTACTGATGATAAGCTCGTCGGGAAAAAACTGTCACTGTGGGGACATTATAACGAATATTTAAGAACTTCATTTAATCGCGCACGCTGGGTTGATAATGACCCTACAAGACGAGATTCAGCCTTAATTTATGCCGGTCAGCTCACCATCACCGATCCTAATTCGTCAGCCAACACTGCGCATATTCTTTCAGCAGATATCGACTGTACCCATGGTGTTCGCTGGCTTAACCGTGGTTATATCGAAGAGCCTATTAACCATTTCCTCTATGAGGAAATGAGCGAAGCTCGATTATTTCAATTTACAGTAAGTAAGGACAGTCAAGACTTTATACTCAATCAACTTGGTTTGGACTCTGAGTTTCTGACTGCACTAAAAGATAAGCTTCAAGACCCAGCTGTAAAAGGCTTGCTGATTCAGTACTGCGTAAGCAACTTGTCTCCACCCAAAGCGCCGAATATGCCTGTTTTTTGTGACTTACACGGCACCATTAGTTTATGGCACAACGACGATATGGCCACTTGCCCTACTGGCAGAATCTTAAGACCAGATAACAGCGAGCAATATGCACCAATCGCCTTGTCAATAAAAGATAACTGGTTGAGCCTAAATACCGCAATTAGTTTGCCCCACCAGCGATATGAAGAAACCATGCCAGTTGAAAATGGCATGCCACCAAAACTCAGTGAGAAAGTAGATCTTGGCGACCTCTATTTAAAATCAAATAATGGCCAAGTGATCGCCGTCATACCAAAAGACAGTTACCTCGATAATGCGACTAACTCTGGGATAATTGACATACAGCTCCCTGATATTGATAGCCAATTTGAACAACACTCATTGAAGTTATGTTCCGAACGTCACACTTGGTATGAAAGCGATTGGTATATTCAAGCTGAGCACCATATTGTCGCTATGGAAAGTCCAAATTCAGTCACCGCAGAGCCCTGTTCAATCGAATTGGGAATTCGCAGTTATTATCGTGGAAAACCAGCGTCAATATTACAATTAGCAACACACACGCTGACACCTGACACTGTCACTTGCTGTGCGTATATTGATACTGACGATAGTGGTTATGGCAGCATTAAGGTTGAGAGTTTATCCGCAGGTGGCGCAGAAATATTTTTAGGTGAGTTTTATAGCCCAGTGCAAATTAGAGTGCTCCCAGATGCTTGGGCGCTCGCAGATACGCCAACAGAGCAAGTTGACTACGACTTTCTTTATCAACATGTCATGGCGTACTACGAGCTGTTTTATCCGTTTATGACCGAAGCCGTTTTTAGCATGGCGGATAAATGTAAGTGTGAAACCTATGCCCGTTTAATGTGGCAAATGTGCGACCCCAAAAATAGGGATAAAAGCTATTACATGCCAAGTACCCGTGAAATGCCTGCCGCACATGCACAATTATTCCTAAAGTATTTATGTAATGTCGAACAATCGGCCATGCCTAAAATCTTGCCCAATTCGCAGCCAAAGGTACAAATCAGTGGCAATATAAAAACAAAAGCACAGCTGATTAGTGCACTAAAAGATGCCGTCGATCTTGAGCTATCGATTATGTTGCAATATATCTACAGTGCCTATTCGTTACCTAACTATGCCATTGGTGAGCACTTTGTCTCTATGGGCCGTTGGAGTGAACAACAACTTGAATTAGTAAATGGTGGCGAAGATAGACGATTAAACAGCGGATGGCGTGGCGCTTTACTCGAAATAGCGCATGAAGAAATGATCCATTATTTGGTCGTCAATAACTTATTGATGGCACTTGGTGAGCCGTTTTATCCGGGTAAGCCCGTACTTGGAGAAGAAGCCAAAGACAAGTTTGGCCTCGATACTGAGTTTTCTTTTGAACCCTTCTCTGAGCACATCATTGCAAAGTTTGTGCGCTTTGAGTGGCCCGCGTTTTTTCCAACAGTTGGGAAATCTATTGCAGATTTTTACGCGGATATCACCAAAGGCATTGAAGAGATCCCCGATTTATTTGGCAAAGAGCGGGTCAACCTAGGTGGTGAGCACCACTTATTCTTAAATGAAATTATCAATCGTGAATATCCCGGTTATCAATTTGAGGTGTACGACAAAGAAACTGCACTATTTGCCATTAACTTTGTCACAGAGCAAGGCGAAGGTGTTGCCGCTGACTCACCACAATTCGAAGTCAGTCACTTTAATCGTCTTCGGGCCATCTCTAAAACTTTAACCAACAGCGACATTCCGTTCGAGCCAGCTTATCCGGTGTTAAAAAACCCTGTTTTTGAACCGAGAACAGGCTGTAATCTCGTTACCGATCCTGCTGCTGTAGAACTCATGCAATTTTATAAAGGCTGTCATGAATTGATGTTTCAACTCATGATGCAGCACTTTGCCATTCAGCCACTGGGCAGCATGCGCCGCTCTCGTTTAATGAATGGTGCCATAGATTTAATGACTGGCATTTTAAGACCACTATCGGTTTTATTAATGAACTTACCATCGGGTACGCTGGGCAGAAACGCAGGTCCACCTGTGCCAGAACCAATTGAAACAAAAGTATTTTCAGACCTAGAGCAAGGGTGTATGGCCATCTCAAAGCAGTGTAAACAGCTTGCAGATATGGGCAGAGCTATGGTCTGTGCAAAACCTCCAACAACACAAATTGAGTTATTAGAGTTTTTTCAAAATCAGATGCATGAAATCGCAACTGGCAAACTTTCAAGGGAAGCTTAATCATGAAGAAAATAATCGTCATTGGCGGCGGTCTAGCCGGTGGCCTGACAGCCATATACTTAGCAAAACGTGGATACGATGTACACATCATAGAAAAACGTGGAAATCCCCTACAAAGCCAGGCCGACTATATTGACCAAGTTAGTTCACGCGCCATTGGTGTGAGTATGACAGTAAGAGGCATTGAAGCTGTCGTCGCTGCGGGGATCCCAGTTGAGGAATTGCAAGCATGTGGCGTTGAAGTATCTGGTATGTCATTTTTTATCAAAGGTGAACCTAAAACACGTGAACTGCCGCCGCTTGATAAGCTCAAACCACTGTCATTAAGTCGCAGTGCGTTTCAAGTTTTACTCAATAAATACGCTGAACTGGCAGGCGTTCATTACCACTATGACCAGCGTTGTATTGAAGTCAATTTAGACGATAGCTCAGTCATGACCAAAGACAGTGAAGACAACTTTGTCACTCACAAAGGTGACTTATTGATAGGCGCAGACGGCGCGCGCTCATGTGTGCGCGAGGCCATGCAGTCAAACTGCCGACGCTTTGAGTTCCATCAGTCTTTCTTCAAACATGGTTACAAAACGCTTGTGGTGCCAGACGCCTCAAAAGTGGGTTTACGCAAAGATCTACTCTACTTCTTTGGTATGGACTCAGGCGGCCAATTTGCAGGCCGAGCGGCGACCATACCTGATGGCAGCATCAGCTTCGCGGTTTGTTTACCTTACACAGGGCAAGTGAGCTTACACAGTGATGACCGCACCGCCATGCGTACATTCTTCGACCAGTACTACCCGATGGTTCCAGAAGATATTCGCCAAGATATGTTTGAACAATTTATGGTGAAGCCAAGCAATGACTTAATTAATGTTCGTTCTTCTACATTCCACTATAAAAACACTGCACTACTGATTGGCGACTCAGCGCATGCCACAGCGCCATTTTTAGGGCAAGGCATGAACATGGCCCTTGAAGATGCCTATGTGCTAGATACTTTATTTGAGCAATATGGCGATGACTTTGACAAAGTACTGAGTGAATTCACAGAACTTCGAAAAATCGAAGCGGATGCAATGCAAGATATGGCACGGGCAAACTACGAGGTCCTTAGCTGCTCTGACCCAATATTCTTTATGCGAGCACGATTTGCACGCTACATGAACCAGAAGTTTCCAGATCATTACCCGCCAGATATGGCAGAAAAATTATATTTCACTTCAATGCGTTACAGTGAACTTAGAGACAAGCAAGAAAAGCAAAACGTTTGGTATAAAATAGGGAGAATGAATTAATGAAGATTTTAGTCGTTGGTGCAGGCCCATCTGGCCTGATGTTCGCAAGTGAAACTAAAAAATTAAAGCCAGAGTGGGATATTCGCATCATTGAAAAGAATCACCCAGATGCAAACGTTGTTGGCTGGGGCGTGGTATTACCTGGTCGTGCACCGCACCACCCTGCTAACCCACTGTCTTACCTAGCAAACCATGAAACGCTAGACGCTCAGTACTTAGAGGACTTCAAGCTCACTCACCACAACCAAAGCGCACTAAAAAGCACCGGCGTGACACTGTGTGGAGCAGAGAGAAAGTCTATGGTAAGAGAGCTTAGACAGCTATGTGTCTGCTTAGGCATAACCATTGACTATGAACAACCAGCCCTTGAAGATGCCGAGCTATTATGTAACGACTATGATTTAGTGGTGGTCTCAAATGGCATCAACCATACCACCACTTACTACCGTGACGCATTGAAACCTAAAGTCGAATTCGGTAAAAACCGCTATATGTGGTATGGCACTCCTAAGACTTTTGATGCCATGAACCTGATTTTTAAATCTCATTCTAAAGGCATTTTTGTCGCGCACTCTTACAAGTACTCAAGTACTATGAGCACATTCGTGGTGGAATGTAGCGAAGAGACTTATCAAAAGTCTGGCCTAGATGAAATGTCAGCGCAAGATGCTGAAAAGTTCATCGCATCGGTTTTTGAAGATGACTTAGACGGCAACCCAGTCATGGCACAAGAAGGCCTAAAATGGCGTAACTTTATGACTCTAAGCCATGAACAAGCGTTTGATGGCAATGTTGCACTACTTGGTGACGCGCTACAATCGGGCCACTTCTCAATCGGTCACGGTACCACCATGGCAGTGGTTGGTGCGCAGATCTTAGTTAAAGCCGTGTATGACAACCCAGACAATGTGCAAGCAGCATTGACTGACTTTAACCAGCATGTAATGCCTATCATGCGTTTATTTGACCAACATGCCACTATCAGCCGCCTATGGTTTGAAACAGTGGAAGATAGAATGCATTTATCACCACCAGAAATTGCACAGAGCTTTGCAGAACGCCGTAGCGAATTACCGCCACTGCCCGCAGCACTAGGCCAAGCACTTGAGAGAGCACTGGCTCGTGGAGAGAAATAATATGGACCTGCACAAACAAAAGCAGCGACCTAAATTACCTGCACAGTGGAGCACCAGTTATGTTTCTTACTGGCAGCCTATGCAGCCAGACGACCACATCACATCGGGTTACTGCTGGTTTGATTATACGCGCAATGTGTGCAGAATCGACGGCCTTTTCAACCCATGGTCTGAAGAAAAAACAGGTCACCGGTTATGGATGTCTGAAATCATGTACCCTGCAACTAATGAGTCTTTCAAATCGAAAGTTGCATACAGTCGAGAGCATATGGACAAGCAGAGTACGTTTAAAGAACAAGTATTAAACGACGAAGTTGATCCGTGCCACGAGTTAATTCTAATGCAAGATGTACTCGAGTTGTGTGATGCTCAGTTCCAAGGAACGTGCGAAGTACTGGGATTTGAAGCTGATATTTGGCACTTTCAACGTCCAAATGGTAAAGGTCCCGCCACATATTATTTCAAAGCAGATACCAATCAGCTTTTGAGAATGGTCACAGGTGACCCACAAAAAATGGCTTCAGTTCGAGATTTCCCTAATTTCAACACCCGTGAAATTGATCCGGATATCTTCCAACATGTGCCATTAAAACAACCTGAGTAATAACCCAAGCGTATTGGGAATGAGGCGTGCCGGCCACATTTAACATGTGGCCGGTCACATAATGACCTTTCAAAGAATATTTAATCCAAACGCCTGCTTCACTCTTCCTAATACTTGCTGTGATTTTTGATTTGCCTGTTCTGTCCCTGCCAATAAAACAGCTCTCAGCTGACCAGGATCCGCAATGTACTGTGCTCGTCTAGCTCTTATAGGCGTAATTAAATTCACTAAGCAATCTGCAAGTACGCCTTTGAGTTTACTGTCCCCCAAGCCACCTCGACGATAATGCTCTTTGAGTGATGCAACATAACTTTTATCGTCATGAAAAGCATCCAAGTAAGTAAATACAACATTCCCCTCAACCTGACCTGGGTCATCAACACGAATATGATTTGGATCCGTGTACATCGCTCGGACGGCTTTGACAATTTCATCATCTGTACTGCCAAAAGTGATCACATTGCCAAGTGATTTAGACATTTTAGATTTGCCATCAACACCCGGTAATCGGGATACCTCACTCAATAGCGGTTTGGCTTCAATTAAAACTTGTTTACCGGCAACATGGTTAAGTTTACGAACAATTTCATTGGTTAATTCAATCATTGGAAGTTGATCTTCACCCACAGGCACTAATGTGGCATCAAAAGCAGTGATATCAGCCGCTTGGCTTATCGGGTAACTTAAAAAACCAGCTGGAATAGAAGCGCCAAAGTCTTTGCTGGCAATTTCCGCTTTCACTGTTGGGTTACGCTCCAATCGGGCAACACTGACAAGGTTTGCATAATACATTGCAAGCTCTGCTAATGCAGGAAGCGCCGATTGCAAACAAATCGTCGTTTTAGTTGGACAAATGCCGACAGCCAAATAATCAGCCATCACATTAAATATGTTGTCTGCAACTTTTTTGGGGTTATGACCATTATCAGTCAACCCCTGCATATCCGCGATCAAAATTGTTTGATTATACTCTTCTTGCAAAGATACACGGTGCTGCAAAGAGCCCACAAAATGGCCTAAATGTAATGGTCCGGTTGGTCTGTCACCGGTAAGAATCGTATGTGTCATCGCTGTCTCCTTGTTTATTTACTACCGAAAGAGACAGTGTTTGTGAATCAACTCTCACCTCTCGGCAGCAGTTGAACACACGTATTCAAGCGCCGCTCAATTAAGAGCGCCACCAAGAAAAATTGATAAGTAATTCAGAAATATAAGTATTCATAACTCATTTAAGCTAACACATGAAAAGCCATTCAGCAAGGCTATTTTTCAGACACAACCCCTTCCTCAAGATCCCTAGGGTTGTTCAAAAAACCTCAAGTGAACAAAACTGCCTACACAATAAAAATTCATAAGCGTGAAAAATATTCATTTACTTTTAAAAACATTCAAAGAACAAGATAAAACAATTAAAAAACAGTACCTTATTAATTTACAGCTTTGTATAAAAGCAACAAAACCCACTTCAACAGCCACAAACGAGAGAATACAAATATTTATCATTTGCATATAAATTCACAAAGAAGTAGCTTGGAAAGCCTGCTTAAAAAATGTGTAGCTCGTTTTCAATGCCAATAACCAAGATGAGCACACCCGTTTTACTGAATTGGGTACACTATGAAACGATATTTATTTGATAAAGACCTCGATAAGTCTAGTTGTGGTGTCGGCTTTATTACTCACAAGCAGAGCTTAAAAACACATCAACTTATCCAACACGCACATCAGGCACTATGTATGATCCCACACAGAGGTGGTATGAATGCCGAAGGAATTGGCGATGGCGCTGGTGTAAATATTGATTTATCTCTCACATTTTTTAGAAAAGTGACTCAGCAATCTAACCTAGAATTAGGTGAGTTTGGTGTCGCTAACTTTTTCTTACCCAACGACAGTGCCAATCGTGAAGGTGCACTGTCATTGATAAACCGAGTTCTAGCTACACACAAGTTAGAAGTCATCATGACACGAGATGTCGCAACTGATAGCTCTGTACTCAACCCTGCTAGTCGACAGGCACAGCTGAATATTAAGCAATTTATTTTTGCTAAACCCGTTCATATCAGCAGCCAATCCGTCTTTGAGTCTTTGATACATCAAGCACTTGAAGACATTGAATTGCATGCGTTTACCACTGAGCAACTTCGCGGATTGTATCCACTGTCAATGAGCTCGCAAACACAAGTTTTAAAGGGTCGATTAAATAGCTGGGAAGTAATCCCCTATTTTGCAGATCTCAGCGATCCTGATCAGCAGATCCACACTCTATTCTTTCATACTCGATTTTCGACCAATACTGCGCCAAACCCTATGTTCGCGCAGCCATTTAGAAGAATGGCACACAATGGTGAGTTAAATACTGATAGAAAAAACAGACTCAGTGAGAATGCCATTGCAAAATATAAAAACAAGCGCTTAATATTTCCTGCTGGCCAATCAGACTCGGCTCGGCTTGATCAAACCCTTGCAAGACGCGTTATCGAAGACGATATGCCGATTGATGTGGCTGCGCTGGCTATGATGCCTCCAGCTTGGGAAAATGATGAAAGCTTGTCTAAGCCTGTGCGTGCTATGCTTGAGTACTTCTCATTATATGAGGAAAAAAACGACGGTCCCGCAGCCTTTATTTTTGGCGATGGCGTAAAAGTCGGCGCACGATTAGATAGATTGGGATTAAGACCACTTCGCAGCGTTGAAACCCATGACTATCTCGCAGTAATGAGCGAAGCTGGACAAATCGACTTTGCCGAAGAGGAGATTATTCGCAGAGGCCGTATTGAAGCTGGCGGTATGATTGTCTTTGACCATCAAAACAAAGAGATAAAGCTCACTGCACAAATCATGGAAGAGCTTGCCGCTGAGCACGATTACGCCGCGATGTTAAACAAAGCAAGGCTCACACTGGCAGAGCTCCCCACCGTTAATCAAAGCGATGTCACTCACAATACTCAGCTCAACATTGCTGCACAACATGTTGCGTATAGCATGAACCAAGAAAGCTTTAAGTTTATGCTTGACCCCATGTTGCAAGATGGCTCTGAAAAAATATCAGCAATGGGTTATGGCCTCGCGCCTAACGTGCTGACTCGTGAAGAAGGAGGTGTATCGCGTTACTTCAGTCAGCGTTTTGCACAAGTGACGAACCCGCCACTGGACAGCATTCGCGAAGTCGATGGCATGACTTTACGTGTTGCTTTGGGAGCAAAACCCAATATTAGCCCGACAAGTCACCGCCAAATTGTGCTCAATTCACCACTATTACAACCTCAAGATTTGGCGAAGATCAGTGCCCAAACCGCACTCAAGGTGAGCACTTTACCCATGCTGTTTAATGTTGACCCTCTGCATACAGACCATCAACAGCAATTACTTGATGCACTCAAGACCTTAGCTTGTCGCGCCGAGCAACTAGCTCAGGACGGCTGCGATATTATCATCTTAAGTGACCAAGCGGTTACGCATCAGCAGGCAGCCATTCCAGCACTGCTCGCCGTTGCAACCATTAACCAAAAATTAATCGCTGAGGGGCTGCGATTTAATACCAGTTTAGTATGTCACACAGGTCAAGCTGCCAGTACCCATGATCTTGCTTGCCTACTTGGATTTGGAGCATCCGCGGTGTGTCCTATTACTGTCTACAATCGTGCCGTTGAGTTATTCGAAAATGAACAAGCAGTACTCGATGCACTCGCTCGGTATCAAAAAGCCGCAGAAAAAGCCTTGATGAAAACCATGGGTAAGTTCGGTTTGTGCACAGTCGAGAGCTACATTGGCGGTGAATTTTTTGAAGCCAACTTCATCGACACACACGACCCATTACTCAAAGCCATTTTCCCGAATATTCACTCACCGGTTGGCGGAGCACGCTTTAAAGACTTAGTTGAAAGTGCCGTTAGTTGGCATAAAAAAGTTTTTGACGTACAAGCTGAAGACCAAATACCCGTGCTCGGTTTATTCAAAGAGCGTGCACAAGGAGCAGGCCACAGCTTTGGTACAACCGCTGTACGTGAATACATCAATATGACAGAAGAGAAAATTCAATATATTGATGAATCACAGCTGGAGTCCACAGACACAGGCGTGATCTTGCCTGAGGACGATGGTTATAAAGACTTAGGCTTCGAAGCCAGGACACCTGAGCAAATCGCTCAATTTAAGATAACACAAGCTTACAGAGAGTTTAGCCACAACTTACTGATTGAACGTCATCATCGGCCAGCGGCACTGCGAGACGTACTCGCCCTGCCCTTAGACTTTACTCAACTCAACAGCAAGCAAGCCTTCGTTAATGCGCTCAAATTAATTGAAATTTCAGGCTCTTTTAAAGTGTATGTGAGGGGTCTAAATGTTGAACCTATCGCACAGCACAAATGGCTATTGAGCCACAGCGCCAATAATGCCGATACCAATCGCTATCTGGCTGAGGCGCTTAATCAGCTATTCAAAACAGAAGTGTATGAAGTTCTACCAGCCAATGACAAAATACTCATTGAAACAAGAACTAACTCTACGCTTGATAAGTTGTGTAGCAAATTAGTGAGCGGCGAAGCTCAGATTTCCCTCACTGACGTGCAGCCCGCTCATGAAATCACTGCGACATTCGCCTCGGGCGCTATGAGTCATGGCGCTTTGGTCGAAAAAGCCCACGAGGCTGTTGCACAAGGCACTAATATCGCAGGTGCGATGAGTAACTCAGGTGAAGGCGGTGAAAACTCACGCCGCTACAATACAGTCAAAGCCAGTAAAATTAAGCAGTTTGCCTCAGGGCGCTTTGGTGTGTGGACAGGCTACCTTGCCGATCCTGCACTACAGGAAATAGAAATCAAAATTGGCCAAGGTGCAAAACCAGGCGAAGGCGGACAATTACCCGCGCCAAAAGTGAACGTAGTTATCGCCGCAGCGAGAGGGGGCACGCCAGGGGTCGAACTCGTCTCTCCTCCGCCGCATCATGATACCTATTCAATCGAAGACTTAGGCCAGTTAATTCATGATGCAAAAGCTGCGCGCGTGCGTGTTATTGTCAAGTTAGTGTCTTCTGAAGGCATTGGCACTATTGCTGTGGGGGTCGCCAAGGCTGGTGCAGACGTTATCAATGTCGCAGGTAATACAGGCGGTACAGGCGCTGCGCAAGTAACCAGTTTAAAGCACACGGGGCGTGCTGCCGACATTGGCATTGCTGAAGTGCATCAAGCGCTGAGCGAAAATGGCCTGCGAGAAAAAATCACGCTTCGCTGCTCCAATGCACACCAAACTGGTAGTGACGTAGTTAAATCAGCGATGCTCGGTGGGGATTCCTTTGAATTTGGTACCACCGCTCTGATGATGCTCAAGTGTGTGATGGCCAAAAACTGTAATTTAAAATGTCCTGCGGGGTTGACCACAAACCCTGAAGTGTATCGAGGCGACCCAAGAGCACTTGCACAGTATTTTATGAATGTGGCCCACGAAGTCCGCGAGATCTTAGCCAGCATTGGTTATCGCTCTCTAGCTGAAGTTCGAGGGCGCTCAGATCTATTGCATTTAATATCTCACCCTGCCATGGTCGGTAAGCTAGATATGACTGCAATGTTGAAGCCAGCCCAAGAAATAAAGATTACTACACCAATTTACTTAGAAGCTAACTTTGATATCGACAGTACTTGGTTGCAGCAATTAGAAGGTAACTTTCTTGCAGCCAATACCACACAGTTTGAAAGCGAACCTGTCAAGCTTAACAACTGTAACAAAACCGTGGGTGGTCAATTGGCCATCGATATTGAGCGTATTTTGAATTACCGCTTATCTGATACTGACATTGAAAACCACCCCGCCATAATGCGTCTTGAAAACGGTCGTAAAACGCTCAAACCCAATAGCATTAAACTGCATACAACCGGTTCCGCAGGCCAAAGCTATGGCGCTTTTAATAACTCAGGTATGTTACTGCAACATATAGGGACTTGTAATGATGGTGTCGGAAAAGGAGCCAGTGGCGGACAAATCATCGTCACCAGTGGTAACAGTTCAATAGAAGAAAATGTCCTCATAGGAAACTTTGCTTTATTTGGTGCGACCGGTGGACAGCTTTACGTTAACGGTCAAGCGGGTGATCGATTTGGCGTCAGGAACTCAGGTGCTGTAGCTGTGATTGAAGGCGTTGGCGATTTTTGCTGCGAATATATGACCAATGGGGCCATTGTGAATACTGGCACATATGGCAAAGGCTTTGGTAACGGCATGAGCGGTGGCACCGCTTATCAATACGATCCGTCAGGACAAATAAGCGAACTCTGCTCTCAAGATTCAGTCACTGCTGTGCGCCTAGGTGATGAAGATGCGCTTTGCAAAGGGCAAGAACAAGCGCTATTGCAACACCTAACTGATCATGTCACGGCAACACGCTCCCTAAAAGTACAGGCGCTTTTAGATGACTGGCAAACTACCAAACAACACTTTTATGTGCTGATCCCGAATGCCTTGTTCCAGTACCACTGTGCGGATCGCATTGTGCAAACGCTCAATCGACGCGCCATGCTGGAAGAGCTATCACAGGGCTGGGCTGATAAATCGGTTAAAACGATAAAGTATGCTTATCAAGACTATCACAACACCCATATCAGCTTATTTAATGGTGAACTCCCCGACTATGGTGACTGTGATACTGATCTTGTTTATCGATATATCAGTAGTGCAGGCATTCTCCATAGAGCAGATCAGCTTGTGCAAAAGCAACATGCACAAGGCTATACAGAGGTAAACGCACACTATTTGTTTGATACGTTAGATCATAAGCTCATCGATGCATTAGCTAAAGACGCCAAAGAAGCGCTTGCCAGTTATGACGACCAAGCTCTTAGCTGCTTATTGGCGCAAAAACGTGTGCAAGATTATAAAGATGCCCTCTCACTTAGAGAGGTATGTGACTCACCAGCGATTGGAACCAGTGTGTGGATTATTCACAGAGACAAAGCTGTACAACAAGCTTTACTCGAATACCGTAGCTTAAATGAGTTACTCGCCACACATTATTGTCATGTGCTTTCAGAAGCCGCCAGACACGCTGCGTAAGTAGGAGAAGATTATGGAACAAATTAAAAGCAACAAAAAAGTGCCGTTTTTACCACAGGATATTCCTTTTAACGACGATCAAAGACAGTGGCTAGGCGGCTTCTTAGCAGGTCTGCATACTCGCTTATTGGTCAAAGAAGAACATGTATCAACCACCAGCGCACCGCAGCAACAGGTTAAGCCCATCACCATCATTTATGGTTCTCAGACAGGGAATGCTGAGGGTGTTGCCGAGGAAGCCGCTGAAATTGCTAAAAACCACGGCCTTTCACCTGTGGTACTTGATATGGATGATGCTGAATTGACTCAGCTCAGCCAAGCTGAACGACTTCTGGTGATCACCAGTACATATGGTGAAGGCGAGATGCCTGATAACGCACAAGCACTGTGGGATGATATCACGAGTGACACAGCGCCTCGCTTCGACAACACCTATTTTTCGGTGCTTGCTCTTGGTGACACCAATTACGATGATTTTTGTCTTGCTGGTATTCAATGGGATGAGCGCCTTGAAGCACTTGGCGCAACGCGCATTGCCGATAGGGTCGATTGTGATGTGGCCTTTGAGTCGCCTGCGCAAGAGTGGATTGCTGAAACCTTACCCACCATTGCACAAAAAGGCAGTAACGGGCAAAGTGAAGTCATTCCCACTAGTGCGCCTGTGGCTACTAAAAAAGCCAAACCCAAATTCACCCGCGAAAACCCATTTGAAGCCGAGCTGATCAACGCCTATACACTGAATAAGCCGGGCTCTGGTAAGGAAACATGTCACTACGAGTTTTCGTTGCTTGATTCAAAGGAAGTGTATGACGCAGGGGATGCCATTAATTTGATCCCTGTTAATCGTGCAGATTTGGTTGAAGAATTAATCGCATTGCTTGGGGCCCGCCCTGAGCAGCAAGAGCAGTACGATGGCCATACGCTTGAGCTACAAACTATTTTTAGTGAGCATTTAGAGATCAGAATACCCAGCAAAGAGTTTGTCGCTGAAGTGGCTGCTCGCAGCGGCGACCCGGTATTTATCGCTAAATTAGAAGAAGATGCTCAAACCTTAAATGATTTTATCTGGGGGCTAGATTGTGTTGATCTATTGAGAAAATATGCGCCCAATGCATTCACCGCAAGCGACTTTATCCGTTTATCTAAACCACTTGCGCCAAGAGCTTATTCAATCTCATCGAGTATCAAAAAACATGAAAATCAAGTGCATTTAACCATTGCCAGCGTCCGTTATGAGCAAGAAAACCGCGCCCATAATGGAGTCTGTTCCACCTTTTTGGCAGACGTCTGTAAACCCGGTGATAAAGTGAAATGCTACTTTGCACCAAACAAGCACTTTTCGGTACCCGAAGACCAATCAGCGCCGATCATCATGGTCGGTCCTGGAACCGGTATTGCGCCATTTAGGGGCTTTTTGGAGGAACGTGCGGCCACTGGGGCCACTGGTGACAACTGGTTATTTTTTGGCGATAGGCAAAAAGCATGTGACTTTTTATATCAAGAAGAGCTTGAGCAAATGCAACAAAGCGGCTTGCTTACCCGTTTAGATTTGGCCTTCTCTCGTGACCAAGCGCAAAAAGTCTATGTACAAGACAAAATGCAAGAACAAGGCGCTGAGCTCTTTAGCTGGTTAGAACGCGGTGCCTATTTTTATGTGTGTGGTGATGCGTTTAGAATGGCCAAAGATGTCGATAAGGCCTTGCATGATGTCATTGCCCAGTACGGCGGCTTTGATGAAGCGCAGGCTCAGGCCTATGTCGCAAGCCTTAAAAAACAAAAACGTTATGTGCGAGACGTCTATTAAAAATGAAAAAAGGCTGCACACGCAGCCTTTTCTTTATTCAAACACACTGAGTTAGTTGCTTTTCTCGCCTTCAGTTAAGCCATACATATCTGCAGTAAACAGGCCAATTCCCTGCTCTCTTAAATCACTGCTTGATGAATAAGGCTGCTTGGTTTGATAAAGGTACACTTCACTGCCATTTTGCTGAGCTCGGGCTGCAAATTGCTCAGGCCATCCCCATAAAATCTTACCAAACTGCTCTGGAATAACGAGGGTTGTATTACTACAAGAACCTGGGTAGTAACGTGACCAACCAATAAAAATGTACTTTACAAGGCAGCGTTTACCCACTTCTTTAGAGTACGTCATTTGCTCTGGAAATTGCTCAACAATCTCCTCTGATACACTTTGGATCCCCATAAAACTAATACGGCTGCGCTGTTCAGCGGTTAGCTTATTTAAATGACTTGTCAGCACTTCGATTGACTCTGGACCTGCTGTTTTCACATTAAGTAAAAACGATTTTTCTGGGAATTTCGTAAGCACTTCAGTGAGAGATGGAATAAGGCCAACCCCTTTACCTCTGAGTGGATACACTTCCTCATCACCGACACTGTAGCCATAACCTGCGTCTAAGGATTTTAAATATTCCATGGTTTGCTTTGAGGTCACCCCTTCGCCATTCGTTCGGCAATCTAGGGTCCAATCATGAAAAATAGCCAGCTGTTTATCTGCTGTCGCATGCACGTTCAGGTGCACTGTATCTGCTCCTAATTCAAATGCCTTGTCAATTGCGGGGAGCGTATTTTCGATAAATGGATGTTCAATAGACGTCAACCTGTTTGCTGTACAAGTTTCGTTAGTCACACCTCTGTAGTCAGTAGGTTGTACTAATCCTTTGTAAGAAATAACCTTTCCTGAATTTTGTAGCTCAAGATCAGGTTGTCTTGCAGCTAAAATAATGAGTATTAAAATGGATAAACGTACAGCCCAGTGTTTCATGAATTCCTCAAAAATAAACCTTTAAGCCTCGCATTTTAGCAAAGTTAGTAGGCTTAAGGAATTGTCTAGGCATCGAGGTCATAGGGCACGACTTAATTATATCGTCATTTGCTTTATTTTTATTCATCTAGATGATATTACTACATTTTACTTAACAGCATGTTTACCGCGCTTATCACTTAAACTGTTGCCTATAAAAATGACAATAAAAAGAAACACGATTTACAGCACCTTAGTTATACTCTTTTTGCTGTTGTTAATGATTACAAGCTTATTTGGCAATCAAACCGACAAAGACGTCTCTCGTGTGTTAAAAATCGCAGAGGCGCTCGCTATTTATCACACCAAACCAAGCAACAACTTGGCTGATTTGAACGCTTTAAAGACACTGACTGAACTTCACCCCGAACTGCTCAATACCGTGCCATTGGATAAATGGGGTTCGCCATTTGAATACCGCTATTTAACACATTCTCCACTGACGTTTATGATTTATAGCTCAGGGTCAATTAGGCAAAATAATACATTCACTTTCTACTTATTTCGTGAAGAAAATAATCGATTCATCATGGCCAAAGTTGAAAGTTAAAGGTTAAAAGATAAATAAAAATTAGGAGTACCACATGCTACTTGAAATCGCTATTGGCGATGCTTACGGCGCTGGTTTTGAATTTGCTAGCAAAGAGAAGGTTGAAAATTTTAATAATTTAACAGCTTATCATGAGCATGGACTAGGCATCGCACCAGGTCACTACACAGATGACACGCAAATGTCGATGGCGCTCGCAGAGCTGATGATAAGCTCTGCGCCCTGGGATGAATACACCATTACGCAAAAATTTGTTGAGTGCTTCAAACGCGACAAGCGCCTTGGCTACTCCAAGGGCTTTTATGCATTTTTAGACTCAATTAATTCAGCTGAAGAGTTTTTAGCCCAAATTAAGCCCAACAGCAAAGCAAATGGTGCAGCAATGCGCTCAGTGCCCATAGGCTTATTTCCAAACATTGAAGATGTGCTTAACAACGCAAAAATACAAGCCAAACTCACCCATGATACCGCCATTGGTATTAACTCGTCACAAGCGGTTGCGCTGGCTAGTCACTATTTCTATTACCAAATAGGGCCTAAACAGCAGCTTGCTGAATTTGTTCAGTCTCATACTGAAATAAAATGGGACTGTCAGTGGCAAAATGAAGTCGCATGCTGTGGGTATGAGACTGTCAATGCATTACTAACGGTTTTATTGAATGCAAAAAGCCACTCTGAGCTTTTAATCAAATCAGTGGCGTTTGGTGGCGATGTGGATACTGTCGCAGCATGTGCATTGGGTATTGCAAGCTTAAGTGATGACTATGTGAATGACTTACCTGTGTTTTTATACGACGAACTTGAAAACAAACAATACGGTAAGGATTATCTAATAAAGCTCTCTTCTGACTTGCTAGAAGCTGTCAATAAGCGCAAATAACCAGTTGCACTTTGTATTACCTCACTTGTGGCAACAAGGGGGTAATATTACTGCCATAATGTGAAAAAACGATTTTTAAATGCTTATCTAATTTCTCAAGTTCTGCGCGACAGATATGTTTAAACTTTAAATTTGCGGAGCCCCTGCTTGAATTTAAAACCAGATTGCGTCTAAACCACATGCGCAATTGTGTTGTGAGTAGCGGGTCGTGACCGCTCAAGCACACTTCTATAAATTTGCGCCCTGCGTCAATGTAATCGGTGAGGTTATCAATACTGGCAGGACTATGCTTGAGCATCATTGCTTTTACTGCAAATTCAGCACTGGCAGTTTGATATGCTTGTTCAAATGCATCTTTAGCAATTACCTGATGATAGTCCATAATCCAATATAACTTAATTTTTTGATATTGATAATAATAATCAATATCAAAAACTCTGTAAACGTCACAGACTATTTAAACCACTAACCCATAAATGTTACTTTGCAAATAAGGCCATTCTGAACTTCATAAGCGGCGATCACCTTAATACTTTTGTCTACCTGCTTGTTTGATAATGTTGAAGACTCAGCCAGCTCATGATCAATTAAAAAGCGATCATGTACAATGCGCTTTAAAGAAGTTGCATGTAAGTAGCTTAAGCTATCAAATTTTTTGCCATAGCGTTCAATCAAGGCGTCTTTACCTTTGAACACCAAAGTTTGTGATTGATAAATTTCTACATCATCGCTATATGTCGCAGCAAAGGCATCAATGTCTTGATTGTTATAAGCTTCGAGTTGACGATCAACGATGGCAATCGTGGCTTGTTCTATTTCTGTATGCATAAAGAAGGTCCAAATTCATCATAATTTGGACCGCTATATTATACAAACAATCGCTGGGTGTTAACCGTTAGACATAAAAGATTTCCACCAAAAGGCATTATTATGCGCCTCTCCAGCAGTGAGTACCTCACCGACAATGGGGGTGTTGATTGTCACTTGATACTGTTGTGCAGCTTTAGACACACGCTCTAACGGCTCATACCAAGCATGAAAAGCCAAGTCGAATGTACCATTGTGAATGGGCAGCATAACCTCTGCATTCAAATCAATATGTGCTTGCACGCTTTGTTCGGGCGTCATATGGATATCAGCCCAATCTTTGTCATAAGCACCGGTTTCGATAAAAGTGTAGGTAAATGGCCCGTAGCGCCGGCCTATATCTTTAAAGCCATCGAAATAACCAGAGTCACCACTAAAATAAAGACTTTGCTCACCCGCTTTAATCACCCATGAGCCCCACAGCGTTTTGTTGCCATCTCCCAGTCCCCTACCAGAAAAGTGCTGTGTTGGCACAAAGGCGACCAAGCTCTCACTGTCAACGTGCTCCTGCCACCAGTCAAAGACTTTAACCTTGGTTTTATCCACTCCCCACTGAGCGAGATCCCCTTCCACACCAAGTGGAACAAAAATGTCCTGCGTTTTATCCATCAAAGCCAACACGCTGTCTTTGTCTAAATGATCATAGTGATTGTGAGAAATTAAAATACGCTCAATTGGCGGCAAATCTTCAAGGGAAATGGGCGTTTCTTGAAAGCGCTCAGGCCCTGCAAAACTAAATGGCGATGCGCGTTTAGAGAACACAGGATCTAACAACCAATATTTACCATACACTTTAAGCAAAATAGATGAGTGACCTAATTTGATCATATGTACTTGTGTGTCTGACAACTGTGCCAACATAGATGGCGTCTGTTGCACCATAGGTAATGGCAAGCTCGGCACAGGCGATACTTTTGATTCCGTCATAAAGCGCCAAAAAATACCCAGCGTTTTACTTAAGCTTGGCGGTTGGGTTTCGTTGGTGTTGTGAAACTTCCCCTCTTTAAATTGTGTTGAGCGATAACCTGCTTCATTCACTTGTGCGTCTAAATTTGACACCATAGAACATCCTCCAACCGTTAATCCAAATAATACCGCTGCTACAAAAGACACTTTATATTTAGCTTTCATACGCCACCACAAAAAGTAAACTACACGGTGCAGTTTTTCACAGAGCACAATAAAAGTAAACTACACAGTGCAAGTTTTTTTGATTTCAGCTACACTAGCCCCATCAAAGTGAGGAGTTAATTGATGAAGCTATCAGAGAAAAAACGCTTGCAAATCATTCATGCAGCAGAACATTTATTTGCTGAACAGGGTGCGCAACAAACCAGCATGGATTTGGTTGCCCAAACCGCAGAAGTATCTAAACGCACTGTATATAACCACTTTGATAGCAAAGAAGCGCTACTTTACGCCGTGATCGAAAACATGCTCAGCCAAGTAACCCAAGACCAAGAACTTGTTTATACGAATGACAAACCTATGCGCGATCAGCTTATTGACATCGCAAAATCAGAAGCAGACATGTTGACCTCTGCTCCCTTTTTGCGCATCGCGCGGGTGGCATTTTTAGAGCTGTTGCAAAACCCAGATATGGCTGCACACTTAAATAACACCAAAGTGGGCTGTATGCGCTATTTCGAAACCTTTATTGAACATGCAATCACCGCAAAGCAACTGGAAGTAGATGATATTACGTTCGCTACTAAGCAATTTGTCTTTCAGTTAAAGTCCTTTATTTTTTACCCTCGCTTGTATGGTTTTGAGCTTGATGCTCACATCACCCAAGACAAGGTCATAGAAGAAACCGTCGATATGTTTTTAGCCCGCTATCAAATTAACAGTGAGCGATAAATGAAGTTAGGTAAACGACTTGCAGAAATTAGTCAGCTTGTAGACAACCAGTACACCCATATTTGGGATTGCTGTTGTGATCATGGCCTACTGGGTGCAAATCTACTAGATAAAAACCTTGATGCGACGGTGCATTTTGTTGATATTGTCCCGCATTTAATGGAAGCCTTAGACGCGAAACTCGCACAGTTTTACGCTGACAAGCAGACGCTATGGCAAACCCACTGTATGGATGTTGCAAAACTCCCGCTTGAGGGAAAATCAGGAAAGCACCTTGTCATTATTGCCGGTGTTGGCGGCGATCTGTGTGGTCGGTTTATCAGAAGTATACTCGCCAATAATCCAAGTTCTGACATCGAATTTTTGCTCTGCCCTGTGCATCATCTTTACACCTTGAGACAAACGCTTAATCACCACAATTTGAATCTGATTGATGAGTTGTTAATTAGCGAAAATAAGCGCTATTACGAAATACTGAAAGTGACTAACAACCTGACTGTACAAAAACACTCTGTTTCCTCGGTCGGTGAAGCAATCTGGCAATATCGTGACGAGCAATCCTACGCCAGTGTAAAAGCGTACTTAAGTAAAACCATTGCGCACTATCAACGTATTAATCGCGGTGACAATGACGTGTCAGATATCATTGCAGCGTATGAAGACGTGAAGATTTCTCCCAAAAATTAGCGCACCACTTAAAGCACTGATGAAATTGCCGGTGGTTTTATTGAAAACACCGGCGCTTCTAAAAAGTGGAATTTTTTTATTCTTTTTCAATCGTAAAAATATCGCGATACAACCCATCAGGGAAGCATTGCCTATCCGTTTTAACGCCTCCTAAACGCTCAACCAGTGCCCGAGCAGCTGCATTATCATCATTCATGTAAGTTTGAACGTGTGTAAATTTCAATACTTCATAAGCATATTCAATCGCCGCTTTAGACGCTTCAAGGGCATAGCCTTTGCCACGTCCCTCAGGGAGTAACCACCAAGTAAGTTCCGTTGGCCAATTGTATCCGCGCCAAAATCCACACGTGCCAATATAGTGGCCAGTTTCTTTCTCTTGTACAGCCCACACCCCAAACCCATATAAAGCCCAACACCCCAGATCGGCTTTAAGTCTAGCGAGCACTTTTGCTGGCTCAATAGGTCCGCCGTACATTTTTGATGCACTACCATCGGTATAAAACTGCAAATAGGCATCTAAGCACGCTTCATTTGGCGCAACTAGCCTGAGCCGTTCAGTGTCCAAGGTTTCAATTGTTGTCATTGCATATCCCGTTGTGATGTTACTTTGACAGCGCTAACCTTGCTGCCAGCGCCAAAAACAGCGCACCTAAAATGCCATCAAAATGTTGGCTAATCTTAATTCTTCTCGCAAATACCTTTGCTACCTTACTGAAAATAAATGAAAAAACAAAGTTAACCAGCAATACAATCGTACATAACAACACACCTAAAGTGATGAGCTGCATACTCATTGGCTGCGCATCATTGGTAAATTGCACTAGGAACACACTAAAAAATAAGATGGCTTTTGGATTCATCAAATTATTTAAAAGCCCTTTTAAAACCAGATTACTAGACGATAAACTCTGGACTTTCGCCGAGTTTTCAGACTGTTTATTATTCGTCCACCATGTGCGCAGCATAGTCACACCAAGCCATGCTAAATACAGCGCGCCCAGCATTTTTATAATCATGATCACAGGAGGAAACTGCTGCATTAACTGCCCAAGTCCTAGGGCAACCGCGAGAGTTTGTACAATGCCTGCCACAAAAATACCTATAGATATTCTGATACCTGCCAATACGCCATGCCCAGACGAATAAGCAGAAATGAGGACCAAATCAGGCCCTGGTGATACCGCCAGTATTAAACAGGTCATCACAAAAAGTGGCAAAAGCGCAAGGTCTAGCATAAGTACAATCTCCATCGTTATTACTGCAAAAAACCGACAAGTTTGCCACAGGTTCCCCCTCTAGATAAATCCGTCTTAATGATTGATTTTTATATTTTATGAACAGAGTTAAGTCTTAGCACCCTGCCCATGCTCGTTTTCACGAGTCGTCTTACTCTCGGCGTGTTGAGCCGAGCCATACCAGTTCACTTTACGAGTGAGGAGCATTACCAAAGACAAAACAATAAAGCACATTAAGCTGCCCATAAGCAGTGCATAGTCCTCAGCCCCTAACATGCTGTAAAGTAAGCTATATAACATCGTCAGACCGATGCTAAAATACACACCAAGTTTGGTACTGTTTAAGACCCCAGACACATACCAGCCAAGTAAACCTGTCGCACTCAATGTTGAGATCAAATACGCAGCCCCAAAACCTAAATGTTCACTCAGTGAGATCAATAACAAATAGAAAATTGCCAACGTGATCCCCACAAAACCATATTGCACAGGGTGGATAGGCTCTGAACGCACTAGCTCAAGTAAGAAGAAGCTCGCCATCACAAGTAAAATGACCAACAGTGCATAGTTAATTGCACGATGACTTTTTAAATAATGATCAACCGGATCAACTAGCGCAACGCCCATGGTACGGTGCATAAGCTCTGTGCACTCATTACGCATCACGCAGCCAGTAAATATACTTTGCATATTGGTAGAGAAATAACTGGCTTGCCAACGCGCTGTAAAAGCTTCGTCACTGATGTCTGAACTCAGTGGTAAATACTCTCCTTCAAAACTAGGGTGAGGCCAATTTGCTGTCATGCTTACGTGGGTTTCACTACCAAGTGGCGACACAGCGAGACGCATCATGCCTTGCAAATGCAAGTCGGCAGAGAAAGACAATGTTTCTTTTGATAGTGCCGAAACAGCAATTGGCGCATGAACTCCCTCTTTGATGCTGGTCAACAAGGTGCCCGGTAACATGTCTATTTCTTTGTCCGCTACCTTAAGCACCGAATCAAGGCCTATACCGCGAATATCTTGAATACCAAACACCAAATTGACTGACAGTACCTTGTCTGCTTCAAGATCATTGAGGTGCGACACTGAAAATTCACCGGAGATGGTATTAATAGAGCGGTATAAAGTGGCTTTATAAATGCTACGATACTTCTCAAACGTATCTAGCTTTGCATGAACTTTCAGTGTGTCAGGCAGAACAAACGCTTTGTTCTTAATGGTTTTGGTTTCCTGATTACGTGTTACTGCCCGCTCGTATTCTATGTATAAAAATGGACCAATCAGACGTTGCTCGTCACTGCTGCTTTTGGCAATTTCTTGTTGCACTTGTTGCTGTATAGCACTTCGTTCATCAATTAAATCGGCAATGAACATGATGGGGATCATCAGAAAAAGTATCACCCCAATCAGAGTGACAAATTTAATTCCGATTTTTTCTTTATTTTGATTATTCATAATTAACTCCTCAGGTTTACCAACACTGTATCAATCTCGTTTGGTGTCTCTGTGGAGTTAATGTGGAGTGTTTATGGAGATTTAATCGCGAGTGTGACTTCAACGCCCTCTGGCTGATTGCGAACATTTAAATAGCCAAAGTGTAGCTTAGCCACTTGTTCAACAAAATTCAGCCCAAGCCCCGTGCTTTTATTGCCATTGGCTCTTGGCAGTGAATAAAACCGCTCTGTTAAACGAGGTAGTGCATAGTCGGGTATTTGTTCGCCTTGGTTAAAAATCACAAAGCAGCAATGCTTGTCTCGCTGCTCAATGCGCACTCTGAGTTCACCGCCCTCGATAATAAAATCTAACGCATTGTCAAACAGGTTCAATAACGCTTGGCGCAGTAAAAACTCATCGCCCACAAGGGCAATACTTTGGCTGTCATCCAACTGATATTTCACTGATTTTTGCTCTAGTTTAATGCTCACTGTATCTGCAACGTAATTGACTAAATCACGACTTTGAATATCACTGGTTTGCTCAAGTTCCGGTTGCTTTTCAAGCTTTGCCAACACCAATAATTTATCAATTAAAGATTGCATACGCGCAGACTCGCGCTCAATGTTGCTTGCAAATCGCTGGCGCTTATCTTCTTCGAGGGGCATTTGGAGTAATTCACTGGCGCCTTTGATCCCCGACAGCGGGCTCTTAAGTTCGTGAGTTAAGGTTTCAACATACGTAGCGACATAATCTTTGCCATCTAACTGGTTTCGCATGTCCGAGAGCGCATCACTGAGCTGTGCATATTCATAAAATACTCTGAATGTCGGCTTGCTTGCCTTTTCGCCTTGTCCCATTTTATACGCATAGACAGACAGTTTTTTCAGTGCGGAGTTAATCCGCCAAGCCACTACAGCGCCAACCAGCAATACCATCACACTCATTATCCCGAGCCAATTAAAAACTCGCTGCTTAGACAAGTCTATAAATGGTTGAACAGAGCGATTTGCCTTAGCAACTGTCAAGCTGCCAATGGTTTTGCCTTGATGTATAACCGGAGCAGCCACATGCATCACCGTTGAAAGTGGGTCATTGGGGTCGGTGGCAGTTGATCGCGCCCCGTATTCACCTCGCAAAGTCAGGTATACATCGTTCCACCTAGAAAAGTCACTACCAATATCTTGTTGCCATGAATCCGCCACGACTATCCCATTGCTGTCAGTGACGTATATTCGGTGGGTCATCGACTTTTTATCCACGCCCCAAATTGCAGCATCTACACTGCGATTACCAAACTGCTGAAGTAAATCGGCTATTTTACTGTTTTGCAGTGCGTCATTTGCCAAATCATCCGCAACCAGTACAGCGAGCAAATTCGCCATATCTACCAAGGTTTCTTCTGTGGTCTGTCTAACTGTTGGCTTAATTTCTTTGATAAGTGTCGAACTCACAAAGTAAGTCGTCATGATCACGATAATAAAATAGAGGAGAAACAATCTGATCCCCAGTGGGATTTTAGGCCACCGCTGCATCATGACCCCAAGTATTCGAAGTAATACCCAAATCCACGCTTGGTTTTGAGATGTTCGCTCATATCAACTGTTTTAAGCTTGTTGCGAATTGCTTTGATATGAGAATCTACATTACGTTCATATGCCTCTTCTGCTGGCATCTGGGCAAAATCCATCAATTGTTGACGGCTCAATATACGCGGTGACGACTGTACCAATGCATCCAGCACCCTAAACTCCAGCGCAGTTAAACCAAGTCCAACACCATCTTTATAAAAATCGAAGTTTTCAGATACTAAGCCGCTGGATAATTTCTTTTCCGCTGCAGGCAATGATGTTTGATGAGGCTTAAGTCTGAGCTTTACTCGGGCGAGCATCTCTCTTGGGCTAAATGGTTTAGTGACATAATCATCGCCCCCAATCTCTAACCCTACCACCCGGTCAATTTCGTCAGCGCGGGCAGTTAGAAATATAATGGGCAGTGCCGAAAACTCACGGATCTGTTTACATAGTTCAAAGCCATTACAATCAGGCAAGCCTACATCTAGAATTAATAAATCCGATTGGTTAGTTTGTAGGTGGGTAAGGCCAGCCCCCGCAGTATTGAACCAAACGACATTAAAACCATCCATCTCAAGTACATGTGTTAATGTATCCGCAATTGCAGGTTCATCTTCTATGATGACAATATTCAAAAGGCCTCCAGTGTACAAGCTGTCAATTTGCTTAAAATTTGAAACACTCAGTATAGGTGAGAGTAAAATGATAAACTACAAAAAGCATATTAAAAACGGGATGTTATGCCAAGAGTCAAACTTAATCTGCGGTAAATTTAACCAGTTTCACAGCAACTGGGCTATCTAACTGTTCGAGTGTATTCATAATACATTGATAAGACCATCTTGTAGAGCGGTTACCAGAACCTGCACCAATCAAAGGCATCGCAATGTGCTTATAGCCTTGCTGTTCTGCAAGTGCGATTGCACTTTTCACAGACTGTGTCACTGAGTACTGCGTAGCAAACCAGCATAAATTAATACCTGCGACATGAATAATGCCTTTATAGTCCAAGCTGCCAGCAGAGGTCAGCCTGGCTTCACCAAGGGGAATAGCGCCAAATTTTGCAACCTCTTTGAAAGGCATAGTCCCCGCTTTTCGCTTAATCGCACCAGATACGCCTTGCGGAAGCAATAACCACCAAGGAATGATATTGCGATTCCAGCTATTTACTATGGCATCCACTTTTTGCTCCAACAAATCGCCATGTATCACGGTAACATCAACACTCATACAACGCGCTTCTCCACTTGTATAACTACTTCAACAATCACAGGCACAACCGATAAGACCAGCAACCCTGCCATGGCATAATTAAATACTTGCCTTGCTTTACCTTGGGTGAACACGCGCTTTAGGGCTGTGCCACATAATAGCCAACTACCAACGCAAGGAAATGCAGCCACCAGGAAAACCAATGCAATGGTGACATTTTGCACTACATACCCTTCGCCCACCGTTGTAAAAGCAGCAATGGCACCAGTTGCAACAACCCACGCCTTTGCGTTTACCCATTGAAATAACGCACCATTGATAAACGTCATGGGTCTTTGCGCTTTATGCTCCATTTCACCAGCCGCGGTGCGGGCAATTAACCATGCTAAGTACAACAAATAAAGCACACCAACACACTTGATAATGAAATGTAGACTCGGGAAGAGCGTAAATATCTGACCAAATCCAAGCCCAACCACCATCAGCATGACGCTAAAACCAACGCAAATACCTGATAACAGCGGCAAGGTCTTTTTAACACCAAAGTTAACCCCACTGGTCATCACCATGATGTTATTGGGTCCCGGTGTAATTGAAGTAGAAATAGCGAATAATGCCACGGCAATGATGTATTCCATCTTTTTTTGATCCTTTATTTATTACCAATTGCACTTATTTACCCAATATTCATACACATTAGGACAAGGTTTGTATATAAAAAAGACAACTATTCAAGTTCGTAGCCCAGCAAACTCATTTTTAGGAATTTTTTATTCCTAAATTAAGCTAAAACCTACAATTATATAAGCCTTAGTCTAGAGTTAAGTGTGAGTATAGTAATTTATACGGGTTTGTATTTGGTTAAGGACTGAACAGGGAAAAGATATTTATGACTTATACTAAGCTACTCGTCGTTGATGATGATGCAATCGATAGAAAAACCGTCATCAAGACACTCTCTGGCGAGCAACAGCATTACGATATTGTTGAGGCCAATAGCCTAGTAGAAGCCTATCAATTAATCCAAGACATGCAGTTTGATGTCATTTTATTGGATTTTAATATGCCGCTGGTCAATGGTGTTGAAGCCATCATTGAACTACGCGGTGATAACCACCTTAAGCATACCGCCATTGTGATGATCAGTAATCTTTATGACCATCAACTCGTATTAGATTGCATTAACGCTGGGGCGCAAGACTTTTTACTCAAGCATGAGATCACCAGCTCACAACTTGCACGCTCTATTTTACAAGCGAGAAAACGCCATGAGCTTGAGCAACAGCTCCATGATAGCTATCAACACATTAAAGATTTAGCCGAAAAGGATACCCTTACAGGGCTGCATAACCGCTTTCACTTTGAAGAAGTATTAAATCGCCTGCTGCTTGCCCGTACAAGAAGAAATGACGAAATCGTCGCGGTGATGATGCTCGACTTGGATAAGTTTAAACACATTAATGACCATTTTGGCCATGATGCTGGCGACCGCCTACTGATAGCCGTTGCGGGTAGAATCAAAGAGATATTAAGAGAAAATGAGTTATTGGCACGCTTAGGAGGTGACGAATTTGCTTTTGCCTGTGGCGAGCTAACGAGTATTTCACAAGCCAAAGTCATTGCTAAGCGCATTTTAAGTACGTTTGAAATCCCTTTTGAGTTAGATGGGCATGCCATTCACTGTACCGCAAGTGTTGGCATTGCTTTAGCTCCCATTAACGCAGAGCATGCACTGGATTTAATTAAACTTGCTGATATCGCTATGTATCGCGCCAAACGTCAAAATGGCGAGCATATCGAGATTTTTCAGGATAACGTACAAGAGACGTTTTTACTCAAATACAAGGTAGAATCTGAGCTCAGGCAAGCCGCATTTAATCAAGACTTTCAACTTAACTACCAGCCCATCATCAACAGTAAAACAGAAAAAATAGAGATCATAGAAGCTTTGATCCGCTGGCCATTTGCACATACAACGCAATTGCCAAATGAGTTTATTCCTATTGCGGAAGAAACTGATCTGATCCAGTCAATCGGTAAATGGGTGCTAGAGTCAGCCCTTGGACAATTTGCGGATATGCTTAAAGCAAGCCATTATGACTTTAAACTGGCGATAAATGTCTCTGCTAATCAACTGGCCACTGGCGGCTTTTCCTACATGGTGATTGACGCGCTCAGCCAACTGAATATTCCAGCAAATAAATTGATCCTAGAGCTCACAGAGTCAGCCTTATTACAAGATTGTTCCATCATCAATGAAACTTTAACGACACTATCAGAACATGGGGTAAATCTAGCACTAGACGATTTTGGCACGGGCTTTTCATCACTTCCCCATTTACTGAAATCACCTATCAAAATGGTTAAAATTGACCGCTCAATCATTCAAAGCATCTCACACCCGGACTCGACTAACCATGATATGCTCAAAGGGTTGGCTTACATGCTCTCTAAACTTGACTTTAAAATGGTTGCCGAAGGCGTAGAAACCGCGCCACAAACCTCAGCTTGTAACGAGCTAAATATCCATTATCTGCAAGGGTATTTGTTTTATCAGCCCATGACAGAGCAAAAAGTAAAGCAGTTACTTGAAGATGAGCAAAGAAATTCGGGGCATTTGTCTGTGGTGAACAGTAAATTACCACTTAAGCAGCCAAGTGATAAGAATAACAACTTATAAACTGTGTAAAGAGCGCAAAGCTTGCGCTCTTTAATAATAATGTTAGGCTTTTTTCACAAACTTTGCTGTGACCATCATTTCGCCCACACCATCTACTTTGCAATCAAGTTCGTGGTCTTTTTTGTCTAAAACACGTCTCACCAACGCTTTGGTGCCAATCTTAATCACTTGTGAACTCCCTTTAATTTTAAGATCTTTCACCACAGTGACTTTATCACCATCCACAAGCAAGGTGCCGTTGGCATCTTTAACTTGCGGCGTATCATCTTCTTCGACTTCTGACGGGTCCCACTCATATGCACATTCAGGGCAGATCAACTGGCTTTGATCTTGATATACATACTCAGAATTACATTTTGGACATGGAGGGCACGACATACTTTACTGCCTATATAAGTTTCTTTGTGGGCATGATAATCCCTAGGCGTCAACATCGCGAGAAAAAATCCCCACAATATGCAATTTTTTAGGCTAAAACACGCTTTTTAATGATGTTAGTCAAACTAAATTGTGAGTTGCACTATCGCTCATATTAAATTAATACCCGACCAGCTCACCATACCCTACACCACGGTAACCACCAGAACTCGTCACACGGCCTTCCCAATAAGGTATGCTTAGTTTATTTCTCGAATCTATATTTACTGCTTTTATTTCAATAGGTTCAAAACCATCTACAGAGAGTTGCCAAGCAATTGGGTAAGTCACCCCTTCCAACTCTACACGCTTGGTTGCTACCAGCCCAACTTGCTCGTTGCCAAATGCACGTGTCTTGCCATCGGGATCAATCGAGGTTGCACTACAGTATTCATACCCTTTACCCGCAGCATGAATACAAAATGCCATCAAGCCACCATCTTCAGGGTCCTCGCCCTGCAAGCTAAACCAATCCCACCCAGTTTGATTCGGGTTAATAAAGGCAGCGGACCACTCCCTATCTAACCAAGCTCGACCCGACACAGTATGCACTTTATGATCAAAAACGAGCTCGCCACTCACCTCTAAAAATGGATAGCTGTAATACATAGACGCATGGCCATCTTGCGTTTTTTGGCTAAAACCGTGTTCGCCATGCAGTACTCTGGGGCTATTATCCATTTTAAGCGCAACACGGTAACCATCTTGGCTGGCATTTAAACTCAACGGCAAAAAGGTGCCCTCAGTACTTTGCATCGACCAGTTTTTCAGCCTTGCCTCAAAAGGCGATGCTTGGATAATCACATCCGATGCACGTCCTGATTTTTCAAAAGCGATATGTTGTGTGTCGGTTTGCACTGCAAAATGCGCAAAATAAAATTGCCCATCCCACCAAGGTCCTGTCGGGTCTGCAGAAAATTCAGGTCGGCTGACACGAAATAAGGTCCACTGCACACCAAAATTTTGACCGCTATCGCTTTGTAGATTTGCAGTGACGTACCACCACTCGATCCCCTGCTCAGGATGTGCGCCATGATCTTCTGGAAAAGTTAATATCGTGCCTGCACTCACTGGGTCACCACTTTGCATTGAAAATGGATGTGTTGATGCTGCCTTTTGAGCAGGTTCGCTACACCCTTGCAATAAGCTGGTGATACAGAGCCACACACATAATTGAACTATCGTTTTTATTTTCATTCGCCTCTCTACAACTGGGCCACACTGTCTGCAATATTTCGCTTTAATAGCCGTAACATTGGCAATGTTCCTACTACCAAGGCAAGTACCAGCACCACTAAACAAAAAGCCAATATCCCCCACCAATCAAGTACCATGGCCATGCTCCAACCAAATGCCAGTGGCATCACGTATGTCAACAATACCCACCCTAAAAGAATACCCAATGGTATCGCCAAGGCGATGGTGACAAGTAATATAATTAAGGTTTGGGCTAGTTTAGCTGCCAATAACTGCGCTCGCGTTACACCTAAAGTCTGTAATGTCGCCATTTGCTGAAGCTGCTGTCTACCCAGTGTTAAAAAGCTCACCCATACGCCAAATAGCGCAATCAACATGATGAACAGGTTTAGGGCGTGAGTAACACTAAAAGTATTATCAAACAGCTGTTTTGCGTACTGTTTAAATACTTTATTAATGCTTATTTGAGTGCTGTCTATGGACAGCTCTTCTACCAAGTACTTGGTCATATCGTTGATATCTACATCAGGCGCTAAGGTCAAAGAAAAACCAAACGCTTGATAATTAAAGTCACTGCTTTCAATCACACCGGTTGTGGTAAGTAGTGTTGCCTCTTGCTCTCCGTAATCGTAAAAAATGCCCGTAATTTGGCAACTGAACTGCTTATTGCCCTGCTGAACTTGCACAACCTGAGCGACATCTAAACCATATATTCGCCACCCAGGTTCATTCACTAAGCACGGGGCGATAGCGCCAGTTTTACTGTACAAGTGGTCACTTGTGACTGCTTTCCCGCCCAGTAATTTCACCTGCTGGTGCAAATGCGCATCGCGTCCAAAACTAAGCAGTTTTATAGGTACTGCATCTTGTTCACGAATAACCTCACTGCGAGCTTGCCAATAAACCCCGACGCGTTCGATCTCTGCCATTTGTTCAAGGGTATGATGCATGCTGCTCGACACGACCGCTGGGCGCACATAAAGGTCGGCACTGAGACGATTTTCTAAATGGCCATCCAAGGTCTGGCTAAAACTTTTCACCATCACCAACATACCTATGGCTGCGCCCATAGCCATTAATGTCGCGAGCACGGCGCTCAACAACGATTTAATCTGACCCTGACTATCGGCTTTGAGCCATAAAACCAGTACAGAGTTCGTCGGCCACTGACAGGAGAATACCTGAGAGATAATACCCGGCGTGATACAAAAGAAAATCAGCAATATCACCGCGCAAAGCAGTAAGGCCACCAGCTTACTTTGCGCCAGCAAAGCAAGTAATACAGCGCCAACACAAAGCGCAGCTAAGCACAACCAAAAAACCAACTTATGCTTTATCACCTTAGACAAACGATTCGATAAGAAAAAGATCGACAAAACAGCCGTATTGAGCGCAAATCCTAATGCCACCATGGTCCAATCTAGCTCAACAGTCAAACTTCTATCCAATTGATAGAAACTGCGAAGCACTTGAGTCACATCAACCACTAGCATATTGGCAAGCGTCACGCCAAGTAGCGCGCCAAAATAAGCACATAACAGCCCTAAGGTGCCTAATTCTAAGAACATGGCTTGCTTTAGTTTAATTGGCTGGCAACCTAATAAATATAGCTGCTTGAGTTGAGCTGCCCGAGAGGCAAAGGCCAATTTGATGGCATTAAAACTTAAAAAGGCTCCAACGATGTAGCCGAGTAGCGCCAAGGCCTGTAAGTTAAAGAAAAACGGCCCAGACAGAGTGTCAAATGCTTGATCACCTGCTCGCTCAACTCTGGCTTGGCCTTTTAATACGTCAATCAGTGCAAGTTCATCGGCTTCACTTAAATCAAATACTTCAAGGTAGCTCACCTCACCTTGCGCATTAAGCAGTTTGTCCGCCAAGCTAATATCCATCAGTGCTTGAAAGCCCAAACCTTCCATGGGCGACACAGCATAGCTCATACCATTTAAAGTAAGTGGATTACTATCCAGCCGAGCGAGTAACCTGGGGTCCAAATAAACCGTATCAAATAGCAGACCTACTTGGCTATCTGGCTCTATATCACTGCTATTTTTTTTGCTCGACGCTGATTGCGAAATCCAGTGTAATAAATTCACCCCTTTAATATTGAGCCATTTACCACTTTCAAGTTGTACTCGACCTTCAAGCACCGATTCAAACTGTGTCTCGGTTTGCCATGAAAGCTGCTGCCTAACAGTAACAGGTAAGCGCTCAGTACCCAGTGTCGGTTTGATAAAATGGGTCACTGGTACTTCTAACAGGGCACTGCTATTTGAATACCGTTCGGAGGCCTCCAAGTTAAGGCCAAAAATGGCACTGATCAAGGCGGTGCCTAGGCTAAAGCCAAGTACAAATAAAACCAGCAGGCCTTTATGCCGCGCATAAAACTGCCAAAAAGCAAAGAAGATTAACTTAAACTCCGTCATGCAGCTGTCCGCTTTTTAATCTTATTTGCCTTTCAAATTGCACAGCCAGCCTTTCACTGTGCGTGACCATAATTAGGTTAATCTCATGCTCTTTACATAAGGCTTGAAGCAGTTCTAGCACTTCTTGACTGCGTTCACTATCAAGGTTACCGGTAGGTTCATCCGCTAAGATTACTTTTGGCTGATTGATTATGGCTCTGGCTATGCCTACGCGCTGCTGCTCTCCCCCGCTGAGTTCACTGGGAAAAGCTGACAATTTATGTGCAATACCAAGCCGAGTTGCAAGCGCCATTAGCGCCGATTTTGTCACTTGAATGCCATTTAGACGTGCTTGAAAAGTGATGTTATCAGCAATATTGAGCGCTTCTAATAATTGATAATGCTGGAATATCACACCGATTTGGCGTCGGTAGTGCGCCAATTGGTTTTCATCAAATTCGGATATGACGGTACCATTGACTTTAATTTCACCACTGTCTGGTACCAATAGCCCCGCGAGTAAATTTAGTAGCGTGGTTTTCCCTGAACCACTATCCCCAACTAATGCGACCTGTTGTGCACCTTGGATAGTCAAAGACACCTTATCAATTATGCGCCTTTGAGCCTCACCATCGACTCTGGAAAATACGACATCTTTTAATTGGATCATATCAGCCTCTAGATAATAACGTACTCATTATGCTGCCAAAGGCATATCTGATCTAGCTAGAAGCCATTATAAATTTGTAACATGATATAGATAACCACATGAAAAATTTGACGATTACGACGGTTAATCATATCCATCGATAGAAGGCAATAATGCAACTTTAAACCAGTAGTCTTTGAGGACTTTAAAGGCGTTTGCTAAATCATCAAATTCAACGGGTTTTTGAATGTAAGACGCTGCCCCCAAGGCATAACAAGATTCGATATCCTGAGGGTCACTCGACGTTGTTAATACCACAATTGGGATTGAGCACATGTTGGGATCCGCTTTGAGCTCTCTCAAAAGTTGCCTACCATCCAAGCCTGGCATGTTTAAATCAACCAATGCCAATACCGGCCGTTTTAAATGCTCATGGGTGCTGTACTTTCCGCTTTTATATAAATAGTCTTTTGCATCTTGGCCTGATTGACACCATTGAATTGGATTCATAAAGTGGCTTTTTCGCAAACTTCTCAGTATTGCCTCAAAATCATCTGGATTGTCATCCACCAGCAAGATCAAACCTAAGTCTTTATCCATCATTCAGTCTCCTAGCTTTAAGGTAAAGTTAAAACAACTGCCTTGGCCAACTTCCGATTCGACCCAAATATGTCCACTGTGCCTTTCAATAATCTTTTTAACAAACGTTAGACCTACGCCTGTGCCACGAACTGCGTCATCCTCTTCGTTGAGTCGTTTGAAAATTCTAAAAATATCTTCAAAAAAGCAGGTATCTATCCCAATACCATTGTCTTTGACATAAAAAACTTGCGGCTCCAACACCTGAGTATGAGGATTCATAGCCGCTTTCACCCCAATTTCTATTTGTTTACGTGCGGACTGGTTATATTTAACCGCGTTAGAAATGAGATTACGAAATAGCTCAGATACGCGCGGCTTATCGCAGGTAATACTTGGCAATGGCGAAGGGATCAGCAAATCGACACTTTGCGTGGTTTCTTCAGGTAAAGTCAGCTCTGCGACATTGTCAATTAACGCATTTAAATCCACTTCTTCAATGGCTAA
Source organism: Pseudoalteromonas luteoviolacea CPMOR-1 (assembly GCF_001625685.1). Lineage (GTDB taxonomy): Bacteria > Pseudomonadota > Gammaproteobacteria > Enterobacterales > Alteromonadaceae > Pseudoalteromonas > Pseudoalteromonas luteoviolacea_K. Next base: position 9,660 of record NZ_AUYC01000073.1, on the reverse strand, counting down.
ATCTTGCCTACCCAATCGCGAGTAATACAATAAGCTGTCGACCAGCTTTTCCATTCTTGTACATAAAAAACGAATTCTTGATATCCTACGTAGCCCCTCTTTTCCCAGTGAATCGGCATGATCCTCCTCTAAAAAAAGCGCATTGTTGGCAAGCCCCCTTAACGGTTCTTTTAAATCGTGAGATGCAATGTAGGCAAATTGATCAAGCTCAGAGTTACTGATCTGGAGTTTTCTGATGTAAGAATCGATGGCTGATTCGGCGGCTTTTCGTTCAGATATGTCTCGTACTGTTCCCACAAACATGGTTTTACCTTGTACAGTCATCTCATTGACACCCAGCTCTAGTGGAAACAAATGCCCACTGCTGCGCCTGCCAGTGATCTCTCGCCCAACCCCGATAATTTTTTTATCTCCCGTGGTGTGGTAATTTTTGAGGTAAGAATCGTGCTCAGATTGATATGGCTCAGGCATTAACATTTTGACATTGCGCCCAATCACATCTCTAGCCCGATAACCAAAAATATTTTCAGCAGCTGTGTTAAAACCGTGGATCACCCCTTTCATATCAATCGTAATAAGACCATCTAACACCGTATCCATAATGGTCTCAATGTGCTCGACATACGACTTGATTGAAAGGTCAGCCTGCTTACGCTCCGAGATATCCCTGACAGTGCATAGAACCACTTCATCCGCAGGCAATACACTAATGGACAGCTCGAGAGGAAATTCGCTCGCATCTTTTTTAAGGGCAAGCAGCTCTATCCCTGTGCGACATGGCTTCCTGTACAGAAGCGCGATTTTTTCGTCGGTTACATTGTGTAAATATTTAAAGTATTTACCTTGCTCAGATTTAGGAATAAGAAGAGCAATGTTTTTCCCTAATACTTCTTCTTTGCTGTAGCCAAAAATTTGCGTCGCTGACATATTAAAGCTGAGAATTTCTCCCTGCAAATTGGTCATAAAGATCCCATCTATGACGCTGTCTATTACAGTTTCTAGCTGTAACTCTCCAAATTTAGTCACGCTTCGACCGTTTCCTAACGTTGAGCTTGTTAATAAAGTGTAGTCAACGAAGTCAGCCTGTGCAGATTAATCTTTATATATCAGTCCCTAAGATGAGACTAGTCGAGTAGTTGCCATTTACGAACAATTTCATCGTAGCGTCCTGACGCCTTAATCGCGGCAAGTGACTCTCGTAATTTTTTTGCCTGCGCTTTAGAAAACTGTAAATTTGCTGCAAGGTGCAGCTCTGAAGGGAAATCATAAAGGGTCAATTTGTTTTCTAGTAATGCCGGATCTAGCCCTAGCTCATCTAATTCGCGCTGCAACGTTCTCGTATTTGTTAAAATAAAGTCTGTTCGGCCTCGATATAACATGTGCCACATACTTTTATAATGCGATGCTAAAACAAGGTCGTGCTCCTCCGAGAAGCCAGCTTCTTTCAAGTAATACTCACTGTAATACCCCCGAATAGTACTCACACGATACTTTTTAGCCTGCTCAAGTGACTCCAAAGATACGGAGTTTGTTTTTAGACCTATTAACGATGCTGAGCTCTGGCACATGCTGCCTAAAAATTGATAGTTTAAAGCGCGGCTGGGGGTTTTTAACCAGGCTAACATCACCACATCAGATTTTGTTTGCAGCTCATAATGCGCTCTGGCCATCGGCAGTATGTCAAACTTAGCTTGTAAGCCGCTGTGCGCTTTTAGTGCCTTGGCAATGTCAACTAACACTCCATCAGGTTGCCCATGTGCATTTAAATAGTGATATGGCGGTAAATCTTCTGCAACAAACCTGATGGCATTTGCGTGCACATTCGAATTCATGAATGCAATGATGGTAATAATAAAAAGGGTAAAAAAGCGAAATGACATTTTTTTTATTCTTGCTATCGACCTGTCGAGTGTGACTGGTTTTGCGTAAAAGATCAACACAGATATGACTGCGCCGATATGACTTCTTTTTACGCTATATCCAATGCAATCTATCTGATTTATATTACAAAAAGTAAAATATAACGCTAAACTTAACAGTCTCGGTTTTAAAACTTCTGGTCTTATGAGTGACATACCAATCAACACCCCTGCGACCCTATTAGAGATAGAGGAAAACGGCAGAAAGATCCAAGTGATGGAAAATGACACGCTACGTTGGTTTAACATTGACGGCGTCATGCAATCTGCCATGTCCATCTCAGAGCCAAGCAGTTTGGTATTTCCGCATATGCTATTTATGGTCATTGTGACCTATGAGTGCACCACAGCGAATCGAATACTCGATATCGGGTTAGGTGGCGGCGGGTTATTGCGCTTCCTCAGTGATAAATACCCTCAAGCAGACATTGAGACAGTAGAAAAAAGCCAACACATTATTGACTTATACAGACAGTTTTTTAATCCCGAAGAAATTAATAGCAAGGTACATTGCAAAGATGCCTACGACTATGTCGCACAACACACCCACGCCACACCTTTTGACTTAATACTGGTTGATATTTTCGATTCAGAAACACTACTGCCCTTTATTTTTGAGCCGCAATTTTATTCAAACCTCAAACACTTAACCACCAAAAATGGGTGGATAGCATTGAACACGGTATTTACCGATCGCGCACAAATTAGCATGCTATCAGATGTACTGACCGAGATATTTCCTGAAACCATAATTTACGGGTTTAAAGCCGCGCAGTTTGCCAATATTGTTTGGGTGATCGCCACCGACAAGCAAGTACTCAATCCAATTTGGCAACAGCAAGCATTCTTTAGCACAAGTAAAATCGATGGCCTAACATACTTACTCGATGACTAGACACCACTTATCAGTTACAACTGGTGTGCTTGCTTGTCTATGACTGCAATTTTATACGCAGCTTTTAGCATCACGCCAATCGCAACGATATTTAATACGATGCTAAACCACGCCTCAAACATCAGTAGCTCAACCTGGAAATTTCGCATATAGCTTGCCAGCTGATCAACAATCTCAATTGAAATACCGATGACAATGAGCATAAACCCGTAGTACTCAGAGGTCTCATTCAATAATTTGTGCTGCTCCAAAGTCGGATCTTGCTTACTGTCCCAAGCGCGTTTTGAGAGAATTTTTCGACCATCCATGACAGCACCAAACCCAATCAGTAAAATGGTAATGGTTGCTTCATTATCAATGATATTTTGATATCCGTGTTCATCCATATGCCCAAATAAAAAACGTAAATCTTCTACGGTGATATTGGTCACTAACATGCAGATCAAAACCAACGGGAATAATAAAAAAGCTCTATTTAATGCGACAGTGTATATCAACTGACTGGTTCTCGATTTTGGCATCTTCTGCTCAGCGGCTCGGTTTAAAAATATTTCAAACGCTGGATCTTAGTCATTTATCAAAGATTGACAAGCTGATCTAACGTATTTCTTAATATCCAATGCAAGATTAAGGCAGCATTACTAAATCAGACCCACAACAAATAGGTAACACTGTTTTCTTAATTACGCTTAACACTTTTCCCCAGCATCAACCTCACAAAGGCCCTAAACGGTAAAACTTGCATCAAAATAGCAATTAATCGCCAGCGCTTTGTAATGTATACCACCCGCTTTTTTTGCTCTACAGCACACAGGATTTGCACAGCGGCTTTCTCCACTGACGCTAGCCAAAAAATGCCATCGCCTTTGGCCATTTGCGTATCAACAAAGCCAGGACGAATGTCTGTTACGGTAATATTTACCCCAGCTTTGTGGGCACGGCAATATAGACCCTCTAAGTAATTAGACATGTATGCTTTGGAGGCATTATAGGCTGGGCAAGGTCCACCGCGCAGAGCCATGATCGAAGAAGTTGCAGCGATGTGTCCATGCCCTTGCTTAGCAAAATAACGATAGGCTGCATTTGCAATTGCGGTGAACCCTGTCACATTCACAGCAATAGTATCCAGCTCACCATGCAGTGGGAATTCGGGATCACAATGACCCGTTCCCGAATTAATAATTACTGTATCGACCCCTTCCATGTTATCTATCAATTGCTCCAACTTTTCAGCCGCATCATATGGTTTGGTAATGTCCATCACACAGGTGTACGTGTCACTCGATATAGATTGCTGTAATGAAGACAGCAGCGCTTCTCGTCGGCCCGTCATCCCCAACACATAACCTTGTCGCGCCATTTTAAGCGCAAGTGCCCTCCCAATCCCTGATGTCGCGCCAATAATAATTGCTTTTTTCACCATGCCTGCTTCTCGTTTTTGTTATTTGTATGAACTTTGCGTGAGTACTGTCGCAAATACCCAAATGCTGTTAATAACAGCACCAAGACCTTGCTCACGTGCGCATTGGATATATGCGAATGTGAGCAAATAAATGTACATAACAATCATAAGAAAAAAAGAAAAAGGCGTTAACATGGCAATCAAAGGAGTTAAATGGAAATTAAAAAGCACAGGCAATACCCGTGCTTTTTAAAAGCACTCGGCTTACTTTACATCAATGGTTACGGTCGCAGGTGCGCTAGTAACATCATATAAATTATTGCCTTTAATTCGATATCTAAACGAATCTTGTCCTACAAAACCCGCTTTGGGTGTATAGGTAATGGTGTGATCGTCATTTACTGTCACACGACCATTTTTAGCCCACGCATAGACTTCGACACCAAAATAATATGGTACGTTTGCATCGTTGTCTTTCACATTGATTGTCATAGCTTGATTAACCGAAGTCTGCCCACTATCATCGCTTGGGTAGTAGTCATACTCGATATTAAATGCCTCATCAAGACTTACGCGAACCACACCCCATTCAGATGTTTCGCCTGCAGGGTTAATTATGCGAAATGGGATGGTTTCTATCTTGTTTGTTCCATCCGAAACCGACGCATAGTATAAGAGCTTGCCTTTAAACTCAATCCAACGTCTATCTAAAATATTATACGCTACAGCCTGACCATAGACAGTACGCACTTGATCGTAAAAGCCAATTTGATTATAGGCTTTATCTGCATTCAATTGGATTCTCAGTTCGTTGTTTGAGTAATTTGGATCACTAACATGACCATTGCCAAATATATCAAACTCTTCTTGTATTTGCAGACCTGAATTAAACTCGTAAGTTGTTTTATTCAGCACAGGTGCCGCCTGCACACAGTGAGATAACAAGCCTGCGCTTAGCGCCACAGCCAATGCCTTATACGTTGTTTTACTCATTCAAAAATTTCCTTTTAATTATGTTTCATCGTTATTTAAACAACATTCATACTGAAGATTATAAACCTGACCTAGCGTATGAATATATTTATACCAAAATATATCACCACACATAAAATTTGATACTTTTATATTTAAACTTACTTATCAAAAAAGACGAGTCACCTCCAAAAATGAGTTGTGATAATAAATTACATACCTCCCTCTTTAAAGACGAAGCAAAACTGATTAACTTAAAGCTAATTTACAGTATTAAATCTCTGTTCAATACGTTATACCTTTATGTGCAACAATCTGAAACACATCGCTTTGAAGGACATAACACGTCTCACTTTGTAATCACAATATGCGTTGGGCGTCGTTCAAAACTGACAATATTCACACAAAAAACAAGCAACCAAATATAGATTTGATAAGTTGAAAATCCGACATGCACAGGTAATAATCAATGAGCTATTTTGCTTACAAAAGGAATGAATATGTCTCATATTAAGATAAGAATGGCCCATGAGTTAGACTCCAAAAGTACATCCGTGCCTTATCACAAAACATTAGGCGTGTAACATGCTGCAAAATACACATAGCCTCGTTCTTTATGGTCTGATTATGTTCATTGCTGGCCTTGGGATCCCCGTTATGGCCGCTTTAAATGGCGGCTTAGGAAATAAATTACAAAACACGCCCCTTGCTGCAACGATTTTATTATTTGTTGGGCTTTGCATCGCCCTTATCTATTTATTTACCAGTAGCGGTGTGCCAAAAACACTGTTCGTGGCGGGTACACCTTGGTATTTTTACTTAGGTGGGTGCTTTGTAATGTTTTATATTTTGACCATAACTTGGGTTGCCCCAAAGTTTGGCATTGCCAACGCCATTACCTTTGTATTACTCGGCCAGCTAGTTGCAATGACGATCATTGACCATTTTGGCTTTTTTGGTGTGAAACAGTTTGCGCTAGATTTAAAAAAGCTTACAGGGTTAGTTTTAATGATAGCTGGCGTTGTACTGGTACTGAGCAAGCCACAACCATAGTTAATAGTTTTACTCAGCGCCGACATAGACAAAGATTAAACAGGTATTACAGGAGCACACTGATCTGGTCCAAGACGATAATTTTCGATTACTCATTGCGGGGCAAACTTTGGAGCAAACAGTATTAACATCAGGTTGGGAAACACGGATGCACATGGGATAGCCCCCGTCAGTAAATCATTGGTGTTAGATCTCATACAAGAGATACAATAGTCGCTTAGCCGTATTTAATGATGATGACTTTGCGACATGGTCAACAGACGGCACGCTTTAACGAAAAAACTTAGATACTGCAAAATTAATGGTAGATAGCAATACACTTTACTTTTTTGAGAATATAGCGCTAGATCAATAATATAACTCGCGGCTTCAGCCTCTTGCCTTATTATATGGCACGATCATAAGCCACTTTAAATATGTGCATTACTCACACACTCAAAATTAACTTGATCTTGATAAGAATAATTTGCCAAAAATATGCATATACCTAAAATAAATAATGAAAAATCACGGCTGACACATAGACTTTAAACATATAATATCCATATAAAAATTATGGAAGTAGTATATGTCAATTGCCATTCAAGATATCCCGCTCAAGGAACACACCAATGTAATTAATGATGCTTTAGGCCTGAGCCCATACGCAAAATCTCTTGGTAAATTTATACAGCACTGTGCTACACCAATGACCATCGCAATTGAAGGTGACTAAGCAGCCAGTAAATAGAGGTCCACTTACTCTGCCTTATAGTGAAGGTTTACATTTAAGGAAATCAGAAAACTGTCTATAATATTCAGGGTTAGTTTATCATACACTCATTACCCTTAATTGTTTCCTAAAAACATCAAAATACAGCTATGAAAACCACATCATTGAATAAATAGAATGAAGGAACCGTCGCAGTGCTTAAACAATGCATAGTATTTATACTTTCTCTATTGCCCACAGTACTATTTGGTGCCGAAGTGCAGACTCGCATCGAAAAGCATCGAGATAATACGTGGACTGTGACCTATCAGGCTGATACACCAGTAAATAAGCTGGTATTCAATAGGACACCCAATAATTCAAGAGTGAAAAGATGGCAGCCCGACGACTCTAACTATGAGATAACTTTTAACAAAGAACATGCAAAAGAAAGTATCTCCAGAAAAGATGGACGCTTATTCACTGAGGTCAAAATAAGACTCACACCAACCTATACCCCATTACCAAAGGAATATGCGCCATTCTCGCCATTTTCAGAGGATGGCATGTTGCTTCATTCAGGACGATTTTTTGCTTGTGCATCAACCTGTGATGACAATGCCAACGCATGGCCACTCACAATCAAAGCGCCTGGCAATCATATTATTGTTGAAGGCAAAGTACATAAAAACAACGTGCAGTGGATAGGCAAAGACAGTGGTCAAAAAGTCTACGTTGGACATGAAGCGCCAATTCAAGATACCCACTTTGTCAGTTTAATTGATGGCCGATTACCCCCAACCTTAAAGAAGCACATTGAAAAAGACTTGCCTAAACTGATGAACTTTTTTGCAGACAAAATGGGGATACTAGATTATCGACCCGCTTTATTCGCTTCATTTAGTGAAACCGATGACGGTGGATATGGCCATCAAGGTGGCACCTTATCCAATCAAATTTTCCTGCATTGGTATGGAGAAAAAGCCATTAAAAAAGTGAATAGTGAGTCCATTTTTTGGTTTTTTGCCCATGAGGTAGCACACCTTTATCAAAAACAAGGGGCTGATATTGAAAACCCATCAGAGGCATGGCTTCATGAGGGTGCTGCTGAATTTTTGGCTGGGATCGCGTCTGCAAAAGTGGCAAACAATACCGGCTTGTTATCTAAAAAAATAGTGACCGCACAGCGTCACTGTCTTGAAGGGTTAAAACAAGAGCCAAACTACATCCGCGCTGTAAAATCGAACTCGCGATTACATTATAATTGCGGACTTGTACTTATAAACGAAATCAATCACGCCCTTGTAAAAAACGACAAGCAACTCGATATATTTGATGCATGGCTGAGTTTTAATCGACAGATAGAGTCAGGTAAACCGGCTTCTGTGGCAACGTTTTTAAATGGCATACAAACACACTTACCAAGCGAGCTGGTAAATTCAATGACTCAGTTATCTCAAAGCACTGAATTTGATGCTTATGCATTTTTTCAAGCACTCAATGTGGCAAACAAAGGTAAAACGCTTTAGTTTCTGAAACTTATTTGTAGTAGCTCATATCTGAGCTGACATTTTTAACTTATTCATTCGATCAAATCGTACTGTTGATTAGGTCTGCTATGAGCGAAAAGCAAACTGTCGTTCTAGCTCGTTTTTGGACATAAACGTGTTAGAGATGAGGGGCAGCTATGTGCCAGATAAAGTCGCTCACAACGCTTCAAGCTGGGGCTTTTAGGAGCGCAGCGAGTAAAAGTCCCACAGACTTGACTTGTTATGTTTTGAGCTAATTTGAACACTTTTTTATGCCCTTTTTCTTAGCAACTAATTTTAGATGTTCCTTGCTTTGCTCAATAGTTGGCTTCAGTATTTTACAGTGCTCAAGCTCTTTTTCATCATGCGTTTGCTCGTAACCAACAATGTGATAGCACCCACCACCAATGTTTTCACCTCGTCCTTCCTCTTTACATTTGGCCACGGCTTTATAATAGAAATGTGCTCTTGTTGATTTGATGCACGAATTATACGGTTCACGAATTTGCTTAGTCACTTCCGAGCGCAAACTCCTGTACTCAGCCGTCAACTCACAAGCAAAGCTATTGAAGCTCAAAATTAGTAAAAATCCGGACAGTATTCTCATAAAAACATAACGCCTCAATATGGGGCGTATTAAGCTTGGCTAAAATTAGCGAAGAATGAGCGTCAGCCAAGCTTTAGACGTCCCATCCATAATTGCCTTGTTATGTACCGATTTGCTCTGAACTTTCAAAGGAAACGCGCAAACAAAAGCATTTAATACCATTTTGAAACATATACATAGAACCATCCATTCCTTTTTGTCTATTACCAAAGATAAATGGGAAAAGAGATACTTTGATTTTTGTCACTTTCTTCTCATTTTCAAAATCACAAATCAGTAAACCAGAACTTTGGATTATTGAGTTGGAAGAAGAGAAATAAGTCTGTTTCACAATGGAACCGTCATTCTCAGTCCATTCTCTAATTAACGTACCTGAATAATCGGAGTAAAATTGCAGCTTAACGGTTTCGTCAGTACCATCAGCACTTCCTAGCCAACTACCGATTACGCCATCTTTTTTAAATGTGAAGTCAGATATCACGTCTACACTCCCTCAGGTACATAACGCTTGCCGTAAACGGCACAAAATAGCAGGCTAAAATTGGCGACGAAGGAGCACAAGCCTGCTGTATTGTGTCCTTGCTTTTACGGC
>NZ_AUYC01000072.1:0-706 GCF_001625685.1 Pseudoalteromonas luteoviolacea CPMOR-1 | reverse complement strand
ATTTATTCATGTTTTTGAGCCTATAGAGGCAGGTCAAACGCGCGGTGCAAACTTGCTTTTGTCTATGATGCAGCAAATGCAGAGCTTAAGCACGCTACAAAACACAACGCTACAAAATGCCATCATCAACGCGATGTACGCCGCAGTTATTGAGTCTGAACTTGACTCTGAACAAGCGTTTCAGCTTATAAGCGGGGAGAGTGGCGCAGATCAAATGCAAAAGTGGATGTCTTATATGGGCGAATACCACTCTGCAGCAAACATACGCATGAACGGGGCAAGGATCCCGCACTTAGTGCCTGGCGAAAAGCTTAAATTTACCCAAAGCACTAACGCCAACAATGGCTTTACCGATTTGGAAGCGTCAATGCTTCGTTTTATAGCATCTGGCTTTGGCATGAGCTATGAGCAAATCGCGAGAGACTATTCAAAAGTTAACTACAGCAGCGCAAGAGCAAGCTTTAACGAGTCATTCCGTTACACCATGGGTAAACGGAAAGTGATTGCGGCTCGTTTCGCATCTTTAGTCTTTGCAAACTGGCTAGAAGAAGCATTGCATAGACGGATCCTAGTTGCACCACGATCTCGATACAACTTTTATGAGCGCCGCGAAGCTTGGACGCGCTGTGAGTGGATAGGTGCAGGCCGCCTGTCGATTGACGGTCTAAAAGAAGTGAAAGAGGCAATCTTAAGGATTGAATCTGGC
>NZ_AUYC01000071.1:0-879 GCF_001625685.1 Pseudoalteromonas luteoviolacea CPMOR-1 | reverse complement strand
ATCTTAAGGATTGAATCTGGCCTGTCTACATATGAAAAAGAGCTTGCTTTGATGGGTGAGGATTACATTGAAGTATTCGAACAACAAGCGCGTGAAATAGAAGAGCGAAAAGCAAAAGGCTTGCCGCCGCCTAGCTGGGTGCTGGCGATGGGCTTTGATGCTGCAAATCAGGATGACGGAGGGACACAGCAAAATGCTGCATAACAATTCATACGAACACATTTTAAGTCGTGCTTGCAATCAACCTCAATTTTTAGAGCCGACTTATGCAGCTACATTTTTTGGTGCGTTGGCACTCAGATCAGGTGTTAACCAACTTGTAGATGTAAATGGAAACGTACTCAATCAAGATCAACTCATTGAAATGGCGAGTAGTTATGGTTCTAGTCGAGAACGAGATCGTCCATATCAAGTCATTGACGGTTTAGCGATACTGCCAGTTTCTGGCACGTTGCTTCATAAATATGGCTATGTACAGCCGAGGTCTGGCGCAACTGGTTACGATGGCATTATTGCTAGGCTAAATGATGCAATGAGCGATCCTGATGTGAAAGCTGTAATGATTGACTTTGATTCGCCTGGTGGGGAGGCTGCTGGCTGTTTTGATTGCGCTGACCAAATTCGAAAATACAGAGATATTAAGCCAATTTATGGACTTTGTTATGACACCATGTGCAGCGCTGCGATGGCCCTTGGCTCAGCATGTACTGAGCGTTGGATAACTCGCTCTGGTAAAGCTGGCTCTGTTGGCGTTTTAGTCGCTCACACATCGTATGAAAAGCAACTTGATGATGTAGGAGTTGATATAACTTTGATCCATTCTGGCGAGTTTAAAGTTGACGGTAATCCGTATCAAAAGCTGCCAAAAGAAGTTCAAGG
>NZ_AUYC01000070.1:0-10709 GCF_001625685.1 Pseudoalteromonas luteoviolacea CPMOR-1 | reverse complement strand
TTCTCTGCTTCCTAGCGGATTACTGACTCAAACAATATTTCACTACGTTCACTTCAGCCAGGTGATCCAACCTCCAAAATACTTTTGCATCCGTACAAAAAACTGGAGGTGAACCACATTACCCAATGCCCAGTCCTTGCTGCGGCTCTCAAGTTATAAAAATGCGTTTCTAACACCAACAACTAAATGATTACTTTTTTGTAACCTAAAAAATAAGCAATACAATCAATTAGTTAGAAAATAACGATAAAAATAAATTTCAATGGACAGTTTTATAAAAAAGTATTGGTTATGTAAAATGATGAGTTATTGCACAGGTGAGTTGATATATATCGGGTTCAGTGAAAGCATAAAGCTCAAATGAAGATAACTGAACCCAAGTAGAGCTTATAAAATGTATCTATCTGCTTTCCTTCTCGGGATCCGAAGGGTCGTAACATTCTCCAACTAAATTACAAAATTCAGGTTCCGCTGGACTTGAGGCATACACAGGTCCAGACATCAACGAGAAAAGCACTGCTAAGCTGAGTAGTTTATTGGTATTCATTATTATTCTCATATTTTTATATGTTTATGGGTAGAAGTAGAAAGCGTTACTTAAAATACAGCTGCTGTATGGCAGAGTCATTTATTTGAACTGATAAATATACAATGTGGCTGGCTTGTTCATTCACAGAGATCCTTGGATACAAACTATAAAACATATCCTCAATCCTGGTATGTTCCCGTGTTTCCAAATCAATGTGATTGACATAGCTCTTTAAGTAGTCGAAGTTAGACCATATAACGCCATTTTGCTTTACATGCCACCGAGCAATTGCTTCAAAATTAATGCGATGTCCTAGCGGTTCAATGACCTCTAATTCAGGGGATAAAAGAAATAAATCTCCAACATAGTTTGCTGCAACAAAGCCATTTTTGGTAGGCCGGATAGACTTGAAATGACGCACAAACACTTCTGTGGTGGCACTTTCAATATCATATTTTTGAATTTCCCACTCACCACCAACCTGTACACCAAACAACACAGCTTGATCATTTTGATAAAACACACCGTCACTCGATGAGCTCGAATCAGCCGTGAAATATTCTAGCTGTCTACTTTTCATAGAAAAAACCGCAAGACGGTGTTTTTCTTTTACTAATAAGTGCTGATTAGTTGTCGCTGCAGCTAGTAACTCTAATTTATCTTCCGTCTCAAAATACGTAGTGAGTTGGTCATTTTTAATATTTAAATGGCCCAGATAATTCACATCATTTCTTTTGACTCTAACCCAGCGCATATTCTCATCCATAGGGTCAAATATCATGGATGTCACCTCAGGTGAAGTATTGATCAACCTACTAACCTCGCTCGTACTCGTCAGAGCACGTTCAATGTACAACCGATTAGCACGTTCTTGAGATTTGCGTATCGCAACAACATCATGACCAGCTTGAGAAGCTGCTATGTCCCATATTAATGCACCTGGATTATCACGAACCTGTTTACTTTCGCCTGTATTGACATCGATGATATGTAATCCCGCGCCATCTAACAGCAGTATGTCATTGTTGGTGAGCCACACAGCGCGCGCAGCCAACTCATTTTGAGTAATCAGTACCTCATCTAACTGAGTTTCAAAATTATGTATAACAAGAGATGACTTCCCGGATTGTAAAATAACGTTCACTAATCGCTTTTTATCCGGAGAAACACTGCTGGCGATAATGAACTCATCGCTATGCGTGGGTGTAAACAACCGGGTCAGCTTAAGAGACTCAAGATCTAAAGAGTAAAGCATCAGCACAGATCCAGCATTATGCCCAACTTTTACTATCATTTCAGATTCTGTTCTTCCAGTGATGACATCACTGACCCAGTATTTATCCTCAATCAATGTCACCATTGCACTTTCAGGTTCAGATACTGTTAATGGTAATAGCTTTAGAGATGAAGCACCGGTGACTGTGTCACTAAATACGAGCACCTTATCATTCTGCGCAAAGCTCAGAAAACGTGCATTAGTAGCTTTGGTTGTCAGTTTACGCGTGGTGCCATCTTGCTTATCGAGCAAGTAAACTTGTTGTGCTTCATTTTCAGAGTGTCGACCAGTGAAAGCGATAAATCGACCATCAGATGACACCGCTATCCCTCTTTTATCACCATTAAACTCAGTGAGCGATGCTTCACCAGCAAACTGAGGCCCGTCGTTCAAGTTAAGATAAAGGCTGAATGAGCAAATTACGAAAAGTAGAAAGGCGAATACCCCCCACGTAATCACATTGCGTTGTTTTTTATGCTGGGGCTCAAAGGTGGGCTGAACAATTTCTATCGGGATACTGTCTTGAACTGGTGTTGCTTCAATAGGCGCGGCTTCAACTGAGCTCACTGTTGCGCTATCGAGAATATTGGTATCACAAACGAGCTTATACCCGCGCTTTGCAACCGACTTGATATACTTTGGATTAGTTAAGTCATCATCTTTTAAGATTACACGCAGCTTTTTAACCGTGCCTCTGACAGCAGTGTCGGTAACCACACGATCAGCCCACACATGCTTGTGTAACTCGTCGACGGTAACGTAACGACCACGACAGTCATAGAGATATAATAATAGCTCCATCACTTTAGGTTCGACTGAAGTTTCTTCACCGTTTAGAAAGAGCAAACCTTGCTCTAAGTCAATAATAAAATCACCAAGTGAAGCTTTAATACTATCCTTTTGCAACCAACTATTCCCAACTAAAGTTTGACGTACAAGGTGGACTAAAAACCGACACCAATAATGCTAAATATGTAAATATTCATAAATACTATGGCCTATCAAGTGTATCAAGGAAATCTGTGACAATTCAACCTAAAGAACCTTTCCTAAGGATGAAAATCTCTTTATAAATATATAGTTATATTCATAATGAGGTACACTACATTACCCATAGAATATAAATTAGTACTTAATAAACATTCACTTAAGATATTTTTTAGTGAATGATACGCATTAAAATTGAAAGGTGAATTCTTATTGACACTTTTTCACAATCCAGCCTCAATTAAATTACAACACAATACGACTAAAATTTAATTACATGCAAAAATAGGAGCAATAAGATGCTCCTATTTGATAGAAATATCGCGCTGAGACGCATTAACACTCTCAGTTTGACATAGCCACTACTTACCGTATATATCAATTAAACCTTCTGTGAGCAGCAGCGCAAAAACACTAAAATGAGATGCACTCGGAATGACTTTGTATTGATAATTAAAGCCTTCATATTGTCGCTTATCGAGTATGCTAATAAACGCTTTTAGGTCTGCAACCATGAACCCTTCATTACCCCCAATATAATAGCGTACTGTTGCAGGCAAAACATGATTGCGCTTTGCATAGCTTCGCTCCATTTCAAATATGACCTTATTGTCATACCAAAGAGACGGGCTACCCAAAATATAGGATTCAAATAACGTTGGCTGATGCAATAAAATATACGTGCCTAATAACCCACCATATGAATGACCAACAAATGTTTTTCTGGATTTATCTACTCGAAACGAGCGAATCATCAATGGAATTACCTGATTGTCAATAAACTTCACATAGCTGCCAGCTTGCCCAGATACTTGCTGCGCTGCTTTGGAATGCCCTCCCGTTTCATGAGGTGCGAATGTCGGAGTATAATCACGAGTTCGACTCAACAAAGGGTCTGTCCCGTGAGAATAGGAAATGCCCACAACAATCACTTCTTCAATATCGCGGCCTTCAATTAAATGTAAAATCCCACTCGCCGTAGCGATGGCGTAACTCGTATCATTGATTAATACTAACGGATAACGACGATTTGACTTGTGGTAGCCTTTTGGGAGTCGTACATACAGTTCGTAATTCTGTTGATTAAAGTCCGATTTTATCTTTAATATCTGCGTATTCTGAATCGTGAACTGATCACCTGCATATACCTGCATCGCACACACCAATATGGTCGACACTAAGATCAATAACAACCGCTTATACATTCTGACTAATACTCCTTAACTTCATGATTTAAAACTAGCTTTGAATTATCCGTTTGTTTAACGTCATTGCTTTTTAACTGCGAATTTATACGTGTAACAGTATGAAAAAACGCGGTTAACTTGGCACCTGTAAGCTTACTGGCAGCATACTGAGATGTGTTGAGCATTAATGGATTAATGGCTTGACCATTTTTATGTAACTCAAAATGCAAGTGGGGCGCTTGCGATAATCCCGTATTTCCTAGATAACCAATGATTTCACCCTGCCTGACATGGGCCCCTGACTTTATGCCTTTGGCAAACCCTTGTAAGTGGGCGTATAGGGAGCAATAACCATTTGCATGTTGAATCAAAACTCGATTACCAAAGCTACCTCTCCAGCTCGCTTTAAGCACTCGGCCATCACCGGCTGCAAAAATAGGCGTACCGACAGCAGCACCAAAGTCCAATCCTTTGTGTAGTCTTGTATACCCTAATATTGGATGTTTCCGGTGGCCAAATGTTGATGAAAGGCGAGCGCCATTCAGTGGTGTTTTTAACAAAAAGCTCTGCACTGGCCGCCCATCTGCATAATAAAATTGGCCCTGTGATTCTTGACCTGCTTCATGATGATATAAAACATGTTCGATGCCCGACACGGTCAGTTTAATAAATGTCACTTTATGATGAGCGCTTCGCTTAGACAATGGGTGAGGGATCAGCAATTGAGTGGATTGATATAAGACCTCAAATACATCTGTATCTCGAAGTGTTCTTTGGAAGTCCACTCGGTGAGACAGCACAGCAATGGCCTTTTGAATAACTTCGACTGCCACTCCTCCATAAATTGCACTGTTATAAAGGCTAGCATCAACAATAACTTTGCTGTGCTTATAGACCAATTCAGTTTCTAAAGTGGACTCTGTGACTTGCCAACTTCCCTCTGCTAATGTCGCAGTCACTATGGTTGCAAAGCGCACCCCTATTGCGATCGTCAGTAATGAACCTTGCTCATCAAGTGTCACCTGTATAATCTTGCCTGTAGGTAGCTTATTCAGATCTAACCAAGGTTTCAGCTCACCAATTAACGCGATGACTTGTTGCGTACTTATCCCATAGCGGTGAAGCACACTAAGTAAATTTTCCCCAGCCGCAAGCTTGATCGTCTCTACTGTAGTACGCATACTCTCTTCTTGAGAGTGGACAGTATTCAACTCAATTGGCATTTCACGAATCACGTCAGACGGCAAAGATATGGTTTGCTCTACCAGCGTCTTATCAACTTTTTCCGAGGTGCAAGCGACCCCTACAACTAAAGCTGCAGTAAGCAATATTCTATTTTTAATCATCGTTATTTTAGTTCTAGAATACCCAATGGGTTGACTCGCTGTTCTTGATATAACAGCTCAAAGTGAAGATGTGCGCCCGTTACCCGACCACTCGCACCTAACGTTCCTATTTCATTACCGCCTTTGATCCGCATCCCCTGTGTCACGGTAATCGTATCTAAGTGTGCATATAAACTTTGATACCCATTTTCATGTTGCAGAAGTACCACATTACCGAGGTTAGGCGACAGCGTGCTGGCATCTGCCACAATAACGACCCCACCCAGTACTGCCATCACAGGTGTTCCAACAGGTGCAACTAAGTCAATACCACCATGTGGCTTAAGTTGCCGAAACTCTGAAATATGGCCATAGTATGAGCTGATCACAAAATCGCTAAGAGGGTTGTGCCACCTATCTAAATCTGCGTATAAGACAGGTCTTGCTTTAATATTAGCAACACCGAGAGAGCAGGTTATCAGTAGCAACAATGCTAATAGATATACAGGTTTATTAGACTGTGGCTGGATGATCTGCTGAAATCGCAACTTGTAATCTTCTAAACTCAATGCATCTGAAGAGAAATTAGCTGTATTTGGCATAGAACGGGTCGCAACTGAGCGCTTCAACACTGCCATTAATGTTGTCGCGTAATCCTTTTTATTAATGTCACAGTCTCTCACTGTTTTTAAATCACACCTCAGTTCCATCGCATGAATAAACCCCTTTTCCATCTTTTTTATAAAAGGGTTGAACCAAAAAAGACACCTCAATACGCTCCAAATAAGCAATGCAATATGGTCTTTATGGTGTATGTGGGTGGCTTCATGGCACAGCAGAGTATGCTGTTGTTCAGGGCTCAACTGCGAAAAGTAATTTGGTAATATAATTTTACTGTCCAATAACCCGAATACAAAAGGTGAGCAGGTAATTGGAACTGCAACGCAAAGCGTCGGTGTTGTTGATTGCTCAAAAGGCTTCGAGGTCATGAGTAACCGGTGCATATTACGCCAGCTACTATAAAAACGACTGAGCTTGTGTATTACTACAACAAAGTAAAGGACAACCGCAATATAGAACAACACATCAAAGGAAAATTGCATATTTTGAGCTGATATTTGCCCTGCTTGCTGCTGCTTTTGCTCAACATATCCACCAAACTCAAGTAGGACTTTTGGAATGGCACCTACTTCAGAGTTCGCCCCAATTGGTAAGATAGGCAAACCCGATAAAATGAGAGTCGCCCACCATACCGTCGGTGTTGCCGGGTATTTTTTGGTTATATATTTACCAATGTTAAATAATACAAAGCTCGTTAAGAGCCATAAGGTTAAGATCAGCAGCGGACTAATTAATGACCCATCCATGTATATACCTTACTCTTTGCCCTTTTCATTTAATTCTTCAAGTAATGACTCAAGTTCAACTAGCTCTTCTTCTTGAATTAAACGGCTATCTGCAAACATGGCAACCGGTAACGGCCCATCTAATTCAAAAACGGATTTCGCAAACTCTTGCGCACACGCTGCTAAAGTAGGCACTTTGTCGACCTCTGCGGTGAATATTTTTTTATTACCTAGCTCCCCTACATTCAGCAAGCCTTTGTCAGCCATACGCTCAAGTGTTTTGCGAGTTGATGAGTAACTCCATGCGAAGTCAGCTTCAATTGCATCATGAATTTCTCTAGCCGTTCTTGGTTCTTTTTGCCAAAGCAATTTTAATATGACTAGTTCCGTATTATTTGGTTTCAACATACATCCCCCTGTGACATATGTCGCACCTTAACATGCAATCAAGTGCGACACAAGTCGCACTTGATTGCAAATAATATAACCTAATGCTACCGCAGTCTGTTATGACATATTGAGTGTGTGTTTTGTTTGGCTGAGAAATGTTTGAGAGACAGGCACTTCCATATTGTTATTCAGTCGTAAAATAAGCCGACGCCCTTCGCGCTTTGTTGCAGTCACGGCGTTGATAGATACCCACCAAGATCGGTGAGTCTGAAAACCAGGGTAACCATCCAATTGCTTTAGTGCGTCTTTAAAGCGCATTAAAAGCATATGGCTTCCTTTGTCTGTGTGTACTTGCAGATAATGATCATCCATTTGCAAACAGATGAGTTCTCCGCGTTTTTCGATGGGCAATTTACTCATAAAGTCCATTAACATTTTCTGCTGCAATATCGTCGCTTCTGGTTGCTCTAACTCTAAGCGCTGTTGCTGATAGGTGATCATCGCATGTTGTTGCTGCACAAAAGCCTTTGTTACACTGATTAAGGTGATAACTCCACCAATAAATAAGCAAGCCATGATAGCGAAAGGCACGCTCTCCCAATAAGTTGATGACAAAGAAAAAAAACGGGTAATAATAAATGGCGTGATGAGCCCCATAATGACGCTGGCACATAAAATAGAAACCACCAAAGAAAGGACATTTTTTGTCTTCAAATTAGGCGCAATACTTGACAGCGCCGCTCTACCCAATGTCAATGCAGGTGCATAAACCAAGTAACCACACAGACAAATGGTTACCCAGAAGCTCAATGCATACACAAAACTAACGCTGTCCATACCAAAAGGTTTTAAAAAGGCCAAAAAGCATGCACATAACAAAACAATAGTGCCATCAGAAGCCAGATTGCGAATTGTCCACCTTGAGCTTTCATTATGATTTTTATAGTTATTTTTTTTCATTTCACGATTCGCCAAAAAGACACCTGCTAAATAAGTCTAACCCACGAAGTACCTGCCTAACCCACGAAACTCATATTGTTCATGGATAAATTCCATTTTATCTTTTTTATCAATCGGCGCAAATAAGCACCAAGAAAACAGATAGATAAGGAAGAGTATATGAAGGCTTTAATCTCAACATTGGCTCTATGCTGCGCACCAGCCATGGCTAATCACCTTGAATTACAAATAACTAACGTCAGTAACGAACAGGGGAAGATGTATATCGAGTTGTTCAAAGGTGCGCAGAACTATAAAGCTGGTAAAAGCTATATCCAAAGTATCATCCCTGCTAAAGAAGGCATGGTGCAGGCAAACTTCTCTGACATAGAAAGCGGAGAGTATGTCATTCGCTTCTTTCATGATGTTAATAATAATGCACAACTAGATACAAACTTCTTCGGTATCCCAATAGAGGGAGTTGGTTTTTCAAATAATGCAACCATGCAATTTGGACCGCCAAAATATCAAGATATGGCGATCACCATCAAGAATGGCAACAACACAGAAAGTACCAATATAAGCTACTAAAGGATCTCATTATGGACCGTCGGCAATTACTCAAAGGCATGCTAGCAGCGCCCATTGCACATGCAACTATCTCAGCGCCTTGTCTCGCTGCTATACAAAGCAGCTTATCTCAAGTTGATCCGTTAAAGGTCAATCAGCAACGCTTTTTAGCTGCATTGGACACAAACCCAGACTTGATAGGTGTCCTTGGCACTGACTCTGACTTTTCACCTCGTCAATTGAAGTTAGAGGGCCAATTGCCAAAAGATCTGAAAGGCTTCTTTTATCGCAACGGTCCAGCTCGGCACCAAAGAGCTGAGCAGAGATATACGCACTTATTTGAAGGGGATGGCATGATCCACCAGTTTCAGTTTGCAGAAGGAGCCGTTCATCACCGAGGTAAATTTACACAAACAAGTAAATTTATCGCTGAAGAGAAAGCTGGCAGATTTTTGTTTTCTGGCCCAGATAGTAAACTGCCGAACAGCCTTGCAATCAACAACCCTGATTCAATTAATACAGCCAATACAAATGTATTGCCAGTTAACGGGGAATTATGGGCACTGTGGGAAGCTGGCTCTGCAACCGCAATTGATGGAACTACACTCAAAACTAAATCGCTGATTAATCTCGGTGAGGGTACACAACATCAAAGCAGTTTAAAAGGCTTACCCTTCTCTGCACACCCGAAAGTAGAAGCGGATGGGACAATATGGAATTTTGGCTATGCGCTTAGCGGCCATATCGTTTTATATCAATTAAATGGCCATGGCAAATTACAAAATGTAGGTATGGTTAATAGCGGGTTTACAGGGGGAATGGTGCATGACTTCCTAATCACCGAAAAACATATTCTTCTTGTATTACCTTCGTTGAAACGAGATAGAACCATAGAAGGGCAGTTTTCATCTATTCAATTTGCACCAGAGCAGGCCATGGAAGTACTCATTATCAGTAAAGGTACGCTCAAGGTCGTAAGAAAATATAGTTTAGATCCTGGTTTTGTTTTTCATTTTGGCAATGCTTGGGAGGATAAAAATGGCAACATATCTTTTGATGCGAGTTTATACCCAAACGGGAATGTACTAAACCAAATGACTGCGATGATGCAAGGAAAAAGTGATATACCTGTATCACCTGCGAAAACTGTCGTATTTTGCTTATTGCGCAATGGTAAAGTGAGATCATACACTATCGATGGAATCAGCGAATTTCCGCGTATATATAGTGCATTAACTGGTAAGAAGAATCGTGATTTATTCACTCTGTCATCTATAGAAAGCGATGTTTGGAGCGATAGCGTTAGACGTATTAACTTAGACAATGATAGCGTGGATACTTTCACTTATGGTAAGGACTATTTAGTTGAAGAGCATGTATTAACAGCCCCTAACGAAAACGCTAGAAATGATTACTTAATTGGTACTGCGTTACACATTCCTACAAAGCGTACTTGCCTCAATATATTTAATGCACACAACATATCAGCAGGACCAATTTGTAGAGCCTGGTTGCCCTATGCGATTCCTTTAGGGTTTCATGGTAACTTCTTAGCAAGGTGATTAACGTGCAAAATGTAACGATAACGAGCGAAGCGAGGACGTTCAATTTGCGCAAGGTGGAATAAGCCATTTTAACCGCGGCTAAGGGACTGTATTCAAAATGAGTAAAGGGTGAAAGCTGTAAAGTTTGCTCCCCTCACCTTGCCCTTATCGTGCAAAATGTAACGATAACGAGCGAAGCGAGTGCGTTCAATTTTCGCAAGGTGGAATGGGCCATTTTAACCGAACAGAATCAATACACCTCTACAAACTCAGCAACCTGGCAAAAACTGGAAAAGCATGGATCCTGAAGCGAGTTCAGGATGACATGGTGCAAAAGGCTAGCGACAGCGAACGCAGTGAGTGCGCTTCTTTTGCACAAGGTGAAATGAGCCGTTTTATAGCACTGCACTCAACCTTTCCGTCACCCTGAACTTGCTTCAGGGTCTATAGTGCAAAAGGCTAGCGACAACGAACGCAGTGAGTACGCTCTTTTTGCGCAAGGTGAAATAAGCCGTTTTAATAAAAGGTAATTATAGCACTGCACTCAACCTTTCCGTCACCCTGAACTTGCTTCAGGGTCTATAGTGCAAAAGGTTAGCGACAACGAACGCAGTGA
>NZ_AUYC01000069.1:0-459 GCF_001625685.1 Pseudoalteromonas luteoviolacea CPMOR-1 | reverse complement strand
GCGTTAGGTGAACATGAGATACCAATGAAAACTATTACTTTAATAATTATTATGCTGTTATCCCCAATCTTGGGAGCTAAGGAAGTTAACTTGAGTGAGTTAGAGAGTGTTTCACAGAACCTACAGTTCTTAATTGCGCCTACCAATGAAGATGAATATGAAAAACTAGAGAAGCTATGTAAATGCACCGCAAAAATAGCTCAAGAGAAATGGGAGCCTGCGAAATATTCAGAATTTAGCAATGCGCTAAGTGAATATGCCAAATTAGCAAATTCAGTAATGGAAAACATGGAAGAAATGCTTAAAAATGGTCCTCCTAGACCTTCAGAAACAGTTATATCTGGCATGCAAGACATGGTTGAAATCATTGAGTCTTGTGAAGAGAAGTATGGAATTAGAGTTGAATTCTAGACAATATTAATTAGTTCACCTAACAAGGCCGTAAAAGCAAGGACACAA
>NZ_AUYC01000068.1:0-318 GCF_001625685.1 Pseudoalteromonas luteoviolacea CPMOR-1 | reverse complement strand
GTCGTTGCGGGCTTGCCCCGCAATCCATGTTTGAGATAGTTTTGGACCCTGAAGCGAGTTCAGGGTGACGGGGTTGGGGTTGGTGTTGCTGGTTGAAATAAGTTGCACTTTTTCACCTTTGTCGTTGCGAGCTTGCTCCGCAATTCATGTTTGAGATAGTTATGGGCCTAGAAGCGAGTGTAGGGTGACGGGCTTGGTGCTGTTGGTTTAAACAAGCTGCACTTTCTCGCTCTCGTCATTGCGGGCTTGCCCCGCAATCCATCTTGAGGTTATATGCGTGTATGCCATCAATACGTGGACCCTGAAGCGAGTTCAGGG
>NZ_AUYC01000067.1:0-1300 GCF_001625685.1 Pseudoalteromonas luteoviolacea CPMOR-1 | reverse complement strand
ACTTCATTCCAGATATCAATACGAGAAACACTGTTTAACGTAGTTTGGGATCACGCTGAACAACCAATCAGCGCAGAGCCGCACCGGCTTTATTCTGACGCTAAACCCGATTTTTTTAGAAATGTAGTATTAAGATTCAGGACCGTCTAATGCTGAGAGAAGACTTAAAGATTTTTAAACCAGAGAGACTAGGTAGTGCGCCAAATGCCGGTGGATACAGAACAAATTCGGCTATCCAGTCCGGTAAACTCAACGATGTTTTTAGTGCGATTAGTGAAGTTGAACATGCATCGAGCGCTTTTGAGATAGTGAAGTTGTACCCTGCTGTTGCAACCGGTGATGCATCTAGTTTGAATCGAGCGCACGTGTTCATAAGTGATCAGCCGGACGATAAATTAGTTAGCACTCTGATTGCTGAGTCTTCAAGTCTCACTGACGCTAGTTTATTTGTAGATATGTCTCAAATGCTGAGAACAGCCAAATATCACGGCACTACAACCACTACATCAGAGGCAAGTGGAAATACGCTATCACTGAGAGATGTTTCTAGAACAGTAGCGCCAATGACTATCAAAAGGATTGCTCATGTTGGCGTTCAAATTGGTGAGGTCAGTCAATACAGGACAACAACAATTGAATCATTTGGGACGATGACTCAAGTAAATTTAGATGTTCCTGATTTACTGATTGAAAATCCCGATTATTACGGCACTTATAGTTATTGGGCCAGTGGTTGGCAGCGCTGGGCGCTGGAAAGGGTATTCTCAAATACTATTTCAAGAACGGGTACGGCGCTGAAAATTGATTTGCCGGTGGGAAAGCCACTTGCGAAAGGCAAAATTTTTACACTTCATTATCGCTCTAATTTAGATTTTCGATGGCATCAATTTCCTGCTGCTGTGTCACTCGTATCTGGTGAGTCAATTGCAAAAGGTCAAAACAGAGTAAAGAGAGCCAGCAATGGCACTGTATTAGTGGATGATGGAGAGGGGCATTTCGTAGATCAGGGATATGTAATAGCAACTATTGATTATGAAACAGGCCTGATCACAGAGGTTGAGCCATTAAGTTACAACGGCACAATTAGCGAAAATCTCGGCTTGATGATTGTCAGAGGTGAGCAAGTTAAAAAGCTGGTTCAATTTAATTTGAATTTACCGCTATTTGATCTCGGTAGTTTCTATATAAAGTGCAAGACAGCGGCAGGTTCAGATATAAGCGCAGCGTGTGATAGCGCAGGCAATATAACAGGCTCTAGTGTTAGCACCGGTTCAATCTCAGCAACAGGTGATGTTAGTAT
>NZ_AUYC01000066.1:0-28694 GCF_001625685.1 Pseudoalteromonas luteoviolacea CPMOR-1 | reverse complement strand
GAGAATTCTTATGGTCGTAAAGTATTGTAGTCATCAACAAGTCTCACTTAACATGTTCGATAGCTTGGTTTTCAGGCACTGTTTGCCAATCTGGCCAGTCACGTTGCTTGTTCATTTGCAATTTTTGCTTTGCGGCGTCTATGACTTGCTCAATAGAGAAGTTTCGGTGTATTGCAGCAATTAGAAACTTGAAAAACACCATTGCCCATGCCTTCCAAATCTCAAGATGATTGCATGTTTTTAAATGGCCTAAGTCCCTTCTTAGTTCATGCCACTGACCTCGATAGTGGTCCTTATCTTTGTGTATGTTTTCTAGTTTAAGAAACTGGTTAAGTTCAACTGGTGATGCACCGGCTCTCATTGCCCCATCTAGTGAAAGTAAAACACAGTCAGCCCACTCCGAAAGATCTTCGGGGCTTTCCTTTAACTCCTGCAATTCTTTTGTTAGGTGGTCGTGCACACCTTTTAATCTTGGGTGAGGACCAAAGGCTTTTAGGCTAAAATCTCTTTGCTCGATTAGTAAGTCTAATATCATGTCTTTTCCTTAATTTGAGGTTCCATCGAAGCGCCACACTTACATTCAATTTCCATAATTTATGGTCCTTATAATTTCTAAATCTAAAACTCGTATTCGTTACCGTTGACGGCAATCCGCTTTAGTTCGTAATCATGACTCTCAATTTCTGCTTGTTCTGGATCGCAGTTGATCTGCAAGTTCTCATAGTTGAAATTGTTCATTTCATCATCGGGCCAGTCGATTGTTTGGCTCATTTCGACTAAAAACTTCACCTTTACTTTTGCCATTTCATTCTCACCCAAACTGGTCTGATTTATATGTCATTTATGCGTTTTAAAACGCAATCTTCTGAGCAGCCTAGCCACTCTTCACTTTCGATTAATTCTTTCGCGCAACCATTGCAGACAGAAATACAACGATCACCATCTTCAACAGCAATATGCCTGTGTTCTTCGCAAAAATATCTTTCACAGCCAAGCTCTGTTTCACCATGCATGTCACCACACGCATAACTTAAACCGCGATTTATTTTGCTGTTGCAGCCTTGATGATCACACGTTGCCTCAAATGCATAGCCAATTGGCCTGCCTGCGCTATCTTCACCGCAATTACTCCACCCCATAAATCCCTCCGAGATTTCTAATGTTAATTTAATTGATTCATATAACGTGTCATTTCATCGCCAACCCATTGACCAACGGGCCTAGGAACTCCGTTACCGATTTGCTTATAAGCTGATGTATTTGATACGGGAAACTTGAAGCCATCATTAAGCCCCTGCAAACGTGCAAACTCTCGAACTGAGTAGGGCCTTACACCCATTGGAAAGCGTTTATCTACTACCAAACGAGTTGATTTATCTTTGGCGTAATGTGCAACGCATGTAGGCGCTATATCACCTTTATCTGGATCACTGATGATGGGTAAATCACGGTACTCGCCATTCATACGAGCAGTAATGGCTTTTGGCAATGTGACCTGAGGATCACTCTCTAATACAGCGGACAGCGGCAATTGCTTTGTGCTTGCTGGTGGACGAATTGAAAAGCTGCGCCTTGTGCCAACTATAATTAATCGATCACGTCTTTGCGGTAGCCAAGTAGTGGCTTGAATAGGGCAAAACACCTGTACGTAGTAATCAGGCATTTTTGTCATTGCTTCCATAACTAGCGGAAAAGCTCTCATGCCAGGCACATTCTCAACTACATAAAACTCAGGTTTGGCAATGGCTAAATGACGTAATGCATGTAAGAACAGTTCATCACCTGTTCGCGTTCCGTGGATATCTGCAATAGTGGAATATTTAGTACACGGGTAGGTAAAAACCATACCGTGACATGTGTCTTGTTCTAATACTAATTCTTCGGCTATATCGCAGTGCTTAATGTGATCACCAAAGTTGTGCTTGTAGGTTTTTACTGCGTCTCTGTCTAACTCAAATGCCTGGTTGATATTAATACCTGCATCTAATAAGCCGCTATCAAATAGCCCCGCACCACAAAAATAACTATTGATACTTATCTGCATTGAATCATTTCCTTGAATGTTTACCGTGTAAACAAATTTAGCAAAACACGTTTACCGTGTAAACGATTTTATCTATTATTTTGTTTACACGGTAAATTGATATAGGATTAAGCCAGTATGAATATAGAGTTGGAAACAATGGCGCAGAGTAAAGATGAGCGAAAAGCCTCAATTGCAGCGGCTAGAAAAGCACATCATGAAGCACAGAAAAAAGAAAAGAAGCGCATTGATGCATATGTAGAACCAGCAACTAAAGATGGGCTAAAAGAGATTAAGGCCTGCTTTAGTGATGTAAAAAACGAAGGGCAAGCGGTAGATAAGGCGGTAGAGTTGGCCCTTACATTGATTGAAAAGGACTAATGATGAAATACACTTTTTTAGCTATCTTGGTGCTGTTTACTGCATCAGCTTGTGCAGCCGGTGGCGGTTCTGGGATTTGGGCTAAGTATGAAACAAGTTTGTGCGACTCTGGGCCTGGTGGTATTCCCGAACCGCCTACAGTAGTTTGAAGAAAGGCGCAGAGGGTTATCAATTCTCTGCGCTAACCGCAGGCATATGCACAACGGAGAAACACTTTTAAACCTAACCGCCAAATCAGGTTCATGCATATATTATCAAAATGCCACTTACGTTTGAAGTGGCCAGAGCGACAGATTCTAACTTCCTCTTTAATTACAAACTACTGCATACACCTTAATCTGTTAAAGCACTATCGACGATTGAGCCAACAGCATATATTTCCAATTGACCATCTTCGGCCAATGCTGCAATATCATGTAGGGCTTTTTCCAATTCTTCGATGCGTTTATGTGCTCTTTCTGCAACATCAACACAACAAACAGTTATAAAGCCCTCCCGCTCATTTGCATCTTCATACACAACTTCAAATTGGGGGTTATCAATATCATTAGGCTCATAGCTAGCCAGTGATTCTAATTGGTATTTTAAATCTTCATTTTTAGTTAATGGAGTGGTCATTATTCCCTCTCGATTTCCAGTTTAAATTGAATTGCCAATTTGCCTAAAAACCAACTCTTTTATTTGAGTTGGCGTTATGAATCTAACCTCACCTTTTGGCCACCATTTGCCATTCACTCTAACTCTATACCTTCGTTTAAAAAGGTATGAACTATCGAACTCACTCGCTCGAAATATCTCTACTTTTCCAGATTTCATTTTGCCTTGTTTTCGCAGCAACATTGTATATACAGGTTTGCGCTTTTCAGACATTTTTCATAGCCTTATGAGTTATTCTGTTTTGGTACCAGTTTTAAAGGCAGATCTGTTAAAACAAACTATTCCAATCTATCTTACTTTTATCAAAGCCAGCTTATCTAAATTCGTTTTTCTTTCTAACTCAGCCCGTTGCAAAAAAGGCCTAAATGCAAACATAATTCCTCGACACAGGGAGCCATTGAATTCAAACTCACCATGTTCTTCACTATTTGTGTACACCACCCAACTATCACCAGCTTTCTCAATCTTTAGCGTTTCGCAATATTCACCTAAATAGATAAGCATTTGATGAATGTCGAAGCCGTTGTAATAAAATCCGCTCACAAGTTTTTACCCGTTTCCCAGCCTCTGCTTAAAAATTAATTTTGTTGGCCTTCAACCCAATTAATTTTTGGCTCAGCTACTAGTTCTTTTTCTTCGCAGAAACCATCGTTAGCTATTTCAATCTTTGCCAACTCGACTGCTTTTTCTTTGCTGCTAGCTTCTACGTTAATATGAACAACTCGAGTTACTTCGGCACAAATTGTATAAGTGCTTTCCTCACATTCACAATCGTAACTTGCGCATCTATCGCAAGATGAAAAACCAGCTAGCGACTCGTTAATTTGCATATCATTTCCCATAGTATTTCAATCTTAACTGTACTGTTCTTCAGCCCAAGTTTTCCAGTCAAAACCGCATTCACATTTACCAGCTTTATCTTGTAACTTTGCATCGGTTTCGCATTCTGGACATAAAGGTATTTCTATTGAAATTTTTGTCCCTACAGGCCATATTGAAGAGCAAATGATTATGTCCTTTTCGTTTACTGAACCCATATCATCACGGCAACTCATTTCAATGTACTTTTCGTGTTTAGAACCACAGGGTTCACCCGCATAAATATCGGCCTTAACCTCACCCCATGCGCTTGTGTCGTATTCAATATCTGACATATCCTATTTCCAATATTGATTATCTTTTGCAAATTAGAAGGTTGTTGGTTGAGCTATACCACGAACTAAGCACATAAAGCCTTTTTGTAAATCTGTCTTGGCTTCTGCAATCCAACGCGGATCTAAACCCTCTTGCCCTTGTAGCTTTTCAACAAATGCACCGACTTGCTCTGCTAATTCCTTAGCTTCATTCATTGAGTCGATTTCATCTTGTGACAAGTCCCGATAACCTTTTATTTTTGTATGTTGATCTTTCATTGATAACTCCAAAATACATTTATTGTACGTACAATAATTAATTAAAATAGATTTAATGTCAATATTTGTACGGACAAAAAATAGCAATTGCTTTAAATTTTTGTACATACTAAAATCCATCGGTGATGAGTGATAAGAAAATGCCAGTTGGCAGACCCAAAAAAAGCGTGACGGCCAGCGCTCGGTGTGAGTTTAGAGTAGAGCCAGAACGAAAATTGATTTATGAAGCCCGAGCGGAATCGCAAGAGCTGAAGTTGAGTGCATGGCTAAAAGCTTTGGCTGATAAAGACTGCGGCCTAGAAGAATAGGCTGTTTTTATTCCAATAGTTAATTTTTAGTAGGTATCCATTGGTGGGCACCTGCCGAATTCCAATGTAGTATATTAATTTTCCACCGAAAACTACAAGTGTTGATTTATCTGGGTATATTGGAATACTGCGCAGGGGTAAGTCAAAAGCCTCTGGTGAGGCTTCACAATTATTCATTCAGCTTTTCTTCGATAACTTGAAACATAGAGAGCAACTCGGCAATGTCTTTCTCTTGAGCGCTTTTTTGCTTACTTGCTCTTTGCCCAGCCAGAACTTTTTTGTAGTAGTCTGGATCATCTCTTAACTTCTGTAATAGTTTAGCGCGGTCTCTTTCGTAATACCTTTTTCTCTGCTCTTCGGGCATTTGTCTTTTGTATTCGCGCAAATACTCATTCACCCGCTCTCGGTTTTCTTCATGCCACGCTTTGTAGTACGCCTTCACATGGTCTTTATTTCTATCGTACCAATCTAACCAGTTTTGCTTTTGCTTCGCCCTGTACTCAGGATCTAACCTTTGTTGTGCGCTTCTCTTTCGCATGTACTCTTTGTGTTTTCTTTTTGCATCAGGGTTTCGCTCAAGGTAATCAAGCCGCTGCTGAGCCCTTTTTTGCGAAAAATTGGGGTCTTCGGCCTTTTTCTTATGGTAAATTGCTAAAGAGCGATTATTTGAGTCGATTTTTTTGCATTCTGGTGAGCATATATTGGTTTTGTTAGGGTCCGTGATTGGCCCTCCGCACACAGTGCAAGGACCCTTCATGCAAGGAATGCAAGCATACTTTGCACTATGAGACTTTGCATGGGATTCGCAATAGGGTATCCAGTTGTTTGGATAGATCTCCTCTCGCCCACAATCACAACGAATAAGCCAGAGCTTTTCTCGCTTCCTATTGAGCTTGCAGCCAACATGCTGAATCACTGTCATTTTACCAAATTTTTTCCCTTCAAGCGTCATTTTGGATCAGCCCTTTAATATCTACACCGTAATGCTCACTCAATGCAGCGAGCGCCGAATCAATATCTATTCTGGTCCTGCCCACTACCAAGGCATTATCTTGAACCTCAACTTTTTTAATAGTTCTAGGTCTAGTCTTAGCTTTAATATTTACAGATCGCTTTATTAGCTCTTTTTGTTCAGATACGCTTCTGATCGCGCCATCCCTGAACACTCTGGAAAGCTGATGAGCGGGAATTTCAGAAAGCTTGAGTTTTTCGCTTTGCGCTTCACCATTGTTGTTAGTAACCACATCAACAACGTCATCTTTTGCTAGTTTACTCTGAAGCCTTAGCGGTAAATTAGCCAGAGCATTTAAAAGGCCCCTTTGCCCAACATATTTAAAAGCCAGCTCTGCCATTAAGCGCTTATTTGCTATCATCTCGATATAAAGCATGGCTCCTTTTCTAAACTCGTCCATGTTTTCGCCGCGACGGTCTAACTCCCTCCAAACATTGGCCATATGTTCAAATAGCTTAACAGATACCCCTAGGGACGCTTGAAATGACTTTTTCAGCTCCTCCGTTGTAAATGACTGCAATTGATGTTCGCTTGGCAACTCAGCGTTTAGTTCAGTTAATTGGTTATCTAAATTCATTTGCCTTCCATTCCTTTAAGGGCCCACCAAACCCACGCAGGGAATTGGCCTGTTTTTTTCCAGTTTATTACTTGCTGTTTGGTGTATTCAACTCGTCTGCAAAATTCGTTCTGGGAAATGCCGACTTGCGCCAGCATCTCCGAGAACTGCGCTACTTTCCCGCGCGGAAGTCCTCCCAAAGCCCAATAGCTGAATCTGCAAGCTGGTTCATTGCGAAATCGGTTTCAGCGTCACCAAACATGGCAATAAAGTTTTCTTCTGTGAAATACGCTTTTACTTCTTTTTCTGATGTGAATTGAGTAGCATCGAAAGCGCATACATCGTTTAGGTAAGTTTGAATTTCCATGGTGTTCTCCTTGATGATTTTTAATACAATGTTGTTTGCTGTTGGAATTAACTATAGGTAAAAATATTTTACCGGTCAAGTTATTTTACCCATGATTTGTATTTTTTTTTCACCAAGGCCAATCAGCACCTTTCAATGTTGGAATATTCTCTGTCGCTCAAATAGGGTTAACCACACCCTATGCACTTTTTCTGTGGATAGCTCGCGCTTAGTGGAAAACAGTTTAGTTGCCCAAACTGGAAAAAAACTAGATTTTATTTTGGATGGCCATTAGCTTAAATAACTGGTTAATTACTAGTTGATAGGGAGATAGTATGTTTTTTAGTGAGTTTTTTGGTGTTATATTTACATTTTTGATTACTGGTGCCGCCGTTTATGGTGTTGTCGCATATGCGCTGGCTCTGAAGAGCGGTCACATTTTCACAAGAGATGCATTGACGACCTCATGTGCTATTGGGATAGGGTTGTTAGGCATTTATGTTTTTGGTTTTTTAGAATTGCCAGAACTAAATGGTCTGCGGTCCACTGCAGAATTAGTAAGGGTGATTTTCAAAAATTTCGCGGGAGTCATCGGCTTTTTTGCAGGCTTGTTTATATCGCACTTCATTCATAAAAAGATCGCAGGCCCGTACTACAGCTAGGGGAATTGGGGGTGAATAAGTCACCCCTATTTTAATTCACAGACCGCGCCGCCGCCATCAGCATCGCGCATAAACTGGTATGTAATGTTTTTATTGTTATCGCATAAAGCTAGTGCATCGCTGACGAAGTTAAATTGCAAAGTATTGAACATAAGCAATTAGGTGTTACAGTATGAGCCGAAAACCAGATTGATCACAATTCCCAAAAAAGTTTATGTAAGGAGCCTTCAATGAAAAAAGCAGCATTCACAACAATTCTATTAGCTATGAGTATTTGCCAAGCACACGCTAACACAGGTGGAATTATTATTTTTCCTAGTTAATCATTTTTCTCTTTAAGGAATAGTCATGAAATATCTAGTTCTAGTAATTACACTGTTATTGTTTACGGTATCAGCAAACGCTAGTGGAAGTGGTGCGGGCACATGGCCGAAAGATACCATGACTCTTAATGGTTCAGGGGCAGGTAGCATCCCAGAACCACCTAAATAAAGAAAAATAAAGGCGCAAAACGCGCCTTTATTCTAAATTAAGGTTTATCAAAAGGTCTGAAATTGAAACTACCCAGTAATCTTTCAATAGTTCTTTAAATCCATGCTTTCTTGCAAAAGAGCTTGAGCTTACGTTGGTTTGCTCTAGAGCAATGTTTTGAATCTTATACTTGCCTGAAAACTTGCACAGAAACTTTAAAAAGTCTGTGCCATGTCCCTTTCTTTGCTCTTCAAACTCTATGCGTGCAATAACTAACATGTTTTCTCGATTTACAGCGTTGCTTGGTTTGTATCTCAGATACATTGAAACACGGTTTCTATTTATCGAAATGGTGTTGTTGTTCAGAGGACTCAAGTTTCCCATTTTCCTTTTATAATTGAACTTAGTTTTGAGGTACCCATGAAGGTCATCAAAAAATAAACCTGCTTCTTGCGCCTGCTCTAACATTTTCTGAATCCATAAAAGTTATAAGGTTGTATCATTTTACGCTATGTTCAAGAGTACTATCCAAATCACTTTATTCAACATTAACTGCCATATAAATAAAGTCATGAGCATCCTGTTAGATTAGTGTGTTTTTAAGTGTAATGCGCACAGAATTGAAATAAAAATGTAAATTCATCAAATAAACTGATAAAGGCACAAAAGATATAGCAAGACTCAATAAAGGATATGGTTGGTATTGATAGTACCATATAGGTTTTGGGTAATTTAAATTATAACAATTGCTTATGTGATTTCTAGCAACATTGAGGGGGTGGTGAGCTATGCTCGTGGGGGTTCAAGTCCCCCCATTCGCACCAAATCATAAACCCGTAGCTTATGGCTACGGGTTTTTTATTTCTCTATTATTTCCTTTTTAAAACGACACTGAGCCCTGAACTCGCCTATCGATTAGACTTTTCTCTCCTTGCTAAAACTGTAAACTTAATTTTCTAACTTTGTATCATATGTAATGTTATCGTTTTAGTTGGGTAAAAAATTTACAAATTAATATATTTATGAAGTTTTTATTTCTCTTTATACAGTAAATGGGTATAATAACCTTCCAGAGGAAAGAGGTGCGTATTACGCATCTTTTTTTATGTCTGCTTTTTATGCAGATATGAGCTCCCAGCCTGCCTCAGGCTGATCACACACGGCGATTCCTTTGGAGATTTTATGACAACAGTTTTACCACGCGTTGGTCTATCTGCGCTAAGCGCTGCGATATTATCCGCAGTTAGTTTACCTACCTTTGCAGCTGAAGATACACAGGCTAAGAATAATACCTTTGAAAAAATTGAGGTAACGGCTCGTAAACGTACAGAAAGTCTATTTGAAACACCAACAGCGATTACATCGATTGGCTCGGATGCTATTGAAAAAGGCAATATGAGCAATTTAGATGATATTGGTAAATTTGTTCCAAACCTAAATATCACTCGCTATGGCGTGGGAAATGCAGCACATGCATCAGTATTCATTCGCGGTATCGGATTACAAGATCATGTTATTACCACAGATCCTGGTGTCGGTGTTTATGTCGATGGTGTGTACTTAGGTCGCCAGATGGGATCTAACTTGTCTTTACCAAATATCGAGCGTGTTGAGGTACTGCGTGGACCACAAGGTACGTTGTATGGTCGCAATACTTTGGGTGGCGCAGTTAATATCATTACCAAAAAGCCTGGTAGTGAAGATATTGTTCGCGTTGAGTCAAAAGTGGGCTCTCGTGGTAGGTTGGGGGGGGATATATACACCAACCAAACCATCAATGATCAATGGAGCTTTGCAGCCAACGCATCTTACAAAGAACGTGAAGGTGTTGGCCATGCTGTGAATCTAGCAAATCCGGAAAAAGAAATCGGTGAAGAGCAAGAAATGAGCGGTCGCGTAGCTGTGAAGTGGCAACCAAGTAGTGACTTCAGCCTGAATGTTGCTATTGACGCAGTAGACAATGAATCAGGTCAATCACCTTACACGATTGAAGTCACCGGTGGTCTCGATCCAAATGACCCTAATAACGGCGATTTTCCTTTGCTAAAGGAAAGCATGCTACCTGACAACCCAGACGATTTAGGTTCAACAGTTGCGGGTATTGAAAGTACCGATTACTCTGGCTGGGGAGCATCTGTGATTGCTGATTGGCAAGTCAATGATGAATATGCAGTGAAGTTTATTACCAGTAAGCGCGGCTCAGATTATACCGGTGGCCTTGATGACGACGGTACACCACTTCACTTATCTGAATTCCCTGAAGAAGGTGGTGCGGACCAGTTTTCTGTCGAATTACAATTAAATGGTACATTCGATTCTTGGGATTTTGTTTCGGGTCTTTATTATTTTAATGAAGATGGCTTCACCGCATCAGCACCCTATGTATATAGCCCATTTAGTACCCCTGCAGCACCAGGATCATTCCGCATTGAGCAAGAAACTGACTCTTACGCTGCTTACTTTAATGCGAGTTTCGATATTACCGAGCAATTAAGCTTAGGTGGTGGCTTAAGGTATTCAGAAGACTCGAAAGAGGCAAAAGCTGACTTTACATACTTTGCAAAAAATGCAAACGCTGAATTTGATGAAGTGACTTGGGACGTGAATGCGGCATATCAATTGAATTCTGATATGAATGTGTATGCACAAATACAAAAAGGCTACCAAAGCGGTGGCTTCCCACCACGCCCATTTGGTGGTGCTGATGCATTTGTTTCATTCGATGAGACTAAGGCACTTAACTACGAAGTTGGTTTTAAAGGTCAGGTGCATGACAGAGTGTCTATGATGATTGCCGTGTTTGTGACTGATTACACAGATTTGGCATTACCATTCAACGATCCATCAAATGGATTCAACACATATATTGAGAACGCTGGTGAGTCACGTGCGCAAGGTATTGAGCTAGAAACGACTGTTGCAGTGACAGATGATTTTAGTATCCGCAGTTCAGTGGGTTATCTGGACTCAGAAATCACACACGTTGACGAAGGCGTTCAAGGTATCACAGTAGGTAATGCGCCTGCATTGACACCCCGCTGGACTGTGATGGTTGCCCCTTCATATTTTATGGACCTTGACTCAGGAGCGACCGTTGCTGTGAACGCAAGTTATTCTTACCGTTCAGATATGCAAGGCCAATCAGTGAATAACCCGAATGAGTTTATTGAGTCTCGCGAGTTGTTTGGTTTTAATATTTCTTATACAAACAGTGAAGGTGATACAGAAATTACCTTATACGGCGAGAATGTTTTCAACGAAGTATATGATGTTGGTCGTTTACAACAAGCCGGTTTTGTTGGTGTAATGCGCAGCAATGACCGCAGTGAATTTGGCCTAAAGTTTAGAAAGGACTTTTGGTTAGATTAAGCGACTATGACAGGCCAACTTATGTTGGCCTGCTTTGCTTTTTTGACTTCTCTCACTATTTTTCCGCAGGTACTGAATAATCAATGACAGGCTTGCTTGATTACCCTAAACTCTCCTTTATATTCAGTTTATCTAGACGACTTAATGCAGTTTACAGTTCACACACTATCTCGGGTTATGGATGGTATTAGCGCCATGTCTGTCTCTAGCAAGGGCATAGTGATAGAAACCAAATCGGTAAAAAAGCTGTACACTTGGCAAATTCAATCTCAGCCTCCAGTTATATTAAACGGTAAGATCACACCTAAAATTCAAGTGTTTACTCCGGAGTCGACCTTTAAAGTACGGATCCGAGAGGATGATTTAGATGCTGCACAATTTACGTTGCAAAAGCTCTGGTTAAGTTCTCACGTTAATAAATTGACGCAAAGTATCGCTAAACTAGAGTCTTTGCTTGAAAAACGTTATTTATCTCATGAGTTACTCGCAACAGCGCAACGTATGACGTCTGAACTAGCTGGCTATTGGCTAAGTTGGTCTTTGGATAAACGTTTTGAACCACACCTAGCTCAACCCCGTTTTACTTTGGAAGAAGTGCATACTTGGCAAGCCTCTGATATTGCAGAGTTCAGAGAAGCATTTATAAAAAAGCAGTTACATGACTATGAGGCCTACTTTGATTCAGTAGCGTCACAGCCGTTAACGATGGCGCAGCGTCGAGCGTGCGTTGTGGTTGATGAAAGGCAGCTTTTATTAGCGGGAGCTGGCACCGGTAAAACCAGCGTCATGATTGCAAAGGTGGGATATTTACAAGTGGCAAAATTGGCTACGAGTGAGCAGGTATTGATGCTGGCCTATGGAAAGGAAGCTGCCGATGAAATGCATCAAAGGCTTAGGGCTGCCAAATTCGATGCTACGTGTCGTACATTCCATAGCCTAGGTACTTATATCTTGAGTCAAGTTGAGGGTAAGTCGCCAATATTATCAACGTTATGTCATAACGATAGAAAAAAGCGAGAGTTTATCCACGAAACAGTGGTGTCACTTTGCCAAGATTTGAGCTTCAAGCAGCGCTTAATCAGTGTGCTCAGGTCTCATTTTAAACATGAGTGTACAGAATCAGAGTTAGACTTTTCAGCCGGCAGTGTTGTGCGCTTAACATCCTTGTTTGGCGATTTGATTGGTTTATACAAACAAGCATCCAGCTTGGGCAATCTGCAAAACTTAGAAGCTCAATATGAGCATGTGCTACAAGTTTTCCGACCCGTGATGACAGAGTATCAGCTGTATTTAAATAATGAGCAGAGCATAGATTATGATGACATGATCAATCGGGCGACTAAGTATGTCAGGGAAGGGCGTTTTAAGAGCCCATGGCTGCATATTTTGGTTGATGAGTTTCAGGATATCTCAGCTGTACGCGCGCAGTTAGTGAAAGCATTATTGGCTCAGCACAAGCGCAGTTATTTATTTGCCGTTGGAGATGATTGGCAGTCAATTTACCGCTTTAACGGTGCTGATCTTACATTGACGACCCATTTTGCAAAACATTTTGGCCCCTCAACGGTGATGCAATTAGATAAAACGTTTCGTTATGGTCAAGACTTATTGGATTTAGCCAGTCATTTTGTTTGTCAAAACCCGGCGCAAATTGTCAAACAAGTGCGTGCTCAAATGGTACCAGCAGAGCCATCTGTGTTAATAGTCCCTGAAATGTCAGTGAACGCTTACACAATGGTAATTAAGAGAATTGCTTCGGCTGCTTCTGCGCCCACTTCAGTCATGATACTTGCTCGTTACCATAAGCAACTGCCCTCTAATGAAGCGCTTATGTTATTAAATGAGCAGTATGAGCAGTTAGACATTATTGCGATGACTTTTCATGCAGCCAAGGGGAAAGAGGCTGACTTTACAATCTTAACGGGGTTAGATAAAGGTGCTGTGCCTGCGACACGTCAGAATGATTGCATTATAGACGCTTTCCTTCCTCAGTTAGAGGCTTACCCACATGCTGAAGAACGCCGCTTATTTTATGTGGCTTTGACTAGAGCAAAACGCCAAGCGTTTATTATGTCGCCCAGCTCCCCGAGTCAGTTTATAAACGAGCTGGATCCTCACGTATCACCTTGAAGAAACCTTAACGACTTTATGAAGCACAAGACAGTGTCAATATTAACGTCTGTGTTAAAAAGGAGAAGCAAGCGGATCTAGTGCTATAACACTGTGTATGGTACACAAAGCCACTTGTGCTCAGGTAGATAAACGTTGACCAAAATCACACTAGCAGACATGGCATTAGAGTCATTACACGACACGATGTTAAACCTATTTTTCTACTAGCAAATTCAGAAATATAACTGGGTGGATGTAATTAAATTCAATACGAAGTTCATGCATTATTGAACTTTTGAAATGGGTTATCGACAGCCTTTGGTTATATAACGTGGCGGCTTCTAAGCTGGTTGTTAAGATTAACACGTGTGTGAGTAAATTTCGCATGGTCTACCTGAGCCCTGTTGAGTCCAGTACATGCCTTCTGTGCTGCATACATCGATGCTGACACCAAAACTACCACCGATTTGCGGTGTGGCAATTTTAGGTAATGTGCGCATGCCAGATGTTAGTTTTTTGAGCGAGGGGACGACGGCGGTTATTTTTTATTAAAGTGTCGCCAGCTTATACTGGCGACCGGCAGGGGAGTCTAGAAGTTAAATGTCGCTTTCGCGTAAACAAATCGTCCGTCAGTGTTATAGGCCGAGAACGCAGAATATGGGAATATCTGGTTAAAGTTACTAAATCCAATATTACCGACGGTATCTTGCGGGTATTGGTCAAACAAATTGTTTGCGCCAGCAGCAAAACGCCACTGCTCAGTCATCTGATATGCCACTTCTACGTCTGCAATCCATTTTGCATCCAGTACTTCGTCTTTCTCGATTGTACTTGATGAGTCTGTTGTTTCGCCATAACGCGTTGCTTTCAACATTGCGGTCCAATCTTGGTATTGCCAAGTTGCTACAAGGTTGAGCTTGTCCTTAGGTGTGCCATCTTCAAATCGAGCGATTTCTCTGCGTGCGAAGTATTGGTATTCGTCACCTAAGGCTTCGAGTTCAGCTGGATTATCTTTAACATGTGTGACTTCAGTATCGTTTAAGTTAAGTGCAGCACTGATATTCAGCGTACCAAAGTCCGCTAAATCGAAATTGTAAGTTGCTACAATATCTACACCTTGTGTACGAGAGTCAATTGCATTGGTGAAGTATCTAACACGTTGTACGTTGTGTTCTCCAGCATTTTTCAAAATGTCTTCAACAGCATCGCCACTGAGGTTCTCTGATAGCACAATACGGTCATTAATATCGATGCGATAAGCGTCTACGGTAAAGCTGAACGCGTTATAAGTATAAATAAAACCCACTGTCATATTGATTGACTCTTCTGCATCTAGCGCTTGTGCACCAAGCGCTTGCGCTGCAGGAGTATCAACTGGGAACAGTCCTACTTCGTTCGGCACGCCGTTTTCAAATACCGTACTTACTGATTTATACGTAGATTGCGCCAGTGAAGGGGCCCTAAATCCAGTACTCAGTGCACCTCTAAACGATAACGCTTCATCAAACTCATAACGTGAGGCAATTTTCCCTGTTAATGTGGAACCGAAATCACTGTAATCTTCGAATCGAGCAGCGACGACAAGGTTCCACTTTTCTGTCAAATAGGTATCCAGCTCTGTAAATAGTGCAATATTGTGACGAGACGCATCAACAGCACTCGCTGGTGAAAAGCCGGCCATAACTTGTGCGCCACCAGCAGCAACAGGAATGCCTTGGGCGTCTAGGACTGTCAGGTAAGAGGCCTCTTCGCCAGCTTTAATTTGGTAAGATTCATTGCGATATTCAGCCCCGAAGGTGATGAATACGTCTTCGTACAAACCAAAGTCGACGTTGCTTTTAGCGTCCAAGTTCAATACCAGCTGGTCGTAAACTAAAGCACCATTATCGAACTCAGTTGGGCTGTTTACGCCCATAGAAGTATTTAAGCTATTGGTGACACCAAAGTTAAATTGGTTTTGGCCATAATTAACGCTGCTGTCTACATCCCAATCAGCAAGTTGTGAGGTCACACCCATTGCGATGGCAAAGTCATCTACTTGTGTGGTGATTTGTGGTAGAAACCCATTGGCATAGATCTCAACCACGTTTCTGCCATCTTGTGGACGACGGAAAAAGCCACCTGAGTTACCTTCACGCTCTGAGTAGCTACCAAAAGAGTAGAGCGATACTGTGTCGCTGAGGTCATATCCTGCGTTGTAAAAGAAAGCGATATCTTCGATATCCGCTTTACCAAACCTGTGGTTATATCGCTCGGCATTAAACTCTCTTGGGTCAAAATTACCAGCATCGTCTTTGGCATACTGTGCTCTTGGGTCAAATCCAGAGCGGTTAGATGGCGCTTTGTTACGCATTTCTGCACTTAAATTTACAAATCCGTTATCCCCAATTGGCAAGCCAATATTGCCATTTAACGTGCTTGTATTACCGTCGCTCATACGGCGATCTTCACCCAGCTCAAAGGCAAGCTCGCCATTGTCGTCTTGATATACACGTTCTAATTGTTTTGCCCCTGCCATTTGGGTGTCGTATTTACCATAGGTCAAGCTGAGTGAGCCACCTTCATTGGCATCTTTTAGTACGATATTGATCACGCCTGCAATGGCATCTGAACCGTACTGCGCCGCTGCACCATCTCTCAGTACTTCAATTCTTTTAATGGCAGCAGTGGGGATCATATTTAAGTCTACAGCGGACGAACCTCGGCCCACAGTACCATTGAGGTTTAAAAGCGCGCTTGAGTGGCGGCGTTTGCCATTGATCAATACAAGTGTGTGATCAGGTGCCAGGCCCCTCAATACGGCTGGGCGAGCGTGATCCGTACCATCTGCAAGTTGCGAATTAGGAAAGTTAAAGCTTGGAATGAGCGTCGTAAGCACTTGGCTTAATTCAAGCTGACCAGAGCTATTGATCTCTTCTAAGTTGATAATGTCAACGGGCACAGTGCTTTCAGCAATACTGCGTAGGCTTCGTCTAGTGCCTGTGACTTCGATAACTTCTGGCTTTAATTCAGGAGACTGACTCGAAGATGCCTGTGCTTTGATTGTGAAAACAGGTGCAGAAGCTAATATCAGGCTGACTGACGCTGCCAAGAAGCTTGGTTTTAACATTGTATATCCTAGCGAGTTGATTTAGGGATTCTTAGAAGCTCAATAAATGAGACTAATTTTTTATAGAGGAGGGGATACTAAAGAGTAATTTATGCGTCGTTAAATTCATTTTTGTTATAGTTTATAACTTCTAACTTTTGGCTATTCAATTAGAAAGATAGTGCTACCACTTGGTTTCAAATAATTAATAAAATTAAATGGTTTGGTGTGTTTTGAGGTTAATTTTAACATTTATATTCTTCATATGCTTGGAATATAGTATTAATTATATCCGTAATGGTGCTTAGTAAATTTCCCTTAAGCCTTCTTTATATCGCCTTGCTAAATTAATGTCATTTCCTGAACTTAAGGTGATCATTCTGCGAGCGCATTACCCTTCCGCACATGCGTTGATTGATGATTGGTATAATCATGGGAAGTACTTTGTCGTTTTTTTGCTGGATACTATTTGGCACTATTGCCTCAGTTTAATTGCGCAGAGCCATACGTTATTGATGTTCGCTTTATTGAGGTATAGTTTTATCATTTTGGATAGATATGGTTATTGGTATGGATTCACGCAGTATCAATCATTGGACATGGATATTGATTATTTTATTGACTGTGATGGGTGCTATATGATGCATGAGATAATAAAGCGCTTTGGTCTAGTCAAAATACTTTTTGGGTTACTTTGCCAATATAAATAAATTTACATGACGCCAGCAACATGGCTGGCGTACAGCACATTTAAAGACTTTTGATTTTTTTATCGACCTGATAGCCTTCGTCCGTTACGATTTTTTCAAGCACGGCAACACGGTCTTTTAAATGGGCAATTTCAGTTTTTAGTTGGTCACTTTCTTGTTTGTTGATGCCGCTCTGTTTCTTAGCATGTAAATACTTACTGTATAAATCGCTTATTACACCAAACCCAACGCTTACTAGTACGATCAAAAACACCATAGTAGTACCTGACATAAGACCAATCTCCTTAACTTGATTTGTTCTAATCATAGTTGATAACTGTGTTGAGTATAGTGACAAGTGTCAGATTAAATGTAAGAGAAAATGAACAAGAGAGTAGGAGAGAGCGTGTTTTGCTATACCCATGTTGAACTAGGGTATAGCAATTTCAGTGGAGTTTATTCGTATAGTAGAGGGTCTGTTGCATTGTTAAGTTCAAATGCTTCTAGGCGCTCTTGGCAAGCACCACATTTACCACACGCTTTTTCACGGCCATTATAGCAGGTCCATGTATGGCTATAATCTAAGCCCATTTTTAGACCGTCGGTTAATATATCAATCTTAGTGTTATTTAAATAAGGGCATACGATTGCAACTTCATCATAATTAGCAATGCGGCATACGTCGTCCATTTTTTTCACAAACTCAGGTCTACAATCAGGATAGATAGCGTGGTCGCCTGAATGCGCGCCATAAAACACTTTGTTGGCTTTTAAAGAGACCGCATAGCCAACTGCCAGCGAAAGCAAAATCATGTTGCGATTAGGCACTATGGTGCTTTTCATGCTTTCTTCTTCGTAGTGACCCTCAGGTACTTCGATATCATCAGTTAACGATGAACCTGCAAGTAGTTGGTTGATTGCAGATATATCAACAATTTTATGTGCTACGTTTAAACTGTCACAGACATTTTTAGCGACTTCTAGTTCTTTGACATGTCGTTGTCCATAGTTAAAAGACAGCGCATAGACTTCATGACCCTCTTGTAGGGCTTTGTTTAGCACGGTGTAAGAATCCATGCCACCAGAATAGATAACAACGACTTTTTCGCTCATTAGAGATACCTCGGATAAATGCCTCAGGTTTTGCCTCGATTTTAATAGAGGTTTGCTTCAGGGCGCGATATACTACACGGCCGCTGAAAAAATGACAATTTTAGCAGGTTATTTTCGCAAAATATATTGAGTAGTTTGGAGCTGTTTTGTACAAGATTAATGAAGTTTTTGAAACCATCCAAGGTGAAGCAAGCTTTACGGGTACCCCCTCTATTTTTGTTCGCTTACAAGGTTGCCCGGTGGGCTGCGCTTGGTGTGATACAAAGCAGACATGGGATGTGAACCCCACATATTTGGTAAGCTTGGATAAAACAGTTGAGAAAAAAGCTGACTCAGAGTGGTGGGCCAATGCAACGCCACAAGAAATAATCGCTATTTTTGAAGCGCGTAACTATACCGCGAAACATATCGTCATCACTGGTGGTGAGCCTTGCATGTATGACTTAAATGATCTGTGTAACACCTTGCACCAAGCTGGATATACAACGCAGGTTGAAACCAGTGGTACATTTGAGGTACTTGTACCAAAGGAGACGTGGGTAACTGTTTCTCCCAAAATTAATATGCGTGGTGGGTATGACGTACTCACTTCAGCTATGCAAAGAGCGGATGAAATTAAGCATCCTGTCGCGATGCAAAAGCACATTGACGAGCTTGAAGCCTTGTTTGAGCAAACCGGTGTAAGGCCTAAATTGATTTACTTGCAGCCGATAAGTCAAAAAGCGAAGGCAACCAAATTGGCCATAGACACGTGTGTTAAGAAAAACTGGCGCTTATCAATTCAAGTGCACAAGTATATCGGTATTAATTAGTTCTAAGGTCAGAGGTTTGGCTTTGTGTGTCCCGACTTTTGCTTGGGGATCTAATTGGCTAGAATATGGAACGAAAGCGGCAGCGCGCCGCTTTTTTGTTAATAGCACTCTGAACTGCCCATTTCAATAATACGCTCGGTTTCACCGCTGTTATTGAAGATATATAGTCCTTTGTTGATATCGTTTAGGACACTGCGCCAAGTTTTTTTCTTTTTACTCAACGCAAAAAACAGATTGTTGTATCGAAGTGCAGGCTCAACGTCTTCAAGTGCGCGCAGTAATGTCACTTTTTCCGATTTGGATAGGTTCGAATAACTAACGGTAAAACGTAGCACTTTTGGGTCGCCAATGATCAGATCTACGCGTTTGCCGACTAAAAGCTTAACTAACTGCAAGTCATCTACAGCTTTCACAATCACAAATTCGCCATTGTCCATCATGGCATCAAACTCAGGCGTATTTTGATATCCTCTTACAACGCCAATCGTGGTGCCTTTGAGGTCGTTTAAGTTGCCTTCAAATTTATCCCGCTCGCCTCGACGTTTAAGAAAACCAATCTCACCACCAGGGTAGGCATTTGATAATGCCAGTAACTCTCTTCTCGTTTTGCCGGGGAAGTTATCAGAGGGCGAAGCATCTTCAATAAAATATTCAGGGAATAATATATCAGCCTGACCTGATTCGGCGGCTTTAACAGCACGAGCCCAAGGCAAAAACTCGACATAAACGGGGTAACCTTGGTCGACCAGTAGTGAGATAGTGAATTGAAATACCCACCCTTTATTACATAATTGGTCGCCGATATAAGGTGGCCAATCTAAGGTGACTAAGTGTAATTGGTCTTTGGTGGGGTTTTTACTAAATAAGTAGCCATTTCTATGTGGCTCGCCGACGATCATTTGATATTGACCAGACTTAAAAAAGCCAACTTGTAAGCTTGCATTCGCAAGTGTGGAAAACAGAATGAAGTAGCCAATGATAAGGCTTATTACGAATTTCATGTGACTAAATCCTATCCATACATACTGCGTTACTTTAGCTCGGGTTTGTGATCAAAAAGTAGGTAAATCGAGGTATGCCTTAATTAAATTGCCTTGTTATACACCGATAATACGATCTTTTCGATACGCTGATATCATCTCTTGACCTGCAAAAGATACATGAGCCGAGTGACTGTTTGTTTTATTTACTTAGTCTAGTCAGAATCTTGAGAAAGGTGAAAGAGAAAGTGGCAGATAAAAAAGCCAGCGAGTCGCTGGCTTTTTTGATTTATATTTTGTTTACTGAACTAGCTCTTGCTCGCTGAACTCATCAGCAAACATTGGGCTTGAAAGGTAACGTTCAGTCGCACTTGGTAAAATTACAACGATGTTTTTGTCCGCATTTTCTGGTCTCTCAGCAATACGTTTTGCAGCAACAACTGCCGCACCAGAAGAAATACCGACAAGGATACCTTCGTCTTTCATTAATTGGTGTGCCATAGCAATCGCATCTTCGTTAGAGACTTGCTCTGCACCATCAATCAGTTCTAAATCTAAGTTACCAGGAATGAAACCTGCACCGATACCTTGGATCTTGTGTGGACCTGGCTTGACTTCCTCACCAGCAAGTGTCTGTGAAATAACCGGAGAGTCACTAGGTTCTACAGCAATAGATTTAACATCTAAGCCCTTTTCCGTTTTTAAGAAACGGCTAACACCTGAAATAGTACCGCCAGTACCAACACCAGCTACGAAGTAGTCGATATTGCCTTCTAGCGCATCGAAAATCTCAGGACCTGTTGTTTCGAAGTGGATTTTCGGGTTAGCTGGATTTTCAAACTGCTGTAAAAGTACGTACTTCTCAGGGTCGCTTGCTAAGATTTCGTTCGCTTTTTCGATTGCGCCTTTCATGCCCTTAGCACCTTCTGTAAGTACTAAGTT
Organism: Pseudoalteromonas luteoviolacea CPMOR-1; assembly: GCF_001625685.1. Taxonomy (GTDB): domain Bacteria; phylum Pseudomonadota; class Gammaproteobacteria; order Enterobacterales; family Alteromonadaceae; genus Pseudoalteromonas; species Pseudoalteromonas luteoviolacea_K. The sequence goes on along the minus strand of NZ_AUYC01000066.1, from coordinate 7,761 downwards.
TGCACCTAATGCTTTTAACAGTTTACGACGCTCAAGGCTCATCGTATTTGGCATAGTCAGTGTCAACTTGTAACCTCGAGATGCAGCAACAAATGCTAATGCAATACCTGTGTTACCTGAAGTTGGCTCGATTAGTTCTTTACCTTCACCAAGTAAACCTTGTTTTTCAGCTTCCCAAATCATAGAAGCGCCGATACGGCATTTTACGCTAAAACTTGGGTTGCGTGATTCGACTTTGGCGTAAACGTTGCCACCGGTAACACGGTTTAGTTTAACGATTGGCGTTTGGCCTATTGCTAGGCTGTTATCTGAAAATACTTTAGACATAATGTTCCCTTGAATTGAGCTTAGGACTATTTCGTAATGTTTAATATAGCCACACTTTACTGGTCATATAACAAAACAAGAAGTAAAGAATGGCTATAAGATATATTAAAAAAGCTTATAGCTAGAATGAATAAAAAACAAGCTGTTAATTACTCAAAGTAATTAACAGCTTGTGTCATCAATGCAGCCAAGCATAGCTAAATTTGGCAAAAAAGGTTTTACTGTCTTTGGTGATGTCGCTGAGATCATCATCTTGATAGCCACTGTCTGAATAGCCGACAAATAGGACGGTTTCTGGATTAAGCTTATAGGCATATAAAAGTTGTGTACTGAGCTTTTTGTACTGGCTGTCGATCTCGTCAATATACTTTTGTTGATTACGTTCGATATCAAGGTTGATCACCGCTAAGCGTATGTAGCTGTTAATACCAAACTGATAGGTGAATCTGGCATCAGATAAATTGGCCGTGTAGACATTATCGCCTTCATGCTCCAATCGCTCATAGGTGTGACGTAACTTGACTTCAAAGTGGCGGCCTAAATTGAAATCGAGCGTGGGCTTGATGATATACCTTTGGCCTAAACGATTATTGGCAATGTCTAATTTATTACCGGTATTGAGTGTCAGGCCTGCGAAAACACCTGCTTTTGGTTTCACTTCTAAATACATCCACTGGAAGTTTTCAGTGAACATATCGGTATTGCCATCTATATTAAGGCGTGACTCGTCATGGCGTTGCCCAGTTCGCTTTCTATGATCAAATCCAAATTGTATGGTGCTTTGCAGTGGACCTTCTACTCTGAAATTTGACTGCACTTCTTTTTCTAGCAACTCACCGTTTTCATTGTGGGTAATGTCCCAGTCACTGTACCAATTAGCTCGATTCCACCAATTGTTTTCATCCCCATACCAACGATATTCAAAGCCAGTAACAAACTTATTGAAATCTACTTGAGACACAAACCCCAAGTCTGCACGCATTGCTGCGTCATAGTTGCGATATGAACCAAACGCACGCCAGTGTTTTCGGTTGTGTTCGTAGCTGGCGTAATAACCAACCCCGGTTTGTTCATCTTGATTTTGGATACGCAAAACACTTTCATCGATGTCACATGCCTCAATAGGGTCGTCGTCACACAGTTCATCTATAAAGTGTTGGTCATATTCGGTGTTAGTCGCAATAGCCTGAAGTTTGATGGTGTCATGCTTGGAAGGACGGTATTTGGTGTCGACACTGAATACCTTATTTTGATAATCCTCGCTTTGTCTCAATGTGCTTGTCACGCCTACAGATAACTCATCGCCAGCGTCATAACGGTATCTAAAGGCGGCATTTTCACTCTTTTGATCTAACGATACGATGCTTGACCCCAAGTTACCAGGTATGAGGACATGTGTTGCATCGTCATTGGCGATGAAGCCTGCAAACGTATGGCTACCCTGACTGCTGGTGGCTTTGACACCATAGTCTGGTGCGGCAACATTTCGGGTGTGTACAAGGTTTAAGTGGGAAGAAAAATAGTCACTGTTTTCCAAAAAGAAGGCACGTTTTTCTGGGAAGAATAAACTAAAGCTATTATTGACACTTAATTGACCTGTGTCCGCTTCAACCTGAGAGAAATCAGGGTTGAGTGTGAGGTTTAGAGTGGTATCTGGGGTGACTGCCCATTTAACATCTAAGCCAGGTTCATAATTGGTATCACTGTCGAAATCAGGTATGTCAGCCCCGTCAATGTCACGCGTTTGTGTATGTGCGATGGCGAGAGCAGGCGTGATAGTGAGGTTACTATTTTGTTTGGCGCTTTCAAATCCACTGACTGCTGGCATTTGGCATATCCAACAACTATTGCTGTGGTCTAATTGCATATTCGAAATACGGAGTCGCTCACTTCTCGGTAAAAAGCGTAAAAACTCCATCGCCATTTTTTTTCGACCCGGTGAATCACTGAAGTTCAGAACGCGCAAGGGGATTTTTACTTCTACTCGGTAGCCATCATCGGTGATATTTCCTTTACTTGACCAGATACCATTCCAAGATGTGTTTTCGTTTTTCGTTAACTCATTCTCAATTGAGTCCATTTGCACACCGAGCGGATTAATAAAAAACTGGTAGGCGTTTTGGCTGGTATTGAGTGAGTCGATTTTTATACCTACGAGATCATCATTCCAGATTTTGTCTCTATCTCTGTAATGTGCTCGAATGTCATTTGGGTTGGTATCTAAAGCGATAAACGCAATAAATAAGGCATCACCATTTTCGTATACCAGTGCTCTGGTTTTGACTGGACTCTGGGTGTTGTCATAAGGCCATGAGACGTTGTCTATTGTGATTTCTTTTGCCGATTGCCATACAGACTCATTAAGTTGGCCATCAATGGACGCTTCTTGCGCGATAAATGGGATTTCAATTGTTTGGGTTGATGCCGTTGCCTTTAGTGACAAAAGCAACGCACATATAAGACTGGTACTTCTAAACATGATAAGTCGTTTTTCGCAGGAACTTTAAGGTGTTAATTTAATAATAATAGTATAGAAGCAACAATTCATTCTCGTTGAACTGCGTTAATATCAGGTGAAATTAGGTGAATAGGCTGAAGGTAAAGTATCGAATTTGTATACCTAAGGGGTAAAAACATGATAAAAAGGGCGTTAGTTTAAATGTAAATCGAGCAAACTATGTCTCTAATAATAAAACTCGTCGCCGGTATCCTTGGCGGTATCTTGGCAGGTTTGTACTTGCCTTTAGGTCTGACTGAGCTGCTTTACACAGCGAAAGTCATCATAGGCCAACTGATCAGCTTTACTATTCCACTGATTATCTTATTCTTTATTGCATCGGGTATTGCCGGTTTGCCTAAAACATCAGGACACCTTTTAGGTAAGACGGTTGGTTTTGCGTACAGTTCAACGGTGATTGCTGGCACGCTTGCTGTGTTATTGGTTTTATTTGCGACAGGCTTTTTTGAAGGCAGTATCGCTTATGAAGCGGCAAAAGGGGCAGAGTTAAAAGGGTATATCCAACTAGAGATCCCACCAATCATGAGTGTGATGACGGCTTTGGCCGCTGCATTTATTTTTGGTATTGGTATTAGCCAGCTTAATCTACTTCAACTTAAAGATGTGGTCGATCAGGGTAGAGATGTGATCGATGCGCTGCTCGCAAAAGTCATTATTCCTGCGCTGCCATTTTATATTGCGGGTGTTTTTGCTGAAATGGCTGTTGCTGGCACGGTTGTTGATACGCTAAGTACATTTGGTGTGGTATTAATCGCAGCGGTCGGTATGCATTGGTTATGGTTAACAACCTTGTTTATTGTTACGGGGCTTATGCTTAAGCGCAGCCCGTTAGAACTCGTTAAAAATATGCTACCTGCCTATTTTACGGCAATTGGTACCATGTCTAGTGCTGCAACTATTCCTGTCTCTTTGAGAGCCAGTAAAGCAAATGGTGTTTCAGAAGAAGTTGCAAACTTTTCTGTTCCTTTATGTGCTACAATCCATTTATCCGGTTCGACGATTACAATCGTGACCTGTGCCATGGCGGTTATGTTTTTATCACCAACGATGGCGATGCCGTCTTTGCTGGAAATGTTACCATTTATCTTTATGTTAGGCATTGTGATGATTGCCGCGCCAGGCGCACCTGGTGGTGCGGTTATGTCTGCATTAGGCTTATTAACGTCGATGCTTGGTTTCGATGAAAGTGCAATTGCTCTGATGATTGCACTGTATCTTGCACAAGATAGCTTCGGTACGGCATGTAATGTCACAGGTGATGGTGTGATCGCATTGTGGGTAAACCGATTCTCTGAAAAAGGAGAATAAATCATAAAACCTAGTAATATAGTCGTATATTGATAGGTTGGTGTGATGTAACTGATTATGCTTTGTGAAATTATATGTTAATCTCGCAAAGCAAATCGAATAGATTTTTTACCAAGGGCTAGCGTGAGGATGTTCCATTGATTAACGTACTTTTAGTTGATGATCATGAACTTGTAAGGACTGGGATCAAACGCATTTTAGATGATGTGCGAGGTTTCAAGGTGGTCGGAGAGGCTAAAACTGGGGAAGAGGCGGTTACTTTTTGCCGTCAGAGTGAACCTGATATCGTATTAATGGACATGAATATGCCGGGGATCGGTGGGTTGGAAGCAACTAAAAAGATCTGTCGGTACTGCCCTGATGTTAAAGTTATTGTATTGACTGTGCACTGTGAAGATCCGTTTCCAAGTAAAGTGATGCAAATTGGGGCGCATGGTTATTTAACGAAAAGTGCCGGACCTGATGAGATGATCAATGCCATCCGTTCAGTGAATTCGGGCCAGCGCTATATTGCGCCAGAGATAGCGCAACAAATCGCTTTGGCACAGTTCAGTGGCAAAGTTGATGAAAACCCTTTCCAATCATTGTCCGATCGTGAACTGCAAATCATGTTGATGATCACCAAAGGTGAAAAGGCACAAGATATTGCCGAAAGACTAAACTTAAGCTCTAAGACGGTGAATAGCTATAGATACAGAATGTTCGAAAAATTGGACGTAAGCGGTGATGTTGAACTGACTCACTTAGCGATTCGTCATAAAATGATTGATATTGATAGTTCTCGTTAATCAAAATCAATTTAATGGCTGAATTTGATCACAAATCGTTTTTAAAAACGTTATCTACAGAGCCTGGTGTTTATCGTATGTATGATAAAGAACACCAGGTGATATATGTCGGTAAAGCTAAAAATTTAAAAAAAAGAGTAAGTAGTTACTTCCGCTCAAATCTCCCTGATAGTAAAACCCGCGTTCTCGTAAGCAATATTTTTAATATTGAAGTCACACTGACTAATACAGAAACAGAAGCGTTATTATTAGAAAATAACTTAATCAAGAAGTATCAGCCTCGTTACAATATTTTGCTTCGTGACGACAAGTCTTACCCTTACATTTTATTGACAGCGCACAAGCACCCTAGAATTGCCTTCCACCGTGGTGCTCGCAAGCAAAAAGGGGAGTATTACGGCCCTTTCCCGAGTAGTGCTGCGGTCTCAGAAAGCTTGCGTTTAATGCAAAAGATCTTCCCAGTTCGTCAATGTGAAGACGCCTATTATCGCGCTCGTAGCCGTCCATGTTTACAGTATCAGTTGAAACGGTGCTCAGCGCCCTGTGTTGATAAGGTTACTCAGAGTGAATATACCGAGCAAGTTGACATGGTCAGACAGTTTTTAAGTGGTAAGTCTCACCTAGTAGTCGAAGCGCTGGTGGCAAAAATGGAAAGTGCCAGCATGGCTTTAAACTTTGAGGCTGCTGCAAAATTCCGGGATCAAATAGCGCTTTTAAGGCAAATGCAGGAACAACAATCTGTGGCAGGAAACTTCGCCGAGATGGATGTGATTGGTTTTGCTCAGCGTAATGGCTTGTGTGCAATACATATGCTGATGATCCGCGATCATAAAATTTTGGGAAGTAAAACGTATTTTCCAAAAGTGCCAAAAGATTCTACCGAAGATGAGATTTTGACCTCATTTGTCGGTCAATATTATGTGTCCAATGGTTCAAATGCGCGTATAGCGAATGACATTGTTTTACCATTTGAGCTTGCTGAACAAAAGGAGCTCACAGAGGCACTGACTCAATTGGCACAACGCAAAGTTTATGTTCGTTCAAATGTTAGAGCGGAGCGAGCCAATTATTTAGCGCTGGCAACGAAAAATGCACTGAACAGCATCATGGTTAAACAGAGTGCACAAGATGCAGTAAGTAAACGTTATGCGCTATTGAAAGAGGCGGTTGGACTCGTTGATATACAGCGCATGGAATGCTTCGATATCAGTCATACTATGGGTGAAAATACGGTGGCATCATGTGTTGTTTTTGACGCCCAAGGCCCCAATACTAAAGAATATCGTCGCTACAATGTAACCGGGATCACACCTGGGGACGACTATGCGGCCATGGATTTTGCACTCCATAAGCGCTATTCGAAGGTGACCGATGAGTCCAAAGTGCCGGATATTATTTTTATTGATGGGGGCAAAGGGCAGTTAGCACGAGCTGAAGCATTTTTTGAAAATTGGAAATTAGATAAGATGCCCATGCTCATTGGTGTTGCTAAGGGCACCAGCCGTAAACCAGGGCTGGAAACGTTATTATTCGATGGCGGTCGCAAAACCATTAATTTGGAAAGTGATTCACCGGCATTGCATTTAATACAGCATATTCGAGATGAGTCGCATCGTTTTGCCATTGCAGGACACAGAAATAAGCGGCAGAAACAGCGAACTCAGTCGGTGTTAGAGGAAATAGGCGGTGTTGGGAATAAGCGGCGCCAGGCTCTATTAAAGTATTTAGGAGGGTTGCAAGGCGTTAAATCCGCAAATATACAACAATTGGGGCAAGTGCCTGGGATCAGTCCTCAGTTGGCTGAAAAGATATTTAACCATTTGCATGACAAAGCCTGATACTTCATGCGAACATATAGAAAAAGAATTCTTTAAGTAGTTATGTGGAATATTCCAAACACGTTAACAACATTTAGGTTGTTCCTTATCCCTGTCTTTGCGGTGGTATTTTATTTGCCTTATTCATGGGCGTTTTTTGCTGCGGCATTTATTTTCTGGTTGGCATCTGTAACCGATATTCTGGATGGTTATCTGGCTCGTAAATTAAACCAATCTACGCCTTTTGGCGCATTTCTCGATCCTGTTGCCGATAAAGTGATGGTGAGTGTTGCATTGGTTATGATTGCTGCTCATTATCAAAATGTGTGGATCACATTTGCAGCGGTTGTGATTATCAGTCGTGAAATAGTTATTTCAGCACTCAGGGAGTGGATGGCAGGTATCGGTAAAAGAGCCAGTGTAGCAGTCTCCTCTTTGGGTAAATTCAAAACTGCGGCTCAGATGCTGGCGATTATTGGTCTTATTTGGCAGTTTTCACCTTGGATGTTGATGTTGAGTTATATCCTATTGGCGACTGCGACGGTGTTAACGATCGTTTCTATGTTGCAGTATTTGATTGCGGCAAAAGGTGAATTGCTCAAATCTTGATTGATATTGAGCAATTACAGTACGGTTTAGATAAAAAATAAGCAAACAGTTAAAAACATTCATTTTTTATATTGACGCAATCAAGAAGTTCTGTAGAATGCGTCCGTGTTGAGAGACAACAGTCATCAAAACGAAATGTAAATAAAGCAACGAAAGTTGTCTAGATTTATGTTGCGAGTATAGCTCAGCTGGTAGAGCGCGACCTTGCCAAGGTCGAGGTCACGAGTTCGAACCTCGTTACTCGCTCCAACTTTTGATACTGAATTGACGGCGGAATGGCAGAGTGGCCATGCAGCGGATTGCAAATCCGTCTACCTCGGTTCGACTCCGGGTTCCGCCTCCATTTTTCTCAATATAATCCACATGCGAAAGCAACCCGATGCCCGGGTGGTGG
>NZ_AUYC01000065.1:0-371 GCF_001625685.1 Pseudoalteromonas luteoviolacea CPMOR-1 | reverse complement strand
TAACAAGGCTTGTGATTTAAACCGCCCCTCCCAAAAACGGCCTGTGCAACCATCCTCCTTATTGGCTTTACGTGCTATATCTTCGTTAAGCGTTCGCATAAACCAGCTGATATCCGCTAGGCGTTTTCTGTATTCATCTATCAACTCTGACAGTAAGCATCGCTCTGAAGTGGTTAGCGACTCGCCATTGACAAACTTATGGGTCAGCCAAGTCCCTTTAAATTGTTTATGCCAACGAATAAGAATGGCTTTATCGTTTAGTCGTTTTGCCTTTTTATCATCTACATACAAAACAGTATGCGTATGGTTACTCATCACCGCATAAGCACATACATCAATACAGAACACCCTGGCTAGTTGCAACAACTTCT
>NZ_AUYC01000064.1:0-1893 GCF_001625685.1 Pseudoalteromonas luteoviolacea CPMOR-1 | reverse complement strand
GGTGTATTGATTTTGTTCGGTTAAACCGGCTCACTTCACCTTGCGCAAAAGAAGCGCACTCACTGCGTTCGCTGTCGCTAACCTTTTACACCACGTCATCCTGAACTCGTATATGGACTCCACTTGTTTGACAACAGGTTTTTTAAAATTAAAGATGCTTGCGTATATGCGGTTTCTTTTGAGAGCGCGACTCTCTAACCTTTGATTTATTCGCACCTTCTGTCCTAAACGTTTCGTTAGTGTATTATCACTTCAAGTTCAGACAGGTTTTCAGAAGGTTGGTCTTACCGTTTTAATTACATTGTTGTCGAACTCTTTTTGAGATGTTTGTTAAATCATAATTGGCTGGTAGTTCGTACCTTGTTTTAGCATTGCCCACGCCGTTCTGATATTTTTATTCACCGACGCAATACAAGCTCGCTTCACACCTGAACGAGCAACCAACCTTAAGAGCCATTGCTGCTTCAATGTCTTGGGTTTCTCCGGCAGACTAGAAATGTATGACAATGCCCCCAAAAATAAACAGGATTTTAGCTGTTTATCTCCAGCGCCTTTATCAATTCCCAGCATCACGGTTTTACCTCCACTGCTAAATTGTTTTGGGGTAACGCCTAAATATACAGAAGCACATCGCCCATTTTTAAAGTGCTCCGTTTGACTCAAGCTGGCAATTAGCCCCGCTGCACCTAAAACACCCACACCTTCAAGCGCAATAACACGTTGGCATTGCTCATTTTGAGAAACAAGCAGTTCTAGGTTTTTAGTGACTTTATTCAGAGATTGCTCTATTTGCTGGTATTGAGCTTTTAAGACACTAAGTAATGGCAGTAATACCTCTGGTAAATCATTGCGCTCTGTTAAAACTTCTTTCAATGCTTTCTTGGAGCGAGGAATAGTGATGCCATATTCATAAAATAAGGCCCTAATATGATTACTGAGTTGTGTAAGTTGTTTATCCAAAAACTTACGACTCACAGTGAGCGTTTGGAGAATTTGCTGTTCGATATTTTTTACTGGAGAAAAGGGCATATTTGGTTGTATAGCAGCAATCGCAATCCCGATAGCATCATTGGCATCTGTTTTTTGTTTGCTTATAAAAGGCTTAACATGTTTCGGAGACATCCCTCTCACTTCATGACCATAGGATTGAGCAACCCGCCCCCAATAATGAAAACTGCCACATCCCTCCATTGCCACAATGCTAGGAGGAGAGTTAGCGAGTATCTGGCGAACTTTAGATGGAGACTGTGCTTTATTAAAAACAACTTCGCCATGTTTAGAGACTTTTGCGACTTGGATAATATTTTTTGCCAGATCGAGCGCAATCACGTTACGATTATTCATATATGGACTCCTTTGTTTTGGTCGACACCACATTACACTGTATGTGAGATGTGGTGGAGTCCATATATCGTTTCAGGATCCATGCTTTTCCAGCTTTGACGCGGTTGCTGAGTCTGTAGAGGTGTATTGATTTTGTTCGGTTAAAACGGCTTATTTCACCTTGCGCAAAAGAAGCGCACTCACTGCGTTCATTGTCGTTAGCATGTTGCATCATAGACCCTGAAGCAAGTTCAGGGTGACGGAAAGGTTGGGTGCTGCGTCACGGTTTAAATACGTCATCCTGAACTCGTATATGGACTCCTTTGTTTTGGTCGACACCACATTACACTGTATGTGAGATGTGGTGGAGTCCATATATCGTTTCAGGATCCATACTTTGCTTGTTTTTACTCGGTTGCTGAGTTTGTAGAGGTGTATTGATTCTGTTCGGTTAAAACGGCTCACTTCACCTTGCGCAAAAGAAGCGTACTCACTGCGTTCGCTGTCGCTAGCCTTTTGCACCATGTCATCCTGAACTCGCTTCAGGATCCATGCTTTGTTAGTTTTGAC
>NZ_AUYC01000063.1:0-22725 GCF_001625685.1 Pseudoalteromonas luteoviolacea CPMOR-1 | reverse complement strand
GCAAGGTGAAGGGAGCAACCTACACCGCTTTCATCCTGCTAAATACATTTCCTCAGCAACGGTTAAAATAGCTCACTTCACCTTGCACAAATTGAACGTACTCGCTTCGCTCGTTATCGTTACATTTTGCACGTTAATCACCTTGCGCAAAAAGAGCGCACTCGCTTTGTTCACTGTCGTTAAGACTTTGAACTTTAGACCCTGAAGCAAGTTCAGGGTGACGGAAAGGTTGAGTGCAGTGCTATAATTACCTTTTATTAAAACGGCTCATTTCACTTTGCGCAAATTGAACGCACTCGCTTTGCTCACTGTCATTAAGGCTTTGAACTTTAGACCCTAAAACGAGTTCAGGGTGACGGAGAGGTTGAGTGCAGTGTTACAATTGCCTTTGGTTAAAATGGCTCACTTCAACTTACGCAGATTGAACGTACTCGCTTCGCTCACTGTCGTTACATTCTGCACGTTAATCACCTTGCGCAAAAGAAATGTACTCACTGCGTTTAGCCTCATATCCTTTTACACCCCTTTATACCTTAATAAAAAATAAAATGTATCTACTACCATTATAAACACTTGTTATGGTCTTGAATTTATCACTAGATTTAGTCTTTTATCGGGATTAATTTTGAAAGCTATCATCTGCTGCTTTTTTACTTTAATTTTATATGCGCTTTAATGTTCATTATATATGGGCCCACAAACATAAAATGACGCAGTTCATTAATTGCTAAAATCGTAATCGTCTTTCATTTAGCTCAAGTATTCGGCGTTTAGCATTGCGATTTAATTTTAACTGTATATACTCACAGTAAATGCACTGTATGGAAAACCAGTTATATGCGACCTTTAACTAAACGCCAAGAACAAGTATTCGAACTGATTAAAGTTTTTATTAAAGACACAGGTATGCCGCCTACTCGAGCAGAAATTGCGGAATCTTTGGGTTTTCGCAGTGCCAATGCTGCAGAAGAGCATTTGAAAGCGCTTGCTAAAAAAGGGGTCATTGAAATGGTTCCTGGTGCGAGTCGTGGCATTCGTTTGGTTGAGGCCGATGAGCCAGAGCAGCTTGGATTACCGTTAGTCGGTCGCGTTGCTGCTGGTGAGCCTATCTTAGCACAAGAGCATATTGAAAATCACTGTCAAGTAGACCCTGGGATGTTTCAGCCTTCTGCTGATTACCTACTTCGCGTCAATGGTATGAGTATGAAAAACATTGGTATAATGGACGGAGATTTACTCGCTGTTCATAGAACTCAAGTTGCCAATAACGGGCAAGTTGTCGTTGCTCGAGTTGAGGAAGATGTAACCGTTAAACGATTCGAAAAAGTCGGTAAAAAAGTATTTTTGCATGCAGAAAATGAAGACTTTTCACCGATTGAAGTCGATCTAGAGCAAGAGGTATTTAATATTGAAGGTCTTGCTGTTGGTGTTATTCGCGGTAACTTGTAACGTTTTGCTTATGCTTTGACAAGCTGGGATCTCACATTTCAGCTTCTTTCCCCAAAACTTCTTTTTATAAATTAACAGATCTCTTTTAAGCTATACTTTCATATCATATACTTATGTTACACAGTTGTAACATTGGCTTTGGAATACGTGTTCGTTGAGAAAAAATAAAAATTTTTTTGCACTAAATTCATGATTCGCAGTCAGAGCTAGTCGTCTTAAATTAAATAACTAACAATTTATTTGTATCCACAAGTTACATTTGATTTCAAAAGAGATCAGAGGTTTGCTTGTGATTGTGTTAAAACCACTGGAACTGACTAGAAGATGGAGCAGCCTATGACTTGGTTTAAAGTAGTATTAATTGTGGTTTTGGTATGCATTGTATCTGCCTGTGCATCAAGTTCATACAATACGCGTTCAGGTTTTTTACCTAATTATGACACACTCCTCCCCTCTGATGATTATGAAGACACCAATTTATTCGTCGACAGCACATTTAACCGTGAGGCGTTAAGTAAAATTGAGGTGCTTTATATACCTCAATTTGAAGTGTGGATTAACGCCTCTGAATCTGAGTTTTTAAATATTAACCCTCAGCATGTTGCTAAGTTAAGTCATTACATGCAGTCGCAAATGCAAGACAAGTTGAGTCCTTACTATAAAGTTGTCACCACAAAGCCTGTAAGTGCAGATGAAACTGTGCTCACCATTGAAGGTGCTTTTACAGATGTGCAATTTGAACCAATTTCATTACAGGTAAGAGATTTTGTTCCTATTCGGTTAGTGTATAACGCGGGTAAAACAGCTTATTTAGCTGCAACAGAGCAAACAGAGGCACTCACTCATGTTTCTCTTGAGTCAGCATTTTATTTAGGGAGTAGCAAAACCCCTATAGTAATGATGACGGCACACAAAGAATTGGATGCGGTTCTAAAAGCGGACGGAACTGAGAATGTAGCAACAGTTAAGGCTGTGCTTGACGTTTGGATAAATAATTTTGTTACTGCGATGACTAAACATCGTAATGTTCAGTAAAACTAAAGGAGCTTTTATGAAGATAATAAGAGGCAAGCAGCTAGGTGTTATGGCAGTTTTTTGCTTGGCATTAATTGGTTGTTCAGAGCAAAAATCAGAGCAAGAGCAATCAGAGCAGCTTCGTCCTGTGAGGACATTATTGCTTTCTTCACAAGTTGATGGCCCTTTGGTGGAATTCCCTGCGGTAGTTGATGCAGCTTCTTCGGCTGATCTATCATTTAAAGTACCGGGTGAAGTGACAGAGCTGCTGGTAAAGCAGGGGCAAGAAATTCAACTTGGTGATGTTATTGCTAAGTTAGACGCTACAGAATATAAATTGTCATTAGATGAAGCGCAGGCCAATTATAACAAGGCGCAGGCTGATTTTAGCCGAGCTAAACAGCTCATTAAATCGGGCACGATTTCTCAATCTGATTATGATCAACTTCAGTCCCACTTTACCAGTGCAAAAAGTAAACTGGCAAATGCGAAAAACAATTTATCATACACGAGCTTGAAAGCATCATTTTCAGGAGTTGTTGCGCGTACATACATAGAGCGTTTTGAAGAGGTGCAAGCCAAACAAGTTGTTGCAACATTACAAGATATCAAGCATGTAACACTTAAAGTTAATGTGCCTGAGAGCTTAATGATTAAAGTCTCAAAAGATGCGCCTAAACACATTATTGCAGAGTTTTCAGGGATCCCTGATAAAACATTTCCATTAGATTTTGTTGAAGTGAGCACACAAGCGGATGAGATAACGAAAGCTTATGAAGTTACGCTTAGCATGACGCGCCCTGAGGGTTACAACATCTTACCGGGTATGACTGCAAAAGTGCTTGCCAAAGGTGCTGATGTAAATAAAAGTGGTCTCTATTTACCAATAAAAACGGTGTTAAAAGATGCATCTGGTAATTTTGTATGGACAGTAGAATCTGCTGGGGCAGGCCAAGGAAAAATTAAGAAAAACCCTGTTGTGATTGGTGAGGTGTCGACCTTAGGCTTCCCTGTGATCAGTGGTGTCTCTGAAGGTGCTTATATTGTGACTGCCGGCATGAGTAAAGTGAGCGAAGGCCAACTTGTAAAATTTAACAAGGGGGCACAGTGAATATAACTAGACTTGCATTAGAAAATAATCGGACAACTTGGGTACTGATAGCGGCATTGTTATTTTTTGGGATTATTTCGTTCAATAAAATGCCAAAAGATTATGATCCTGGTTTTATTATCAGAACTGCGCAAGTGGTTACTTACTTTCCAGGGGCAAGCCCGCAGCGAGTAGAGGAGCTTGTCACTGATCAGATCGAAAAAGTAGTACAGCAGATCCCTGAATTGGATTTTGTCAGTAGCACCTCTAAAACAGGTGTATCTATTGTTAGCGTCAATATTAAAGAAAGCTACAAGAATATGCGCCCTATTTGGGATAACTTACGTCGTAAGATCCAAAGTATTGAGAAGGATTTACCCAGTGATGCACAGACTCCCATTGTAAACGATGAGTTTGGGGATGTGTTCGGTATTGTTATTGGGCTGACTGCTGAAGGGTATACCTACCGTGAATTGGAAGATGTGGCTGAGCAGGTGAGAGATACTTTGCTACGCTTACCCGAGGCTGCAAAAGTTGAAATTTATGGTAACCAAGAACAGCGTGTATTTATTGAATTTGAAAATGCACGGCTTGGTGCCCTCGGCATTTCGCCGAATCAGCTGAAAGAACAGCTGGCATCACGCAATATAGTGAACCCTGGTGGCTCGATATATATTAATGATGAAACCCTCGCACTTGAACCGAGTGGCAATTTTGAGTCAGTAGAAGACATTGCCAATACCATCATCAATGTACCTGGTAGTGAACAGGTATTGCTACTTTCAGATATTGCTGTCGTCTATCGTGACTATGTGGATCCTGCCAAATCTAAAGTACGAGTCGGTTTAGACGAAGGCCTGACAATAGCTATCTCAATGCGTCAAGGCGGCAATAATATTGCTTTGGGCGAGCAAGTGTTAGAAACTCTGAACTATTTAGAGAGTGTCTACCCCATTGGGGTTGAGTTTAAGTTGCTCTCTTTCTTACCTAAAGAAGTTGAGCAAAAAGTCAGTGACTTTGTTTCAAACCTTTTGCAAGCGGTATTGGTCGTCACCTTAGTGATGTTATTCACTTTAGGGCTAAGAACGGGCCTTATTGTTGCGAGCCTTATCCCAATGAGCATGGTGTTTGGTATTTTGGTGATGTCATTTTTCCATATCAGCATTGACCAAATATCATTAGCTGCACTCATTATCGCGCTTGGGATGTTAGTAGATAATGGCATTGTGATGTCTGAAAACATCATGGTACAAATGGAGCGTGGCAAGGCAGCGATAGATGCTGCGGTTGACTCGGCGGATGAATTAAAGGTCCCCTTGTTAGTGTCTTCATTGACCACTGGCGCTGCTTTTTTACCTATCTTTTTGGCTGAATCATCGACTGGTGAATACACGGCTTCGCTATTTAAAGTGGTGACTATCACGCTGTTATGCTCTTGGTTATTGGCAATGACCATGATCCCAATGTTATGTGTGTATTTTACTCGTGTGAAATCACAAGCTGCCGATTACAACACGGGCGTTTATTTAACGTATAAAAACCTTTTAACCACCATGATCCGCCACCGCTGGATCACGCTGATGGCTTGCGTGGCAGCATTTTTTATTGCCCTGCAGGGCATGCAGCTAATTCCGAAATTGTTTTTTCCACCATCGGACCGTGACTATTTTAAGGTAGAGTTAGAGCTACCTATCGGTACTCGACTTGAAACTACCGAAGCTTTGGTGAAAGACATGGAAGCCTATATCCAAAATGAACTTTTGGTCTCTAGTGAGCGTTTTGAGGGCGTCACGCAGTGGGTCAGTTATGTCGGTAATGGTGGTCCAAGGTTTTTATTAACCCATACGCCAGAGCCAACGAGTTCAAACTATGCGTTGATGATTGTCAGTACCACTTCTTATCAATTAATTGATGATTTGATGCTGGATATTGAGCAGTATGCCTTAAGTAGACACCCAGACTTACTGATAAAGCAAAGAAAAATTGAAAATGGTGCACCGATAGCTAATCCTGTTGAGATCCGACTCTCTGGTGACGACCAAGAGACCTTGATGGCGATTGTCGATCAGTTAAAAGCGCAAATGGCGGTGACTCCGGGGCTTAAAGCAATCAGCGATGACTGGGGTTTACCAAGCAAAAAGGTACAGATCAAAATAAATCAAACACGTGCACGACGTGTAGGAGTATCGAGTAAAGATATCGCAAGTTCATTACAAACCGGTTTCAGTGGTTTGGAGCTCACACAATACCGTGAAGGTAATGAATTAATTCCCGTTACCTTACGTTCTGTGGCTGCTGATAGAGATGACATTGGCAAATTAGAAGCCATGATGGTTTACTCACAAGCCACTGGTGCATCGGTTCCGTTAAAGCAGGTAGCAGATATAGAAGTGGTATGGGAAAGCGCTCAAATCTTAAGACGCGACCGTTTAAAAACCGTTGCAGTGGGTGCACAGCTGGATGGCATTACTGCGAATGAAGGATTTGCGGCATTAGTGCCTTGGTTGGAAGAGCAAAAGCAAAACTGGCCATTTGGATATTCATATGAATTAGGTGGTGAGGCTGAATCTTCTGGTAAAGCCAATCAATCTATTGCAGATAAAATGCCAATAGCGGTATTTATTATCGTTATCTTGCTGATAGGTCAATTTAACTCGATCCGTAAGTCAATTATAGTCCTGACTACAATTCCATTGGGATTTATTGGCGTGATCTTGGGTCTACTAGTAGGGCAATCATTTTTTGGTTTTATGACTTTACTCGGTATCATTTCATTAGCGGGCATAGTGATAAACAATGCGATTGTCTTATTGGAGCGGATTAAAATTGAGCTCGAGAATACACCAAATAACCCAGTGGAAGGGATTATTTCTGCTGCACAGCAGCGTATGCGGCCGATTTTGTTAACAACCGCGACGACTGTATTTGGTCTAATTCCATTGTATTTGGGCGGCGGAGAAATGTGGGAACCGATGGCACTTGGGATCATGGGTGGCTTGCTATTTTCTACCTTACTAACACTTGGTATTGTGCCTGTGCTCTATGCGTTATTTTATAGAATAAAGGTCCAAAACTAGTAGTGATATGGCGTTCACTCAGTTTAAGAGGTGAACGCCGGTAAAAGCCTGTTAATGAATGTAACCCTTAAGTTTTCGTTCAGCGTAGTGAGCAGAATATGAACACACAGGCTAACCAGAGGAGTAAATGATGAAACTTTTCAAATATGCAATTGTGGCACTTTTCATGCCGATGATGGCCAGTGCTGGAGAGGCTAAGGTGACATGGCTAGACTTTAAAGAGTATAGAGATGTATTCCCTGCAAAAGAAACTCGTGGCGGATATCACAAGCGTATTGCAAAGCAATTTGATGCCCACTTGAGTAAGTTGGCGTCAGAGATGCCAGAAGGTTATACGTTAGCGCTGACGTTTGAAGACGTTGATTTAGCAGGTGATGTTAGATTTAACATGAATGACATTCGGATCATTAAACCTATTTATTTTCCACGTTTAAAAATTGCCTACAACGTGACTGATAAGGCGGGCAACGTGATTGTAGAAGCACAATCTAAAATATTAAAAGATATGGGCTTTATGGATCGGATAAAATTCGGGAGAGACACTGAGTTTTACTATGATAAGCGGTTATTAAGCGATTGGTTTGAAGATGAGGTAATTCCCGCAATCACATCAAAGAGTAAATAAAAAAGAGCGCTGACGCGCTCTTTTTTATTTGAATGTTGCCAGCAGTTGCAGTAACTGCTGGAGTTTAAATACGGTTTTCTTCAGTTTATCTTCATCTAATTGTTCTGATTGACTTAAGGCATCGACATCTGCTGCTACATCAAGTACATAAGGTTTAAAGCGTTTAGCTTCAAAACCAAACCCAGCATCTTTAGTGAACAGTGATGTGAATTTTCCATGCCCTTGTTGCTGTAATTCATCTAATTTTTTATCTGCATCAAGTGCTTGACGATAAACAACTTTTAAATTTTCGTTAAGTTTTTCGATGATTGCTTGCATGTTTTTCCTAAAGTGTTGGGTAAATCGGCCGATATTTTACTCGGATCCATCAAACTTGTCAGGTGAATACCTATGAATATTTCCGGAAGTAACCTTCCTGCTATGTCTGGCGCTGGTCCAGGTGGCGAAGTATACAGTGCTTCTCTGGCGAAAAAGCAACAGCAGGCAGATGGACGAGCAGCCCTCGCGTTAATTGAATCAGCAGGGAGTACTGCGGCAGCGCAAACTCCAGCTAAGTCAGTAACGGCAACCTTGGGCAACAACATCAACGTATATGCTTAATATACGTTGATGTTCGCATTTTAATTTAAATGCAAATCAATCGGCGTCTTACTTTGTTTGCCGCCGATTTCTCTCACTAGCTTGGGCACTAAAAACCCTGGTAATGTTTCTAGCATTTGTGCAACCAAATCAATCGCCTCTGTTTCTTCCATATCAAAGTGGCTGGCACCTTCAACTTTATCGAGTAAATGTAGGTAATAAGGCAATATATCACTGTCAAATAAGGCTTCGCTCAGCGCTGATAATGTTTGAGCACAATCGTTGATCCCTTTGAGCAGTACCGATTGATTTAGCAGTGTGACACCGGCCTGTTTAAGCTTACTCATCGCAGCCTTAAAATCATCGTCTATTTCATTTGGGTGATTAATGTGATTAACCAAAATAGCTTTGAGACGGCTGTTTGCTAATCGATTACACAGTGCATCGGTCACTCTTGCAGGAATAACCACGGGTAAGCGACTGTGGATCCTAATACGTTTTATCTGGGGTAATGCCTCTAATTCATCTAATAGCCAACTGATCATGTCATCTTTGGCCATCAGTGGATCGCCACCGCTTAATATCACTTCATTAATTTCAGGATGTTCAACCAGGTACTCAAATATCGGTGCAAGCGCCCGCTTGTTGACTTGGTTATCTTGATAGGGGAAATGACGCCTAAAGCAGTATCGGCAGTTAACTGCACATCCTGTTTTCAGCATTAACAGCACCCGAGATTGATATTTATGTAGCAATCCCGGCACTGGTGCATCTTGCTCTTCCAGTGGGTCTTTATTAAATCCAGAGGCAGCAATAAACTCTTGATGCAGCGGCATCACTTGTAATAACAGTGGGTCGTTGGGATCACCGTAGCGCATTTTGGCAATAAAGGGTCTTGGCACACGAACAGGGAAAAGCCGCTTCGCAGCAAGGTCTTTTGCACTAAAATGGGTCTCCAAACCCAACATATTGAGTAGTGTATCTGGGCAAGTAACGACATTTGCCAATTCTTTTTGCCAGTTACTATGCAAATTTACTTCATTTATTTGTATCATTAGCAGGTTTATTACTCGAAATACGATGATTAGAGGATACGATGGCGAATTATAGCACCAACGAGTTCAAGGGCGGCCTAAAAATTATGATGGATGGCGAGCCTTGTACGATCCTAGAAAACGAAATGGTTAAACCAGGTAAAGGCCAAGCTTTCAACCGCGTTAAGATCCGTAAGTTGATCTCAGGAAAAGTATTAGAAAAAACGTTTAAATCTGGCGACTCTGTGGAAGGCGCAGACGTGATGGAAACTGATCTAGCTTATCTATATACAGATGGCGAGTTCTGGCACTTCATGAACAACGACACATTTGAGCAAATCGCAGCTGATGAAAAAGCATTGGGTGACAATGTAAAGTGGTTAGTTGAAAACGACGTTTGTACAATCACATTGTGGAACGGTAACCCAATTGCAGTAACCCCCCCAAACTTTGTTGAGCTAGAGATCACAGATACAGATCCTGGCCTAAAAGGTGATACAGCGGGTACAGGTGGTAAGCCAGCTACACTAACAACCGGTGCGGTTGTACGTGTACCACTGTTTGTACAAATTGGTGAAGTGATCAAAGTTGATACGCGTACTGGCGAATACGTGAGCCGCGTTAAGTAATTATTTACTTAATCACTTTGACGTAAGAAAATCTCGGCTTCGGTCGAGATTTTTTTTGTCGTTATCAATATTATCTGAGGTAACCCATGAATGAGGTGAAGTGGGCGCCGAGTGCGCAAATTGAAACCCTTAAACAGCGTGCTAAAGTGCTGGCAAGTATCCGTTCATTTTTTGCTGAGCGTGATGTCTATGAAGTGGAGACGCCGAGCTTAAGTCAGGCGTCAGTGACGGATGTCCATTTGGCGACATTCTCAACGCAGTTTGTTGGGCCGAGTTATGCTCAAGGTTTGCCTCTGTATTTACAGACTTCCCCCGAGTTTGCGATGAAACGCTTACTTGCAGCAGGCAGTGGTGCGATTTATCAAATTAGTAA
The DNA here is from genome assembly GCF_001625685.1 of Pseudoalteromonas luteoviolacea CPMOR-1. GTDB lineage: Bacteria > Pseudomonadota > Gammaproteobacteria > Enterobacterales > Alteromonadaceae > Pseudoalteromonas > Pseudoalteromonas luteoviolacea_K. Next base: position 12,855 of record NZ_AUYC01000063.1, on the reverse strand, counting down.
AGCATTTCGAAACGAAGAGTCAGGCCGTCATCATAACCCAGAATTCACCATGCTCGAATGGTACCGCCCGGGGTTTGATGAGTATTTATTAATGGATGAAATTGATGCGCTTATGCAGTGTATTTTATCCTGTGATAAAGCCCAAAGAATAAGCTACCAAGGAGCATTCCAGCGATATTTGTCCATCGATCCTTTATCGATAGAGTTGGAGTCATTGAAAGCTGTCTGTGCAGAGTATGGCTATCAAGACATTGCTGATCAAGAAACGACAATTGACCCTTTGTTGCAGCTGCTATTTTGCATGGAAATTGAACCTCAGATTGGTCAAGATGTGCCTTGCTTTGTGTACCATTTTCCTGCATCGCAAGCTGCATTGGCAAAGTTAAATGAACAAGACCCCCGAGTGGCCGGCCGTTTTGAGCTCTACTATAAAGGAATGGAACTGGCTAACGGTTTCAATGAACTGACTGATGCTGATGAGCAGAGCAAGCGCTTTGATGAAGATAACTTGCAGCGTCAGCAAATGAATTTGCCTACTGTAGATAAAGATATGCGTTTTTTAGCCGCATTAGCTCAAGGCTTGCCTAATTGTGCGGGGGTTGCATTGGGCATTGACCGCTTGGTGATGCTGGCCACAGGCAAGCGCGAAATAAAGGAAGTAATTGCCTTTGATATTGAACGTGCTTAAAGTACGGTGGATACAAAAAAGCTCAGCATTTGCTGAGCTTTTTACTAGACAAATCGCTGCAGCTCTTTTTGTGTGGTGGCTGTAAGCTGGTGAGCATGTTGACAGTCACTGAGTGCAGTATCTAATTGCTCTTTTGCTGATTGACCTAATTCGACAATTTGCTGCACAGCTTGATGAGTGTGGTTTTGTGTTTCTTCCAGCTGATGTACGGCACTGACAATTTCTTCTAGCTGTGACTGGTTGCGCTCAAAGTCCTCACTCATATCAGCAAAACCTTGAGAAGTCTCGCTAATGGCTTTTTCTGCACCGCTTGAATGAGAGATCAGTTGTTCAGACTCCTGATGTGTTTCACTGACAAGGTGATCCATTTGGTTGATAAAGTCGCTGATCTGCCTTGTGGCATCATTCACTTTAACCGATAAGTTTCTCACCTCATCGGCGACGACCGCAAATCCACGACCTGCTTCACCGGCACGCGCAGCCTCAATTGCAGCATTCAATGCAAGTAAGTTTGTTTGGTCAGAAAACTCTTCAACCATTTTGAGAATATTACGGATATTGTCGCTATTCTCTTTGAGTCCAGCGACCGTGGTTGAGAAGTTCCCCAGCAATGATGTGATCTGCTGCACTTCACTGACCAGCGTCAATAAAGACTGCGATGAGCCTCTAACAAAGTGCAAGCTCTCTGTGTTGGCTTGATAAACTTGGTCGGTATTACTGACAATACTTTGTAGGCTGTGTGTTACCTGATCGCTGGCTGCGATAATGGTGTCGCCTTGGTTAATTTGCTGTGCACCCACGGATACCGTGTTGGTCATAGAGTAGGTCACTTGCTGATTGCTCGCCGTGGCGGCTTCAGCGCTTTTATAGGTATTCCCTAACAGTTCACCTAGGTGAGCAGTAAAAGTATTGTATTGCGCACTGAGATCTCTAAATTCATCATAAGTAAATTGAGGAAGCTGCGCTGATAAATTTCCATCTTGGCGATTTATTTGCTCTAACCTGTCTCGCATAGCCTGCACTGGGCGTACGATCAAAAAGCGCATGTAAAAGAAGGTGAATATGAAAGCGGCGACAGATGCGAATGCGAGTAGCCAAAAACCACCAAATTTGCTACCAGAGTCACTCAAATATGAATAGAGCCAGCCTAAAGTGAGTAGTTGAAATACAAATAAAAACCCAAGGTTACCGAAAATTTTTCGGGTTAATGTATAAAACAAAGACTCTTCAATTAAATTATATATCCGCATGTACAAACTCGTCATAGGCTATCACTCGCCAATTGGGTAAATACTGACTAAATCCATAGTTCTGGCCAGAAATTTACGATCAGTCTTATTAAAGTATACCATTTAGTGGAATTATTTAAGCTTGTAAGCGTTGGTTTCCCAACTAAACGCTATTTTTTGTAAAATAGCGAGCCTTATTCAAAAATGGCTAGAAACGTTACTTGTTTTGCCATTTATTGATGACCATTTTTGCATGACACGGATAATTGCTAAATATCCCATCTACACCCATCTCAAGCACTTGCTCTAGGTCTTGTTGTTTATCCACGGTGTAAGTATAAACCTTTAAACCTCTTTGCTTTGCATCGTTAACAAATTCATGGTTAATGAAATTTTTGTCGACATGAATGCTATAGGCGTGGAGGCGTTGCGCAAATTCAGCATAGCTAAGTGGGATTGAGGCCGTTAACGCCCCAATTTTGACCCAAGGTAGTTTTTGTTTTAGCCAAACTAGCTGGTGGTGATCAAATGAAGATAGGATGAGTTGTGAGCGCTCAATGACACCTTCTTGTACATTTTTTTCAATGTAGTGGACAAATTTATCTAAACTGTATGTGTGTTTTAATTCGAGGTTAATATCCGCTTGCTTACCGATTAAATTGAATACTTCTTGCAGTGTTGGGATCCCCTCACCATTGCCTGCATCCAGTTTATTTAACTCTGCTCTCGACGCATGCCTGACCATGCCTTTACCATTTGTCGTTCGGTCTAACCAAGTGTCGTGGATAATGGCATAATCATCATGACAGCTTTGTACATCAAGTTCTATACCATGTACACCTACCTCTAAAGCTGCGCTAATTGCACTTAGCGAGTTCTCGGGGTACATGCCGCTGGCTCCGCGGTGTGCAAATACTTGGATCATCATTTATTCCTTGTTATTGACCAAGTTTCATAAAAAGCGGCACTGACTACTAAGATACCGCCAATAAGTGTTGTCATACTGGTTGTCTCAGATAACAGCATATAAGCCAATACAATGCCATACAAGGGCTGTAAGCATGAAATTAGTCCGGTTGTGGTTGCGCTCAAATAGCGTAAGCTACTGGCAAATAATGAGTGGGGGATTGCTGTGAATACTACGCCGGCCAAGAGTAAATAGTAGATGTCCTGTAACGGCACGCTCGTTGGCGGAGTGTCAACAAACATAGACAAAACAACCGCGGCGGTTAAAGTTTGGTAAAGCATCGTATGGGGGCCTCCATACTGTGAAAAGTACTTTTTTTGTAGCAGGTTACGCATGGCAAAAAAGGCGCCAGACAGCACACCGGTTAAAATCCCGAAAGTCACTTGGTCGCCTAAATCAGTATTTGGCATCATTAAATAAATACCAAAAATCACCATGGTAGCAATCAGTAAGTCGGTAAGTTTTAGACGCGTTTTATTGAACAATGGTTCTAGCAAAACAGTGATCACAGGGTAAGTAAAAAAAGCAATGATGCCTGTGGCAATGCCTGCCATTTGCATCGCGGCAAAATAGGTCACCCAGTGAATACCAATAATGACGCCTAACCCGATAACAATAAAATAGTCTTTTTTCTGATTGAGCTTAAGGTGCTTGTTTTGCATTTTGAGGATGATCGTTAATGCAATAAATGCGATAGCTGTGCGATAAACTGTAATATCAAGTGCAGGGAGCGCGATGAGCTTAGAGAACAGAGCGGTGCCGCCAAACAGAAAAACAGCGAGGTGTAAGTTTATAAGTGCCGATTGATGTTGCTGCATAGTTTTTATCTTTTATTGTTTGCTAAATTTATTTGAATTAAGTGACAACTGTCACTGAGTGATTCAGCACGAGCATGTTAAATTAAAAATCACATTCTATATACCTTAGAAAAGTAACAGGCATGAATCTCGGCGTCGGACATTTTACACATTCAATGCATATTGCGAGACCAAGCAGGCATTTTTTGGGCAACTATGGTCACCTATTTTTTTCAGTATTTTATTTTTTCCCATTGTATCGAAGCTGGAATATACATACATATGCTGAAATTGCATATGAGTTACTCGCGTATATCGTATTTGCATTTGTTTACTGTAAAGCCCTGAAATATCCGTCGAATAAAGTACTTCCCTTCATTATCATCATGGTATTGATCTGCATATTGGCCACACAGTTAACGCCAGGAACGAGTACGTTATTTGGCTATATTGCATATTTTATCGGGTTTTGTTTTCTGGGCTTTGCTCGTTGGTTAATGTTTGCGTTGCTTGTGCTCTCCATTACTGTGGTGACGGTGTTGTTTATTTCGGTTGATAACTGGGCGTATTTCCTTGGACCAGCGTTGGTGGTTTCCTTAGGGTTATTTAGTTTTGGGTACATAGAATATAAAGATAGGATCCACAGCAACGAGACACGGCAAAGTAAAGAGCAGATCCAGCAATTAGCAAAGATTGCTGAGCGTGAACGGATTGCGAGGGACATACATGATTTACTCGGACATTCGCTCAGTTCCATTTCGTTAAAGTCAGAGTTAGCGGGTAAGTTTATTGCAGCAGGCTTGTTGGATAATGCGGAAACGGAAGCACAAGAAGTTGCTAAGCTTGCGCGAGTTGCCTTATCTGAGGTAAGAGAAGCGGTATCCGGTATGCAGCAGCTCGGGCTAACAGCGCAATTGGATGTGATGGCATCTCGCTTACAGGATAAAGGCGTTAAAGTTCACAAAGAGGTTGAATGTGGGGATATTTCTGCACAAAAAGAAAGTTGCTTTTGCTTTGTCGCTAAAGAGGCGGTAACGAATGTGCTCAAACACAGTAATGCCACCGAGATAAAAATATCTCTCAATGAGCAAAGCAATTATCACCAACTCATTTTTGAAGATGATGGTCAAATAGGCACCGTTATCTGGGGCAATGGGTTACGTGGGATTAAGTCTCGTATTGAAGAGCTTGGCGGCCATATTCAGGTGACGACATCAGATGGTTATAAGCTGGTGGCGCAACTTCCAAAATAAGGAGTAGAAATGAAAATTTTAGTGGTTGAGGACCAAGCATTAGTGAGAAATGCCATTTCGGCATTGTTGAGTTTGGAACCTGGATTGGAAGTGATCGGCCAAGTTGAAGATGGTCAACAAGCGCTTGAGTTCTTGGTAAACAAAACGCCAGATATTGTGCTTAGTGATATTGAAATGCCTAAGGTAACCGGGCTAGATCTGGCGCAGGAAATACAAAAAAAATACCCAACAGTAAAAGTTGTGATCATGACGACATTTTCTCGCAGTGGCTATATTCGCCGTGCAATGGAGGCTAATGCGAAGGGGTTTATTCTCAAAGAAGCACCGAGTGATTATTTGATAAATGCATTGAAGAAAGTCTCCGTTGGACAAAAAGTCATTGATCCAGAGCTAGCGATGAATGCGCTTAATGACAGTGATCCGCTATCTGACAAAGAAAGAAAAGCGTTACGGCTGGCAGGTGAGGGCTTTAAAACGAAGCAAATTGCAGCGTCTTTGTACTTGAGTGAAGGTACTGTAAGAAATTATTTATCAGATGCAATTGCTAAATTAAATGCGACAAATCGTATCGATGCGGCACGTATTGCTAAACAAAAGGGTTGGCTATAAATTAATTTTGCCCCTATAAATGGTAGTTTTCCCTTTATTAGTGGTTTTTATTAGTAATATAATACTAGTAATAAATTAAAATATTGTAACTTTTCATTCATGGGCGATCCAAAACTCTTATTACAAATTTTGGCGTTAACTACCTGCGTATGTGCCGTGTTTATGATGGTCAATTGGTTGATCCACAAACACACACCTGGCACCCGCTTATGGTTTGGTTTTGTATGTTGTGCCGCGATCGCATGTATGTTTCAAGCATCATTATCACTGTCACCAATTTGGTCTATCATGGTACCAAACACCCTTATCCTCTGTGGGTTATTTATGTTAACCCGAGGGGTTGAGAGGTTTTTCTTGGTTCGTACTTATCATCTCCCCTGGTACATGCTAGCAAGTGTGTTTTTTCCAAGTTTTGTTTATTTTACGTTTATTGAACCGAGCTTCTTAGTCAGAGTGGTTGTTAATTACTTAGTGTGGCTGCTGGCTATGGTGCTCTGTTTGAGGGCCTTATATGTGGGTCAAAATAAGAACGTGGTGTCTTTTTCTCCTGCCCATTGGACGTTTGCGATTGCGTGTCTATGTTTGCTGAGTGTCTTTACTTTGCGGTTAGGTATGTTAGGTAACTTTGAACACACAGATACATTGGGAACCAATAATTGGGTGAATCAGTTTTTCTCTTTGTCTGTCATTGTAATGCCTTTAATTTTGTGTTTCTCGCTGTGCTTATTATGTAGTTGTCGAAAAGAGCAACAATTGTCCGAACTCACCTCAAACGCAAAAAAAGAATCACAAAAAAAAGAGCGTTTTCTAACGTTACTCAGTCATGAGTTAAGAACGCCTTTAAACGCGATTGTCGGCCATGCAGAATTAATTAAGCAAGCCCCGAGAGAGCCATTAAAATATAGTCAGTATTGCGATGTGATCATTTCTACGGCGATGTCACTGGCAGATTTGGCAAATCAGGTCTTACTTAACGCAAGAGGAAAGTCTTCCAAGCAAATGCCATTAAACTTGGCGCAATTTGCTGAGCTTCTAACCATACAATTTCAGCCTTTAGTTCAAGACAGAGAAATCTCTTTGTGCACTCACTTAACGGGTTTTTCAAGTGATCAAATGTTTTTAGTTGATCAAGATAGCATTGGGCTGGTGGTCAAAAATTTGCTGTCTAACGCGATTAAGTACACTGAAAATGGGGATATTACGCTTGCCATTAAACAGCAAAGTAGTTGTGAACAAAGCAGTGTCATTCGCTTTGAAGTGACAGATACTGGTGAGGGAATGACGCAAGGTCAGGTAGAACAGTTATTTCAACCTTTCTCTTCTTTCGACCCTGCTCGCTCAATTGCGCAAAGTGCCGGAGTCGGTTTGATGTTATGTCAGCAAATATTGGAAGCACTAGGTACCCAGCTCCACGTCTCCAGTAAGGTGGGGCAAGGTAGCTGCTTTTATTTTGATATTGAGTTGGTTCAATCCAACACCAAACAGGACGCAATGAAAGGAAACTTATCTGAAGACTATACCGCAGTTCAGTTGTGTGGTGATATTTTGGTTGTTGAGGATAATCAGCTTAACCAAGAAATATTGAGGCACTTTTTGGCCTCGTTAGGGCTAAGTTATGAGATTGCGGCGACCTTGTCTGCTGCAGAGTCGGCGCTCAGAGACAGGCAATTTGATGTTGTTTTCCTCGATATGCACTTAACCGATGGCCATGGACTAGATTGGTACCAAACCGTTTTCAAGCAATTTCAGTTTCAACAGGCGCCCGCAGTCGTGGCTATCACAGGGGATGTAGACGAGCAATCTCAGTTGGCTTACACAGAAGCGGGTATTGAGTTTTTCATGGCAAAACCAATTCAACAAGTACGCTTAGAGAAATTGCTTTGCCAATTACTCATGCCTGCTAAGCATTTTTTAGACGAGCAAAATATTCTGGATTATGCTGTTATTGATGCACTTGCAAAAACCATGAGTGCACAAGTACTCAATGCGAAGTTAATGTATTTAAGTGACCGTTTAGACTATGAGTTTGCTCAACTTCGCGGATTAGCTGATATTCAAGCGTTTGAAGCTTTGGAGGAGAAGTTAATTCAACTAGAAGAGGAGGCAAGTGCACTTGGGATGAGCATGCTACATGTTGCGCTCCAAGATGTACGTCTATCCATGTTCGATTCACTAGGAGCTGATTGGCAGTCTTTACACAGCTTAGCTAAGCAAAGTGCATATAAATTATCTGAATACCACTCAAAAGTATTGCAATAAAATATTCAACTAATTCTTAGGTTGTTATTTTACCTTGTTTGGGTCCTGTTGTTGTTTACAAATGTTGTTATAAAAGGGAAATTACACTGGATTACAGTAACCATATTCAATAAAATTCTCATCCGTTTTCATTAGTATCACAGTGAAAGCGGACAGAGTGTTGGCATATTGTTCGGGTTATTGAAATTGAAGAAGTTTTTATTTTCGTTTTTCTCATGGTTTTTTCTGTTTTTTGCAAGCTTCACATTTGCAGTTGATCTACAAATCTCTACTTTCGAGGATTTAGATACCACTGTACCTAGAGGTGGTGAGGTGCGTTATAACCTTGAGTTTACTAATTCTGAAGAAGATACCGCCAATAACGTATCTGTCGAATTCTTTTTACCACAAACGACGAGCTTCGTATCCAGCTCTAAGTCCTGTACTCAATCTAACTATCAAGATGGCGGTATAACTAAAAGTAAATTAACTTGTCCAATTGGCCAACTATCTGGGCGAGTCAGTGATTCACTGCAAGTAACCATTAAAACATCCGCTCAGACAGGCGATACCATAGAGCCGAGTGTACGTATTAGCGCGGACAATGAATCAAGTAATAAGTTACTCAACAACACTGAAACTCAGAATACGTCTATTGTGGCCGGTGTCGATTTAGCTGTCACTTCACTGTTAGCAAACCCTGTGTCAGTTAACTTAGACACGCTTTTTACCTATCAAATCGGTGTGAAGAATAATGGACCTGATGCAGCGGCTAATGCAGTCGTAAAGCTCAACTTACCAAGCTTTACATCGTGGGAGAATGCCAGCACTGTAGATTTTGACGGCTGGCGCTGCTCGGGCAGTCAAACACTCACCTGTACAATCGCTACATTTGCTTCAGGAGCATCATCGACATTAAATATTCAAGCTCGTGTTAATCAGGTCAGCAGTGGAACTGTTACAGCAAGTACGAGTATCAGTAGTGATACTGCGGAAATAGATGCCTCAAATGATCAAGCATCTGTGAATACGTCTATTAACCCTAATGCAGATTTAAGTGTTGCGGTAAAGCAATATAAAGCCGATGGCACACCTTCGTGGTATGGGCCTTTAAATTTACAAGTTAATGAACGTCACTACTACGATGTGACTGTTACTAACTTAGGCCCAAGCTCAGTAACAACGGCGTATTTGAGCACGACATTGGCAAGTGGTATGAGTAATATCACAGCCCAAGCTCCTTCCGGTTGGTCATGTAATGTCACTTCGCTCGTGGTTACTTGTCAATCGACAAGTGCTATGGTGAAAAATGACAGCGCTGTAGTCAGAATCTATGCCAATGCGCCCGCATCTGAGGCGACATTTTCGACCGCAGCGCAAGTGAGCTCTGATCTGTTAGATTTAAATACGGCAAACGATAAAGCCAGTGCGAGTATAAAAACAAGCATTGCTCAGACTTCATTCGTCTCAGTTAATAAAGCGCTGCTAAATGGCACCACTTATTACGTTAACGATGAGATAGATTTCCAAATTACAGTGACCAATACATCAGAGACGACGACCATTGAATCTTTGATAGATACGTTGCCGGACTCGCTCAGCTACGTGAGTTACAGTTCGAGTCATTTTACTTGTGCTTTGAACTCAGGCAATGCACAGAGGCTTGATTGTACGCCTATTACAAGCAGCTTCGCTAAATCACAAATTTGGCAAATGACGATTAAAACAAAAGCAAAAGCCGTGAGTCAAAGTGCTGTCAATTGGGCAGCTGTTACGCATGGTGGGCGAGAGTCGAGCAGTGATAATGCCAGCTTTACAATTTTGGATAGAGCGCCAGATCTCAGTATCACTAAATCCTCAGATTTGAACTGGGGTTCTAACATTAACTATATGAATAAAGAGTTTTATTACTCTATCAAGATAGTCAACTCAGGCGGTGGAGCTGCAAGCGGTATTAAAGTCGAAGATGACTTTGCCAATACATCAGGTTACACCCCTCTTTCTACTGCAACGCGTAAATACAGCAATGGATCTTGGCAAACAGTGGCTGATTGGTGTGTTATCACTAATTTAAAGGTCACTTGTATTGGCTCTGAAATTGGTGCGAATGAAACTGTTGAGATATTGATAAAAGCGCGTTCGCCGATATATACGGGTACAGAGAGTCAATATAGGCCTAAAAACACAGCGACTATGACAGTGGGTGGCGTCGACTACACTGCTAATTTTGAAGGTTGGGGACTGCATCCCCGTAATCCTGTGCAGCTTGGTATTACAAAAGTAAAATCAGCATCAACGACAGCCAGCACCAGTTTAGTTGATCAAGCTGGTGAGATTATCAATCGCATTGTGGTTTCAAACACAGGCAATGGCACAACGCTTGGTAAGGTAACTGTGGTAGATGCCCTGCCAAGTGGAGAAACATTTATTGCTAATGGCAGCTATGGTACCAACTGGTCTTGTAGTGCTTCGGAGCAATTAGCAGATGGCAGTGGTGGTAAGGTGACTTGTCTGTATCAAAATGCAGATACAAGCCGTATTGCTTTGTCTGGGACTGCGCCGACTTTGACTATCACCACCCGAGCGACGTCAGTGGGGGATTTACAAAACACCGCGACGGTCACCGACGCCGGTGGTGCGCCAGGTGAAGCATCCGCATCTGCGATAATTAAAAGTGCCTTGAGTGCTGATTTAAGTATTCAAAAAGTGGCGAATACGAGCAGTATTACGACCTCTCAAAATGAAATAAATTATCAGATCACAGCCAGAAACTTGTCCGGTTCCAACATTGTGGGAGTGGATGTTGACTCACTCACTATTGTTGATACTTTCAATGCGACATTTAAATCACGAGAAGGCAATAAAGAGACAGGGATCACCTTCCCATCATCTGTAAATAGTACGTTTGGTGCACGTTTTTCGTGTGTTAGAGCTGATACCGGAGAATACGAAAACACACAAACGACCATCACTTGCCGTTTGGAGACCGGTCAAACATTTGCCCTCAATGACAGTTTGACGATTCCATTGACGGTTGCTAGGCCTTTTGTCACGACCAATGGCCAAGTTGTCAACTCCGTAGAAGTGTCATCCAATACACATATCGATCCGAATACAGCAAATAACTCGGCTAGTGCGACGACCACAGCACAGTCATTATTTGATTTGGCAGTGACGAATGTTGTGTATGCGAAGCCAACGGTTTTAAGTGGTGATATCGCCTTACAGACGATCCATATTGCCAATATTGGTGCAGTTGCAGCAACTAATGTGGTGCTAGAGCATACTTTTAATGTACCAACGGGCAAAGAGTATCAATATGTAAGCAATAGCTTTTCTCGGGCTGGGCAAAGTAATATTTGTGCATACACAGAAGCGACGAAGACTTTACGTTGTAGTATTGGGTCGCTAGAAAGCAATGAAGTGCAAAGTGTTACTATCCAAATCCGCCCAAAAAGTGCTTCTGATCGTCAAGATTGGGTATTAGAGAGTACAAGCCAAATATCCGCTTCAAATATGTCATTAGATAGTGACACCGCGAATAATAGCTTCAATAAGGCTTTAACTGTACAAATTCGTGAAGCTAACCTGAAAATTGAAAACAATGATATCAGTGATCCATTAGCTTGGTACCCGACACCAGGCTCATTTCCAGCAACACTCGATAATGTGGTGGTTTATAAAGTCGACCTAGAGTATTTGACGGATAATAATGGTGAAACCTCTGTGGCAAGCGGTGTTGGTTACAACTTTACCATTTCTCCAGCCAATAGTTCGAAACAACTTCAATTTTTATGTGACAGTAGCTCTAACGCAACCTGTAGTGCAGTGACTGCGCGTTGTGATAATCAAAACCTGACTTTTAATACTCAAACCACTTTTAACTGTTTAGGGCCAGAAAATGGTAGCTCTTCTTTGGCAGAAAATGAATTGCTTGAGAATACTGGCGGTCAGTCAGCAATTTATACCCGCTATATGTTCTTTAAGATTTTGTCGCGCCCATCAACGACTGGTGAAGTTGCGACAACCAGTGCGTCTATTTTTTCAAATGAAAAAGACCTAATTACGGCAAACAACGATGAGAGTGAAAAAACATCTATTCGTATCGCTGTAGACTTAGCGCTGACCAAAACAGCTTCTTTGAATAAAGTGGCATTGGGTAGCCAGTTTAATTATCAATTTACGCTCAGTAATGCCGGTCCAGGTGACAGCGCTGACAACGTACTTTACGATTATCTTCCAAGCTATCTGAGCGTCGCAGGCAATGCGGTGACATCATCAGGTAGCTGTACTAATTCTCGAGCAAATTCGCCTAGTACAGGTACATTGACTGATTTTATTCGCTGTAATATTCCGCTGATTGAGATGAATGAAACAGTGCAGATCAGTATCCCGGTTACACTCAATGCGCTCCCTAGCAATAATATTGTGGTGAATGAAGCTTGGGTAGAAACACAGGGCTTTGATACAAACAAGTTAAACAATAAAGCCACGTCTTCCACGGAAGTGATCCAAGGCTTAATATCTGGCTATGTATTTGTTGATAAAGTAAATAACGGTCTTTTTGACAGCAGTGTTGATACTGGTTTGTCTGGTATTGAGGTGCTACTGGATGGTGTAACTGCTGGTGGACAAGCGATTGCTCAACAACGCGTTTCATCAGATGCCAATGGTCAATTTGTATTCTATGACCTAGTACCTGGCACTTATAAATTGACCCAGCCAGCTCAATCGGCTTTGAATAGTTACCGAGATGGTAAAGAGGCGAGATCTGGAAGTGTACTGGCCAATAGCCAAGGTACCGATGAAATTACCAATATTGTACTTACATCTGGGTCGGCATCACAAGGACACTCATTTGCAGAGCTTCTGATAGGTGATAAATCGGTTGCGGGTACTGTGTTCATGGACGTAAACCAAGATGGTGTTGTTGATGCCAATGATCAGCTTCTGAAAGACATCATCGTGACTATCACGGGTACGGATAAATATGGCCAAACGGTAAATCAAAGTGTAGTGACGAATGCGAGCGGTGCGTTCAGCTTCACAGGCTTGATTGAATCAAATGCAGATG
>NZ_AUYC01000062.1:0-267971 GCF_001625685.1 Pseudoalteromonas luteoviolacea CPMOR-1 | reverse complement strand
CCTATTTGTTCCCCTATTTGTTTTCCGAAATGACCATGAAATGGTGCTATATAGCAACATGTTATTATTTATGTTAAAACTGGAGCAGTCGGATAAACGACTCAACTAGTACAACTTATTGGGTCAATATTGAATTGTTAGCAGTTTTAATCAGCAAGGAGCAGATTTATGGATACTCTCTCTATAATTGAGAATGCAATTAATTCAAAAGAAAAACTTATGGTTGTTTACCTAGGAGGAAGTCAACCTGGTGCGGTTCGTGAAATAGCTCCTTTAAGCATAAAAAATGGTAAGGTTAGAGCTCGTTGTTACATGTCAAATGTAATAAAAACCTTTCTTACTGAAAAAATTCAAATAATGGACTCTGATGGGGCATTAACCGAAACAAACTATACACAAGATGAAGTTTACCCCTTATTTCATTCTTACTATGAGGTATATGAATATCTAAAACAGAGGCTGCTTTATTTAGGTTGGCATGTTACTTTCACAAGTGATTCAATCTCAGTACATAAAAAATTTAAAAATGGTAACCCTCGAAAGACAAGCGAGGTATCTATTTATTTTGATGAATATACCTCTGAAATGTTCGCAGATTGGGATTCAGAAGGCTCCTTCACACCAGAGGTCGAAGTGCGCAAAAAAAAGAAGCCATATATGTTTAGCGCTAAAAATGAACAAACATGTGGTTTTAAAACTTTAGAAAAATCGGTACGGAAATTTGTCAAATTTTCAGAACTATTAGCACCAAATAAGTAAGGATACATATGCAAGAGTTAGAATCGCTGAAATCAATGTGGTCAGCAAAAGTAAAAAGAAAAGTGCCTACAATGCCCCAAGTAAAGTACAACTCTGAGCTCAATGTTGGAACTTTAGACAATGATGATTGGTATTTTAAAGTACCGTATGCTTTCAGAGAAGCACTGGATATCAAATTTGAAGAGCGAAAAAAAGATAAAAAGAGTTATATGGTCTGGACTCAAGGGCCTATATTAAGTTTCAAAGATGGTGATACTTTCACTGCCAAAAATCAGAAAAGTGCATTGCAGGTAAGGTTTTCTAACCCTATGGGCTGGGATCCTGAAAAAAATCAGATGTATCAAGGAAGCATAGTATTCGATAAATTCGATGTTTCCGGTCATAAACACACAAAATTAAGCCAGCATTCTTGCACTCAAATGGATTTTCTAAAAATTTTAATTAGTGGCGTAATAAGCTGCTAACAAGTTGCTCAAATAGCCAAAAAAACGTTAGCTTTTGCTTTTTCCTCGCTAATTTTAGCCAACGATGCTTTGCAGCTTAGTAAAGCGTTAAAACGACCGCTTCTGGTACACAGCTGTCCTTCATCTCTAACGCGTTCCTGTCCAAATTTGCGTTAGGGGCACTATCTATTCCTCCCTCATAACAGACACTTACCCCCCTCAAAACCATAAATCAAATACGAGGACGACACTCTGCATCAGCAATCACTGCCTGTGCAATCCAGTGCCTGTTGCAATACGGCTTGATAAGTGCCGTCTGCTTTCATTTGCAACAAGGTGTCATCAAAGCGTTTTTTCAGCTTTTCTCCACGTCTAGTTTTTGGAAATGCAAAATAGCTTGGAATGGCATATGCATATTCTGTATGACGTTTAATTTCATTTTGAATATCAAGTCGGCGTAATATATCCGCTCCACCCAACTGATTGCTGATCACAATATCAACACGACCTGCCAATAAAAGTTTAAAGCTTTGCATGCCTGAATTTGCTTCCACGATTTTATGGATCTGTCCTTGTTTGATTGCTTGGTCAATTTCAAAACCATAACTTACATTTCTGACCAACCCTACGCTTAACTCACTGAGCTCATCTATCGTGCCAGTCAGGTTTAACTTGCTATCTCGTTTACTAAAAATAGACACAGATTGACTGATCAAGACTTGATCAGAGAACAGCATGGTTTTTTTTCGATCTTTAGAACTGTAAATTGTGAAGATGCCATCTGCATGGCCTGACTGGATCTCTCTAATCGCCCTACCCCAAGGCATAAATCGCACCGCAATGGGTATATCCATGCGATTGAATACCTCATTGACCATGGTAATGCCAACGCCTTTGGGCTGGTTGCCTTCTAAATATTGATAGGGAGGATATTCTAATGTCACAAACTGTAATACGCGTGCTGCGAGTGCTTGATGGCTGAACAGCAGTAATAAGCAGGCAGCAAGACAGACTGACAAGTTGCCACATTGACATTTTACTTTGAAAAAGTGCCCAGCCATTACACGCCAATTCATCATGACAGCTTAAAACTCAACCTTTAATTTGATATACGCTCTGCGCCCTCTTGGATCGCCTGTTCTGGGGTCATAGCTGCCCGCAATGTCCACAAAAGGCGGGGCTTTATCCGTTACGTTTACAACCCCCACTGTGATATTTGTATTTACACCGGCTTTTATTAACTCACCCATGTCGACTTCATATTGAAGATCGAGGGTATTAAACGAACTGATTTTCTCTAAGGAAACATCATTTTCATAACTCGCTACATGGCGAAAAAACACATTCGCACTGTGTGCCTCAAACAGCCAGTTTAAGCCAAAGCTGCCTTTAAGCTTGGGCGTCGGATTACCTACCGTATTACGATTTAGTTTGCCAAGTCCATCGCTGACCACACCGGCGTTATCGGTCAAATCATATTCCAAAATATAAGATCCCCAAAGCTGAGGCGTGAGTCGTCCAAAACGTGTGTCCCACTGATACATAGCATTAAAATCTATACCCGATGTATCAATGGCTTCCGCATTAATGAAGCGGGTATTGACGATTGAAATTGTGCCAGCTGATGTGCGAATCACTCGCTCAGGGTCATCTGCAAAGGCGTTTACAACGGCTTGATGGCTTTCTCGCGTAAGCACCTCTTCAAACGAAAAACGCCAATAATCTATATTTATGTCAAACTGATTTATGTTCAAGGTCCCCCCGATATTCAGTGCCGTAGAGGTTTCTGGAACTAAATTAGGGTCACCTACAGTTCGATTGCCACCAAATGTTGTTGAGCCATCTCTGGGATCAGTAATGTTGGCAAAGTTCGTTTGTATTCCTTTTAACTGATGCACAGAAGGCGCACGAAAAGACGTACTATACGACCCTCTCACAGATAGGTTTGAAGAGGCATGCCAAAGCATCGATACCTTAGGATCGGTGGTATCCCCACCTAAGTCACCATAATCTTCATAGCGCAGTGCAAGGCCAAGCTCGAACTGTTCAAAAATAGGTAACCTGAACTCTGTAAATATTGCTTTCACATCACGGTCGCCTTCAACATTTTGATTACCAATCAAAAATGCGAATCTGTCTTGCTGGGTCAAGGCATCATACACAGAACGAATAGACTCTCTTCGATATTGCATACCCAACGCCATTGCCGCATAGCCTGCGTCCATTTCAAACAATTCATCAAATGCAATGACGCCCTCTATAACTTGCATCTCAGACTCTACATTGCCGATATAATCGCCAATGATATAGCCACGGAGTTGCTCATTGGCACTTGCTTGCGGATCAAACGGGTTAAAATACAAGCACTCCCCTGCGCCTGCTACAGCACCAAGGCCTTGCCGACAGTTAATGCCGCCAAACCCAAGCAATGCAGACTGGAAGTTATCCGCTATCACGTCTTTAGGATTTAAAAACGCCTCATTTTTGGCATTCACGTAGGATACTTGCCAATATTTATCTGTATCTATGGCCCCGTCAATCCCAAATGCAACACGGGTAGTTTGATGCGAATAAAAGTTGATTTCCGTGGGTTTGCCCACACCAAATGGGCGTCCTCGGAAGAAAATGTCTTCGTTATAGATATTATTCGGATGACTTGCTAACACGCTAGGGGCATTTAATACCGGAAAACTCGGGGAAACTTCTCTTGTTACGTCGTTATCTGCAAACCCAGCTTCAAACCACAGTTTTGTATCATCATTCCATGCCCATTGTGTACGTATGTATAACTGTAGCCTGTCTTCATTAGGCACCGCTGTAATTTGGGGGGCAAAATCAAACAAACAAAACGAATTACCATTGCTACCCTGCGACACACTCCCACCATTTTGCACACAATTGGGATCCGCAACGGTGAGGCCATCGGGGTTGTCATCATTGGCAAGCGACGGGACGACAAAGCTCCCAGGGTTACCAAAGCTACTAAAAGCAGGTTGCACCCAATCGACCTCTGAGAGCACCAAACTGCTTCGCTCTAAATAACTCGCTGCAACCAAAACATGCCCAGAGTTACCCGTATCGCTACCAAATACAAAATCCACTTTAGTCTCATCTTGGCTGCCATCACTCATCCGTTTGCGATATTCATACTGCACTTCACTGCCATTTAAATCATCTCGACTAATAAAGTTCACAACTCCCGCAACCGCATCTGAGCCATAAATCGCCGATGCCCCGTCTTTGAGGATCTCAACGCGTTGAATTGCCAAGGTCGGAATGAGCGACGCTGTGTCAACAAAACTGGCTCCTTGATCGGTTACAACCGCAGATACCACTTGCCGCCTGCCATTCAATAACACCAAGGTCGATGAGACACCAAGTCCTCTTAAGTTGATATTTGAGGTTCCAACGGTAAAGTTTTGCGTTAAATTATCAGAATTGTTCTGCGCGCCGGCATTAAATGGCAAGGATTCAATGAGATCTCTAACATCATTCACGCCCATTGTCGAAAGTGCTTTTGCATCCATACTTGTGATGGGGATCGGGCTATCAGATTGAATTGAACGCTTTAACCTTGTCCCAGTCACCGATATTTTTTCGATGTCTTGTGCGCCGAGACCTATAGCGGGTAAATACAACAACGACCCTGTGAACAACCAGCCAATAAGTCTTGCCGACTTACAATAAGACATTCCCCCTCCATTTCACACCACATTAGTGGTATCGCAACTAAATGAATACTCTAAATAAGCATAGAAGGTTTTTGGCTATATTCTGGAAAATAATGTTGGGCACTTAAACAAGCACATTATACTGTGAAACAAAAAAGCCCAGCGATTGCTGGGCTTGAATACCATTAATTATAAATGCTTACCACATTTTCGAAATCTTGATATCCGCTGTTGCGCCATCTTCTGATTGACCAACCACTTCAAACATTAAACCAAGCTTAGGTAATTTTGTACCTGTCGCTGGACGAATGTAGTTTGTATAGTCATCCCAATCAGCAAAGCGCGGGTTCGCATTGGTGAACTGATCTCTCCATACCGTTTCTAGGTAACCACCGTTTGCAAGATCAGTACGAGTTGTTTTACCTTCATCACCTAACTGCGGTAACGTGTTAAATGGAGCATCTTTGATCTGTCTGCGGCTGTTTAGAGGTGTAACACTTCTATCCGTTACCCATTGACCTGTCGCGCTATATTCAGTCACATATTCTAAAATTGGGTTTCTGTCCGCATCTACAATGCCAAGGAAACCATGACCTGGGTGTGCAGCAGATAGGTTATCTACACTTGGTACGTCAAAGAATTCAATGATATAAGATGGGTCAACAAACCATACTAGTAGACCTTCTTCCATACCTGCATCTTTTAAACTTGCATCGAAGCCGACATGCTGACGCCACTCTAATAGGTAGTAAGGCGTGTATTGGATAGTACCATCAGATAATGATGCACTATGTGCAAAAGTCACTTTTTCAGGGTTATTAGACGTGATCTCGTTGACCACCGTACCTTTATCAGTAATAGAGATATTGTCTACAGCGACGTATGTTGCGTCACCACCAATTGCATAGTTTTCAATTGTGAGAGTCACATCATCGAACTGCGCTAAAGGAGAAATGTCATAGTTAACTTTCGTCCATTGTGCACTAGTACCACGTACTTTTCTGCCATCCGATGCCATTTCCAATTCAGCGGCATTCGAAGGTGCTAGTGAGCCATAAATGCCCGCACTCGGTACACTCACCATGACTCTTAAACCATATGCGCCATTGAGAGAAGTCGTTGAGTTAAGGTCAAAACTTAACGTCGCAGCTTCAGTGCCTTTCAATGGCTGTGGAAATGAAATCGAGCTATAACTAGTTAAATCAAATGCGTTAGCATTAAGTGGCTCATAAATTCTTTTTGTTTGCTCAGGTAAATTCACTTTAACTAAGTCATTATTCAAGCCTTTAACACCTGCTTGAGAAAACTTAACAGTAACGCCTTGGCCTGTTAACTCTGCTGCATTGATCTCTTGTGATTGGATCCAGTTACCGCCAAACTTATTTTGTAAAAATAGCTTTGCATATGGGCTATAACCGGTTGGTTTAGTACCACCAATCGCACCACCCCAGCTACCAGATGCCATTGAAGAGTATGAAGACACTTTTGCACCCACACCACCGTGTTTATCTTCAGAATAAGCAATATCATACTCATCAGGTAAACCTAAATCATGGCCTAATTCGTGCGCTAATAGACCAATAGTTGCGTCAATAGGCTGAATAACATAGCTGCCAATACGCGCTGTTTTGCCAACGGTTTCATTGACCACATCTGCATTTACAACGTGTCTGTGTGACCAAATATAATTATTGAATGGGCTGTTTGGATCTGGGCGAAGTGCGCGAGGCTCTGACTCTTCACCTAATGTTGAGTGAACAATACTTAAATGATCAATTTGACCATCATTATCTAAGTCGTAATCACTTAAATTAAAGTTTTCATCTGCTAATACGTTATATACAGCTTCTTTAATAAGCGCATGCGTATCAGCTTTATAATAAGGATGTGGAAATTCAGTTTTATACCAACCAAAAACACCACCGTCTACGTCGAAAGAACCACCACTTTGGTCAAGAAAGTATTCACGCATACTTGGCAATCTGTCACCACGAGGACCTACATAACCATTTTTAGAGAAAATCATCTCTTCATAATGTTCAGGTGTATAATCATCATAATAATGCTTATTTGGCGCATTTTCTGGTTTTAGAGAGTTGTGTGGAACATCTGCAAATTCCATTAAAATGGTCAATACTTTACGAGTTGTGACCTCGCCGTGCCACTCACGTGTTTGTGACGTCGTATCACCATTTTGAACGACTAAAGGCACACTAAAATCAGCTGTTAAATTTTTATGTAAATCAGCGTCTTTCTTTAACTTTTCAACTTGAACCGGATCAATAGTTACGTTTTCAGTAGAGGTTTGTGTGTGGTGAGCATGCGCTTGAGCATAACCACTTAATGCACAAATCACAGCTGCTGTAAGTGAGTTCAGCATATATTTTTTCATTATTATTTTCCAAATTATTGAGTCATTAGTGAGCCTGAGCAATGACTATTTACTTGCTCAAAACAATTAAACCCATTTTTTTTCAAAAAACAACAACAAAAACAAAATATTTAAATAAATATTCCATATAAACTTAAAAAAATTGAAATTTTGATACATTATAACAATAAATTTGTACTTATTATAAACATAAACACCCAAACCATGTAAAAACTTTATATTTTAATAAAATAAAATTAATGAAATATAAAATTCTTAACCAGCATTTTTTGAGCTTTAGTGCTTCTATTTCCAAGAGTTATAAACTTCAATACTGGCTACTGTGTTATGCGAGGCAGATTGAAAAGAGTGAATATAATTGTCACATGATTTAAATTGAGGGAAAGGCAAGTAAGCGTAAACATGCTTATAGTGACTATGAAACAACTAAATAGATTAAAGATAATGAATCAAGTCAGTTTTATAGGTGAGCGTATCGAAAAGTGCAGGATAAGTCATAGATCAGGGCACACATCACTGATATTGCCCAATTAAAAAAGTGCCTGTTGTCAGGCACTTTCTCATAGCTTACAGGTTTAACTCTTTAATTTGTTGAGATACGCGGATCCCACTGCGTACAGCACCTTCCATGTAACCTAGATAAAGCGTATCCGTGTGCTCTCCCGCGAAATACACTCGACCTACAGGCTGCTGGAATAACTTCCAATATTTACTTATTTGACCTGGACCATAAGCAATAAAGCCACCTTTTGTCCACTCTTCAGCAACCCAGTTCTGTACTTTTGTATCCACAAGGTACTGCTTAGAGCCTGGATACATGACTTCAATTTCATCCAACCTAGCATCTACGATCTGTTGATCCGTCCACTCTTTTTGTATTTGACTGTAATCTCCTGAGGTATAGGTAATGAGAATGCCACCGGTTCCTTCTTGGCGCTCAGTGGTTTCCCATGTCCACCCAGTTGGAAGGCCACTCGCTACGACTGTATCTCCCCCTAAGTTCTGCTCTAACCAAAAACGTTTGTTATATTGCAGTAATACTTTTGAGTGAGATCCGTAGTTCATATTTCTTGCTGCATCACTCATTTCTTGAGGCAATAAAGGTGTAAACGTAATTTTGTTTAATACCGGTAATGGCACCGTCACGACTACAACATCAGCCTCGTAACTAGCGCCTGTTGTTGTTTCAATCGTTACGCGATCATTTTGTTCGCTAATACTGACAACTGGCTGACTCAAGTGGATATCACCGTCAATATTATCTGCAAAGGCTTGCGCCATCGCCCTACCACCTTTTAAGAAACGGTAGCCTTCTACGTCATCATCGGACACCTGCTCATATACTTTGGCGTACTGCGCTAAATGTAATAGAGACAGATCGCTCGGCTCATCAAATTCACCTCTGACAAATTGCTCTGCAAGCAATTCTGCTTCGGGGTGCAGTTGCAACCCATCAATCCAACTTTGCACAGTCATGAGATCATATTCCTTCGCTTTGTCTAAAAGCGCAGGCTCATCAGGATCAGGGACCGCATCTGCAAGTAAACTTAATTCTTCATAAAAACGATTGTAATCTGCAACAATTTGCGCATCAAAATTGTTTTCAAAATCTGTATAACTTACTAATTTACCATCGACATAGTAAGCACCAGTCTCTATTTCGCCCCAGTAACCCGTGTCTGCAAGCTCAACATTGAACAGGCTGGCATATCGATGAATTTCTTGATGCACTGTTGGCCCATCAATAAACTCACCGCCTATTTCACCATGCTGTTGACCCATATCGTATGTACCTATACGACCACCAATTCTATCCTTTGCTTCGAGGATCGTCACCGAGTAACCAATACTCTCCAGCTCATAAGCAGCTGTCAGTCCAGACAAGCCAGCGCCCACTACCACAGCCTGATTTACTTTAGGCTCTGCTGCAGGTTTTGCCTGTTGAACTACGACCTCATTGGTATCATTGCTGCCACATGCTGATAATACTGTAGAAAATACCACAGTACTGACAATGATACGCAAAGAGTCCTTTCTCTCTGAAAACTTCATAAACACCTCTTAAACCTAAAAATCACAAAACATAAATAACAAATTTATTTAGATATATTTCAATCTATTAGCCCTTAAAATTTACCATTTTAAAAACGGGAGCACGCTATCATGACCCCAATATATTAACAAGGACAAAATGATGTTAACGTACAAGCAGGTGAAAAATATGCCCTTCACCTTAGAGAAACTAAAATATTGGCTCAGCGCACTATGGAACCTACAGGGGACGAAATACTAGGATTTCTTGCTCAGCATCCACAGGCTGAAATGCAAGATCTGAGGCCATCTTGACCGCGATACGCCTTTTTTCGATTAGGACAAACGCAGCGCTTGGCAAAGGACTATGACGCTCATTCAATCTTTGTGGATCGTATTGCAAAGCAAGCAAACGAGAAAAGTTTGAACCCGGTGCGAGATTTCGCTCCGTGCCTTGATAAAGCGCGAGGTCATCTACAACACACAATAAAGTATACAAGCCCTGATCTTTTTCTGGTGCGACTAAGTACTGAGTTAACTCATCAACAGACACGCCAGTGCGTAAGGCTTTATACACTTCCTGAAAGCTATCAATATAAGAGACAAACTGAAGTTGTTCGGCGAGCGCTTGTAGCCTAGTGTGCCTTTGTAAATCAGACTCCTCTGGGTGCATTTTATTTTCTATCGCACGCCAAGGTGCCAAAGACTCCTTCAGCTTTTTCAATACTTGTGCCTGGTTTTTGACCTCGCTTTCTTGTTGACGTTTTAGCTGTTCAGCAAGTTGCTGCTGATGTTGCAATTGAACCTCTTTGACATGTACCTCAGCACGTTTTTTATTACCGCTTTCAAACGCATGGATTTTTATATTCATTTCCTCCTGTGCTTGCGCAAAAGATAACTGTTCACCATATCGATTAATAATATAAGCATTAGTATGGATATAATCAGGGTTTATGGATATAAGTTCGTTCAACAAATTTTGATAAGTATCGTATAACGCCTGCTCTTGCGCTAATGTAGCTTCGGTACCACAATGCGGATCATCCAGCCAGCATGCTTCGCGCATGTTACCCACAGTAACGTACATTTCCTTTATTAAATCAACTAGTTTATTCAGAATGCTCTCCACACTTCTCTTTGATTAATTCATTATTTAAACAATTAGAACTCAAAAACCACATCACTACAATCAGCAAACACAATCAACGTAGGAGCAATCCAAACCTTTATCCATAATGGACTAATAAAAGTCTAACGTAGAAATTTAAGCAAAATTAATAAAACAAAACCAAATAAAATACACACTTGATAAAAATACAAATAACAAATACCATAAAAAAATAAAAATTTTAAAAGGAATTTAACGCAAGAACCAGCCACAAAAATCAGAAAAAATTAAATTAATAAAAAACCCGGCTTTTAAATTAAAAGCAGACAATAAAAATATTACTGTTTTCATTTGAGATAACTAGAAAAATTTCAACATAGGTAATTCAAATATTAGCCACCCAACGGAATTGAAAATTTAATAAAAAGTTAATGGACAATAATGAAATTAATAAAAATAGCACTACTTATACTATTGCTTGGCCCTAATTTCTTAGTCAGTGCCTCTACCCTGACTACCACCGATAGCAATATAAGCTTTCTAAGCGGTGATAAAGATAAACTAATCATTGCGCCTCCTAACCAACATGGTATTTCCTATAACCGTTTTACAAATTTTACTGTCGACAAACCACTCCTTATGCTCGATCCAAATGGGTTAGCTAGCTCAGATGCTGGAACTAAACTCAAAACGATCGTGATCCATGCCAATAGCTTGTCATTAAAAAGTGAACTTGCATTTGCATCAGGAGACATTGACGCAAACATCGTATTTGTCGTAAATAATGATAATGGCTTAATTAGCTGTAGTAGCTGTTCATTTAAAGGTTACCCCAGGATTACGCTTGCTGTTGCAGACAGTTCTAGTGGTTATTCTAAAAATATGAGCAGCATAGGTAATTTAACCAATAGAAATGCCGGTCGAATCTCCTTAAACAACTTATCAGCACCGGACGCGACGTCAATTGAAACGCATTCTCAATATATCTCAACAGCAGGAAACATCAGCTCAACTTTCAGAGCCAGTGCAAGCGGTTCACATCACAAGATAAGTAATTCGGGCCTGGTTGGGGTAAGCGGCGGCTTTAACTTTTTCCTTGGCCGGATGACAGTGGATTACAACACCCACGAGATCGTTGACGCAGACCAAGTGACTACTCTCGGTGCAATCACATTTTCAGGCACCATCCACGGTGCAGGCGTTTCTATCGTCAGCGCAAGACCCGTCACCATCAATTCAGGTGCAAAAATCACAACTCAATCCGATATCATGGCAACAAGTCATTTTGGGGACGATTTCTTCGTACCGACAGGCAACATTGATATTGTAATGCTTAGTCAGACAACAGCTTTAGGCACAATCAACAATAAAGGCTCTGTACTGTCTGATACCGGCATCAATATACAAGCCATCAGACTCTACAATAGCGGAACAATCAAAGGACACAACGCAGAAGTCACAATTAAAGACCAAGCGCAAAATTTGGGCACAATTGAAATGTCTGGTAAGTTTGAGCTTAGTGCAAAAACAATTGATAACCGCAAAGTACTTGCAGGTAATACATTGCGCGCACACGCAACCGATGCTGTATTTAACCACTTTGGTGGCAGTATAGTTGGCTACAATGTGTCATTTGAAACCGACTACTTTATTAATGGCTCGCGTATCGCATCTGTACCCACAATTAAAAAGCATAGCGCATTAACCATTGAGGACGGTCTAGAACCTGCAGAAAAGTACGGTGTTTTTAATACCAATAGCTTTGCACGCTTTACAAGCGCTCAGCTCAGTGCTAACCGACCAGCTCATATCAGTGCAACACATTTAAATATCAAAGCAAACGTACTGGAAAACATTAACCCTTATTACAAAGAAAGGGGTAGTGCAGCGTGGCCTGGGAAAGTAAACTTAGACTATGCAAAGTCTAGGCAAGTTAGCATTACCGCACAATACACTCTGAAGCTGCATAGCAGCACATACGTATTGAACAGTAGTGCGATTCTTGGCCTTGAAAACGTTGGTGAATTCACGATCAATACGCCAAAATTACAAAATGAGCGTTATCGATTTGACTCTAAAGGCTATGTTTTCCATAAAAAACAGCACAATAGTGCAAATGAACAACATTCTGTAAAAAGTCCACTGGCGGTAACCGCATCAGCACACGTCGATGCAATTTCTCCGATGGCGGCGCTGTACAGCTTTGGAGAATTTAACCACTCACCTCTAAACAGTAGTGCATCGACAACATTCACTAACCTTGCAAGCTTTTTGCAAATCCATGGTCGCTCTAACTTTTACAAAACTACTTTCGGCTCCATTGCTATCTCAGCGTCATCTGAATATCAAGAAGGGTTAACGCCTGCATGTATTACCAATGCATGTAATATCGATAGCTATGAAGAAAACTACACACAGACCACATTTACTTCTTTTTTAGATGATGTTAATGGACTAAGTACAGACTTTTTGGTTCAAACAAATCTGCAGCTTGAAGCCTCTATCGAACAAGATGTTAAATGGTACCAAGACAAATTTATCGCAGAAAAAAAAGCGGCTTTCGGCGATGAATATCACCCAACACACGGTAAAATGTTCCACTACAATGTCAGGGAACAAAAAACCACCTCAGCAAGGCACCTCATCATTACTATTTATGAGTGTCGACTCAGTATATTGCAAGATGGCGAAACGTTCGGCAACAAACGTTGTGTGCCAACTGAGTACAGCAAGCCATTTTCAGAAATTTTAGAAGAAGCAGCCGCAAATCGTCCTATACCAGGTACATCCCACACAGCTAAGCAACTCGGTGAATTGATTAAGATTTACATGGGTAGGTTTAATGGTTTCGGGCAAATGTATCAGACCTATACTGACAGTGAGGGCTTCCCAGACACCCGCATGGTGGACGGTTATTGGGGCAATGTCTATGCAAACGCTTTCTTCACACCAAAACTTAACTCAAGCGGTGCTGTCGAGTTGGAAGTTAAATACTTCCGTCACTTCTTTAAAACCACAGCGCTACAAAGCCCGCATGTGAATTTACAAAATTATAACCCTTATAAAGAGTACACTAAAGTAATTGCTTACAATGACTTAAAAGATCCAACGCCTCCAATACCTGCAAATCGTACTGTCGCTTACAACAATAAGACCGGTCGACTGGTGCTTAATTGGGGCAATGTTTTAGTCCCGCATCACAGCTACATTTTGGAGACTGACTTAAGCAGCGCTGCAATACGTACCACACAAAGCTGGCGTGCATACACCAAAAAAACTGATGGAAAAGTCAAGTTTAGAGTTAAAGCATGTACCAAGTATCAAAATAGAGAATATTGCAGCGCTTTCAGTCCTTGGAAAGAGCAAACCGTAGATTATGTCGGCGGTGGCAGTAGCGGCGGCGGCAGTGGCGGCGGTGGCGGCGGCGGTGATGACGATAAACCACCATGTGAAGGCTGTGCGCTAGAGTAAGTAAGGGAGAAAAATAATAATGAATACATCAATGGAAAACATAAAACGCTCCTTTTGGCATAAAGCCACAAGTTATGGGATGGCGTTTTTTATGATGCTGCAGCTCACGCTGCCAAGTGTTGCATCTGCAATGACAAGTGTTTCAAGCGGACAAGTAGAACATGATTTAACCTCAGAGCAAATGTTTATTAGATCTGTGGTTAGTGATTATTTGTACCAACGTTCTAGTTATATACCAAAGCCATCCAGTTCATATGGCAACCAGAGTATTGCCGAGTTTCACAGTAAATTAAAAACTTCAGCAATTTACCGTTTACCCAATGTAATGGAAACCGACTACATTCCGATTGTAGGTGACATCACCATCATCATACCCCAAGAACGGACAACCTATCCGCTTCAAAAACAGGTTGGTGATAGCTTTGTACAGAAAAAGTTAATTGGTGAACAAATCAAGCGACTTATTGGCCGAACCTACTACAAAGATACGTTTACCAGCGAAGAGCAGCAAATAAACCAGTTGTATGTGAATGCAATGACCGTTGCTAAACGTGCTTCGTTTACCAATATGTTTGGCGCACAGTTGCCCAGTAACATTGCTGATACACTCAATATTGATTTTATCTGGCCTGAGTCACGAAATATCGGTGGTAATTATGTGTTAGTGCCAGTGGTTCACCTGCGTACAAGCGTTGTAAACTCACAAAGTATCGACGGCACGCATACAGTTGAATTTAGAAAATCAAATGCCTCATTTAAGTCAGCAACAATCTCAAACGCCGACTTAAAAATTCAGCGAGACGCCTCTTTTAGTACCATCAATGACTTAGTCATTGGCTCAAAGTCCAGCATTACCTTAAGTAAAGATGCATCCAAAATTTACGCTGGTGTCAGTTACATGGATGACGGTCACGGAAATATCAAGGGCGTCGCTTCAGGCACACTGTTTAATTATGGCCAAATCAATGCCGAGCGTAATGTCAGCATTGTGGCAGGTAACTATGAACAAAAAACACTTGCTCACAGATTCAAAACGCCTCATGGCTATGAAGATCACCTAGGTCGAGTCGCTTCAATTAATGCTGGCGGCGGCATCTCAATACAAACATTCAATGACATCGAGCTAGTCGGAGCCCAGCTAAACGCTAATGGTGGGAGCATTACCCTAACAGCTGATGGAAACATAAAAATAGGCAGTACTCCACTTACGCACAGCAGTGAATTTAAAGTCGGACAGTACGACAAGAAAAAAGAAGGGATCAGCTACTACCAATCAGTCTTAAGTGCCAGCGATACCATTCAGCTATTGGCTAAGGGAGAGCTTGAAATATCGGGGGCAGAATTCCTCGCAGATACTGGCCTCATTGAGCTTATGGGTGCCAATGGCGTCACTATTGTTAATGATGTTAACAGCGAATCTTACAATGCTTCAGACAGTCAAGGTAGCTCGACAGATATAATACAAGAGCTCAAATCAATTGCTGTCACCGCAGCGTTAGATGCGGGTAAAGGCGTTATTATTCGAAGCCCACTTGGCGATATCAAACTTCAAGGTGTTCAGATCCATAGCCAAGATGGCGCAAACATCAGTGCCGAAAGCGGCAAAGTTGAGCTGTTGCTGGCGCAAGATACCTATAAGTATTATCGACACTCAAAGCAGGAAAACTTCTGGAGAATTAAAACACGCACTGAAGATGAACAGCGTGAACGCCCTATTTACAACACCATTACCGGTGGTGTAGAAATCAATGCAGCACAAGGTATCGAGCTTGAATTAGCAAAAATTGACGGTCAACCGGATCCTTCCCTTTCCACACTAAAACAGGAGTTTAATAAGCACCAAGGGCTAAAGTGGATGACGACACTCGCCGAAAAATCCAACTTACGTTGCCCATCGGTACCAGACCATACTCTAGATTATGGCTATCTGTCTAACGGAAGTTATAACCTTTATAAAGAGTTACAACTGAAACGCGAATCATGTCTCAACGAGTCTACGGTAGACATCGCGTTTAAAGCACTAAAAGATCATCGCACCGTCGACACGACTCGCTCACTCACACCAGCGGCAATGGCCATTATTGCGATAGCAGTCTCGGTGGCTATGGGCCCAGGAGGTTTCGAACTTGTTGGTGCAGAAGGCGCTAAGCTAAGCGCTACAACGCTTGGAAAGTCAATTACTACTGTCATAGGTCAAGAGGCATTTGCAGCCGGCGTTATCTCAATCGCGACGCAAGCAGCATCAAGCTTAGCAATTGGACGAGGGCTCGATGGCACTGTTAAAGACTTACTGTCATCTGATGGGATCAGAGCAACCGCCACAGCGATTGTTACAGCAGGACTGGCTGATAAGTACCTACCCGATATAGCGCTAGATACCAGCTATGATCTCTTCAATCAGATCGGCGATGCCATTGTTCACAGTAGTATGAATGCGACTGTTAACTGGGCAATACAAGGTGGCAGCTTATCTGAACTCGATAATCAAATTGTCGCAGGTGTTAAATCTTTTGCAGTGCAGCGCTTAGGCCAAGCTTTTGTGAAAAAAATTGATGCGACCTTTGATGTATTCAGTAATAAAAATGCTGAATATGCAATGAATTATATCGCACATGCATTTTCTGGATGCGTAGTTGGTATTATCTCAGGAGAGGCAAATAGTACGCCTGATCATGATAAATCTAAGTCTTGTACTATCAATGCAGGAGCCAGTGTACTTGGCCGCTACATTGGAGTTAAAAAAGCGGAAGCGGATCAAAAATACAATGAGTTCAAGTCTTACGAGAAAAAGTTTCATGATAATTTTTCGGAAAAGTTACTTAACTCTGATCTAACTCATAATCAAGTAAGTGCTATCGTAGATGATGCATCACAAGGTGCGACACGTGCATTTTTAAATAAATATGGTACAGATGAACTAGCACGTTTATATGCAGGATTATTAACATTCTTGAGCGGGGCGGGTGCTGAGCACATTAACATGGCTGCAAATACTGCAGGAGCTCAAACTCAAGCAGTTATTTCATTGATGTATGCTAAACACCTTTCGATTGAGGCTCAACATATTCTCAGAGTTCGCGACGCAAACTTTGATAATTCAAGTCAAATGCCAACTCGTCAACAAATAAACGATGTCCTCGCAAGCTTCAATGAAGATGTTGTCCTAAAGCAAAAGGGAATTCAAAGCCGACTCATTTCAGCAGAGGAATATAAAGAGCTTATTATTGCAACGCTGCAAGAAAATAACATTCACGGCAATGAATTAAATAAAGTACTAGAAACCGTAGACATAGACTCTCTGACTCAAAGTTTAGAGAAAGCCACATATGATCTGGCTAGGTTAGGTAAGACTTTCACCTGTTCCCCTAATAGTTCAATGCTAAAGTGTGACAAATATCTTCTTGAAGCATTTGGGCTAGGTGACCAAATAGATGATAGAAGATTGCTTGATAGAGCTGCGGCTGCAAGGGGCACGCAAAAAGGCCCAACCGAGGTACAAAAACTTGTTGCTGAAATGACACTGGCAATTCAACCTGTAGCTCAACCTATTGACGAAATTGCAGTTGCATTAGTTAAAGAGTATGGCGATGCAATAGAGCAAGCTTCTGGTGTTTTAATGGTTTTAGACATGATTAAAGCCCCTATTGCATCTGCAGCTAAATTGGCTCTAAATCAAACTCCTCTAGTTCAACAATATGAAGATGCCATTGGTAGGTTACATACACAAGCGGTGACTTACGTTGCTCAAGGTAGTGATAAACTCCAACCTGGTGATGTATCAAGTACACTGTCGGGCATGCTGATAGCAGGCGAAATAGCGGTGAGCGTTGCCACTTTACCTAAAACAGTCCGAGACTTAAATGTCAGTAAAGCGATGTTCCAAAACGAAGGTATGGTGGTATTACGCGAATATCCACGCCCTTGTGGTGCAGGGCTTAGATCTGCGTCTCAATACTCCGCCTTTGACAGCTATGATTCAACTTACGAAGAATCATATCAGGAGTCTTACCCTTCAGAGCTAGACCCTTATCAAGTGACGGCTTACTCAGCGTACACACCTATGTCAAGCGGTTGTAATGCCAACATCAAGAATGTTGAAACCCCATCGGGTACATTCATCCGCTTTGATGCAAATAATAAGGCAGCATCTTGGGAAGAGTTTAAAGCACTCAACCCAAATACATCGCTCAAAGAATTTGACTTTTACGATAACGCCTTTAACCAAGAAAAGGTCTTTAACCCTGATACTAAGCGCTTTGTTACAGTTGTTGATGGCAAACAAATAACTAAGACAGCTAATAATCTGATTCAGCCACAATCGTTCTCTATGATTGACATGAATGTCACCAACAAATCGGTGACTGATCGCGATGGTACAACCCATACCTACCAACAGGTCTCTGATGCTAAACGCCGTATCGAAAAACGCAAAAAAGAGATTCAGAAACTGTTCCCTGAAACGTACACTAAAAATGCTGAGTATAAATCGTTATTAAATGAAGGACGCAAGTACAGTGAACGAGGTGGTACCATTGCCGGTAAAGCCGCTATGGAATACATTGGCAATGAAAAAAATGCTAATGTACGCAGTATTTTGGCTGAATACCCAGATGGTACCCTCAATAGTAACTTTGATGACATCATTGAAATTGAAATTAGTGGCGTAAAAACCTATGCTGTTATCGAAAATAAAGGCGGCAGTGCAATACTTGGGACTCGTATCGCTACAGATGATACAGGTAAAACAATCCGTGCACAGCAGGGAACCAAGGAGTATCACTATAGCTTACTAGAATCTATGGAAGCGAAGCTTGCTAACATGAAAAATGATCCTAGGCGAGGTCACGATCCAGAGTTTAATAGAGGCTATCAGGCTGTCCAGGAGATGTACAACACCATTAAGAATAGCCCGGTTGAATTTTACCATGTATCGCAAACCTACGATGCATACGGAAATCCAGCTGAAATTAAAATCAATCGACATCCTGATATTCCAGGAAGACAATAACAATTAATCAAGGGGCAGCAATGCCCCTTTTAAAGGTTTGTTTATGACACATATAAAACTCCACACACGGCACTATGATGATATGGAATTGTACAAAAAGTTATTCATCATGATAGCAGAGGAAGATCAGCAAAGTATCAAAAATCAACTGGAAAAGTTACCTACCCTTGGGCCAATCACAACGATATGGGAGCTATCTAAGATTGCAGAGTCAATTGCTTTACAAAACTATCTGCATTTCTGCTTTTTCTCCCAACCTGAACAGCTAAAAGTCTTAATAGCACACTGGCGAATAATTACTGATATATATAGGCATATGGCAATTGCGGAAAAGCTTCCTGTCGGAGAAAGAAAAGCCTTTCGAATTTTTGACACAGAGTTCGATTTAGTTAAGGCACCCGAGAACAAGAAACGTACTCCCTTAACATTATGCTTTATGCTAGAGATGGCCATCATTATGCGCGATAAAGCATGTGCAGAAATATTGCTCGACTCTATCCCAGGTGAAACCATGAAAATAGATGGTAAACACGACACCGTGGAAGGCCTTACAGCACACGCAAACTTCATTCACTCAGCCATATATGGCAATAGTGAGCCTGTAACACTATTAGAAAAGTGTAATGCACTCAATAAGCAGATTTCCACAGACTATTGCTATGACTTGAGCTTGTGGCAAGCCCTCGATGAACTCAGAACCACACAAGACCTAGCAGCCTTTGAAGCCGCTGTAGTCGCGCAATTTACTCGTCACAGTAACATGCACAAACATGACTCAGGGCTTATTACTCATATGCTGCCAAAGCAGCTCATCGCCCCAGTTTGTATTGCTCATGATAAATATGGTTATGTGCCACAACACCAAAATGACTACTTGCCCGAGTGGTTGTTAACAGGCAAGTTTGAACAAGCTATTCCCAGTTGCGATAAATAATCTATATTGCAAAGTAGCAAAGGGGTGAAATCAAGGATGACTCCCAACATGATGAGAAAGCACGCAAGGCAAACGGGCCTTAATCATGATGTACCTTGCCAGTACGACTTTTTACTGGCAAGGACACACAAAGTGTTATTTACTGCCTTGCTTTATGATCCGCTAATCGAAATACAAGACGGCCACTACAACCACTGTCGGCAGCACCGCATTGGATGCGAGATGTAGCTCGATTAAACGACCAACCATAATCGTGCCACCCCCCGCGAAGTATGCCATCCAAACCATCATCTTCCATCCCTAAGATCAATGGATATGCCTGCAGTGGCATACGATAACCGGGCACATCATCCAACACCCACTCCGCTTGGTTACCTATCATACCCAATAATCCAAACGCATTAGCTGGCCCCTGCTCTGCTTCGCTGAATGTTCTATAACCATGCATAGCATCTTTGTGCCGCTCTTGTAGCGCATAATCTGGGTTTGGTTCATTTCCCCAATAAAACAAAGTATTACTCCCTGCTCTACATGCATATTCCCATTCAATATCAGAAGGTAATGACAAGCCTAATCTCATTGCCCAGTCCTGAACATCGTGCCTTTTCACGGCATCAATTGGGTGATTGTCGCCGAACTGTCGGTGTAATCGAAAGCCTTTATGCGCTATCCATACCGATTCGGTTATCGCAAAGCGAGAAATCAACATGGGGGGGACAGTCACTGATTCTCTGACGTGTGCGCCGTTTTCATCTAACTCATTAGTGGGAAAATATTCAAGCAAGTCCGTCGAATAATGATTGCACACATACTCATATTGCTGTTCATCTAAGCCAGCTTGAAAATGAGTGCAGCCGGGCAATAAGTGAAAGGTCATACCCGTTGTTATGTGCTTAAATACGCCAATACGGTGTTGCAACGCTGCGCAAGAAAAAGTCTCGATTGAAATGAACTCAAAATGCTTGTCCAATGCATTATGCTGTATAAAGTCTTTAACTGCTTGATGTTGGGCTGTTTCTGAAGCTTGTCCCCAGAGATGTAAGTCTTCTAAAATCATAATATTATTAGCTTTATTGTTATTAAGTGTTGGAGATAATGCCATTATTCTACCTCAATAATTAAATTAAAAGCATAACTAAATAACAGTGTATTTCTCTGATGCACAGCATATGAACTCCCCCTTAATTTCATATACATGACCACCAGATACATTATTGCAATTATTGGTTCTTTAACCATTTTCCCTTCAAAAAAACCATGCAACCTGTTCAAAAAGAACCCAAAACGTAAACAATTGTAAAAATTAGAACGTTCTTTATTGTATACAGAAAGCATCAAATAATTAAAAAATGTTAACAACGTGATTTTATAGAAAGTGAGATACACCCGCAGATACACCCCACCCGAAAGTAACAAAAAATCCACACATGAGAGAAACCTCTATAAATCATAGCATTATGCAAGGACAAATGTCCCCATTAAAATACTTAAGCTGTAGAGCGTGTTAATAACTAGAGATGGGGAATTGTTGCAATTAGATGTCCTATGTTTAAAGCGTTTTTAATAAAAAGTTCATAATAGAGTATTATATTCGCCTCCCATTTTTTAATGGGAATATTTGCACCCTTAAAAATAATCTAACTCGAAAATGATAAAACAGAGTGATAAACACACGGGAAAAATATGAACTCTAACAATAAGCATCGTGGAAAACTGCGATACTTGGGCCGCTGCATCGCGATGGGGCTGTGTTCAAGTGTCGTCATGGGACACGCAAATGCAAACGTTATCTTCACAGAGTATGTGGAAGGTAGCAGTAATAACAAAGCGCTTGAAATTACTAATTTTGGCAACAATAGCATCGACCTTAGCACGGTTAGTATTGCATTAACTGCAAATGGTAAAAAGCTGGATGAAGTCACGCCGCTTACCCTATCTGGCACGCTTGCTGCGGGCAGCAGTTATGTCCTGTACAACAGCGGCGCAAGTGACGAACTAAAAGCACTTGGTAATATCGCCAGTACCGCTACTTATTTTAATGGTGACGATGCAATCACTCTGATGGTCAATGGCGTCATCGTAGACAGTATTGGTCAAGTTGGTACTGATCCAGGTAGTAATTGGGGCTCTGGTGACACCAGCACCAAAGATAAAACGCTACGCAGAAAAATGGGCATTGAAAATGGCGACACCACCATAGATGATGCATTTGACCCAGCAAACGAATGGGTTGGCTTTGCAAAAAACACTTTTGATGGCCTCGGTTGCTCAGGCGTTGCTGCCTGTGGCGGTGATGGTAATATCCCGTCAGAAATAAGTGGCTCACCTAAAGGCTTCGTGAATGCCACAGACACATACGCATTCACCCCGACAGTGACCAATCTTGATGGTGACACACTGGTGTTTGCCATAGAAAACAAACCGAGTTGGGCAAGCTTTGATACGACGACAGGCAAACTCTCAGGCACGCCAACTGCCGCCGATATGGGCATATACAACAACATTGTGATCACAGTCAACGATGGCACTGTGACCAATGCACTTAACAGCTTTACCATCTTGGTAAGAGCAGCGGGCACCAATGATGCGCCTGTTATTTCTGGTACGCCCAACACAACAGTGCAAGCGACTCGGCAGTATGCCTTTACACCGGTGGTCATCGACCTTGAAAATGATGATTTGGTGTTTTCAATCACGAACAAGCCAAGCTGGGCAGCATTTAATACGCTTTCAGGTCAGCTTAGTGGTACCCCAGCGGAATCTGATGTCGGTGATCACGACAATATCGTTATTTCAGTGTCAGATGGTTTGCATGCGCCGGTGAGTTTGCCTGCATTTTCAATTACGGTTACAGACAAACCTGGCAGTAACTATGATTACACTGCCTACTACGCCTCGGCAATTGGCAAAGTCGGTACAGAGTTAGAAAGTGCACTCTCTTTAATTGCGAGACAAGGCCAACAGAGAATGACCTACTCGCAAGTGTGGGAAGCGCTAAAGTATACCGATGAAGATCCAAATAACCCAAACAATGTACTGCTGTTTTACACAGGAAAAAGTCAGTCTAAAGATACCAACGGTGGCGGCACAACAGATTGGAACCGAGAGCACAGTTGGCCTAAGTCTCACGGCTTCCCAAGTGAAAGCCAATATGGTTATACCGATATTCATCACCTAAGACCGACCAATGTCAAGGTGAACTCCACGCGCAGCAGCAAAGATTATGATGATGGCGGTAACCCAGTTGATAACGCACCAGGTAACTTTACTGACAGCGACTCATTTGAGCCAAGGGATGCTGTAAAAGGCGATACTGCTCGTATGATGTTCTACATGGCTGTGCGCTATGATGGTACAGATGGCAGTATGCCTGATCTTGAGCTTGTAAATAATATCAGCGCAAGTAGCTCACCAACTTTGGGGGTATTGTGTAACCTGATGGATTGGCATCGTGAAGATACGATAGATCAATTAGAACTAGATAGACACCAACGTATCGTTGAGCAACAAGGTAACCGTAACCCGTTTGTTGATAACCCAGAGTTTGCAGAAACACTATTTGGTGACACCTGCCCTAAATTAGGCGAAGTGGCCCCTGTCATTGGCGGTCAACCTGAACTTACCGTTGGCACAGGCCGCGAGTATAGCTTTACGCCAACTGCGTCAGATCAAAATAAAGATGACTTGACGTTCTCTATCGTTAACAAGCCGTCATGGGCGACATTCGATACACAAACGGGCCGTTTATCTGGCACACCTGTTACTGCCGATATTGCCGTTTATGAGCATATTGAAATTTCCGTAACTGACGGAAAATCAACCGTGTCTTTACCCAGCTTCAGCATTGAGGTAGTCGACTCAAGTTCAATTAAAAATCCACCAACAATCACTGGTACACCGAGCACAAGTGCCGTCGTGGGGATTGCGTATCGATTCAAACCAGAAGCAAGCGATGAAGACAATGACACGCTCACCTTCTCAATCACCAACAAACCCTCTTGGGCAGACTTCAATACACAAAATGGTGAACTATCTGGTACGCCGTCATCTCAAGATGTAGGAGTGACAAGCAATATCGTCATCGGTGTTTCTGATGGCAATACAGATGTTGTGGCCTTGCCTGAATTTTCCATTCAGGTCAGCGAACAAGTCGAAGCCAGTAAAGTGATTTTCACCGAGTACATAGAAGGTAGCAGCAGCAATAAAGCCGTTGAAATTACCAACTTTACCGGTGCAACTTTAGACCTTAGCCGCGTTACAATCACCTTGGCTGATAATGGTAAACCGCTGACGACGGAAGGGTTAAGAACACAAACTCTGTCTGGCGAATTAAAGCACGGCGAAAGTCACGTTATTGCCAATAGCAGCGCAAATGACGACATTAAGAGTCGTCAAGACAGCACCAGTACCATCACTTACTTTAACGGAGATGATGCACTTGTACTGACAGTTGATGGCCAAATTGCCGATGTATTTGGTCAAGTCGGAACGGATCCTGGCAGTGCATGGGGCAGTGGCAACACCTCAACCAAAGATAAAACCCTGCGTCGTAAAGACGGGATCACATCAGGTGATACAACCTTAGATGATGCCTTTGACCCAAGCGTTGAATGGGAAGGGTTCGAAAAAAATACCGCCGACGGCCTTGGCTGTAGTGGCGTTTTAACCTGTGGTTCTGATGGCGGAACAACGCCACCACAAGTTGAACTTGGCGTATGTAACGACCCTGCAACACTCATTAGTGAGATTCAAGGTAATCAGGCAGCAAGCCCTCTGGTAAACCAGAGAGTGGTCATCGAAGGCGTTGTTGTAGCGGCCTTCCAAGGTAGCGGTCAACATGGTGGTTTCTTCATCCAAGAGGAAGACCGTCATGCAGATACTGACAGCACCACCTCGGAAGGCATTTTTGTCGCGGATACAACGACCCAAGTCTCAATCGGCGAACAAATCCGAGTGCTAGGCACCGTTGTTGAAAAGTATAACTTAACACAAATCAGTACGGTAACAGACTCCCTGTCTTGTGCCACTGATGTGTTGTCACAGGTTACACCAACAGAGGTGAACTTACCGTTTGCAAAAGGCTTTGACCAAGAGTCACTTGAAGGTATGTGGGTTTCTATGGCACAAAAGTTACATGTCACCCTGAGCCATA
Organism: Pseudoalteromonas luteoviolacea CPMOR-1; assembly: GCF_001625685.1. Classification (GTDB taxonomy): domain Bacteria; phylum Pseudomonadota; class Gammaproteobacteria; order Enterobacterales; family Alteromonadaceae; genus Pseudoalteromonas; species Pseudoalteromonas luteoviolacea_K. Next base: position 243,002 of record NZ_AUYC01000062.1, on the reverse strand, counting down.
ACTTCACTAAATATGGTGAGATTTACTTGTCTCAAGGCATGAGAATGCAACCAACCAACAAGTACCCTAAAGACGACCCTCGTCGCCTAGAGCTTGCCGATTTAAACACAAGAAACGTATTACTTGTTGATGACAATTCAACGCAAAGTAACCCTGAAGCAATCAGCTACTACCCAAGCTTCAGTGCTGAGATGCCACTTCGCTCTGGCGACCTAGTATCGAACATGTCAGGGGTTATTCACTATGCTTACGGTAATTACAAGCTCATTCCAACCAATACGCCAGTGTTTGAACAAGCGAACCCACGCCGTACTAAGCCTTTCGAGCGTAAGTCAAATCAACACATTCGTGTTGCAAGCTTTAACGTACTGAACTACTTCGTCAACTTTGACAGTCGTGGCGCGAATAACGAACAAGAGTTTACTCGCCAACGTACTAAGGTGATCCGCGCAATTCTGACATCCGATGCGGATGTTGTCGGCCTGATGGAAATTGAAAACAATGGGTACGGTGACAGCAGCGCCATCAAAAACCTCATTGATGGATTGAATGAGCGAGACGATACTAATGATTGGGCATTCATTAATCCTCAGATAGAGCAAGTGGGCACTGATGCGGTCACTGTTGGCATCATTTATCGTGCAAATCGCGTTATACCTCAAGGTAATGCACAGGTGATCACAGAGACGCCATTTGACGAAGCAACACGTGCACATAGGCCCCCCATGTTGCAGTCATTCAAACCAATTAAGGGCGGCAAAGAAATCCGTGTCGTTGTGAATCACTTCCGTTCGAAAGGCGGATCATGTGGTGAAGATATGGATGATTCCGTAGAGGGTGCGTGTAATGGCCAACGTATCCTCGCAGCTAAAACAGTCGTTTCAGCACTGACTAAAGCTAACCTGGAAGCAAGTGCTAACTCGCCTGTTTATGCCATTTTAGGTGACTTTAATGCCTACACATATGAAGCGCCAATGCTCGAATTTTATAACGCCGACTTCAAAAATATCAGTCTTGAAAAAGACACCGGCGATAATTATTCATACTACTATAGCGGTGTAGCAGGCAGCCTAGATCACATGTTAACTGCCAATGCTTCAATGGATCGTATTGCACAATCCATGCACTGGCATATTAACGCCGATGAAGCAGCGGGCCTAGACTACAACACGGAAGGTAAATCTGAAGATCAACAGAATAAATGGTTCTCGGATTCCCCTTATCGCTCATCTGATCACGACCCAGTGATTACTGACTTCGATTTGACAAACGTTGTTCTACCAAACAACCAAACACCGGTTGCGAATGACGATACCGCTGAAGCAGAGCAAGGCGAAGCCATTACAGTCGATGTGTTAGTGAATGACACGGATGCAGACTCTGATCCACTTATTATCAGCGCCGCTACAATCGTTTCAGGTGAAGGTAAGGTTAGTTATTCTGATACGCAAGTAAGCTTTACGCCAAATGCAAGCTTTGTTGGTGAGGCAACCATTAGCTATACCATTACTGATGGCAATGGCGGTACTGCCACAGCAACACTCTCTGTCAATGTTATCGCTAAAAACCAAGCGCCTGTTGCAATCGATGACACTGAAAATACCTCAGAAGATCAAAGCGTAACGGTGTCGGTATTAAATAATGATACCGACGAGAATATGGCAAGTGTAAAAGTCACCAGTGCAACGCTGACTTCTGGCTTAGGCCAGGTGACGCATTCAGACTCTGCTATTACCTATGTCCCAGCTGAGAACTTTAATGGTACTGCCCAAATCACCTATGAGATCCGTGATGATGCTGGGCTAAGCGCAACTGCACACGTTACAATCACGATTGCACCGCAAAACGACGCACCGACAGCCGTTCACGACTCCGCTGTGGCCTCTGCAAAGTCACTTGCTAACATCGATGTGCTTGCAAATGACACTGACATCGATGGCGATACGCTTAGCATCACTTCGGCAGAAGCAGATGTAGGTAGCGTTGAAGTAAACGGTAATGTGCTTCAATACCAAGCACCTGCATTGAATACAGGTCATGCGACTATTCACTACACAATCAGTGATGGTACCGCGACTGCACAGGCGACTGTGAATGTGCAAATTAGCACAACCAACCTTGCACCAGTTGCACAAGATGACTTTGTACAACTTGCTGAAGGCCAATCATCTATAGCGATAGCTGTATTAGACAATGACAGCGATCCAGATGGTGATGCTTTATCACTGGTGGCTGTTAATTCAGATACAGGTCTTGCTGTGATAGAAGACAACCAGATTGTGTTTAGCACTAACGATACATTTAAAGGTATCGCTCAGGTGCGTTATGCAATTTCAGACGGATTTGGTGGCCGTGCAGAAGCCATATTAGAGCTTCGCCAAAATCAACCTTCTGCACCTGTGATCACCGTACCTGCTGATCTGACAGTCAATGCAACAGGCCAGCTTACTAAGGTAGACCTAGGCGCAGCCACAGCGGTTGATGGTAGTGGTGAACCAATTGCTGTTGAACTCATTGGCAATAATTTCTTAGCGTCTGGTGCTAATAAAGTGTACTGGCAAGCATGTAATTCGGCCGATGTCTGTGCAAGCGCAGCACAGTTAGTGAATGTACGCCCAATGGTAAGTATCCCTTCTCCAAGTCAGTTTGTTGTTGAGGGCCAAACGGCAACAATACCTGTGATACTAAGTGGTGAGCACTTTGCATACCCAGTAAATATTGATTTTACGGTTTCTGGTACAGCTGATGAAGCAGACTACACAATGGCATCAGGCCAAGTCATTATAGAATCAGGCACACAAGGTCTCATTTCTATCGAGGCTGTATTTGATGGCGTGAGCGATGCAAATGAAACCATTGTGGTCACATTAAATACAGATGGCTTGAATACCACTTCTGAGCTACAACACGAAATTACCATCGTAGAGTCAAACGTTGCTCCAACGCTTACTCTAAATGCAATGCAACAAGATGAAACGCGTTCAATCATGGTTGCAGAGCATGGGTTGATCACACTTAATGCTGATGTGCAGGATCAAAATAGCACAGATACACACACTATTGAGTGGCAAACACAAGCTGATTTGAATAATGAAAGCACGGATCCAACTCAATTTAGTATTGATGCATCTACACTTTCTGTCGGTGTCTACCAAGTCAGTGCAACTGCTACAGATAATGCTGGGCTATTTGATACGCAAACTGTGATATTTAAAGTGGTTTCAGAGCAACCAGTACTGGACAATAGTACAGACACAGATGGCGACCTCATTAGTGATGCGCAAGAAGGTTTTGGTGACCAAGATGCCGATGGTATTCCTAACTACTTAGACCCAATTGATGCGCAATGTAATGTTTTGCCTTCTTCAGGCAATAACTGGGAGTCTGGTCTGATTGAAGTAGAAGCCGGTGTGTGTATGTCTCTTGGTAATTTAAGTCTGGGTAGCAACAAAAATGCAGCCTCGCTCAATGCCGATGAGGCAGTGCAAGCAGGCTTAATCTCTGCGGACGAAGGCATGGAAAATCGCGGTGGTATTTTTGACTTTATCGTTGATATGCCAAGCGGTGTAGACAGTGTCAAAATCGTATTGCCTCAGCAAGCCGCTGTCCCTGCAAATGCCCAATATCGTAAGCACCTGCCAAATCAAGGTTGGGTCACATTCGCAACGCAAAATGGTAACGCTATACACTCAGCCATAGGCCAACAAGGGTACTGCCCAAGCATGAATGATAATAGCTGGCAGGAAGGCTTAATCGAAGGTGCTTGGTGTGTCAGGTTAACACTGGTAGACGGCGGTGAATACGATGCGGATGGTATTAAAAACGGTAAAATTGTCGACCCAGGTGGTGTAAGTATTGTTGCAACAGACAACACAGCACCTTCTGCAGTAGACGATAGCCAAGAAGTAACGAGCAACCAATCAGTCACACTAAATGTACTTGAAAACGATACTGATGCTGAAAACGACACACTATATGTGATCAATGCCTCTGCTGTACATGGCACAGTGCAAATCAATAGCGATTCGAGTTTACAATATCAAAGTGCACTTGATTTCATTGGTGTCGATACAATCGAGTATACAATCAGTGATGGTCAAGGTGGGACAAGTACTGCAACGATGCGAGTCAATGTGGTTGCACAAGTTCAGCAGAGCCAACCGCCTGTTACCATGAATGATGTGGCTGAAGTGTTTAACAATGACACCATCACAGTCGATGTCATTGCCAATGACTCAGACCCTAAAGGTGGTAAGTTAACACTGATCAGTGCAACTGCCGATTCAGGTGAAGTCACGTATACAGCAACTGCCATTACTTTTAAACCCGCACCACATAGCGAAGGTGAAGTCACCATCAATTATGTTGTGGCTAACGAGCAAGGTGCAAGCGCATCTGGCATGTTGGTGGTAACAGTGAAAAAACCAAACGTGATTGAGCATGTAGAAACCAGAACAATTCGTTCCTCAAGCGGTTCAATGCCTTTATTCCTGTTATTACTTGTAGTGCCTGCTTTGCTGCGTCGTAGACGATAACATCAAGCTATAACGATAAGCCCCTGTCGCCTTTGGCTTCAGGGGCTTTTTTATGGTGACCTTCAATTAAACCCATCACCCTGGAAAAATAAACCTCGTCACCCTAAAAAATGACACCGTCACCCTGAACTCGCTTCAGGGCCCATAACCACATAAAACCTAGATTGCGGGGCAAACACACAATGACACAGGTTAACCCCGTCACCCTGAACTCGCTTCAGGGCCCATAACCACATAAAACCTAGAGTGCGGAACAAACACACAATGACAAAGGTTAATCCCGTCACCCTGAACTCGCTTCAGGGCCCATAACCACATAAAACCTAGAGTGCGAGGCAAGCCCACAATGACAGAGGTTAATTCCGTCACCCAGAACTCGCTTCAGGGTCCTTAACCACAAAAACCTAGAGTGCGGAACAAACACACAATGACACAGGTTAACCCCGTCACCCTGAACTCGCTTCAGGGTCCTTAACCACAAAAACCTAGAGTGCGGAACAAACATACAATGACAAAGGTTAATTCCGTCACTCTGAACTCGTATATGGACTCCACTTGTTTGATAGTTAAAGAAACCCAAGTTACTCAAAAAAACAGATAAAACACAATTAAACTGCCGAAGGTGGTGAGATAAAGGTTTTTAAACTTAAACGCTAAAAAAACCGCCACTGAAGCACCTAACAAATAAGGGTTATTCAACTGAGTTATAAACTCGCCATTTGGCATAAATACAATCGGCACCCATATGGCCGTAAGAACACAAGGCGCACTAAAGCTCAGCAACCGTTGAAATTTAGGACCAATGGTAAACGGTAAGTTTTTTGCTAAAAACAAATAACGAGTAGCAAAAGTGACACATGCAAGTACAACAATAGTGGCTATCATGATTTATCCTCTTTTGCTTGTAAAACATACCCAGTACTCATACCAAGCAAAGCGGCAGCGACTAAACCAAATTCAAACTGCACAGTTTTGAAGTACAACATACTCAGCCCTGAAACCAAACAAGCACACAAAACAGGAAGGTTTGACACGCCCGGCACCACCAGCGCTATGAAAATAGCAGCTATGGCAAAATCCAAACCCAAATTTGTTAGATCAGGTAAAAACTGCCCTGCTACGATGCCAAAAAAAGTCCATACATTCCACGCAAGATAAAAGCTGCCGCCAGCCACCAGTGCATACACAAGGCGCAACCGTCCTTGATATGCACGATGATGATGAGAAAAAGCGAATAACTCATCTGTTAAAAAAAATGCGATTGGACCACGCCACTTTAAAGGCTTATCAATCATTTTATTACGTATGGCCAAGCCATAAAGTAAGTGACGTGCGCTGATAATAAACGTCGTCACAATCAGCGTTAGCAAGGAGGCCTCTTTGGCCATCAGCTCCACGGCAACCAATTGCGCAGAACCTGCAAAAACCAGTATCGACATCAACTGCGCCTCCAATGCAGTAAACCCATTTTGAATCGCTAACGAGCCACATAATAATCCCCATGGTAGTACCGCAAGATTTAGCGGCAGCATATCTAACAGCCCTTTTTTAATTGCAACTTTCATAGTGTTAACACGCCTGTTTATACTGGTTTGGGGTGATCCCCATGTTTTTCTTAAAATGACGACTAAAGTGACTGTGATCATAAAAGCCTACATGACTTGCCGCCTCGGTAATGTTCTTCCCATTACGAAGCAGGCACTTCGCATGATTTAACCGATGCTGGATTTGAAACGCGTGCGGTGTCAGTCCTATTTGTGCCTTGAAAGAACGCACAAAATGAAATTGGCTCATATGTACCAATGAAGCCAACTCAGTAAGCGCGATGTCACTGAACAAATTATCTAATAGATAAGATACGGCCTTTGCAATACGACATTTAATCGACTGTTTATCTTCAGAAAGCGCCAGTTTACCGGTCGAAGCACACAAGTTACTTAAAAAGCCCACCAACTGCGTTTGCTTTTCTAACTGACTCGTTGGGGAGTCCAAAACGCTAAATAACCCATTGAGCTGCGAGGCTAAAGCAGAATCGTGCAATACCGCTTCATCAAAATAAGGCGCAAGACGCTTTGAGTTATCCATCAAACTGTTAAATAACTCAGGCGTTGGGTATAGAGAACGGTAGGAGGAGATCCCCTCACATGCTTTTCGGCAATCATGGACTTGTTCGGCATTGATCAATATTAAACTACTTTTTCCTGCTAGGTGCTGCCCACCCGAGCGAAAAAATCGCTGTGCGCCACAATCGACTAATGCCACCGTGTAGCCACTGTGATTATGTCGACCAAAATCAAATTTTTTATCTATATTATGAAGAACTTCCAAACCACCTAAGTCGCGATGGATACTAAATTTTGATTGCTGCATAGACTTCTCCCTTACTAAAATTCAGCTTAACGTAGGTGATTCAAAAGTGCTTGTACAAAATTGCGCAGCTTACTCTCTTAAGCGCAATGAAATACACGCGATATTCGTTAATGGCCAGTCATACCTCATTTCACCCATCTGAAATATCTCCTAAAGTCAGGCTTAACTCTTTGGATAGCAAGACACCTATAAAATCAGAAAGTACATCATTCAAACTGAGCGAGAATTGGATATTTTTAGACAGCCAAATACCTGCAAACTTTGTTAATTGGTATACGACTTGCTTACTAAATAGTGCAAATCTATTAGTACCTAAATACTAGATGATTAGTAAACATGTCATGAATGGCACAAATTAAAAATGACAAAATGATTCTTTAAGGAAAAAAGAAATATGAAAAAATTCGTCTCATCATCCTGTCTTTTACTGGCTGCACTTTCCAGTACTGCAAGTCAAACTACTGCAGATCCTATCGATGTAGATCAAGTGCTTGCTCAAACAATTGAACTTATTCAAAACAACGAAAACAGAGCTGCTTTAGATAACCTAAATTGGCTCACCAGACATGGGGTTTCCTATAACCCAAGTTTTCATGACACCTTAGTCACTACAGTACAGGCATTGTGGCTCAGTTTTGCACGCAACTATGCGCCAGCTTGGAAGTCGTACATCAGTGTCTATAACAATGCGCATAAAGCACTGCTTAGCGCCCCACAAAACTGTGCTGCTTTTGATGTCGCGCTCAGTTATAGTCAGCACACTCCCAACGCAACAACCCATATGAGCTTTTTAGAAAATACAGAGCAGTCATTTCCAACAACTTGGCAACGCTGCTGGAGCTTATCATCTTCCTTTACAGCCATTGAGTTTATTTCTGAGCCTCTTATTACACAATATGTCGGAGATCTCTCTGATCACTTCAAGTTACATATTGTAGATACATTGAATGCAACCTATCGTGATTGTGATAGTTTACCAAGCGAGAACTTAACCCTTGAATGCAAAGACAAACACAAGCAAAAGCTCATTGATGCCTCTGTGATGTATCAGGATGCGGCGATGGCAATTCATGATGATATTTCAGAAGCCGGTAGCATTGGCGCTCACACAATTATCTTATTCTTGGAATGGCAAACCTACGACAATCAAAACTAGTCTAAATTTTTAGGCCTCATTATTCACAATGTGATCAATAAAGAGCGGTAATACTTTGCCGCTCTTTATACTTTTCCAACTCAAAAAATGACACAAATAACCTCTAGCTGACCACTCACAGTCAAAAAACGACTGTTGAGCCTGATTTTTACTGCACTTCCTTTATTTCTCAGTAATATCGCTTTGTTCTATCTACTTTTTAATCTTGTTATGACTGAAATACACTTAAACAATACAGAAAAACTACTAGCACTGGCCATCATGGCACTAGTGAGTTTAGCTATCAGCTTTACTGACTGGATTCAGCGAGGTGTGGCTTACTCAAGCTCAATTTTATATTCGTCGCTGCTGTGTGTACTTTTCATGTATTGGCTGCCTATGATTGTGAGCTACTTGGGGATCAACATACTGAAAATAAGACATTGGCTTGTGCAAATAAGTGCATTTTACTTCACGGTCGTATTGGGCAGTTACACGTGGGGAAGCTTAAGATCAATATTACTCAATATTCCAGCACTCGCGGTTATTGAAGCTGTATTTGTAGCACTGCCTTGGAGCATAGGTATTTTTGTGCTCTGTAAGTTTTATTTAAATCAAAAGCACCTTAAAGACGAACAACTTTTACGTAAGCAAGCAGAAATTAAAGTATTACATGGCCAGCTCAACCCGCATTTTCTGTTTAACAGCCTCAATACCATTTCCGCGCTCACTGTGTCAAAACCAAAAATGGCGCAGCAATTGGTGCATAGCTTATCCACGGTGTTGCGGTACTCCATCAATAATGCCAGCAATAACAATGCAAAAAATAAAACTGTCTCATTGGCGGAAGAACTGGTTGCTATCAATCAATGGTGCGAAATAGAGAAAGCGCGTTTCGGTAAGGATGTGACATTCGTATTTGATATTCAGGAAAGCTTACTCAATGCACAGCTCCCAGCCATGATCTTACAACCCCTGTTAGAAAATGCGATCAAACACAGTGTATCAAAGCCACTCACCGTAAAAGTAAGTGCTATCAATCATGGCCATAGCTTTACCATATCAGTAGAAGACAACGGCCAAGGGTTTGCGGAACATATATTGTCTGGCGAGCTAGATACTGGACTTGGCTTAGCAATTACACAATCAAGGTTACGGCTTGAAATGGATACACAACTTGAGCTCAGTAATGTGCCATATGGTGGTGCAAAAGCATGCTTTACATTATCGACAGGAGCGGTATAAATGCTTAAAGTTGCCATAATTGAAGACGAGCAACCTGCGTTAGATAAGCTTACCTCTCAGCTCGGAGAACTAAAACTATGCACGCTCGTTTATACCAACTCAAGACCTGTAGCGAGCTTAACAGAACTGCAAGATCTTGAACTTGATGTGGTGTTTGTTGATATCAATTTACCCCAAATAAATGGCGTCGCTTTTGCCAAACGTCTTATCCAAAACGGGTACTCTGGGCAGCTGATTTTTACCACTGCATATAGTGAATTTGCTGTCGATGCTTTTGATATGGGCGCAACAGACTATTTACTCAAACCCTATGACACCGAAAGGTTGGCATTGGCACTCAATCGAGTTAACCAAAAGGTAGTTGGCCAACAACAAATCACACAGACTTTAACCGGCAAGTTTGCAGGCAAAGTCAGTATGATTGAAGTTAATCACATTGAGGCCATCAAACTTGAGCATAGTCAAGCCATCGCATATACACCTTCTCAGTCATACCCCCTTGATTTTGCTTTAAATGATCTAATGCACATGTTACCAAGCCAATTTGTAAGAGTGCATCGCGATAGCATAGTGAACATGCACCAAATTGGCACACTTGAACGTTGGGTGACAGGGGGTTATCTAATCACATTGCAAAAATCAGGTATACAAGTCATCAGCAGTAGAAACGGGGCAAAGCTCCTCAAAAAAATACTCAATCTATAACCATAAAAACAGGAAAAACTTATGAAATCAGTGATGCCATTTTGCTTGGTAGGGCTTCTTGCGGCTTGCAGTTCTAGCTCTGATCCAGACGTAAAAAAACACTTTATCAATGATGGAGAAAAACACCCATTGGTCGTCGTATTTGGCGGAAGTGAGGGAGGCAATACGTTAGCCACCCCTCAATGGCAACCCTTTCTAAATAGCTTTCATGATATGGGAATCTCCGTGGCCGCGCTGGGTTACTACGGCACTGAGTCAACGCCATCACAACAAGTGGAGTTATCACTTGAGGATATCGCAGCGCGGATCAATACCTTGGCAAAAGACCCTCACATTAACGAAAACTGTATCGCCGTCTATGGCTTTTCCAAGGGGGCTGAGTTAGCCCTACTACTAGGAAGTCATTTTGACAATATCAATCATGTTGTTGCTGTAATGCCTACACATGTCAGTTGGAATGCGGTTAAAACCATTTCTTCACGCTCAGGTTGGAAATTACGCGAAAAGCCACTTAATTATGTTGATGCGCCCCTACTAACTTGGCAGATGCAAAAAGGTAATTTTACAGGTAAGTTTACACCAGCTTTCAACCAAGCACTCGCCAATACTCATAAAGATATTATTAGTGCTGCACGCATTCCCATAGAAAAAAACAATGGCCCCATTTTACTCGTTTCGGCTAAACAAGACGAAATCTGGCCATCATATAGCATGTCTAATGAAATCATGGCGCAGTTAAACAAAGTTAACTACCCTCACTCATATAAGCATATTGCGCTTAAAGGTGGACACTACAGCTTTAGTCTAGATACACAAAACCAAGTCGGAGAGTTTTTAAAAGATACACTGGTTTCAACTTGTCAGTAATACGCATTACCAGCAAGGCTCATAAGCCTTGCGAAGTCGGCTACGGCACAGACTCTCTACCTGACATGCCCTTTAGTGACAAAATTTAGGCTTCTAACATGAATAACAACATAAAGACATAGCGAAATAAGTTAAAAAATCTCAAGTTAATAGCGCAATACCCGAACAGATACATAAAAAATCATAAAATATGTTAATAGCCAGGTCATACGACTCTTTACCTCAAAATCGTTGGCCCCAGTGAGTGCATTCATAAAATATGATTATTACCAATAATATATGTGTAAAAGCCATAAAATTTATAAAAGGACATATTTAAAGTTAAAAAAGGTAAAATTAATGTTTAAAAAATATTTTTATTTTACTTAATATGAGTAAAAATCTCACCTTCAAAAAGTACTTTTTTTAAGCAAAAATGCTTTAATTTATAAAATATGAGCTGCATATTAAAAATTAATGCATAGTTCATTAAACAAACAAATTTATCTTCATCGTATTTTTTAAATACTTTCCAATTTAACAAGGCCATATAATCGCTCAAAAAAAAAGCATGACGAATGATGCACTGCGTATGCTGTGTACAAATTACTTCATAAAACACAACAAACCTATTGAAATAATTGTACTTTAGGCATGAATAGTGCATAAAATAGAATTCAATGTATCTACAGCCAAAAAGTCAACATGTCCAATGACTGTAGAAAAGAAATTTAATAGATACGATAAAGACAAGAATAACAAAGCGATTTTAAAGATCTCTTTGACCTCCTGACTAGCTGTAAATGGACAGGTTACATATGAATTACTTTGAGCTAATTGGCTTTAATGGAAATGAAAATTTAAAATTATTGATGGGCGGCGCAGGAAGTGAACGCCTATCTTATACTGAAAAAAAAATATTGTTTAAAAAGCATGTTGAAATAATTAACCTTGAACTTTCTTATCAATGCAATAGAAAGTGTGATTATTGCCCAGTTAGCTTTTCAGATCGGCATGACGCGCAAACATATTTAGACACTTCAGTACTAGAGAAAACCTGTAAAGAATTAGCAAAAATTCGCTACGATAATAAAATATCTCTGAACTTATACAATGAACCACTCATGGATCCTTCATTAGAATCCAAAATACATACCGTTAGACAACATTTACCGGCAAGCCACATTGGATTTAATTCAAACGGTGATTATTTAAAATTGAGTAGATTGATCACGCTCAGTGCCAGTGGGCTCGATCAGATATGCGTTACTTTGCATCCATTACCTAATGTAGAGCAAAACCCAGCCACCATTTTGCGTCGTGTCACCAAATTACTCAATAAGTTAGAGTACACCGCCTTTGATGACAAAATGTCACTATCCTATATCGAAAACCATGAGCTCATTGACTTCAGACAGCTTGGCGTCAGAGTGATTATACAATGGCCAGATTGGCGTAAACACGGAACAAATCGAGGTGGGACGTTAGAAGATCATAGTTCGTCAAGCTATAAACGCATCATGCCTTGTGCAAGGCCGTTTAGAGAGTTCACCATATTCTATGACGGCAATGTACAACCTTGTTGTGAGTCTTTTCATGACAGCGACACCAATCTAGAGCAAGTAGGTAATGTGGCAACGGCATCCATATTTGACTTATACACGTCAAAAAAGCTGAATTTGATGCGCCGCTCCTTATACGACTTCAGCCCCAAACAAGGTATTTGTGCCTCATGTACGGTTGCTGATTTTAGCAGTATAGAAGATGATCCAATGAGAAAAGCCTTGGTCAATTCAGTAATAAAAGAAGCAAAACAAGAACAAATAGACTGTCATGTGAGTTATTAATACCAATTAAACTTGATTTGAAACAAATTTATAATATAATTTTTTCGATTTATCTTTATAGACACTTAAATATTAAAAAACCAATAAAAACATTGATTAATGGACCTTAACAAACCCAAAAATATAAGAGCCTACTTATAAAGCTAACATGCATTTAATAGAAGATAGTTATGAAAAAATTACTCACTACAACCACTTTATTAATAGGTTTGCTCTCAAATAGTGTTTATGCAAACAGTATTTCTGCAGCTCCAGCCCCTTTTGAAGTAACAGTAAAAATCAAAAAAATTGAAGTTTACACAGATAGAATTATTCTTGAGTTAGCAGATTCAACCTTTGGCGTTGAGCATTGTATTAAAAATAATAAAGATAGACGTTGGGGTTGGTATACTTCATCCCCAGCGTCTGAGAACTGGTATTCACTAGCCCTATCAGCACATGCTCAAGACCTTCCAGTCAGAGTTCACAAGATCGCACACGATTGTAAAGGTCTCGCTGATGGCACATCGTTAGACGGTCTATTTTTAGAAAAAAATTAATTTATCTAGCTTCTTAACATAAAAGATAGGGGCAATATCGGTCCCTATATATTCTTCTCACCGAAAAAGATAAAATAAAGCTTCATGGTTAATAATCACTTCATTAAATAACTAAATAGTTGTCAGTGAATCAAATCAATCCAAATACGTAACAGAATCATATATAAAGCGAAAATGCATACTGGAAGCAACACCTTAGTTTTATGTAAAAGTAATTTACTAACATCATATCAATACCCCAGATAACATGATTTAGTTTTCTGCCTCATGATTTTAGTCTACTTGTTGAACCGCCAATCAGACGGTAATATCACAAAAGGCTAAAATAAAAACAAAAAGGAATGACCATGAATATCGCATCACTAAACGCAACAAGCTCACTCATCTTGATTTGCGCTGCGTTCAAGGCAAATGCCCAAGATTTTGCCACACCACAAGAAGCCATAAACTCCTATATTACGGGTGTTACACAAGGTATCGGTAAAAATGTTGAAATGGCCTTTCAAGAATCTGCAACCATTCAATTTTTTGACCAGCGCGACAACTTCAATAGTTTTAATCGCAACCAATTTATTAAACTGATAGATACTGGTAATAAGTGGCATGCAAAAGTTGAAATAACCAAACTTCTAAAAACCAAAAATGTGGCTAACGCGACTGTCGAGTTTACGTGGGGCGAACATAAGCAGCATGGCTATGTAGACTATCTAAACTTGGTTTTCGACGGCAAAAAATGGCAAGTAACCAGTAAAGTTGCGCAATATGTCCCAAGAGCACAAGACAAGTAACACGTATTTTTATCGCGCGCTCTGCTGACTTGCGTTCAACGGGTTTCGTTGCAGAACTTAAATAAAGCATCACTTACTTTATGGTCTCTGCTGTAAGTGATGTTTTAAAACGCTGGATTTAACATACCCACTCACATCATTACCCTGTAACTACAGTAAAGGTGAACTATGGATATACACTTTAAAGTTGCCACAACTCAAGACTGCACAATCATTGCTGAAATGGTTGTACAACTCACCACTGAGATTTGTCGTACAACCAACGCTAAGCACTTTAATATTGATGTGAAAAGTACCCGTGAGCGTTGTCGAGATTTGCTAGAAGATGGCCATTACTTTGCGATCATCGGCACGCTCAACCACCAGCCTGTTGCCGTCGCCACCATGACAGAAACATATGCGTTATATGCGGGAGGTAAAATAGGTGTTATTCAAGAGTTTTACGTATCGAATGAGCTCAGATCGCAGCAGGTAGGTGCTTTATTAATAGGGCAAGTCAAAGACTTTGGCCGCAAACGTGATTGGACATGCATTGAGCTCTGTACACCGCCTCTCCCTGAGTTCGAGCGCACTTTAAGCTTTTATCAACGTAATGGGTTGACTCCCGTAGGAGGACGAAAAATGCGGCAGTCGCTAATTTAGCATTAAAACCTGCACAAGAAGAGATTAACCAATTCTATTTCAGGTAGGCGCATACACAGCCTTTCTATAACATAATATAGCTCTGTCATAAACAGAGCTATATTAACAAATAAAAGACATGAACTTTATTAAGTGCCATGCCTTAATTTTTTTAAGCCCAAATAATGCTTAAAATTTATGCTAAATTTACAACCACGCGCCTTCTCAATAATGCGAAAAACACCAGTAAAAAGTTCAAGTAAAACAAGTTACCCCCGCCGCTGCTTTGAGATTGAGTGCCACTTTGTGAACTACTCTGCGACTCTTCAGAGCTAGCTTCTACATTAACAATCACAGTTTTTGTCACGGTCTCGTATGAATTGCTCTCTACAACAAATTCAACTACTGCCGTTTGGCTTTTAGCGGTTGTCGTTGCTTTCAAGGTCACAGTGTTTCCTACATTACTTGAAGAAAGGTAGATCCCATTATCAGGACTCGCATATATAAAATCATCAGACCAATATGTATCGCTGACGATTGTTTCTTTGTCTGAACTGACCATTGCTTCAATCGTCAACTCTTCACCTGCTTTCAAAGTATAACTTTCTTGTTTGAATGACACTTGAGGTAAAGGGTTACGAATATTTAGCGTCAGCGGTATGGTGTAGAATTCTGTGTTGTCCCGACCATCCGATGCTTCAATTAGATATTCATGCGTGCCCTGCTTCAATACATTGTTCCCTAAGCCAATTACAATATAATCTGAAGATGCATCATTTAATACTCCTGACTCTTGGAGCAACTCTGCCAACGCCACTTCATTAATTAACTGTTCTTGATCTAACCAAAAATCGTACTCTACCAAGTTATCCGCATAATATTCTGGCGCAGTGGTATCAACCAATGTAATTATTTGCTCAAGTGCTACAACATGACCAGCATAATCCCTGACTTCCCATTCAACTTTATATTTACCTAACATGTCATAGAAGTTAGAATTTTCCAGCACTTCAGTAGAAGCGATTGAAATATAGGGAGGTTTACTGCCATTATCGCTGATATCAAACGTTACCATATTATCGATAGGAGTCAATTTACCGATAGCTTCAAAGATCACTTCATCTTTAAAGTTACTGACACTTGGCGCTTGATTTTCACCTTTGCTGCTATCAAGAGGCGCGATGTCTTCAACATCCATCACAAGGTCTCCATCCGTATCAGCAAGATGCGCAGCGGTTCCTAATTCAAACTCTTCTAGATTAGTAAAGCCATCATTATCAAAATCTGATTGTCGATTATCTTCACTAAATACAACATCAAAATTCGAATAACCATACTCATTAATTAAAGAGAGGTATTCCCAGTAATCTGGCAATGTATCACCGTCCATATCCGACGTTTCAAATCCATTTAACGCATTTTCATCAATGTACATTAACCCCAATAGCTTAACCTGCATTGGACTGTCTGTCTCATTTCGACAACTCACGGTATATCGCTCGTAACTGTCAGCTGGTTTAGTCTTAATTATATAACCAAATGGCGCATCAGAGCTTACAGGCGAACTTCCGCCACTTCCCGACGTTAATGAACGCACTGATGAGCCGCATTGTGCACCTTCCACTGCTTGCAATTGAACATGAAGATAGGCTGCACTAAACTTGCCTCTGAACTCAATCGCCACATATTGTGAAGGTTGAATGATTGGGCTCACCAGCTCATAGAAACCAGTTTCATCATTTTGAATAAATTGGAAGTTTTGCCTCTCTGATAGCGCAACAAAATTCGGAAGTTGTGGTGTTTCAAAACGCGTTATTACCGACTCTGCATTGACAGGGACAGATTCTGGGTCTTTTGGATCGGAATTAAACCAATACTCATCACGGTCACTCACACCATCTTTATCAGTGTCTGCTCTACCATTGTCGTATGATAGAGGATCGAATCCATTATCTAACTCCCATGAATCAATAAAGCCATCTGAGTCAGAATCTGCGCCCCTAATACTCGTACCAAGCTGATATTCTTCTAGGTTAGATAAAAGGTCACTATCATAGTCAAGATGGGCATCCAAATTATCAAATCTATCTAAGTAGTTTTCCAACTCAACATGATCTGGTAATCCATCTTGGTCCGAATCGAGATCATTAGGAACCCAAATAACGTCGTCTAAATAAAAGCTCTGGGCAACATCATGTAAAGAGGGGCTATTGAACCAGATGTAGACTTCTGATACGCCATAACTTGTTGAGATTTTTTTTCTTTGTCTAAACTCATTATATTGAGATCTGGTTTCTAAATATCCGAAGGGGTCGTCTTTTGTACTGACGACAAAACCATTTGTTGAACCAAGGTCAGGATCAATGTGAGAGTAATCAAAAAATAAACTGCCTGATTTGGCAGAAGCACTGAGAATCGAGATATTTACCCTATCCCCTTTAGAAAGGCTTTTCGCTGATAGTTCAAAGCCACCCTCAAGGCGCTCTCTAAGTGCCAATTTACCATCATATGAAATAGAGATATTACTTGGTAAAAGCTGATCGTTAAAATCTACATGCCACTCAGCGTCCTTTAAACTAGGTGTGGAATCAGCACTATTGTGGTCAGAGCCAAGTTTTACTTCTTTATAATTTTCATAACCATCACTGTCCGTGTCCAGCGTACGATCACTTTGCTTTGGAGATGTGCCTTTTTCGAGCTCTAACCCGTCTGGCAGCATGTCACTGTCTGTATCGGCTAAATTATACTCGGTTCGCTCATGGTACTCTTGCAATAAAGATAAGCCATCTTTGTCTGCATCTAGTAAAGCATCAGATGCCTCATTTGGGTTAAAGCCATAAGCCAATTCCCAAGCATCTTGAAGTCCATCTTCATCGCTGTCTAAAAGATCACCATAGAGCTCTAAGTTATCAATATATGCAACATTATTGAACGGAGAAGACTCCGGACTGTGAAAAAATTGCAATAGATTTTCACCAACAGGGACCTTACTCGTTTCAAAGGTCAACCACCCATTAGTCGGCGTAGACTGATCCAAAATAGTTTCACCGTTTAACTTAACAACAAAGCTATTAGTACCCTCTAACTTGTAGTCAAATTTAACAAAACCATTCACCGCAACAAAACGTGTTTCCGCCATGTATATAATTGATTGACCAGCAGGAAAAGACTTCAACACTTGACCACCAGTATCTCTATCAGAGCTGAGGATCCACCCTCCCTCTGATTGGCTTAAATCGATTTGCTCTGGTATCACATCATTGAAGTTTGTGATCACATTTGTGTACTCTGCAAAGCTTGCATGACAATACAGCAAAGCAGCAAAAGCAGCAAAAGCAGCAAAAGCAGGAAACAGTCTACCCATATATTCAGTCTACTCGGATCAATTATTAAAAAGGTTGCAGATTGTACTGAATTACACAGCAATATCCATATCAATCAGGAAACAACTTGCTTAAACGGTAAACAAAAGTAAAATCACAACATTGCAGCTGTCGCGCCGATAAGTCGAAAGTCCATAAAGATAGCGTTTATTCATAAATCAAGACGATAATCATAGTTACGGCTACCTGCTGTAAATTGGGAAAGAAATTAACGGCAAAGTGGTTGCTTTGGTGGTTTATAATATTGTGTATATCCTACTTAATATCCTCCGCGTTAAATGAATCGCTCTTTAGTGTATATGGCATGGTATATCATAACGTCGCGCTTAAAGCTTCTCCAAGAACTAACTATGATGCACACACGGTGATTCAACCTATCGTTCACTATTTAACCTGTAATTTTTGACACTTTAATTAACTGCCAATCTCGGGTAGTTTTATTCCCAATCGCTTTTACCACCTTCAATACAACATAAGGAAATTAAGGAGAATTAAATGTTAAAAGCAGTTTTAAAGGGATCCCTAGCAGCACTTTTATTTAGCTCAATGAGCTATGCTGATGTACAGAGTGAAATCACACACTCACCATGGAAAGATAGTTTTAATGTGTATTCATATTTAAAGTCACCAACAGGAGAATGTCTAACACAGTGGGACGGCTCATCTTGCGGCAGTAATGCTTATTCCGTTACACAGTTTTCTAAGAGAGATGGATTCAATGGCTTTAGTTTTAGGCTCTCTTGGGCCGATGTAGAAATAGATATTGACCAAAATGGTACAAACGAAACCGTAAGTAAATATTCAGGTAACTTAGGGACTTACACAGCAAAACACTATCCAACAGCCGTCGAACACAACAATAATGTTTACTTTGTCCACTCAGGCCCTGTGGTGGTGGAAGGGCTGGGTAAATACGGCTCAACGAGTGGCGGAGGCAGAAGCATATCTTCTTTTAAACGCTCAGATGGTAAAACGAATGCGTTAGGCATATATGTTTCTAAACTAAATCCAGCCAGTAATAAAGTCACCAAGCCGACGCTCGTCCACATGTTGTACAAGGATGACCCGCATCAAAATGCCGTACTAAACGTCGATGCACAGGGCTATATCTATATTTTAATTGCAGGATCAGCTGCAAATTCCGGCTCATTTATTTTTAGAAGTAAATACCCGAATAATATCGACGACTTTGTCGATGTCTCCCCCGCTACTTTTGACTACAGCCAAACGGACCCCTTTAAAAACAATAGCAGTAAACCGCTCTATAGAGGCATTACCTACCCCAAACTATTTTGGGTACCCGACGGGTATTTTAGAGTGATTTACACCATGCATTGCAAAAACCGAACGTATAATACCGATCCTTGCAATGGAAAAGCGAGAAATGCACTCATCACTGCAGAGCTACACCCCAACGGCACAAACCCAATACAAATGAAAAACGTTAAAGTATTAGCCAGTTACAGAGGTAACTATGTTGTGGGTAATGCGAAAGGTAATGATATTGTCCTAGCCTTCAATATATATCTCAATGAAGATGTACATGGCGGGAGTATCGACGATAGAACAAACTTATATTACATGCACTCATCGGATGGTGGGTTGAGCTGGCAAAACGCGAAAAATCAAAATATTCAGGTCCCAATTCAATCAGAAGCGGACTATGAGCAAATTGTCGCGAGAAAGTATTTTCGTGAAGGAGAGCCTGTCACACGCAAAATATTTATGAAGGACATTAATTTTACTGGCAGTGGTGCAAACAAAAAACCTATGATTTTATATGTCGGAGTAACTCATAATGGCACCAGTATTGATGCAAGCTTAACAGCCCACCATTATTTAGCAAAGTCCTTCTATGATGGCTATAACTGGTCTCAGGAAAAAATCAGTAACGATGTTGACCACAGCTATTCATCTGGCACCTTGGTGCTCTCAGATCCAAATAAAAACGCTTACAATGTATACTTCCCACAAACCCCTGATCATGCGGTACATGGCGATTTAAAAAATTTAGATACCAGTTATAACAATGCACTCGCTGGTGGTGCCATCGCTGTGATGGCGACAAAAGGCAGTGATGCATATCAGGGTGAGGGACATGCAAGCAGACTGACCGAGAAGCTAATACACCCTCGAGTAGGTAGTCCAGATACTTATTTTGCCGAGTTATGTGAGTTTAACTATATTCGTTCGATTCACAATGCGTCTGCCCATTCTAAGTTCGTCGCAATTGCCGCGGGTGGTAATCCATATCAATATTCCGACCACAACCCATTGGTATTAGTAAACAGGAATAAAACAGTGACATCAGCATTACCGCTTAATATCACATCTGTCGACAGTAACAATATGACAAATTTAACCCGATACACGAGCTGTAAAACACTGAAATAAAATATTAAATTAGGCCACTTACATGATAAAACCCTACAAGTGGCCTAATTTGCTTACATATCTACAAGCGCATCTTCTAGATCGTTTTTATGCACCCGACTCACACTGCGCTCAATCAACCTTGCAACAAACCACACAAACACCTCAGTTTGTCCTTTTAACAAGCAACCTGCATGGCAGATATTTTCGAGCAAGGCCTGGACATTGCCAGATAATAAAGCGCTTAACGCTTCACTACTTGTCATATGCAACTCACAACCCGCTAAGCCGCTCACCTCATCGCATACACTATATGCTCGACCATTTTTAACTGCCAAAGTTACTGGGGCATTGGCTGAATTAAGGAAAACAGATATCGTAAGTTCAGGCTGTGGCTTTTCTTCACTTGGCAAATTTCCATTAAGATAACGGACGAACTCTTCTCGCCAACTTTTTAGACTGAGCAATTCGGTGTCTGATTTAACATACTGTTCAATCAAGGTTTGCCGAGCAGAATTACAATAGTAAGTATTCACTTCTTTCTCAGATTCAATGAGCGCATTCACCGTATAATCAATGTCTTCGTAGGTATGAGATGCTGAGCAAATAAAACGTAATCGACCACGACCCTTTTCAACAATCGGATAAGTTACAGCTAAAGTTTGCACCCCACGCTGATACAAGCTCCGGACAATCGCATATAACTTGTCTTTGTCTCCAAAATGCGGCGTTATTATCGGCCCGTCACCAGTCCCTAAATCAAAGCCTGCTTGCAATAGTTTTTGGCGCATATAACGCGTTCTGTCCCAAAGTTGGACCCGCATTGAATCATCATTTTGTAAAATACGTAAAGATGTCAGTGCCGCAGCGATATCAGCAGGACTAATCGAAGCTTGGAAAATATAAGCTCTCGATGCTGATTTAAGTAAATTGACGTGCTTTTCACTGGCAGCGATCACCCCACCAATGCTCCCCATCGCTTTACTTAAAGTCGTCATAATAAAATCAACTTGGTCGCTCACACCTTGTTCTGCACACACACCCGCTCCTTTCTCGCCATAAAACCCAAAAGAATGTGCTTCATCTACCAATACTAAAGCATCATATTGCTTCGCAGTTTTCACGATATCTGCAACAGGTGCGGTACCCTCGCCCATGCTATAGACACTTTCTAACACCACTAATGTTGTGCGATATGCCGATTGCTCTTGTGATAACACATTGGCTAAATCATCTTTATCATTGTGTTTAAAGGTGCGGATTGTGGCGCCACTGAGTCTTGCACCATCAACGATTGAGGCATGACAGAGTTGATCAATAACTACGATGTCATTTGCACTCAGAATGCCAGATATGGCGCCAAGGTTTGCCGTATATCCAGTAGGAAATAGACAAGCACTGTCTTTGCCAACCAGCTTTGCAAACGCTTTCTCAAATTCAACATGTTGATCAGTCATGCCAGTGGCTGCAGCAGAAATCCCCATACCAGTGCCGTAATTATGCAGTGCATCAGTCGCTTGCTTAATGACTTGAGGATCACGGTTAAGACCAAAGTACAAATTCGTCGACCAAATGATTGATGCTCGTTGTTCGTCGTTATAGCTGTCTCCAATTAGGCCTTTAGACGCACTGCCCGTGCGCAAAATTTTTCCGTATGGATTTATCTCCAAACGATTCACCATGCTCAAGATTGCCTCAACCAATAGACTTTTGTCGTCTATGCTCCAAGCTTGTACGCTTGCACAGCCAAATGTTGGATGACTAGACTGCAATAACGTTTGAAACTGACTCAAAGTCTCACTGGTATGTGGCGTTTTTTCTGCAGGGGAATGGGTTTGTTCAGCTAATAAATGTTCAGCGAGCATAGTGATTGTTGGAAACGTTAAAATCATCGCTGGCGTTAAAGATGTGTCAAATATCTTATTTAACCTGTTGGTAAGTTCAATCAAATTCAACGAGTCTACGCCAAGGCTTTCAAAGCTTGCATCATGCTCGACAAGCATGCCATCTTTAATACCTAAAAGCGTCGCGACCACCTGTTGAATACGCGCGATCATATCTGCACTTTGACCTGATACAACAGGCTCATTCTTAGCCAAAGGTTGGGTTAGATTTGCAGCCCTGACTTGCGCCAAGCTAGGTAGATTGCCGCGATCTAGCTTATCATTTGGTAAAAGTGGTAAGCAGTCTAAAGACATAAACAAATGCGGTACCATGTATTTTGGTAACCGCGTTTGTAGCTGTGACTTTAACGCCTCATGATCTGGCGCTTCAGGCTGTTCTACAATGTACGCAACAAGTAGCTTTTGCCCTGTATCAGTCTCTAGTGCACTTACCGCCGCTGCATTTATAAACGGTAACGATTCTAAGGTTGACTCAATCTCACCCAGTTCAATTCTAAATCCTCGTATCTTTACCTGTTGATCTATTCTCCCTAAAAACTCTATTTCCCCGTCGTCGGTCCATCGGCACAAATCGCCCGTTCTGTATACCCTTTGTTTGAGTGATTGGTGATCCACATTAATTTCAACAAACCGTTCTAGCGTCTGCTGAACATCATTTAAATAGCCTCGGGCTAACTTATCTCCACTCAGACAAAGCTCTCCTGCCATGCCCTCACTCACAGGATTGAGGGTTTCATCGAGGATATAGGCTGCTGAGTTTTCTACAGGCTTTCCGATAGTGATGGTTTGCTCACCCACATCGATAAATTTAAGTGTAGAAAAAACAGTATCTTCTGTCGGACCATAAGCATTAATCACACGAGGCCTGGGAATAAGTGCATGTACTTTATTTACTAATGATAGCTTGAGCGCTTCACCTCCAAAAACAATACATTCGATATTCTCAGGCAAGGAACCTGAATTGAGTATGGTCTGCATTGATGAGGGCACCATTACACAAGCTTTGACCCGGTTTGCATGTGGTAAGGTCGTCAACTCAAGCGCATTTTCAGCCAATAAAACGGTCCCACCCAATGATAATGTGCCCAACGTTTCCATCACTGACGTATCAAAACAGACTGACGCAGCCGCGAGCACACCTTGAAGCTCGGTTGGACCAAATACACAACTAAGCGCTTTACTCATCGCAATTAAGCTGTGATGCTCAACGGCAACGCCTTTTGGCTTGCCCGTC
The DNA here is from genome assembly GCF_001625685.1 of Pseudoalteromonas luteoviolacea CPMOR-1. Classification (GTDB taxonomy): domain Bacteria; phylum Pseudomonadota; class Gammaproteobacteria; order Enterobacterales; family Alteromonadaceae; genus Pseudoalteromonas; species Pseudoalteromonas luteoviolacea_K. Next base: position 219,477 of record NZ_AUYC01000062.1, on the reverse strand, counting down.
GAACCAGATGTATAAATCACATAAGCCAAATCTTCGCTGTTTATATCTGTTTTTGGTTCAATACACTGTTGGGATAAATCGAGCGTATCTAAACAAATATGCGTTTTGACTTTTGCACACAACGCAGCAGTATCAACACTATCGACAATCGCAGCCTGAGCCCTAGAATGAGAGAGCATGTATTCCACACGACTGCTTGGGTAGTTCGGATCAAGAGGAATGTACGCACAACCCGCCTTATGTATGCCAATCATCGCAGCGATCAATTGCCACTTTCTTGCCATACACACCGCTATCAACGAGCCTCTTGGGGTATTCTGCGCGTCAATTTCAACCGCAATTGCCCAAGCTGCAAGCATCATCTTTTCATAGCTGATCTCCTCTGTCCCATCTATTATTGCCGTGCGATCCGGCGTCTGTTGTGATTGCCAATTTATCAGTTCATAGACTGTCTTATGCTCAAAGTGCGCAACATCACTCACCGAATTATTTTTTGCCTTATGCATTTTCGTTTCCTTCTATCGCTTTTTTGTGGGATTAATTATTCTTATACACGGTATAAAAGGTATCAGAGTGCTATGTCAATTGCGCACAAATTAATGAGAATTCAGAATAAGAGGACATAAGCAAATGGCTGTATTTACACCCAAAAGTTATAGTGGCGCAGTCAATCTAGACTGCCAGTGTAGGTAGCTTGGAAATAAGTTGGACTGACGCTGTATAGGTGTAACGCTAGAAAAATAAAAAGCCAGACAAAGGCGGCTGTTTATATGATTTAAACCGATTAACTTTCGAGGCGTTGCACCAACTGGAGCCACGCCGGCTTTTAACTTGAAGAGGTGCCTTTATTTGATGCACCTCACAACACGTTTAATGATATTTATACACTCATGCTGCGAATTTCAGCGCGGCTTGGCGCTTGCTGTGAACTATAGGTTTCCAGTTGTACATCATCACCAAACACATCATTGAGCATCGCTTTAAAGTCCTCTGGTGACCTATCAAAGTCCAATGTAAACAGAGATTTGAGTTGCTCTCGATCAACACCACGCTGATCAGCCATGGTAGTCAACGCTTGGCCTACATCAGCAAACCCCTGATCATCCATACTGCCGACCACTTGACCACCTACACGAAATACTGCTGTTTGAGGCGTCTGATCGAACATCAGCTTTCTTCGATATGCTTGATCTTGCGCCAACATCTCATTGAACTCAGTTTCTTTTTGAATAGCGACTTGCTCTTGAGAGTAGGCTTGGTAAGAGCTGCCATTAAACATTTCAAAGACCTCAGCATTTGTTGGCCCTTCACCTTGTTCAAAAAATTCGACTTCACCACTTCCTGGGTAATGCTGCTCAACCAATGACTTCAACTTCTCCACGTCACCGCCAGCCTGACGGAACAAATCCTGTACCCCACTTCGACCAGCGTAAGAACCATCCCCACGTAAATAGGCCATGACTTGACCGTCAATCTTGATCATGCCAACAACATCTTGCTGTTCACCATTTTGCTTATAATAGTCAGCTAAGTCTGCTTGCTTGTGCGACAGCGGGCGCATGTCTTGATTGAGAATAGCCAACTGTTCTTGATCTGCTACTTTGACATTTTCCGGCGAGATTTGATAAGTCAAATTGGTTTTGCCCTCAAGGCGAGTAGAAAAAGACGCCTCATGTGATGACGTACTCGACTCTTTGACTGATTGGTCGTGTTTTACAGATTGAGTGCGATTGTAGTAGGACTCCCCCGCACCTAAATAATGGGAAATTTGCATAATTCAGCTCCTTTTGAGATTCTGTCTAGAGTGTCTTGGCTGCGTAGTTGCTCCTCTCAACTAAAAGCAGATAAAACGTACAGAATAATATAAGCAAATTCCGGACCATCCGTGCCTTATCGCCCCAACGGCAAAGTTGTGCAATAAGTTCAGACTTGAGGGGGAACGCCGTGCATAAACACTTTAGGTAATGGGCAAACTTTTGCCAGTCTGGCCGCAGCGTGCTCACTGTATTGCCGCGACCAATTAACACATCAACAATTATTGCTCTGTTAAAGAACGAGCAAACATATCTCGCACCGGTTGCATCATGTAAGCCATTAACGTCTGTTCACCAGTTTTAATGTGGACTTCCGCAGGCATCCCAGGTAACAACGACACGCCTGCATTTAATAAACGCTCCTGACTATCTGGTAGCACAGAGATTCGTGCAAGGTAATAAGGATAGTCCTGCTGCTGGTCCGTTAATTTATCTGCGGACACGCTCAAAACCTCCCCATATAAAACCATCGTTTTTGCCTGCTTTAAGGTACTAAACCTCAGATCAACGTGTTGCCCTGGGGTCAAACGGCTGACTTCTGCAGGCGATACCCTCGCATCGACAATCAACGCATCTTCTTCTGGCACGAGCTCCAGGATCGTCTCTGCTGGCATGATCACACCGCCGATTGTATGTACAGATGTACCCAATACCCTTCCAGCCACAGGGGCAACAATATCACTTCGAGTCAATTTTTCTAAAAGCGCTTTTCTGCGCTCTGTCTTATCCAAAATAAGACTCTGCACTTCATCTAACTGCGAGGTAGTATCGAGTAAAAACTGCCTAGACAATTGCAATATTTGTAGTTCTGTCTCACCACTTTGAATTTCCAAGCTGGCAATTTGAGAGCGATGCTCCGCGACTTCTCCTTCAATCTCAGCTTTGAGCCTTTCAATATGCCTCACTTGTTGTTTACTGCTGTACCCTCTATCCGCCAGCTTGCCGAAATCCTCAAGCTCAAGTTGGTAAGACTGTATTCTCGCTTGTTTACTCGTGATTAAGGCTTTCAGACCTAGCTTTGACGCCTGCAATTGTTCAATCTTGTTCTGTAATATCTGTTGCTCTCCCAAACGGGAGTCTCGAGATGCATGAAACACAGCCAATTGACTAGCATAGATCTCTGTGCCAACAGGCCCATTAGCGTTAAGCTTTGAGAAATCAGGCTCACTGTCATTATTTCGCTCCGCCACTAATCGACTTTGCAATGCCATCGCAGATAAAATTTCGGTATCTAATATTTGTATCTGCGCTTCTAGCTGTGTTTTGTCTAAAGTCAGAAGCAATTGATTTTGAGCTACAAACTGACCCTCCTTAGCATGTATCTCACTCACTATTCCGCCTTCCAGATGCTGAACTTTCTTCCTGAATCCTTCGACGGTAACCGTTGCCGGTGCCACAACGGCACTGTCTAGTGGCGCAAACCCAGCCCATCCACCAAAGATGAGTAACATGACCATCGCCAATGCATACCCAACCCTTCGAAGTGACTTATCACAATAATTGCTTTGCTTCACAGGCGTACTTTTATGCATATTTGTTTGCTCCATTACGCTTCCTGCGGACTAACTGCTTTTGGCGGTGTCGCCGAGCTATTTCTAGTCCCATTTAATCGAGCCAAAACCTGATCTCTTGGTCCCCCTAAAGTAATTGCACCTGAATTCATCACCAATACAGAGTCAACGGCTTTTAAAATCAGATTTTTATGTGAAATAATCAACACAGTGACAGACGCGTCTTTGAGTTTTTGCAAAGCGCCAATAAGCGCTTTTTCACCACTGTCATCTAGGCTGGCATCAGGTTCATCAAGCACGATAAATTTTGGTTCTCCAAATACCGCTCTTGCCAACCCAATCAATTGCCTCTGACCACCGGATAACATGCATCCACCATGGCCTATTTGCGTGTTATAGCCATCAGGTAAATTCAATATAAATCGATGTAAACCCACAAGTTGAGCCGCCCGATAGATAGACTCTTCATTTACATCTTGAAAGCGAGAAATATTTTGTGCGACCGTCCCATCAAACAACTCAACGTCTTGTGGTAAGTACCCCAAATACTGCCTATCATGTTCATGTAACTGAGAAATAGATGCCCCATCTAACCTCACTTCACCGCTGCTCAAAGGGATCAAGCCTAACATCGCTTTAACTAAAGTAGACTTACCAGCTCCACTGGGCCCTATCAATGCAGCGGACTCACCTGGTTTAAGCGTAAAACTGACCGCCTTAATAATTGGATTACCACTGCTGTGTGCATGCACGATCACACGCTGCGCTTCTACTGCGCCTGCCAGTGTGGGTAGTGTCATTCTCTTATCGTCGATTGGAAAATCATGCAAAGCATTTGACAGCCTTGTAAACTGCTCTCTCGCATTAAAGAACAAGCGCCACGCACCAATAAGTTGATCTACGGGAGCCAAAGCGCGACCCAATAACAAAGATCCTCCAATCATTAACGCTGGTGTTAAATCTTGCTGGATCACCAAATAAGCGCCTAACCCTAAAATACCTGATTGCAACGCAAACCTAAGAGACTTGGTTAGTGCAGCAAAAACATTACCACGACGGCTGCTCACATACTGGCTATATGCAGCACGATCCACATGGGCTTGCCATCGATTGGTAATGGTATCTGTCATGCCCATTGCAACAATTGCTTCTGCATTTCTCAGACATGCTTGATTATAAGCTGCTGCCCGCATGCCATTCACATTCGCCTCTTTTTGAACCCGGCGACTACTCCATTCATTAAGCATTGAGAGTATGACTAACAATATCAATGCACACAGTGCAAACCACCCCAATGCGGGATGCATTAGAAACATCACCAAAAGATATAATGGCACCCAAGGAGCATCAAAAAGTGCACCAACAGCGGGGTTCGCCAAAAACTGACGCAGTCCACTGAGATCCTGTAACGGTTGGCCAGCCTCTGCAACTGAATTACTTGAAAGGTACTTTCTAAATGTAATCGCAAATACTCGACTGCCCAAACGCTGAGATATTCGATGACTCGCACGTAACAACAGCGTATTTCGGATCCAATCAAACCCACCCATAAATATAAATAAAATTGCGGCTATTGCAGACAAGGCAATCAAAGTCGAGATGCTATGATTCATTACAACTCGATCGTATACTTGGAGCATATAAAATGCAGGCACGAGCATTAATAGATTCAGAAAACCACTGAATACCGCAACGGCCAAAAAGCTCCTACCCATACCTACTATTTCATTTTTTAATTCAGAAGACCGCAAAACTTCCCCACTTAGATAATCTCTATTCTCTTAGATTTCAAAATCAAAACATAAGCACTATTTATATTACAATTACACTTGACCAAGCAAATTTATTATATAAAAATCAAAAAACGCAAGGAAATAAAAATATTTTAATTGCGTTTTTTAAAACAACTATTAAATTATACTTAAAGGAGTTAATTATGGCCGGTGAAACTTTGACACAAGGTAATGATATTTATATTTCTAACCTAGTTCCAACTGGTGGTGAAACTGCCAACTCAATTATGGCACTAGGTGGTGACGACCAAGTGCAAGGTAATCAATATGTTGACTATATTCACGGTGGTAACGGCAACGACCAACTGTGGGGTATGGGCGGTGACGATGTTCTGTTAGGCGAAGCAGGCAACGACAGTCTTAATGGCGGCAGTGGTAACGATTTACTACTCGGTGGTGAAGGCAACGATATACTATACGGTGACACAGGCAGTGACCGCCTTTGGGGTGGCACAGGTGATGATAGCTACATTGTCAAAACACACTTTTCTGGCGGTGTTGATATGATTAATGATGATAAGTCACCAACAGGCCAAACTGGTTTTGGTGGAGGCAACGACCTATTATTTATGAAAGACGTTGCTTTGGCTGATTTATTTGTCACACGTAACGGCAATAACCTGATGGTTACTACCAAAGCAGATGCGGAAGATGGTCAACAAAATACAGGCGTTATTATTGAAGACTTCTTCTTAGGTGGTAATAATGTCGTTGAAAAGATCTTAACATCTGATGGCTATGAAATAGACACTACTGTGTGGCTATAATAGTTACTTAAGGGTACTTCATATGTACCCTTTCCAAGGTTTTAATTAAAAATTGACCTCAAAACTCGTTTAAAAACCACAACTATTTTAGATATTAAGTTGTAAAAATCCGAACAACAATTTGACGAGAAAAGAAATTTAATAAATTTAAATTACAAATAAAATAACAACCCATACCAACAGCACCAACAAACCATCATTTATAAATAAACCAGTCTCACTATGACAACTAAAAAATAGAAATAAGTTTCCAAAAAAACAACCAAAGAATGATTTCATCATTAATACTGTGCTTGGCATATAAACACTGGATAATTTAGCTACAAATAGCTGAGTTATTTTAAAACCAAACCACCCACATCACTTTTTCAGTATCTTTAAAAACACTTATAATTCATAAAATAAAGTGACAAACTTAAAATAATATCTGTTTTTTACGAGCAAAGACGAGCATCTCCAAATCTGATGAAAATAACTAAGAACGATTGACCTACTACTTTGTATAGTTTAGTCAATCTGATATGCCCGCCATGAGATCATCAAAGGGAATAAGTGACAAAAATCCTATTTGTTCAAGTTGTATAGCTTGATATCATTACCCTGAATTGGAAGACCCCCTAAAAAATGGAGCTATAATGAAAAAATCTCTTCTCGCACTTGTTACCGGTACTGCCATTGCGTCAGGCGGCTACTTTATTGCGCAACAAGACAGTAATCCCGAGCAATTACCGCAATTGGACTATGTACCAGCTGATACCTTATTTCTTTGGTCTCAACTGAGAGGTCTTCCCTATCTGCAGTATTTAGACGTGCTGCCTGACAGCTATAAAAATACGCACCAGTTTGAGGAAATTATTGCATCAATGGAAAGCGAAGAAGTAGACGCTAATGGACGCTTTCTACTCAACGTGCTCAAGCAATACTCCGACAGCATGGTATCATCTGAAAGCTTTAAAGATACATGGGGCGTCAACAATGATTTCAAGGCATTAGTTTACACTGTTGGCTTACTACCGGTATTGCGTGCAGAGCTTGGTGATCCAGAGGTGTTCAAAGCCACCATAAAACTAGCCGCTGATAATGCTGGTCTGAGATACGAAGAGACGCAGATAGACAACCACCCAGTTACTAAATATGTTATTGAAACCGAAAGTGAGCGCATATTTGATTTGCTTGTAACAAGCAGTGGGAATTGGGTAACATTAACAATAGATACACCGTTTAACCAACCCAACGATGTAAAAATAGCATTAGGGTTAACTCAACCATTACACCCGCTCAGCAATAGTGGAAAAGTCGAAGGTTATATACAAGATCATCAACTAGATGGACATAGCCTGGCTTATCTTGATACTCAGCTTATTGTCGACATGCTGACAGCCAAAAACCCAGACAATCAAGCCACTCAAATGCTGGATAAACTGACTAGTTTGGCAGAAGCGGAAGGTGTTTTTGACAGCATCAGAACGCCTGAGTGCCAACAAGACTTCTCTGACATCACGCAAAAATGGCCTGCCATTATTTCTGGAACACAAAAAATTGAAATCACCAATCAGTTTGCTGATATTCTCGTTTCGACAGTGATTGCATCTACCGATACCAAAATACTGACTGCACTACAAAACATGCGTGGATTTTTGCCTCAACATACACAGAGTGATAACAATGCTATCATGACCGCCGGTTTTGGCATTAATGCCAGCCAGCTATCCCCTTCCGTTAATACATTATGGGCGGCATTTAGCAGTGCCGAATTCAAATGTGCACAGCTTGCGTCACTACAAGGGAAAACAAAAGATGCTAACCCTGCGCCGCTAGCTATGGTCACTGGCATGTTAGGATCATTTAAAGGTGTGAGTGCCACTATATTCGATATGGACGCAGCGATGTTCAATCAGGCACATACCATTGATGCAACCTCTTTAGATACTTTAATAACCGTATCTGCAGACGACGCACTGGCGTTGTTTAATATGGCAAAAAGTTTTACACCTGAATTTGCATCATTAACTTTACCCAGTGATGGCACAGCCATCGAAATGAATGATTACCTTCCACCAGGGATCACCATATCAAAACCTGTTTACTTAGCGCTAAAAGGGCAACACTTGGCTCTATACACAGGCGATATGGCTAAGCAAGCTGCGGATAGTTTAAGTAATCAAGCTGTTATCGCCAATGGTATAGCCAATTTTGGTATTGATAGCGGTAAAATACTACCAATGATGCTTAAGGCTGCGGAGCAGACCGGTGAACCTATTCCCGATGACCTTAAAGATATGTTTGATCAAGATGGTAAAATGCACATGCAATACGATATTAATGACAAAGGCATCGTACTTGATTTCGCACTTAAAATCGACCAGTAGTAACAAAAGAGGCTAAGGTACCGTCACCTTAGCCTCTAAATCATAGCCTTATGAAATTTGGTTTATGATCACTTTAGGCCTTTAACAAGCGGCATGCCGTTAGTACCAACGGGTATATAAACCGTTGTATGGTTTGGTGATTCAGCCATTTTAAGCTGGGCATTAATTGCCTCATGCTGTAAATAATTTTCGGTCAACGTGGAATTGATAATTTTTTGTGCTTGAGCAATACCTTTGGCTTCCTCAATACGTATTTCTGCATCCTTTTTAGCTATTTGCTTTTGCGTTTCTTTTTCAGAGAGTAGTTGCTGGGCTGCAAGCTTTTTCTCAACGGCTTTTGCAACGATATCTGGGTAATTAATGTTACCCACGACAATGTTTTTAACTTCAAAAGGAGTAGCATTTAAATAGGTTTGTAATTTAATGGTGACTTCTTTTGCAATATCATCTCGACGAGCCTTCAACTCTCCACTATCAAACTTTTGCACTGCATTACGCACATATGTTCTGAATGTTTCTCTAACAAAACGCTCATACCAATGTTTTCCACCGTAGTTTTCTACCACGGCCTTAACGGTGCCCGCTCTAATTGAAACGACAGCATGAAAGTCAAAAACGATATTTAAATCATCATTGGCCAAAATTCTAAATTTTTCAGTATAGGTATTCGGGCGCATGTCTATATTGATCACTTCATTACGTAAGACAGACATACCATAGTTACTTGGTCCCTGGAGTGAACCTTGATAACCGCCAGATCCAAACATTCTTGGTTTTTCGTAAACGTACCCCTCATGACCAGCTGGCGTACTTGGGTTACTACACGAGCCTAACCCAAAAAGGAAAAATACAATAACGGCAACAATACTAAAAATAGTACCAATTGGTGCAGATTTTTTTGCAAACATAATGAACTTTTGTTGAACTTAAAGCATCTATTTTACGTGTTATGCTAATAAATACAATTCAAGTAAACCATGCTGTGATATTAATAAAGACACTTTGATATAAAATAAGCAAAAAATATTAAATATATTAATACGTTAATATCTCATGTTAAACATGAAATAAAAGCCTATATTTTAAACTAGGAACCCACTATGACCTTAGAGTCAAAATCAATTCAATTTAGAAAAGCCACACTGAGCGATAAAGCCGCTTTGTTATCTTTAGAACAAGCTGTTGTCAATGCAGAGCGACCATATAACAGCCAAATTAAGACCGATGCACATTACTATGATTTAGATAACCTGCTTCAAAGTGAGCAAGCCTGTGTGCAAGTCGCTGAGTGTAATGGTGACATCATCGCCACAGGTTATGTACAAATTCGTCCCTCTAAACAATCTCTAGAACATACGCACCATGGGTATTTAGGGTTTATGTTCGTCAACCCAGAATTTCGCGGGCAAGGTATAAACCAAGATATTATGCAATTATTGATCGATTGGGCAGAGTCAAAAGGGATTTATGACTTTTATTTAGATGTGTACAACGACAATCAAGCTGCTATTAATGCCTACCAAAAGCTTGGGTTTAAACCGTCACTGTTAGAAATGAAAGTAAATACTCAAAATTGAACTGATATTAGGGGTACACCTATTCGATTTTGGAATACCTAACAAAGTGTACATTTAACTCCCTATGTACCGAGTAATTCTCATTCCATGCCTACCCTTAAAATAATTTTTTCGTCTACACTGAAATTAATCTGCGGCTCATAAGGTCTTTTGTAGCAAGTCGTCCGGAGCGCAATAAGTTAGCTTTTTTTGTATCGCGCGAATTTGCAAAAAAAGTCAATAAATCGAGCGCTGGGGTGGTGCTTTTCCTAAATAAAATACAGCCCACTCTGGTTAGCTCTACATTTTGGCAAAACCAAAACACGAGGAAACGACAATGAAAGCATTAACAGGCGCCGCAATGGCAGTAATGGTAGCAGGTCTGGTTGGTTGTAACGCAACAGACTCAAGCCAATCGAGCACCGCCAGCGCAACAGCAAGCTCAGGCGGTGCTAAAACTGACTTAGTGCATTGCTATGATGTGAATATTTGTGGTGGTCACAACGACTGTAAAACAGCAAGTAATGCGTGCGCAGGTCAGGCATCTTGCAAAGGAAGCGGGTTTGTTGGTATGCCAGCAAAAGCCTGCGCAGATGTAGGTGGTAAACAAAAAGATAGTTGGGTAGGTAGCGTAGCTAAAGCCGATTTAGTCCACTGCCATGATGTAAACATATGCGGTGGTCACAACGACTGTAAAACTGCAAACAACGCCTGTGCTGCACAAGCATCTTGCAAAGGCACTGGTTTTGTAAACATGCCAGCAAAAGCATGTAAAGATATCGGCGGCAAAGTCGGTAGTTAATCAGTATCATTGGAGCCCACAAAATAGTGGGCTCTAAATTTAAATAAAGCTGTGAGAATAGATTGAAATACTCCCCCCCTTCTTTTGCTGGCTTTGGCTTAGGTTTAAGAACTTGTTATTTTGAAGAGATTTTAACCACAGAGCCCAATGTAGACTGGTTTGAAATTATCTCTGAGAATTATTTTGTCTCAGGTGGCAAACCATGGCATTACTTATCTCAAATTAAAGAACGTTACCCAATCGTAATGCATGGCGTTTCTATGTCGATAGGGAGTACAACAGAGGTCAATTTTGACTACCTCAGAAAATTAAAACAGACCATTGAGCGTGTGCAACCATTATGGATATCTGATCACCTCTGCTTTTCTTCACTCGGTGACTTCAATAGCCATGATCTACTACCGATGCCTTATACAGAGGAGTCTCTTGATCATTTATGCAAAAGACTATTAATCGTACAAGACTTCCTAGAACGGCCTTTAATTCTAGAGAATGTATCGAGCTACCTGACTTACCAAGCATCAGAAATGAGTGAATGGGATTTTCTGACTGAGCTACACAAACGCACACAATGCCAGTTTTTGCTAGACATCAATAATGTCTACGTCAGTGCTCGAAATCATCAATTTGATCCGAGTGAATTTTTAAACGCAATGCCCACCTCTTCGATCGCGCAAATCCATTTGGCAGGACACAGTGATTTTGGCACACATATCATCGATACGCATGATCAACCTATTTGCAACGAGGTTTGGCAATTGTTTGCAGATTTTGCGCAGACACATCCCCCCGTCAATACGATGATAGAGCGGGACGATAACTTTCCAGCATTTAAAGAGATAATGAGTGAGCTTGAGCAGGCCAGATCCCTCGCCCCCACGTCTTGGAGTATGCATGAGTACGCTTAAACGACTACAACATGACTTTGTCGCTATGTTACAAGGAAAAAACGCGGATTTTGCGCAACACATAGCACAGCAGAAAGGCTTATCTTGTGAGCAGCGCAGTGAAATTTATCAAAACGCCTACCAAATAAGATTAAAAAAAGTACTCGAACAAGATCATGAAATGCTGGGGCTTTATTTGGGAGATGAGTTATTTGACTCTATGGTCGATACCTATTTATCGGCTTACCCATCAAAATCTGCTTCATTAAGGGAATTTGGTGAACGGCTACCACAACTTCTTCGCGAGCAACCTCCTTTTAAAGAGCATGGGATTTTATCCGAGATGGCCCAGTTTGAGCGATTGTTACTACACGCGTTTGATGCTGCGGATGGCCCTGTCTTAGAGTTGACTGACCTGCAATCTATTGAGCAAGCTTCATGGCCCAACATTATTTTAAAACTACATGACAGCGTGCACTTACTTACTTGCCAATTTTCTGCAGTTGAAAGTTGGCAGGCTTTAAAAAATGATTCCTCCCCGCCTCCCCCTGAATTACATACCCATCGCCACTGGCTCATTGCTCGAGCCCCTGATAAGCGTACTGGTTTCTACCCTATTTCCGAATGTCATTTTCAATGCTTAACAAGCATTAAACAGGGTTTACCATTTGGCTTTGTGTGCGAAGCAGCGGCGGGTGTCACTGGGGACCAACAGCAAGGCACAATTGAAGTCATGCAATTACTTCAGCAAGGTATCGAACTAGGCTGGTTTTTAAAAACTTCTGTGGCGTAAAACATAGGTGAGCTGATGAAAGTGAGACAGCGATTACAGCTATATCAAATAAGTGTCATATTTAGCATGTTGTTTGCTTTGGTCGGATTCAGCTATAACATATGGCGACTAGAAGCATCTGAGCACAATAATAACGTCAGACTGGCCTGCTTTGAAGTACTCAAAGAACTCGCTGCATTAGAACAATTGGTTTATATCGCTCATTATGACAACGATATGCAAACAGCTAGCCCACGTAAAGGTTGGGTAAAAGTAGGGCTTATCAAAGATTTCAGCTACTTAACTAATCACAGCGTACAGTCCAGTGCAACCACGCTTCATGATACTTGGGCTCAAAATTGGGAAAGCATCTCAAACGACAGTGGCTCTGTTGAGTTGATAGTAAAAAACATAGACAAGGTGAGAAGCGACATAAAGCAGCTTCTCAACTCCTTAAAATAACACGGGTTGCGTTCTGTCCATTGGTTCAAATCACGCCAAACGTCTAACCCGCCTAGTCATACGTTATTTTATCGCTTTGCACTTGGCATACATTTCTATGTTATACGCTTTGGCATACTCATATCTTTCAAAGCGTTGTTGCTTATCTTGCTCCGACTTGAGTACATCTCCTGCACCGGATAAATACTTAACGCCACATTTTGCCTTGAGCGTCGAAAACGACATTTTTTCTAGGCCAGGAAAAATGGGCCTTCTACCCGTAGTTGCAAAGAGCCTGTAGTCTTTATCTTTCAATGCTAATGCAACAGCTTCAGAGACCTCTGTGGTATTGTCATTCACAGGAGAGTCCGTTTGACGCTGAACATAATCATTTGCACACCCAGTAGTTAAGCAACATAGTAAACAAAAGCCCATTAAAACTTTCAAACGACCCTCCTTATGTGCACTCTTAATAAACTCAATGCTAACATCATCCAGATCAAATACGACATGATGCCTGATGAACCGCTGTCATTACTAGCAGGTACTGACACCGTGATAGTGACCTGTGCACTAGACTCCGCCCCGCTTGTATCTCTTACCACATAAGTGAGTTGCTCACTGCCGGAAAAGTTTGCCGCTGGGGTGTAAGCAAGTTGATTATTAGACACAATTACGCTGCCCGTTCCCTGATAGCTCACCGTACCAATCACCAAACTATCACCATCAATATCCGAATCGTTTGCCAATACGTTGAGCAAATTTGATTGGCTGTTGGTATTGACGTTAAAAGAGTCACTTTGTCCGACCGGTGCGTCATTTACTGCAGTCACAGTAATAGATGCGTTAAATGGATCGCTCGTCAGTGTGGCTCTAGTCGCCGTAATAGGCACAGTCAGGGTGCCATTGAAGTTTTCCGAAGGTGTCACAGTTAAACCATTAACCGTGTAGTTTTCGCCACCAGCAACCGTGAGCGACTCTGCATTAAACCCACCTTGATACTTAAAGTTAGAAATGGTCAAAGTGATGCTGCCATCTTCTGCTACAACTAAAGCTTCTTGCTCGGTAATATTGGGTGCTACAGGCTCAGTACTGCCTTGAATTTGCAAATTACCAGCATTGACCGCAAAAAATACATTGTTACTACACATCACTTTCAACTTACCATTTGCTGAACTGGCCAAATTAGCCAGCGTAACATCATGCTGCCCATCATTTGGCACATTATCTGCAACTAATGTGGGGAAAGACTCCCCCCCATCGAGTGACAATAAAATATCAACGGAAGTGCATGAAACTGGCGCATTTTCAGTATCTGCGGTTTGCCAGCGAACAGTATGCGTTCCTAAAGTCCACAGCGTCCCACTGGTTGGCTCTGTCACAGCGAACCCCTGTTGGTTACCCACCACGGTGATCGTCACAGAGTCGTCCGCGATATTGCCATTGCCATCTCTTACTAATAATTTAAAGGTCAAGTCTCTACTGGTCGTTGGCAACGCTTCACCATAACTGACTTGACCAGACATGACATCTGATATTTGCGGAAAAGTACGCGTAGCATCAGATGACGGATTGAATACTCTGAATAATGGGCCGTCACCACTATCTGTGGCATCTTCTTGTGGGCTATTGGTTGCACTCCCCAAATCGCTTTGCTGCCAACTGTAGGTCAATGTATCTCCATCGGCATCTGTTGCACTCCCAGTCAGCTTGAATGGTGTTCTGGCGGGGATTGTAAAATTATTTCCAGCATCTACAACTGGAGCTTGATTAGTCTTAGCAGTTCTCACCCCGCAAGCACTGCCGCCAGCTTGTCTCGTGAATGCAGCCATTTGCTCTAAAGAATGAACGTGAAAGTAAGGGTCTGAGTTGGCTTGTAAATTTTGAGTTTCACAAATCCCCGTATACCCCATAATCGTAGAACCACTACCCGGTTCGAATGCCGCTGTACTCACTCTGTTTCCGTCACATGCTCCCACTAACCCATTGAATGTATGATCTGCCCCAAGTTGATGACCGATTTCATGTGCAACATAATCGATAGAAAAAGCGTCATTGATAGGCTGAGGGTTGCCTGTTACCCCTTCCGCTTTGGCAGTCGTACATGCAACACCAAATCCGGCCAGCCCACCTGCACCCGTACCAACTAAGTGACCGATATCATAACCAGAACTCCCGATCACAGGATCAATCGCGTCCGCAATTTTATCAATGTCGGAATCATCATTGGAAAAAGGGTCCGTCGAAGCGTTTAGAAAAATTAAGTCATCATTGTTTGCCACCAGTTCAAACGTAGTCGATAAGTCCCTCATATAAACTTGGTTTACTCGATTAACTAATGTCACTAAGGCAGCCATGACACTGTCTTTGGTGCCACCATGAAACTCTGAATACTCGCCAGTTGTAACAATAGCAAGGCGATATTTGACATCATTCGTGAGCGGCGTGCTAAAGCTTGGGAAGTCAGTGTTTCGAGCCTGATGGCCTAACAAGTCATGCTTAATCGGCTGGCGTAAAATGTAATCAGACTTCGTATAAGAGTCAGCAATGGCATGCTTATAGTAAACTCGGTATAGCGCTTTTTTTTCATTGCCATAGCCTGTCACTGGCTCTACAAATACGCGTTGTCCAAGTAAATCATAAACCCCATAAAAACCATTTGGTGAAATATCAAATGTACCTGAAATGGACGGATCACTCACATGCTTTCCAAGATACGTTTTAATTTTTGGATACCTCTCAGCTAAAGACTTTGGCATCACCGAATAGGGCGTTAACTCAAACATCATTAACTCACCGCTGGGTGTTGGCAGCGCCAAGCGTAATTCACCATCACCGGCGAACATCTCTGCCATTTTTTCGGTATCTAAATACGTTTTATTTAGTCCTTCTTGCGACTCGCTCTGACCTTTTAATTGATAGTCAGACCACAAATTTATTTCACTTCTCACACTAAATGAAAGTAACAATGCAGAGCAAAAAATCAGAAGATATTTCACCATAAGTCATTCCAAGTTCTGTATGTTATTAACTACAGCATAGTCTTTGATATTTTGATTGCGTGATAATCGAACAACTTTTTATCCTTTGTTATTCACTCACGCGCTTAACAAACAAACCTATATGTAAGAGATTACCCACGCAGACTGTAAGCGATGTGTGCCAATGGGTGTAATTACGCTCAATTACTCATCAGACCTCTTGAAAGGATGGAATAAAGGCTCTAGAGTGACGTGGTCAAATTTGCAAAAGGAAAGGCAATGATATTTTTAGTTCGTTTTATTACCTGCATAGCGATGACAACGCTATCATTTATTTATTTAATAGAGATGGATTTTGTTAAAACAATTTTATTGGCTTTGCTCGCCATCATTTCCAACCCAGGTGTCAAACGCACACCACCAGAGTTCGATAACGGAAAGCGTCTTTTTGACAAATATTTGGTAGACAAGCCCAAGAAGTCACGCAATACGCTTAAACCGTGGTAAATAATAAAATGGATACTTGATACATCGTAACTCAAGGGCCTACATACCGGCTGTTATGCTCCGCTAAAGCCCGTCGTACCCGTTCAATCAGTTCTTTATCTGTATTTAGGTTAAACGCCATACACGCACGTCTATCCGAGTTGTTACGGACTTCTAAAACAGGCACTACGGTTTCATAAGCAACACCTATTGACTTAAGGGTTGCGTGCATGGTGTATTCTGTCGTCAATAGGAAGTCTATTCTTCCAGCCAACAGCTTTCTTTGTGAAGCACTCGGGTCTGCGGTAATATCTAAATTCACACCTGCTTCAAACCCTTGCTTTGTTAAAAACTCATGTACTACGCTACCTCGGACAATAGATATCACATATTTTTTTGCGTCTTCGAGGGTCGCAACTTTTATGTCATTCCGATTTCTTAATCTAAACAGATACTGTCGAACAGGCCGCATTAGCGGACATGCCCATTCGAACAAGTGCTCGCGATCACCGCTTCGGTAGATCGAATAGATCATGGTATTGGCTTGCGTTTGCGTTAATTTCATTGAACGCGCCCACGGGTAGAGCTTTATGTCATACTCAATACCTGCGAGCTCAAGTACTTCTCGAACTTTCTCGGTAGCCCTACCAACAATTTCCCCTTGCTGATCGGCATAATTATACGGAACCCATTCTTCGGTCACGACCTGAAGTTTAGGTACGTCCGCAATAGCTTGACCACTACTAATGCAGCATAATAGCACTAGTAAAAGTGCCCCAATGTTTACCACACCACCCCTCCAACTCAGTTTGTCAGAACAAATGATAATGCTTATATCGCATAATTATAATTGAGTGCAGCTTAAAGAATAGACGTTAAAAAGTAATGATAAAAATAAAATGAGCAAATACTTGCCATACTTAGCAACTCCGAGAGTCATCTATCTCAGAGCGCCAAAGCTATGGATAATTATCTGAAAAAGACCACTTTTTTGATCTTGCCATCTTCAATTTGATAACTCGTAACAAACTCAGAACGTTTATCAACAACACCGTCTTCTTTTGTACAAATTTCAGATGTCTCATGATCAATGACAATGTTACCATTTGTAATTCTTTTGATGGATGTTGATTTCATACACTGCATTTTTTCAAACATCAAACCATAACGCTTAATCAGCTTCTTTTTGCCTTTAAACATCAGCGTCTGTGGGTACATATAAAACTCAACATCTTCGGCGTATAAAGCTAAGAACTGACGTATATTCTGCTTGTTATACGCTAGTATTAACTTATCAATGACCGCTTCCGCTGCTTTTTCTTGTTCTGATTTTTGTAAATTATATTCACGCGCTTTATCTTCAAATGCAGGGTTCGCATATACACCTAAAGAACCAACACAAAACACCAACAAAAAAATAAACCTCATACTTCCCCCTATTTGGTACGGGCAAGTAAAGTATATCAAGTTTAGTTTGCGTAATACAGCCTAGGTTCAGGTTACCAGTATTGCTCAACGGTGATATGTCCGGGTTCCATTCTACGATGTTTCTTGAACCCCAGTTGCTGTAACAATAAGGTTGTATCCTTCACCATGTCTGGGTTACCACATAACATAAAGTGGCTGTCCGTTGGCAGTGCGTTTAATTGACAATAATTTAATAACTGACCATTTTTCAAGATGTCTGTCACCCTGCCACCCAAGCCGACTTCTGGCTTTTCTCTACTTACAAGAGGGACGTATGTGAATTGCTCAAATAGTTTTTCTGTGGCACGAATTTGCTCCTGATAACACAGATCAGTGTTCAACCTCACTCCATGCACTAAAACAACGCGACTAAACTGTTTCCAAAGTTTACCATCACTCAAAATAGACAAATAAGGTCCGATGGCCGTCCCTGTAGACAGCATCCAGAGCGTATCAGCTTTGGGCAATTCCTCTAACGTGAAATAACCAGAAGGCTTACTATATACCCAGACATTATCCCCTTCTTTAAGTTGCGCAAGGGGGTGTGAAAGCGCGCCATCATGCACCTCAATCACATAAAACTCTAATAGCGGATCGGAAGGTGCATTGACAAATGAATAGGCTCTCGCAATACGCTTTCCATCCACATCCAATGCTAATTTAGTAAATTGCCCCGCAGTAAAATGTTGTATATCTGCCGCAATTTTCAAACTAAACAAACTTGGCGTCCACCAGTTTACTTCAACTACTTTTCCTATTACCCAATTTGTCATGGCTGCACCACAATAAATGCATATACTAAAACAATGGCATAGAATGAAAACTTGTCAAAGATCTTGGCACCATGGCTTAGCCAAACTCGATGATAAAGCAGTATTCACTAAACTGCTTTTTTGCTTTTCTGGCATCAAAAATTCAGCATTGAGAGAGTGAAGTAGTTTACTTACAGGTTCGGTGTAGCCCTCTTTAAGTAAACGCGCAACGTGGGTTTTCGTATAATTTACAGTATCGTCTGCAACAATATTGGACTTAACACTGTCATACATCAAATCTAACCAGTGTAAATATAGCTGGTCGCTTTGTGGAAGATAGGCCTCGTATGCTGGAGTCAGCTTTCTCCTATACTTTTCATATACTTCAGCACGCCTCGCGATTAAAGCAGCGCCTAAGAGATTGACAGTAACCCTAGCCGCATTACGATGGTGTTGATCTTTGAGGTAATGCTGTCTTGCTGCGATAAAATAACTAATGGCCTCTTTGGATTTATCTAAAACAATCGCAGTATTGCCTTTTACAACCAGTAAGCCCGCTTTTCTTCTCCCACTTAAAATGGCTTCATCAATACTTTGAAGTATCTGAAAACTGATAGCGGGTTGACTATTCATGCGATATGCAATGGACAGATTCACTTTGGAGGTCATTTTTTCGACATTATTTCGAGCATGCTTCAGTGCGCATTTATAAGTAACTACAGCATCATCAAACTGACCATTGACCCTGTACGACACCCCGATGACATTGACGATGGTAAAGAGAAAGTGCTGACTATATGGTGTCAGCCTTGTGTCTGACAGCAAGCGCACAATATCTTCAACTAACTTAATATCACCAATATTACTCGCAGCGGCTAAAGCGCTGCTGTAGATAGACACGGTTTGCTCAGAACTTTGCCCAAGCAACTTGGCTTGGTTTTCCTTGAAGAAAGCCACAGCTTGGTCTGGGTAGTTTAAAGCAAGATATTTAACTCGCTCAGACTCTGACGAAAACGTTTTCTCGTTTTTCTCCACAGCAAATACACTACCGTAACTCAGCAAATGCAGTCCAAACAGGCAAATTAAATACTTCATCAAAGTCGTCATATCACTTTATTGAGTTAACCATAGTACATCAATGTATTTATAGAAACAGTAGCAACACGGTAAAAAGTTTGTATCACCGCCAATTACGGTGACCCACACCAATGATCGACTAACCTTGCTTTCAGTCTGGTTTTGTTAGTTTTAGTTTGCGCTTCCAACGAAACAAGATGTGTTGCACCAAAGCGGTCTAAAATCATTTTTACTGGTGTGATATAACCACCAGCTAGTAATTTAGGCGCCAAATTTAATGTGATGCGCTCTACCTCTGGTGAGATTTTTTTCTTTTCCACACTGCCATATAGTGTATCCAACCAAAGTAGATAGGCAGACTCATTATCTGTCAAATGGCTGTCGGATTTTGCATCCAATGTTTTACGAAACTTACCGAATAGCGTCCTTTGCTGATCAACCAAAGCTGCCCCGAGCAAGTTCACCGTTACTCTAGCCGCATTACGGTGGTGGTTCGCATTGATATAGTGCTTTCTCGCCATTATGTAATGCGCAATTGCAGCGTCTACTTCATGCAATGCCATCGCGGTATTCCCCTTAACAACCAAAATGCCAGCCAACCTTCGTTCACTCAAGATTGACTCATCAATACTTTGCAATATTTGGTAGCTCAATGGCCTTGGCTGGATAATTTAATGAGAGGTATTCAATGCGCTCAGACTCTGTCGCAAAAGTGCCTGGCATGTTTTTCATTAGCAAAGGCAATACCATAGCTCAGTAAGAGTAGGCCAAACAAATATTTAAAATACTTCATCAACACCATCAACTCATTTGCCTTAGTTGATACTAGTACATCAATGCGTTTTTACAAACAGTCCTTAGCAATCACGCATGTTGTAAAATTATTTCTCCTCATTACACCAACCATGAGCAAGCTTATCGTTTATTTTCGTTACCACATTTGTTGTAGATGGGTCATGTGAGACAAATTGCTGCGCTTTCATTTTTTTAGCAAACTTTCAACTGGTGCTTGAAACCCTGCTTCAATAAACACAGCAAAGTTATTTGACGTATGAGTAACTACCAATTCAGATATTTGATTGTCTTGGATACTCAGATAAATTAAGTCTAACCATTTTAAATAAATAAGTTCATTTTCTGTTAGATAAGCACTCGACTGCGGATCAAGCTTTTTCCGGCTTGCATCGAATAATTCATAGCGTTCATCTAATAGTGCAGCCCCCAGCAGATGGACAATCACTCTCATCGCATTTCTATGATGACCTCCGTTTATGTACTGTACCCGAGCAGCTTTATATGCTCGAATCGCCGACTCAAACTCGCCTAACACCATCGCTGTGTTTCCTTTCTCAACAAGTACTCCAGCAGCTCTCCTACCATTAAGGATCGCTTCATCGATGGTCTGTAAAATTTGGTAGCTCAGGGCTGGTTGATTATACATACGATACGTAATCGCTAAATTGACCTTGGATATCATTTTCTCCATTTGGCTATGTGTGTAATTCAACGCGCATTTATGGGTTTTTATTGCTTGTTCATATTGCATGTTCATAGCATAAGAGACACCAATCACATTGATCACAGTAAAAAGGTAAGACTTTCTGAAAGGGGCAAGCCTCTCGTCAGCTATCAAGCCAATGAGCTCTTCGATAAGTTCGATGTTCTGCGCATTACTGGCTGCAATCAGTGCACTCGTATATGCCGACATCGTTTCTTCATTGCTTCTTAACAGGTACTGAGTCGCATTTTGTTTATACAGCTCAATGGCCTTAGCAGGATAATTTAAGGAGAGAACTTTGATTTTTTCCGAGTCAGACTCGTATTCATAGTTTACAGAGTCAATCGCCACGACATTATGTATTGCCAAACACAAAATAACAGCGACTAATACGCCAATGTATTTCATTTAAATTTATCAAAGTTATGAGGCTAAACAAAAATATAGTGCATAACTCAATATTTAGACATTAAATTGACCCACTGCCACTTTCTATCAGGGTGTGAGAAATGATGAAATTACCCGCCGCTACTTCGTATCATAAATTGTGGAGTCTTGTTCCTACCTCATAGCACTGCTGCTAACAGTAGGGACACTATTTCCTATAACTCAACAGCTTACGCATGCACTGGAAAAAAAAGAAACGTGCTCGCCGTATCTACTCACATAGCCATTGTTAAATTGCTCATTATAGGAAGTTTAAAGTGACTTAATATTGGTAAGTTAAGATTTATAAAAATAAAAAAAAGCCGCACTAGGTGCGGCTTTTTGGGTGTGATTCGCTTTGTTTTAGGCGTGTCTCCAAAACTCTGCGATTACGTTACCAAGGAACTGTTCAAATAGCGCACCGTGTGCGCTACTTTAAATTAAATTGATTCTAGAGCAATCTTAACCATTTCGTTGAACGTGCTTTGACGCTCTTCTGGTGGCGTTGCTTCACCAGTAATGACGTGGTCACTGACTGTGAATAAAGCCATTGCTTTTGCACCGTATTCAGCAGCAACACCGTAAAGGCCAGCAGTTTCCATATCAACAGCCAGAACACCCAACTTATCTAGTTCAGGGTAAAAGCTGCTGTCAGCCTGATAAAAAGTGTCTGTGGTATAAACATTACCTACTTTCGCCTCAATACCTAGGCGACGTGCTGCATTAACACCATTCTCAAGTAGGCCGAAGTCGGCGATAGCAGCAAAATCAAAGCCACGTACACGAGCACGGTTTACATTAGAGTCTGTGCTTGCACCTTGTGCAAAAATCACATCACGGATTTTTGTATCCTGATTGATACCGCCACAAGTACCGATACGAATTAAGTTTTTAACACCAAAGCTTACAATCAGCTCACGTGCGTAAATTGACATCGATGGGATACCCATACCAGAACCCATGATGCTCACTGGCTTACCATTATATGTACCAGTAAATCCAAACATGTTGCGAACGTCTGTCACTTGGCGAGCATCTTCTAAGAAGTTCTCAGCAATATACTTAGCACGTAGTGGATCACCTGGCATTAATACCGTTTCAGCAAAATCACCTGGGTTTGCATTAATATGCGGAGTACTCATAACATGTTTCCTTTAACTTAAGCTGTAACCAACTTGTCGGCAAAGCCGTCACCATATTCTAATTCTTCTAGGTTAAACCACTGGGCAAGTGTTTGACCTATATCTGCGAAGCTGTTTCTTTCACCTAATGGAGTATTATTCATTCCATTTCGGTATGCCAATACTGGCACGTATTCTCTTGTGTGATCGGTACCCGGAGCAGTCGGGTCGCAACCGTGATCCGCCGTGATAAATAGTACATCGTCATCTTTCAGCTTACCTAAAATTGTCGGTAAGTAAGCATCAAACTCAGCCAACGCTTCAGCGTATCCGACTGCGTTGCGACGGTGGCCAAACTTTTCATCAAAATCCACTAAATTAGTGAAAATCAGACTGTTATCTGGTGCTGAATCAATCACTTCACTGGTTTTGTTCAATAAATTCATCAAACCAGGGGCTTTGTGTTTTTGGGTGATCCCTTGGTGCGCGTAAATGTCTGCAATTTTACCAATACTGATCACCTCACCACCGTTATTAGCCAACTTGTCTAAAACAGTTGGCGCCGGTGGTAAAACAGAATAATCTCTGCGATTACCTGTACGAATAAAGTCGGCACTCGAAGTGCCTATAAACGGCCGCGCAATCACTCGTCCTATGTTCATTTCATCAAGCAGTGCCCGTGCGATTTCACATACTTGATAAAGCTTTTCAAGGCCAAATGACTGCTCATGAGCGGCTATTTGAAATACGCTATCAACTGAGGTGTAACAAATAGGCATGCCAGTTTTGACGTGCTCTTCACCTAGTTGCTCTAGAATCACTGTGCCTGAACCATAACAATTCCCTAAAATTCCCGGGATGTCCGCTCTTTTACACAACTCATCAATAAATTCTTGCGGGAAACAAGGCTGTGTGTTTGGAAAGTAGCCCCAGTCAAATAAAACCGGTACTCCCGCCATTTCCCAGTGCCCTGATGGTGTATCTTTGCCACTAGATAACTCTTTGGCATAACCCCATGCAGCTACTGGCTCAATGCGCTCAGCAACTTCACATGTTTTCCCACCAGCGGCTTCACATGCATCTACTAAGCCTAATTTAGTTAAATTAGGGATAGATAATGCGTTACCTTTTTCCTCTTTATATGCCTGCAAAAGATGAGCGAGCGTGTTGGCACCTACATCACCAAACTTTTCAGCATCTGGTGCTGCACCAACGCCAAGACTATCCGCCATTAATATAATTGCTCTTGCCATATATCACCTCTCATCTTTTGTCTGGGCCATATTTTGTTTTTATAAAGCATCTTTGCTCCCAGAGGTCGTTACTTTATTGATAGCTAAATATATCGTACAGGACATTAGTCCGCTGTCACAAAACCATAATATATCTTCTCAGTACCTATTTTAAATAAATAAAAAATCTGGTTATACCAGCGGACATAAGTCCTGTTTTGAATGGGGCAAAACATTTAAATTTGATCCTTAAGCGAGGCAAAAGAGATTAATCGTGTCTTTTTTGCTATTGTGATCTTCCAACGTCAACAATAGCTGGGTGTGAACTTTAGTGACACGAACAATTATAGCCATAGCTGGCGCTTCTGCGTCCGGTAAGTCTCTTTTTAGTCAAACAATATATAACGAATTAGTAAATGAACTTGAATCAGGTGCTATCGCCGTTATAGAAGAAGACGCTTACTATAAAGATCAATCGCATTTGCCATTTGAGCATAGAACTCAAACAAATTATGACCATCCGGATGCGTTTGAGCATGCGTTGATGAAAGAGCATCTTGAACAATTACGTCAAGGTAAATCTGTACAAGTCCCGACTTATGATTATGCTCAACACACGCGCAGTAGTGAGACACGCACAGTAAATCCGGCAAAAATATTAATTGTCGAAGGGATTTTACTGTTAAGCGACCCAGCATTAATAGAAGAATTTGATATAAAGGTATTTATTGATACCCCGCTTGATATTTGCTTATTACGCCGTATGCAGCGTGATATCGAGCACAGAGGCAGAAGTATTTCTTCTGTTGTTGAGCAGTATCAAGCAACGGTTAGACCGATGTTTTATCAGTTTATCGAACCATCGAAGCACAATGCCGACTTGGTCGTGACCCGTGGCGGTATGAATCGCGTTGCGATTGATATTATTAAAAGTAAAATAAAATATTTGCTGCAAGAATAAAACGGGAACATTTTGGCATGACAACAATAATGAGCCTAGTAGGCATGATGATGCTACTAGGTATTGCTTTCGCGGCTTCAACGAACCGCAGCGCAATAAACAAACGAACTGTAGGTATCGCATTTTTAATGCAAGTCGTCATTGGCGGCTTTGTACTCTTTATAGAAGCTGGTAAAAACGCGTTGGCCGCTATGTCGTCAGCAGTTTCTTCGGTAATTGGCTATGCCAATGATGGAATTAGCTTCTTATTTGGTCCTTTGGCTGCACAAGAGTCAATTGGATTTGTATTTGCAATTCAGGTTTTGCCTGTCATTGTATTTTTCTCGGCGTTGGTCGGTGTTTTATACCACCTCGGGATTATGGAATGGATAATTAAAATTTTAGGTGGCGGATTACAAAAGCTGCTTAAAACATCACGACCTGAGTCGCTTTCTGCTACCGCGAATATTTTCGTTGGACAAACAGAAGCACCTCTTATTGTGAAGCCGTTCATTCCTAAAATGACGCAATCAGAGTTATTTGCGGTTATGGTTGGTGGTCTTGCAACTGTTGCAGGCTCAGTCATGGCGGGCTATGTTGCCATTGGTGTCGATTTAAAATATTTAATCGCAGCAAGCTTTATGGCAGCACCAGGTGGTTTCTTAATGGCCAAAATGATTGTGCCAGAGACAGAAAAAACCAAAGAAAACTTAGCTGAAGTAGACAGTGGTGAAGAAAAGCCAGTTAATGTCATCGATGCAGCGGCTGCAGGCGCTTCAAGCGGCATGCACTTAGCACTTAACGTAGGTGCTATGCTACTGGCCTTCGTCGCATTAATCGCGCTGATGAACGGTTTACTGGGCGGAATTGGCAGCTGGTTTAATCACCCAGAGCTGACATTACAAGAAATTTTAGGCTATGTCTTTGCACCAGTAGCTTGGATGATTGGTGTACCTTGGGCAGAAGCTGTAACGGCAGGTAGCTTTATCGGCCAAAAATTAGTAGTTAACGAATTCGTTGCCTACTTGGACTTTATGAATTATCGCGATGGGTTATCTGAACACACCCAAGCAATTGTCACATTTGCGTTATGTGGATTTGCTAACCTATCGTCGATTGCAATTTTACTAGGCGGACTAGGTGGTATGGCCCCCAGTCGCAGAAAGGATATCGCACGCTTAGGGCTCAGGGCGGTTTTAGCAGGGTCAATGGCTAACCTAATGAGCGCAGCAATAGCAGGTTTTTTCCTCTCGCTAGCTTAGAAACTTAACGAGATATGCCGCTTTTGCAAAACAATTGGTGGGTTACCTTAAGGGGTTAGGGTAACCATACTAACTTGAACGATACTTCCCAAAGGGCCTTTATGGCCCTTTTATCGTTTCTAATACCACATAAATATCAGTCACTATCTCATCTAACTTTTCAATTAAAATCACTGCTTTTATCAACAGCGTACATCAGTGATGTTTCTCCCCACCCTTTAAATTCACATTTAATACACATATAATTATAATTTAATAAACAATACCTATACTACAAAACGTATTCAGAAAACGTGGAAAGAAGCACCTCGAAAAAGGCGCCTTCTACACGGACAATTTTTTTACTGCCTATTAGTGTATTTAAGGAAGTTTGGTGTCATTAAGTAAAAAACCTAGCAGCGCTTTTTCGATAATTGTATTTGGTACTGGCTTTCTATGTTTAACAAACAATGGATATGCAACGCCCGAAACGTTACTTGCAGATAAACAACAAGACCAAAATATCGAGCGGATCGCTGTGACAGGGTCCCGCATTACACAAAGCAATAATACGCATATACTGACTAATATTTCTAACGACACTATCACTCACTCTGCATTTGCTTCTTTATCAGATGTTCTGATCGATGAAGTAGTACAGATTAATGAAGGGATCAGTCATTTTAATTCTCAAAATAGCACCCATAATTCAGGCCTCTCAACCATTGATTTACGTGGCTTAGGACTCAACCGAACACTGACTTTGATCGATGGTCGGCGTGTCGTATCAAACAGTTATTCTGGCGATCTTGTCAGCCTTTCCACTATACCAAAGGGCATAATAAGAAATATTGAAATAATAACAGGCGGAGCTTCAGCAGCATACGGCTCTGGCGCACTCTCAGGTGTCGTCAATATCATTACTCGACAAAGCAAGGACGACACAACTATTAACTTAACCATGGGAGAAAGCGCAGCTGGCGGCGCAAGAGAAATATCAATCAATGCAGATACCGGTATTCAGTATGCCAACCAACAAGGACAGTTATTATTTAGTGCCTCTTATATCGAACACCTTGGCTTAGATTACTGGGATAGGCCGCGTGCTCAACAGCAAGATGACTGGCGGTATGACCCAAAAAGAATGTGCAACACAATGCTCACAGCGACATATGACGCTGAACAACAAAGTGCATATCATTGTATGCGTAATATTGAGCAAAGCGACTGGACTTCGTTAAGCGATGCGTTACCCGGTGGCGTGTTCAGCGAATCGAGCAGTTTTAAACCCAACTCTGGCTTTTGGTATGATGGCCAAACATTGCGAGATGATTGGCAAGAAGAAGTACATGGCTTACATTTTAATCAGTATAGTATGCTACAACTTCCGAGCCAGCAGCTCAGTATGGCAATAAAAAATGAATTTGATTTTAAATCAGACAACCAAGCCTATTTGCAATTACATTACAGCAAAAATGACAGCCTCAATATAAAGTCTCCAGAAAACGAAGATGAATGTGACCTCGTCATCACCTTTAACCCAAACACAGAGATGTTTAATTCCGATTGTATTGGTGCAATTCCCCACACTAACCCTTATGTGCCGGAAGAAATACGCACAAGTGCCAATCATCAAGACATAAAATGGGATCGTTTATTTCACGAAGTTGGCGCCGTCACTAACAAAAACTCGCGTGCAACTTTTCGTTCATGGGTGGGCCTAAATGGGGCTGTTGGGGACCGTTGGCAATGGGATGTCTCAGTTGGGTTTGGACAGTTCAAACAAAAACAGATCCGCTATAACGAACTACAAGTGGCTCATGTCAAACATGCCCTCAACGCAGAGCGGTTAAGCGATGGCTCAATCCGGTGCGCAGATCTGGATGCAAGGGAACATGGCTGTGCACCAATCAACTTATTTGGCGAGGACGCCATCAGTTCGGCAGCGGCCAATTACATACGCGCTAACCCTCAGTTAACGACGGAACTCTCGCAAACTAACTTAACAGCCACCATAACTGGGGAGCTTGCTACTTTAGCATCAGGCACAGTATTTTCAGTATTCGGGGCTGAATACAGAAAGGATAGTCAAGACGTATCCACCAATGTACCTCAAGGTGGTGTGACATTTAACTATATCCCTACTTTTTCGGGTGATGTTACCAGCTATGAAGTGTTTACAGAAGTGTCGGTCCCTCTGCTCAAAAACAAGCCACTTGCACATCAGTTAGATCTCTCTTTAGCTGCACGTGCTGCCGATTACAGCTGGTCAAACATGGGGTTAATTCAAAGCTATAATCTCGGCCTACATTACGCCCCAGCCGCACACTATGCGTTCAATTTTAACTGGGCAAAGTCAATGCGTGCCCCTACCATCACCGAGCTTATGTCACCAATACGCGGAGATTACAATGCCTTTCAAGATATATGCGATGGCGTAACTTCAACATCAACGCAACGTGGCCACGAAAATTGTCGAAAGGATCCGAGCATCCATGCAGTAATAACACAAGAAGGAATCTTTCTTGATCAAAACAATAGCTACTCACCGAATTTAGGTAACTCCGAACTCACTGAAGAAACTGCCAATAGCTACGCCTTTGGGATGCAATTCTCACCTATATTCATGACTAATTTAGCGGTAAATACAAGCTACTATAAAATCACTATCAACGATGTCATCACCACACTCTCTCACCAAGATATCATGACAAGATGCTATCAAACTGACACAGTATTTGATCCGAACAATCCATTTTGCCAAGCCATTAAAAGAGATAATGAAGGACAAATCATTGAGCTACAACAGCAATTAGTCAACGCAAATCGACTTACTACCCAAGGCTATGATTTGGCGATTAACTATACATACACTCTCAAAAACACGGGTAAACTCGCCTTCAAGCTCAATTGGAACCATGTTATTGAGCACGCCTTGTTATCTGACTCCATCAACCTTCGCGCACCTGAGATACATGAAGGGTACTTAAACCACCACATTTTTGAGGATACGGGGAAAGCGTCTATTTCGTGGCAACATGATCAATGGCAGGTGATATGGCATACACAATTTAAAAGTGCCATAAAACGCAGTAAGCAAACATATGAAAACTGGCTTAATTTTATCAATGCCAATCGTGAACGCTGTGCGCTGCAGTCAAGTGATTGTATTTCAAACCCTGAACCGCTTTGGGGTAATGACCTGCCTTCTTACACGACCCACTCTGTTCAATTAACTTACCAACAAAAAATACAAGAGACGACACTTAAGCTCTCTGCCAGCATAAAAAATATTTTTGATAATCAAGGGGCCTTTATAATCGGCGGAAATGGCAACTTCCACAGTGCATATGGTGGCGGGCGTGGACGCTTTATTACGTTAGGCACTCAAGTAACATTTTAATACGCAGAAAAAAGGCTTCACAGTGAAGCCTTTTTTAACTGAAGTCATCGACAATCACTTGTTAAGCTGTGCTTTTGCCGCTTCCACTTTTGAATAATCTAAACCCAGTTCCGCGACCGCTTCTTTTATTAGGCCTGGGTTTTGCATCACCAGCCCCATCAATTGCTGTAATTTTTCCGGTGGAATAGGTAACTGCTGTACAGTTGCCATGGCCATTAGAGGGTTTTCAGTCAGCGCCTGAAATACCGCTTTAATTTGTTCGTCAGAAATATTGTGCTCTTTTAGTAGCGCGATGATTGGATTCATAGTCAAACCTTAAACGATTAATGTGTTCGCTAGGCGCAGTCAAATACTCGCCTAGTAATATATACTTTTTTGTTGGGTCGAAAGTGCATAACTTCAACCCCATCAATTATGAAATATCTTTTTTTACCAATACTGCACCGTAAAACCCATCATATTCACTGTTTACACCCGGGACTAAACTGAGCTCTTCTTCTAAGGCCCAGTTTGAATTGTTAGCTAAAAATGCGTGCACCTGCTGCTCGTTTTCAGAGGGGAGAATAGAGCAAGTAGCATAGACCAGCTTGCCGCCAACACGACACATCTGACTGTATCGCTGCAAAATATCTTTTTGTAAAGCAATCAGGTCATCCACACTTTTCTCATTTAAATGCCACTTTGCATCAGGGTTGCGTCTAAATATACCTGTGCCAGAGCAAGGCACATCTAACAGCACACGATCAAACTTTTCTTTTTGTCTTTTAATCGTTTTACTATTTTGAATTAAGCGTGTCTCTATAACATGAGAGCCTGCACGCTTAGCACGCTTTTTTAACGTATCTAGCTTATGTTGATGGATATCTAGTGATAATAAACGCCCTTTATTTTCGAGCAAGGCAGCAATGTGCAGGCTTTTTCCACCAGCCCCAGCACATGCATCCACTACTTTCATGCCAGGCTTTATATCCAATAAACTGGCTATTTGCTGAGAACCCGCATCTTGCATTTCAAAATGGCCCTGTTGAAATGCATCGGTTCTAAACAAATACCCCATTTGCTCAACTTTAAGAGTATTTGGTAAACCATCAACAGAGACAGTGGTTATACGCTCTTTCGCCAAACTCTCTTGGACACTAACAGCGTCACTTTTAAGTGAGTTCACTCGAATAAAATGTTCGGCTGGCTTATTTAGTGCATTAGCAATTTGCTCCCATACACTGCCCAGCTCCTTTCTCGATCGCTCATCCAGCCAAGCTGGCATGCTCAGAAGCACATCGTCAGGCGCGCTGACGAGTTCTTTTTCGATTTCTTCTATATTCAATGTTGAGACTTCAGGTAACTCTGGGAGTGATTGACCATTTAACACAGTGTATGCGCCCCACATATGCCAAGCATCATCAGAGTTTAACCCTGTAACAGAGTCCACTAAATCTCGGCGCCCTAGCCCCCAGCACAGTTTTCGGCTATGACGGATCAAATCATAGAGAGTTGTAACAAAGTATGCACGCTGTTCGATGGTCCAAGCAGGGTTTGCTTGCAAGTGCTGCTGCACTATTTTGTCTGCATATTGTTCTAATGTTGAAGCCTGTAATAAGGCGCTATTCAAGCTCTCTAGTAATTGACGGGGTGCTATCACGGTGGTTTCTCATTTGTGAAGTACAAGGCGCGAATTGTAGCGCTTTTATGAGTCGTGCACCACTCAATTAACGTCTCCTTTCGAACAGGTCGTCACAAATAATTACAACCTCTACATTGCGCAATCAAGACTGCTCACATAGCATCTAAATCGAACTATTTGTGACCAATAAAGACTAATACCAAGCTAAGAATGTGAATTCTGTCATTCTCGACGGTAATAAAAAGAGAAAAATAACCCAATAAAACCTTTTCACTCTGAAAGGTCAATCTGCGATTTGGAGAAAATGATGAAGTTTAACGCTATTTTGGCTGCTTGTATCATCGTATCAAGCCATGGATATAGTGCTCAAATGCCACTAAAAATAGACACTGATAGCCCGTTGCTCTTAACAGACTCACCGGTTGTTTTCGCCGTTAATACAGAACAAAAGGCGCTAGAACGGATCAACTTAAACCAAACCACCTCGCATAAACTCCCCATAAGTATCACTTCAAAAGGGTTTCATTACGGATATATAGCTCACTCTAAAGAGGTGCAAGCATTCGTCCTAGACAAGGGCGGTGTGTATTTGGTGACCCCTAATAAAACAACGCAACTGGTCGCTTCTACTAGTTTACTTACTCGACTGCAAGTAGATGACTTTGAAAAAGTGGAGTTTGTTTTAGATGTCAATAAAGATGGTTTGAGCGATATTTATTTACCTGGATTTACTCGCAATGAGCTGTTTGTTCAGCAGTCCGATGGACAGTTTGTGAAACATGACTTTGAATATAGTTTACCTTTAAGAAGTCATACTTATAATGAATCACTGGAAATCAGCACAAACTTTACCTCTTTACCCATTGTTCATGATTTTAATGCTGATGGCTTCATAGATTTGGTATTTCGTACACGCCAAGAAGTCGCGGTGCTGTATGGTAATAAATCAGGTTATGCGAAAGAGGTAGAGTATGTTCACCTCCCTACTACATTTGGCAAAATTGCGGGCAACCGGACTCGCACGACACAAGATTTATTAGACATTAACCAAGATGGGCATCTAGATTTAATCACTCGGATCCGACCTGTTACGGAGGGGATTTCGGGCCTAGAGGCCAAAGTGGAATATGATTTATACCTTGGACAGGCCAGAGGT
Organism: Pseudoalteromonas luteoviolacea CPMOR-1; assembly: GCF_001625685.1. Lineage (GTDB taxonomy): Bacteria > Pseudomonadota > Gammaproteobacteria > Enterobacterales > Alteromonadaceae > Pseudoalteromonas > Pseudoalteromonas luteoviolacea_K. Next base: position 187,364 of record NZ_AUYC01000062.1, on the reverse strand, counting down.
TTTAATTCTGGCGCAATCAAGCTACCTCACACCATCGGAGCTGGGGGCATGCGCATCGAGTATGATTTTGATGGTGATGGCTTACTTGATCTACAAACTCTCAATGTTGATATTGGTTTAACAACCATCGCAGCGATGGCACTGGGTGGGGGAAAAGCTGACATTGACGTCGACATGCACTTTTTTAAACAGCACCCACATACGCTGTTTAACACCACTCCAAGCACCGAAAAAGAAGTTGAACTTGAAATTGATATGAAGCGCTCGATGCAAGGTATGCCTTATTATACTGGGGATATAAATGGAGATAAAAAACATGATCTTGTTTTTAAGTCTGGCGATGAAACGTTAAGCGTATATTTTGGAGCCCCTAATCATTTATTAGGTAAAGAACGCACGAAAATAAACCGCCCTCTCCCTAAAAACCCAAACGATATTGTACTAGTAGATATAGATCAGAATGGCAAAGAAGACTTTGTTTTTAAATACGCAGATAAACAAGGAAAGGTTAAAATTGAAACATTATTAAACTAGAAATCCTTTATACTGAGCTAAGGGCAATATTCTATGCCTTTAGTTCCTTTTTAAGTAATAAACAAATAAATATATTAATATTTTATTAATTTTATTTCAAAAAATTAATAAATCACGGTATGGTTCCATTTTAGGAAAAATAACCATTTTAAAGGAACTATTGTGAAACTAAAATACAATGCACTTGTGCTGGCCATGATCTCTGCAATTCAACTAACTGGATGTGGTGGCGGAGGCGGTGGCAGCAATGAAGGAACGCCTCTTACAGAAACAAGACCTGTACAGACACCAACAACATCATCTACACCGACACCGGCGCCCGTGCAACTTGCCCCTTTTGCTGTAAGAACTATCCAAAAAAACCAATGTAGTTCCACGGCTGTTTCTGTTGATGTCATATTTCACGATGAAGATGGTGCATTTATTTCAAGTCAAAAAACCAATACTAATGGGCAATTAGAAACAGGTATCCCGCACAATGCTAGGCATGCTTCATTTGTACTTAAAACAACTGATGACCAAAACAGACTGCATACGCAAATAAAGACTGTACTTAATGTCCAAGATGGCTTTGAAGTCGATGCCCTAGTCTTTAATGACCCTAATACATGTGGTTGTAACGATATCACCTATGATCTAGAGACGTTGAGTGCGCAGCTTCCTAATGCGAATTTGCACAATGTAGCAGCCACCCACGTTAACTTAAATAATGGGCAAAGCGAATTATACGCATGTGTGCCAGAACGACAAAAGTTGTTATTCACGCATTCAGACACAGGTTATAAAGGGGGTCTATTCGACACATCCAAACCATCTACTTTGACATTATCTGATGAGCAGTTTACTGCACTTGGCACCCCGTTAGATTTAAGTAATTTAAGTTTTAAGCCAAATCATTTTGTTACACTCACATCTTATGTGGGTAATGAAGCAGTGTATGATGTGACCGTAAACGAAGCTGAGGTTAACCAAGCATTTGATGAACCACACGATAAGTTAGTGACTTTTAATGAGCTTGATACAATCAGCTATTTATCTACTGCAAAATTTGACGAAACATTCACCGGTAATGGTTTTGTCAGAACACATTCATATGCTTTGAGCCGAATTGATAGCGAAGGACATACTCATCAAACACAACTCTTTGATAATAATGAAGCGTATAACAGTGTATATAATTACTTCGAGCAAACAGCAGCTTCAGATGACTCCATGAACGTGACATTTGACTTCAAATCTGCGCATAGTCGCCTTGATGCACTTGTGTTTAGAACAACCTGGTCAGATTTTAACCATGGCAATAGCAGCTGGTACATCTTTAGTGATGGTCAAGATGTAGTTCCTGACATTAGATTTGGCGCGATTATACCCAGTGACTCTGTTTCATTCTCTGATTTTTCTATGGAAATTATTCTGTTAGATTTAAATACTGACCAAAACTTCGATGATATACGAGAACTCTATTTTGAAAGCGCTGAGAGTTTTCAAAAACGCGTAGACTCTGAACTATTTGATGGTATGGCCAGCTACTCACTGACAGTTTCAGAACAATAATTCATACTCGGTTGGGAGAAGCTCAGCTTCTCCTGAACTATCTTTAAAGGCCTTCGCATACCCACATTAAACATACAATTAAATAATAAAAAATTAATAATTTATTCAATTTTATATTCAAAGCCCAAACCTATTAAAAAAATGAACTTACTCAATATGATTAAACTATCAGAAATTGCTAATTATTGAAGATTAATTATTAACTTCTCTTCCCATGCAGGTAATAACGAAGAACATTGTGTGCTCTTCAATCAAGCCGCTTATCTGCGCTCAGACAAAGACAAAAACCAACTTGCCATTTAATGACTTAGCTGCATTTTATCTTTGAGCCATCCACGTCATATACAGTGAACAGACGATTTATCATTTACTTCCTATTTAACGTAAGTGATGAACACAAGGTACCTGAACTTACTCACATCAAACTGGATGAGGTGCCCATCTCAGCCTATGAGCCATTGACTCATTCATTAAATGAAGAAACTCAAACAGCTGTTTTAGATTTTGTGAGGTGAATCACACAGTAAATCTCGTCACCGCTAGCTATGCATGGGAGAACAAACAGCAAGCAAAGTACATTGGCAGATAATTGCAGATGGAGAAGTTACGATTCCACACCTACATTTTAGCGATGTGATCAAAGTCGATGAGTCTAAAAGTGTATCGCTCTTATTGACCCTTAGCGCACTTAATACTGAATATAAATTCAATGACTTAAGGGCGACCTAACTCAATAGCACAATAAGCTTCGAAAAACGCGTTGAGTCTAGGCTGTTTGGCTGCATGGCCAGTGACAGCCTCACTCTCAAGACATAATGTTAGGGGAAACCTCGGTTTCCCCTCCTCTTGTTACTTAATTAACTTCCAAGGTCCACTCGTATTTGTAGAGCTAGGTGTGTCACCTTGGGTCCACCACTTAGCTTCGTAGATTTTATCTTGGTAGCTCGCTTTATCACCTTTTAAATATACTTTATTGCTCTCCCAAGCTTTCACTCCACCGACAGGTGGCTTGTCATCGACAGGCGGTAACGTATCTACAACAGATACACTTGGCCAGCCAGTGTGCGACTGATAAAAGTTCGTCACACACTTCTCATAATCACCAGGAACAAGTGCTGAATAAGCAGTTTGATAACCCACTAATTTACACTCAAAAGAGTGACCCCCAGGTCTATCTGAATAATGGGCCCAACTGGCTTCCCAGTTTGTATACAACACGCCATTGGCACCATCTAGATTCAAACTACCAAATGGAGTTTGCTGCCAACACGTATTTTCTTCATCAGCCTCAATTGGAATGTTGTAATAATGAGATAGCCCTTCCCAATAACGAATACGATTGACAGGTTGCCCTTTATTGCGGTTGTGCTCACCACATTCAATGCCGCCATTAATCACATTGATAGTGGTACCAAAGCCATAACCAATGCCTGCATTAAGTTCGACTTGTGAAGGCACCCACGTTCTATCAATTACATGTAGCATCGCAGGTTTCGGCGCTTGTGGCGTTAAAAAGAACCAAATGGCTGATGCCAAATTTAACCATGAATCAGCGACTCGGCCTGGGTCATTCAAAAGGACTGTTGCATCACCATCAAACATCACTTCAGAAAACATGCCGTAGTTAAAGTGATACGATAACTGCTTTGCACCTCGGCCGAAATACCCTTGCCCAGCACCACAAGGCCAACGGCGGTTTTGCCAATCATTTTGTCCACACCCTGTACGATAGCCACCCTGTCCTTCAGACCACCCCATCTCGCGAACATGTACCAGTGCCTGTTGCCACTCTTCTAGCCTGTTGGGATTATCAGAGATGTTATCTTTAGAAATATGACCGCCAGTTTCTTGTGCAAAATGAGCAAACGCCGTCACGATTGATTTTTTACAAATGGCGTCCGCATCACGGCCATCTGTATACTCACCACAAAATGCTGGAAACTTACCAATAGCACGTAAAAAACGCGTGTACGTGTACTCTGGCGCAGCCATTTGCGTTAAGAAATCCCACTCGGCTTGGCCAAAAACACGTTCAACACGTTTTACGTTACTCGGATTACTCGCGGCACCTGGCACAATGGCTTCAACAATGGTATTGCTGCGAGTCTCAAGTGCTTTAGACCAAATTGCATACATTGGATCAGCTGTTAATGCTTGCTCAGCGGCGTTTAAATCTGCTCTAGATACAACATATCCGCCGGGATTATTGGGATCAGGCTGAACATTCATACCGTGAGTAAATGCGCTCGCGCATAAAATTGGCAAACACACTGTGGCGACTTTGGTAAGCTTACTTACCCCAATTTTGCTGTTATTCATAATTTACCTTTACATGTTGTTGAATTAAATAAAATTAAAATTTAATTTCTCATTATATGTTGTATCTAAAAAGCAGTAACCAGCTGCCTTCGACTTGATGAATATCAATGTTCATCAATTTAACAAATATTACACATTGACATCGCTGTCAACGTGAATTACCCGTTTTTCGAACAATTGCAAACTTGATTATCACTATATGTTCTGCAAAATAGGGAAATATTATTAGAAAAAAGAATAAGTAACACGATGAAGCTGACACAACTTAGCCATAATTATTTTTCTCAAGTTATTTCTCTTGGAAACTTAGTGCATGGAGAAAACTATTTAGACGACAAGAAGCTTGAGCAAATTTATCAAATGGGCTTAAAAAATGGTCTCAACGCCTCTTTTGTTGCAATCAACGAGTTCGACCAAGTTGTCGGTTTTAGACTCACTTATTGTGCTGAACAATGGACGATTGATAAGTGGTGTACGCCCTCAAAATGGCCGGTTGGCACAGAATCTATGGCGTACTTTAAGTGCATCGCTATTCACCCTCAGTCACAAGGTCAAGGCATTGGGCCAAAATTATTAGCAGCCTCTGTAAATGTACTCAAGCAGCAAGGAGCCAAAGCAGGAGTTGCTCACCTCTGGAAGCAGAGCCCTGGCAACGGTGCTGTAAAATACTTCACTAAATCAGGCGGAAAACTCGTAAAATTACACGATGATCGATGGCTAGAAAACTGTGTAAATGATGGTTATGAGTGCCCTATTTGCGGTAACGAATGCCACTGTCAAGCAGCTGAAATGGTATTGGAATTTTGATGAATACCTACGATCCACTATATCACGCTAACTGTAAAGGCCAACCTTTGCCTTCCACCTATTGGGCGACTCAGGTTAAACAAAGCGTGGTAATACGAAATCCAGAAGAATCGACAAAATACGATACCATTGTGATTGGTGGAGGCTTTACAGGCTTACTCACAGCATATTACTTGGCCACACTTTACGACCAACGTGTGTGTGTACTAGAAGCAAATCAAGTTGGCTTCGGTGCCAGTGCCAGAAATGCTGGATTTGCGTTACCCACAACAGGTAGATTGAGCCCACTAAGTATGGTCAAGCAATGGGGGGAAGACATCGCTTCACAGGTTTATCAGGAATACCAAAGTGGTGTGTCACGCATAAAAGAGTTAATACGCACTCACAATATCGACTGTGATCAGCAAGAATATGGTTATCTAAAGATAGCGCACTCTAAACAAGCAATGATGTCTTTATTTGACAGCTTTCAATATGCAAAAAAAGTATTTTCTGATGAACACCTGTCTTTTATCGATGTTGAAGAACTTCGTGCCAATTATATCAATATGCCCAATACATACGGCGCAATTAGAAACCAGCATGGTTTTGGGTTAAATCCACTCAAACTGCTCTATACCTACAAACGTATGGCTCAACAGGCTGGTGTTGATATATTTGAACAGAGTTTAGCTGAGCGAATCGGCAAAGTAGGCACAGATCATATTGTTGATGTAAACAGCATCCAATTAAAGGCCAAAAACCTGCTAATCACAGCAAATGCATACAATAATAGGGATTTTCATTCCACAATTAGTAAAAAATATTTGCCAATTTTAAGCAGCATCCTCGTCACTCGCCCTTTAAGCAAAGATGAATTAGCCTCGACCGGGCTGAGAACAAACCAAGTAATGATGGATACTCGAACCTTAAAATATTATTACCGCCTTTTACCCGATAACCGATTATTATTTGGAGGAAGAGGCGCGGTATACGGTAAAGACCAAGACAAAATAAAATACCAGCGGCATCTTACCCACGCCATGCACAGTGGCTTTCCTGCACTAAAGTCATTGACTGCGGATCATTACTGGCATGGCTATATTGCAGCCACGCTAGATGACCATCCACATATTTATTTTAAAGATAATATTGGTTACGCCATTGGTTATTGCGGAGCAGGTGTTGCATTTAGTGCACAAGCCTCCTTGCGTTTGGCACAAATGGCATCATCGAATAAAACACCTTCATTACCCATCTACAGAAAACCAGCCCCTTCAATGCCATTTGCTCGGTTTAGTCGATTAGGTCAACTTGCGTACTACCACTATGCACAGCTCAAAGATAGTCTGTTTTAACAGGGGATATCATTGAACAAACACAAAGAAGCCACAAAAATAGATCAAAAATTAAACAAAAAGCACATCATATTTCAATGTTTGAGCCGTTAAATAAAACTGGCTATTAAACATAAATAAGGAAAATAAAATGAAAAAGTTCGTTATTGCTACTTTATTTGCAAGTATTTCTGGTGTTGCTGCTGCGAATACAATTGAGCTAGAAACTATAGAAAACAGTAATGTTGCATTCGAAAAAGCAGAAGTAACAATTGCCCCTAACCAAGGTGTATTTGCATCAAGCGTTGTAACATACTATAGCCCAAGAGTATGGGTGAATGGCCGACTTCAAAAGTTCTTTGTTGGCGCTACAAATGGGAACCAATTCTGTGAAGAACGTGGTCATAATCAGGAAGTCAGCGGTAGCACAATCACATGTGGTGAAGATGAGTCATCGTACGCAAACTACGATTGGTATGGAAAGTCTTGGGTGTATAAAAGCACTGGTAGTAAAAATCAATGCTATCAACTATATGCAACTATCAAGTGCCAATAATGTTCAATATTCGCTGAATAAGCCTTCAGTGTAACACTGCTAATATTCAGCGTTCATAGGAGGTCAATGACCTCCTTATATTCATTATATAAAGCGCTTTTATATTGCAGCTTCCGTTTTTTTAATCAAGCCATACAGCTCATCTTTTAGTTGAACACGTTCCATTTTTTTCGTGTCTAAGTAATCATCCGTCGTGTTTTCAATCCCCTCCTCTATGCGACGTACTTCTCTATCTAAATCATTGTATTTATTAAATAGTTTAGCAAAATGGTTGTCATTCATTTTGAGGTGACGAATGGTGTGATGATGATCCGGAAACTCATGTAATAAATCGTGTTTTTCTATGCTCATTGATAGGTCCTTATGCATATTTGTAGGCTTGATCTCATTATTGCCAAACACAAGAAATTACAATTGATCTACATCAGTAATTACACATTACTTGATTAAAAGGTCAGACTAAACATATCTCAAAAAGAAGGGGGCTGCTTTTCTCATACTGTGCTTATTGTTATTTTGACCTAAAAAACACAGTTCTGGTTTTTGAACACATGGGTAAAGCAAAAAACAGGAGCAATCAGGTATGAAAAATGAGCAGTTGGGAAATTACTTTTTGTAACAGAGAAGATGAATGACGAACATATTCGTCCCATTGCAACGCGCTTTGGCGTAAACCCACTGTCTGAAGCAACGTATTATATAATTTTTACTTTCCCATCAAGTCGACTTTTTCCGCATGGTTACATCAATGCATTTTGTTGGCTGAGGTCTGATCGGAGTTTCTCTATTTGCATAACCAGCTCCACCTCCCGTTACTAACAAAGTTTGTCTGTTAATTAATATAATCATATTTATTAGTCCTTTTTGCTTTAAAGGGTTTAGTGATATACGCAATCACCACCAAACACTCTAATATATGAACCAATATCTGTACAGGGTTTAAAATATACTCTACGACAAAAGTATTATCAATAAAATAACTAAGGTATAACCATACTTCAATGCCTGCAACCAAATTAACTACGAGAGACATAAAAAATAACAAACAAATTGCTGCCTCGTGTGGAGAAAGTGCGTATTGACGGGTTGCCTCAGAAAAGTACTGAATTCTCGTATACTTAAACAGTACACTAGCCCAGTATTGGCGGCCTAACACCCCAATCAAAAATACCGCATTTAATAACACTACCAGCGCATAGTATGGTGTTTGTAAATGTGCGAACAATGGAAGAAGTGTCATATCTATGCTCTCTAAAAACAGTAATGACAAAATAAACCATCGACCGTTAACACTCCCCCAAACCACAAATAACGCGATGATATATATAGGCAAATTAAGAAAGACAACAAATTCCATTACGCTTGCTCCTTGTGCTTGTTTGTAAGTCTATCTATAGCGCCGAAATAAGTTGCCGATGAATGCCCAAGGCGCATGAATATTATGAGTAGTTTAATAACTGGGGTGTCTGACTTATTACTTGCCCAACTGATGAAAATGCCATGATCGACTAGTTTTATCATTTTCTTAGCTAATTCAGCTTGCGTAATGTTCATTGTTTTTGAATTCGTAGCCCACATCGTACTTCTTCTTGTACCTTATTGATCCGCAACTCCCTTTCTCACTCACCGATGCTCGTTACATATTCCATATAGTAAGAAAAGATCATAAATAAATTCATGCTACATAAACATTAACGCCTTGTAAATTCAATACATCATTATCAGAAGCTGCATTAGACACTTTTTCATTAAAGTGATTATATTTAGATAATCACCCTTGAATAAAAATACGATAATTATATAGGTCAAAAGCTCGTAACAGCATAAAACTCAAAATAGAGAGTTTTTTAATAGTAAGGCCAAGTTAATTTATAAATTATTAGTAATGTTGACCCCCTGTTACCATGGGATCTCAGAGCCATCAAAACTTAAAAAGCAGCCACTTTGCTCTTCTTGTAGTTGATCAATCACGCGTTTAAGTCCTTGTGCAGATTCTTCTGGCGAGATCAATGCATTGGTCCCGCCCATTTCTGTTTTTACCCAGCCAGGGTGCAGCGCTACCGTTTTTATCCCCTGTGGCAGCAAATCATTCGATAAGCTTTTAATCACTGAGTTAAGTGCTGCCTTTGAACTACGGTAGATGTAACCACCACCTTTGGTATTTTCGGTATGGCTGCCAACTCTTGAAGAAAGTGCTGCAAATACTTTTTTCTGTCCTAACATCAAATTCGGATAAAATGATTCTGCCAATTTAGCTGGGGCAATCGCATTCACTTCCATCACTTCTCGCCACGCCTCTACATCGCAGTGCCCAAAACCGTAACCTTTGGGTCCATACAATCCTGCATTATTAATGACAATATCAATAGCCTGATGCTGTAAAGCGCCAGCAAGATTATGAAGTTGCACATAGTCGGTTACATCTAAAGAATAAATATCAAGATGACCAGGATAACCAAGCGTATCAGTATGACGTAATTCACTACATGAGCTCATATTTCTAACAGTGGCATGTACATGCCAGCCGTGCTCCAAATATAACCTCACTAGTGCTAAGCCAATTCCTCTATTAGCACCTGTTATCAATATACTTGGCATTACTTCCCCCCAATCTAATAAACATTAGGCAAATTTGAACTAATAAAAGCTAGAAAATCAAGTTAAGGTGGGTGTCTAAAGAAGGCTAGTGGCGATTAAGCCAGTGCTTTGCTGTGTGTGCTTCAGAAAAGTATCGTGTTTGACCGCCAAGTATCCAGCCACCAATGATAGACATCATCCGCTGCCATCGATTACACCCAATAACCGCGGTCCGCGTAAATTGTTCACTATATTGACTGGCAAGTCGAATATCCGTCCAAACTTCGCCGACCTCCCAGCCTTTAAGTTCAGTCAGATCAATTAGGACATAAATGTCTTCTTCTATATTTTGCGATACAACATGGTCAACGATTGGTAGCACAACGACATAGTCTTCATGGGTAAGCCGACCAACCGCTTTAAAACTCAGTAATAAACCAAAATCCCGGCGTTCCGTGCCGACTGAAATACCATGGAATTCGTTCATTTGCATGTTCCGCTTATAAAAGTAAAAAAAAAGTAAACAATGCCCTTTTTTACAATAGTCCAAAATTATCCGTCACGCACATTTTTATAAATCGACTATCCTTAAAAATACTCGCTCATTCAAACCTTGACTTCAGGTAAAACTAATAAAATAGGAAAAGCATTGAAAATATTAATAATTTTTCTTGTGAGTCTGGTCACTTCACACTGTTATGCGCAAACTGAAAAAACATGGTTTAATCAAGCTAGTTACACCAAGCTTGAAGATGCTGATACACGCACCTTGCACTTGAGTACACATTACTACTTTGCGCCTCAGGCTAATTTTTGGGTGTGGGATGACTTTGGCTACTTAGATACTGACACGAATATACTCCTGTCGTACACCAATGATGAACAGTCTGTTTTTACCGGAGTCGAAGGGGAGCTTTTTATCTCTAACTGGTTTGCTACAGCAAGCATTGAAGACTTAGGAGACACAGACGATAACTACACAGTTGGGCTGGGTTATCTATTTTTTGAAAACCTGAAAGTCAGTGCTAGGCATCAACACCAAACTGACAGCGATGATATTATTTGGTTACAAGGGCAACTCAACATCGATATTGATGAAAATGCGTATGTTGGTACCACCTTAATCAGTGATGATGAATTCGATAATTGGCAGATTGAAGTACGCTATTTTCGTCGCCTTGGAGAGCAAAAATACTTTACGCTTGATTTAACACACGAAAACTCAAACAGTAAAAATCACAATAACTTTATTGCAAATTACTATTTTAACCAACACTTCGCCCTTGGGGTGGGCAGCAATGAGTCACACCTGCTTGTCGAAGGCAAGTATTTCGTTAATCACAGCTTTTTTGTTAAAGCACGATACCAAGAGCAAAGTGATGATGAGCAATCCTTAGAGATGTCTATGCAAGCGCAGTTTTAACCGTCGAATTAGTATATGCGACGACGAAAAGCATCATTGATGGCTTCTACTTTCGTATGTGACAAGTCGCCTGTACTTGCCTCAACCCATGACTCAAAATCAGCGAAGCTCTCTAATTCAAACATTTTTGCTGTTACATCAGAACAGTTTAATGCAAGCATGTCATAGATAACTAACTCTGCGTGCCACTCTGCATCAAGCACCTCAAACCGCTCTCCTCGTTTTATCATAAAAGCTCTTTGAAAACTGCGCTTCAGCTGCATCAATCCGAGCCTGCCAACGTCGTCACTTTTCGGTAATGCGTAATCACTGTACTGCCACTGTGCTTTTGGGAAGACAATCGAAAAGTCTGGGCTACTTGGTGCTACATAATTAAACTGAATAGTCTCATTTGCCGTCAGTACGACATCATAAGGACTAAAGTTAAATGCAATATTTAAGCTACAATCACCCTCAGTCAATACAAGATCACCGTATACTCGAATATCCGTAGTCAGCTTAACTGTATACCCTGAGCAATCTTTATCAGGGATAGTAAGACCGGATGAGAAACAGCTAAAATCATCCTGACTTAAAGCTAAAGATGTTGATTTGTCCAAACAGAAAAACTCACCCAGTAACTCCGTGTTCGCAGCTTCATTTTCACCTTGAGTCAACCACGCTTTTAAACTTACCAGCTGTGGAATAAGTACGCCTTCAGGCGCTAAAAACTGAACCAAATGCTTGAAGATATACACTTGTGGCTCGCGTTTTAACAAAGCGGTCATGGTTTCTGAAATAATAATGTCAAAGCGATCATGGGACGACTCGGGATGCCATAATGTCGCGTCCGCATGATGCGTACGAATATTGTAATGACCTAAATTAAAGTGGTTAATTAATTTATGTACCGCATCAATATTCTCTTGATGAATATCGATTAAGGTAACCTCAACAGGTAAGTTATCACTCACTGCTAGTAAAGGTATAAGCAAAGTAGCGTAAGGTCCAGTCCCTGCATAAAGTACTCTAACGGGAGCGTCATTTTCTCTAATGCAGTCATTTATCGCTTGTGCGACGCCTTGAGCGAATAATTGTGTTCGCACTGTTTCTTCAAAACACTTTGCCGCTTGTACGGGAGAAATCGCAACACCTGACGCGGTTTCTGTTTTATCAGACTGATTCATATCTGTGCTGGTCAATATCCCAGTAACAGTGCCCAAATAGTCCACCATGGCCTTGATATCAACTTTATCGATATCCCCTTTAGGGGCGCTCAGTAAAACCTGCGCAACATCGACAAACTGTGATTTAGATAACCCCATAACTTCCCTATTTTTTATAAACTTAAATTAACGTTGAGGATAGAGTGACATACCCCAAAAGTAAAACTAAAAGGCTTGCAAAAAACAGTCTTAAATATCTGAGCTGTTGTGATGTTTTTACAACCCGATGTAAAACCCCGCCAAAATATAACCATAGCGCATCTGCCACGATTGCAACCGCAAACAGTATACTGGCCGCCACCACGCTGGCCTGCACTTGAGATTCAAACGGCAAAGCGACATTAGCAAATATAGCGATACAGGCAGCATACGCTTTGGGGTTAAACAAATTCAAAATGAACCCATCCATAAAACCAACAGACTTATCTCCAGTGGAAGATAAAGCACTTTTATTGGTAGCAATTTTATATGCAACGTAAAGTAAGTAGAGTAAAGCTGCAACTTGCAATAGGTGTGTTAATTGCGGGAAGCCTAACAGTAATGCACCTAGTCCTGTTGCCGACGCGACAATAGCCACCAGCAAGCCGCTCAAAATACCAAGTAAGAATGGCATCCCTTTTTTGACCCCTGAGCTTGCACCAACCGCAGCGAGTGCCAAAGGGGCAGGACCAGGTGAACCAAGTAACAAAAATGTTGTAAATGCGAGCGACATAATGGCTTCTAGCATGGGGTCTCCAAACTTTCCTTTTTGTTTTATGTTTTGTTTTTCTTGTGTTGAGTTCGTCGATAAAATGACGAGAGACGGTTGAGGAGAACACCTCAACCTATTGTGCTTTACTCGGGTGAAGGTATGCGAACAAAGCCTTCCATCAATACACGTGCACTTCTGCTCATGATTGCTTTTTTCGCTAACCACCTTTGCCCGCTTTGCTCAGCTTCAGCGCCAACTTTTAAGGTGCCAGACGGGTGCCCAAATGTGACTTGATTGCGTTGTCCACCACCTGCGGCTTCATTGACCAAAGTACCAGGAATTGCCGCAGCTGTTGCAATGGCGACCGCGGCAGTGCCCATCATCGCATGGTGTAGCTTACCCATAGACAGCGCTCGCACATTAAGGTCAATGTCTTGCTCACTGATGGCTTTACCACTGGATGCTGAGTATGCACAAGGACCACTAACAAAAGCTATTTTGGGCGTATGCTGACGAACCTTGGCTTCTTCTAAATCGTTGATCAGGCCCATTTTTAGCGCTCCATATGCGCGGATTTTCTCTAGCCTTTGCAACGTATTTGCATCACCATTAATTGCCTCTTGCAATTCAGTGCCGTTAAAGCCCAAATCATCAGCGCTAAAGAATAAAGTCGGGATCCCCGCATTTATCATGGTCACATCAAAAGCGCCTTCATCAGGCACTTCAAGTACATCCACTAAATTGCCGCTCGGGAACATATCTGCATCAGCATCGGCTGGATCTAAGAACTCAACAACCACCTCAGCTGCGGGGAACGTCACTCCATCTAACTCAAAGTCGCCAGTTTCTTGCACTTCACCATGAGTGATTGGAATATGCGCGATGATAGTTTTACCGATATTTGCTTGCCAAATACGGACAACTGCAATGCCGTTCTCAGGTATTCGAGCACTATCAACTAAACCATTGCTGATCGCAAAAGCACCAACCGCCGCAGTTAAATTACCGCAATTCCCGCTCCAATCAATAAATGGCTTATCGATAGCCACTTGTCCAAACAAGTAGTCAACATCATGGTCGGCTTGTGTGCTTTTTGACAAAATAACCGTTTTACTGGTGCTGGAGGTCGCCCCACCCATGCCATCAGTTTGTTTCGCATACGGATCTGGGCTGCCGATCACGCGAAGTAAAATATCATCTCGCAATTTACCGGCAACTTGTGCGCCTTTAGGTAAGTCTTCCAGATTGAAAAATACGCCTTTTGATGTGCCGCCGCGCATGTATGTGGCGGGAATTTTAATTTGTGGTTTAAAACTCATGATCCTTCCTAACAATAAACCCAAGCATGGCTTGGGTTTATTTTGATAATATTGATTAAGCGTTGGCTTCTAAAAAGTCTTTTGCAAAACGCTGCAATACGCCACCCGCTTCATAAATAGACACCTCTTCTGCGGTATCTAGGCGGCACGTTACATCCACTTCGATACGCTCACCATTTCGACGATTAATCACCAGCGTCAACGTTGTACCCGGTGTACGCTCACCCACAACGTCATAGGTCTCTGTACCATCTAACTCAAGTGTCAGCCTTGTTGTACCAGCTTTAAACTCCAGCGGTAATACACCCATACCAATCAAGTTGGTTCTGTGAATACGTTCGAACCCTTCCGCAACAATCACTTCAACACCTGCAAGGCGCACCCCTTTTGCCGCCCAATCTCGCGAGGAGCCCTGACCATAGTCCGCACCTGCCACAATAATAAGCGGTTGCTTTCTATCCATATACGTTTCGATTGCTTCCCACATACGGGTCACTTGGCCTTCAGGCTCGACGCGTGCAAGAGAGCCTTGCTTCACCTCACCATTTTCCTTCACCATTTCATTCAGTAGCTTCGGATTCGCAAACGTTGCTCGCTGCGCGGTTAAATGATCTCCTCGATGTGTGGCATAAGAATTAAAGTCCTCTTCAGGTAGGCCCATTTTGGCCAGGTATTCACCCGCGGCACTGCTTGCCATAATTGCGTTAGAAGGTGAAAGGTGGTCGGTAGTAATATTGTCACCTAGAATTGCCAGTGGCCTCATGCCTTTCATCGTACGCTCGCCTGCAAGCGCACCTTCCCAATATGGTGGACGACGGATATAAGTGCTCGTTTCGCGCCATTCATACAAGGGGTCATTATCTTCACCATAATCAACCGTGAGGTTGAACATAGGGTCGTATACTTCTCTAAATTGCTGTGGTTTTACACTATTTGCTATAACCGCATCAATTTCTTCATCACTTGGCCAAATGTCTTTCAGTGTTACCGGATTGCCCGCTTGATCATGACCAAGGACATCTTGCTCAATGTCAAAGCGCACACTACCTGCAATAGCATAAGCCACAACCAATGGCGGTGACGCCAAAAATGCTTGTTTTGCATATGGATGAATACGACCATCAAAGTTTCGGTTACCCGACAATACAGCCGTTGCATATAAGTCTCTGTCGATGACTTCTTGTTGAATTTTAGGGTCAAGTGCCCCACTCATTCCGTTACACGTAGTACATGCAAACGCCACAATGCCAAAGCCAAGCGCTTCAAGCTCTGGTAGTAAGTCTGCTTCAGTCATATAAGAGCGCACCGCTTTGGAGCCTGGCGCAAATGATGTTTTTACCCAAGGTTTGCGCTTCAGGCCAAGTTTATTTGCGTTTCTTGCCAGCAAGCCCGCTGCGACCACATTGCGTGGATTACTGGTATTGGTGCAGCTGGTGATTGCAGCGATGATCACCGCGCCATCCGGCATTTGGTCTTCTGTTTTTTCGTAATCAGCCACAATGCCTTGCTTTGCCAAATCTTGCGTTGCCACACGGCGATGCGGATTAGACGGACCCGCTAAATTACGCCCTACACTAGATAAATCGAACTTTAATACACGCTCATACTTGGCTTCAGTCATAGCGTCAGCCCACAAACCTGTCAGCTTGGCATATTTCTCCACTAACTCGACTTGCTCATCATCACGGCCCGTGAGCTTCAAGTAATCAATGGTTTTCTGATCTATGTAGAACATAGCAGCCGTTGCGCCATATTCGGGTGTCATATTTGAAATCGTCGCACGGTCACCCAGGGTTAGGTCATTTGCGCCTTCACCGAAAAACTCTAAGTAGGTTGAGACCACTTTTTCATTACGTAAAAATTCAGTAATGGCTAATACAATATCCGTTGCAGTGATACCCGGTTGGCGTTTACCCACCAGCTCTACACCCACAATATCTGGTAGTCGCATATAAGATGCACGGCCAAGCATGACACTTTCCGCTTCTAGGCCACCTACACCAATGGCAATTACCCCCAACGCATCAACATGCGGCGTATGGCTGTCTGTACCGACTAAGGTATCAGGAAATGCAACACCGTCTCGCGCCTGAACCACTGGTGACATTTTTTCTAAATTGATCTGGTGAAGAATACCGTTACCCGGCGGGATCACATCGACATTTTTAAACGCTGTTTTTGTCCAGTTTATAAAGTGGAAACGGTCATCGTTACGGCGATCTTCTATCGCACGGTTTTTCTCAAACGCATTTTCCTCATAACCTGCGTGCTCTACAGCAAGACTGTGGTCAACAATTAGCTGAGTTGGTACAACCGGATTAACTTTGGCAGGATCGCCTCCTTTTTCTGCGATGGCATCACGAAGACCTGCTAAATCAACAAGTGCTGTTTGACCAAGAATATCGTGACATACAACGCGCGCAGGAAACCATGGAAAGTCCAGATCTCTACGCCTTTCGATTATTTGCGTCAAGAAGTCATTAAGCTTTTCAGGCTCAGCTCTTCTCACTAGGTTTTCTGCGAGGACTTTTGAGGTATAAGGTAATCCATCATATGCACCGGGCTTTATCGCTTCGATGGCCTCGCGCGTATCATAATAGCATAGTGTAGAATCAGGTAATCGTTTACGGTATTGGGTGTTCATAACTGCTTTTTCCAACTGAAGATGTGACGGTGTGCTTAGCACGCAGCGCTATCAAGCACTGCATGCTCACGACTTATGGTCTATATAAGTCGTCGGCTAATTAGCGCGCTGCAATCGCAGGCACTGGGCGAAGATCTTCACCTGTATATTCAGCCGAAGGACGAATAATACGGTTATCCGCACGCTGCTCCATCACGTGTGCAGCCCAGCCCGTTAGGCGAGACATCACAAAAATTGGGGTAAATAGCTTCGTTGGGATCCCCATGAAGTTATAAGCAGATGCATGGAAAAAATCCGCGTTACAGAATAACTTTTTCTCACGCCACATCACTTCTTCACAGCGAACAGACACAGGGTAAAGCACCGTATCGCCAACATCTGCAGCCAGTTTTTCAGACCACGTTTTAATAATTTCATTACGAGGATCTGACTCAGAATAAATCGCATGACCAAAGCCCATGATTTTCTCTTTACGCTCTAACATGCCCATCATTTCTTGTTCAGCATGATCAGCAGATTCAAAGCGCTCAATCATCTCCATCGCGGCTTCATTAGCACCACCGTGAAGTGGACCACGCAGTGAACCAATTGCGCCTGTCACACAAGAATGCATGTCTGATAGTGTTGACGCACATACACGCGCAGTGAAAGTAGATGCATTAAATTCATGCTCAGCATAAAGGATAAGTGATACATGCATAACGCGCTCATGAAGCTCTGATGGCTTTTCACCACGCAGTAGATGTAAGAAATGCGCACCGATAGAATCATCCTCCGTTTCAACATCAACACGAACGCCATCATGGCTAAAGCGATACCAATAACAAATGATGCTTGGGAAACACGCCAACATACGGTCTGTTACTTTACCTTGCTCATCAAAGCTAGCTTCGCCTTCCAAGTTACCAAGCATAGAACAACCTGTACGCAATACATCCATTGGGTGAGCATCTGCTGGAATACGTTCTAGCACGTCCTTAAGTGCCACAGGTAAACCACGCATTGACTTCAATAAGGCTTTATATTCGTCAAGCTCGCTTTGATTTGGCAGCTTGCCTTTAAGAATAAGGTAGGCGACTTCTTCAAACTGACAGTTTTCAGCCAAATCTTTCACATCATAACCGCGATAAGTTAGCCCCGAACCAGATTTTCCTACTGTTGATAATGCAGTTTTCCCTGCTACTTGACCACGTAGACCTGCACCACTTAGTACTTTAGCCATCACTTTCTCCTGAAAATTTTTTACCTGCTGAATTTTAGAATCTTTTTTCTGAGCATGTTAAAACATACTCTATTATATTATTTGTTACTTGTTTTTACCTTGAGCAAACAATGCATCAAGCTTTTGCTCGTAATCGTGATAACCAAGATAATCATATAAATCCATACGTGTTTGCATGGTATCTACAACCGCTTTTTGGTCACCGTCATTCAATAAAGTACGATATACCAGCTCGGCAGCTTTATTCATCGCACGGAATGCGCTTAAAGGATACAGCACCATGCCTACGCCCCACTCACCAAGCTGTTGCTTGCTCCAAAGTTCAGTCTTACCAAACTCTGTCATGTTCGCTAAAATTGGCACGTCTAACGCTTCTGAAAATGCTCTGTAGTGTTCTTCAGTTTGAATCGCTTCTGCAAAAATGCCATCTGCGCCCGCTTCTACATAGGCTTTTGCGCGTGCGATTGCAGCGTCTAGACCTTCTTGAGCAAAGGCATCTGTACGGGCCATAATGAAAAAGTCTTTATCAGTACGAGCATCTACCGCTGCTTTAATTCGATCGACCATTTCTTCTGTTGATACGATTTCTTTGTTTGGTCTGTGACCACAGCGCTTTTGCGCCACTTGGTCTTCAATATGCACCGCCGCAGCGCCGGCTTTTTCCATATCGCGAATAGTTTTAGCAATGTTGAATGCACCGCCCCATCCTGTATCAATGTCCACCATCAGAGGTAAGTCACAAGCAGATGTAATGCGCTGAACATCAGCAATGACATCATTTAATGAGGTCATGCCTAAATCAGGTAAGCCATATGATGCATTAGCGACACCACCACCAGATAAATAAATTGCTTGGTGGCCTATTTGCTTTGCCATAATCGCACTGTAAGCGTTAATCGTGCCTACAATCTGCAATGGTTGATTGGCATTTAACGCGTCACGAAATTTTTTTCCTGCACTCATGATGGTGTACTCTCCTGTGATGTTTACTTCATGTTTGATAGCTTGACGGCGATGTTATTTTTTGAATATTGAATGTGGCGTCGCATTAAGATCTCTGCCAATTCGCCATCACGATTTGCGATGGCTCTTACGATATGTATATGCTCGTCATAAGCTGTTGTCACTCGTGGTCCAGTCATACCTAACTGAACTCGATACATTCTAGCTAAATGGTAAATCCCGTTGCTTAACATCGTGATCAATTGTTGATTTTGGCTGCCAACGATAATGCGGTAATGAAAGTCCAAATCTCCCGCCTCTTGATAATAGACGTTGCGCTGCTTTACCTCATCTTGCTGGCCTTCCAACAGGCTGCTCAATTGATTGATCTCAGCATCAGGCATATTTTGTGCTGCCAGCCTGGCCGCCATGCCTTCTAATGCTTCACGGATCTGATACAGCTCAAGTAAACCGTCAGACGTTAAAGTCACGACGCGCGCACCGACATTGGCTTTACGCTCAACAATATTGCATGCCTCTAAGCGGTTGATTGCTTCGCGAACGACTGCACGGCTAACCTCATACTTTGTCGACAATTCAACTTCACTCAGCTTTGAGCCCGCTGATATATGGCCTTCAACAATCTCTTCCCTCAATTGAAAAAACGTTTTATCTGAAGAGGTTACAGCTTTTTCTTGAAAGAAGTTCATCAAATGATCACGCAATAGTTTTTATCAATTGCCAACAATATAGATACACTTTACGTTAACGTCAACCTACAAACAAATAAATTGTCGACAATCTTGTTATTCACACTATTCACCTTATTTATGATGGCTGAGCAAGCGCCTACCAATCTAATAGTACTGATAAAGTAATAAACTAACGTGACACGCTTTTAGTAAACAGGCAAAAAAGCAGATTTAAACGTTGATATGGTAGTGAGCAGAAAGAGAATAGGTAAGTATAAAAACAGCAGGAGATAGACAATAAAAAAGGCAAGCTAAGCTTGCCTTTTAAAATTCGTATAAACTGTGACAGTTACAGCTTAACGATTTCCTCAGCTTGAGGACCTTTTTGGCCTGTAGTAAGTTTAAATTCTACACGCTCGCCTTCAGCTAGAGTACGGAAACCGTCGCCTTTGATTGCACTGAAGTGTGCAAAAACGTCTGGGCCATTTTCCTGAGCGATAAAACCAAAGCCTTTTGACTCGTTAAACCACTTTACTGTACCTGTTAAAGTATTAGACATAATAATAAATCCTGATAAAAAATATAAATGCCAATCCTTAAAAGCAAATTCTAAACTGCTTAAAGAGAATCCATCTTTATAAACTGGCAAACCTATGCCCTTGTGGGCGCATAGACCTAAATTTTGCCGGTGATAAAACTTCAGGACGGTACTACTACAAGCTAACACTTATACAACAACGTAATGGAGATTTATAAACACTGACTGAAATTCTGTCTATGTTCATCTTATAGGGATGCCCCTCTAAGTCAACTAATTTTTAAACATATTTGTGAATGCTTAATGACATAATCACATAAGCAATATGAACAATTAAAGACTCAGCTATAACCCCAGTAAAAACAGGGCCTAGCGCGGCGATTAGACAATTTAAATTTTATTGATTTTTATGCATAAAATAGTGCTTGTGTGTCTTTGCATAAATCAGTTGGCGTAACTTTATAAATACTTTATTTAAGGCTATAACGAGGTGAAATAAGCTGGAAATTACGCTTACTTCCCTTAATGACAAAGTTGCAATAATAGCAATTAAAAGTTACTTCATCTGCGGCAAGAATAATTTTTTTAAAAGTTTAGCGTAAATCCATCTAGACTAACCCACAATAACAAGCCGATCACTTAACGCATAATTATACGCGGCTGCGAAGAAAAGATTCATGCATAGTTATTTGCAAGTTTTACGACTTAACAGCTTTGTCTAACAAGGCGTCAACTTCCACACTTGGAACAGGTTTTGAGAATAGATGTCCTTGCAATTGGTCACACCCATAAGATGTCAAAGTTTTGGCCTGCACTTCGCATTCCACTCCTTCAGCAATACAATTAACCCCCAAACTTTTTGCAATATTAATCATCACCAGAGCAAGATCATCTTGGTGTTCTCCCCCACCCATTTCATTAATGAAACTCGGATCAATTTTAATTGAATCAAAATGTAACTCCCTCAACAAAGAAGGGTTGGTGTGTCCAAGACCAAAATCATCAATGGCCAAATTAAACCCAAGTCGACTTAACGCATCCAAAGTCGATTTAAGCTCGTCAGCACGTTCTAATAGCGGGCGCTCAGCAATTTCCAACTCAAACTGCTCTGGTTTGAGTTGAAACTTATCAAGTAGAGACATTAATTGCTCTGTGAATAGGCCATTGAGTAAATGTTTTATCGATAAATTTAAGCACAGCTTGAGATCTGGGTATCGCGCACTCCATTGCACGAAGTCAGGCATTGCAAGCTCAAAAACGTACATACTGAGATGTCCGTTGATACCAGCACTTTCGGCAATATCCACAAACTGCTCAGCAACAATAAGTTCTGTACCATGCTGCCAACGTGCCAATACTTCAAGCTTTTCAACCTCTAAAGTCTGGGCATTGTAGATAGGTTGAAAATGCGGCAAAAAAGTCTTTAGATGCAGGGCCGCTATCATCGCCGTTTCTTTTTCTAAGTACAGCTCTGCTTCTTTATCCAGCTCAGCGCAGTAAAATTGATAGTTTGAATGCCCCACCTTTTTGGCCCTGTACATAGCAGTATCTGCACTTTTCATCAAACTATCTGCATTTTCTCCATCCTCAGGATACAATGCAACACCAGCACTGAAGGATACTTTGACCTGTGTAGACCTGAGTTCGTAATCTCCACTCGACGCCTGAAATATCTTCTCAACGACATGGCGTACATGCTTTCTATCGTCCATGCTATCGATAAGGAGTACGAATTCATCTCCCCCTATGCGTGAAACCGTATCACATGCTCTGATACTGGCAGTTAAACGTTTGGCTACTTGTTTTAACAGCTCGTCGCCGCTGTCATGACCTAGGGAATCGTTGATTGCCTTGAACTTGTTCAAATCTAAAAAAATCAGCGCAAATTGGTGCTTGTGTCGTTTTGCTCGTTTGCATGATTGAACAAGACGGTCCTGCAAAAGCAACCTATTTGGTAAACCAGTTAATGCATCATGATGTGCCAAATGATTCATCCTTTTACGCATCAACCGAGATTCTGTGACATCTTGGAACACCAGCACAGCCCCCGCAATTTTCTCGCCACGAATAAAAATAGGTGAGCAACACACTTCAATAGCAAAATCTAATCCGAGATGATTCCTAAAACAAATAAGCTCACTTAAACAAACAGTTTGAAGCTCTGTCATTGCTTGTTGCATAGGGTCATCAATAGGCTCTTTGTTATCTTCATGATAGAGCGGCATGACTGCTTTAAACCCTTTCCCTTTAACTTCTTCGGTGAGCAATGCTAAAACAGCCTCAGCAACGGGATTCATAAAAGTAATTTCGTTATGCGTGTCAGTACAAATAACACCATCACCAACGGAGCTGAGGGTAATGGCTAACAACTCATGCTGTTTTTGCAGCTCACTTTGCTTGGCTACATCAACAAGTTGACCTAAAAACACACCATGCAAATGAGTATGATTGATCGACACAGTGATTTCTTTTTGCTCATATTTAGCCTCGGCTAAAGTCAATACAAGTTGGTCAAAATCCTTTCCTTGTGCTTGCCATTGCATGAAAAGCTCATAGCTAGTCTGGTCAACTAACCCTTTAAGCCCTTTACCAATCAGCGTTTCCTCTGTATCACCTATTTGCTTGCAAAAACCTTGACTCACTGCATATAAGGTCCCGTTCTCACACACTAAAAACTGTGCAGTGAGACACTCTCTAAACACTTCATAATACAGCTCGCCATGCTCTCCAAACCCTATTTCTTGCTGTTTCTTTCGAGCAAAATAAATCACCCCACCACCCAGCACAATGGCCATTACGAAGCCGATAATGCCGAGTGAAAAGTAGTTAAACAGCTCTATCATAGATTCATTGCCATAATGCCCAACTTCAGTGAAAATCCAATTTTCAACAAACTGACTAATTTGAACACCAAAAGACAGGCCAACGAGTAGAAAAAACAAACTAAGTAAGAGTTTTTGAGTGTGTCGATTCATATGCATTTACGCAAGATCACGATATTATGAACAGTTCCTTAAGCATGTATTAAGCGTAGACACTGTTATTGAACTTTAACAGCCAGTTTAAAAAATTGATTGTTTAGATTTCTGGAATTTAAGCGACTTTTGTCCTACATCTAAAGGGGGTTAGATTATCGGGATCAAGCTATGATGACTTTGGGCGATGATGCAAAAGTAGTTGAGAATTTCGTGCGCGTGGCACAGATAATCGCTAATTTAGAGTCGATATTAACGCAGGCGAAAAACCTCTCTTTGACAGCTAAAAATGCAAGAGTTGTTGCACTTAGAGCCGGTGATGCCGCGCTTGGCTTTAAACCCATCACCAATTTCATTGATGAATTTTCGGAACAAACAATCGCCTCGACGACAAAAATAGCTGAACTATCAAATCAACTCTTTAGAGTCGCGCACAAACTTGTCAGAAGCAGCCAGTACTTTCATCAAATGACTGTACTAAAAACGCTCGTAAAATCAAACCAAGTAGAAGCGATGTATCAGCACGCCCTCAAGTCACAACGTCGTGCAGCTTCGCAACTTTCTCTTGCACTGAGTGAACTAGAAAATCATTTTGAAGACATCCAAAAGCAAATGCAAAGCGCTGAATATATTGCGGTGACAAGCCGAGTCGAAGCAACCAATGCTGGGGACTTTAGCGATAGCTTACAATCTGTCTCAGACTTCATCGCCAGCGCAGCGAAAACAATCAAAACCGCAGTTGTATATAACTTAAGTGAAATCCATACCTTACGGGGAGTTTTAAAGTGAAACTAGCGGAGCTATTTAAAGGTAAAACACACAGCTGGATGATGTTAGAGTGCAATGGCTCAACACAAAACACGCAAGGCAGTATAAATCAGTATTTCATTCACACAGACTATGAATCCATGCTCATGGACCCTGGTGGAATCGAACTTTTTTCTCCTATGCTTGCTGCGGTTTTACAGCATACGGAGCTTGAAAAATTAACCACCTTATTCGCGTCGCATCAAGATCCAGATCTCATTGCCACCCTCAGCTTATGGGATAAAGCCATTTCTAATGCCACCTTGTACGCGCCTTCACTATGGGAAAGGTTTATCGGCCATTTCGACCTCGATAATTTACATTTTGAAGGGATCAGTGATGAAGGTGGAGAGATCCAATTAGGCGGTATACGCTTGCGCTTACTCCCAGCACACTATTTGCACTCTGCAGGTAATTTTCAGCTATTTGACCCGACGGCAAAGATCCTTATGAGTGCCAACGTTGGCTCAGCAATCAATGCGCCAAATGACAATAAATTCGTTGAAGACTTCTCGCAACATGTTAAACATATAGAGCAGTTCCATAAACGCTGGATGCCCTCAAACCAAGCGAAAGCTAACTGGATTGCACGTGTAAGAGAGCTTGATATACAAGTACTGGCCCCGAACCATGGCAAACTCTATAAAGGCGAAAAAGTTCAAGAGTTTTTAGAATGGTTTGACAAGTTAGATGTGGGCAGCGCCGCGAAATAGAAGCCATAAAAGAATAACTTTTTCTGGAGTTTATTTGATAAAGGGGAGTGTTTGACAATTGATGTATGGCCCCTTCCAAATTGGTTTTAGACCGTCATATGAATAATTCATTGTCATTATGGACTTGATGGTATGTAAGCAAAAATAACTTGTTGGACGATCAAGCCCCCCTGATCGTCACATTGCTACACAAAGGATAGATTTAGAAGATGGTTTCACTGCCAGATAATATGTTCAACGCCAAAGAGAGACCTGCCGTTGCCCACTATATTGGCCGAACCGCGCAAGAGATAAAACAGCAGCAAGTACAAATCCCCCACCGCAGCTATATCGCCAGCTGCAATACCCATACAGATTCGCCCAGTATGTTTGTATCTACAACCGTTCAATCAATCAGCGATGATACACAATCACCCAGATTTGGCGCAGTCTACGAGCTAAAACTCAACCCACAAAGCGGCATCTTTGAAAACACAGAAAACCAACGTGTACTCAATGAGTGCACTGCAAGCCATGGCATTAGCGTGAGTAAGGACTGCAAGCGCATTGCCGTGGTCTGTGAAAAGCCGCATGGTGCATCTGAGCGGGATGAGCATGTCATTGATTTACCAGCTCAAACAAAAGGAAATTTTGTCAATAAACACGCCGATAATCACGCCACCATTGACAGAGCAATGCATGATTTAAGTATTCGAAAATCACGAAAATCCCCCATGACACTGCCCTCACTGATAGCTAGCAACCGCTATTATGTTTCTCAGTGTTTGGACAATAACCCATATAATACGCTGTCTGTTACACCGTATGTCGACACCTTAGTTAATCAATTTGGGGCAAATCGAAAAAAGCTCAAATCCTTCACTACTGTCGTACAAGGCAATGCGTTTAAACAACAAGATAGATGGCAGTACTTACTAAACGCTTTGCCAAATAATGAGCAAAAAGCGCATTTTCTAACGTGTGTCGAAGCGATGGCGAAAAATGAAAACACCGAAGCCTGGCTACTTGAATGGCACAATGAGCCACTCAGCCACGAGTACGACGCCTATGTAGCGACGAAAATGAAGTCTCAACACCTAGGAAACGTGTCATTAAACTATTCTGAAAAGGACCAAAGCTATGCCATCGCCAATGTGGCGGCAGTGTACAATCATATTAACGGCACCAAACATAAGTCAGCGCAGCTTATCGTGTTACAACGCGAAGGAACGACTCTCAAGATCGACTATAATGAACGTGGCTGGGAATGGAGCTGCGGCAAAGGACATGTACTGCATATTCGTGGCTATTATGACCCCAACAACGACCAGTTTGGTGCGGTGTGTACGACAGATATGACCGATAAAGAGTTCTCAAAAGCTGTCAAACCCCATAAAAAATCGCCAAAACGTGCACGCCATAAAATCTGAAGCAAACTCTAACCGGGGTCCTGGCACATATCTATTTACTGTTCCAGCAAACAACGCATCGTTTACTCGAGGTGGTATACATAACTTTGTGCCTGTTCGTGACAATTACGGTCTGTCGGTTGCTGTAGCCCCAAAGAAAGTGGCTGAATCAGACCTTAGAAACTTCATAGCACATTTAAATATCACACCAAAAGAAGATGTTTACCGTACAAACTGTTTAAAAAAAGGGATATTCTCCAACTGTGAGTTAGATTACTTATCTGCTCTTCGCCACAATGAAATCAAAATTGAGCACTACCCACTTGTTCCGACACAAAACTTAATGGGCGAAAAGCACATGGACAGCACCAGCGCCACAAGAATTGGCTTATTTGGTATTCCAATTGGCGGCAGCAGGAGTACACCTAGAGAAGATCAAACCAGTTCCACGCGTTGGCTAGTCGGCGATGACAACTGCCAATACTCAGATCCACAATTAGTAAACCTACATAATGGTCGATTTTTACTGGGCTATGCCAAGTTTCAATGCGTTGACGACAACCAAAGCTTGCAGCCACTTGGCTCCAGCCGCGCACTCATACCAAAAACATATCACTTGGTTGAAATAAATGAGCAAGGTGACAAACTCACAGAAACATTGTCATTCACAGATTACGGTTGGGGTGGCCTAGATGACCTGATCTACATTGGTGATGGCAAGGTTGCTTGGACTTACATCAACAACCCTACACTCAGTAATCATATTGGCGCACAGCACCAGCAATGGGAAGTCATGGTGTACCAATCGCCACATTAAATAATTAACTTAGAATTTAAAAAAGCCCGAATAATCGGGCTTTAATGAACATAAGCTCTATTACCCACGGTAAGAGAACCCAAACCAAACAGAGCGGCCAAATTCAATTTCACTGGCCAACATGTGTTGATGCTCACCTGTCATACTGCGACGCTTTTCGTTGGTGAGATTACGCACTTTGGCTTTCATCACCCAATTTTTATTGACGTCATAGCGCAACTGCATATCCCATTGTGAAAAGGCTTGCCACACCTCTCGAGTTTGAGCAGTAAGCGGCAAAGGCTGATAAGGTGAGTACTCTCCTGCGTAGTGATAGCCTAAACGGATCTCTGTTTTGCTGCCACCAAATCGATAATGTGCAATCACGTTCGCCGTTTTATCAGCTTGGCCAAATTGATAATCTAAGCAAGACACTGCTTGATTGGGTATTTCGTAGCACACCTCGTGAGACAAAATCGTCGCATTTGCAACCAGCCCGAACCCTTTAAGGTGCTTTGACCACGCAGACCAATCCTGCAGTGTTAAACTGAGTTCAACGCCATTAACTTCAGATTGACCATAGTTAGACTTTTGCTCAAGTATCACTCGGTTATCTTGCTCACCCAGTACAGTACGCGTATCCACTGCAGTGTCATCAATATACTTTTTAAATAGCGCCATTGAGGCCAGATTGCCATCTTGCCAATAATACTCAGTTGATACATCCCAACTCTCTGCAAGGCTGGTTTTTAAGTTTGGATCGCTTCGTTTGATAACCGTATAGTCGCGCCTTTCATTCACAGAATTTAGGTTATTACTGGCAAAATAATCTGGTCTCGCAACGCTTTGCCCAACACTGGCAAATATGCGCCAATTGTCAGTTATATCATAACGACCACGTAATACGCCCAACCACTGTGAGTCTTTCAGAGAAAGTGTATTGGGCGTCACGCTTCGGGTATTCATATTAATATCTTGCCCTTGCGTTTCTTGCTCCCATGCTTCGTAACGAGCACCGATAGACCAACGCCACCTATCAGATTGGTTAATTAACTCAATATGTGCAGCACTGACTTTATCGACGCTATTAAAGTCATGCCTCAAGCTTGCAAACTCACTGGCATTGTTATTTAACTTAAAATCCCTGACATTTTCATTGAAGTAATTACTTACATACTCATTAGATAACCAAGGTAAATTAAGCCCAAAAGCATCTACCGAATACCTGCTGTCACTAACAAGCTTGCCAATTGAGATATCTCTTTTGACATCATACCTACTAACATCTCTATTAGATCGCACTTTGCTGTGTGTATAGCGCAGTCCAGACTTAACACTCCAACCCAGCCCATTGCCGTCGGCATGCCAATTATACAAAACTCGGGAGTCCAATATGGTGTTGCTATTTTCTCTGCGTTGTAGCTCAAATTCATCAAGCTTGATGACACGAGGGCTCTGTGCAAAACGAGGATCGTTTACTGACCAGCTCCTATCGCTGTCGAACCCCATATATTGATACCCCAATAAGTGATATTCTTCTGGGTTGCTTGCGCTTAACCACACACTTTCTTCATCTTGCCTATCTGAGCTAGCTTCACTGTAAGCAATATCAAAGCTGAGGTGTTGACGTGAATAAAGCTCATTTTTAAAGTGTATATGACTGCCAAGCTGTTTACGCGCAGTGTCTCTATAAATGGTATCCAAAACTAAATCAGCCTGTTCAATCTCGGCCTGATTTCGATTCACTCTTACTGGCGTTCTGGGCACTTGCTCAAATGCAAAGCTATTACGCGGTTCATTCTCTGTTTGTTGGTAGTAATAACTATGCCAAAACCCATAGCTTTGTTCTGTTGGCACAGCTTCAAGCTTAATTGAACCGCCCTGACGTACCCAGACATTTGAATATGCCGATTGGCGAGAGCGACTAATAAACGCTTGCCCCTCTTTATTGACATGATACTGATTACTGAGGTTGCTTTGGTCTCGTGATTTTTCTGAATACATACCAAATGCAACCAAACCGAACTGTGAATCTTGCCCAAGAACTCGGCTATATTGGCTACGAATATTTAATCCCAACTTGTCGTCATCATCGGGCACATCTTGATAACTATACTGAGATAATTCAGCATCAAACCTGAAGTGTGGCGATCGTTTGTCAAACGCACTATAGCTCTTAAGATCCATCACCGCCCCAACAGAGTTGCCGTTAAAGCTCACATCAGGGGTTTTATACAACCACAACTGGCCCACAGAAGAGGCCGGAATAGTTTCTAAATTGACGCCTCGAGTATGCTGCCTGTCACTGGCAAGGGCCATGCTATCTAGCGTGACGGAGTTCATACCTGATTGTACACCACGAACAGTGACCAACTGGCCCTCATCCGAATCATTGATGGTGTGCACACCCACAATGCGGCGATATGAATCGGCGACATTAATATCCGGCAGCTCGCCAATATCATCCGCAGCAATTAAATCAACAAGGCCTACTTGATAGTTGTGCTTCAGCCACACCGCCTCAGTGCTTGCTCCCTTTTGACCTAATACGCTTATTCTTTCGATCTCACTGTCATGCTTGGACCCAGATTTACGCTTTTTCCTTTTGCCATCATTTACCTTATTTGGCCGGTAAACAATGTAGCCAGAACTTGCTTGCTTAACTTTAAGGCCAGTATCTTTGAGCAATATTTGAAGTAGCTCATCAAGTGTAAATTGGCCTTTTATTTCAGCCGTTTGGTACCCTTTAAGTAAAGCTGGCTGAGTAAAAATAGATTGCTCACTTTGTTTGGCCACATTAAATAACGCTTGGACTAAGGGCTGGGGCTCAATATCGACACGAAGACTTTGCTCACTTGCAGTTGCTAATGTGCTTAACTGCAGACCACTCAACAATAAAAATAGATTTCGCATTACACTCTTACATTAATTCGTTTTAACCATGGCAGGCTTAGTTAGCAACCATGTATCGCCTGATTGCGTGTATTCTAGGGACAACATCGCAGCCAGATCTTGTATCACAGACGGAATATCTTGGGTTGAAAATGAGGCTGTGACTCTCAGTTGTTCCACATCTTCACCAACCACAATAATCTGGCCAGCGTAATATCGATTTAGCTGAGAGACAATATGGCCGAGAGGCACGTCTTGATAAGTCAACTGGCCTTGCTGCCAGTCATCGATCAACGCCGGATCAATTGACGTTACTTGACTCAAACCACTGCTGTTGTCTGCAATAATGACCTCTCCTGCTTGAAGTTTGGTACGCATATCTTGCAGCTCTACCTCAACTAATCCCTCAGAAACAGCCACTTGAATCGAGTGTGAGTTGTAGCGCACATTAAACTCTGTGCCTATTATGGTGACACCCACTTGACCAGAAGAGACAACAAAGGGTCGAATCTTGTCGGTAACGACATCAAAGTAGCCCTCACCAGAGAGTAACTTCAATGACCGTGCTTGATTTGATATAGACACCAACAACTTACTATCAGGGCCAAGCGTCACCACACTACCATCAACTAACAGGTAGGTTTCAACTTGCGCTGTTTCAGTTTGATAAATTTGCTGTGCTATTACAGGGCCCGCCTCTTGCGGCTCTTGCCCAAACCAACCTAACATAGCTATCAACATGATACTCGCCGCAACAGCAAACCAACGATATACATGGTTATTCACTGCTACTTTGTCAGTAGCAATGGTTACTTTTGACGAATTGTTTAATTGCTCAACCAGCACTACAGGATCTGAGCTTTGTGCTACCGGTATTTGCTCTACCAAGGAAAGCGCTTCCTCTAGGCGTCTATAAATACGCTCATGCTCGGGGTCTATGACCAGCCACTGTTCAAATTGCACTTTTTGATCAAGATCCAGTTCATCTTGAATAAGCAGCCAGTGAGTTGCCTGTTGTTCGATAAGTTGCTTCGAAGATGTTGTATTTAAATCGGTATCAATGCTTTCGAAAACATCATTGGGTTTAGTCATTAGCACTTACCTCTGCCTGATGATTTAACGCATTTCCACATATAAGCACTGCTTTGGCAACCTGACGCTTTACTTCTATTTGAGACATATCGCAACGCCTAGCAATTTCTGCATATGACATTTGGTGAACCCTATTGAGCAAGAATAACTGTCGCTGCTGCGCGGGAAGCTGCATAAAGGCTTTATCAATCAATGCCAGTTTCTGCTTATTATTTAAAACGGATGAAGGCTCTCTGTCATCTAAACTGATATCAGGGTCAGAGGTTTTTTCATCAATATAGCCCTGTCGTGTTTTTTCTGAACGCTTGAAGTCTAAAACCAAGTTTTGCGCTATTTTATACAAAAATGCGCGATGATTTTCGATTTTATCTTGATGCTCCAACCGAGAAAAACGTTCAAATGTTGAATGTACTATGTCTTCAGAATCTGGCGGCTCACCAAACTTACTCTTTAAAAAAGCGCCAATTTCTTGGCTGTATTTATGGTACAAACGAGTGGGTAAATTACTTTTTAAATGACTAATTTTGGAAGTTGTCTTTACTGTCTCAGACAAATGTGTGCTCTCTAGCTCAAAAAAGTAAAACAAAGGCAAGTTAATGGCCAAATGATGCGCAATATTATCACTCAGTCCACACGTTAGACAAGTCAGTCAAATTTACTAAAACGCAATGATTGCTCGCTTAGTTCGCCATCGGCCGAGTCCAAGAGAGGCTGATATTGATAACCTACAGAATAAACGCTGGTGATCAACATGTGTTGGGGGGAAATCGCCTTTAACTTTCGACGCAAATTACGAATATGGCTATTCACCGTATTTTCCGATACAACCCGATGATCACTATAAATTTGTCGACTAATGTCATCTCTGGTCAACACTTTATAAGGCTGCCCATGTAACAAACGAAATAAATAAAACTCTACTTGAGTCAGCTGCACTTCTCTGTCAGCGAACGTTACCTTGAAACCATGCTTAATAAGCTGCAAGCGGTGCTTTATCGCTGCGAGTTTTTGTAACCTGCGTATCATAGCGTTAATTCGCGAAACCAATTCCTCTGGGCAATAAGGCTTATTGATATAATCATCTGCACCAGACTCCAGCGCAATGAGTTGATCTGTAACTTGATCGCTATTGCTGGTCAAAATTAACAAAGTATCTGAACGATGATGAATTTCACAGCATAAACTAATGGCCCGGCCTTGTAGCGATCCCTTATCAAGTACAACCAGATCGGGACGATTCAATAGCACCCAATCGACAATGCTTTTTTCATTCGTTAATCGATTACATTGATGTCCTTCAATGTGGAGTGATAACTCTAATTTACCTACTAAAACATTGTCGCGTTCGACCAATAATATTTTTGCCATTTTCTTACTTAGACTCAGTTACTTATTGATGTGACGGATAACTAAAGTGAATCGTCCAAAGCGATGATTAAAAAGCGCTGCTTTTTTATAAGTAGATACAAACCAGCGTATCAACTAACAGCACAAAATCATATAAGTCGAGACTTTATCAATAGAAAATAAGATGGATAGGTGAACTAAAAAATACGTTTTCAGGAAAATAGCCGCGATGCTAGTATCATTTTACGCGCTTTAGCGTCAGTGGCTGGTATAGCCACTGTAATTGAAAAGTATGATAACAGACAATAAAAATCAGCTTAAGCCATGTCAAAGCTCGCAGTAACAAACCGCAAAATGTCATAGTACAAAATAAAGTGTGTCCTCATTTACCCATTACATTTTAAACTTACCAGTTGCTTCCATTAAATGATCTGATGCGTCATGTAATTGATGAGAGACTTCATCTAAATCAGAAAATGAGGCATGAACCTGTTGCTGAGACTGATTCATGCGCTCAATGGTTTCTGCCACAATATTAGCCACTGAACTTTGTTGCTCTGCCGCTGAAGCGATTTGATTATTCATCATTGTTATATTTGCAATCTTACTTTGGATTTCTTCAAGCGCTTGTCCCGCATTCAGAGAACGCGCTTCATTACTGCTAGCCTGGTCGTTCGCTTGAGTCATCATTTTCACACTGCGATCAGCTGCGCTTTGCAAAGAGTCCAGTAATGTACGAATTTCTGTCGTCGCATCACCGGTTCTTGATGCGAGTGTCCGCACTTCATCAGCCACAACAGCAAAGCCACGTCCTTGCTCACCCGCTCTCGCCGCTTCAATCGCGGCATTCAGCGCCAGAAGGTTAGTTTGCTCAGCAATAGAACTTATCACATCCAAAATAGACGACACGCTATCAGTGCCTTTTGCCAAATCATTAACCGCATCTGCGGCTTCGCCAATTTGCAAGTTCAGATCTTTTGAATTCGCGATATTATCAGACACCGCTGTTAATCCATTTTGTGCTTCAACTTCGGTTTCTTGCGCAGCCGTATTGGCCGCAGAAGCAGCCTCACTGATACTCGATATAGACTGAATAAGCTCATGAATAGATTGTTGGGTTTGAGACGCCTGAGATGCCTGCTCATCGGTTAGATTACGAACACTTTCAGTGCTTTGCACCAGTTTTTTGGATGTGTTCAACAGGGGTTGAGAAACCGCCATCACGCCTTTTATCGATTCTGTCAGCGTATCCATAAACTTGTTAAAGTTATATGCCGTGCGCCCTAATTCATCTTTACCGATGACCGTTAAGCGTTGATTTAAATTACCTTCACCATCTGCCAGCTCTCTCAATGAGCCTCTTAACGCATTTGCCGTACTGCTAATATTCCTCGCCACCGACAATGCGACCACAAGTAATAAAATACTCAATACTAAGCCTGCTTGCACTGACAGCCACAGTCCATCGTTTCCGCTTTTATTTGCTTTTTCAATGGTTTCTTTAAAGTTTTGACCGACCAACTCCCTATAACTGGTCAAGTCATTGTCTGTCTGTTCAAACAAACTGGCTTTTTGTTTCGCAAGCGTTGGTAACTGACTAAAGTCAATTGTATTTGTGATCATGCCATCTGCGAGTTTTTCTGACAGCTTACGGTATTGGTCAATCACCACTAACTGCTCGTTCAGCATCGCGCTATTGTTATCATCTAAATCAGCCAGCTGCGTGATGTTATCGGTCAGCTCCGCCACCGTCTGAGATGCCTGCGTCAACACATCCTTATCAGCAAAAGATACTGATTGGCTAAATAACTCGTCAGCCCTTTTGATCAGTACGCTGTTAATTGTTGATAACTGTACTGTTTTATATATTTTTTGTTCCAGCAAGAGTAACTCTTGCTGTGTACTTTTAAAGGCCGCAAAGTTAATTAATAAGTTGATGATAAACACAGAAATGGACAAGGCCACAATGAGACAAACTTTATAGAAAAGCGGTAGGTTTTTGAACCACAGCATGTTCAGTATCCTGCATGAGCGTCAGTAGAAAAGCGGTAGTGGTAACCCACACAGCTTCATTTCGTACATTTGTAGATATAATCTTGGACAAAATTACGTAAATTGCCAATTATTCGACAATTTCCGATAAACAAGGTGGTTTGTTTTTGAAATGGGAAATTTTTTTTACAAACTAGTAAATAAGTAATCTTGTTCTACGGTTAGAGTGGTGCATGTGGTCGGTTGCACCTAATACAACCACAGGACAGGGTGAAACTATGAAATCTAATAATGCTGTAAAGTTGTTAATTGGAGGAGCGCTAGCGTCATGCAGCTTCTGCAGTTATGCAGAGGTCGTGTTTAATGGCTTCGCATCACTTCGCGCAACCTCTGCGGACAGTGACGGCGGAACATCTGCATTTCCCACACACAAAGCCGATGGCGATATATCATTTTCAGACGAATCTCTATTTGCGCTTCAAGCGAGAACAGACCTAGGCGAAGGCCTTAGTGCCACAATTCAAATCATGGCAGAAGGCACGGATGACTTTGACGCGGAAGCGCGCTGGGCATATATCAGTTACGAGCTGTCTCCCCAGCACACCATCAGTATGGGGCGCTTTGCTAATCCGAGCTTTTATCAATCTGAATATCAAAACGTCGGCTTCACCAATAATTTTGGCCGCTTACCACGGGCAGTTTATGCCGGTTTTGACTTCTCAACCATTGAGGGGATCGCGCTTGATAGTAACTTCACATTTGGTGATTACTCGCTTGTTACCAAAGTGCTGTATGGTAATTGGGATGGCACCACCTTTCTTGCTGCGACACAAAATGATGAGACTTTTGGCTTTAAAGACGAAATCTCTGTACGCGTTGAATTAAGTAAAGATTGGTGGACCGTATTTGCTGGTTTCTTCATGGTTGAAATCGAGGGTGGCAGTGTCGACAGCAATGCCATATTGGGAGCGACACAAGGCGCTGTTGATCTTGCTGTTAGC
Source organism: Pseudoalteromonas luteoviolacea CPMOR-1 (assembly GCF_001625685.1). Classification (GTDB taxonomy): domain Bacteria; phylum Pseudomonadota; class Gammaproteobacteria; order Enterobacterales; family Alteromonadaceae; genus Pseudoalteromonas; species Pseudoalteromonas luteoviolacea_K. Next base: position 152,022 of record NZ_AUYC01000062.1, on the reverse strand, counting down.
CAAGGCGCAACGGCTCAACAAGTCAAAGAATATGAAGATGCTGTCATATGGGGCGGCAAAGACGGATTATACGGCTACTCAGGCTTCCATATCGATTATGAGAAGTTTATCGTCGATTTTGAATTTGCCAACTATGGCGTAGAAGACTCATCTGATGGCTTTAACCGCGCTTGGTATACCGCATTTGGTTATCGACTCATGGACAAAACCATCGTCACGGTTCACCATGAAAAATCCATTCAAGATGAAGGCGATTTAGAATTTCTTAAAGGCATTTCTCATCCAACGTTATTTGCAACAGCACAAGCACTGAGAAACACACTCTCGCTCAGGGAATTTGATGCCATAGGTGTCTCGGTACGTTATGACTTTCACTCTAATGCGGCATTCAAGTTCCAGTATTTATCTGGCGAAGACACGCGTCCCAACGTTCAGGACTTTACGGTTTTGAGTGCTGGCGTAGATATTGTTTTTTAGTGGGGTGAAGACATGAAATCAATCATACTTACAACTATGTTACTGTTATCCACCTCGGCTTTGGCCGTTGATGTCGTTGTTCACCCATCTAATAATGCCACACTTGATAAAGGTAAAATCGAACAGATCTTTCTCGGTAAGTTAAAAACCTTTGATGGCTCGGCGAAGGTCATTCCAATTAGCCAAGTAGACAGCAACCCAGTAACTGAAGAGTTTAATACCAAAGTGGTTGGCCGTAGCGCCAGTCAACTCAAAGCATATTGGTCTAAATTGCTCTTTACGGGTAAAGGACAACCACCAAAAAGTATGGCGAATGATCAAGAGGTCATGAAGTTAGTGGCTGATAATCCTAATGTAATAGGTTATGTCAGCAGTGGCAGCGCGAATAGCAGTGTAAAAGTGCTGATGTCCTTTTAAGGAGACTCGATCAGGTTATAAAACTGATCAATCGCTTTAGTATATAAGAAGCTCTGCTCCAGCAGAGCTTCCATCACCCCACTTTGTTTTGCTTTAACAATTTCTGATTCAATTACCGCTTTTTGCTCTATGCAAGGGCTGAAGTTAGACAACGCTAAATATACGTGATTAATTTGGATTGGCTCAGGCAACATCGCTAATGGAACCACTCGCCCTGACTCAAACCAAGTATTAATTGTCTGCCACTGTGGCGCGATAAAATAATCGATCCTTTTGAGTTTGATGAGTTGGATTGCCTGAGCAATGCTATCTGTTCTAAGTAGTTGTAAGTTCTCAATTTCAAGCTTAATTGTTGGATTTGGTTTGAGCTCCATATCACGCAAAATTGCCCCCCTTAAGCCATATAGCTTATCAATGTTCATCACCCGCTTGCCTCGGCGATAAAATACCGCGTAGGCAGAGTCCGTAATTGCAGGGTGAAGTACAGTAAACCACTCTTTGGGATACTCATCACTTTGCAAGCCGACAAACATATCAATATGGCCATCACGTGCCCACTGCACAACGCGTTGCAACGGTGCAGGTCTTGTTACCTCGACACTGATCTCCTTTTGAAGGATCGTACGTACAAACTCGAAGCCAATACCAACCAACTTTTCTTCATTAATGGCATAACTAATTGGTGGCATATCAGCACTACCAGATAGGCGCATTTGTGTGCATTGCGCTTCACTTGCAACCCCTTTAAAGAGACAAAAAAATAGACATATGCAACAGTGCTTGTTCATGCGGCTCTCGTGCCCACAGATCCCTAACCTTAGTTATAGACTATTCTCAAGCGAATATATGACCATCTTGTGCAAACATTCTCTTTCAAAAACATCACTGAATTAGCATGAAAGTCTCTCAACTCGTAAGATCACATGATAAAGTAAACAAAAAATTGATCATTCAGCACCGTGCGTATTTTAAATCACATCAAACAATTAGGTTTACTCAGTATTATGACTTTAAGTACATTCGTTAGCGCCGACAACGCTGACACCAACATTCGCCACTTGATTGGACAAAAGCTTATGCTGGATTTTCGCTACTTTTGTCAACAAGATACACATTGCCGCCAACCCATGACCGAATTGCCTGAGGAATTAGCTCAACTCATAGAGCAGTATCATATTGGCGGTGTCATACTGTTTGCCGAAAATGTACAAAAAACAAGTCAAATTATCGACTTGACCAAAGCATTACAACAAGCAAGCGATACCCCGCTCTTTATCTCAATCGACCAAGAGGGAGGCCGAGTCGCGCGTATCAATCGTGCTGAGGCGACCGCATTTACTGGCAACATGAGCATCGGCGCCACTTATCAAAAACACGGTGAAAAGTATGCCACGAGTGTGGCAAATGCAATCGGAAAAGAGCTCAATAGCCTCGGCATTAATGTCAATTTTGCCCCGACTGTCGACGTTAACGCAAACCCACATAACCCCGTTATCAACGTACGTGCCTTTGGTGAAGATCCTAAGATAGTTGCACAATTAGGCGCTGCACAGGTCAAAGCATTTGAGCAAAATGGCGTTATTTCGGCGTTAAAGCACTTTCCCGGGCACGGTGATACCCATGTCGACAGCCATACTGGACTGCCTAGAGTAGACCATACGCTGGCCCAAATTAAACAGCAAGATCTCTATCCTTTTAGTCAAATTATCAAACAGCAACAGCCCGGCATGATCATGACTGCGCACATACAATACCCCGCTTTGGATAGCAGTAACGTCACCAACAAACAAGGCGAAAACATGATCCGCCCAGCTACAATGTCACGGGCAATTATGCATGACTTACTCAGAGGAAAAATGCACTATCAAGGTGTTACAATTACCGATGCGCTCGATATGGCTGGGATCAGTGACTTCTTTACGCCGCTTGACGCCGTATTAGAAACTTTTAACGCAGGTGTAGATATTGCGTTGATGCCAATTCAAGTCAGAACCCCTGCCGACCTCAATCAATTTAAAACGTTTTTTGAAGCACTGGAAAACGCGGTAAAATCTGAGCGATTGAACAGACAAGAGCTCATTCAATCAAATCAGCGGATCGCGAAGCTCAAAGCCAATATGCTCAGCAAGCAAGTAACACCTAGCCTTGCAATTGCCAAAAGCATACTTGGCAATCCCAAACATAGACAAATTGAGGCGAACTTAGCGCTTGATGCGATCACCGAAGTGAAAAATGTAGGCTTGCTGCCCATGCAAATAAAGGATGGCGATCATATCCACTTAATTATGCCAGATAGACAAAAAGCCACCGCTTTAAAACAAGCTTTACTCAGTGAAGTTGACAAAAAGCTCACTATCTCAATGACAAGCTTGCAAGCGTTTAAACCCCAGCGTGCCAAACAAGCCATTTTAGACGCTAACTGGGTGATCAGCGCACATGCATCTCCATTGCAAAGTGCCGCAGAAATTGGTGGAATGGACGACTTAGCTGAGCTTGAGTCTTACGAAATCGCTAAGCAGCAACAGCCCAAAGCACTCTATGAACTTATGCTATTTGCTCATACACATAAAAAAGCGAGTTTATTTATCAGCTTGCGCGCCCCATACGAAATTGCAAAATATGCACCTTTCAATCAAGCGGTTTTGGCAAGCTATGCCTATAATGTGGATGTAGCAACTGAAAATGATGTGCGAGGGCCTGCATTTACTGCACTTGCAAAAGTGATTGTCGGTCATGCAAAAGCACATGGGCAGCTGCCTGTGAGCATTGATCTTGAGTGATTAATTCAGTTAACTTTCACCAAGTACCAGCCCCGCATTAGTACAACAACTTGTGTATTTTAGTGAGGGTAATATGGATCCAAAGGCGTCCTTAACGGCACCTAACGCGATTCGTGAAATGATTCGAGCCGGTGACTACTCTGGTCCCACTAATGGGTTTGTTCCCGGCTTCACACAATGTAATATTGTGATTTTACCTAAAGCATATGCTTTTGACTTTCAAAAATATTGTCAGAATAACCATGACTGCTGTCCATTATTAGCAACCAGTGTAAATGATGGTGAATTCCATTTAGACGCGCTTGGCAGCAACATAGATATCCGTCATGACGTGCCTAAATACCGTGTACTCAGAGATGGACAATTAGTTGATGAAGTCACAGACATCAAACAAATTTGGCGAGAAGACTTTGTCACCTTTGCCTTGGCAAGCTACGTAGCATTTGACTACGTCCTCAATACCTATGGCTTTGATACCACGACCTCTAGCCCTGCACATACACTACCTATGTACATCAGTAATATTCCAAGCCTGCAAGTTGGTCCGTTTAAAAGCAATAAAGTCGTCTGCCTAAGACCGATGGACACACAAGAAATTATCAGAGCGATACAAGCCGGTAGTATCAGTAGAGTTCCTCATGGTATTCCCGTACATTTTGGCAACCCGGATGAGATAGGTATTAATAATCTGCAAAAACCCAACTTTGGTGACCCCATCTTCATGCCTGAAAACAAACAGCCTGTATTTTGGACAACCAGCCTCACCGCTCATCTCGCAATTACCCGTGCAGCACCAGAATTGTGTATTATAAACAGTCCTCAACATATGCTGGTCACAGATAGGCCAGATATGGATCTGTTAATACAATAATTAAAAAGTAGGTTGGCATGCTGTTAAATTGTGATTTGGGTGAAAGCTTTGGTGCTTGGGAAATGGGGCTTGATAAAGAGGCGATGCCGCATATAGACATGGCAAACGTTGCATGTGGATTTCACGCAGGTGACCCAAGTGTTATGCAAAAAACGATTGCACTTGCTAAGCAACATAATGTGCTCCTTGGCGCACACCCCAGTTACCCTGATCTCCAAGGCTTTGGCCGCCGCTCACTCACTATGGCTAAACAAGAGCTTATAAACTGTATCCACTACCAAATAGCTGCGCTAGAAGGAATGGCAAAAATCGCGGGGATAAAGCTCAACTATGTTAAACCTCATGGCGCACTATACAACGATATGATGCGTGATGAATCTATTTTAACGACGCTTATTGAAGCCATCCATCAATACCCAACAGATCTAAAGTTAATGATTTTAGCCACATCACGAGCTAAACAACACCGCGCCCTTGCCCAGCAATATCAAGTGACTTTACTCATGGAAGCGTTTGCCGATAGGTTGTATACCGATGAGGGGATGCTCACACCTCGCTCTGAACCTAACGCAGTACATAGCGAAGAGAAATTATTAGAACAAGTACAACTCCTCGCTGGCAGTCAATCCGTGATAACCGCAAGCGGCCACAAACTCGCGCTGGCAGCAGACACACTGTGCGTACACGGCGATAACCTTCACGCCATAAAACAAATTGAAAAAATTAAAACGATACTCAACGGCCTGAAGTAGCTATTTCGTTTGAAGGGGATAACCATGGAGTTGATTACACCGCGATTAAGACTCAGGCCGATGGATAAAAACGACTGGCAACTGTTTAAACTGTTAAACCAAAATCCAAATGTCATGGCTTATGTCGCAGATATACAAGACCAGCAAGCCCTAAAATCAATTTTTGATGAACGCTGCGCTAGTTGGCAAAAACAGACTGATGCATGGCTCTCTCTAGTCATTGAACGACTCGATACAAATGAATGTATTGGCTTACATGGGTTTAAAGGTTTCTCTAACAAGCCAAACATTGCAGAGTTGGGGTTTATGTTATGTCCCACGCAACAAGGCCAGGGATTTGCATTTGAAGCATCCAAAGCCGTTATAGACTATGCATTTACTCATCAAGGGTATGACACATTATTGGCAACTGTAACTGTCGGTAATAATGCTTCTGAGCAGTTACTTAACAAGCTCGGATTTACAGTGCTTCAAGTCATTAAACAAAATTATCAAATAGGTGAACAGATATTTGATGATCTTCAACTTACTTTGCATAACCCACATCGATAAAACATAAAAGCGCCACCCTGCGTAAGTTAGGTGGCGCTTGGTCTGTCCAAGATTTCGCTTGGAACTTGAATGTGCGCGATTTAGAAAGGACCAGTGTTTACATCAGGCGACTGCCATAAACTAGACCAGACGAAATTTCCATGGACATAATAGATCGTATCTCCATGAATAACGCCTCTATCATCTGCTGCGCGCACATAAGGAACGCTTTGAGAGGGCTCATCATACTTTGCAACGCTACTACCGATGTAAGTTAAAGAGCCTGAACCTTCAGTGCTAACCTCAAATGCTGCCAGCTCATTTTTGTTACCCCAAGTACTCGTATTGTCATTTTGAATAGTGACCTCCCATGACTCTACAGGTAATGCCATACGAAATGTTTGGTCACTGGCTTTTAAGTAACTAAAAGCGTGATGGTCAAATTCGACGGGGGTATATCCACCTGCAAAAACATGTTCTTTGATTAAGCTTGGTGATGTCATATCGCTCACATCAAATAAACTCACTTTGGCACCAAAAGTGGGCTCTATATCAGTGGATGAATCATCTGAGGCATTAAATGGGAAATCCTCAACATTTTGCCCGACACCGATAAGCAGATCATCTGATACAGGATGAAGATAAGCAGAATAACCCGGGATTTCGAGCGCACCAGCCATGATAGGCTCATCCGCTTTTGATAAATCCAAGACATAAAGTGGATCTATTTGTCGAAAAGTAACCACATAAGCTCGCTCACCCATAAAGCGAACAGCGTAGATATTTTCCTCTACCATACCATTTGACTCAACCTTACCTATCGGCGTTGGATGAACTTCGTTTGGCAAACGTGCTAACTCTTCAAGCTCAGTCCCTTGCTGCTGCAATACAAATAGCTGATGAACCATTCCCTTAGACTCACTAAACCGAGTAGTGACAACTCGTAACTGGCTACCATACTCACTCAGTCTAAAGGCGGCATTGCTGACATTTGCCACGAAAATCGGTTCAATCATACCTATCAAATTACCGCCAAAACCGAGCGACCCCTCTACTGCACCGGATGCACTATACGCAACCCCTCCATCATTGAGTGAAAACTTATGCAAAACGGTTTGCGATAAATCATTGAAGCTTGATACGTCACTTGGCCAAAAACGCTTATGTAAATAGATACTCTCTTGAGAAGCATAAACTCCGTCAGAAGGCGTATTAATACATGTAGACTCAATGCTTGTAGGATTTTGCATAGAGATTTTAGTGATGGTCGTGATTGTATTTGCACTATCTAATTCAGTTGCATCTGTTGGTATGTAACAAGCACTTGCATCAAACAATGGGGACGCTTCCCCAGAGTTTAAGTCCTTAATTTTAGGGATAAGGTCGGATACATTGGTTTGATAAAGTGCCTGATAAATTGCCAGCTCATCCGTCTCATCAGTATCAAACTCAGCATGGTATTGGCTGATCACATACAGTTCGTTACCTATGACTCGGCTATCAAGGATATTTCCGTCAATGCGATACTGGTTGATCACCTGTGGTTGCTCTGGTGAACTTACATCTGCAAAACTCAGCTCAAACGTGTTAGAAAACGTATTCGTTGAAGGAGAAGTAGAAGCAATGTCATTGGAATCAGTAGGCGTCTCGAGCGTGAGCACAGGATATTTGAATACGGATGCAAGGCGCCCCTCATGTAAATATAAATCCTGATGACTATACAGCGAGTCAGAGGCCTCTATTTGTGTAATTTCTTCTATACCTTGTTCAGTTCGCTTCATGACACGAACATACTGCCTAAATACAGCACTTTGCGAGAGTTCTTGTTCGGAGTGTGCGGCAATATAAAGATAGTCCCCATCATATTCAATGCGATCACCTTCATCAACGCCTGCTTCAACCACATTAGTAGAAGAAAATCCTGCACTCGATTCACCATCTGACACAGGTGAAGCGTTGACGGGTACTGAAGAATCAGTCTCATTAACTGGCACCCGACTTAGAAAAGCACCATTTTTTAGTAATGCACTAAACTCACTGGATGATGCTTTTTTTAATTTAGCAGATGATTCACCCAACCAATTTAAGTCAGGTACACTGGTTGGTAATTTTGTCTGTCCTTGATCTACCTTGTTATCACTATTGCTCTCACTGCCACCTCCACACGCGACCAAAGCGGGTAATGCGATTAAAGCAAGGCCTGCTCGTACTAACGAAAGAGTAACTCTGGAATAAAACATAGTTGTGCTCCTTGATTAAAAGTAACTTTACTTTAATACAGTCACGCCATTGTTCTGTTATTTCGCTCGATCTATTTGTTATTTTATGTAACCGCTTCTGGTAATTATAGAAATTACTGGTAAATTTAGCCCTAGGTTTAACAGGAGTAAATTGATTGAAACGACTTTTCATTTTGTTATCTCTGTGCTGCGGCTTATTCGCTAAGGATAGCTTTGCAAACTGCAGTGAGAATAATGAGCAATGTGCAGAAATAGGCAGGTGGGATTTTTCTATTGCCATTGGTGCGGGTGTTGCGACCAACCCAGTCAGGGGCGGGGATAATGTGCCTTTGGTGATATTACCTTACATTAATTATTATGGTGATAAGTTCTTCTTTGACAACACAACTGCAGGCTACACATTTATAGAGCAAAAACAGTTCGATGTCAGTCTCATCACCCAACTCAATACTGAACAAGCATATTTTGAGCGCTTCCACCCAAGCAATATATTAGTCAAGAACTCATTCACTAGTGAGTCTAGCAACCCGATAATAACACCAGAACCAGATGAATCGAACCCACCCACAAGCCAGCCTGGCTCAGATGGTGTGGACTCTGATGGAGATAGTGGCGTTACAGATGGCGATAATGATAAACAAGAACAAGAACCAAACGAGCCCGCTGAATCAATTTCGCTGGATACAATTTCTAAACGAGACTGGGCGCTAGATGGCGGCATACTTGCACATTGGTATTTTGAGAATTCTGCCAAATTAACCCTCTCTTTGCTGCATGATGTTACAAATACTTATCAAGGTTATCATGGCCACATCGATTACAGTTTTATCATCCCAATACAAACTGATAACCCCTCTCGCTTAAAGGTCAAACTTGGTGCAGAGTACAAGGACAAACATTTAGTCGATTATTATTATGGGATCAGCCTCAAAGACTCACAATCACAACACCATTTATATCAAGGTAAGGCCACTGTAAATCCTTATGTAGGTATTGCTTTTAATTATAAGTTAAACTCAAACTGGCAATTAAAGTTCAGTGCAAGACATACTTGGCTCGGTACTGGCATTAAAAACAGCCCACTGGTAGATCAAAGCTCTTCGTCCAATATTTTTATTGGGGGATTATATGAGTTTTAAGCAGTTCTCTCCCCTTGTTTTATGTTTGTTATTATCGAAAGTTGCTAATGCTGAAATAAATACATTACCAAACAAAAAAGCAAAACTTGAAATCAAACCCATCGTTTGCATGGTTAAATCAATGGGTCAAATTTGTGAGATGACTATTTCTGTCGATTGGTCTATCCAAACACCGCAAAATGTTTGCTTATTTAAAAATGATACTTCTTTACAGTGTTGGCTGAACACGCAAAAAGCAAAAACCAATATCAGTATCTCTATTTCTGAAGACATGATTTTTTCACTTAAAAACGAAAAAATGCATGTATTAGCAAATCAGAAAGTAAAGATAAACGCAGCAGCAAACCGAAAATATAGACGTAAACTAAAATCTGACTGGAGCTTTTTTTAATGGCTAAAGTAATCCTTGTTGAAGACGATGAAAGACTTGCAGCCCTGACGGGGCAATTTCTGGAGAGTAACGGTTTTTCAGTTACTCTAGTGAATGATGGTGCCAAAGCAGTCCAAGCCATTACAGAGCAACAACCGGACATCGTCATACTAGATATAATGCTTCCTAATATGGATGGTTTTTCCATCTGTCGTGAGGTACGTCATACCTACTCAGGTCCAGTATTGTTTTTGACAGCAAAAGACAGTGACTTCGACCATGTAAGAGGGTTAGAGATTGGCGCAGATGATTATGTCATCAAACCTGTAGAACCTTACGTCCTTTTAGCTAGAGTAAACGCCTTACTCCGACGAGGAGTAAAACAGCAGGAAGAAAACGCTGATAATCTCAAGCTTGGTCAATTAGAAGTAGACAAAGCAGCCCGAAAAGCCTATTTGTCAGGGCAAGAAGTCGAATTAACAAGTTACGAATTTGATTTACTATGGGAACTTGCCAATAATGCTGGGCAAACTTTAAGTCGAGAACACATTTATAATCAAGTGGTTGGACGTGAATATGACGGTTTAGACCGCAGTGTAGATGTGCGTATTTCACGTTTGCGTAAAAAGCTCGGTGATAACCCTGAACAGCCTTTCAGATTAGTGACTGTGTGGGGTAAAGGTTATTTATGTTCTAAGTCAGCTTGGGATTAATATTCAATGCTCCGACTGCTCGCAAGCCTATATTTCTTTGTTTTTTTTAGTATCATTGCCATTAATCAAAGCAGTGAATATATTTGGAAAAACTGGGGCAATCAGGCCCCAAGTGAATTGGGCTATGCCAAACAAGTAGCGGTTAATTTAAGAGATGTACTAAACACTGTAGGCATCAACAATTACCCTCAAAAAAATAACCTTAATATTATTCATATAAACGATGTTGCGTGGTTTCCAGAGCAACGTGCAGCGCTAGATAAAGGCGATGTTGTCATTTCATTTGATAGTCATGACAATTATCAACTTTTCATGCTTTTAAATGACAAAAGCACCGTCGTCAAACTTGGACCATTTGCACCAAAGCCAAACTCTATTTTGACGAAATATGCTTTCAAACTGGTTTCTTTTTCGATTTTAGCCCTCTTGTTAATTTTATGGTTGCGCCCGCTATGGCGTGATTTGGAGCAACTAAAAATAATCACTGAGCAATTAGCAACAGGGGGGTTAGATATTGAAACAAAACCCTCTCGGTTTTCTGCGATATCAACATTGACACAGCATATACAAAAATTAGCTTTGCAAACTGCCAGCCTGATGCAAAATCAAAAGCAACTCGTTAATGCCGTTTCCCATGAGCTTAGAACGCCGTTAGCGAGGCTTAAATTTGCACTGGCTATGCTCGCTCCGAAAGATCCACAGCAAGTTCAAGCAATGAACCAAGATGTCGTCGAAATGGAACTATTAATCGACGAAATGCTCAGCTATGCTCGCTTGGAGTTTTCTGAGCGGGAAATGACGAGAGCAAAGATTAACTTCAGCGAGCTCGTTCAAGCTCAAATAGACAAAGTAAGTATCTCTTCTAACAAGCAAATCAACCACCACCTCAAACCCAATGTTTTCGTCGATGGCAATGATCACTATCTAGCACGTGTTCTGCAAAACTTACTACAAAATGCAGAAAAATATGGCGAACAACAGATATTGATCGAACTGAAACAAGAAACTGATGATAACGTCATCCTAATTGTCAGTGATGATGGGCCAGGCATACCAGAAGATAAACGGGACTGTGTTTTCAGCCCTTTTACCCGACTTGATAGCAGTCGCAGTAAAGAGACAGGAGGGTTTGGGCTTGGTCTTGCGATTGTGACCAAAATACTTGGCTGGCACAGCGGCACATGCTGGGTAACCGAATCTCAAATAAACGGCGCCTCATTTCACGTGTCCTTACCTATCAGCAAAAAACTAAAACTTAACTGATTTTCTCATCACTTTTGTTTGGGCTCTTTTATTTTTACTATCAAGGCGTCGTCTCTGTGAGCTTTTTGTCGGCTTCGTTTGACGGCGCGTTTTTTCCACTTTAATTGCATCTAAAATTAATTGCTTGAGCCGATTTAGTGCATCCTCTTTGTTTTGCTCTTGAGTTCTAAAAGTTTGCGCTTTTAGAACAATCACCCCTTCTTTGCTGATCCTATTGTCTTTTAAAGCCAGTAACCTTTCTTTGTAAAAAGCAGGGAGTGACGAACGATTAATGTCAAACCTTAAATGAATCGCAGACGATACTTTATTTACATTCTGTCCACCAGCGCCTTGCGCTCGTATGGCTGACAACTCGATTTCCCAAGCAGACAACTCAACATTATTTGATAGACGTAACATATAAACCAACCTTCTCTTATTCAACTGCTTAGCAAAAACCCAAGCGAAACAGCAAGCCTAGTGCTTCATTACCGCGATACTCACTCGCGGTGATAAAACGTACATGCTTTATTATAACAAAAATGGGATCTAAGAAGGTGCTTTTTAGGTACTCAACTTTTAGCAATAATGACTAAAAGCCAAGTACCACTTTGTATTTTTTACACTGTACGTGTCGCAATCGCTGGTGATAGCTGCGAGGCCTTGAATGCGGGGTATAAAACGGCCACCTGGCCAAGCAGAATAGTGCAGAGGCTACCAAAGAACATATAACTTGGTGGCACGGTACCAAGTTCAAACGCACTGCTAAATGCATTACTTAAAACGATTGCAGCAATGATGCCGATAACAATACCGATTGCGCACAACACTGCATTCTCCAACACAAAATACCTTACTATCTGCCCTTTACTGGCTCCCATAGCTCGTCTGATCCCAATGAGCTTAGTGCGCTTAATAATGCTGTAACGAGATTGGCCAAATATCCCCAGCGCAGTCACCAACAGTAAACCTCCAATCACACCAAATAATGTGTTGCTTGCAGCATTTTCGGCACTATAGGCATTTGCTTTTACTTGTTCAAAGGTTTCATATTTATCAATTTTTCGCCCATGTAAAGCAGTCAAATAACTCAGAGCCTGCTCCAAAACAGCACTTTGCTGATTAGGTTGAGTACGTATGATGTAATAAACCATAGAATCTGCTTCTTTGACTGGTGCCAACACTACATGTTCAACCACAACCCAAGTTGGCCATGCGGCTTGAAGCCTATCAATCACGCCAACAACACGCTGCGGCTTATTATTAATATAGATTGTTTTACCAACCACTTGCTCCCATTGTTCAGAATATAGTGATTGAGCAAGTGACTTGGTGATCATGATGTCTATTGCATCTCTATATCCGTCGGTTCGCACCGTCAGCTCTGCGCTGGGACTAAACTCAGCGCCCGCAATAAGCTCTGCACCGAGTGCCTTTAATAAGTTCAAATCTCCGCCATAATACCCGGAAAATGTGTCATATTTAGAATCGGGTTTAGTTGCTATTTCTATGAATCTTCCCCACCCACTGAGCGGTACGCCAGAAGAAACCGACGCATATTCAACACCTGGTAATGCTCGAAGATTATCAAGATCTTGATCCAATTGACTTGCTTGAGATGCTTCTTCAACGGGTAAGTTAGTCGCAATATAAAGTACATTTTGCTCATCAAGACCTGAGGGACGGGCTATCGACTCACGCTTATCTAGCGCAAGATAAATCGCATTGACCAGTATTGTAAAGGTGATCGCAACTTGAAAAATAAACAGCAGCGATGCGCCATAATTACTCTTTAACGACTTTAAAATTGGCAAAAAATCTTTCATCTATGCTCCCCCGTTACAAGCTTTTGAGTTGAGTGGCAGGTTGCACGCGGATCGCATTGGCAATCGGGAACAACCCAAAAACCAAACTTGATAACACTGATAAAACCACTGTGATCACCATTAAATCCACACTCATTGTCATAATATTTTTGCTCAAATGAGTGTACAGTTGGCTGGAGAAAAATAGGCTGAATTGCGCTAATAACAATCCAAGCCCCCCTCCTAATAAGCCGATAATCCCCGTCTCAATCATATATTGCTGGAACAAATCCATACTGCTTGCGCCTACAGCACGCCTCAAAGCGACCTCGCCCGCCTTCCCTTGGAATTTAGTCATAATAATGCTCATTGCATTGAGTAAGCACAGAGTAAAAAAGCATATCGCAAGCCACACCGCGATTTCACTGTCAGACGAGTAAGCTTCACGCTCTTTTAAATACGCTGATGGAGACTGTAATTGATTCAGAGTTGGCCGTTGAAAACGCCCCAATGCCTTTTGCTGTTCAACATAAGAGTTCAAAAAGTCCATGTATGCGCGCTTTTCAGATCCACCGTTTAGTTCTACCCAAAAAAACACCCAAACACACTCTGATGCCCATAAAGCCGCTACGGAAGCGTCTTCTGTTTCTTTCCAGCACTCAAAAGCCTGTAAGTTTGGTGACCACAGTTCCAAATTTAACTGGGTCTGAAAAGGTACAAATATATCTCTTGGCGCTTTAAATGCTCGCGTTGACTCGCCGTAAAAGCGCGGTAATATAAACCAATCATCTATTACACCAACCACAGTAAATTGGTGCTCCCCCAGTTCAACTGTTCGTCCTACCGAATCCTGACCATCAAATAATTTATCATTGAGCTTTTTCGAAATAACGGTAACTTGCTCACCATTAGTGTCGCTCGTTTCTGGCCAGCTAGAGCCATATAAAAATGGCACTTCAAAAGAAGAGAAAAAGTCCTTTGTAGAGCTGCGAACAAACGTCATTCTAGCGTCAACCGCATCTTGAGATGGCAGCTTCAACATATCTTTAAAGCCCGCAATGGGGATCTGTGCTTGTGCTTTGTCATGACGAATTAAATTAACAGCATCTTGCACAGACAAATAAATCGGTGCGGTTTCTACATCACGGTTCTTATAAGCTGACTCAGGACTCCAGTTGTTAAGTCGCACTAAAAACAAAGAGTCGGACTTCGATGGCAAAGGATCCTTTGTCATCATATGGTTGATAGTATAAGTCGTCATGGTCGCTGCTATACCCACTGCAATCACAATGACGGCCAGCAAACTCATGTAACGAGTTTTCCATAAACTCAAAATGGCTAATTTGGTGTAATAGCTGATCATGTATTTACCACCTTAAGCAATTTTTTGAGCTAAGTTTTTTATTTCACTAATTACCCCATCTTTTACTTCTATGACCCTGCTGGCTTGTGTAGCTTGCTCAAGGTCATGAGTCACCATAATTATGGTCGTCCCATTGCCATTAATCTCTTTTAACAGAGACATGATCCCCGCAGCCATCTTTGAATCTAAGTTACCTGTCGGCTCATCCGCCAACAAAAATGCCGGCGTGCCAGCTAATGCTCTAGCAATTGCAACACGCTGCTGCTGCCCTCCAGACAATTGAGACGGATAATGCTTTTGACGACTAGCCAGCCCCACTTTTTCAAGTGCTTGTTCTACTCGCTCTTTTCGCTGTGCACCAGAGAACTTCCTATAACGTAATGGCATTTCCACATTGTCATAAATGTTTAATTCAGGAATAAGGTTAAAACTTTGAAAGATAAAGCCTATTTTTTCATTTCTCAAACGGGATTTCGCTTTATCTCCCAGAGTCGACACCTCAACGCCATCAAGCCAGTATTGCCCTTCACTGGATACTTCAAGTAGGCCCGTAATGTTAAGAAAGGTTGTTTTTCCCGATCCAGAAGGACCAACAACAGCGATAAACTCACCTTGTTTCACCTCTAAATCAAATGGACTAAGCGCCTTAGTTTCGATTGTATCTGTGCGATAAGTTTTCGCTAAATTCGCCATTCTTAACATACTGTCCCCTATTGAACGATTCTTACACTTCCTGCTTCTTTGAATACGTCTAGGTCTGAAATTACCACTTTTTCACCCATTGCTAGGCCGGAAATAACCTCAACTTGTCCTAAACTCTTTGAACCTAATTTGATAGATTTTTTCACTGCGACATCGTCCTCTACAACATACACAAAGCGGCCGCCGCCAGACTCTGTAAATTGTCCACGAGGAAGATAATAAACATCATTTTTCTCTTCTAATACAACTCGGCTGGTCAATCGCTGATTTTGTCTCAACCCTTTGATATTCTTTTCCTTGAATCGAATTTTGCCTTCTACTTGACCACCAACAATTTCAGGCGAGATAGCGATTAACTCACCTTTATATATGCTCCCATTGAGCATTAAATCAGCACCCATCCCCAAAGCTAAGTCATCTGCATAATTCTCAGGAATGTTCACTTCGACCTCATACTGCGACAAATCTACAACGCTCAATAGTGGTTGATTTTTGGTCACTGAGTTTTTTTGCTCTACGGCCAAATTACCGACGATACCTGACACTGGAGAAACGATTGAAAGTGAAGCGACCTGTCTTTGTAATTCACTTACAATAACTTGTTGTGCTTCCAACTCCAGTGCGCGGGTTTTAATTTCAAATTTTTGACTTTCCTTCAATAATGCAACTTCCTTAACAGCTAAGCGATATTCCCTTTGTGCATTTTCCAAATCGTCTTTGGCCTTTTGAAAATCAATATCACTGACGACTTGGTTCTTATGACCTTCTTCATTTCGGCGCATTTCGCGTTTCGCAGCATTCAACGCAACTTGTGCTTTTCCGATATAATTCTCTTGCTCCAAGTCTTGCTTTTTTACTTGAATTTTTTCTCTATCTAGTTGTGTTTTCAGCCGTGTTAATTCAGACTTTTCCTGTGCTAACAAGCTCGTTAATTCGGGGCTGTCGATGGAAGCTAACGGCTCACCTAATGATACTGTATCTCCCGGCGTAACTAAGTAGGTCACGGTTCCTTGCGCTGGGCTATAAAGTGTTGGACGCTTCGCAGCTACGACGCGACCCTGCACTGAAATATCACGAATAAATTGCCCCTTTTGCACCTCAGCAATACGAATATTCTCTAAACGCACTGCACTTTTTCCACTCATCCAAATGGACAGTTGTGGCACTATCAAAGTAAAAAAAATAACGATACCGACTGCAATTGCGATGTAGAGCTTATAATTCCTTTTTTTCTCAATTTGCGTGTCTTGGGCACTGGTATCAGATATATATGTCATGTTACTTCCTTGAGCATTATGTCACTGCTTTTTCATTGGTTAAAATACACAAGAAGCCCCAAAATGTCACTTAAAATAAACATTTTATTAAAAAACAGTATAAGTGTGAGGCCGCTCTAATGACCAATTATTTGCTCTATATAGGCATATTATTTGAATATTTATATAGAAAATATTGGCAAAAAGGATATTAACATGAACGTCAACAGAGTTTAATCAACATTAAATATTTTATATGTTAGCGTAAAATTTAATGTGGATTTAACAAATTAAGGGGAAAGATGCAGCTTCCATGCTGCAGCAAGTGCGTGGGAATTACTCTTCTTCCAACAGAGTCAAAGGGATAATTTAGATTTAACAGAAGCGCAGTCGCTTCTGCTGAGAATAATTAACATAGTTTTTGTGTCAAAACGGTTTCACTGTTACTGACGGCGCGACTGATCGCTTGCACTAAGTTTTTTCCTTTTGCTTTTACAGAAATACTAGGCAGACCCGGTAAAAGCACTTCAATACTACATTGTGTCAATGTGCCGTGAAGTTTCGATGGAACTTCATCAATGTGGACTTTAACTTTGCGAATATTGGCAACATATTTTAACAACTGGTCACTCACTATTTTTGATGCTTTAGCCTTTGCCGCGCTACCAATTGCCTTACCTGTCATTCTTAAGTTAAGTTTCATATCTTTGACCTCGCTCATAAATGCGCATTAACCACTGTGTCACGGTGAAATAAATGATTGCGCCCTTGAGTTAAATCTACTAAGGTGGAATCAAAGATAAAAGCTGATTAAATCTTATTTAAACATCGAAATTTACGAAGTATGATGAATATAAACTACAACCACCTCTATTACTTTTGGCAAGTAAGTAAATTAGGCAGCATTGCGTCCGCAAGTAAAGTGTTACACCTCACCCCACAAACCATCAGTGCACAAATCACCAGCTTAGAGCAAAGACTGGGTAAGCCATTATTTGTTCGCGAAGGCAGAGGTTTGAGGCTAACAGAATACGGACAACTTACTCAGCAATATGCAAACGACATGTTTAATGTTGCAGAAGAGTGGCTAGAAACAACCCGCGGTGATCTGGATAATATCAATCGCACTTTAAAAGTAGGGATCTCTGATGCACTCCCTAAGTCACTCGTTTCTAAATGGCTATCTCCTCTTATCAAACATGAGCGTATTACCAATTTACACTGTATCGATGGTCAGCAGTCTGAATTACTTGCACAAATGGCTACCCATAAAATCGATTTAGTATTAGCTGATAAACCATTAGATAGCTCAACGCCATTCAAAGCCTTCTGTCATGAAATAGGGAAAAGTCAGCTCGGCCTCTACGGCAACTCAGCCTATTATTCAAAGCTCAGCAAAGATTATCCAAATGCACTCAAAGATATGCCAATTATTTTGCCCGCAAAGGCAAGTCCAGTCACAAATGCCATTCAGTACTGGCTTGAAGACTTGAATATTGAAATGTCTGTTGCAGGCCATGTTGATGACAGTGCTTTGATGAAAGCCTTAGGTCAGCAAGGGTTTGGTATATTTCCTGCGCCTCTGTCTATTAGAGAAGAAATAGAACGCCATTATGATGTCACGTTTATTGGCAGTATTGAAAACGTTTACCAACATTATTACGCATTCACACCAGATAGGCTGATCAAAGATACAATTTATTCTGAATTTGTGCAAAATGCGCAGCGTGAAGGTGAGTAGCGCCTTTATGCAAGTACAATACAGATACTAACAAGTAGCGAATTACCGATGAATAAACCTAAGATCACGATACATTATTGTGTACTATGCCAATGGCTACTGAGAAGTGGCTGGTTAGCACAAGAGCTATTATCAACTTTTGGAATGGATCTCGCAGAAGTCTCACTATCCCCCGCCAGCAAAGGGGTTTTTCAAATTTTTTACGATGATAAATTAATTTGGTGCCGGGTTAAAGATGGGGGCTTCCCTGAGGCCAAAGAACTCAAAAAACGTGTCAGAGACCTCTTAGATCCCACCCGAGATTTGGGGCATATCGACAAACATCAAAGTTAAAACATTTTTCACGTGGCTGAGTGACCTTAAACCATCCAGCCACTCACCCTTCAACTGCACCAAGGTGCACCACTGAATTCATCAACCTCAAAACAGTCAACCTCTCTCACCTTTAGGGTTGCGAAATTGACGACTTGCCATTGTTATCTAACACTATAAAGCCATAAAATTAAAAGAATAAATCCTGATTTTACCCAGCGATTGTGCGAACAATTAAATCAATTTAGATAGTAATAAATAAAGTAAAAATGACGCTATCAAATGACAAACAATCGGTAACAACATGACATAAAATTTAGCGATAAAAAAGTTCCCCTGCGCGCCATTGGTGAAGCCATCTTCCTGCTTCACCCCTATTGAAAATTCTTTATCCATGTCTTTCACAACTGAGTACATTTTCTTATAAAATGGCAACAGCAAGAAAAAGGTTAAAACCACACATAAACAGACTAAAAAATAATTCATACAAACTCCTTGTTAAAACCTGTATCGCTGGATTTTACCCGTATCTAAGTAACCACCTAAAAAAGTAAAAAAGCGAAAAATAAATATAAGTACCTATCTGCCAGCATCTCTACGTATTTGTCGCAACAATTCTTCATCCCTGATCAAGCGCTGCATTACCGCTTGAACTTCTGCACTATTCGCATTGTCGTACATTGTTAAAATGTCATTGGCCAGCTGCTGTTTTACTTCGGGGTTACTTTCATCTGCTTGATAGTATTGGCCCATCAAACCTTCAGCCGCCATTGTTTTCATATATTTATTAGGCTCTTTTTCAATAATATCTTGTAAGGATTTTGCGATACGCCTATCTACAACGGGAGAGTGTGCAACGACTTCCAATGCCTGAACTTTTAACTTGTCATCAGCGCTATTGCGGCTGATCTCAAGCACAGCGTCAACAGTTTCGTAATCAAACATCTCATCCTGAGTACGGTTGAGAATATACATGTTCATCTGTAACTGCCCCATGGCAGACAAGCGCTCATGTGGTGTCAAGCTTTGATCTAACACTTTTCCTCTTAGGTCTTGACTGACTCGATTTGCATATTCAGGATCTGTTTTTAATTTTAAATCATAGTCTTTAGGTAAATCTTCATAGAAACCATAAACTGGATTGTCTTCATTTCGTTTTTGTCTATCTTGACGTTCTTTTTCTTCCAAAACAGCCAGAATCGTCTCTTCAATCGCCCCACTTGATACACCTGCTCCAAAAGCTTGATTTTCAATATCTAAAAGGCGCTCTTCTAAATATTCAATGCGTGCTATCAGTGCACTATTATCCAAGTCTGTATAGTCTTGATTGCGTTTAAATTCAGCGACATGAGCAAGCTTTTGCACAGTCTGAGTGTTGTCCATTTTCGATTGGCGCTCTACTGTTAGGACTGGGCTACTGCTTGATTGAATTAAAAAGTTATATAACGTCAACGCCAGTGCCGCTGAAGCAATCCCTAAAGTAATATTATTTTTCGTTTGAGACATCTTGTACCTACACCTCTATATCAGGCCTGAAAATAAACACGCTTCCTTGAACCAACATTAAACACGGTGATCTTCTTTAATCAGATAGAATAACTGTTAAAAGTTGTACACTAAATTTAGCCATACAATGAGGTCAAATTGCAATCCTTGAACGATATAAAAGCAGTTTTGACAAACTAAACCGTAACAAAAAACATAACACATTGAATTAAATAAACATAACAAATTTTATGGCGGGTAATACTTCCTTGGGTCACCGTAAATAATTAAACAAAATGATGTGAATGGACTATCTAACAGGCTTGTTTATCAATTTAAAATCATTAAATTGCTGTTCAAGCCATTCGCCTAAACACCTTAACCCATTGGTATGATTAGCCTTGCTTGGCCTAATCAGGAAATATGAGAAAGGCATCATCAAAGGTGCATATGGCATCTTGACTAATGCGCTTTGAGTTATCATTTCAGTCGCAATATGATGCCACGCTAGCGCTATTCCTTGGCCATGTTTCGCAGCAGTTAATGTATGACCAACGTGGCTAAACATAGTAAATCTATCTCGAGAAACGCAATTAAGCGACTGCAACTCAAACCATGCTTGCCAGTCAATTCTTCCTGGTGCGTCTTCTTTGCCACCTTGATAACTCAATAAGTGTGCACCTTCACCCAGCTTTTTTGAATAGTGTGGTGCACATACAGGATAAACCCACTCTGTAGCGAGTTGCTGGCAAGTAAGACCTTGATATTGTCCATGACCAAAGTGAAGATGTGCATCAACATGTTCACGGTTGAAATCAACCAGTTGATCTTTCGCCACCAATTGTAATTCGATATTTGGGTAACGTCGGTAAAAGTCACTTAATTTAGGGATTAGCCAATGTTCAAGCAAAGAAGGGATCACAGCAAGTACAACGCGCTCGGTTTGATTGGAACGCCGCGCATTATCAATACCAAACTCCAAAATATTGAACCCTTTGTTGATATGCTCAGCGAGCAAAGTAGCGTCTCTGGTTAATGTGACCCCTTTAGACTTGCGATGAAACAAACTCATACCTAACTGAGTTTCTAATAGTTTCATTTGATGACTTACAGCACTTGGAGAAATATGTAATACCCCAGCAGCCGCTGTAAAATTAAGTTCTTTTGCAACCACAGAAAACGTATGTAATGCAGTTAAGGAGAGATTTAGATTGCTCATGATGTGAAATTGCCTCAAGTCACTTTGAGCTATTATCGCTTCTACTCTTGCTCTGTCAATTTCATAATGCTCTATATTAACATCAGCACTTAAACCGATACATCAGCTGAATCACAGGAGGAAAGATGTCTACCTATCAAGCAGCCATTTCTTGGCAAAGACAGCCCAATGAAGCATTTATCGATGCGAAGTATAGCCGAGCACATACTTGGTCTTTTGATGGGGGGGCTATCGTTGCAGCCTCCTCATCCCCCTCTATTGTGCCCTTACCATATTCTGTAGAACACCATGTTGATCCAGAAGAAGCATATGTCGCATCACTATCCAGCTGCCATATGTTGTTTTTCCTTCATTTTGCTGCAAAAGCCGGACTAGTTGTCGAGTCCTATATCGATAAGGCCTCAGGTATTATGGCTCCAAATGCTCAAGGGAACATGGCAATGGTTGAAGTAACGCTTAAACCACAAATAACATGGCAACAACCTCAGCGCGTCAATGAAAAAGTGCTCACTGAACTACACCACCAAGCACATTGCGCTTGCTTCATTGCAAACTCAGTAAATACGCTAATAAAAATAGAACATTGAGAAGAGTAAAACTCACAGAATGTCTCACTCTGCTATTAGGTTTCGCACATTAAAACACCCGCAGAGATACACCATCATGCTTGACCGCGCACTTTGTCATACTCAATGAAACGCTTTGACAGAGTGCTGACGTGGTAAGCCTAAAAAAGTCATGGAATATAAGGCAAGTTATCGCAATTAAAAGCTCTATTCACTTTTTGATATATTGCTTTTATCTTACCTTGTGTTTCCATTTTCCTTAATATCGGCTCTACACGTGTCATTAACGCCTTATTGTTTTCATGAAGATAGTGGTAAACAATTAACTCTGTCATGGCAGGCTCTAATTTCCTTATCTCACTTAAACCCAGCTTTTTTAAGCTGCATTCCCCGCTTTCTAAGTCAATGACAAAATCAACTTTATGCTGCGACAACATGTAAAATGCCTGCTCAATACTCGATACTTCCACCAATATACCTGATGGAAAACTCTGCGCCACAAGCATAAACCCTCTGACAGCTGCAACACGATACTTGGTTAATTCACGCCAATCTATAGGAGAAACATATCGCTGATTAGTGAATAAATACACTTTTTCAAACGCAACTGGCACACTCAGCATTCTCAGGTTGGGATAGTCTTGTTCTAGACCCGGTGTACGGGCAAGCAATCCATCTGTCAAACCTTTGTCAGCAATTCTCAAAGCGCGTTTAGCTGGATACAGCTCAAAAGTAACACTTTCATCAATTTGAGCATACGCGCTCAGTAACACCTCCTTGGCAACTGAAGAATAGATGGTGGGCTGAGTGATGGGTTGGGCGAGCAGGATCGTTTGCTCGTCACCATAAATACGGATAGACACTACAAAAAGAGAAATGCCTAGAATATAACCAATATAAGTGGGCATTGATTTATCCAAAGGTGAGCTTATCAACCTAACAGTCTCAATAGGAAAATAATAATGCAAAATCGTCATATTGGCCCAATCAATGATGCCAAAGACAACCATTTATAATACTACTGAGACTTCTCAGCCACTGCTACTTGATCAGTCCCCGCTTCTACTAAACTTCCCCAAGTAATACGCACTCTATATTTATCATTCACAGTTACGCTATATTGCCATCCAAAGCAATCGCATACTTGCGACGTGATCTTGCTACCAAGGCCATAACCTGTTTGCACTGCACTGACATTGATACTATTTTCGAACTCGACGCCCGAGACATCGCACCTCACGTACAATGCCCCTTCTCCATGCTGTAACGCATTTTTTGCTATCTGTGTCAAAAGTAGCTGCAATAATTTAGGTTGTACGGCTTGCTCATTAAGCACAAACTCATTGTCAAAATGAATGATTAAGCCCAGACCAGCCCACTTTTTTTGCCACGTAATTAAGATGGGTAATAGAGCATGACACGCCAGTTTCGCTTTATTGGGCTGGCTCAGTAATAAAACCGCATCTGCTACCTCAGTTAACTCTGTTTGTCCAATTTCCAATTCTTCAAAAACATCTAGCGCAGCCAAAGGGATATCATCTATCTGCTGAAGTCGGTGAATACTGTGGTTGATTTTAGTCAATGGTGTTCGTATTTCATGGCTCAAAAATGCCGAAAACAACCGCTCTTTCTGTTGCGCATGCTGGCGAGCAAAGCGTGCCAATGTTAATGAAGACTGAAGCTCTGCAAACTCTACAAACCTTGCTGTTGGTGCACTCTCTTGCTGTTCATCCAAGTTTTGTTTAAGCCCCCCGATATCTCTGCTAATTGCACGCCAGATCCGCCAAATTAATAGCCCGATAGGCACAATCATAAAACCACTTAAGATCAAAAAAATAGGCAATAGGCTGGGGGATGTCTGCTGTGAAAAAACATGAATGACAAACAGTTCTCGACCTAAATTATCTTCACTTTTGAGTACATACATATCCCCTTTATCATAGGGCAAAAGTAGTGTGTGCTCATATTCTATATCGTGGATACTCAGTATTTTTTGATACTGAATTGGCATAGTATTCATTACACCAATGTACTTTTCTGCTGATTCGAAAGGTAGCTGAAGCTGACCACTGTGTGCTAGCGCCAAGTCCTGATAGAGGTAATGCTCAGTGGTATCATCCCAAGCATAGTGATACACCCAGGTTGCAACTTGGATCCATATCGCAATAAATACAATAAAAAAAATGCCAAATCTCAGCGTAAAATAACGCCCGAGGCTTTGTGGGTTAGCCATTAATACACCTCAATACCACCCCTTGACTTTTAATCGTGTGGATGAGTTCTGGCTCATCATATTTAGTTATATTGCGCCGCAAACGCGTTAATAAAGACTTATACATATTATTATTCACGTCCTGATCTGGCCATATATGTATCAAGATCTGATCTTTATTCACCGGCGTCGGACTATGCTTTGCCAGTAAAGAAAGCAGTTGCCACTGCTGTGGAGATAGCACCAAAATGCGTTCTCCTCGTCTGGCTATCTTCATAGAGAAATCAATACATAAGCTATCTAGCTCGAACATGACTTCGGCTTTTTTCGGTTGTTTCTGCGCCAGTATTTTTAGCCTAACTGCAAGCTCAGGTAAAGCAAATGGCTTGGTGATATAATCCAATGCCCCCGCAGAAAAAGCCGCAAGTTTGTCCTCAAGAGCAGTGGCTGCTGTACAAAACAATACAGGCACGCCTTGCCCCAGAATATCTTCTGACAATAAATTCAGGCCACTGCCATCAGGCAGGTCCATATCTAAAATCACCGCATCATAACGACTATACAAATTTGTTTGTACTGCTATTTCTTTTGCACTCGCGACAGACATGGCATAATCCACTTCAATGCCTTCACATTGCAAAAAGTCAATTAATTGTGCCGCTAAAGAAATATCGTCTTCCACCAGTAAAACAAGCATAAAACCTCTACACTGTTACCTTATGGTTACCATGCCACTGATATTGTAACGCCAACTAATAGGAGTCAACCATGAGAGTCACAAATATGTCTTTACTTCCTTTAATTGTAGCTGGCCTTTGTTTATCAGGCTGTAACTCAGATTCGAGCTCTACCGCGAATAATACTATCAATAGCAATACACCAAACACGGCGCCCAATCAAACTACGCAAGCTCAATCCACTATGGTGTTTGTAAATGGTGATATTTATACCGTCAATGAAGCTAAACCTTGGGCACAGGCGATTGCAATCAAAGATAATAAGATTATTTTTGTGGGCTCTACAGAGCAAGTGCAACAACATATTGGTGAAAATACGCAAGTTATTGACTTAAAAGGTAAAATGATGATACCTGGGTTTCATGATGTGCATATGCACCCATTGGAATCAGGCTCAGACGCAACGCAATTTACACTTCCTGAACAAGCCTCTACCGAGACTTACATTGACCTCATTGCAGATGCTGCATTTCAAAATCCTGATGCTGAGTGGCTAATTGGCTATGGGCATTCAATTGGCACACTTTTGGACATGCAAGACAGTCCAATTGAAGTCTTAGATAAGGCTGTACCAAACCGCCCCGTGATCATCATGGAACAAACTTCTCATTCTATGTGGGTCAATAGCAAAGCACTAGAACTAGCAAGGATCCATGTCAATAGCCCAGACCCTATTGGCGGTGTCATTGGAAAAGATGAGCAAGGGAATGTTGATGGGATCCTGTATGATAACGCGGGTAATCAAGTGATGGAGCTAGCGATGCGCTCGCTGACCAACACACAACAAAACGATTACTTGGGGCTGATAGAGTATACGATGCCTGCACTCAATAAAGCTGGGATCACATCTATCAGCGATGCACGAACTTATTGGCAACGCGGTCACCTAGAAACCTGGTTAAAGATCGCAAACGAAGACAAATTAACTCTCAGAGCGCACTTAGGCCTTTGGGCATACCCACAAATGAGTGATGCGACACAACTGAGTAAACTAAAATCTCTCTACCAAGCCGATCCGAATAGTTTGCTAAAAGTGAATCAGGTGAAGTTTTATGTCGATGGTATTCTGGTCAATACCACAGCAGCCATGCACGAACCATATCACCAAAACTGGTTGGAACTAGATGGTAATAATGGTTTTAATTACTTTACTCAAGCTCGCCTTGAGAAATACATCAAAGCGCTTGAGCCAACAGGTTTCGATTTTAATATTCATGCCATTGGTGATAGAGGGATCCATGAAGCATTAAACGCCATTGAAAATGCATCTTCTGGTAAAGCACGTCACAGATTAACCCACCTTGAAGTTGTTGACCCAGCTGATTACGAACGCTTCGCTAAATTAGGTGTCATTGCGGATGCACAAGTTGCTGGAGATTTTACTGATCCAAGTCACTGGCCAGAAAACATCCCTTTACTTGGTGTAGAGCGCTCACAAGACCTCGTGCCTATCAAAAACTTGGTCGACAGTAATGCCACCCTAACACTCTCTAGTGATTGGAATGTAAGCCCATTTAATCCATTCATTGGGATCAGCAATGCGATATCAAGGGCACCACAGGCAATCACTCTCGCTCAAGCACTCGAAGCCTATACATTAAACAGCGCCTATGCCATGCGGCAGGATCATCTAGTTGGCAGTATCGAAGTTGGCAAGCTCGCTGATTTAGTTGTGCTTGATAAAAATCTGTTTGAAAGCACCGTCAAAGAAATCGCCAATACGCAAGTCACCATGACCTTACTTGATGGAGAGATTGTATATCAACGATAACTCCCTCTCCAATGGGGCTGATTTTTAGCCCCTCTTCAAAGAAACTAAAATGTAACAACACACCCACTAGCATCCATTTTCATGACTTCTATTATCACTGAATTACTAATAAAGTTACTTTTTTACTCACCACATACAGACCAAACACTTACTCAACAAGTTTCATACTTCCCATCACAATTATTTATTTAAATATACTGAATAAATACTAGGTTATTTTAAAATAGACAGTGTTACCATTGCGCAAAATTTAAACCTGTTTCACCAATAAGTTACCCATACCATGTTCAAAGCATCCGTAATATCAAGAATATCAGTCGGATACACGGTAGTTCTCCTGGCAATGGTTGCCATAAGCGTCTTCTCTCTCTTTAGAATGTCAGAGATCAACAGCAACTTAAAAAAAGTCACTCAAGTTGCTCAACCAATCGACATAAAAGTAAATTCTGTCGAAAGTAAACTTGATCAACTTAACCTATCTGTGTATCAGCATTACTATGCTGACGAGATTTCTGAGCAGTTAAGATTGGAAGGTTCCATAAACGCATATCAGAAAAAAATACAACAGCAGCTCGATGCAATGACAGAGTTGTTTACCAATTTACCAAACAACGGTGAGAAAATTCAGGTTGTTGAGCAGTTTGAAGCCAGCAAAGCACAAGTATTCAGCGCACAGAAAAAGTCGATGAGTGTCGCCAGTGCGGCGCTGAAAAACAAAGCCACGTTAAAACAATACCAGATACAGATCAGTAATCTCGACAAACAACTTGCAGATATTACAGAGCGTTACACACGCTACCGACCAAACCAAGCGGTTAGTTCCTCTTTAAGCCAACTTAGATATGGTATTTCTATCGCTAAACAGTTTCTATTGATAAACAACTTACAAGAACTGCAAGCGCTCTCACAAGAATACAAGTTGTGGTTGAGTGACTATGTGAAAAGTGGTTATCAATTGCAAGCGCTCTCCCCCAGTGCACCTTTAGAGCGAAACATCATTAAACCACTGGGTAGCGTAGCAACTGATCTAGCCTGGGTAATCGGAAAACAAGATGGCATAAAATCTCTTCAGAGCAGCTACTTATCGAGTAAAAATGTACTTATTAGTAATCTTGCACAAGTGGAATCAGGGTTACAGCAGCTCAAATCTGATATGGCACAAATCAGTAAATTAAGTCAGGACTTTAGCGCTTCGGTCGAGTCACAAACGACTGCGTCAGTTGAATCAAGCTTTACTTGGATTTCTTTGGCAACCCTTACCACTCTGATATTCGGTATTTTGACAGCGCTGTATATTACTCGCAGTATTAGTCGCCCGTTAAAGCAAACCGTTGCGGACATAGAAAAGCTAGCGACCGGCAATCTTCAAGATCATATTGATGTATCAGGCAAAGACGAATTTGCACAACTGCGTCAATCACTACAACGTTTGAGAATTGCGTTTGTGACGATTATCACCGACATCAAAACACAATCAGAGCAAATCAATCACTCTGTCGATACTTTGTCTAATAGTGCACAACATACAACCACAATCGCTAATCAGCAAAAAGATCAAACCACTCAAGTGGCAAGTGCCGTACTTGAAATGACCGCAACGTCGAGTGAAATTTCAGATACGGCGGTGCAAGCAACTCAGCTAATGGCCGAAGCCGACGCGCTGGCAACACAATCTCAAGGTTTAGTTCAGCAAAACCAAACGCTCAGTGAACAACTTCGTTGTGACATGACATCGGCTGCGGACGTAGTGGCTTCTCTTGACAAAGAATGTCGACAAATTGAAGAGGTAGTCAACGTTATCGATACAATTGCCGATCAGACCAACTTATTGGCGCTCAATGCTGCAATTGAAGCAGCTAGAGCCGCAGAGCACGGCCGTGGATTTGCCGTTGTTGCTGATGAAGTGCGCACACTCGCTATGCGGACACAAACATCAACTGAACAAATTCAAACTAAAATAAATCAACTGCTTAAATCTTCTGATTTGGCGGTACAAGCGCTTCGTAGCTCAGTTAACAATACAGAGTCTTGTACTCAAATGGCAAAAGAAATCGATGTGCAAATTAAAGCGTTTGCGCAAGGTGTCAGCGATGCACACCAACTTAACGAAGTCATTGCTGAAGCCGCCAAACAACAGCATATTGCCGCGCAAGAGATAAGTACCAGCATCGAAAACATTGATGAGCTTTCGCTGCAAACACTCGATCAAATTCAACATAACCATGCCGCAGCCAATGAGCTAGACAAAGCATCAGATGCCCTAGTAACAATGAACGAGCAGTTTAAGGTGCAATAAGAGGTGAACATGACAAAATATTTCTATTTACTTATTGCTTTATTGCTCTGGCCATCCATAGCCTGTGCAAAGCAGCAACTTGACCTTTACACATGGCGTCAGCAAGAACAGTTGTTATGGGATAAGATTAACAACCAGAACTTAATTGACGGTGTGCAGGTCAATGTCAAAGTCATTGACTTTGATACATACCAATCACATATCCAATTGGCGATACAAAATCAGCGCGTAGATTTGTTTCAATGGATGCCCGGGCCCGCGGCACTCGCGCCACTGATTGAACATAATTTGATATTACCACAGAACTCGACGTTACAATCAATCAACCCAAATGCACTTCCAGCAGCAACAGGCGCTGATAACAACATCTATGGTGTACCGTTTGCCATGCAGCTTGAAGGCATATTGGTCAACAAAAAATTATTGGCAAAACATGGATTGGAGTCACAGCCTCATTCTATTTCTGCACTCGAGCATGTATTCAGCCAATTAAAAAGCCGAAATATTACTGCTCTGCAAATGGCCAGTGATCAGTGGTACCTATCGCAAGTGGTCGCCGAAGTAATGACTGCGGGATTACTCAAAGCGTCTCGAGCACAAGCACTTACAAATGGCCAGGCTTGTTTTACGGACTCTGATTACGTCAATATTTTGGACACCTTAAAAGACTGGCACACAAAAGGCTACATCAATCATGATGTGTTAAAGCAAGATTATCATGGTATGGGCACCAGCAAAGCACTTGGCAACTCAGCGTTAGCTTTAGATGGCGGTTGGCGTGCAGGACCTAACTCTGTGTTTTACCAAATAGACAAAAGCTATCAAGTTGGCTTTTGGCCAATCCCCGGAGAAAGCGGCAAATTCTACGGGTTTGCCGATGGTACCTATCAGACAAACGCCAAAAGCAAGTATGCTGAGCATGCCCAAAAAGTGCTTAACTTTACGACGACAAAAGCATTTGCCAACTTATTTGCCAATACGCTAAATGAAATCCCGGCATACGGTGGGGAAGTGCAAATCAATAGTGCGAACCTCAGAGCACAAGCAAAGCGCTTAAACGAGCAAAGTTATGGTGCCAGCTTATTTACGGCTGCGTCATTAAATCAAGGCTCGCCAAGTTATCAGCAACTTGTTTCAGAAGCCATCAAGCAGGTGTTTTCTGGAAAGACTGCACAGCAAGCAGCGCAGCATATTCAGCAAGGACTAAACAGTTGGCAATATATTGGTGCCGAGTACTGTAACAAATAAACAGTACGTTTTAATAAATGCGAGTTCTCTTAAACAAGGTAGGGCACATAGACATGTTTCCTACCAAATCGGCTAACAGGGAAAGAGAGATTTAAAACATGTCAGCCTAGTGAAGGCTCGCATTATATTATTACTGACACGCAGAGTGGCAACTTTCGACCAATCAATGAAGGCGCAATGAAGATAGGTGTGTAAAGATAAAATGAAGATTCTACTCTCATAAACACATAACCTGAACACACCTCATACCAATGCCAATCCACTCGAATAAGAGTAAACTTAGCTTTTTAAGCATAGTCAAAAATAGCTAAACATCTGACTATCATGAGAAAAAATCAAGAAAATAGCGATTTTATAAAAATTTTCTTTCATTTTGTTCGTAAAAAAACAATACCAGATATTTTAATAAAGTGTCGTATATAGCATTGGAAGTATACTGTTCCTTTTTATTGCTCAGATTTACTATTAGATTAAATTGAGTAATAAAATAGCCACTTCGCCACCATTTAATTTTTGTAAACGGCTAAACACACAAAAATATTTTATGCTCTATCACCACAACCCTCGTCATTACATATAATATGTACCATATATTTACTCACTTTAAATACCTGATGACTTTCACATGCTAGGGCTGTGATTGATACATCACCTAAATTTAAAAAAGTGATGTGAATAAACACATCACTCTTAAGCGTCAACTTAAGTTACCTCAACCCATCTGTAAGTATATCAAGTACGACTTGATGCGCTTTCTCAAGCTGGATATCAACATTATTAGCTATCGAAGCTTGTGTAACAGGCACCAAGTAGTCGGGTTGAATACCAACACCGATCAATTTACTGCCATCCACTTGATCCGAACGAGCACCAGTATACAAGTAATAAATACCACCATTTGCTAGAGAGCCAAAGGCCCAACCAGCAATGATATCGCCATTAATCCCCGCAGTCACATCACCTACGATGGGTATATCCAAGTTTTGTGCGATCATTAAAAAGTGCTCTCCTGCACTCCCATTTTGAGTTGAAGAAATAGCGACCGTTGGAACATTAAATAGTTGCTCATTTAACGGTATACCTACAGGATAAGTATTCACATAGACATCCTCCTGATTTGGTAACCTTTGAGAGAAGTGCATGAAAGGACCTACAGTTGTCGCTTCATTAGAAAAGTATCCCATAAACTCACGTACTAAAAAGAAGTTACGTGGATACCCTCGCATATCCAGAACAATGGCCTTGGCGTTACTCAATCCAGCTTTTGCCTCGTTAAATTGCGCCTCCGTTGCTATATCATAAACATTCAACCGAACAACACCCTCTCCTAAATCTTGGATCAGTGACCGCTCTAACGCATTCCCTTTAAACTCACCAATGACATCTTTATGAATTGTCGCCGTTGTAGTCGTCACTATTTCACCTGTTGGTTTTCTAAACACTAAATCAACCAATTTAGGAGATTTGTAGTTTTGAGTTATACCGTAAGCAGCATAGACTTCTTCCATATGATCACTGACTACCTCCGTCTTTGCGGCTTGCTGAATGATCTCATCAGCGGTCTTACCATCAATGGCAACAAGTTCATCACCAATATCTATTTGCAGTGACAAATAGTCCGTTTTACTCGTTATAATAGCTTTACCTTCAATATACTCCACTTTAAGCGGCAACAAGTAGTCACCACGACGCTCAAGCACTTCAGAGAGGGCAATCCAGACATGGTTATCTTGTAATTTTTTGAATTCAATATTAATGATATTTTGAAGGTTACTAAAATTGCCCAAACAGCCTTTTAATAACGTGATATGACTATCTTCCCAAACAACAGGCACCTGTTCAAAATAAGGCCAAAAATGATAGATTTCAGCCCAAACATAGCTTACTGCGGCCATACATGTTGCGGGGTTAGTCATCGTAGACAACCTCTTTTCAGGCCTAAAAACTGCACCATTTTGGCTTTCTTGACTATCTAAATACAAAGGCCAATATAGCGTTTGATTACCATATACATCGTTGTAATATTTAGACTTGGGCGTATGTATATGATTGAAGAGTTCTGACATGCTACCTGAGCGTAAATTCCTTTCATACACATGATAATTCCGTGCGCCTGTCGCAACCCATGTATGTGCAATATCGTCATGTGCAATAACGGGCAGTTCGCTCGGTTGAGTCACTATGTGTGGCGTGATGTTTTTAAGCTCTGCTAACGCAAAAGCCAACCGTTCCTGTTCTGGCAACACCGCCATTTGATCGATGACTTTCTCAAGAAAAAATTCCCAGCGAGTCTGTGATACAGCTTCACTTGGATAAAAGTACCGCACTCGATGCACAAGTTCATTAAACGTTAAAATATCAGGTAATGCTTGCTCTAACTGCGCTTTAGTTGCAGTGCTATTTTGAAAGACTTGCTCACTCACTAAGCTTGCGTGGGATGCACTACTCATTGCGAGTAAAGTACCAGCATAAATTGCATGATGAAGAAATTTAGATAGCATAGTAACTCCTTTTTTATTTATGTTCGCCCCTATATTCGTAACAAAATATTTAACTTGTCAACAATTCCCTCTTGTTCATAATTAAATTAATAATATGATTTTTATGTACTTTTTAATTTTTACTCATAGTACTAGAGTGATTAAGGAGTGAATTATAAAATATTCAATAAAAGGTAATTAATAGATAATATATACATACCTTTACTGGTAATTTGAATTAAAAAACGCCATCGGTGATTTCAGTGTCACAACATTTGGAAAGTCAGGCCTAAATTTTTTATCAAAAAGGTAATTTGCTCTTGTTTTAGCTAATAGTACAGGTATCGTATAGCAAATTTTTTAATCAAGCTTGTTTGTTGGAAGTCTAATGCGTTTATTCATGTTACTCCTTTTCTGGTTATCCATCCCTGCAATGGCCTATCAAGTTCAGCCTATGATTGTTGATCTTGCTGCACATGGTAAAAAGTCTTTAGTGACCTATCGACTACAAAACCCAAGTGAAAGCGCATTACCAATTGAAATAGAGGTATATAAACGTACTTTTAATGACAAACAACAAGAAGTCTTAGTCCCCGCAGAAGACGACTTTATTGTGCTACCACCACAAGTTGAAGTCGCAGCAAAAAGCTATCAAGTGTTTCGTGCAAAATACTTAGGCTCGCCAGAATTAAAAGAAACGCATTCATATCGTATTGTATTCAAGCAACTCCCACTGCCAGACGAAGATGACAAATCAGGCGTAAAAATGGTGTTTAACTTTGCGACCCTAGTGTTCGTGAGCCCTGACGGCATTGCCAGTCAGCAGCAAAGTGATATCCAATGTGACAAGCTTGATGACTGTACCCTAACAATCACTAACACTGGAAAACGGGTATTAGATTTGTCACATTTCGACTATCAGTTTCATGAAGGTGAAACAGTCATCGCCTGGGCACAGCTTCAATCCATTACCTCCGGCCGTTTCATTATGCCCGGACACAAAATGGCAGTAGACTTACAGCCAGTTTTGAAAGAGAAACCCAGTAAAAGCGCAAAACTTGTCAATTTACTTGATAAAAAATAGTCTAAGCCATGTCTAAATTAGGCGCTACTATTCGGCCTATCAGAAAGAAGTGTGTATTGTTCACACTTCTTTTGCTTTGGGCCACCCGTGTTTTTGCTGCCACATTCGAAATGGATTTTCCTGTGCGGCTCAATGTTGCCGAAGTGGGGCAAATTTCTGCCGCTACAGATGGCTTTGAGTTGAAGTCTATTTCTGCCTCTGAATTTAAAAAACAGTTACACAATGTTCTAAGCCAAAACGTCATTGATTGGCTAACGAGACAAGGCGAAGCTCCTATTTCACCTGAAGAATTTGCAGCGCAAGGGATAGAGCTTAAACTTCAAGCTCAAGATCTCACCATAGAAATGTCTCTTTCTGAAGCGGCAATGGCAACTGATAACCTGTCTTATGGCAGGCAAAATCATTTTGAACAACCCAAAGGCGAAGCTTATTGGGCTATGTTAAATAACCTCAATTTAAACCATGAGCGCTTTAACAATCATAATGACCATAGATCACAATTTGAATGGCTGATGAGCGCAAATGTTGGTGGCGGAGATGGTGTTAATATGCGCAGTTCATTATTCTGGGAAAATGGCAGTCGCAGAGAGACCAAAGTATATCGCGGAGAAACTGCTTTATATTACGATCAACCAGACAAACCTCTACGCATTACCCTTGGTGATACAAGTATCAATAGCACAGGTCACCTCTCAAGCGCCCAACTGGCCGGCTTCAGTATTGAAAAAGCATACTCCAAGTTACAACCTCAACGGCGAATCACTCCAGGCAACAGCCAACAGTTTGTTCTTCCGCGCATGGCAATTCTTGAAGTCTATATTAATGATTTTTTGATCTCTCGGATCCGCGTAAAAGCTGGAAGATATGATCTCAGTGACTTGCCACTCACTTCAGGTGAGAACAACATTCGCGTCATCGCCACTTATCCAAATGGTGAACAAGAGGAATTTAATTTTACCACGCACTATAATGCGAGACTGCTGGCAAAAGGCTTGAGTGATTACACCTTATCTGTTGGCTATTTATCTTCATTTGAAGAAAGGCGCTTTGAATATGACGATGACCTACTTGTATCTGGTAGCTATGAATACGGTTTAAGTGACCACTTTACCTTTGGCTTCAATGGCGCAGTGCACCCTCAAGGTCATGTCATTGGATCACTCGCAACAATAAACAGCCCTGTTGGTAACATCTCTGTTCGCTACTCTCAAAGTGAAGTAGATAACACAACAGGCAGTATATATTCGATTGAGACTGAACACAGTGTGTTTGGTGATGGTAATGTAGGATCCCCTAACTTACGCATTGGCTATGAGATAAGCCATAACTTTACCAATACACCTTGGCTTGAGTTTAACACCATCAACAACCGAAATCGTGCATTTGTCGACTATAGCTTCTTTATTAATGAAAATATAGACTTAAACTTCAATGCGGCCCGTGCAAAAGATGCAAACAATCTTACTACCGATAATGTCAGTACTGAGTTAAACCTGCGCTATGAAGATATTCGCATGAGAATAGGCTACAACTTCAGTGACAGTGAAGATGAACGGTTTATCTCTGACAATAAGCTGTTTCTCACCTTTACATGGAATTATGATAGTCGAAAAACCAACCACCGAACTCGAGCTCAATATAATAGCCGTACCAAAGTCTCAAGTGCCAGCTATGCAAAAACAAATTATAACTTTGTAAACGATTATGGCTATCAAGTTTTGGCTGAGCAAGGCGACGATTTTAGGCAAGAACAATTTGAAGCCAGCTACACCAGCTCATTTATGAGAACAGATATCAGCGCCAGTAACTATTCCCGCTATGGCATTGGCTCAGAAAGCAACGCCAGCGTGAACTTGTCTACTAGCCTTGGGGTCGCTGATGGCCATATTGGCCTGAGCGCCACAACAACAGCACCATTTGCAGTCATTACCAAGCATAAAACGTTAAAAGACGCTAATGTACTGGTCAATGTCGACAGAAACGGGCAAGCGCAATCCAAACCGAGTAGCCAAGTTGGCTCGCTCATTGATTTAGGTAGTGGATACAGTAAAGCTCAACTCAACATAGATGTACCCGATGCACCACTTGGCTATGACTGGGGACCTGGTATGTATGTTAAAGTCGGCGGCGCTGCAACGGGGCACCACATTCAAATTGGTTCAGACCTTTCTTATACCGTCATTGGTAAATTCGCGGACAACTCGGGCACAGCTATTGCAATGCAACGTGGTCGGATTGTAAAACTTCAAACCGACATTGACGCTGATAAACAACCTCAACGCTGGCCGTTTTTTACCAACCGAGCTGGGCGCTTTGTCATTGAAGGTATTAGTACAGGACAATATCTCGTTGAGTTAGGGGATATGACAGGCCTGATCAATATTTCTGACACAGAGCAACGATTTGTCAGGGTGGGCACGATTACGTTACAAGCCGCGCAGCCTAAAGGAGGCACAGAATAATGAAATTCAGAATCTTGGCTTTAATGATTTTGACTTATATGATGCTTACTGCACAGGCATATGCAAATTGGAACAGCTGTTACGGTAACTTGTGGGTCACCTCTAATTCAACAGACATCATAACCGAACATAATAATAGAGTGACCGTCTATTTGCCTTTGAAAGTGCAAGTTTCAGATCAACTCTTAAATTGCGCTGACGAGATATGGGTCGAAGACGTCTACTACTATTCAATGGTATTCGAAGGGCCAACGCAAGATAAATACGCAAAGCTCTACGACGCTCAATTCAAAAAAATTAAAGTGAGAAATGGGATCTGGAAATCCCCATTAAATGAAAGAACGACCCAAATGTGGGTTCGTCTTCGTCACTACAGTTTATTTCCCGCAGGCGAATACAATGGGGCCATTAGAGTGTCCATTGTAAAAAACAATCAAATTGTTGAAGAACAATATTTTGACATGACCTATTACTCTGAGCCACAGGTTGCAATCACCTTAGACAATAACAGTAAAGGTAAAGTGGCCGGTAGCCATGGCCACTATCAAGTAAACTTAGGCGAGCTACAAAGTAATATGCGCTTTTACTGGGGCGTAAAAATACTCAGTAATAGCTCGTACGATATTGTATTAGACTCCGAGTTCAATGGCTTGCGTCATGAAACCAACACTGGTGCGCTTATCAACTACTCTGTGAGCTTTGATAACGTCAAAATGTCGTCATCTGAGCAGATTTATCGTAGCTACAACTTTTATCCCGGCGTCAAAAATAAGTGGTATGGCTTTGAATTCATTTTAGGCAATGTGGAGCTCATGCCTGCTGGCTACTATCGAGATAATTTATCACTGACCGTATACCCAAGATAAACGTATGATATAAAAAGATTAAATTATTTTTTATCTCAAGCAACTCAAAAAAATTGGAATAATATTTAATTCTTGGCACACCCTTTGCTTTTAATTTATCAACTAGGTGGGAACACCTAAAAAATTAAAATTGGAAATAAAAACTACTTCGTGT
This sequence comes from Pseudoalteromonas luteoviolacea CPMOR-1, assembly GCF_001625685.1. Classification (GTDB taxonomy): domain Bacteria; phylum Pseudomonadota; class Gammaproteobacteria; order Enterobacterales; family Alteromonadaceae; genus Pseudoalteromonas; species Pseudoalteromonas luteoviolacea_K. The sequence continues at coordinate 114,731 of NZ_AUYC01000062.1, read as the reverse complement.
TTTATTAAAGGGGAAAGCCATGAACGCATTACTAAAAACATTATTCGTTGCAACTGCATTTACATCAATCTCAGCATCAGCTGTCGTTACAGACATCACAGGAACTGAAGCAAAATTCTCTTTTGAAGGCACTATTGAGCCAATGTGTAAAACCAGCAGCGGCAACAGCAACAGCGTAACTGGTCTTAAACTTGATTCTTCACAACAAACTCAAGATATCGGTACTCTAGATGTTTGGTGTAACACTGGCGAGAACGCGACGACTGAATACACATCAGCTAATGGTGGTTTCTTAGTTGCTAACAATGCTAAAGGCAGCAAAATTGCGTATACACTTAACATTGGTGACACAACTGGGATCGACTTACAAACAGGTACTTACAAGCATTCAAAAGCAACTGCTGCTGGTACTGGTGTTTCTGGTGAGACACAAGCAACTGCGCTAAAAATTACACCACAGTCAAATGGTCTAAATGACGCAGGTACTTACTCAGATACAATTACAGTCACTGTAAGCCCTAACTAATAACATATTGGGCGGCAAAGTTTTTATGGCTTATTCTTTACCGCCTGATCTAATATGATGAGTTAATTGTTTGGCAATTAGCTCATCAACTTGTAAAAATACCAACTTACTTATAATATATTTTTCTATATTTCTTAAATGGATTTGACTTCAACATAGTCCCAAAACTTCCCTGATAGCCATAAGTATAACTCACGTAAATTTTAAAATATTGACAAAAAATTAAGCCTGAAAGTTAATTGAGTTAAATTTATTTTTATAAATATCAAAGTGAGAACTTTAAGCCTATAAGGATATATAAGCTATACTCTCATTTAAAAAAATAATAACAATATGTTTATTATTCACTACTTCATATGCAAAGACGCATCGTAATGACCTTTTAAAGCAGCAACTCTCTTTATTAGACACTACTTTATCTGAATTTGATCACACACCTAACCGTGGCTGGCGAGCCTTGTCACAGCAAAAATGTTTTTCTGAATCAGCCCAACTAATATGGAACATAACAATCAAAAAGCTAGTGGACTAATGTGGCACTTGTTGCAAATGAGATCAATGGCTGGGCAACATCAGCAAGCTATAAAAATAGGCAAAAGCATTGCGGCTGCTGCTGCCAATAGTAAGCCTTCATTTTTATGGAAAGAGTATGTGCTGGCAAGTGTCGCTTTTTTAGAAGGTGGCAATAAAATATTATTAAAAAATAGAAAATTAATAGCACACCATCAAGGTAACAAACCTAACACTATGAATTCAGCTATTATAGATAAACCAATTAACAACATTAATAAGAGTTATATTTATGCGAATTAAAAGTGAGAAAGAGGTGGACTAAAAATGCACTTTACCATTTTAATTTAAAAAATTTTGACATTTATTAAATAAAAGACACTCTTAAATAATTTTACATGAGACATTAAAAAGTTAAAAACTTCTTAAAATATAATTTCACAGCAGTTTTTAAAATATAAAATAAAGACATGCCACTTTGCATCTAGTGCGCTTATATCAAACTTGGAGCGCAGTTTGGTTAATCAAACACTGACAAACTATTTAGGTGAGCGCCAAATAGCTGCAATTATTAACATCGCTGCGATCAACGCAAAAGGTAATCCATAATCTAATCCATAAATGGCAGTGCCAACAATGGGGCCCGTAACAATGCCTAGACCCTGTGCGGCGGATACAGTGCCAGCAGCAGCTCCTTGCTCATGGGCTTCAACCGAATTAGCAGCCAGTGCAGAGAGCGATGGATATATCCAGCCCATACCAAAACCAGCTAAGCCATAGCCTACCCACAATATGAGGGATGATAGCGAAAAATACGCCACAATGAAGCCCAGTGCAGCAATTAATCCGCCAAACAAAATTAACCTCTGCGGTTGCCACGCAAGCTTTTGCACTGCCACCTGTGCGGCAATCAAAGCTACTCCCACAACGGCCAGCGCAATACCCGCAGAACGCGCAGCTGCCGATGTATCAAGTTGCAGACGATCGAGAATAAAAAAACCCACTGTAATTTGCGCTATGGCAACGCTAAACGCAGCAACAAAAGCCACAGCAACAGGCCTGCGCAAACGCACATCACTTAGCCTTACTGAATGCACATCAGGCTTTGAATGCTGCTCTACTTTAGGCAACACCCGCCAAAGTAACAACAATGCAATGGCAGGTAAAATAGCCGTAATATATAAAGGAATACTCAAGCTGTAAGTTCCAATCAGTCCTACAAAGCCAGGACCAATCACCATACCAGCTGCACTAGCTGCTCCTATCCCTGCCATAGCTGCGGTGCGCTGTTTAGGCGGCACATGATCTGCCACCAGCGCAGCACTGGTTGCAGGCACTGCCGCATAAAAGATCCCTGCAACGCCCCGCCCTACAACAAGGCCAATAAATGCTAAAGTCGGAACCATAGCTGTTTTCATTGAAAAATCAATAAATAGTGCAAGGCTTGTATAGCTGATCACAAACCCACATAGACCAAATAGTATAATTGGACGACGCCCTCGTTTGTCGCTCAAGCGCCCCCAAAAGCGCGCCATCAAAACCCATGCTAGACCCGCAACTGTCATTGCAGCACCTATTTGCCATGCTTCTAACCCAATCACTCGAGCAATCGGCCCCGCTAAAGCTGCAAATGCCATTACCGCCATAGTGCAAGCAAAGGTTTCAAACATCAGCGCTTTTGTACTAAATGGTCGCACTTCATCAGATGAAATTTCATTCTTAGTTATATTTGTCACTTATACTCCTTGTTTCAGTAGCTGCTATCCTTTTCAACCGCTCTTTAACTTTAAAACCAATATTTTAAGTCAATTATCTTCAAATTATTTAGCTAAAGCTCGAAACTAAAAACAACGGACCGCCACTGAAAAGCTATGATCCATGATAGATAAGTCGATAGACCCTATGACTTGAAATGAAAAAGTAAATATTAATGCAAAACTGGCATGACAATATCATTAATGATAATAATTCTCAATAAATAAGCTTTGATGCTCTGATTAGAGTTATACAAAAGCCACGAACATAACCACACAACGCAGCCCTAACCCCGTCATTGTGGGCTTGCCCCGCAATCTAGTTTCCCCAAAAAGATGCCTTAGTGATAAAAAGGCGATTTATTTCAGATATATAATAGGCTCTGAAGCAAGTTCAGAGTGACGAAGGTGGAGTTTTATCGAAGTGTCGCAGCCGCAGTAAAGAGTCCAAAACTAGGGGCACTGAAAACCTATAACTGAAAACCTATAACTTAAATCACTACTCAACCCTCAAACCCCGTCATTGCGGGCTTGCCCCGCAATCTATGTTTTGCCAAAGGAAGCTATGTAATTAAAATGGATAAATATTTCAGATACGTTATGGGAGCTAAAATGTGGCAAAGGGAAAATACTAGTTCAGTTTAAAAGATAAAAAACTCACACTCAGCCTAATCCCGTCATTGCGGGCTTGCCCCGCAATCCATGTTTTGCCAAAGGACGCTATATTACTAAAACGGGTTAAAAAGTCTCACCTAGTTATGGGCTCTGAAGCAAGTTCAGAGTGACGAAGGTGGAGTTTTGGTGAAGTGTCGCAGCCGCAGTAATGGGTGAAAAACTAGTGATACTTCAAACTTATAAACTTAATCACAGCACAACCCTAAAACCCCGTCATTGCGGGCTTGTCCCGCAATCCATGTTTTGCCAAAGGACGCTATATTACTAAAACGGGTTAAAAAGTCTCACCTAATTATGGGCTCTGAAGCAAGTTCAGAGTGACGAAGGTGGAGTTTTGGTGAAGTGTCGCAGCCGCAGTGAAGAGTCCAAAACTAGGGGCACTGAAAACCTATAACTTAAATCACTACTCAACCCTAAAACCCCGTCATTGCGGGCTTGCCCCGCAATCCATGTTTTGCCAAAAGAAGTAATGTTACTAAAACGGGTTTTATGGGCTCTGAAGCAAGTTCAGAGTGACGAAGGTGGAGTTTTGGTGAAGTGTCGCAGCCGCAGTGAAGAGTCCAAAACTAGGGGCACTAAAAACCTATAACTTAAATCACTACTCAACCCTAAAACCCCGTCATTGTGGGCTGGCCCCGCAATCTATGTTTTTTTACCAAAGGACGCTATATTACTAAAACGGGTTAAAAAGTCTCACCTAGTTATGGGCTCTGAAGCAAGTTCAGAGTGACGAAGGTGGAGTTCTGATGAAATGTCGCAACCGCAGTAATGGGTGAAAAACTAGTGATACTTCAAACTTATAAACTTAATCACAGCACAACCCTAAAACCCCGTCATTGCGGGCTTGTCCCGCAATCCATGTTTTGCCAAAGGACGCTATATTACTAAAACGGGTTAAAAAGTCTCACCTAGTTATGGGCTCTGAAGCAAGTTCAGAGTGATGAAGGTGGAGTTTTGGTAAAAAGTCCAAAACTAGGAGCACTGAAAACCTATAACTTAAATCACTACTCAACCCTAAAACCCCGTCATTGCGGGCTTGCCCCGCAATCTATACCTACCAAACCTCAAATCGGTTTATCTGCTTATCCTCTGCATCCAAGTACTTTTTCATTGATTCAGGAAACGGGCCTGTGCCCATGGCATTTTTATCTTTCTTGAAGTGATCTTCTATGGTTGTGTGAACATCCATATGTATTGGTTGACTAATATCCATAAACTTTATAATGGCTGTCCAGTGATCTTTTTCCATGCCACCTAAAATAACAAGAGAAGGGCGCCACCAAAACTTCGCAGGGTATTTTGTAAGTACGAGACTGCCTGTGGGTATCTCACCACTACCACGGGCATTTTTTACAACCGGGCCTTGGCACAGCTCAATATCCTCTATGGGGATATAAAAAGGGCGCCTTAATAAAGTATGGGATGTGCGAACCAGTCCTGTATGGCGGTTAAACTCTATTTTGTCTAACCAATCTAGGTTTTTCCATAATACTTGATCCGCAAACCAAGGCCCTGCAATGGCTAAGGGCGTAAAAATAATCAACCAAATAGGGCCTGATGTAACACCAAAGAGCAATGCGGCGCCACCGCATATGAACAAGATACACCCAATTAATAAACATACTAACCAAATACCAGGGGCTCTTCTTATACCAACTACTTGCCCATCGCACCAGCCAATATGATGATCTATATCTGTGTGCTCTCGAGAAACAAATGCTTCATTTTTCAAGTTTGACTTTTTAAAATCACAACCGTTAAGTTCGGCAGCTTTAGCTAAACGTTCCTCGTAACTTTGATGATGTAAATACTGCTTTGATAATTCTTCGTAATACACACCTGTGGTTTGATATTTTGTTATGTTATCACCCCAGATCTCTAAACTATCATTATACTTGTCACTATCATCCGTCACTGTTTGTTTATGCTTCTCAGACTCACCTACACAACTTTTTTCTACCGGTTCACCATCATCAAGATTAGGTACCATAACTTTCCTTAATTTTATTTGCTTAATACCTGACTGGCGGACGTAAAAATACCTCTTGTAGATAAAGGCCGCCTTGGGTCTGCTCATACTTGCCCTCGCCAAAAAAATACTCCCAAAATGATTCAGCTTGGCGTTTTACATACGACGGTAGCATAAACTCTGTTTCAGTCCCCTCAACCAATTTGGCGCCTTCCCCTTGCGGATATACTTTGTACTCCCCCTTGAGCTCAATACTACTGTTATAAGGCAGTCCTAAAACCTGCCTTAAATGGTAATAACTCACATCAAAATGCCAACCTTTCCGAGCAGGAAATAGTGTAATTTTTGACATTAACTTACTCAATTGATGATAAGTGAGTACTTTAAACTCCTTATCAGGCCCAGTCGTTCGTCGCCACATCAGTTTTACCCTTGCACCGTTAATTGGGTGCACCATTGGCGCGTAAAAGGCTTTTAGAAGCAGCGCAAAAGTCTAAATATTGTGATTGCAAGGTACGTTGATTAGCACGAGATATTCTTGCCGACTTATCTGTAACCACTTGAGTGCATACAGTACTACGAACCATTTTTATAAATTTACCGTACTAGGAAGTTAAACCGTTTTTGTGGGACCATGGCTTTCCTTTCGCTATTAAAATTCAACCCTTTTGGCTTGACAGCAAAACCACTACCAAACATCCTCTCTGTTTACCTGCCTGTCTTCTGCATCCAAGTATTTTTTCATCGATTCAGGAAACGGACCTGTACCCATGGCGTTTTTATCTTTCTCAAAGTGCTCTTCGATAGTCTTATAAATATCCTCGTGAATAGGCTGAGAAATATCCATAAACCTTACAATACTGGCCCAATGCTCTTGCTCCATCCCACCAAATACCGTAATGGTTGGTCTAAACCAGTAGCGCTTTGGGTATTTGGTTAACACTAGGCTGCCCGTGGCCATTTCTCCGCCGCCTCTTGCTGCTTGTACCACAGGACCTTCACATAATTCTATGTCTTCAATTGGCACATAAAAACGTCGTCTCAGAAATGAAAAAGGCATACGCACCAATCCGGTGTGGCGATTAAATTCTATTTTGTCTATCCATGCCCCCCACTCCCAGATTTTGTGAACGGCCACGGGACCTAATATACTAACAGGGATTAAATATGCGTACGAAAAGTTCCAAAAAAAGACAACATTAACAACACTAAAAAAAAGCATATAGACACATAAGATAAACCATAAAAAACAAAACCCGCCCCAAAATGGCGCCCTACGGATCCCAACAACTTGTCCATCGCACCAACCAATGTGATTATCCGTACCATGGTGCTCCCGAGATGAGAACGGCTTTTTAAATGGCTTAGCTTCTTTAAATTCACAGCCATTTAGTTGTGCAGCTTTTGCAAGGCGTTGCTCATATGTCTGATGATGGAGATGGTCTTTTGACAACTCTTCGTAAAAAACATTAGATCGTCTGTATTTCAGACGATTTTCTGCCCACAGCTCTATTTCCTCAAATCTCTCTTTTTCATCGCCGACAGCATTTTTACGCCTTTCTTCATAATCTTTCCGTATTTCTTCGGCTGTTTTAGTACGTTTTGTATTTTCGTTTGGCGACACTTCTTGGGAGCTCATTATATTCCTTTTTAATTAAAGTGATGATTAGTCAATTAAACGTTAATTTTCTCAAACAAAAGGCCTTAAATAAGGAACGTCAATTCTAATACTTTAGTTTATATAATTTAACGCTTCTGGAAACTTGGTAAATAACACTACTTTTTTCAGATACATACCACCTTGCATCTCAACAAATGGCAATGAATCCCCTTTTATTTGCTGCCATAAACTTTCATATGGCTTTCTAATACGAATTGGCAACGCATATTCTTGTTCTGTATGCTCTAGTATCTTAGCGCCTTTACCATAAGGAAAAGTCACAAACTCTGCTTTAAACTCAATTTCTTGATTGTGTGCCAGACCGAGTACCTGTTCTAACTTGGTGTATGTGGTGCTAAATTGCCACCCTGTTCTACCTGGAAAAATTTCTATCTCCGAGGTTAATAAGCTAATTTGATAATCAGTTATGCGTTTAAATGTTTGCTCCCCTTTACTGATATTTCTCCAATACATTCGAATATCAGCACCATCTTTTTTGTTTACCATGGGCGCAAAAAGCTGGTATTTGACTGTCCCGACGCTTGACGTGACTTTAAACTGCGGAGCATACAGGGCATTGTACAAATCATGGATAGCCAACTCGGGGTTATCCTTCCATAGTGATGCACGCATTGTAGACTGATTACCATCGTCATCTTTAAATCGGGTTTTATAGGTCCCCCAATGGCAAGCTTCTAACCAGCCTTCAATTGGTGCTTCTGAAAACGCCCACACCACACCAGCGCCAATTAGCAATAATAATAAACCTACAATTGCCAGCGCAGGTGCTAACACAGCTACGGCAGCCCCTTGCAAACTGGTGGTGAAGACAGCCCCAATAGCAATAGCCGATGACAAAGTCATGCCCGCAAACCCTGTCATCATTAACCCATGGCCTATGGCCTGAGCGGTATCTCCTCTTCCAAGCGTCCCCCGCATGTTGTAAAACGATACATAGGCGCTCACAGCACTGGCTAAAAATGTTGCGGCATTGCCAAGCAAACCAAAGTACACTCCAAATTTTAGCTTTGAGACCAACCAAACACGCTTCTTGAAAGCGCTCGCTGGCACAGGTTTATTCCTAAGTACCGCATAACTTTGTTTCACTGATGGTAGCCCCATACGCCTTTCAACCATATTCAGGCCAATATTCCCTCCAATATCTATCGCATCTAGCCATGCAGATAAACGATCTAGAGGAGTTGATGAATCATCACTGAGTACATCGAATAAGTTCGCAGCCTCTAAGATACCTACAGCAGGGAGTATTCCCTTTAATAAGCCATCAAACTTTTCAGGATGAATATTCATTGAGGCCATCTTGTTTAATGCACTATTGTCACTCCTCAGACCTTTGAGCTCCCAATCTTTTTCCAATTCACTAATTTTCTTATCTTTTATATCAAGTTCAATATTTTTCTTAGCCTCTTCAAGCCCCTCAATGGCACTCACATCCAAAACTAATAACTTCTTTTTCAGGCTTGCTTGACCACTTTTAATTTCAGCTTGCTGCCTCTCTATCGCATCAAGTATCTCATCTAATGCCCCATCCAGCGCTATCATTTGGTCAATTCTAGATTGCACGCTGTGCAACTTATTCATTTTTAAAGTAACCGTTGGCTTTCGAGTTTTTTGTTCCTTATATGCATCATCAAATCGTTCAGCCAAACGTCCAAGTTTTTCAATGCGCTCTTCTGCACGCTTTGCTCGATCTGTAAAGTTTAAAGGAAGCTTTCCATCTGGCAGTTTATTTGAGTAATAATCACCTACATCAATCTCAATTTCTTGAAGCAAGTCTCCAGTAGCGACTTTAGCTAAATGTCTGAATCGCACATATGGGCGCAAATGTACTTTGACATTCCTAAAATCAACTTTTTCATGCGGCATGCTGGCAATACGCATATTTTTTACACTTTGCTGCGCACGAATAATTTGAGCCTGTGCTTTCGTATGACCATCGTGTAGCGCATCAAGTTCTTGTATCCTGTCTTGTAAATAAAGCTCTAACTCCTGAGGGAATGCTTTGCGGCCTTTAATTCCCATAGCCTCTTCCAATGCCTCACGAACTTCATTGTGGGCACGTTTTATCTCTTTAATTTCGTCATTCTTAGATTTAATGTCTTTTTCGAGTCCTTTTATTTCATTATCCAAATCTCTGATTTGGTCTTTTAATTTAGCCTCCTGTTCATTTCGATCTGCTGTACGAGATTTTAAATTCGTTCCAGCACCACCTACGGCAAAAAAACTTGCTGGCGCAGCGAAACTAATCGCCAGCACCCCCCAAATCATTTGCGAAGCACGGCGCCAAAATTCGCGCTGCTCGCCAGACAGTAAGCCTTCGTCTATGTCTTGCTGAATTTGTTGCTGTAATTCAACTGAAAAAACCGTATCGAATGGGTCACTGCTTTCTCTGCGCGCGCACTCATAATCGCTCAATGCGGTGCCGGTCTTTTTCGGGTACATCAGTGCCGTCAGTTTTAAGCTGTTGGCTGCGTTTTCAGTATCTAGGGGATGCGTGCCCAGTACTTTTAACATCAACTCTTGGCCCATGTCCTCTTCGTCGATTTGCTTGGCAGCCCTAAAATCTGAGTCATGTATTAAAAAGCTTTCAATTAAGGTTTTGGTGAGATCGGTGTAAGGCGCGGTGACATCGCTTATCAGCTCATACACAAAGTTACGTCTTACATCTTCGTAATAGCCGTAGTCCTTCACCGCTTGGTAAAAACTCATTGGCGCGTCTTCGCGGGTGATATGGTCAAAGCCAAATGACTTTTGCACATTGATGGCGCGGGCAGAGGTCAGTGCCTGTTCGGTTTTTAAGTAGCGTCTAAACTCATACTTTGAAAAACCAGCGCGCACCCAGCTTTTGTAGTTTTGTGCCATGTCTTGCTCATGCTCAGAGACCGACATGCCAAGGTCTACTTTTTGCTGGGTGGTATTGGGAAACGCAAAAAACTGCGACTGAATGGTGGTCGCCAGCACATGTTTAGAAATGTTTTTTTGCTCTGGTGCAAAGTCTTCAAAATCATCGGGGGTGAGGGGCGCGCCTTTGATAGACTCCATCGATAATTGCTGGATGTTTTTACGCTCTGAGACGATTTCAGCGGCAAGGTAACGGGCCACGCCGATTGGGTCTTTTAATACCGGGCGGTGCAGGCCATTTTTTGGCATACGCGGCAGCGGGATGTGCTGTGGCGCCTCATCATTGCTGTAACCTTGTGCATAGTTACCCAATTTATCAAGCACTTGCATACGTTGGCTGCGGCGCTCGCTGGCGGCGCCATCATTGGTGCCCGGCTGAACTCTTGGGCCATAGTTTAAGCGCGGATCGTTTTCACTCATGCCGCCAAAAGCTTCAATTTGTCGCCAGCACCACTGGGTTTCACTGAATGCAATTTCTACTCGGCATGGCTGACCATACAATTTGTTGGGCACCAAAACTTGCTTAAGCTGCTCACCCGTTGCCACGCGCTCACCAACTTGGCCGTGCTCATCAATGCGCCACGCTTGCGGGCCTTTTTGGTACGCGAGGTTCACATCTTTAAAATAAGAAATGTCTTCTTCTTCGTGCTCTGTGACTTCAAGCTCGCGCCATAAGTGGCCATCTACATAAATGTATAAATATCCGGGTCTTAAGTTCGTTAGTTTGCGCTCAGCGGCGCCATCAGGGGTGCACTCACACAAGGGGTAAATGTACACCAACTCAACATCGGCGTTATTATTGTTTTGTGTGGTGTTGGCAAAGCCCAGCGGAATTTTGTAAAAACCGGTTTTAGCCTGATCTTCGCTGTAATCTTTGATCATCAATGAGACTTGCTCTGAGTCACTGGCATAGCCTTCAAACACCAATTCGCGATAAGCGCCTTGCTCATTGACGCTAGTGGGAGCTGTACTTGTCATCCGATCCTGATCCTTTCCTGTGCATTACTGATCCCCGATACCACCAAGGTGATGTTTTTATCACCCTCTTGCGGTGCTGGGGTAGGGCGGTTTTCAACGCTGAGCCGCTGCACTGGCATACTGCCTGACTGCATTAATGGCGAAGGCGGGGTATTTTTGTTATTCGATATCATGATGTCCCCTTGGCGTACCGCTGGCTGGTTTTCAATAAACACATTGAATGAGCCCAACATAAACTCCGCTTTGCCTTCGGTCACGCCGCTCATAATGCCTTTTTTGTCACCGGGTTGATCGCCTGTGCTCTCGGTAAATTCGCTATCTCGAGTCCCTGCTGGATTGCCGTTAATTTTCACTGAACTGGCGGTGTTGGTGATGTCATCGGTTTTTGCCACATTGCAATAGGGAATGGGCACCACAGGAATGCCTATGGTGGTTAAGCAAATATCCAAACTCATCAGTTTGCCTTTGCTTTCAACATGGACTGCGGAGCGGCCATTGATCAGTACATTTTTCCCACTGGCCATGCGCACTTGTTGCTCGTTTGCCTCTGTGTCTTTAGTTATCTCACTTTGCTCACCGGCCTCCCAGCCAAGTTCTTCGCTGGCAAGGCGTAATAAGGCATCGGCATCGTTCACTGGCTTGTTAACGTCCATGCCCGTTACAGGCTCGATGTGTGGCAAGATGGGCTGATTGGCTTCTTCATCCCATTCTGGGGGCGGAATAATGTAATCAGGAATAAACTCTGTGATCAGGTCCCCCAAAGTATGGTCACTATATTTGGGCCTATCTATTTCGTCACGAAATGCGCTTTCGCCACTGCTTTTATCAGCAAATATCGCCACGCCACTGGCTTGGCCTAGTGCGCTATTGCGCTTTGCCGCTGCGGTTAAGCCCAGTAAAACAGGGTTATTATGACGCCAAGTTTGGCTGCCGCCACTGCGCAGCTCTGCACTGGTGGCATCAATGTCATATTGTACCGTTCCGGCTTGCTTTCCTTGGCCGGCATTAATGTAACTCATCATCACTCCTTGTCAGTTGCCAAAGTTGTGGCTGAGTGTGCTCAACTATCAACCACACTTTGGGGGACGTGTACTGAATGGGTAAATCTAAATAGGCAAAACCAAGTACCAAAGCCATTAAGGTTTGCGCGACCCCAGCATGGCCACATAACCTGCCCGGCTCTTTTAATTTAATCAAAGAGGCGGATCCGTTGCTGTACGACTGCGTTGCCACTTGATACAGATGACAGCTGGCATCAAACCACATGTTGTGCCACGCCTTGGTGCTCGCCATATTGGAAATATAAATGTCTTTTAAGTCTGCTTTTACTTGTTTTAACTGGCTTTTTAACGAATTATTGCTGCTTTTTAAGCGCATGGCTTGCTTGTTTTTACCGAGCAGTAACGCACAGGCACCTTCGCTCATGATCATGCCTTCAGTACCATCTTGGCGCTGTAGCTTGTCTTGCCAATCACTGTCATACAAAATTTCATGCCCTGTACAGGCATCTGCCGCCACCACCACAGTGCCATCGGGTAGGGTTAAATCAATATCGTCACTTTGACTTATCAACACATCTTGTAACTCGCATTGCTGGCAAAGTGCGCTGAGGGCTTCATCATTTATTAACGGATCTGTGCCTTGCTGAGGAAGCACAAAATGAATGCGGTTAGACCATGCGATGGCACCCGTTTTTTCTCCTCGCAGCAACGCGGGAATGGCCAACCTTGTCATCAAGTCGCCCAGCATCAATTCAATACGGGCAGCGCGCGGTAAATTGGCCAAAGGCCCAAGCTTGGCGACAATGGCTTTCGCCATGCCTTCTTCTTCCTCTAGATTACTGGTGGCGGTAAAAGTCATGCCATTTTCAATGGCACTATAAAATGCGCTCAAGGTGGTGCCCGACGTATTAATATGGCCTAAATAGCTGATGTAGCGTTCGCTGCTCATACGCTTGACTCTGTATCCGGTAGTGGTGTTTGCTCTGGCATGACTATCAAGGTATCCATTGGATGGATCCCGTCTTGTTTCACCGTGGTGCGCCATAGCAAAGAAAACTGCTGAGTACAGGTGTCGAGAATTAAGCTATCACACACCATATTTAACGGCGTTTGCATTGCGCCACGCATCATCACCAACTCAGGTTTGATATAAGGCAGTTCAAAAGTAACTTTTTGTCCATAAGGCAGACCCTTAGTGAGGCCGCTCAATGCGATTGTGGTATGTGGCTTTAAGGTGCAAGGCAAACACTGATCCGCTGGCGCATAGTTATGATAATTGGCGCATAGCGCTTCAACATATGGGTAATCACCAGCAATCACGGCCTGAACATCTAACTCAGGTTGCAGTTCCAAACGCGGTGACCAAAAATGTGGAATGGGTGCAAAACTGGCAACCGGTGTGGTATCTCGCGGCTTTCTTAACACCTGATCAGCATACTCCACTTGCGGTAATAGCTGCCCGATACCATCTCGGTTTCTGAGCTTAAAGCCACGACCTAAGGGGTTTGCTCTATCCATGATTTGTGGCTTATTGGGAGCTTGCCCACCAAACGCCACAGCATAATTAAGCTGAATAGGTGTGAGCGGCTGCAAATCTTTTGCTATAGCGCCGAATAAAGACCAACGCCAGCGACGCTCTCCAGTCACTCGCAAAGTTTTATTCATTAATACGCCATATTCATTAATTAGCTCAACACTCACTTCCATCACATGCGCTGCGCGATCTGTTGGCGGAAAGCAAGTTAAATGACCGTACCATTCAAACCCTTGCTTAAATGGCACCATATCATTGGCGGCAATCAACTCACAGAGGGCTCCCTCCCCTTGGTAACCATCACCCATTGTGATGTCAGGACCCGAAAGCTCAACACTCACCTCGCCTTGATTGCTGTATTCAAAGTTTTGTTTTACCACCACCACATAACATGGCTGAGAATCTTTGTCCCAGCTCGGAGCGATTTCAGCAAACCATGCTGAGTCATTCACTAACATCCGTTGTTCTCCTATCAATAAACTGCCAGTGCCTTGGTGTACATGGTAAGAAGTACAACATGGCGGCGATTTTTTGTTCGTACTTAGCAGCCACCAGCTTTTGTACTAATGCTCCATTAAATTGCTGCGTCAATTGACGCTCATAAGTCACAAAGCTTTTTCCTTGCAACAGAAACTCGCCTTGCCCCTGTAATAACGCTTGTCGATGAGTCTCAGCCTGTTTTACACACGGGATCTGTAAGCTTGTCTCAAGTTGTCCCTCCCCTTTTGCCAAACTGATGGCCGCCACCAACTTAAGCTCTTTTTCTGTGAGTATTTGCCATGCTTGATAAGCTGGCTGACTCATAGGCTGCTTGTCGAGCCAATTGACTAACAGTTTGAGCGTTTTTTTATGAGTAAAGTGGCTAAGTACATGGGCACTGTGCAAGGGGTAATGCTCACAAAATGCCACACAGGCATCTTGCCAATCTGGCAGCTGTGCAATACCTGCAAGGCAAAGTAGTTGCGCCTTATGCTCCGCCTCATCGGTAGCACTGAAGGTTTTTAATAACTGCGCCGAAAATTCGTCATGTGCAAACAGCCACATGTTGACTAACGCCGCATGAACAAACTCAAAATGCGTGCTTTGCAGGGCTTGCTGAAGCTGTAAAGCATTTAACGGCTGACCTGCAAACGCCAATCTCACTAACCAAGGCTCTGGCATTTCAATACTGGTCAGCATGGTCTGGCGCTCAGCGTCACTAAAATCGCTCAGCCACGCTTGTGCACTCATTGCAAACAGCGCACTTGCGCCGCTTTGACGCCAAATGGGCAGATCTGTACTGGGCACCTTGGCCTCTGCCAGCCACATTGCTAAAAAAGTATCTAGCCAAGGGGCTTGTTGCGCGTTTTGTTCATGCCAAGGCAATAGCGCCTGCCAATCGGCTTTAATCATGACATTGAGTGCTTGCTCATCTAACCATTCAAACTCGCTGGGCTGTGCTTGTGCCAACGTGTAAACATGGTTAACCAGAAAGTAGTGCAAATCATCAAACCTGTGTTGACGTACAATCCCTGACTTTTCAAGCTCGCAAAGCTGTCGCCACAACTTTTTTATCTGTTGCTTGTGAAGTGGTACCTTGGTGACTGCTGAAAACATACCTATCCTGCTAGTTCAATCTAATTGGCCAGCCCTGCAGGCTCAGATCTTTTTTGGTTTCAGCGGATAAGCTATCGCCTTCCAGTAAAATCGAACCATCGCCATAAATCTCAATCGAGCCTTTAGGCGTTTTAATGCAAATGCTTTGGTCGGCTTTAATGCTCACTTTGCCTCGATTATCATCAAACTTGGCACATGGAAAACTGCCGCTGGTTGCCAGTTTGCCAATCACCACTGGCTCTTTAATGCTAAGTAGCACCACTTGATCGCCTTTTTGAGCACGCGACACACTTTCCAGCTGACCGACCACATCGACCTCTCGGCCACTGTTGGCCAGCATCACACTGACTATTTTGCCCACCTCATCCACCAGTAATACGCTGGCCACCAACTGACTGGCCGCAGGTAAATACGCCAAATTATGACTGTGCACTTCCCATCTCCTCTTAATTGTTCGCTAATGCATTGCCAGAAATAGAAATGTTGCGCGCGCTTAAGGTCAGGTTGGTGCCATTAATGGTAATGTTGCCAGCCCCATCAATTTCGATGCTGCCACGCCCTTGTACCAATTGAATAGACCCCTGACCTTGCGTTGATAACGTCAGGTTATTACCACTACTTAAGGTAATTTCACCGGCGTTTGCGCTCATTTCGATGTTGCCTTCCAGGCTGTGAACATTGATCTCTTGGGCTGCTTCCATACTCAATGCTTGTGTTGCTTCGAGGTCAATATCGCCATCCGTTGCTTGAATTTTAAAGTTTAAGTCCGCGGTTAAGCGGATCCCCCGCGCACCGTGCAGTTCAAGTTCTGCATCTGTACTTTGAATCGCAATGCGATCTGCGGCTTTGACTGTTAGCTCGTCAGAGGCGGTGACATTGAGGTTGCCACCCGCTTGCATGGTCAGATCTTCTTGCGCCTGCAAGCGCATTTCTCCCCGACTAGATTGCAACATCACCTTTTCTTGTCCATCGGTTGCATCTAACAGCAAGCTATTGTCATCACTGGCCGTGGCCACTTTAATTTTGCGCTCTCCCTCTTTGTCACTCATCACCAGCATATTGCCAGCACGGGTAACAATTTTGTTTTCATAGGGATTATTGCTGCTCACAGGGCTTGGGGCTTGGGCGTTATAAAGCGCGCCTAAGATCACCGGACGATCCAAGTCGCCATTTTCTCCACACACTAAGACCTCTGTGCCTTGGGTGAGCGGAAAGTGCATCCCATGGCCTTGACCACCATAGGTTTGTGTTAATCGGGTTGGTCTGCTTTGCTGGCCTTCGCCATCTTGGTTAAAAGGCAGTTTGACTTGATATTGACCTGTCTCATCAACCTCTTGCTCAATGGTGGCGTTAAAGGTAGCAAAAACCCGCCTTTTTGGTCTGGGCTGGGCACAATAATCTTGCGCAATTGGCAGTAACACGGCCTGATTTTTATAAGTCAGCCCAGTAACTTTGCTGCCATATGCCACGCTGCCAGCCTGACACCCTTGATGGGACACATGAGTCACTAAGTATTCACCGGAATAACTGGGATGATCTGTGACTGTTAAGCACACGCCCGGGCGTAATGCACGGCAGTCCGTATCTGCGATCAGGGTTTCTCGCTGGCAATCTAGGCTGCGTTGATGCACTTCAGCTAAGTCATTGCCATCGCCATCACTGGCCAAGTTGTCACCAAAATGCGCGCTTTCGCCAAAACCGCTGATGTCTGTGTTATTGCGGCTACTGCCCTGTATCTGGGCGCCACGCTCGTAATGGCTGTCGTAATAGCGCACTTGCTCGCTGAGCATGGTGGCTTTTTTAGAAAACGCGAACACGCTTTCGCATGTGCGCACCTGCCCGCTTGGTGAAACAAAAGGCAAGGTGATCTCTTTAAGCGGTCTGGCAAATTTATCGCTCGACTCACAAATAGCCAGCTTGGCAATGCCATAGTCCGTTTCTCGCCAGCCATATACATAGCCGTATCGGCGCATCAAACGTGTGATAAAGTCGTAATCACTTTCATCATATTGCACCACCATATCAAGCGTTGGGCCGCTGACTTGTAAGTCGAGCTGAGCCGATGGGAAATCACACTTTTGCAGCACGCTTTGGATGATCTGTCCGGGGTTCATATCGGTAAATATCCGGTTTGAACGGTGCTGCTTAAGCTTTGCCAGGCCTGATTGCAAAGTTAAGGTATACACATACCCCTGATGAGACTGACCATGGCAAATATAGTTGGTTAAAAATCCGGTCACGGTGAGATCTTCAGTGCTCCACGCAATGATCAAGCTGATGTCTTTGCCGATCAATACATCCGGCTCCACCAGCTCTTCGCTCAGTACCTGTATGTCAAATATGCAATCATCACACAAGGCATCAAGATCCGCTTGAAAGGATTGCACCTGAAACAGCGCATCACTCAGTCCCGCAATTGTCACCCCAAAGTGGCTTTCATCGGCGCCGGTCAGTTTTCCCGCATCTAGTCCAAACATGGTGCTGCTCCTTCAGTTAGGCCAGATCGGCAAATACAGCTTCAATTTGCCCGTCATCATTTAAGGTTAAAGTCAGCAGATCTGGCATATCTTCTTCACTCAAAAAGCCTAAAATTGAGCGGGCAACCCCCGGCAATATTTGCTGTTCTATGGTGGCATTAACCAAGCGAGCGCCGCTGTCAGACAGCGCACATTGCTTTGATAAATGGCTCAATACACTCTGATCAACCCGCAGTGTAATTTGATGATTCTCACTTAAGCGCGCAGCCACTTTCTCCAGCTTTAAGGCGACAATATTCTCTAGTGCATCGCTGTCTAGCGGCTTAAATGGGATAACCTGCATACGCGCCAATAATGCAGGCGCAAAATGATTCAGTAGCTCAGGCTTAATCAAGTTATTTAGTTCAGATAGGCTTGGCATGGTCCAAGGCATTTGCAACTCTTCGTCGCAGCCTTCGTCAGCGGTTGGCGTCTCATCTGCTTGCTGGTTTAACAAACCTTGCGCTTCATTGATGGCTTTGGCTAACACGTCTTCGTCGTCTTTATTTGGCGCACGGCACGCCTTGGCGATTTGCTCAGCGGCGATATTAGAGGTCATGATGATCACGGTATTTTTAAAATCGATTTCGCGGCCTTCGCCGTCGCGCATCATGCCCAGTTCAAACACCTGATAAAACATGTTTAATACATCTGGGTGGGCTTTTTCAACTTCATCAAGCAGCACCACAGAATAAGGACGCTGGCGCACCGCTTCGGTCAACACACCGCCCTCACCATAGCCCACATAACCCGGTGGTGAGCCCTTAAGCTGCGACACCGTATGTGACTCTTGGTATTCACTCATATTGATGGTGGTTAAAAACTTATCACCGCCAAATAGCACATTGGCTAAATGTCGAGCGGTTTCTGTTTTTCCAACCCCAGATGGGCCACTGAATAAAAATACCCCAAGCGGGCCTGAGGATGCCGACACCCCAGCTTTGGCCACACGCAGTGACTGCGCCAGCGCACTGAGCCCTTGCTCTTGACCAACTACCTGCGCACCTAAGCTTTGCTCAAGCGCAAGGAGATTTTGCAGCTCATCTTTGACCATATTGCCCACTGGGATCCCCGTCCAGTTAGCAATAACTTGTGCCACGGTATCTTGATCAACTTCGCAAAAGACCGCATTGCCCTCTTCGTTTAACGATTTCAATTGGCGGCGATATTCTGGTAATTGGCTTTGCTGTGCACTGGCAATCGAGGCATGGGTTTCTAATTGCTCAGCGCGGCGCGCTTGCATTGCAGCGAGCTCTGATTGCGCTTGGTCAAGTTCAGCGGCTAACTCTGTACTGACCACATCGCTCTCAATGCCCAGCTCTGCCTCTTGCTCTAATCGCGTCAAACGCTCGGTTAAATAGGTGACACGCTCTTGGGCGTTGTCGATGATCACAGGAGAGGTCGCGGCGCCCATTCTCACTGCTGCCGCCGCAGTGTCGAGTACATCAATGGCCTTGTCTGGCAACTGTCTGCCTGTGATATATCGCGCCGATAAACTCACTGCCGCTTCAATGGCGCTGTCGGTAATATGAATTTGATGGTGTTGCTCGTACTTTTCTTTAATGCCACTCAACATCAGTTTGGCGTTGTGCTCGCTGGGCTCGTCTACTTTAATCAACTGAAAGCGTCTTTCAAGGGCGGCATCGCGCTCAAAATACTGTTTGTACTCGCTCCAAGTGGTGGCCGCCAGTGTACGCAGCTCGCCTCGTGCCAGTGCGGGTTTCAGTAAGTTCGCCGCATCGCCCATGCCGGCGTCGCCACCAGCGCCGATCAAGGTATGCGCTTCATCAATAAAGAGAATAATGGGCGTGCTGGATGACTTCACATCGTCAATCACTTGCTTTAAACGGCGTTCAAACTCGCCTTTTACCCCAGCACCCGCTTGCAGCAACCCCATATCTAACACCATGATCCGGACACCCACCAATTCATCTGGCACCGTTTTGGCAACGATGCGCTGTGCAAGGCCTTCCACCACCGCCGTTTTGCCGACCCCTGGGTCGCCGACAAAAATCGGGTTATTCTTGCGCCTTCTACACAACACATCGATTGCCAAACGGATCTCTTCGCTGCGCCCTAGTACCGGATCAATGCCGCCACTGGCCGCTTTTGCAGTTAGGTCTTCACAAAATGAGTCCAATGCCGTTCGCTCTGCATCTTGACCATTTTGCTGCAAAGTGGTCGCTCTGCCCGTATCCACAGGTTGAAACGCCATGCGCTCAGTCGAGCCTTTGCAAATTTTATCGAGATTGTCTTTTAAAAAGTGAATATCAAGCTTATCAAGCTCTCGTGCTAATCCAAATGCAGGGCTAAACGGGACGAGATCTTTAAACGCATCAAGCAAGGCAGCCCCAGTGATCCACTCACTGCGATGCTTCACATTGGCTGTGAGCCAAGCACGCTCTAATAATTCATATAAACGGCGGGAAAATACAGGTTTGCCCTGATTAGCTGCGTCTTGTTGATTAATAAAGCCGAGCGCTTCGTGCCACAGAGTATCTTGGTCAATTTCAAAAAAAGGCAGAATTTTAGCCACATCACCTTCGTGGTGATCTTCCATCAGCTTAAGCAGTAAATGTTCAGGCAAGACTTCATAGTGCTGGCGGCTAGCGGCAAAGCCTGCCGCTGCTTCAAGCGCGCTTGCGGTATGTGCGTTTAATTTATCAATAAGTTGCTTAATGCCTGTCGCGTCCATTTTATTTCCTTGCGATTTAAAATTATTCTGACTCTTTCCTACTTCAGAGCGCGCTCTGAAGACGCCTATTTATGACTGATAATCACTGTCTAAAAAGTTTCTTTGCGCAATGTGCGCTTCTACAATGCCCATACAACTGCTGATGCCAAGCTCACATTCCCCCAAGGGCACTGGATGTTGCTCTTTCACCTCAATTAAAATTTTGACCTGCCATGCCATTTTGCTGCCGGTATGCCACGCCAGTAACTTATGCATTTTTTTCCCTTCCTTGCCATTTGGAAACAACGCGCGAGCCTGTGCTTCACTCAACGGGCCAATGTCAATTTGCACACGATTACCTGTGATCAATACCTGCCCGCCCAGCAAGCTGTCTTGGCCTAATGTGACGCTATTCTCAGCGCTGATTGGTGGTTTTTCTGTGACTTCTTGCCACTCCACCATGTTGTCAGCAATTTGCAAATTCGGTTGTTTTAGCCCTTGGCGCAGCACTTGTTGCAAGCCAGCAGCACTGGTTTGGTTGGCGCTGGCTAGGTTGAGCTTGCTGCTTTCACCTTGGCTATTTTCATAAATCGCCGCCACCATTTGGTCAAACTGACGCGCGCCGACGCCCGCTAAATTGATCTGTGATTTTTTCCATGATTGGTACAGTTGGCAGTACAAAATATGATTAAAAATATCTAAAAATGCCCGCGTACGTGCGCCCATTTCTTCATCGTTAGCGGCCTGCTCAAGCAAATAATGGGGCATGGGCGCATCCACGCCATACAAGCCTAAAAATGCGGTTTCAAGCTTCAGCCTACCGCGCTGGCTGAGCAGCAATTCGCAAGCGCGAATATCCGATGCTGGAAAGCCTAATTCTTTGTAGGTGCTCACCAGTACACGTTGGCTTGCGCCTTGCTCTAACTCCCCCTCCATCGCCCAATGCTTTTCGATTAACGACATGGCCTTAAACAAACTAAATTGCCATGGCGCGTCCAGCAATGCGGCTATCGGGGCGGGCAGTTTGGCCCAAATTGGGTGTTTTTTTTGCTCTGTCATGGCTATATCTGATAACTCTCGCCGGAACTTATCTGCCAACACCAAGTGTGGTAGCTAGGTACGCATGTCACCTTGGTTTGCAAACACTCGTTAATGGGTGCATAAAGCTTAAAAAACTGATGCAATACATCACAAAAATGATAAGCATCTGACAAGCATACAAACTGCTTCTCATTGATGGTCAAATGAATTTCCAGCCCTTTCACAAACACCCCTTTTTGCAGCATTGAAATTGGCTTTGAGTGAGCATCAACAATACTGGCAATCCGACTTTGGTTTTCTGAGCGCCCTGACCAATCAAACAGCGCTAAGAGTTTTTTTAATTGGATCGGATCGGCAAGTTGAGAAAAGCGCATATTCAATAAGCCAATCAACAGCCAGTGTTTTTGCTGATTAGGGCAGTGCAGCATCTTGCTTGGACGGATCACATTTTTCATCGTCAGCGCAAAAGGGGCATTGGCTTTGGGAACATGAATGTCGCCCTCTTTTAACAGTTGCCTTGGCCACACGGCATTGTGTGCAAGGGTGCTCGCTGACAGCGTTTGCACAGCATCAATATCATCCATGGAGATCTGCACATACACCTTGGGAGCAGCGCCGCCTGTGTCTTTGGATACCAAGCTGTAAAGGTGCTTTTCATCTTCAAATACACTGGTATAACGAGACTGAAAATCAACGCTCTCTCCTGAGCTTCGGTTTTTCCCCTTGAGCTCAGTGACCTCAAAGCAAAATGCCTCTGCGGACTTTTCTTGTATTGGCGTAATAGGGTATTCGGTTTGATTGTCTAAACAGCGCATTGGCTCTGCGTCACACGCAAACAAATTGACCGCGGGCACACAGTTGAGCATGATATTCTCATGGCTGACTTTATGACCAGGTGGCAGCTTCACTTGGCTGGTTATCTCTATATCGAGGGTATTGAGGTTGGCGTCAAACTTCAAAAGGTGAAAGTTGTTTAGCTCTACAAAATAAAAGCGCTCACGGCTATTAAAGTAATCAAGCAGTAGCGCGTAGCCCGGATGGCACTGATCGCTGTTGGGTAAGATGCCAAATTCGCCATGACCAAAGGCACTGCTCACCGATGACTTAGGAAGCAACTGGGTGAGTTTGTCAAAGTGACTGCCATAACTGACTTCAATATGTTCACTGGCGTTGGTCATTAAATGATATAAGCTGGCACACAGTGGCGTGTCCCCACACAAGTAAAAACGCAAGGATTTTAACTCATAGTCACTGACCACACCTTGGCCCAAGCGCTTGAGCTTTAAACTTAACTTGGCGCCACTGTGAAACTCCTGATAATCCACCGCATACACTTCAAACGGGGCAATTGGTGTATCGGTCGATGTGGTAAAATGGCATACCACTGGGGTAGTTTTATCCCCATGGGAGCTAATTTGCGTACCCGATTCGACGGTTGTGGCCCCTTGCATCGTCATCTTAGGGGTAAATTGCATAATGGTCGTGGACGGATAATTACTCAGCATCAGCGGACACACTTGTCGCAATACTTGCTCAGAGACTTCTGGCAATGACTCATCAAGGCGCTTTTGCGTATATGCCGTCATATAGGCAACACCTTCTAATAAACGCTCAACATGCGGATCGCGGTCTTTGAGCGCATCAATATTAAGCTGCCCCGCATGCTCTGGATATTGCTGAGCAAACTCCTTACCAGCTTGTGTTAAGAGACGCATTTGCGCATCAAAATACTGTTGCATATCCATGTTTATTCGTCCTTGATCTGAGTATCTACATCGGCTTTGCCGCCTGAGGCAAAGCGGGTATTCAGTCGAATGATCTCACCGCTTTTTAGCTCTGCGCGAATATCAAAACGGATCACGCAGTTATGTTCTTTAATCTCCACAGGGCGTACAACAATATTGGCAATACGTGGCTCGTATTTTTCTATGGTTTTTTTTACTTCGTTTGCCAACGTATGTTGTGAATAAGGCAGTCCTTCGTAAATATCTTCTACATCGGGTAAACCATAATCTTCCAAATGCCCCAGCACACCGCGCCGAGCATTGAGCAACTGCGTTAGATGCTCACACACACTCAATGAGCGCGTCGCTGTTTTATTGGGGTTATATGCTTGTTGTTGAGACTGCGCCAACAGATCAAATAAAGCCATATTGCGTCACCATGGAGTTGCTTAAAAAGAGGCAAAGCACTGCTTTGCCTCTGATGAGCGGTCTTAACGACCCTCAGTCCAAGAATCAGAAAACTCAATGTTTCCGTCTAGGTAAGTCCAGGTGATACGCTTATAACGCATGTTCACTTTCTCAAGATGCGGATAACGCTCTTTGTCCAGATCTTTTACGTTGTGCATGGTTGGCGTAATAGATGTGATCTTTACATCTTCAAGCGTGTGGCGGAAATACTCGCGCTCAGTACCCGTGTCATCAATACGGTACCACTTAAGCTCTAATTGCTTTAGTGTTTGACCATTTGAACACGCTTTGTACAAATACGGTGTAGATGCATCCACAGCTTTTGTGATGATGAAAGGTTCGTGCTTACGAGTCCCTGTTAGCTCTCCTGTGTCATTGTCCGTTGGGATACGGAGCTCATGGTCAAAGTGTAAAATTTCAATTGACCCTTCACGCTCAGCCACAGTGACTGAACCTTTTACTTCATTCCCTTGGTCATCCTTTAACCACAAATACGCTGGAATTGCCATTTCTATATTCTCCTTTTAATATAAGTTGTTTCCTGATAATCAATGGCATCGCTCTAACACCGCATTGGCTGTGTTAGATCCCAAAAAAAGCGCCACGCTTCATGCCAATTTGGGAACATGTCCTGGGTTGGTTGCCGCCAACCCAGGGCAATTTCTACAACTAGAGATACCTACTTCCCTGCAAATACGTATGTCTAGATGCACACTTTTCGAACAAACCAAATAACAACGATACAACCTGCAAAGCTTGATAGAAAGCGGCTATGCCGCTTTCAAATACGCTTCACTGAACTCATGTCTGGTTTTCATTTCTCACCAGGCATTTGCCCCACCAGAGCGAGGCGTACATCAATGCCTTCAACTTGGAAGTGAGGCACCACATAGGTGCTGACTCGGTAATAACCCGGATTGCCGGGGATCTCTGCAACATTGACCTCAGCATCTTTCAATGGATGTGTCGCTATCAACGACTCATCAGGGTTGTTCATCTTAGTGACTAAAGCGCCCAACCAATCATTGAGCTGCTGCTCAAGCTCATGTCTTGGCTTGCTCGAACCGATGTTTTCGCGCTGCAATACTTTCATGTAATGGGCAATGCGCGATACCAAATAGATGTATGGCAAACGTGAGTTAATGCGGGCGTTTGAAGAGGCCTCTGGCGTTTCATAAATTTGTGGTTTTTGCGCACTGTTCGCCGAAAAGAAACACGCAAAGTCAGAGTTTTTATAGTAACTCAGTGGGATGAAGCCCTGATTCGCAAATTCCAGCTCCTTGGTTTCGGAAATCAGGACTTCTGTTGGGATCTTAGTTTCTTGACCACGGCCCGCTTCAAATGAATGCAGCGGTAAATTCTCTACGCGTCCACCTGATTGCGGCCCGCGAATGTTCACTGACCAGCCATTTTCGTGGAAGCTGCGGATCACATTGGCTGCAAAGGCAAAGGTGGCATTCCCCCACAAATAACGCTCATGATCTTCACTGGTCACTTCTTCTTGGTAATTAAAGTTACGAATTGGGTTTAAATCCCCATACGGTAAGCGCAGTAAAAATCTCGGGAACGCAAGACCGATGTAACGTGAGTCTTCAGACTCTCTAAAGTTTTTCCAGCGCTGGAACTCAGCACGCTCCATGTAAGAGCGTAAATCTTGGATCTTAGACACTTCTTCCAATGAATCCTTCAAGAAAAACTTCGAGCCAACACTGGCTAAAAATGGGCAATGTGCGGCCGCAGACACGCGCGAGATCTCTTGTAAAAGCGAGACATCCGGTGCTGAGCAATCAAATTCAAAATTAGACACCATGGTTGAAATTGGCTCGCCCCCCGGCGTGTCATATTCAGCCGTGTAGACCTGTTTGTATAACACAGACTGTGTGGTGTCTGGCGACTCTTCAAAGTCATCACGCAAGGTTTCTTTGTCTACATCTAACAGTTCAACTTTAACGTTGGCATTGTTAGGACAGCGATTAATTAAATAGCGTAAAGAGCGCCACGCCGATTCCACTTTTTGAAAGTTCTCATGGTGTAAAATCTCATCTAATTGCTCTGAGATAATACGGTCAACTTTGGCAATGTAATCATCCAGTAGCAGCTTATCGATGCGGGATACTTGCTGACCATCTGAGCTTGCCATGTCTAAAAAGACGTTGATGGCCGCAGTTAAACGCTCATTGGTATTGGTTTCAGCCAAGTTATTCGCATCTCTGAATGTATCTATGCTGATCTCACTGCCGACCGGATCAATATCCACCAAGTCACAAATTGCTTCGTATGTTGAAACCGCTTCGATTTCTTCTGCGCGTGCAGCCACATTTAGGTTTTCTTGCATATTCATAGGGTGTCCTTACTCCTGCGGTTGCTTAGGCTGCTTGTCTTGTTCAGAGGCAAGCGGTGCCAGCTCATCCAATTTCGCCTTGAGTTCATCGAGCTCAGGTTTGCTCTGTAAGATGCGCTCTAACTCTTTTCTCAGTGATGAGTTATCCAATAGGTTTGATTTCAAATCCCGTAACAAGTTACGCATCGACATCATTTTGTTGAGCTCAGGTACCTGTGCGGCAACCTGCTCTGGGTCAAAAGATTTAAACTCGTCAAACTTTAAGTTCACGCTGATATCGCCATCGCCTGCAATACGGTTGCGCACCTGAAATTGCGCCTTAGGCGAGATATCTTTGAGTACTTGTTCGAGGTTATTTTTGTCGATCGAAATACGTTCACGTTCAGCTAAGTCAGCGTCGTTTTGACCATTTGAATAGTCACCAACGACCAGCACTTTCATTGGCAGCTCACTTTTTTGTGTGGCGCCATCCGTGTCCAGCTCTAGCGCGATATTGATCCGCGCTCTGGGTATTTCTTTTTGAAATGTATCTGTCATGCTCTTCCCTATTGTTACTCTTTACGCTTTCCATAAAGAAAGGTCATCGTGTATCGATTTACACCCAGTCGATCGCTGAGCTCACTTTGGTTACCAATAGCTGCGATTCAATGGCAGCCACCTGTAAATCAAATTCATCTCCTTGCGTTTGAGACATCTCCTCAAAGCATTGCTTGGCGTAGCGCCAAACGTCCATTGCAAAATCCTCTTGCCACAAATCAAGGCGATAGGTTTGAATATCTGATAACAATTGCTGAAAAATCGGCACTGCCAAGCTGGCTCGTTCGGCTCTCAGTAGCAGTCGCCCTTGATGAAGGCGTGCACAAGCTTTATCAAAGGCCGTGTTCATCGGCTGTGCATCTATCAGCTGCAATGCTTTTTTTAGTTCGTTATTATCTACCAGCTTTTGTGCTTCACTCATCGCCGCCTGCCACTGCTGCTGGCCAGCGTCTTGGCTTTGTCCGCCTTGAAACAGCGCGTGCTCTTGAATGCGCTCACGATTTGCCGCGTTGCAAAAGTCACTGCCATCTTCATATTTCAGCTGCAACAATTTAGGAAATTGCTGCGCAATTGCCGCTAATTGCAGCTCCAACCAGCCTTTTAAAGTGGACTTTGATAGCCCTGCCAACGCATCCAAGGTGAACTTTTGTAAGTCCAAATTAAAATGCATGGCCCCTTCCATAAACAGCGCCTCTGCTTTTGCCAGCGCTTCGGTATATTCTTCGTTTGCCAGCGCGTTTTTTATTGGTGCAAATGCGGTTTCTCGAGGTGCGGGTAAGCGTGTTTTTAAATTATCGTCATGAGGCGGTAAGGCCAATGCGCCCCAGCGCACTGCACGTGCTAAGTGCATGGCTCTTGGCCAGTTTTGCTGAGCTCTGTCATGCTTTAACAAGGTGCGAACCTGCGCCATATAATCGCTGTCTGAGTCTATTGCTTGCGTTGTCACCTTAGGCGGTACCACAATAGGCTCTGCGGCCTTGGCAGCTACCGCCGCTGGCTCGGGGTCAGCGACAGGCGCTGGCTGCTCTTGCGTAACTGGTTTTGGTTCCGGTTTAGGTTCTGGCTTTGGCATCGGCTGACTGATCCTGCCTTTTTCACACCACGCCCCTAAATCTGCCAAAGGACCAGCTTGGTCATCTAAAAATGGCACAACCTCTTTGGCATAAGTTTGCAATATTTCATCGAGTGTTTGCCAATGCTCAGGGGTCGTGCCGCCAATATTATCCGCCACACTGAGCAAACGCTGCTGTTGCTGTAAGAACCACGTATGTACTGATGCCCGCGCTCGCGGCTTTTCAGGGTACAGGGCATTATCAAACTGCTTTACCAAGTCATTGAACAGCCTTAAGCTGGGCAATAAACCATTGATCCCGAACTCTTGTGTGGCTGCTAAACACAAATAAGATGCCACCCGTAAATCTTTGGTTTTTTCAGCCAGTAACTTACTAGAGATGATAAATATCTCTTTAAAATCAACTTCTGATGCGCCTGATGACGAGGCTTTCACACATTTAAAGTCATCGTCATAGCGCACATCTTCACCGCACTTATCTGGCTCAAATTCGCTCAGAAGTACGCTGTTCCATGCTTGCCAAGACGGATAACCATGTGGTTGTGTCATTACACTTTGCTCCAGCTACGCAAGGTATCAAACACACTCATATTGGTGGCTTTTGCCAGCTCTAAGGCCTTGCTTGATACCGGCTGATTGTCATTGAGCTTGGTAAAATCCATCACCGTTGAGCCTGTTGCTAAATCAAGCCAAACCGATGCAAAAAAAGAGGCAGGCACTGGTCGGCAATACACCACCAAAGACGCTGAGCAGCTGAGCTGTCCAAAATTATAAAAGCACCAAGGCTGCCAATGATTATCTGCCACTGTATTGGTGATCAAATGCAGCCAAAATGCGGCGACCAGCTTGCTGTCATCACCCAATTGTGGCATCGGTAACTTGATCCCAAATTGGCTGCGTTTGCAGCCCTGCGCCGATAAGCCTTTAAGCGCATGCATTAACTGCTCAATGAGTGCACCGCGCTGCTCAACAGTCGACAAGCCCAGTGCAAACCAGATGCGCTCAATGGGTTGCTTTCTAAGCGCTTCCATCGAGGTATTAAAGTCCAATTCCTGATCGCACATCTCACCCAAAGGCTGTAACTCATGTGCTGTTTTTTGCATCATCTCTAAAGTGCTCGCACTTTTGATCAGCTCATGATTTAAAATTAAAGAGCGAATAATGTTAAAGCGTTCATACAATAAAAACGCCGGATGCGTTTTAAAGTCCGCATTACTGCACAAAATAAATGAGCTAAATGGATACTGCCTGCCGCTTTTGTCTTGGCTTGGCTGCAATACTCCCATCATGCTGTTGTCAGCCTCACCACCGGCAATAAAAAACAGCGTTGTCAATTGGTCGTCAAAATGGCTGTCGCCTTGCAACGCACTACGGCACACATGGGCGTAGCCCTCTTGCAGCCAATGATCCATATTAATGACTTCACGCGAGTCTACGTGATACTTCACAAAATCGGCTTGTATCGGGCTTTTGCCCATAAAGCCAAAAGGCAAGCTCACGGGTACCTTGTTGGGTTTTTTATTGGAAAAAAAGCTGAACATACTCATCCTTTACTGCACCTGCTTTGCTGCTTGACTGGCCAGTTGCACACGGCCTGTGAACAAGGCTTCTGGCAAGGAAAAAGACGACATAAAATACTTGCTGAAGATACCGCTATTACGACTAGATTTAAGCGCCACCTGTACCTGAATATGTTCAGGTGCTTCGCTGCTTTCTTCTTCAGGCAATAGTAACTCCCACGTCGCCATATACTCTGTGCCTTTAACCCATTTAACACGCGCTTCGTTGAGTATTTTCAATAACGCCCATGGGCCATCTTTTTGGATCTCGATACGATTGCCTGTGCGATCCATGCCATAGATGGTGGCTTTTTCCGCTCCTGTTCTTGCGGGCCAAGTAAACCTGCGCCACTCTTCAGGTTCGTTGCGATAGCGATAGCTTTGGTCGCTATAACCTATGTAGGTTTCACGCACACCACGCTGCGCAACAGGCATCATTTGGAAACTGATCCCCACTTCAGAGCCCTCTCTTGGGAACAATGAGCGCGTTACTTTGCGCGCCTTAGTCAATTTATCCAGCACGGGCTTGTCAAAACCAAGGCCGATCCCATTCCAAGTTTTTTCTACCCACACACCGCGTTTAAGCTTTAAAAACGGTGCCAAGTTTGCATCCATAAATTCCCAAAAAATTCCGGAGTCGCGATTAAGTAGCTCAGAGATGTCCTCAACTGCGGCATCAGGCCCAGTTAAGTTAAACGGGTATTTACCTTTGAGGTTGTCCTTGTAGCTGATATACACATTGTTGTACCAACGGTCGTTCAGCTGACTTCTTGCTTCGTTCATCACGGTTTGTACACTGGCTAATAGCGGCGCTTTTAATAGTCGCTCCAGTACTTGCTTGCTATCTGGGTCAAGCGCTCTCACTTGGCTTTCTACCACCACCCACGCACTTTGCAATGCGTTCTCTTTGTCTTCACCCGTTAATAGCGAGCGTGAAAACGCCATCGCCATGAAGTCATCATCATTACTGGCTGCGATGTCTTTGATATCCGAATGGAATGCACTTAATGCACCCAAATATTGCTGCAGATAGTCTGAGATCTGTGCCTCTTCAGAGACTGAGGTATAGCGTCTTAAATCCGCGAAACGCTGTGCCAATTCAGGTACTTTTTTACTGCTTAAGCTCTCAAGCCCTTTGCTGTTGCCAAGCAAGGTATCTGACTTCACTTTATCAATGATTTTCTCACTCACACCACTGAGCTTTTCAGGCTCTTGTAACGGTGCATTACTCAAGTTTATGTTGGCGTCTATGGCCTTCATTAAATCCACCAAAGGCCCTTGCGTAGAAGACAGTTGGCCTAAGGTTAGGCTGGCTGCGTTGCTGGTATTAAATGGTCTTACTTCAACTGCATTGATGAAATCAAACCACGCCGTGGCGTACTCTTTAAAATATAACGCCCGAATAGCGCTGGCCAGTTCATTGGCTTTGGCTTCATCAATGGCGCCTTCAGCACCTGCTTGCTCAGTCCCCATCACCCAATCACCAGAAAAAGCAATGTTTGCGCGACGCTTTATCTCGCTGTATACCTCTGATTGCCATGCCTTTTGAGTAAAGACATACGGCACAGTCAACTCACTTTTCAAAAAGGTTTTATTATTTTGAGTCATCATTTGATCGAGCATCAGCTCAGGGTTGGAAACAGAGACTTTGTCCTTGATCTGCCCATAGATCACATCAGGCTGCGGATCTGTGGTTAAGTTGGCTCTGGCCTGTGCAATGAGGTGCTCCTGTGAAGCCCATACATCCAGCCCTGGCGCTTCAGTGTCTTGGCGTAATTGTGCGATGTAAAAATTAACCAAAGCACGCATTTTCTCTGTGGTTTGCGCCGTTTCATCCGCCTCGATATCCAACTCTAAGCGCTGTGCTACCATGCTCAAAATGGCATTGCTTACAAACGCATGATCTAAACGCGCAAACTCATCACTCATCATCAGCTGAAACTTCATCAAGTTGTAATAGCTGTCTCGCAGTTGCGGTTCGACACGTTTGATCACTTGTTCTTCAGCCATTTGCAAGTCTTGCCACTGAGTGTGTGAACTGGCCAAAGCCGTTGCAATTTGCTGCGCTGCAGGTCCGCCAATTAATGATTGCACGCGCTGCTGCAAAATATGTTTTATCGGTGCCTTGGTGGTGTCAGCTGAATACACACCCAATAAAAAGTACCAAGGTAACTTCTGCTCATACGCCTCGAGTGTTTGGTAGTGCTCAAACAACGCCAACACCGCATTAAACTGCTCAACCTCAGATTGATGTTCTACACTGGTGGCAATTACGTGCTTACTCAATAGCTCACCGGTATTAAGCAATTGCGTGTTATGGGTGTACGAGTTAAACAACAACCCCGACATCAAGCCAATCGCTGTGATGCTGGTGCAGATTGCCAAGCCTTTGACCCATTTTTGTATCTTGCGCTTTTTACGGTTGCCTTTAGTGAGGTCTTGCAATTTAAACATCACTTCATTGAAGACTTTATTGACAAAAAATGCGCTGGTTAAACTTTGCTGACGATACTCAAATAACACTGAGCGGAAGGTCGCCAGTTTGGTTTTAGAGCTGCGCTCAATGGGCACCCCTTCTTGCGTGCCTGAGGTAAAATAGACGCCCGCAAACCAAGGGATCTCTTGGAATGGATTTTCTTTGAATAAGATCTCAACAAACTCGCTGACCTTATCAGAAGCCGCTTTGAACTGATTTGGAAAGTCGTAAATAAGCTGTTTACGCTGGGTATCTCGCTCGCGCGTCATCTTGACTAATCTCTGCTGACACAGACGCTGATACATACTCTCCATTTCAGCATTAAAGGTGTCACAAGCTTCATCGCTGGTTGGCGTTTGATTTTTATCCAGTAAATAAGCGCCCCACGGCTGCAAGCGCTCTTGCTCTGATAGCTCGTTAAAAAACGGCTCAAATCCGCTAATCAAATCGGTTTTGGTAAACACAATATAAATCGGGAAAATAATCCCAAGTTGGTTGATAAGTTCGTCAATACGAGTGCGAATTTGCTTAACATGGTCTCGTACTTGTTCAGTATCTGAAGTTAAAATATCCGCGATACTGATGGCGACCATCACACCATTAATGGGTAGCTTAGGGCGGTTTTTCTTAAGTAATTTTAAAAATGATAGCCACTGCTCTTTGTCGCACTCTTCAGTGGTATAGCGGCCTGCCGTATCAATTAAAATCGCTTGATCTGAAAACCACCAATCACA
Organism: Pseudoalteromonas luteoviolacea CPMOR-1; assembly: GCF_001625685.1. Lineage (GTDB taxonomy): Bacteria > Pseudomonadota > Gammaproteobacteria > Enterobacterales > Alteromonadaceae > Pseudoalteromonas > Pseudoalteromonas luteoviolacea_K. The sequence goes on along the minus strand of NZ_AUYC01000062.1, from coordinate 82,464 downwards.
ATTACGCGTACCGCCAAAGCCCTGAATATGCATTTGATTCGATTTAGAATAGGGGAAATGCAGTCCAGAATTAGCAAACAAGGTGCTTTTACCGGTCGCAGACGGACCGATGATCATATACCAAGGCAGCGCATATAACGCCGTATTACCACGATATCCAGCGCCGAGATGAGACGCCTTTAATGCAGCCAAAGCGTCTTGCATTTTTTCTTTAATTTCGGCCACTTCCGCTTCAGAGCTGGCGTTGTGATTAGCCAGTTCTGACGCCAACTTATCACCAGAGCGCTTTGCCCACAGCCAACGCATAAACAGTACCAGCATGAAGACGACAAAAATGCCGCCCATCAGCCAAAGTCGCTGATCAACACCCCCTAAGCCAATAAAGCGGCCGCCAAACCAAGCCAAGCTCAATAAGGCAAAAAGTCCTATCCATTTGGCCGTTGCCCGTGAAGAAAAGAAATTAAGTAAGAGGTGAATTAAACCACTTTTATTAACTGAACCCGCCATAGCACTACCTAATATTCCCTGTTTTTTCTAACTGCGTTAATACAGCAACCTGTCGCTCTAGCTCAATAAACTGCTCGTCTGCTTTGCCTTGCAAATATTGGTGAAAGCCCAAATACATCAACAGCAACACCGCCACGGTGATACTGAAGATCACCCAGTAAGGAAGCCTTCTGCCCAATTGCGTCACAACATGCTCAGCAGGCATGCAGGTGTCTGATAAATTCAGCGGTACTTTGCCTGATAACTCTTCCAACTGAGCGCGCACATCTAACATCAGGGCTTTAAGCTGTTCTACACCCTTAATTTTATAAACCCCTTCAAAGCCCAGCTGCATACAGACGAAATACACTTCGATAACCGCACGCTTGCTGGCACCGGCTTGACGAATGTGAGTCAGCTTTTCAAAAAATGCTTCCCCAGCTCTTGAATTACCAAACAGCTCAAGTTGCAGAGGACGAGCCATCCAAGCCATTCTTGACTCCATTTCAGAGGCCATAATTTGCTCATCAAGATAGGCGGTAAGTGCAAATTTGGCTTCTTGCATGTCACTTGCGGTGATCCCATTGGCGTAACAATCGCGCTCAAATTCATCAAAGGCATTCAGCGCTTGCTCACGCAATGCCTCGATGTCTATTGACTGGCAACCTCCTTGCCGGACCGAATGCACAATGTCTAGCACAGGCGAAATACAGGCCAATAATTCAGTGTCTGTTGATGTCCTTGTCATAACCGTCATTGACTCCTATTTGGTCACGCTTACCAATTCAATTTGTATGCTTTGCAAACCGTATGGCACAAAAATTCGCATTGTCAGTTCTTGTTTTATTTGCGTCCATGCCGCACTGGAGGCATTGATCTTGAAGTATTCATAACCTCCTTTGAGTGACACCTTGCTGGGAGGTCTTTGGCAGTGGGTCAGCTCAGCACCGCCCAGAGCGGATGCGATCAGCATTTCAATTTGTGACGATGCCGCCACTTTTACTTGGTCGGCAAACAGCTCTATCCACTGTGTTGATTCATGTTCAAAGAATGCCGCTAAATAGAACTCATTATTTCTAAACTGTTCGGCTTCAAAGCCAGTGACTTCAAACATCGAGTCAGAAAGCTTTTCAAGTGGTAAATTAGCGGAGCGCTTGGTACTAATACTGCCGATAAGCTGTTGTATTTGAGATTCAAAATAACCAAAGATTTGTCCCAAATTGTCATGCTGATAAGGCGGTATATCTATCTGTTGATCTGCCTCAAAATGCGCCAATTGAGTCAGTAATGTACTCATGGCAATATACATATCTTCTGGGTGGGTATACTGGGATAACAGTAAGTGGTTCAAATAAGGCATGTTTGCAGACATGGCTTGTAGCAGCATAAATTGCTTTAAATCACTGGGGCCAAAATCTTCAACAACCCCCATCTGTGCACGACTTGATTGCAACGCTTGATACTTGGCGTTCAAAATATTGCCTGCGCTATTTAGTCGAGAAAATGTTGGTGCATGGACACGCACGTTAAGTAGTGAGGGCACAAAATGTGTATCAAATGCAAACTCTCCCTGCTCATTGGTTATCACCTTTGCACACTGCAACTGTTCAATAAAACTTTGGCTAGATGAGCTTTCAATCAACATCAGTTTGGGCTTGGCCACCATGACCTCTTTACCTCGTGCAGGGTCATGCTCATCTTGTAGTTCTACAAATTCACATTGGTAGGCACTGAGTTGGCCATTTTGCGGATACCCTTTTATGTCACTCACTGCATGATTGGTTGCCAGTGCTAAACTCAGCGTAACAGATTGCTGACCGTCATCGAGCTCATAAGTAAGCGCATCTGAGTCTGTAAACGACATCTCGATTAAGCGGCCACTTTTGAAGATAACGCTAACAGCTAATAGTTTAACCACGCCTTTTGCAATGGCGCTTTCATCAAATTGCAGGCGATAGAATCCATACGGCACTTTTTGCGATAAACGACTGCGCGCGGCCATTTCACTTTGTAAATGTTTATCCAAATGCTGAAAGTGCTGCTGACTTAACATCACACCTTCGGCCCAAACAGGCTTAAATGACAGGTTATCGAACATCATGTGCTAGTCTTCCGCGCCTGGAACATGTAATGCATTACTTTGGATTTCAATATCGAGAGACGTTGATAATGGCACGGGCCAATCGTTGAGGTCGTAGTACGTGCGCCAGCGGCCATCTGTGCGCTCGCGAAAAAGCGCGACAAAACCGACAAATTTTGCGGAATCAGCTCGCTCGAAATTGATTTTTAGGCGTTCAGAAGGGTTAATGGTGCGCTCTTCCACCGTGATCAGAGAGCTGGCTAAAATAGACCTGTCTTCTTTCCACAATTGTTCAAACGTCGCGTTTCTAAAGGCTTGTACATCAGTGAGCTGATACACCTTTAACACCACAGGCAATGGCTCATCAAACTTATTTAAGTTTATGTTATCGGTCGCCTGAACATCTAATTTAACCTGAGTCGTCATACATGCAGACAAACTTAGCAGCGCCGCAAAACAGACCATCAACCTCGCCATGATTTTATTCCTTGTAGTGATTAACTCAATTTTTATTGTTATTTGGCGCAGGCGACAGTCACAGTGTTTGATGCCAACCCAAGGTGCCATTTACTAAGCTAACCTTAAATAAATAACCACCCATTCGTCTTATTTAAAACCACTTCAATTAGCTATCTTAAACTTCAACACCAATGCTTGATCAGAATCAAAAAGCAACCATAAAGAACCAATTAATGTTAATTAATTGGTTAAAAAATTACCCATATTTGCACCCTTGCCAAAAATCGACACAGACAATACATAAAATAAATCTCCAGATCAAACCATTTAATCAAAAATAAAATATTTGATTAACAAAAACACGTACTTTATGATCAAAAACAAACTCAAAGCATGAGGTTAACTCATATTAAAGCGCTAAAAAAACAGCTTTAAACCGAATATTAATTACATAAAAATTACATTTAAGTGAAGCAAAAATGAAAAACCTCAACGATTAAGGATAGAAAAATGGCACAAACAAGGATGCAGATATATGGACTGAGTCATCAAGCTTTTGTTACACACTTCGAATTAACTTCATGTATTAGTGAGTCTTTTTTATTAAACGCCAAAATAGAGTCTAAACTCAAAATTGATAATGATTTTGTACTAGGAAACACTGTTACTTTTGAAACAATACAGAAGGATGGTAAGAGTACATTTTTCACTGCAACCTTGAGTGATTTTTCAGCTGAATATATACGACCTGAGCTGTATCAGTATCAACTTACGCTCAAACCTAAGCTCTCTAGGTTGGCAGACTCCCATCATAGTCGTATTTTTGTAAACTCCGATGTACGTTCTGTCATCCAGCAGCTACTGACACAAGCGGGCTATCAAGCTGATCAGATTGATTGGCGCCTATCACACCCACTTCCTTTTGAAAAAATCAGAGTTCAACCCCTGGAACAAGACCATAGCTTTTTACTCCGAACCCTGCAGCAGTATGGGTTATTTTACTGGTTTGAGTGCACAGGGTTGAACGAAAAAGTGGTGATCAGTGATAGTAACCTCAGCTCACCTTATGTCAGTCGAGGCCAGTTAAAGCTGCGCAGTAGTGATGGTATTGAACACAATAACACAGCACAATATGTTGGCTTTTTTGAATTTAACCGAGCAGTGTCTTGGCATTTAGCGGGCAGTCAAGTTCACCAATTCACCAGTCCCCCTAGCACAGGAGCGAGTGTCACAAAAAATTACTTTGAGCCCAATTTAAATGCACAAAGCACTGTCCAGTTAAGCACAGATTTTGAGCTCTCCGAACGAACTAAAAATGATGTACTGCGCCTCACAGGTAATGTGCCAGATGCATTACCTGGTTATTCATTCTCTCTCGTATGCAATGCCATTGGCCAAATTAGTGGAGATTATTTGTGCATTGAAGCAAAGCACATATTCAGTGCAGGTAGCAGCGAAGAGCCAGATAGCGCCCGCCATCATTGCAAGATTACCTGCATTCCTCGAAGTAACCCGTTTAAGCTACCCATCCAACCAAATTTACCAAAACCTATGATTTTTCGCGCGCACGTCGTCACCGAGCAAGCAGGCGATGACCCGACGCAAGTGGCCCTAGATAGCAACGGGCACTATCACTATAAACCCCAATATGCAGAAAATATCTCGGTTGTGCCTCACGCAATTAAGGCACTCACACGCTATGCCTGCAGTGGCCAAGCTCAAGCCACCGGCTGGCATTTTCCACTCTTGCCAAGCAGCCAAGTACTCATAGGTTGCATCAATAACGACCCGGACAATACCTTTATCATGGGGTTTGCCCCCGACCAGCAGCAAACAAGTTTGGTCACCAGTCAAAATGCTGAACACAATATCATGCAAACGCGCACCGATAACCAACTGCTTTTTGATGACAATGAGCGCACACCTAAGGTACTGCTCAAAACCCTCAACGGCGAGCAACATATCGAGTTAAACAACGATCGTAGCGCCCCTTTTATTCAAGTAGCCGCTCAACAAGGCGCAATGACGCTGATCAGTGCTGATGACTTCACTATTCAAAGTGGTAACCGCATCCAAATGCAAGCACGCGCAAGGGCGCAGCTCAAATCAAAAAAAGCCGTCGCTATGCGCACAGATAGAAGTACCATTGAAACACACAGTAATAGCACTCAAAACCTTACCGGTAGTAAAATAGAAGCCAGCGCCAATTCTCATAGCAGCATCAAATCAGGGAAACATATAAACTGCGTCATAGGGCAAGACTGTAATCTGGAAAGTGTCGGTGGGATAGTACTGTCAGCGCCCAATGGTAGCCAAGTGATCCATGGTAACGATGGCATCACCATACGCGGGCTGGGTATGGGTAAGCTTGGTCTTTATAGCCAAGGGGCTTCCATTACCCTAGACACCAGCGGCAATATCGATATTATCGCTTCACAACTACTGACGTTAAAAGGAAAGGCCGCAACCATACTAGATGGACCAATAAACTATGATTTTGAATCGCCACAAAGTCCATCGGAATCTGAAGAGCCCAGTATTTCTGATGTCGAAGATAACAATCGTGTCAGTATTCGAGATATTTAGATAGACGCGGCACTGCGTGCCGTCCTATATTTCGGTTTGAAAAGCCGCCATATCCACTAAAAATGAAATGGCTTGAGATTGTGTCATTTGCTCCGGGTCGAACTCTGTTTGGCCGTTTTTTCGCAGTAACTCATAAAAAGACTCAGACCCCCCCGCATAGCCCATTTGCCACTTTGCAAATGTGTGTTCAGACACTTCGTCATAGCTAATAATAGTGGCTTCTTCATGTCTCGGGTCGTCTGCAATATCTAAGTAGAGCTCATTGACTGTTTCTCTGTCTCCCTCCAGTGCTTGTAAAAAAAACTGGTTTTCAAAGCACAACATGCCACACACCTCTAATTCGTCGTTATTCGAGCGCGCGGTTTCTAAAATATTGCGTAAATCCGACAAACTCATACTACGCGATGCCTGACTGTAATAGACCAATCTCACTAGCTTCATATCCATACACTCCTAGTCTTCTTCATTGCACATGCCATTACACAGAAAGTGTAATCATTGGCTATAGTTATCAAAATTACAAGGCAAGAACCGCAATGATTATGGAAAGACAACAGCAGACTGTGTTACACGTTGGGCCGAATTCTGACGCCCTTGACGCCCTTGATGCGCTTTTAACGCAACTTAATTATCAACTCGAAGTCACCGATAATCTCAGAGCATGTAAAAAACTCATCCGGAAAAAAAAGCCCGGATTAATTATTTTTCATGTTGAAGACACTGATTCTGAGGCGCTGACCGAGCAAGTATTGGAATACGTGCGCATTGGCTGCCAAGACAAAGATCTGATCTTCATCGTTTCACACCCACCAGCACGCATGCCTGATGCGCTGAGCTGGATTGAAAAGTATGATATTTCAAGCTTTATTAGCTTATCACCCGATAAAAATGAATTTAACTTAAGCGTGATTGAGCGCAACCTCAAAGCTTGGCAACGTTTAGAACAGATCAATGCCCAGCACAAAGCTGAGAGCGAGCTGTTGATGAGTGTGGCGCACTTACATCGTAATAATAACGATATCAACGAGGTTATGTTGACCTTTATGCGATCTTTGGCCAATATAGCCTGCGCCACAACCCATTGCAGAATAAAAATAAGCAACCAGAACGAAGGCAGTTTAAGCCACGTGTGGCCACAAAAAGAGTCTCTTGAAAACACTCTAACTCGGGTCTTCGGCCTACCCTCGCTGCCTGCATATTTAGCCCGTTCGTTGACTGAGAAAAAACCGCAGATAGATTTACTGCCAAACGACGACGCCTTTCAACCACTCAATCAATTACTCGGTGCAAAGCTCAGCAGCTACTTAATATTCCCCATCGTTGTTTACGATAAAGTGCTTGAGATGATGGTCTTTTTTATTGATGAACACGCCATGGAGTCCGTCTCAATGCGGCAGATAGATGTCGTCAGTAAAGCGGCGGAACAACTCACTATTTTGCTTGAACGAAAAGAGTCAGAAAGACGTCTTAAAAAACAGTGTAACCGCTTAAAAGAAGCACTACTTGAGCTAAAAGAAACCCAAAACCAACTTGCACACAGCGAGAAAATGGCCACCGTCGGTCAGTTTGCCGCAGGGATAGCCCATGAGATAAATAACCCCTTGTCGTCGGTATTAAGTAATTTTGGTTCAATGGACAATTACCTTGATAGCATCCTCAATCTACAAAATTTACATGATCAGTTTTTAAGTGCTGTGGAAGGCGGAAATCAGCATGTCGGCGCAAAGCTAAAAAGCCAAATCACAAATTATCGGGGCCAATCAGACATCGACTTTATTTATGATGATATTCGCGAGATCGTTGCGCAATCTCAAATGGGCTTAAGTCGAGTCAGTGACATCATTAAAGATTTGCAGTCATTCACCGTGGTACAAAATCAGCATCACTGTCAGCTCGACATCCCAGCTATTTTGAATCAAAGCTTGTCATTGCTAGAGAGTCATAACAAGCGCGATATTGTAGTCGAGACCAACTTAACACACACCTGCCAACCCGTTTCTAACGCTGGATTTGTCCAGCAAATCTTAACTAACTTATTGAAAAATGCGTTTCAGGCAATAGAGCTGAACCAGCCTGACTCTCCCTATGTGAAAGTCACCACTCAAGAAGTCGATGGCATGCTACTTATTAAGGTAAAAGACAACGGGCCTGGCGTGCCACCCGATATTCAAGATAAAGTGTTCGACCCGTTCTTTACCACCAAAGCGGTTGGGCAAGGCAGTGGGCTTGGTTTATCTGTCAGTTATAATCTCAGTAAGCGTTTGGGTGGTCAATTAACCTTGACCTCTGATGGACACCCACCTACTCAGTTTACTCTGGCGCTACCAATAAACTAAACAGCGCCATTTTGGCGCTTGCCTGTTGTTAAATTGGGTATGGTTATCCTATATGGCAACAATTTATTGCGCTTATGTCGACACGGTATAAGGTAAAGATACGCTGACGACAACGCCACTGGTGGCACAATTACGAAACGCTAATTTGCCTTGGTGCGCATCAATTATTTCTCTACATAATGCCAACCCTAGCCCCGTCCCTGCATGTTTTGTGGAGTAAAAAGGCAGTAACGCATTCTCAAGCACCTCAGGTGCCATGCCGGCACCGAAATCTCGCACTTCGATAGTTAAGTTTTGCAGCTCATGATCTGCAAAGCTGACCTGCACCGCTGGTGCATCAAGCTGCTCACTTTGCGCTTCATGGGCATTTTTCAAAATATTGATAAGCACCTGCTCTAACTGATGCTCATCTGCATAAATCGAGGTTTTAGGTAACGCTGTAGTCAGCTCAAATGGATATAGCGCATTTAGCTGTTCCACTAAAACAGGCCAGTTAATACATTTTTTATTTGGCATTTTTAACTTTGATAACTCGCCATACCCTTTTATGAACTCATTAAGGTGCGCGATGCGACGGGAAATAGAACTAAACACTCTATCTAATCTTGGCTCAGATAAGTTTTGTGCCAATAATTGCCCTGAATGGCACATGGAACTGATCGGTGCAATAGAGTTGTTCAATTCGTGGCTGAGTACTCGGATCACTTTTTTCCATGTTTGCACTTCTTGACGCCCAAGCTCATGGGTGATGCTTTTTAGCAGGTAAAGCGTATGGCTTGCTTGATGAATACGCACACTGGATTTGGCCAAGTGCCAAGCTTGTTCATCGCCGCTTTGATCTTTGAGCGTAAAAATGCTCTCTCCGCTATTTTGCAAGGCGTGCGCAAAGTCATCATCTAGCGTTTCACTGATATCATGCCAACTGTAACCTAACAAGGAATCCCCTTCTTTAAACATGAGTTCCGCAGCGCGATTGGCAAAAATAATTTTATGATCTGGACTGACCAAAAAAGTCACGACAGGTGAGGTGTTAAGTACTTTATCGAGTAACATCTCCCTTTGATAGAGGTGCTGACGCTCCTTTCTTAATTTTTCAGTACATTGATTGAATAAATTAAACACATGGTCATAAGTTGGATCATTTTTGGGCGCGATACTCACGGAAAAGTCACCATCGATCAGACTCAAAAACCCCTGTTCAATGCTGCGTTGAATATTAGCTTGGGTTTGATTATAGCGGTAATACAAGTATCCAATGACACCAAATAATAAGATACCAACACCCAAAAATATCCAAGGGTGTGCCCCCCCATAATTTGCTACCGCCAAAGCAAATATAATTTGAGCCAAGAAAAGTAAAATTAGCGTTTTACTCATCGCGTTTTTCCAATTTGAACTTTTCAATACGACGATACAGTGTTTGACGACTGAGGCCTAACTCTTGTGCCGCGTGCGCAATCGTCCAGTTATGCTTCTCGAGTACCTGCTGCATGTGCTCTTTTTCGCTCAATGCAGTTGTCTGCTCATGTCCTTGAAACGCACTGACATCTACTTGATTTCCATCCGCAAAAATCAACGCACGTCGACAGCTATTTTCCAGCTCTCGAACGTTACCTGGCCATGTTTGCTGCATTAAAAAGTGCTCAGCTTCTTTGGTAAGCGTATGCGCCACACCAATAAAGTGTTGAGCCAATGGTATAATGTCTGCTTTGCGTTTATTGAGCGGTAAAATTTGCAATTCCATCCCATTGAGGCGATAGAATAAATCTTCTCTAAACGCACCGCTTTTAATGTCGAGCAATAAGTTGGCGTTAGTCGCACTAATGACGCGCACATCTACCTTTTGCGTCACATTAGAGCCCAATCGCTCAAATTCGCCGGTCTGCAGCACGCGCAATAGTTTCATTTGACCGGCAAGTGGTAAGTTGCCAATTTCATCTAGAAATAATGTGCCGCCATCCGCTGCTTCAAAACGCCCAGCCCTTGCTTGGTTTGCGCCAGTAAACGCGCCCTTTTCTGCGCCAAATAACTCAGCTTCCATAAGCTCTTGCGGGATCGCGCCCATATTCACTTTAATAAATGGCGCATTCGCACGCTGCGATTTATGGTGGACAAAGTCAGCCAATTTTTCTTTACCTGAACCATTAGGGCCGGTGATCAACACGTTGATGTCCGCCGCGGCCACTTTAGTCGAGGTAAAGATAAGCTCACTCATTTCTCTACTTTGATAAATCAATTTACACTCAGGGGTAGACGCAGTTTGCACTGATATATTTTCTTCGATTGCTTCTAGTAGCTTCTTATCATCCCAAGGCTTGGGGAGATAATCTGCTGCACCTGATTTGACTAACGTAATGGCCGTTTCTAATTGGCTCCAAGCGGTGATGATAATGATGGGTAAAGTGGGGTTTAGCTCTTTTAATGTGCCAAATAACTGCTTTCCTTCATCCCCTGATGTGGTCCCTTCACTGAAGTTCATATCTTGAATGACCAAATCCACTTTTTGTCGAGAGACGGTCAAAATGGCATCTTTAACGTTAGTGACCGTCAATACAGTATAATTGTGAATGCTCAACAATAAATCTAACGCATCTAAAATATCAGGGTTGTCATCGACAACAAGAATTGTGTTCATAACCATTTAAATACCATGTAGTGACCGTTTTACTGGCCACTACATGTCTTTCCTTAATTTTTATAACGTGCGGGTTGCAACCACTGGCGCTATTTTTGTTGTTTTCCATGCAGGCAACCAGGTTGCCGCAGTACCAGATATAAACACGATGATAACACAAGACAAATAACTGATAACATCCGGTTTTGGCATCACAATCACCTCTGCCAATAACATATTCACTGCAATCACACTCGCGACCCCAAGTAGTGCGGCAATACCACTGACCAGCCAATTTTCGCTCAACACATAGACTAATACATCCTTTTTCCGTGCGCCCAGTGCGCGTCTAATACCAATTAAACGCTTTTGCTTAGACACGTGAAAGTGTGCGTGGGCAAAGCAACTTATCATGGTCACCAACAACATCATTCCGGTCAGCAAACTAAATAAGGTTGCCAAACTGCTAGACTCTTTAAAATAGTCACTGTGATGTGCTTCCATGGTCAGGATCTCTCGGATCTCTCGTTCAGGATGTACTTGCTTAATTGTCTCAGTGATCGCCGTTTTGGTCTTTTGCACATCACCTGAGGTGACTTTCACCATATATATTAAGCGTGATTGAGCACGCGCCATATTTCTAAACGTAAAGATGCCATAATGTGGACGTAGACTCGATGGCCTAATTGCAATATCTGACACCACGCCAATCACTCGCCCTTCGGAGGTATGCTTACCAACCGCGCTTTCTCCCGGGTAAAGCGCCTCAGCTAAACTACGAGTTAAAATGATATTGGCTTCAAACTCATAATTGTCTAAATAGCCTCGCGTTGCGTCATCATCAAAAGTGAAGTCTCGCCCAAGATGCATTGATGCGCCGAGCAACTCAAAAAACTGCTCACCAACATAATACATTGGCACACCACTAAACTGCCTTTCTACTGGTACATCTTCTGGATGATCCGCATCTTCAATAGAGTGAAAGTTACCCCCTTTCATCAGCGGTAATTGGTTAGTAAAACTCACTGTTTCAACCACATCAAGTTTATTCAATGCCGCCATATCTTCATCTACAACAGATAGAAAGAAGTTGGCATCTAAAAAGGCTTCGGAAGTTGGACGGACCTGAAATACCAGTACATTTTCCATGTCAAAACCCACATCACGGGCTAACTTCTCGTTGGCCTCAATGCTCAACAACAAACTGTTGCAGGCGAGCCCAATGGTTAAAACTAATTGAAAAATCAGCAAGCCAGTAGCAAATTTGCGCAATAACATGGATTTAAATAATGCTTTTATGTTCATAGTGCTACTCCTTACTTTAGAATGCTGGCCAGTGGCGTACGAGCGCCCTGTACTAACGGATAAATGGTACTTAGAAGACTTGAAGTCAGTGCAACACCTACCCCGATCACTATCATGTGTAACGGTAATTCGGCCACAGGCGCTAAATCCTCAAATAGCTGACGGTATAATGCGAGTAAGCTAATAGCGAGTACCAAAGATATCAAGGCACAGGTGATCCCTAAAATCACACTCTCTATCACGCCTTGATAAAATATTTGCTTGCGACTGGCGCCAACTGCTCGACGCAAGTTCGCTTCAAATTGCCCAGCTTGATAACGAGACAACATCAAGCTATTGGCATTGAAAATACACACCAACAGAAAAATACCCGTGGCAAAAGTAAACGCTAAAAGGTCTTTATTGACGACTTCGTTCTCATCCAACCAAGCATTAACATCATAAAGTCGGTTATCCACTTCATGGCGGTGATTACCTTTGTCCTTTTGCTGCTGTGCATAGCTATCAATAAAGGTTTGAAAAGCAAGTCGCTGCTGCTCGTCTATCAGCTCAACAAAGGTCTGAATGTAATACGCATTGATCTGTCTCGTTTCACTCAGTACTGAGTAGCTATCTGTCGATAACGCTCGCGCATAGATGGCCCAGTTATTGTCTATAGCCACTTCAATAGGCACAAACAAATCATCAGTTTCATCAAATGCTTTACCTTCAGAGGCATGATAAAAGAGCGGTCTCATATGCCAAGGTTTCAACACCCCAACAATGCTATAAATTTTACCTTGCAGCTCAATTTGCTTGCCGACACTATTCTCGCCACCAAATAAGGTCATGTTGAGCTTATGGCCAATCACAACCTCTGTACCATGCTCATTTTCCCACGGGTTGCCATGGGCAAACTCAGCACCCATCATGTCAAAAAATGAAGCGGTGGTCGCTCGCGTATTGCTTGAGTAGCGAGTCAAATCATCTGAGTCCGCGCGGCGACTATAGACATGTGTTGCGTAGTGCATCGTCGCATTTTCTGCGACATCGGCATCCAGTATCGCTTTTGCATCACTGTATCTGAGCGTGTGCATGCTACCAAAGTTATTCGTTGACCCTGCGTAAGTATTCATATTGACATTAAATATTTGATCACTTTTCCCAGGAATAGGGTCTTGCGACATCAAAGACAACATGGATAAATTTGCCAGCAAAGTACCGATCCCGATCGACAGGGTTAATATAATCAAGGAAAAAAACAGCGGTGTGCGTTTAAAGTTACGCACGCATAGCTGCACATAATAGTAAAACATATCCATGTTCATCTCCTAAGCTACTGGCTGGTTCTGATTTACAATGTGTGCCTGCTCTACTGGCGCATATATGCTGTAATCCGTGATTTGACCATCAATGATTTGTATATTGCGGTTCACTTCTCTGGCTTGATCTGGGTCGTGCGTTACCATAATAATGGTGCTACCTTCTTTGTTAATGGTTTTCAGCAAGTCCATAATTTGCCTAGCCATTAATGAATCAAGGTTACCCGTCGGTTCATCGGCCAATAAAATCTTAGGTTCACCTGCCAGTGCCCTTGCAATGGCTACACGCTGCTGTTGCCCCCCAGACAGCTGACTCGGTAAATAACTATGACGACTTGCCAACCCAACCAGCTCAAGCGCGTGCTCAATACGACTGCGTCTTTGCTTGGCACTTAAACCACGATAGCGCAGTGGCATATCCACGTTATCGTAAATACTGTAGTCTGGGATCAGGTTATAATTTTGAAAAATAAACCCGATTTTCTCGCTCCTCAGACGAGATAAATCATCATCTGACAGCCCTTTGACAGCAGTGCCATCCAAGACATATTCACCCTCGTTAAACTCATCCAGTAGTCCCGCCACATTCAAAAATGTCGACTTACCTGAGCCTGATGGGCCTGTCACTGCCACAAACTCTCCGGCATCCACTTGTAAGTTAAAGTCACGTAACGCATGCGTTTGAATCGTTTCACTGCGATACACTCTGCTGATATTGTTCATTGAAAGCATAATTAGGTCCTTAATTCTTGTTGTTTATTTTGAAATTTTAAAAATTTGGCTTTGATTAAATGCGTCGTAATCAGAAATGATGATCTCTTCACCTTCTTGAACACCGCTGATCAATTCGACATAGTCGACACTAGACACACCAATTTTGATGTCGCGTAACTGAGCCATTTGGTCTTGAATGATAAAAGCTTGCTTACCGCCGAAACTGGATAAAAATGGGCCGCGTTTGACTTGCAGCACTTGAGCTTTTTTCTCAAATTCGATTCGTCCATTCACGCGCTGATTTTGGCGTAACTTTAAATCACTATTGGCGTCAATCTTTACACGCACTGCAACTTGGTTTTGTTGGATCTCTGGAGATACAGAACTCACAGCTCCCTGATAAGATTGCCCGCCAAGGGAAATCTCCACATTAAGCCCTATGCCTAAATCATCCGCATAGAATTCTGGCACCTGTAACTCTGCTTCATATTCAGATAAATCCACGATGGTCATCAGTGCTTGAGCATCTGCAACTTGCTCTTTTTGCTGAACTAACCAACTTCCCACTACACCGGCAACAGGTGCACGGACTTCCAGAGCTCGTTGCCTGCGCTTCAATTCGTCGAGAATTTGTGTTTGACGTTGAACCGACAACGCTCGCGTTTGTGCCTCAAAATCTAAGCGCTTTTTAGCCATAGTGACGCGCTTTTGCGCATGCTTGTGCATCAATTGCGCCTCAAGGAGCGTGTCTTTACTGCGTGCAAAGTCCAATTCACTGATCACTTGCTTGTCATAAGACTCTTTAGAGCGACGCTGCTCACGCTGAGCTGCATTTAAACGCACAGTTGCCTCATCTAAACTGCGCTCTAGCTCAAGTTGTGCTTCATCGTCTGCTAATAACCCTCTATTGGACTCCAACTGTAACTGAGCCAGCAGGGAACTTTGCTGGTCAATCTGGGCATCCAGTTCTGGGCTCTGGATCGTTGCAAGCAACGCATCTTGCTCCACCTTGTCCCCAGGTTTAACTAACAGCGTCGCCTGGCCGGGTTCCGGGCTGTATACTTGCGGTGCATTGGCAGCCACTAAACGCCCAGAGACAGACACATCTCTCACTAGGTCTTTTTTAATCACTTTGGCAGTCACCAGCTGCGCATAAGATACCGTTTTAATACCTGAGTACCATTGGCTAATTGCAGGGATAGACACGACCGTGATCAGCGTCATAAATACCGCCGAAACAACAAATTTCAGTTTGCTTGAACGCGTGCTTGGCGCGATGACTTCATCCTGGGACTGAGTTCCTTTAATCATTTTATAATACCTATTGATTTCGATACTCAGATATAAGCGAGGACAATGCCAATAATGATAAAAAATTAAACACATGAATTATAAAGAATTTTTTGTAATTTAATTTTATTGAGTGTCCGAACGGACACATAAGCTGTCCAAAGGTGTCACTGTTACACGCGTCTGGACACACACTGTCCACACCTCAATATCAGGTGAAAACGATTTAAAACATGCACTGTACTCTTATTGATATTACTCACATGCCAAACCTGCTCAGAGATCCAGAATCGATCTGTATATTCAGGCTCATTTTGTTAACTCAACGTCATCAAATGAATTGGTTTAAACGACTCTGAATAAAACAAGGCGCCACCACTGGTAGGTCAGTCGGTATTATTTTAAAATCAAGCTTGAGGATAAAATGATGGCTAGAGTATGGCAGGTAAGTGCATGGTGCATCATCCAATTATATAGGGTTGATACTTGAGAGAACCTCATTGGTTGAGAGCTTGAGCAATTTGGGTCATACACCCAGCGATACTGTGTATGTAAGTGACGACATGGACTAGGTACTTACTAAAACCAAATTCATTGACAAAGCAGTGAAGTGAGCCCAACTGTTTAAACCACAGAATCGATGTCATGGTCGTCTTTGCAAAGGGAGACAGCTAGGATCATCACTAAACACGACCAGAACAAGATCCGATGGACGCCACCTCGACTGTATTGTTAAATGGTTTTACAGTACAGCGTATCCACTTCATTAAGGATAAAAGAAATTAATCGGTCAACCATGATGTCGTCGTATATGTTTTATCAATCCCTTATCATTGAATTCTAGCGACACTATATTTGTCTTGTTATATTCGATTTCGCTATCCAAATGGGCAGGCTTCACCTTACCTGACTCCCGCATTTTGATAAAAACAACGTTGTGGCCGACCATAATATCCAAGATATCGATTTTACTATGGACGACTTTATCTCTTAACTTAGCAAGCATGTCTTGGCGAAGTTTAGTTTTATCTGACTAGGTAAAGCTATATTTCACATGCTCATCGACAAAATCATCAGCAAGTAGCGCAATAAACTTGTCTATGTCTTTATCAGTTGACTTAGGCTGTTGGCGCGCATTTTTGGCGGTAACAAATGCATGTGCCTTGGCTATCATATCATCATGCGTCAACTCAGCTTGAGAAAAGGCGATATTAGGTAGGGCAATGGCGACTATAATGCATACATATTTGTGCATAATAATTCCTTATTACATCACTTAATCATCAACGAGCTTCCGCTTATCTAACACCGTTTTTAAATAGGCGCTATAATCTCGCAATATCAATTGACGCGCTTGATAACCTTGTTGCTGAACACCATGTGCGATAAATGGTGGTATTATTTCCCACCCCATAAAGCCAAATATATCTTGGTAAAGACCGTCAATCTTAGTTTGATAGTAATCGATTTCATCTTGATCAGATGCACCACCTGTTGTGATTGAATACATGACTTTTTTTGGTTCAAGCTTAGCACTTTGACCATAAGCAAACCCTGAAGTTAATACACGATCAATCCAACCTTTTAAAATGGCTGGAAACGACCACCACCAAAGTGGAAACTGCAAAATTAACAAATTACATTCGGAGAGCTTTCGTTGCTCTGTGGTAATTTGCTCAGTAAATGCATCATTGGCAATTGCATATCGCTGCGCTTTAGCCAAACTGAACGATTCTTGCGTGCCTTCATAGCCCGCTACATCCGCAGGCCCCGCTATGGCTTCAAATTGATCCACATATAAATTTGATTCACTATAAGTAATGTCTAATTCAGTGAGCGTGTGTTTTGCAACTTCGTGCAGCGCACAGTTAAACGATAACACCTCAGGGTGTGCGACCACTAAATGAACCCGCATTACACCTCCTTGTTTCAAATACAATTAGTTTGTTTATGACTCGGCTTTTCGTTGATAGTTCAATTTGGGGACATTGGGTAACATACCAACCATAAATAGTTTAAAGATGTAATTAATATCCAAAAACAATACTTCGCGCTATATCGGTCAATTTAGTGAGCCGTGTTACCAAACCCCAAAAGACCTGATTTATCAGGTTGCTCCCAAATTATTTATGAAAAAGTGGCAATTTTCTTCACCTAGATTAATTCTGTTTTAAAAAAACATATTTTTTTTCCTGTTATTAATTTTTTACAAACTGCTTAAGAAGTAAAAAAATATAATCATTAAAAGCATTAAGTTAGCAGGGGTACACATTCATTATTTAGCTCGATATTTAGGCCATATAGAGCGTAAATGGCTGTTCAATACAAAATTTTTCTTGATCTGCTTGCTCGTGAAGCGCGTATTGCTGGAAAATTAGCCACTCCAATGGAGATGATCGTGAAAGTACTTGCAAAACTGGCACTTGTTGCCGTCGTAGGTCTTTTATCTGCTTGCTCAGATGATGATGACCCAGTAATTACCCCAGAACAAACTCAACCTGAAACCTCTGTTTATGACGCAGCTAAAGCAGCGGGCTCATTCAATACACTTGTTGCAGCGCTTGATGCCACAGGGTTAAACGCAACACTAGATGACACGAACAACAAATTTACAGTGTTTGCCCCAACCGACGCCGCTTTCGAGCTATTAGGCACAGACACCATCAACAGCTTACTTGCCGACACAGACACACTGTCGAAAATTCTGACATACCACGTACTTAGCTCTGAAGTGAACGCTGAAACAGCGGTATCATTGGCCGGACAGACGACAGCGACCGTCAATGGTGCAAAAATAGCGCTGTCATTATCTGGTGATAATTTACTTGTGAATACAGCCACTGTTACTCAAACAGACATAAAAACCGACAATGGCATTATTCATGTGATCGACGCTGTATTAACCCCGCCAACAGATGCAACTTCAACTCAAAATATTGCTGAAGTAGCTACCGCAGCGGGTATTTTCACTACATTGCTTAAAGCAGTTGAAACCGCAGGGCTTACCAGTGCACTGACGGGATCTGATGCACTTACAGTGTTTGCGCCAACAGACGCAGCTTTTGCAGCGCTTGGCACAAAAACGATTAATACGTTGTTGGCAAACCCGGACGTGCTTGGCGATATCCTCAAACAACACATTGTGTCTGGCAGCGTTGATGCCATTACCGCAATGTCTTTGAATGGAAAAACTGCAACCACCTTGCTTAACAATCAACAAAGCGTTGCAATTGATACCGCTTCAAACATGCTGAAATTTGCCGGCGTCACCGTGACACAAACCGACATCGCAGCGTCCAATGGCATCATACATGTGCTCGATGCAGTTGTTGTTGGGGATGTTACAGTTCCTGAGTCCCTTGGTTTAATACCAGAAGTGGCGACTTCAGCTGGGTCATTCAACACGCTGATCAGCTTGCTAGGCGCAACAGAGTTAGACCAAGTGTTATCAGATCCCACCGTAAAATTCACGGTTTTTGCACCAACTGATGCTGCATTCGCAGCACTAGGGCAAGAAACGCTCGATGCACTTGGAGCAAACACAGAACAACTAAAAGACATCTTACTGTATCATGTAGTATCAGGACAAAGTGTCATGTCTGATGCTGCATCCGCTATCGCCTCATCAGAATCAAACATGGTTACCATGGCCAACAGCGATATGGCAGCATTGAGCACGGTTAATAGTAAACTCTTTATCGACGATGCGGTCATCAGAACTGCCAACGTTCAAGCAGACAACGGTGTTATCCATGTATTGGACAAAGTCATTATGCCACCGGCGGACAAAGTCGTGTCAGAAAAAACCATTGCTGAAGTCGCCGCTGAAACGGATGATCTATCAACGCTAGTTACCGCCCTCACAACAGCCAATTTAGTAGAGACGCTGTCAAACAAAGAAGCAACGTTTACCGTGTTTGCACCAACCAATAGAGCCTTCCAAAAAATACCTGCAGATACGCTTAATGCCTTACTTGCTGACAATACAGGGCTAACACAAGTGCTTACTCAACATGTACTGGGGCTCGAAGCGTCCGCTATGACTGCATTAAAATTAAATGGCAAGAAAGTAGACACCCTTGCATCAAACATGCTTGATATCAGCGTCGTCGATTTTGCAGGTACCAATAATGGTGAAAATGACGCAGTCGCATACAACTCAAGCAAGCAAATACTAGTAGCAGGCAATGGCAGTGAAAAAGCTGGATTCACGCTTTATACATTTGATAATGACTTAACTTTCGCGCAAAGCCAGTGCAACGACGCTTGCGCAACCGCATGGCCACCAGTGATCGCCACAGAAGCACAAATCGCCAACATACCAGGCCTGTCGTTAATCGTAAGACAAGACAACTCAATGCAAGTGGCTTATTTAGGCCGCCCGCTATACCTTTATGCTGCTGACACAGCAGCTGGCGATATGATGGGCAGTAGCATAGATAACTGGTCTCACGTCATACTACCCACTTCTGGATTGCAAATTGAAGGCAGCAATGTGATTCAAAAAGACATTTACACCGCCAACGGGGTTGTACACTTAATTGACACTGTTATCACGTCGGTTGACTAAATTACCCTTCCTTTGAGTTTGGTATGGCACCCTCTTAAGGCTGCCATACCTTTTTCTACTACATAGCTAAATACAATCAAATTCAAGGGACGCAACCTTATATTTTTGTTCAAATAAAGCAAATGCGCCCAATAGTGCCGCATGAGGAAGCTGGCTAACTCGAATATTCAGCTGTTTACATTGCTCGTACTGTGTAAAAGATGCAAACATACGCTCACCAAATAAATCAAATGCTTGTGTAACAGAACCGCCCATTACGATGACATCTGGATCATATGCCAACTGCATATGAGCAAAAGCAACTCCTAAATGCGTTCCCAATTGTTCAAACAGCTTCAGTGACTGAACGTTGCCAGCTTTTGCCGATAGATACTCTAATTCTCCATCAGTTCCCCGTTGTTTGAAAAATTGACCGCTACAGTAGTCTTCAATCGTCTTACCCAAATAAGGCGCACTACCAAATTCACCAGCCAGCCCATATCGGCCTGTATACAGTTGCCTATCAATAACAATACCGGCACCGAGCCCAGTACCTAGACACACCCCTAATATATTTTTACATGGTGCCAACTTCCCACCGTGCTCACCATAACGATACTCACCATATGTAAAACAATTCACATCATTATGCACCAATACAGGCACATTGAAGCGCTCACATAACACTTGCGATAATTGCACATCACGCCACGCTGGAATGTTGGTCACTTCAAATACTTCACCAGTGTCACTATTCACCACACCAGGGATCCCAATTGCAACGCCTACACACTCTTCTGTAATGGTTTTTCTAACCAGTTCAATGATATAGTCTGTTACTACTTGTTTGCTCCCAGACGCGGGAACAGGATAACGTTTTACACTCGCAATATGCCCTTGCTTTGCGATTCCACATAGGGCTTTAGTGCCCCCTAAATCGATACAGACAACCATCCCTGACATATTTATGCTTCCTGCTCTGCTGATTTTTTCTCAAAAAAACGGATTGTATGATTATTCACGATAGGATTAGATGAATAAGCCACGTGCAACATATAACCCAAGGGCAAAAAGAGCACTAACAATGCAAGTTGCAGTGAACCTGAGACTTGTACTAACAATCCAATGAGTGGAGAGATAATAGCGCCTCCCACAATGCCTGTGCATAAAATCCCTGCAATCGCACTATGGCCATTAGAAAACGAGTTCAATGCTAAAGAAAATAGTGCTGACCACATAATTGATAAAAAGAAGCCCGCTACGGGGAATGCCCAAAGTGCCATGGTTGATGAGCCGAATATCGCCCCCCCTAAACTAACCCCCGCCCCAATACAGAACCACGCCAAAACTTTGCGCACATCGAATAGCTTCATCATTACTAAGCCGACGGCGCATCCTACGGTCAGCATTAACCAAAACTTGCTCACCACACTGGCGCCAACTTGTTGAGCATCCATTCCATGAACTTGCAACATAAAAATCGAAATAGAATTAGCAATACCTTGTTCCAATGCCACATACGCTGCGATGGCAAAGAAATACTTGATCACCACATTATTTTTAAACAGTGCTATGCTTTCAGCCAATGAATATGTCTTTGCGTCATCTTCAGGATGGCGGCGTGATTCAAACCGAGTCATCCCTCCCCAGATAAACATCACTAAGCACAGTGCGGCAAACAGCCAATACATACTCAACCAACTCATGTGTTGCGGTACCAAACTATTTAAAATGCTGCTTGGCTGCTGCGACCACTCAACCAAATTAACATAAACAATCGGAGATAGGGTGGCTCCCGCACCAAATAGCAATTGCGCCACCACAGATAAAACAGCAAAGTGCTCACTGCCACCGGCTCGTCGTAACATGGGGTTAATGGCTACCTGCAAAAATGCCATTGCACTGCCCACCAAAAATAATGCAATCATGGCAAGTTCAAATGTTGGCCAAAAAGCAAATAACAGTGCACCGACCATGGCAATGCAAAAGGCCAAAAGCATGACAAATTTCTCACCCATTCGCTGGGCTAACAGGCCTGCGGGGATAGACATCACGCCATAAGCTGCAAAAAAAGCGAATGGAAAAAAGCCAGCCAACGTCATACCGATAGCAAAACTGTTTATCAATTCAGGAAAAATGGGACCAAGAATATTGGTGATAAAAGAGATCATAAAGAACGTCGCTAGAATCACAAAGACCGCAGGCAAATTCTTATTCATTACTAGTACCTTATTTAATAAAAAGGTGATGGCAAAAATAGGATCCTTTTGTTGGCAGACAAATGATCCAAGGGGAATCCACCATCACCTTAACTCGTCAAATAAGGTTAGTTTGCCGTCAAATAAACGAATATTGAGGCACTTTTCAAACCTTTATCAATACAATTCAAGCTCACAGAAAACCACAAGATAAATTATTCAAAAAATTCCCCATTAAGGGGGCCTATTTATATAGCAAAGAGCCAAAACATAACTGATTTAAATGTAAAAATAAGTTGTTTATTATTTAAATTATAGCGGGTCAAAATATAACTTGGGTGCATCTCTTTCAGTGCAGCATGATGTGAAATTTGAGCTTGATGGAATTTAGATTGGTATCTTAGTCGATTGAGTTATCTGTTATTTTAGTTTCTGAAAAAATGCCATCTGTATTAGAAAATTTAAAGCCCCATATAGGGGCATATTAAGTAAGAGAGAAGCCTGATTGCACAAAGGACGGTTTAAGTGGGCATCACCTTTATACATACTATTTAATTGTAATTACTTGCCCGCTCGTTAATTCAGGTAGCTTGTACGATGGCAGAGAAAACACGGCATGAGGCGTGCCTGCAGCTGCCCAAACAGTCTCATACTCTAGCAAGTCTTCATCTATGAAAGTAATAAGAGGCTCTAAATGACCTATTGGCGGTATGCCTCCGATAGCAAACCCGGTTACAGTTTTTGTAAAGTCAGCGTCTGCCTTACTTAACTTTTCACCCAAACACTGAGCGACTCGTTTTTCTTTTACTCTGTTTTTTCCACTCACCAGCACCAAAACAGGCTTACCACTTTCTTTGCCTTTAAATATAAGTGATTTAACGATTTGGCCCAACTCACAACCAATAGTGATTGCCGATTCATCGGCCGTTCTTGTGCTACCAGGCAACTCAACAACTGAAAATTTGCACCCTGCCGCAATAATTGCATCTTGAACACGCTGTGCACTTTTACTTAAATTCATATCTTTCCTTAATTAATCATTTAATTTAATGCCATTACTCAACTACTCGCTTTCAAAAATGCAATTAATCAAGCATGATCAAGAAAGCTAAGTAGTAAACAATTTTCATTTCCACACACCATGTGGTGAATAAAATTCAATCAATACTGACACATCGCCATTAAAATAGATACTTTTATCATCAATGACTTACTTCACAATCAAATATTAATTTACAGAGTGTAAGTGATTGAATATAAAGCGCTAAAAAAGCCATTAAAAATAAGGAGGAATGTTGTGAGCAGTTTAGTAAAAAGAAAGGCCGGTAGGCCTTTCAGGTTTTAATGATTAAAGGAAATACGTCATTACCAGCGTCCACGAACACCCAATGTAAAGCGACGTTCATAAATGTTCTGGGCGATACGGTTATCTTTCCACTGTGCATACTGTGATTCATATTCTTCCGTTAAGTTACTGCCAGACATGTAAACTGTCAGAGAATCACTAATATCATAACTTGCCGACATATCAATATATGTTGTCGGCTCGGTCCAGATCCCTACGTTACCCATGCCACCCGGCGTCGATACCGTATGTAAGCGTTTAGAACGATAGTTTGCCGCTAACCTAAATTGCAAACCATCTTGCTCATACCATAAAACAGCATTACCGGACTCTTTAGAGTTATCCTCTAATGGCAGCGATTCTCCACCAAACCCTGTCTTACCACTTTCACTTTCTGAATAGGTGTAGTTGAACGCTGCACCAAAGCCACTCCAAAACCCAGGTAAGAAATCAAAAGCTTGTTGATAACTAAACTCAGCACCTTCCATCGTGCCACCAGTGCCATTAACCTGTCCATTTACATTGACATCACGACGAGTCACACCGTCACCATCTTCAGCTGGTATTTGCCATTGCGCTGATTCAATAAACGACTCTAAATCAATCTTGAATAAGGCAACACTCATTAAACCGCTTGAAGAAAAATACCATTCTAATGTCACATCAGTATTGTCTGCACGCCAAGGGTCAAGGTCTGGATTACCCTGCATCTGTGCATCTGTAGCAATCAATAAGTCTGGACTAACGCCCTCTTCAGCTGCAATGTCATCCCCTGCTCGCGCACGGCTAATACTCAATCCCCCTGCAATTGCCTCAAGATCCAAACGTGTCATAGTCTTACCCCATGATGTACGCAAAATCAGATCGTCTCTGAGGTTGAATGCGACATTCACAGCAGGTAAAAAGTCATTGAACGAGCGATCTGTAACAATATCACCACCATCCGTAGCTACCGACCCTGGACAGTTTGAGCAAATAGATTCACCCACCACATTTTGGAGTATATCCAGCTCAGTTTTTATGTATTGAAAACCCACGTTAGCACGATAAAAATCATTGGAAAGATCAGCACTCCAATAAATTGATTGAGTCATTTCCTCAACAGTATATGAACTACCCGGCACACCGCCTTTGATATTGCCCGCGTATAAGGCATTTTGAAACCCAAAATGATCATCGAGCTGGCGAGGATCAATAAAGTAATACTCATCCATAGACGCAGGACCAAAATCACCGCTCTTTGATACCCAACCACTTGGTAAAGCGCTAAAGTTTAGAGGGTTATCTGCGCTTATCGTGATATCCCCTTTTTCCGTATTGAGCTCACCATTGCCATCAGTGTCAAAAGCTGCCAACCCTTGGTCTTTCCACATAACATTGACGGTCCCTTCACCGACTGGATTAGAGAATGGTGCCAATAGTACATATTGCTCGCGAGTCACATCACGCTGACTTGTACGAACACCAAAGGACATTTTTTCTAAATGGCCAAAATCAAACAAATATTCACCATCAAAACGTAAAATGTCTAAATTCGCATCTTCATCATAGTTATTTTCAGAATATGTTGACACAATCGCATAACGGTCGATATTTGATCCAAATACCTCCCCTTGCAATTGCTCCGGACCACGTAGTGTCGGATGTTTTCCGGTATAATTTAGACGCATTGGAACAGGTTCTGGGCCATATCCACCGGGGTTTACCGCTATTGCACCAGTACCATCATTTCGCCTCAAACCATGAGCAAGGCCATTGGTTAAATAACCTTGTGCAACATTTTCTGTGTGGCTACGCGATGCCTCTGCGGTAATAAACCGTACTTTACCCGAAAAGTCGCCATCTCCTTTGTACTCTAGTTCAAAATTAAAGTTGGTCGATTCGCGTTTATTTGTGTGACTTTCAGAGTGCGATACAACACGGGGAGCATGGAGCGTAATATCTTGCGCAGTATACAAATTATGGCCATTATCTAATTGGCCTCGATTGATTGGATCGTGTTGTTCTTGCCAACCCCAATGACCACTCCATGCGTTATCTGCGGTGATCCCTTTTTGACGATCCGCATCGTCCATATCGGTGTAAAACACATCACTGCTCAATGTCCAATTATCACTTAATTGCGCTTGGAAGCTGACCGTTGCACCTAAACGCTCCCGTTCAGTAAAACGGTTCATAATCCCGTAGTTTACATACGTAAATTCGGCATCATCCGAGTCCCCATCGCCATTCATATCGGTCTTCGGGCAGTACCAACAATTTGCTTTTTCATGATTCTCAAATGGCGCGTAACCCCATTTGTCATTTAATGTGCCAAAACGATAGTTGGCAAGGTTTGCCTCATCATATGAAACGGTCGCTAGCACAGCAAACTGGTCGCCATTGTAACCGCCCGACACCATAAATTTAGGATCCGTTTCTTCAGAATAAGAACCTGTGGATGCTTCAAGCAATGCCGCACCACTGAAACCATCCTCCAGATCAAATGGCTTGCGAGTGATCAAATCAACCGTACCGGATATACCGCCCGCTAACGTATCTGCAGTTGGCGACTTCATAACATTCATCGCACCAACCAAACTTGAAGGAATATCAGTAAAATCAGGTTGAACTTCAGTAATTGACCCAGCACTTAAAAATTGCTCGCCATTGAGTAATGTTGTGACTTGAGGCATACCTCGTACATTAATAGTTGATCCCTCACCTGCACTACGTCGGATCTGTATACCAGGTACACGCTGCAGTGAATCAGCAATGGTCACATCTGGCAGCTTACCTATGTCTTCAGCGGTAATTGAATCAACCACGCCATCAGCAAAGCGTTTTGTATTTAAGCTTTTTTCAGTTGAAGCGCGAATACCGCGCACTTCAATGACTTCAACCTGCTCTGCTTGCACACCAGTATCCGCTGCAATAGCACCGAGAGGCAAAATACTGGCTAAAACGGCAAAAGACACCTGCGACAATCTAAATGGAGATAAATTTTGTTTCATCATGATTCTCTCTGATCTATTTTTAATCTGTTTTTGCAAAAGAAAATTAGAGAAAACTCAATACTTAACACCAAGCAAGTACATTGAACTCGTCACTCGATAATGCTGAGCTACTGAAAAAATCACTTAGCTATAATGCTACTTAAAATTAACAACTCTAATTTCATTCACTACCTATTTGAGCAGCACAGGCGTCAAGATGTTTGCATTTTCTATCCCATACAGGTACAAAACTATCAATAAACAGCGCTGTCATCGCAAAATGAGCACTTTTTAGCGTTATACCCGCTGAATTTGAGTGCTTTTTTAGTCAAAATTAAAGTGGTTAGATAAGTATCATGATTGATTTGAAATGTATCACCATATAGTCGATAGGTGATAAATTATTTAATTATATGTAAAAGAAGAATAAGGATAACCAACTTTATCGTTGGAACATTCTCTGAAAACATGTGCTCAAGAAATATTTTAATAACAATCAAAGATAAACATTAAGGATAATATTATGAGAGCGATGTGCGAAAAAATCATTCCCTCAACCAATTGCTCTTGGCGATACTGTTTATATCAATTAAATGAAATTCCATTTAATTGGCATTATCACCCAGAGTATGAGATTTGTCTTACCCTAAACAGCAAAGGGGTTTGCCATATTGGTGATTATATTGCCCCTTTCTCAGACTATGACTTAGTATTGCTTGGACCTGAGCTTCCACATACATGGCAATCAAAGCCAAACATGGATGGCAGTATGCAAAAAGTGTATGTGGCGCAAATACCAGCCCTCTGGTTAGAGCAGCAACTCAGATTAAACAAAGAATTTGAAAGCCTACACACCTTACTTCACAAAGCCAAATGCGGATTAAAATTCAGTAAAAACTTGGCCAAAACATCCGAGCAGCTATTTATCAAAATGGCTGAAGCAAACCCACTGGAACGCTATGTATTATTGTTTAACATGCTTAATCAAATGGCCACAAGTGACTATGACACTCTATCGAGTATGGAGTTTAACTATGCTAATCAACAAGATCCTGCTAAAGATAAATTCGACCGAGTAATTAACTTTATTTATGAAAACTACACAGAGCAATTAAATGCAGACCTACTCGCAGAACAAGCACATATGAGCACCAATCATTTCCATCGCTTTTTCAAAAAACGTACAGAAAAAACAGTGACCGAATTTATTAATCAACTACGCATTGCTAAAGCCTGCAAATTGCTTATCAATTCCAAAGCACCAATTACCGTGATCAGCGACCAATGCGGCTTCAATAATTTATCAAATTTTAATCGCCGCTTTCTTGCAATTAAAGCATGTACACCGAGTCAGTTTCGTTCTCGTATTCAACATAAAGCGCTACTGTAACGCGATGTTAGACCAATCTTACGTTGGTCTAACATCTTCTATGTACTGTCATGATTCAGTTAAAAGTCAGTATCCCCCTTGTAAATTGCGCACCAAACAATCATAAAACCAAGGCAAATTATGCGATTTAAATGGACTTCACGACTTTTTTTTGGATTGGCGCTCTCAACTTCTCATTTAGCATACTCTGAAGAGGGGTGTCGCAAAGGTGACTCTTGTACGATGGTGGTGTACAGCGAGCAATCTGATAAATGGCAAGTTATTAATAAATCTCGCGCCGAGCGGCCATTTAGTCCATTTTCAACCTATAAAATTCCCAATACGCTCATTTTACTTGAGAAAAATAAAATCAATACCAAAGCAACTTACCAAGTAGATACCAGCCAGTATCCTCCGAAAAAGTGGTGGCCAGCCAAATGGCAAGAAGAGGACATCAAATTACGCGATGCATTTAGTTATTCGGTTTTACCCCTGTATCAAACTTGGACCAAGACACTCAGCAAACCAGAAATCAAGACGTTTTTGTCTCAGTTTAATTACGGCAATCAAGATATTACAGGGCCACTGGATAGCTTTTGGCTGAATTCGAGTATGCAAATTTCGGCATTTGAACAAGTCGATTTCCTACACCGTCTAGATAACAAAACTTTGGGGTTAAGTGCACATACTTACCAAACATTTGATGCCATCTTTTTGCAAGAAACCTCCCCAGAACATACCCTATTTGCCAAGACGGGTACTGGCCCCATTGCCAAAAAAACGTATGTAGGATGGTATGTAGGCAAAGTTAAAAACGCACAAGGAACACATTATTTTGCTTTTAATATGTATGCGCCGACATTTAACGACATGGTTAAAGTACGCGTCAAAAAGGCAAAAGCAACGCTCAGAGAACTAGGGGTTTTATAAGCTATATTTGAAACAAAAAGAGGTAACATCGTTACCTCTTTTTGTATAGGCCTAAGCTAACTTCCTAAGTAAACCCTGGGTATTTTGTCGCATGGTACTGGCTACCATGAAGTAACCTATCAACGCCACAAAGAGCGCGCCGCTCGTAGGGCCTAACAGCCAAATGTAGGGATGTAACTTACCTTCCACTTCAAACAGCTCTCTTTGTATGATGAGCAAAGTCACATCACTGACTAACGCAGCAACAAACCCAGCCAATGCTCCGAGCAGTAAAAACTCATATAAAGTAGCTAACTTGATAAGCCGACCTCTAGCACCTAAAGTACGCAAAATCACAATTTCCTGCATACGCTCAGCTAAACTTGCTTGCACCTGAGAAATCAAAACCAACGCACCGCTGGTTAACACAATGGTTAACACAAAGCTGATCGCCAATGAAACTTGCGCAATCATTGACTGGGCTTGCTCCAATCGACTTTTAATATCGATCATACTCATCGTCGGATGTTCCCTTAACAGCTTACTCACTGTTCTTTCATCGCCATCAGCAAACTGCGCGGCGGTGAAATAAGTGACAGGGAATTGTCCGGCAACAACAGGGTTAAAGATCATAACGAAGTTCGGTTTCAGTGAGCCCCAATCCACACTGCGTAAACTGGTTACCTTGGCGTCAAAACTGCGCTCATTCACTAAGAAGCTCAGTGTGTCACCAACTTCAATCCCCATGCCCTCAGCCATCCCTCTTGAGATCGACACCTCAAGATCAGCACTGTTTTGCTCAAACCATGTACCTTCAACGACTTCGTTACCTTCTGGCAATGTCGTCATCCAAGTAAGATTGAGCTCCCGGCCAGCACCGCGTGCTGCCTCTTCATCTTGTTCTTCTCCTTCTTGTTTTGACGCACTGCGAGCAAATTTTTCACCATTTAAGGCATTTGCTCGACCACGGAAAACAGGGAAGAAATCAGCGTGAGAAATATTATTTTGTGCAAAAAACGTTTCAATTCTCTCCACTTCTGACTCGCCGATATTGATCAAAAATGCATTGGGCGCGTCCTCTGGAACCTGCATTTGCCAGTCAGAGATCAAATCATTTTTCAACACAAACAAAAACAACATCAACTTGATAGCCAGTGCGAAGCTTATTAACTGAACCGCATTCGCATTGGCACGTTTTTGCAATGTTGCAATGGCCAAAGACCAGCTGCTACCTGGACTTAGCCCTAACTTTCTCCCAGCACTGAACAAGAGCCTAGACACACCAAATAGCACTAACATGAGGATAGCTGTACCACCAAATAGCAATAATGTCGTTTTTAATTCACCGCTGAAAAACCACATAAGCGCAAAAATAGTGCTCACAGACAACGCCATATGAATGCGGCTCACGGCCAATTTATCACCTAGATTGCGGCGTAATACCCGTAAAGGAGGAATATCAAATAGATCAAGCAACGGTTTTAAAGAAAACATCAGCGCACAGACAACACCAATGGTGATGGCTAAAAACCATGGTTTAACTCCCGCCAGTGGTAGCTGTGTATCCATAAAGTTGGCTAAATAATCCGTTGCGACCGCTTGCAATATGTAGCCAATCACCAACCCAATTGCGACTGAGAATAAAGTGACCATCGACAGGTGTAACAAAAAGATATTGCGAATAGTCGCGCGACTGCCGCCCAAGGTTTTCATCATCGCGACAGGGTCATACTGACGCTCACAATAACGCTTCGCAGACACTGCCATGGCTACCGCTGCCAACATGATCCCAAATAGACCCGCAAGTAATAAAAAGCGCTCCGAACGCTCTAAGTTTTCACCAAGCGGTGATTGGCGATCTTTGATCCCTTGCCATCTCTGGTTATCCCGCATTTGTGGTTTTAGCCAAGCGTAGTAGTTGGTTAAAGTCGCTTCATCTCCAGCGAATAACATGCGATAAAATACTCGGCTACCAGGCTGAACTGCTTGCGTTGCCTCTATATCATTGTAGTTAAGCAGCACTCGCTTGTTACCTGCTAAAGAAAAAAACGGGGCATCAGGCTCATTGACTAAGATCTTGCTGGCCTTAAAAATACCTGCACCAATTTCAACTTCGTCACCAACTGCCAACCCTAAACTATAAAACATCCCCTCGCTGAGCCAAACTTCCCCTTGCTCAGGCACACCTCGAATGTCGTAGTCAGCTTGCTCAAAATTATCCTTGAGTGTCACAAATCCTCTGAGTGGATAACCTTGCGATACGGCTTTGATTGAACCAAGCACCAACTCATCGTTGGCGAATAACATCGAATCAAAAAACATCTGCCTTGCTGTTTCTAATCCCTGACTTTGTGCCTCTGTAATAAACGCTTCATTCAACGGGTGATTACTCGCTAAGCGTCTATCTGCCGCGATAAAGTCTGCCGACTTTTGCTCAATATTGAGACGAATACGCTCAGTCACCGATGACAAACTGAATACCGTCAGTACCGCAAGCGCGATTGCCGCAAAGATTATGGTTAACTCACCCCGACGTAATTCACGCCAAAATAAAGTAAGTGCTAACTTAAACCACATGTACTGTTGCTCCTTCACCATCACGAATTTTTTCTAACTGCCCGCCTTCAATGTGAATAATACGATCGCATTGTTGCGCCAATGCTTCGTCATGGGTAACCAATATCAAGGTGGTGCCATTTTGCTTATTCAGATCAAATAACAACTTTTCTATTAAATGACCGTTTTTACTGTCCAAGTTCGCCGAAGGCTCATCCGCAAAGAGTATTTTAGGTGAACCAATGAATGCACGTGCGATTGCCACACGTTGTTGCTCCCCCCCAGACAATTGCGATGGATAGTGACTGACGCGATGAGATAGACCAACTTTATCGAGTAACTCACTGGCTTGCTGCTTAGCGCCGCTGTCACCGGCCAATTCAGCTGGTAGCATTACGTTTTCAAGCGCAGTCAGGCTTTGTACCAACATAAATGATTGGAATACAAAACCCACTTTTTCAGCTCTCAAGCGTGCTCGTTCTTCTTCATCTAGCTTGTTGAGCGCCGCGCCATCGAGAAAGACTTCGCCAGCAGACCCCGTATCTAAACCTGCAAGTAAGCTCAATAGCGTTGATTTACCAGAACCGGATGTGCCGACGATCGCAACAGACTCTCCCGACTTGACAGTGAAATTGATATCGCTAAGGATATCTAAGTCACCTTCAAAGGTACTGACTGTTTTGTTAAGCCCTTTGACCTGAATAACATTTAACTGAGAAAGTACTGACATGATTCGAATTTTCCTAAAACTTATGCTGTTCCTCGCCTGCCTTTATCAGCCTTTTAGCGCTGTCGCAAACGAAACTAAAATTATGATCATAGGTGATAGCTTAAGTGCGGGTTACGGACTTAAACAAGACCAAGATTGGGTTAATTTGTTACAAAATAAGTACGTTGAACAGAAAAAATCGATCTTATTGATCAATATGAGCGTATCAGGGCAAACCACAGACAACGCATTGCTGAACATTGACGCACAATTAAAAGCCCACCAGCCTAGCCACGTACTGATTGAGCTTGGGGGTAATGATGGTATTCGAGGGTTTCCAATCAAACTTATTCGTAAACACTTAACTCAACTGGTAACAAAAAGCCAGCACAGTGGCGCAAAGGTCGCACTCATGGAGATTCAAATTCCACCTAATTTAGGCCCAAGATACACAAAAATGTTTACGGACAACTACCAGAAAGTCGCCAAAGAGACCGAAGCATACCTAATGGATTACTTTATGGTACCAGTCGCCGTAGACAAAACTTTAATGCAAAATGATAACCTACACCCCAATGAAAAAGCTCAGCCGCTCATTAGAGACTTTATGGAAGCGCAAATTGATTCTTGGTTAGAAAAATCATAACAACCCAAAAAATGACTTAAGTCACAATAACCTATGTACCTAAAACAACATTTTGGGTACAATTTCATTACAAATTAAGTATTCACAGATCCGTTTAACAATAAAAACAATTCCCTTCTAAGGAAGTTATATCTTAAGGAAATGAAAATGAAAAAGGTTTTTGTAACTGGCATGGCGATGGCGACTTTGTCTGGCTGCGCATCGATTGACATGCAAAGCTATGTAGATCCGCAATTTAGATCCACTCAGTATTCAAGCTTAATGGTTGAAGTAGCCGTCACTGATTTAAAAGCGAAAACACTTATCGAAGAGCGCGTGTGTAAACAAATCAATCTTAAGCTAAGTTCAGTTCAGTGTATAAAAGCAATCGACACTTTTGCTCCGACACGAGAGTATGATCAGCAAACTTGGCAACAAACATTTGCAAAAACAGGGGCACAAGCTCGGTTGCAAATAGAGCTACTTTCACAGCAGCGCAAAGTATCACATCACACCACCACACATACTGAACCTTCATATTTATCTGAACAGTCTTCGTATTCAACGCCAACTACAAGTTATACATCACATAGCACAGCTGTACGTCTAGTCGATACGTTTAAAATTACCCTATTTGATAAGGGTGACCAAAGTAAAGTGATGGTTGCTACAGGTGCAATCAGTGCACAACACGGCATGCTTAATCACAACAAAACCATGGCTTCATTAATATCTAAGCGCATTACCAAAGAACTCCTCAACAAGGGGCTTGTCAAATAAGTCTCATCAGATCCAAAGTAGACGCATTAACAAGACAACAAGCTTGAGGCAAACACCTTAAGCTTTTAACAAGACACGCAGGTGAGGTGGAATGCCGTTCCGTGCTCACTGCTATCAAGCGATAAGTCAATATCCAACCTTTGGCATAACCTATGAACAATAGATAAACCCATACCAAGCCCTGAGCTGCTGTCACTTTTTACACCAGACTCAAAAATACGTGCTTGAATATCTTCAGGGATCCCTTCCCCTGTATCAATGATACTCAACGTATTGTGTGAAAAGCGCACTGTGACCAAGCCCTGGTTTACATGTGAAAATGCATTACCAATTAAGTTACTCAATATCAAGCTGAGTGGGCTCTCACCAAGTGATATCGTTGCTTCTTTTGGTATATCAATGTCAACCGTAATATCTTTATCGGCGATTTTATGTACTTGCTGTAAAACGCAGCTTTCAACAATAGGCAATAACGTGACATCTGTCTGTTGAATGGTCTCTTCTCTTGCCAGTGCCAACAATATTTCAACGCTTTGCGCCATTTGCTCTTGCGCTGCCGCAGCACGCTCTACCAATGCACGTTGCTTATCATTAAGCGCTTCTTGTTTTAGTAGTGTCAGCGCACCTTGAGTCACCGCGATTGGCGTACGTAGCTCATGTGATGCGTCTCGCGTAAAAGCCTGTTCCCTGTCTATAAATTGACGAATACGATCCAATGCCTGCTCTAGGGTGCGCGCAAAACCGCCAATCTCATCATTAACGAATTGATCAGAAAAGTTTTGCGGTAATTTTTCTACAGGTGCTTGCGCCACAATATCAACTAGCTTATCCAAAGGGGTCAGTAGTTTTTTAGCCATCGCTAATGACAGATAGGCCAATAAAATAGCCACGACCAACACAATACACAGGGCTACCAGCATAAAATTAAACATACCGAGCTTAATTTTTCGAACAACCAATTGCTCGCTCACCTCAGCCAACAACAGGCCTTGATCCAACCACATTAGGTGATAGTGCTTATCTCCCTCAGATGAAAACTCCCTAGCTCCAGGGGCTTCAACAAGTGTATTTTTAATAAACTCAGGTAATCGCTCCTTGCTTTCTAGGTATTGGATAAATTCTAACCTCGGTTGAGGTATGTTTCCCACACTCAGTTGCTTTGAAACATAAGCGGCTTCGTCTTTGAGGATGACATTGAACAAATTGTCTTCTATTGTATATGCGAATAAGAAACACACGAACCCAAATAATATGCTGATAAATAAAGAGATACCAACAAAATAAGCGATGATCCTAGTGCGTAATTGACGTGCTTTCATAAGTTAAATTGTATCCAATGCCAGACCAACACTGTGAATTGTTTTAATCACAGCGGTATCAAATGGTTTATCTATGGCTTTCCTAAGCTGATAAATATGAGAACGAAGCGCATCAGAGTCAGTTGGATCATCTCCCCAAATTTTGTCACACAGCTCACTGCGACTTAAAGGTCTAGGATGGTGTTCCATGAGTAGTTGCAAGATTTTTAGTGGAATAGGCTGCAAAGCAATCACTTGTCCAGCGCGCTTCACTTCTTGTGTTTGCGCATTCAGGCTCACATCACCAATCTGTAACGTTTTTTCGCAGTTAAGTAAGTGACGCTTAGCTAACGCCAAACACCTTACATACAGCTCTTCTAAAGCAAAGGGTTTAGTCAGATAGTCATCTGCTCCCATATTAAACCCAGCCAGCTTGTCATTCAGCGCATCACGTGCAGTCAGCATAATAATGGGAATATGTCTGTTTGCTTTGGTACGCAGAAATTCGCACACTGCCAACCCATCCATTTTCGGCAACATAATGTCTAAAATGATACAGTCATAGTAGTTGTCCATAGCAAGCTGTGCTCCTTGCTGACCATCATAAGCAAAATCTAAAATCAGCCCTAACGGCTCAAAATACTCAGCAATATTGCAACTGATCTCATGATTGTCTTCTACCACTAAAACTTTAAATTGCTCCTGAGTACTGCGCGATGAGGCGTGTCTTTCCATGCTGATACCACTCAATTATCAAAGTGTGAACAGCTTATCATGGAGACATGTGAAGTGGGTGTGAAATAACAAAGCGCTTGGTAAAAATTAGATGTGTGAACACACTATTTTACCAAGCATTATTTTGAAGGTGGCTTATTCTCAAAACAGCCCTTATTTAAGTAAGCAACACTTACTCATAACCTAAGCACGAAATATGAAAATTTTTATACCTATTTTTATAGTTAAGCAAAATTTGCTTATGCTAAATGTACCTTTGTGCTTGTTTACGTTAACTTTCCTTTTCTCATTGGGGACTGACTAAACAGTCGTGACAGCCACTGAAATAAGCTGGGACGCGGGTCAAGTTTCACGTTTAAATTAAAACTGTACCCTTTTTTGTAATGAGTTCTGATTACTTCACCTTCAAGGTTGTGCTTTGAAATACTGCGACGAAGCTCTGACACAGCCCGGTTTATCGCGTTGTTATCAACATATTCTTGTTGCCAAATTTCTCGACACAACTCATCGCGGCTAATAACGCGATCCCTGTGCTGAATAAAGTAAACTAACAAGTCGTAGATCAAGGGTTCAATTTTCACCCGTTCACCGCAGAATGTTAACGAACGTTTCCTTTTATTCAGTGCATAATGACCAAATACCGCAAAGGTAAAGTCAGTATTTTCTTTATCACTTAAATTCATGATCAACAATATACTTCCTTTATATATGACTTTAAAAGCACCTTTATTTTATCGCTCAAATAGGTATATTGGAATGAATTAAGTCATATTTTCACATGACTTTTGTTAATAGAAACATATTACCCAATTGTCCATAAAAGAAACAAAAAAGCTTCTCGATCAACCTGAATTAAACAAGTTTTATACAAAAAAAACACATACAAGAACAAAAAACACACGCTTTAT
This sequence comes from Pseudoalteromonas luteoviolacea CPMOR-1, assembly GCF_001625685.1. Classification (GTDB taxonomy): domain Bacteria; phylum Pseudomonadota; class Gammaproteobacteria; order Enterobacterales; family Alteromonadaceae; genus Pseudoalteromonas; species Pseudoalteromonas luteoviolacea_K. Next base: position 46,337 of record NZ_AUYC01000062.1, on the reverse strand, counting down.
TTTATAAAATTGCAGTTTATTCCAGTATTGATGACAGTCGATTATTTAGACTTTTTTTACCCATATTAAGAAAATTCATGATGTAGTATTTTTTTCGTAATTTTAGAGAAAAAGGCCAAAAATTAGGCCCTCAATTTTACTCACAGAGATGCAATAAAAGATTTTATTTTTTGATTATCAGGGAACTGTTTTGCGCTCACTTTTAACACCTCAAGTGCTTTTTCAGGCTGGTTTAATCGAACAAAAGCTTTTGCCAAAGACATGGCTATCGCAGGGTGCGAAAACTTAGGTAAAATGTACTCTAATAATCTTGCACTGGCGCTCACCTGAAACTCACTGGTCGCATTATTAATTTGAACTACAGCCACCATCGCAAGCATTTTTACGTCATAATCTTGTGGCGCTTGTTCTAACTTATCAATGGCTGCTTTGTCGTCTCGTAAAAATAACTCATACAATTTAACGGTTGCATCATCTTGATAAGATTGTGCTTCAAGTAATTCAACTCCCATAGCGTCAACCATAGCACGTGCAGTATCCACGGTCGAAAACGGGTTTTGTCCGGTGATCACGCTGCCATCTATGGTTATATGGTTCAGCATCACAGCATCTTGTTCGAATTTAGCCCCGCGTTCAGTTAACTTATCTTGCAGTAAAAATGGGAAGTCTTTCAGCCACTTTGACCCAAACGCATGCTCCTCTGCATTGGTAAAACCATTAATCCGTTTACCTTCGACCAAGTATCTACCATCGCTTAATTTAACATCGACTAATGCCGCAGGCCCATGACAGACAGCCCCGATAACCCCCTGATTTTCATATAACTTTGCTATTATCTTTTTCAGTGGCTCACTTTGATATAGGTCGAACATTGGGCCTTTACCACCCACCACAAAAACACCATCGTATTTATCAATATCTATTTCATCGAGCTTATAGGTCTGCGACAACGCAGAGACAGCAGTCTCATCATTTAAAAACCTTTTGTTATACATCGCAGCTTTATCATATTCGTCTGCAACAGGCTTACCACCATGAGGAGACGCCAAGGTGACTTCAATACCGTGGCGCTTAAATACATAATACGCCTTAGCTAATTCTCCAAACTCATAGCCCGGCTTAACCAATTTTTGCTGCGGGTTAAGTTCACCGTAACTACTAAGTACAATCAAAACATTGCTTTGCGCTTTTGCAAATGCCAACGTACTGCAAACTGATAAACCTGCACATAATGCAATTTTTTTCATAACGACTCTCCTTTTGGTTGAGAGTGTTACAATAGAGTGTGTGATGTGAAAGGACCGTGAAGTGTTAAGAATAGCGTTAGGTAAAATAAAATAATCTCGTCATTGAGCAAACGTTCTATTCCCATACTTTTGGAGTAATACATTAAAAATCGACGTACTTAATTTTGGTGTAAAAATTCTACCTTTAAAGACTGAACAGTAATTATAAATTTTTTTAAAATATCGAAATTTTAGCAATGAATGACATAGATAAAAATGTAAAAAGTGATTTCATTCCAACGTCGTTATGGCATTCATATAAAGATGTCTATTTTTACCCTTTTTCTCCTATCGCTCATTATATAAACGGAGCAATTATTAGCCTATGGAACCCACATGCTGATATTTTATCTAGAAAAGAAAATAAGCTGACTGAGCAAAAAAATATTACTTCTTTGTCCCGTCTAAATGTGCCAATACACTATTTATTTGGCGGTAATCATGACATGTCTTATCGTGAGCTCAGTATTTCAGTAGATATTTCTCTTCAGCTTGCACAAAAAATATCCATTCGATTTAATCAGCGAGCCTTTTACTTTTTAGATAACAATAGGATTACCTTATACAATAGTGACAACCTTGAGCAAAACTGTGTGCTGGATACATTATTTACTTCACGAATTAACCGCATGACTTTACCTATTAAAAATACAGCACAAATATGACCATTTTATTTTCATACGAAAAATATGACTAAATAGAAAGGAATGGTTGTTCTTAATTTTTATGACTTCCTTTCGCTTTTCAATACTACAGTAGCATCTCAACACGCAAGTTTTATTGATTTAGAATAATAAATCTTAAAGCAACAACAAAGACAAGAAAAAAATAACGCATTGATAATTTGGCCTTTTATTTAATTTCCCACAGACATACTGAGTTTTACTCCGCGCAACTCAATTCTTGACTAAAATTAAAGTTAAATAAATCGTAAAGCAGTACCTATGCAGCTCAAAACCAGACTTCCTCTCGTGTTAGCCATCACAGCACTGATGCCTATGCTGATCATGTTTTTGATAGCCATGATCCATAGTGCACAGCAAGCCAGAGAAATGAGCATCAGAGCTGCACAGTCTGAAGTTTTAAACGCAGCCGCCATTTTCAATGCGTATTTCTCCCAGCGAAAATCTGAAATAGCCACGTTAGCCCGTCAACCGACTTTGCGTTCAATGAACTTTGAGCGGATAAAACCAATACTCCAAACAGAAAAAAAGTCACACCATAATATTTATGAAAAGTTCATTTTAGGGCGAGCTGATGGCAGTTTTCACAACACAGAAGGGGGTAACCCCCATCAAGGTATGCGTCGCACTTTTGATGATTCAGATCCGCATTCAAAGCATAAAACCATCATTAAACGTGATTACTGGCAACACACTGTGAGTAACAACATCGACGACCAGCCTCGCGTTTATGTTTCTGAGCCAATGATTTCATACACCACAGGCGTAAAGCAGATTGTTGTTGCGGCTTCTATTTTAAATACCGACAATCAAGTAGCGGGGCTAATCGGTGGCAGTATTGCGTGGCGAGAAATTGATCGACTGATCACCAATGTCCATGATCATGTACTGCAGCAATTTGGTAAACAAACTAAATTTATGCTGGTCTCGAGTACTGGTGTGTACATGTATCACTGGGACAAAGAGAAAACCGTTCAACACCAATATATTGATGGTAAATATGTGCTCAATGATATTGGAGAAAAAGCCAGTATCATTACTCGTGTAACGAAAGAAAGAGATCCGACTTTACAAGCGATTGGATTAAAAATGATCGCTGGATTTGAAGGGCACGGACAATTCATGCTCGATATGTCGACCCAAGCTTTTGTCTTTTACGCTCCAATCCCTTCCGCAAATTACAGCCTAGCGGTCGTATTACCCGAGCAAGTCGTGTTTGCTTCTGTTGAAATTCTCAAAGAAAAACTGCTCATCACGCTAACTTTGGCCACATTGCTCAGTATGCTGGTTGCTTGGTGGATAGCGTATCGGCTATATAGCCCCATCTCTAAGCTGACTCGTGCAGCCAATTCATTGGCGAAGGGGCAATATGATGTCCACCTAAAAATAAAAGGAGACGATGAAATAGCTGAATTAAGTCGAACGTTCGAGTCTATGCGAGACACCATTTTTGCAAGAGAAAGTGACCTAGAAAAGCGAGTAGAAAAACGCACCCAAGCGTTGGAAAAAGCCATGCATGACGCAGAGCTTGCGGTCTCTGCCAAAAGCCGTTTTTTAGCGAACATGAGCCATGAAATTCGAACGCCAATGAACGGTATTTTAGGCACTATCCAGCTACTAGAGCAAGAAGCAAGCTTTAGTGAAGAACAAAAGCAACTATTAAAACTGGCCAATGTATCAGGCAGTAATCTATTAACGCTGATTAACGACATCTTAGATATTTCAAAATTAGAGCAAGGACAGATCAGTTTATATGCAGAACCTTTTGAACTAAAAAGTACAATCGAGCACCTAATTCAATTAACGCAAAACAGATCGCACTCCAAGCCAATTTACATGACTTATACCATCGCGCCCAATACGCCGCTTGAGATCGCCAGCGATCAACATAGGCTACAACAAGTACTGCTGAACCTGTTGAATAATGCCTACAAGTTTACAGCACAAGGTGAGATCTCTGTTTTCATTCAGCTTAACCCAAAAGATGGCCAGCAGTTACTGTTCACAATCAAAGATAGCGGCATAGGCATTAGGCCAGATCAGCAAGATAAAATCTTTGATCCTTTTTGCCAAGAAGATGACAGTACCACTAAACGATTCGGAGGAACGGGCCTTGGCCTCAGTATTTGCCAACAACTTGTCAGCCTCGCAGGTGGCATCATCTTATGCGAATCGACGCCCAATGAGGGCTCCACTTTTACGTTTACTTGGCCCTATGCGCCGTGTTGTTTAATAGATCAAACTCGATCCGCTGAGGATCAATGTGCACAATTAAGCGGGCATATCTTACTTGCAGAAGACAACGCCATAAATCGAGTGGTGATCAGTGCGATGTTAGAAAAACTGGGTCTACGTGTCGACGTCGCCAAAGATGGTGCACACGCTATAGAAAAAGTGAATCAAGATTATTTCGATCTCATTCTGATGGATGTACATATGCCAAAGATGGATGGTATTGAGGCAACTAAACAACTTCGAGCACACCCACAACACAGTCAGATGATCATTATCGCCATCACAGCGAATGTCTTTTTAGAAGATATTGCCACCTATTACAGCGCCGGCATGGATGATTTTATTGCGAAACCGGTCGAAATGACCAAGTTAGAATCCATTTTAAGTAAATGGTTAGGAATAAAAAACAGCTAGCCAAATTGTTTCTGTGTCGGGCTGTGTCCAACTGACTTTATGTTTGCAATGGGCAGGAATATTTATATGCTCTCCAGCCCCCAGCCTGATAACTCGACCATCTTCAAACGTCAGTTCACCTTCGCCTTGCATTACCATTACCCATTCATGCTGCGCTTGGTCATACCATCCAGTTTTTGGCGATGAATGCCCTTTTGAAATAATGCGTTCGATTTTCACATCACCATTACCCGCGATCACTTCAAAAAATTCGTCAGTCAGATCGCTTGGCAGTGCATTGAACACATTTTGTTTTCCATTACTCATGGGTGGCCTTTAACTCGTTAACACAATATTAAAAGTGCAGATAAAATGCTAGATAGGTAAGACTTGGTGGAGCTAGGCGGGATCGAACCGCCGACCTCTTGCATGCCATGCAAGCGCTCTCCCAGCTGAGCTATAGCCCCAAGTTAGAGACTAAGATTCTATTATATCTTATTAATTTGTAAAGCTGTTTTTGGATTTTATTTGATAACTAATGTTTTACCTTATAAAAAGAAAAGCAGCCGATTTACTCAGCTGCTTTTTCAATTTAATTGGGAACAAACACATCGTGCTAGTTTGTTAACTGTGTTAATGCGCTATTCAAAGCTTCGCTTAACTGTGCATTAGTAAGTTGTTGTGTCTCTAAATCAAAATTGTCGAAAAAGCTGGGTACTGACAAATGCGCTTTCACATCAGCTGCAAAATAAGGGGCAGAGTTTACTGCTGCATTCAGTACACTTTGTGCACCACCTGGTCCTGGAGAAGTTGCCAATAACAGCATTGGTGTATCTTGATACACTTTCATATTGATACGAGATGTCCAATCAAAGATGTTTTTATACGCTGCAGTGTAAGAGCCATTATGTTCAGCAAATGAAATGACAATTGCATCTGCTTCGCCAATTTTGTCATAAAACTTTTGCGCAAGTTCAGGGATACCGCTCTCTTTTTCACGGTCGATGCTATAAATCGGCATTTCAAAATCGTTCAAATCCAAAACTTCTACCTCAGCCTGCTCAATCTTAGATGTTGCATACTCTACAAGTGTTTTATTGATTGATTGACGGCTGCTACTTGCTGCAAATGCTAATACTTTCATAACGTTCTCCAATTTAACTGTTTTATTTTAGTCGAGGATACTTGCTCAACCTGATGACAAACAGTGTAGATTAAGTTTTAATAAACATTAATAGGGCAAATGTAAAGTTACTATTTCCATATGAATCACAATCTATTTGAAGGTATCCAAGTGTTCGTCAAAGTTGTGCAGTGCAATAGCTTCGCAGAAGCTGCGCAGCAACTTGGGCACTCCCCGTCTCATGTCAGTAAAGTCGTGAACCGCCTAGAGGCACGCCTCGGCATGCGGCTATTGAACAGAACAACTCGCACCTTGGCGTTAACACCTGACGGTGAGATTTACTTTCAGCACTGTGTACAGCTGATCTCAGATGCTGAGCAAACTCTGCAATTACTCACTCATCAAGATAACAAACCCAAAGGGGTACTTAAAATCAGTTGCCCGGTCGCATTTAGCCTCGACTATTTGAGACCTGCAGTGACAGAGTATTTGCAAAAGTACCCTAACGTCACCATCGAGTGGGATCTCAACGACCGCGCAGTTGATGTTGTAGGCGATGGATATGACTTGGCAATTCGAGCGACCACTAAGCTCGAAGAATCAACCCTTATCTGCAAGCGCATTTATCAATGTCGTACCCTCGTTGTTGCAAGCCCTGATTATATCGCACAGTATGGAAAGCCATATCACCCAAGAGAGCTCACTAAGCACCACTGTGTTTGCTATAGTAATTTAAAAACCCCAGATCGATGGGAGTTTACCGATCAAGTTGGTAAATCTTTTACTGTTGATGTTCGGAAACGTGTCAATTGCAATCATGGAAAGATGCAAGCGGCCATGGCCATTGATGGTGTTGGCATCACTCGGTTACCAGAGTTTTATCTTGTAGATGCCATCAAAAACGGACAGCTAGAGGTGCTTTTTGAGTCATACTTACAAAAACCCGTCGACGTGTATGTTGTTTACCCAAGCAGAAAGCATTTGTCACCTAAAGTCAGATACTTTATCGACTTACTCTCTGAGCAACTTGCGATGTAACAGCCTTGGTCATTTTGAGCTGGTGCCATAGCGATGATAAATGGCCTCAATCTCTTGATTGTCTATCATTGTTTTCAATGCGTTATTTAATTCACGCTGTAATTGCATTAAGTGTGGTTGTAATCGCATATGTACTGGTAAACGGCTGATCTCGTATACCACCTTAAAATTGGCATAATCAGGATAACGATGTTGATAATAAGCGGCTGTAACGTCTCCCAACATAATAAAATCAACACGCTGATGAGCAAGTTGAGCAAGCAACTCCTTTTCAGAGACATTGTCATAGACCATGATTTTCATGAGCCCAAAGTGAGATTCAAACTCCCCGTAACGATACCCTCGTACTCTGCCAAAAACAGAGCCATAAAAGGTTTTAGGGTTGTCTGTGACATTTTCATCTTCTCGCCCTAAAACCACTTCGCGCGAATAGGCATAGGGCAGAGAATAAATACCTGGGTTGCTGCTTTGCGTCCGCCAACTGGGGTTAACGCCGGGTTCAATATCAATTTTACCCATATCAAATAACTTTTGCCCTCTGGCAACCGACCAAGGCACTAGCTCAAATGTATGGCCCGTCAATGTGCCCAACCGATTAAACAAGTGACTAAATATACCCGCTTGTTCATTGCCAGATATATAGTTGTAAGGTGGATTTGCACCATGGTAAACCAACACGGTGTAATGCTCACAAGCCACCTCAGATGAATATAGAAAAATGATAAAGCCAAGCCAAACGCGCATAATGGCCTCTTATTAACACACCCTTTATCAACTTAGCATAATTTTCACAGACATTATGAGTAAGTGCACTATTTAAGCAAAAAACAGACTATTTATTACCCATTTAAAAACAAGGCTAATGTAAACACTAAACAAAAAGAAACAATAGTTCCTTTACATAAACAGTTTGGCTATTTAATGCTCAAAAGTTTCAGTAATTAAATTTTTTCTTCATTTTTTTGACTTTAATCATAAATATTATATTCATTAATTCGTTTAATAATAGTGTGCGAACGCAAGGCAATTGCTTTGCAGTTTTATGTTGTGAAGGAAACAGCACGACAAAAACATCCTCGTACATAAAACTTTTTACCAGCCAATATGGCTTTTTATTCTCAAGAAAAGGAAACAAATTATGAAAACTGGCGTATTATTCTCACTAATTGCCATTGCTGCCGCTGCAAATGTTTCAGCTGAAGAGCTACCTACTGAAGCGGGTTATGCGAATGTTCAAGAAGTGCTGGAATATGGTCGTAAGTATCAAACCATCAGAACACAGCTTAAAGAAGCAGGCTATCGCTTCCACGACTGTCATACTCAAGTTATCAATTACTTCGTGACACCGATGCAGGCAGAATACCTTTATGCTAAAACTGAGTGCACTTACTCGACGCCAAGTGGTGGCAACTACTCGCTTCAAACAGACTATGCAAAGGTCACGATTGATGTGAATTTCAATCAAGAACATGGCCTGTATAGAGAAGGAGACGTAACGGTCAACTATATGACTGTTTACTAGTTATACCGCTTACAGAGCAACTAATTATACCGGTTAAAATTAGTGACTCAGTAGACAATGGATGGGGCACCTTTTTAGAGGTGTTCCCATTAGAAAGTATCACCTCAGCCTACATTATGACCTATTTACTCCCAAAACCAACCCTGCTATAAATATTTAAATAATTTATGGGTAATGTTGAGTATTCCCTTATAAGCCATCTTTTTTACCTATATTATTTACACCTATTTAATAAAGATTTTGATTGATTATCAATAGACTACAACTTAATGTTTTTACCTATAATGGTTCCAAGGTTGTCTGCCGTATGACATACCTAACAAGTCACATAAATCAGAATATTAACGGGGTTAAAATGGGTAACGATGACTCAAGTCATTTAACGATCTTAATTGCGGATGATCACCACCTAGTGAGTCAAGGATTACGTTCCTTAATCATGCAGTCACACACACAATACCAAGTTGATGATGTCTCCACTGGAGAACAGGCTTGGCAATACATTGCTCAACACGAACCCGACCTCGCAATTTTAGATATTGCTATGGGTAGCCTATGTGGGTTAACAGTATGCGAGAGGGTCAAACAAAAAAAGCTAAAAACACGCATCATTTTTCTTAGCATGCATGATGATGTAAAAATCATACGCCGTGCTCTTGAAATAGGTGCAGACGGATATTTATCTAAAAACGAGGCATTCGCCACTCTAAATCAAGCAATCAAAGTCGTGAGCAGTGGTAAGTCTTTTATCAGCCCAGATATTAAAGCTGAACTAGCACAACACCAATCAAGCGATACACACAAAACTTTAACAAACAGAGAAAAACAAATCGTCAGCTATATCAGTCAAGGTAAATCAAATCGGCAAACTGCTGATATTTTGTGTATTTCTGTCAAAACAGTTGATAACCACCGCACAAAGGTAATGAAAAAGCTTGGCGTTAAAAAGGCGGCTGAGCTTGTAAAATATGCACTTGAAGAGAGACTAATTGTATAAATAAATTGAGCACTCACCTTAGAACATTATTTTATTTGACTTAATTATCGTCATTTAACCGTCAGCTATATTTACGTTTTAAACAACTCGTTTTTAGCCCATTAAGTGGAGTTATAATAACACGAGGTAGTTATGGTCATTTGACTAAAAATGAATTCACTGTGGGAGGTTGCAAGCACATTAAACAACATGCGATGACTTGCGCCTTCTACACTCTATTTCGCCCCCAACAATTTAATTTTTCATTCATATTTATTACGTTCTTTGATAAAACTCACACGCCAAAGCCCCCATAAAATAAACTCTAATAAACTTGTTAAAAAACAAATTTATGGCTCTGGAATTCAGAATTTGAAAGACCTTTACTAAAAGTGCTTTATGGAAGAGGTTGCTTATGCATAGCTCACCATCCCCCTAACTTTTTGAACCCATATAGGGTAAATACCCTATTTCATTTTAAGCGTTCATAACGTAATTTACCCATTTTATTGCAGTAGATAACGGCTTATCTCAATAACCAATACTTCTCAAAGGGAAATTTTATGTTTGAACAAAAAACAAATGTCTCATCAAAGCTCAAAGCGACAGGCAAGTTTACACGAAATTTATTATTAGTTAGCATGCTGGGTTTACCACTCTTTACTCAAGCACAAGCTCCAACTCATACCAGTGAAATATCAGCCGTCAATTCAAACCCAGGCGCGCAACGCCTCAATGACGTACATGTATTGGCTAACGGTAATTATGTTGTAACTTGGCTTGGGTCTAGTCCAATGGTCAATAAAAAAGCGCAAACATTCGATTCAAACGGAAATAAGCTCGGTCCTGAAATTAGCCTAAACACTGGTGGGCAAATAATTCCTCTAGAAGACGACAGTTTTTTAACCATTGCCTTTGAAAATCGCTATTCTTTTAATCAATCTAACGTAAGTATCCAAAAATACTCCAGCGGTGGAATGGCTGATAGTAGCAGTTATAAGCTGCCTTTAAGCACAACGGTAGCTTCAGCCGATGACACTTTCAAAGAGTTTAAAGTGACAAAACTGTCCAATAATAAGCTGGCCATCGCTTTTGGTACTGAAAATATCTATACAAAAATCATTAATATCGGTAGCACTATCACTGCCCAAGACGCAGTTAAAACCAGTGCTGTAGCGTCTGGTTACAAACCTGATATCAATGTAACGCCGCTGGAAAATGGCGACTTTATCGTAACTTGGGTAGGTAGATTATCAGCACAAAATGATAAACCTATATACTTCCAACGGTATAACAACCAGGGCCAAGCCATTGGTGAAAATAAGGTACTAAACTCGTTACATAAAGATATTTATGTCCCAGATATTGGCATTGATGCTACTAAAAATGGCGGTTTTATAATGACCTGGCCGTCTACAGTAGACAATAGTAACTACAACTTACTAGGACAAACGTTTTCAGCAGACGGTCAATCTCAGAGTGTACCATTTCAAATAAATACAGATCCAATGCGCGTTAGAGATGCTCAATCAGATGTCTCTGTAACAGCCAACGGTGATTTTTTAGTGACTTGGAGCCAAACTAGCTCACAAAACTATGATACAAATATTTATTTGCAAGCAATAAATGCGGATGGAACAAAAAGTGGCGACAAAGTATTGGTAGACACAAATACCACTCTTAATGAACCTCTTCCAATGATTGGTGACCTGCAAGCAGGTAACTTCGTTCTGGTTTGGGTAGCCAATATATACAGCGCTGCCGACATACCTGAAGTGCTTTCACAACACTTCACTCTAAGTTCACCACAACTTCCAAACGAACTAACCGCCACTGTACCCAGCGGCCCTATTTATGTAGGTGATACTATTGAATTGCCTTTATCCGCAACAGGTACAAACATTTATGGCATTGATTCTGTGTTAACTGTCAATAATAGTAATATTGCACAGATCACAGGGGGAAGTTATGGAGAATTTTTACCTACTGGTCAACGCCTTACGATTCCAGTCAATCATACAGATTCTAGCTGGGAGAGTGCGCTTTCTCTTAAAGCACCTTATGAAGCCAAAACAGGGCAAGGGCAATACGCAACTGTGACTTTAGTCGCTAACAACCCTGGCTCAACCAGCGTAAGCTTGTCATCTCAGTTTACAAATGAGAATGGGCAGTACATTTACCAGGGACAATACAATTATACTCTCACCGTTTTAGAGTCTGTATTCCTAACTGGCGATGTTTCTTCACTTCAATCTAACGGCGACTATAGCCAAATCACAATTACAATTAACGGCGAACCGGTGCAAATTAATGCGGATGGCACTTTTAAGATCCGCGCCGACATAGGTAATGCAACGGTTGTCATATCAGCCCCTGGGTTTATTAGCGGTGAAAAACAACTGACTTTGTCTCCGAACCAAGCTGATTTAGACTTTGGTCCGATTCAACTAACTGCTGGTGACAGCAATGGGAATGAAAAAATAGACATAGGTGATTTAACTCAACTATTGGCGTCATACCGTTCAACCAGCGCAGAACCAAACTATACACCAACTGCTGACTTTAATCGTGACAATAAAATAGACTTACAAGATCTAACTTTGTTAGGCAAAAACTTTGGCAAACAAGGACCACAACCTTTTTAACCAGCTATTAGCGAACAGGCCATAAACCTTTTGGCCTGTTTCGCCAAGAATTAAGAGAAGAATATGCAATTTCTATTTATCACTTTACTACTCATATGCTGCACAGTTGCAAATGCAAGCGATGGTAGCGTATCTTTGAGTAGTCCAAGTCAAAAAATTAAATCGGGTAGCCAATTTTATGTAGATGTTCTAGTTGAAAATGCGCCAAAAATTTATGGAGCACATCTTGTTTTAAATTACGATGCCACACAGCTAACGCTGATTGACCAAGATCAACAAACACCTGCAATACAAATTGAACATGGCGACTTTTTTGACACTAGCAAATTATTTGTCTTGACCAATTCGGCCAATACTAAATTGGGTAAGTTAGACTACATAATCAGCCAAATGGCTCCAGCAGACAGTGTGTCTGGCTCAGGCCGAATTGCTCGCGTATTTTTTGAAGCCAAAGAGAATGCGACCAAAACCAATATTACTATCGAGAAATCCGACTTTGGTACAAAAGATGGACAAAGCCTGACATTTAGTACCGACTCTGCCCTTAAGATCGAGTTCGATACAACCTATCAAGTTGCTCCAGCACCTCCAACATTCGCATACAGCACGGTACTCTTAGCGGCTATTGTCAGCACACTAATGTTAGTTTTTATCGTTGTCGTTCTGAAACGTAAACGCGTCGTTAAAGCCTAGGGCACCCAGTGTTGCCCTTTTCTCTAAACGCTATATTGATCAATGAGATGAGCATTTTATCACCTTCCAAAGGCTACACCTTGCGCGAATTGAGCATAGCAATCAGCCAAACAATATCATCTAGTTTATATGCTTCTCTTAGATGCACTGGCGGCTTTCCCGAACAAGCCTGTATGACTAGATTTAAATAACTAACAAAAAAGTAAATAAAACCGCGGACCAAAGACCAACAGTATCCTAACGAAAAGCTTATTTATCATTAAAAACGATTCTGTTTACACCCTCACCAAGTTAGAGCACGCACTTTTGACCATTTGCGTCAACGCGCCCATATTTAATACGCAACCCCCCCGATGTCATTCTTATAAACAAGGTCATCTAGCTTACCCACATTATCATCATTTGCGTGTCTTTAAACCGAAATATAATACCGTTTTACGACCGACTAAAAACATTCACTTTGTTGCAGTTAAATGTATTGCTGCCAAGGTAAAGCTATCAACTTAAAAAACGTAACTTTACTGACAAAGCAGATTGGTAAATTCGGTGAGCAAGTCATTGAACCATCACCAGCCATAACGAGATAGGTTGATATTGAGTCGAGATACCGCCTTGAGAAATAGGCTGTATCTCGACTTATGCTTCGCATTAATTGTGCAAAAAATAAGGAGAAAAAATAAAAATTCAAGGAAAATAAAATGCAAAACACATACTGTATTTACAATTGTATTTCCCCACTCAAACATATACCCATTTCAGGTAATTACCTATTTTAATTAAACACGCCTTCCCTTAGTTTATCGGGGCTTTTATAAAACAGGCATCTGAGTGAATTCATTTGCCTCATTTCGCCCAGAAGGAAATTCTCATGCCCATTCAAAAAATACACAACGTATCGAAGCTAAAAACCATACGTAAGTTTAGTCGAAACCTACTCCTCACCAGTATGTTTAGTTTGCCGATGGTTGGTCAAACAGCCACCCCAGTAAGCCTTGGTGGTGTACTTACTGTTAATACAGAAATTTACGGTGAACAACAATCCACTAAAATAGAATCATTATCCAACGGAAATAACTTAATATATTGGTATTCCTCATATGATTCTGAAGCGAAAAAACCAGGACTTTTTGCTCAACTTTTCTCACCAGATGGATTAAAGATTGGAACAGAAATCTCATTGAATGCAGAAGATGGACAGGTTGTCGCGCTAGAAGATGGTGGCTTTTTACTCGTTCGTCTTACCAGAATCGAAAACCATTACCATGGAGCGGCAACCACTTTTGCAATTCAACGATTTAACGACGCAGGGGGGCTCATTGGAACTGAATCCAAGTTCAATTTTTCTGAAGGAAATTCCATACCAATAAACCATATAAACTCTTTCGATTTAGAGCGACTATCAAACAATAAAGTACTCATCAGCATTGACGCCGATCAAGTTTATCAAAAAGCCATAAATATCGGGGATGTACTAACAGCCGAAGAACCAATTCTGGTGGGTGGAGATCAGCACCATTATACCGATTATAAATCCAAGGTTATCACTTTACCAAATGGTGATTACGTTATTGCATGGGTTAAGCAAGATAATCATAGTAACGGATATAGTACATTTGCGCAGATTTACGATGTAAACAGCACGCCAAAAGGCGATATATTGACGATTGGCTCTCCCGCATCCGCCGGTCCGTATAACCTAAGTATCGCAGCATTGAAAGGTGGTGGCTTTGTTTTGACAAAACCAAATGATGAAGGCAACACAGTTGCCCACCTGTATACAAATGAAGGGGCAAGCAGAGGATCAGAAATTATAATACCTGACGCGAGTCCTGTTCATTCTATATTTAATTCAAAAGTAGCAGCTTTCCAAGATGGTAGGTTCATCGTACTTTGGACATTCGGTATTAATCACGAACCAGAAAAACTTTACGGACAGGTATACAACCCTAATGGCACCAAAAGTGGAGAAACATTTTTAATTAGTCACGAACAATGGTTCCCTGAAATAAGCCAGATAAATCATAATCATTTTATCGTCGCTGCTGATAGTATGAACTCTAATGGTTTCATGCATGACAACGATGTGGTTGCACAGTTATACAAACTAGATGCTCAGCCAGCCAATAAACTGATTGCAACCACACCTACACGCTCAATCTTTGTTGGAAATACCTTTGAGATCCCACTTTCAATCGAAGGGAGCAACATCTACGGTGTTGATACCGTGCTTAGCATGAATGGCACTCAAGTTGCGCAATTTAGTGACGGGCTTTATGGAGAGTTTTTACCTTCCTATGAGCGCCTGACAATTCCAGTTAATGTGACTGGCGAGCGATGGGAAAGTGCACTGTCATTAAAATCTCCCTACAAAGAAAAAACAGGTAAAGGGCATTATGGTACTGCCTCATTAATTGCCACTAATCCGGGAACTGTGACGGTCACGGTGCAATCACAATTCACTGATGAAAATGGTCAATATATTTATCAAAGCCAAGATAATTATACTGTGACCGTATTAGAATCCGTCCTAATTAGTGGCAGTGTGGCGTCGTTGGCACCAGACGGTGATTTCTCCAACTTTACCATTACAATCAATGGTGAGATTGTTAAAATCAATCCAGATGGCAGCTTCAGCATTCAAGCGGGCATTGGTGAGGCAACACTGACGTTCTCTGCGCCAGGTTATCTCAGTAAAGAGCAAAACATCACATTGTCCCCTAATCAAGCTAACGTTGATTTAGGCGAAATTGACCTAGTTGCTGGAGATAGCAACGGTAACGATAAGATTGATATCGGTGATTTAACAAAGCTGCTCGGCGCTTACCGTACCACCAGCACAGATCCTAACTACTCAATCGGGGTCGATTTTAACCGAGACAATAAAGTTGATTTACAAGACTTGACATTGCTCGGCAAAAACTTTGGCAAACAGGCTCAGTAGCCTTTAGGCCAATATTAGTTTAAGGCCATACTCTGTATGGCCTATATGCAAGGACTAGGAACTACATGCAATACCTAATTACCGCCATATTTTGTTTTTTAAGTACCGCCGCTCTAGCCGGTGAAGGCCGGGTGACTTTAGAAACCCCGAGTCAGCAAGTAAAAACAGGCAGCCAATTTTATATCGATATTAACGTGCACGATGTGCCAGAAATTTATGGTGTCCACCTTGTCTTGAAGTATGACCCCGCCCAACTTAAAGTACTGGACCAAGATAAAAAAATGCCAGAAATTCAACTCGAGCATGGCAACTTTTTGGATGAAGACAGATTATTTGTATTAAAAAATGCTGTCAGTGTGCAAGGTAATACAATCGACTATATCGTTAGCCAGATGGCCCCCGCGAACAGTGTTTCAGGCTCCGGCCGCGTTGCAAGGGTGTTTTTTGAAGCGCATAGCAATGCCACCAAAAGCGATGTCACAATCGAGAAAGCCGACTTTGGCACAAGAGATGGTCAAAGCCTGACATTCACGACGGACTCAACGCTCAGCTTTGCATTTGACTCAGCGTATGACATCGTCAAACCGCCCCCCGCCAACCATAACAACGTAATGTTATTGGCAGGTATTCTCATCATAATGCTCTTGATTTCCCTCACGGCTCTATTGAGACGCAAACGCGACGAACTTACGTCAGCAGAAAAAGCGTAAGGGCATCAAAAGATGCCCTCTTATCTCTGCAAAACCCAATGAGTCGTTTACTGGCGGTACACGTGAATATAGCCATCAAGATCGGGGATCAAGACTTTACCTGCACTGACAGCAGGAGAGGCGTAAACCCCACCATGCACAAAACCTGATATCATACTCGGCTGGTAATCCCAGGCGGTTTCTCCGCTCTCTTTATCAACGGCCATAAATCCGCGCTGAGTCATGAACCACCCCGGCTCATCGTGACCTGTTGACCCAATGTACACACGGTTTTCATCAACCACAGGTTGGCCCCAGCTCCAACCAGGCGTGGCCACTTGCCAAACAATGTCCCCTGTTTGAGTTTTCATTTTAAACAGCAACTTAGCATCTGAACTGCCGATATAAAAATATCCATCATCGCTATCCGCGACAGCACTGGACTCTACCCAAGAACCACCGGGTAGCGCTTTTTGCCAAATAATTTGCCCGTTATACGGCGCTAACCCATATAGATATGTATCACGAGAGCCCACGACCAAAATATCATCGACTATCACAGGACTAGATGGGATCGCGCCTTGTGTTTGATACTGCCATATCAGCTTTCCTGAGTGCTTATCGAGGGCATACACGTGACCATCCCAACTCGCCACAAACACCTTACCTTGATATAGAGTTGCGGTTGCTCGGATCATACCTTGGGTCTTAAAACGCCAGCGCATCTCGCCGCTACGTTTTGAAAATGCATAAAAATAACCGTCCGCGCTGCCGACATAAACAAATCGACTGTCTGCGATTGGGCTAGATTTAGTGTAATCAAACTCCCATGGCGCATGATTGGCTGGCAAAATACGCTGATGTCCACCATCGTTTAAGCTGGCTTTCCATAGCAATTTCCCGCTCCAACGATTTAATGCATATAGAAACCCGTCATCACTAGTAATAAAGATCCGATGGTTATCAATAAAGGGTTTTGAACGCACTTTTGCGCCCGTAAGATAAGTCCAGCGGACTTTGACTTGGTCGACATCAAACGCATACAAATTGCCATTATCACTGCCAAAATAAGCAATGTGATTTTTAGCAGAAATGCTACCCCAATTTTCGCTTCCAGTTTGAAAGCTATATAAATATTGCCCGCTTTTTGCGAACACAGGTGTTGAACTTAATGTCATGAACAGCGCCCAAACAAGCGCTGCAATTTTTCGTTGTAAAGCCATAGTGTGCTCCTTTATTTAGCTCGGGAGCAACACTATTGGTTACGCTCTAAATAGTCCTGAATTTAAACTAAAACATTCTTAATTTATATTAAATATTTGATATTTCTACTTTTAAAATGTGATTTTGCACCAGCTGAATAAACCCTTTTTCTTGCTTGAGCGATAAAAAATGTGGGTCAGCAGCTATCCACATAAAAGCGTATTGGCCCGCCAACCGTGATTGCTCTAAATAATGCAGCGCTAATTGTGTATCGCCAATGGCTGCGGCATAACGCGCCTGTGACATAGGCGCGCTGTAATGGCCGACATCCGCTTTGCGCGTATCGTGATAGAGTAGCCAACGATATACTCCTTTCATGCCATTTGCAGCAAAGTGCTTTTCAATCATGTTGATGTCTGAATCTGAATACCCCTCATACTTCATAACCCAGATCAACTCTTCTAAAGCCAAATCAAAATGACCTAGCTGCTCATAAATCGCTCTTAAACACACATGGTAAAACTTATTGCTTTGTGAATAAGGCCTTAGTCTATCAAGCGCCTCAAAAGCCTTATCAAATTGCTGACTCATCATATATACCCAAGCGACACTTTCACTCGAGTAACCATCTGGCTCCATCGATTGATAGGTCTGTATATGATACATCGCTTCATCTGTTCGGCCGACAGCCAATAAATACTGACCATACATATGATGCGCTTCGCTTTGTGGTAAGGCATTTAAAAAATACGCTTCAGCCTCGTGTATGTTCATTTCTCCCATAAAGATGAGCTTGGCATACAACAAGTTTGCGCCTTTATGCTCTGGGTGACTGGATAACACGCGTTCTAAAATGGTTTTTATATGCTGTTTATCATGCTGATAACTCGTGCTCATAGGTTGCAACTGAGAAAAGTGCGCTTTAGCAAGCCAGTAAATAGGGTCTGCCAGATCTGGCTGCTCAACCGAAATCGACTTGAGTAAGCTGATGGCTTTGTCTAATTGCTCTGGATGATTGTTAACAATAAAGCGCGCATGATTGAAAGGCTCCGTTAAATGGTCAGGGATAACCTGCTTCACAGGCGATCTGGGCATCTGCCAAAAGACCACAAAAGAAACAGCAACCAGACACAGCGCGGCTTTTAATAGGAAACTATCTAACGATGAGGGCAGTGCATCGCACATTGGCGGGCCAACCCAACGATATCCAACGCCAGAAATCGTCTTTATATACTTAGGAGACTTTGCATCATCACCTAATAATCTTCGCAATCCATTGATTGCCACATATATTGCATCTTCACTAACAACCCGTTGCCCCCATACTTCGGATAAAATTTGAGATTTGCTGACATCTTGATGCTTAAACTTTAATAATAAAACTAACAGCGCATATTGTTTAGGATCCAACTCCACTACTTTCGTGCCATTTTGTAAGCTCAACTGCCGATGATTTATAACCCATTGTCCTTTATTGGCGGTCTTCAGCATAATTCCTACCTGAGAATAAAAATCTATCGTTATTTAATTTGAATAAATACTTGGGTGAAATATCGCCACTAGCATAATGGACTTGAAGGGTGTTGTTAAGGTTTTGTTTACAAAAATTACAAACGTAATAAAATTGCAATATAAAGGGCTGAGAATTTCTCGCCCTTTACATAAATAAGATTAATAAAAGCTAGTACTCAATTCACCCTGTTGAGTATCTTGAGTGATCCGCCACTCATCAAAAAGCATCGTAGTACCGCCAGAGTTTGTGCATCGAATAGCGTAAGTCAATGATGAGCTATACGCATCATAAAGCGCTTTACCTGAATGCGTAAACACATCACTGTGTATATTGCTCACACTCGTTTGACCATGAAATAGGCCGGGTACGTCACCATTACCAAATTTGACCACACGGCATTCACCATCAGGCGCAAATGTATTCACACTCAACTGCGTATCCATAGTGACTGATTGATAATAACCAGGGTATCGCCCCCCTTCTTTCCAATTATCAAACAGCAACGTTCTATCTAAATTAATGGACGGCGCTGCAGGTACCTTGTGGTGTACAAGATAACTACGATTGTCATCGTGGCACGTCAGCTTAATCACTTTAGCGGATGTCTCATTGCCTTGATCAACTGCACCATAAATCACCTTATTATCAGCGACCGTTAACTGAGTTAAAAATGCACCACTTATTTCGTCAAACAATGCAGCCTCGCTGCATGTTGCTTGGTTTGATGTATCAAAAAATGCCGTGAAATAGTGTGACGAGGTGCTTTGCATCAAAATACTGTGTACCGGACCATACTGATATTGAGTTAATTTCCCTGCATTGCTATCGGCATCATAAATTGTCTCAAGTGCATGCGCATTAAAAGTTGCTAAAACACCTACTGCTAGGGCATGGATTATTTTCATTTTAGTCTCCTTTGAAAACAGTCGCCTAATAAGTCTATTATTTTTACTAATTATTTTAGGTACACACATGCTCATAGTTACCCATAAAAACGACTTATGAGCCGTCATGTTTGTTCTGATCATCCTGATTCTTTCAGCCCAACATGAATACCAATATGGGAACATGGCTTTTTGTGTGTCACTTTATAATGACGACAAAAAACAATAAGTCAAATGTTTTTACTTAATGAATGATTGACAAAACCTACCAAACCTTATTCGACGAAAAACCATAAACCACTGAAAATAAAACTTATATTTTAACCGAGGTCTTTCTCAAACATATAAGTCTATCGGCTAATTAATATAAATCGCTTCGCTGCATGCACACACCCTGCGCATATATCCTCAACTGGCAATCAAAAATCAACGTTACCCGCACAATCAATAGTATGGTTAAAAACCCCATTAGATTCGCTCAGGCACTCTGCACCATATTGAGTTCTATCCGGAAAAATACATCTATTTTATTTCTCCGATGTATACACTTACACATCCATATACAGCGCTGGTTTGATGATCT
Organism: Pseudoalteromonas luteoviolacea CPMOR-1; assembly: GCF_001625685.1. Taxonomy (GTDB): domain Bacteria; phylum Pseudomonadota; class Gammaproteobacteria; order Enterobacterales; family Alteromonadaceae; genus Pseudoalteromonas; species Pseudoalteromonas luteoviolacea_K. The sequence goes on along the minus strand of NZ_AUYC01000062.1, from coordinate 25,930 downwards.
CACCAGAGACTTGCCATTAGCACAGTAAAACTCTCGAAGATATAAACGTTAAAGATCAATTTATCATAAACTTACCGTGGAGAACTAAAACAGTCATCATGTACCGTTCATCACCTTGAAGAGACAACTACGCGCCCTGTAATTTTCTAAAATAGTCCTGTAATAAATCGTAATGTTTTTCCTCAGTTTCCGTGCTTACTATTTCAAGGTCGCAGTGCACGCGACGACCTATAAACAATGATAATTAGCGATACGGAGTAACATCAAATGCGTATACGGAAGAATGTAAACGAAATAAAAGACGGAACACTTTTGTGGTATTCAAAAGCCGTTGAGGAAATGAAAAAACGCGACATTTCTGATCCAACAAGCTGGTGGTACCAAGGTGCAATTCACGGTTTTGGCCTTTCAAAAGCCGCTGTACTTGCGGTTGGTAAGCCTTGGAGTGAATACAGTGTTTGGGCGCAAGCAGTAGGATTCCCGCCCAGTGAAAAGCTCGTTGATAGTGATTTTTGGCAGCAATGCCAGCATGGATCATGGTTTTTCCTTCCTTGGCACAGAATGTACCTTCAATATTTTGAAGCCATTGTTCGTAAAACAATCATAGAACTAGGTGGTCCAGATGACTGGTCTTTACCTTATTGGAATTACTGCGATGGCAACAACCTAGCACTTAACACCGCAGAACAAAATCAAGCGCTTCACCTTCCACCGGAATTTGGAACGACAGAGCCCAATCCTGATTTCCCAGGGCTATGGATAGAAGAGCGCGCATTTTTTTCAGTCACCCATAATAATGCAGCGTGTGAGTCTAGTATGCGCGTACCTTACTTTGCTTCGACGCAAGGAGAACCCGTCGGTTTTGGTGGCCAAATGAATACATTCAGCCATAATCCAGGGACTTTCGGTGCACTTGAAGATCACCCCCATAATAAAATCCACGTTGCTATTTCAGGTGCAATGGGTGACCCCAATACAGCAGCCTTAGACCCAATTTTTTGGCTGCACCATGCCAATATCGATAGGTTATGGCAAAATTGGATTCAACAAGGTAACTCTGACCCTGATAGTTCTACTTGGCTCAATCAAACCTTTGACTTTCATGATGAAAATGCATTACCTGTCACAATTGCAGTGAAAGCAGTGCTCAATACTGAAGAGCTCGGCTATACCTACAGTAAAAATTACCCATTGAATACATCCACAGAGACTCTCAAGATAGCGGCGTTAACTTCTTCGCTTGGAGCAAACATGTTCGACACAATTGCAGCAACGACAGAGCCATTAAAACTCACATCAACGCCAGCTTCTGCACCTATCGATTTTCTCCCACAACAGAAAAGCGACACGAATCTCAAAGCACTATCCACCCCAGAAATATCAGAACCCACTTCCGTGATCATCATGTTAGAAAATATCACGGGTGAGGGTGTTATAGCACCAATCGATGTATTTATTCGTGTCGCTCACAGTGGCGAACGCATTCAAGTCGGCAGCATCGGCTTATTTGGTTTAAGCCAAGCCTCTACGCCAAGTAAACAACATGCTGGGACTGGCATTAATGCACAACTTGATGCCACTGATGTGTTCCATACTCTCAGGGCTCATTCACAGTGGCAACTTGAAGACATACATATTGAAGTGGAGCCAAGCAAAGCATTGGGCGAAGCAAATGCGACCATCGGTCGGATCAGTATCAAAGCTGAAGTTTAGTCACTCGCGATGACAGCTTTAGTCTATAAAAAAGTGAGCGCCTTTAGGGCTGCTCACCCTCACTGGTTTGTACTGTGCCTTGCCGCATTAATATGGATTTATTACTTATCCACTTTACTTGGCACAAGCGCTGCGCACCATCACCACCATGCACATCATGATATGCATGCTCAGGCAGGGTTGATTAACATGACTTGGGCGTGGATGTTGATGGTGTTTGCGATGATGCTACCTATGACCAGCGGCACCATCAGACACCTAATAAACAGTGTACCGATATACCGCCAACAGCTTAGCCTCGCGTTGTTTATTGTTGGCTATTCATTTGTATGGCTAATCTTTGGAGTCGCTTTACTCTTGGTTACACACCTCATCCAATCCCTTTCGTGGACGACAAAGTTACCAGCATTACCCATTGCTGCCTTGGGCTATTTCGCCGCAGCTATACTCAGTGATGCAGCTTTCAGAATGCGCTTACTCACTGCTTGTGGCAGTATTTGGTCACCCAGGCTAAGAGGCTTTAAAGCCGACTTAGATGTATTAAAAATTGGTAAGAATGAAGGGGTAAAATGTGCCAAAACCTGCGCTCACGTGATGATTGCAATGCATATTGCCGGTCACGATATTGTGCAAATGGGCATTTTAACAATGGCCTTATTTTATGAAGCAACGCTCTATCGAAATAAAAAACATGTCCTACGAAACACATGCTATGTACTTGCAGTGTATCAATTAATTGTTTTTTACTTGCCCAACTTTGCTCATTAGGTGTGCTTTTGTTGCCGTATTTGAAGTTAAAGTACGGCAACAAATATTCACAACGTACTGAATAATTTCGCTTACTTTTCTGGCGCATCAACAAAGTTCAGGCCACTTTCAATGCGCGCAAACCAATTAGCAATATGCCTAAAGTCACTCAGATTCACCCCCGCTTTAACTGCTAATTTGGGATAAGTGTACAAAGCAATATCAGCAATGCTTGGCGTTGCACCCAATAAGTAATCACGGTCACTCAGATGGTTGTCCAAATACGTGAAAAAGTTAATGGTTTTATCATACGTTTGTTCAAGGTCGCCAGGTTTATCAATCACCTTAATACCGCGGTATAAATTTGGACCATTAAGGACTTCCCCCGCAGACATCGACAAGAACTTTTGTATCTCTGCACGCAGTAAAGCATCCTCTGGATACCATGTGTTATCCGCATCATATTTCTGTGCAAGGTAAACTAAAATTGCGCTCGAATCACAAATAACAGCATCCCCATCGACCAGTACAGGCACTTGCCCAAGTGGATTCAAGGCTACAAATTCATCTTTTTTGTGCTCTTGTTCATGTGGGTCTAGTAACTTTAATTCGTACTTAAGCCCAAGGATAGATAAAAAATGTCTGATTTTATGACCGTTACCGGACAAAGAAAAACTGTAAAGCGTTATACCTGACATAAGGATCCTTTTACCTGAAGTGTGAGTTGTGCGCTGCATGTGGTAGATACATCCAGCAACCAACATTAGTTTTTCATAGACTTACTCATGAGTAAATTAAGTATTTTTGAAGATTTAAAAACGCTTAATCACTGTTGCGCTGCGCAGGAATATCACTGAAATATTGTACAAACTCCACTTCAAAGCCATCGGGGTCAATAAAATAGACGTTTTTCCGATATCGGTGGTCGGGGCCAAGTTTATCTGCTTGAAATCCTGCCTCGTTAAGCCGTTTAACCACACTGTCAATACAGTTGACCACATAGGCAAAGTGACCAAGGCCAACTTGGTGTGCCTCTAATAGTCTGTTTTCACCTTCACCATGATCACTAAAGGCAAGATAATGATGGTCATCACCAAAATGAAGCCATTGTCTGGGTTTACCAAACCACTCTCCCTCTCCTTTGCTTCTGACCTTCCAATGTGGAAACGCAGCGCGGTAAAATTGCAGCGCAGAGTCAATATTTTTGACCACCAGATTTACATGTTCTAAATACATAATAAGTGCCTCCTATTTGTTTTCCATGGTGTGTTGAAACGTGGCATGTTTATCTGCCCCCAATAGGTTTACATACGTTTTAATCAGCTTTTTCATTGTCTTCCCTCCGTAAGTTGAGTGGCACTTTAAAAGCTCAACTTAACTTGAGGTAAAGGTTTTTTTAATATTTTTATCCCTTTGATAAACGCTCAGAAAACACCGTTTGGATAAACGCCACAAATGCGGCAACTTTTGGTAAGTGAATTCGATTTTTAGGATAGAGTGCATATACCTCTACAGCGGGCAGTTGCCACTGCGCCAAAACGGGTTCAAGCAAGTCTTTCTCTGGATATTGCGAGCACATATAGTCAGGCAGTATCGCAAGTCCAACCCCATCCATCACCATTTGCTTAAGTACAATATAATCATCAACACGCATCCTTGGCGAAATAACCACATCACATTGCTTAGACTCGTTGACCAGGCTAATCACTTCTGATTTTTGGATACTGCTCATCAGTAACACATCAAAGTTGGCTAGCGCCTCTGGTGTCTTTATTACACCGTGCTGGGCAATAAATTTGCGACTTGCGTAAAACCTTCGCGATACGCGGCCCAAACGCTTTGCTACCAATCTTGAGTCTGCCAGCTCCCCTATTCGGATCACCAAATCAAAACCTTCTTCAATCACATCCACTCGACGATTTAAGAGGCTCAACTGCAAATTCACCTGCTTATTTTCTTGCATGAATTGACTTAAAACTGGCTTTAGAATTTCATGGCCCATACCGACAGACATACCAACTTTCAACTCGCCTGATATTTCATTAAGCGCTTGTGCAACACTGGCATTGGCAAGCTCTATCTGTGCCTTTATCTGCTTACAATGCTCTAAGTAAACGCTGCCAGCCTCGGTCAAATGCTGCGTTCGAGTTGTACGCTCAAGTAATGTGATCCCCAAGCTCGCCTCGAGTTGTGATACTTTTCGACTCAAATTAGCCTTAGGCATGTTCAAGCGTTCAGCGGCCAAAGTGAAACTACCGGCATCAACCACGGCTAAAAATAGCAGCATCGAGTTTATATCTGTTTTTTCCATTGCTTAACTTTATTGTTGTTGTATATGGAAAAGTAATTCTATTTTATAGGTATATATAAAACAACCCAGCTTTCATACACTTTAGTCATCACTTCGAAACAGATTAAATAAAGCAGGAAAAACCATGAAAATACTTTCAAGAGATTCACTACAATTAGGCGGGTTTGCAGGCATTACAGAGCACAGATTAGTGACAGATAGCCGTGTATTTGCAGGGCGCAAAAAACCAGAAACATTTGAAGGGCTTGGCAGTATGGTATATCTGGCGGATGCACGTTATTTGCCCAAAGGTCAATCAGGTATGCATCCTCATAGTGAAATTGATGTCATCTCTGTTGTGTTAGAAGGACGCGTAAGTCATGAAGGGTCATTAGAGCATGGCAAAGACTTAGTCGCAGGTGATGTGCAAGTACAAAGAGCAGGAGGTGAAGGCTTTAGTCACAATGAAATTAACCCCGATGATGCCCCTAACCGTATGCTGCAAATTTGGGCACTGCCTGAAGTTGCGGGTCAACCTGCACAATATAAGTCTTACTCCCCCAAAACCAGAGGTACAACACGCATTTATGGTGGCAGTGCAAATCAACAAAACACCTTTGCCAGTGCAACCATCATGGATATTGTCCATTTAGATAACGAAGACAGCATCAATATTAACCAAGAGGCCCTGATCTATGTCATTACAGGTCAAGCCCAACTGCACCATAACGGTCAACAGACGCTGGTAAAAGAAGGCGACTTAATCAGCAATAATGCACAAAAAATTACCGCTACAGCACAGCTGCAATTACTCGTCGTTACACAAAACTAACTGAGCAATAATCAATAGGAGCAAACAAAATGAAAAACCCGGCACCCAATGAACATGTATTGGCCTTAGTCAATTATTTTGCATTACTCCCTCTGGTTTACTTTATTCCAGATTTAATCGCTCCGATTACTGGCGCCAATAAATTACTGCATGTGGCCACTGTTTTGGCATTAATTGTGCCGGTGATTTCATATTGTGTGATGCCCATTGCCGTGAAGCTGCTGTCAAAAAAGACGGTGTGACTCACACAACCACCCACACCCTGAGTGGTTGTGCGTATTTCAATTAGTGAAATGACAGGCCATACATTAATACACGGCCAGCATCCACATAATCAACTGTGCCCGTTGCTGAGATCCTAATTTTAGAAGTCGTCACTGGCTGAGGCAATCTGTATAGTTCTCTCGCAAATGCTTTATTTTGTATAACTGAGGTGAATTCAAACTCACCTTTTTTGACCCACGTGCCATTTTCCCACGCTTCCACAGTAAATGTTGTAAGACGATTGCCTTGCCCATTATTGTAGGTACCTAGCTTAAACGACTGTAGAGTGAAGTTGCTTTTAAGCTCTAATGAACAGACGCCGCAAAAAATATGACTGTTCTCGATATCAATGGGTACTTCGTAAAAATATTAAACATGATTGCACTTAACCCTCCCTATATTGAATAAATGACCCCGACATGAGATTCAAATACTAGGATCAATATCAAGCTTCATATTCACTATTGCTCAACTTTTTTGTGTTCTATAACCCTGTATTTCCCTTGGTAAAAATCCCCTATAACTGAACTTCATGTTAATTGATTAGAAAACAGTAGGATAATCACCCAATACACAGCTCGTTCAGAGTTATTTTATACAGCTCAGTAACTTAGTAGCCATATGCAACCACTAACCTAGGTTAGGTTTGCAGCTTTGTAGCTAAAAAACAATAGAAAGCGAACATAAGTGTCACTCTAAGTATAAACAGGGCCTTAAATACAAAGGCCCTAAATAAAAGACAAACTTTTTTAGAAGCTAAATTATTGAGCTCGATTTATCTCGTTAACAATATTATTTTTATGATAACTAAAATCAGTGTGACTTAAATTGCTGCCACTTACGGCATAAACTTTATCAAAAGGTGTTGTACTTCCATTTAAACTAAACGGACCATTTAAATTGCTTACATTTAAATCCAGCGCACTTGCAGTTGTAATGAACGTTGGATTGATATTTCTAGTATAAAGATTATTAGTAACATTTCTAATTCTGCTATTTGAAGCTAAGAAGCTATTTAAAAAACCACCAACCAATGCATAAGAACCTGGCGCATTATCAAAAACATGACTAGTATAATAAAATGGCGCTTTGTAATTACTTCTTATATTTTCAGAGTCTATTGTATAATACGTATCACCATATAAACTGTAATTTACTTCAAATCTTGCCATAACATAATTCTCAGGGAGGCCCGCTGTTCTGCCTGTGTAACTACCATTAGAGAAAGCCACATTATAAGTTGAAGGATAACCCTCATTTAAAAGTGACCTAAAATAGCTATTACTTTTGCTCCCTGTAATCAAAAGTTTTGCCGCGATCCCCTCTGTTAAATTCCTCTCTAGTTCACGCATTTTTTTACGATTACGGTCGCAACTACTTACTCTAGAGCAGCCCCTCGCATCTTCCAGTCTCCCCCTTATTCTCTTGACAGTATTAATCAATGAATAAGGTAATGAGGCGCCTCTATGCGGAGCATCTAGGGAGATATAATTGTAGATCTCGTGCTGGTATCGTTCAGATTCAAGTTTATTCAGTACTTGCTTCGCTAATAAACCACCATAACTGTACCCAACCATTGTACTTTGATGGTGCCCCACTTTTTCTTTAGTTTCTATAAAGTGCACTAATTGTGCTATTTGACCAACTAAATAGCTTTCATCTTGAAACCGATCTTCATTAGGTATTCGGATAAAATCAATAAATACAATATCCCTTCCGCTATTTAACAAGGTGGTGAAAATATCATTAAAACTTGGGGATGCCCAGTAACTGGCCAATTCATCTTGTTCACTAACAAACCCATTTTCAGAAATAGACAACCCCTTAATAAAGTAAACAGGCTTATCAAAAACTCCATCTCTCGACTTGATAATACTAGATTTAACATTTAGTGACTGAGGGCATTGAAAAGGTCCATAAAAATCGCAATATGAAAAGTTACCATAAGTGAATTCAAATTTATATATATCTTCCAACCCAAACAGCTGCCCATTTGTTGACTTAATAAACTCGGTAATATGAAAGGGGTTGTTGTCACCATAAAAATAGGCCACTTCAGTATTCAATTCGACTGTACTTAATGGGTACCCACCTATTGACGTTGCTGAAATCACTGAATTTGATAATAAAGCAGCTGATAATGCTGAGATTGAAAGTAATTTTTTCAAAACCTTTTTCCTTGTTTAATTGTTAGAATTTGAACCAATAAAAACCAAGCTCGAATTAACGACGATTAAAAAAGCAAAAAAAACAACATTTAAAATAAAAAAAACCAATAAAATTTACAAAAAATTTTAAAGTACATGTTAATCCAACTCTACAGCGAACACTCAACAACAAATTAAAAAATAATTTATTCAGAAAAACACCAAATAAAAAATCACCGTGACATTTATCGTAAAAGTAAAACAACAAAAACCGGCTGTCAGTTAATAAAAATGAGATGTTGAGAGTGCTGGCTTTTAGGTTGTTTATATAAAAAACCATTACGGGCCAAGAATTCGTTGTATATTTATAAAAAAAGTTAAACCACTAGCAGTTCACCGCATACAAGAGATGCACAGAGTCATATTTAAGTTTTTTATATGATTAAAAGCTATCAGAGCATGATTTTTTGAAAAGATCGAAAGAGCGATAATGCTAAGAGCAATAGTGAGGAAGGTAATAAAGAAAGTGAGCGCCCTAAGTTAAGATAGTGCCTGTAACTTGGTTAGGGCACCAACTCGGCGATTTAAGCGGCTCAATTACAAATTCACCTGCTTATTTTCTTGCATGAATTGATTTAACAATCAATAGGAGCAAACAAGATGAAGACTCGGCACCCAATGAGCATGTATTGGCCTTAGTCTATTATTTTGCCTTACTCCCTCTGGTTTACTTTATTCCAAATTTAATCGCGCCAATAAATTACTGCATGTGGCCACTGTTTTGGCATTAATTGTGCCGGTGATTTCATATTGTGTGATGCCCATTGCCGTGAAGCTGCTGTCAAAAAAGACGGTGTGACTCACACAACCACCCACACCCTGAGTGGTTGTGCGTATTTCAATTAGTGAAATGACAGGCCATACATTAATACACGGCCAGCATTTACATAATCAACTGTGCCCGTTGCTGAGATCCTAATTTTAGAAGTCGTCACTGGCTGAGGCAATCTGTACAGTTCTCTCGCAAATGCTTTATTTTGTATAACTGAGGTGAACTCAAACTCACCTTTTTTGACCCACGTGCCATTTTCCCACGCTTCCACAGTAAATGTTGTAAGGCGATTGCCTTGCCCATTATTGTAGGTACCTAGCTTAAACGACTGTAGAGTGAAGTTACTTTTAAACTCTAAAGAAAATGACATTGGGAAAGGTACTCCACCTGTCGATGACATCATATATATGCCTTTTGTGGCGTCATCGGTATCCGTCAGGCAGGTTTCATCCAATGCTCTGGTGTAATCGAACTCCCCGCCTGAGAATGCCGCATCTGAGTTAAAGTTAATCACATCATCACAAACGGGTGGTGTGGTGAGCGCATTACTAAACTCAAATCCAAAATCTCCTCGACTGCCGTCTGATCCATACCAAGTGCCAGTCCATATATTTGCTGCATTTCGAGTACCGGTAAACCACTTAACGTTACCATTTTCATTTAATTTAAAGTGAACACGCGGCTCAAGCCCACTGCCATAAAATGGGTTATTCGTTTCTTCCACTTCCCCTGACAGCGTCACAAAGTTACCATCATTACCAATCAACATATTACCCTGCTGAACGACGTTAACAGCAATGGTGTTTGTCGGGTTATTTACACCATCGAGCACGTCATCAAAATTGATAACCACATTCTGTGCAAACGCTTGTGGAGCCAAAAAAGTGAAGCAAGTACAATCCTTTTATTCATTTTATAATACCCTTAACGTTAGTTTGTTTTTTAATCACGTAAAACATCTTATGTCTATGACAAATATTGCAGTGAGATAATTACAAAATTTTATTGGTAAATGATGGTAAAGTAAGTAAAAAAACCTTTACACCTGACATAAATTATCACTGACCGATCCACGCCACAGGACTTATCATCAGAGACCAAACTCATCTCCCGTTTAATTTTGCATCAGCTCAAATGCGAGCTCAGTGACCTTTTGCCCCTTTAATTTATGCATACCAGAGATATTCGACAATATGATGTACCCCAACCGATTATCTATATCCAGAATCATTGCTGAGCTATATCCCCCAGTGCCACCATCATGAAAATAGACCTTATCCGTTTTATCTGCACTGTCGATTACATACCAGCCCAAGCCCATTTTTGTGTGGCCTTGTTCAAATGTGATTTGCTGCTGCAATTTGACCCAATCATGTATACGATCAAAGTGGGCAAGCGCAAACTGCCCCAAGTCCTGTACTGACGAGAGAATAGCACCCGCGCCTTGTAATACACCTAAGTCCCAATTTGATGTTGCTTCACCCCGTGTATTTAAACCCATAACTAACTCGCCATGCACATCGCGCCAATTACAAAAGCTATGCGGCATCTTAAGTGGTTCAAATATGCGTTTTTGCAGCAGCTGGGAAAAGCTCATCTGTTCTATTTTGGCCAGTACATATCCGAGCAGACCAATACCTAGGTTCGAGTATGCGTGTTGAGTTTGGCTTTTAATTTTGATGTCACTGGCAAGGTGAGCTAACAAGTCTGCTTCTAAATAGGCTGCATATGGGTTGTCTTTGCGCTTGAACAGCGCCTGCCAAAGCAGCCCAGGTGGTAATTTAGGCAAGCCTGAAGTGTGAGTGGCTAAAGACTCGAAAGTGATTTGAACATTATCTCGGGTGGTAAAATCAATATGAGACGAGATAGGTTCGCCCAATGCTAGCTTTCCTTCACAGGCCAATTGCGCTAGCACAGCATTGGTAAACAGCTTAGTTAACGAGCCAATTTCAAACACCGATGCGTGATTATCAATTTGCTCAACCCTTTTACTCCCCTGCCTAGCACCATAATATGCGCAGCGCCCCGCATCAAACTTTGCCACGGCCAGCTCGGTATTGGGTGCAAATGCGCCAATGACTTTATGAATTGACTGTATTTCGAGATCCGAAAACTGCATAACTGTCCTTTTACTTTTGTGCTCTAATTTATTGGAGCACAAACACAGCTACACGACAAAATGAATAACGTAAGTAAATATTTATAATGAAATAGTTTAGACTGTTGTGCGCCTTAGCCATTAAGACGCCAATTGTTCCCGATAACTGCCCGGCGACACGCCAAACCAAGTAGTAAATGCGCGGATGAATGAGTTTGACTCTTGATACCCTAATAAAAATGCCACTTCACTGAGCGATATATGAGATTTTTGCAAATAGTGCTTAGCCAACTCTGAGCGTACATTTTGTAAAACACTATGAAAATTCGTGTCTTCATCGGTCAGTTTTCGCTGCAAAGTCCGCTTACTCAGTGTGAGCTTTTGCGCCACCATCTCAATCGAACTTTGACCAACAGGCAATGACTCTATGAGAACTGCTCGAACACGTTCAACTGTCGTCGCGGTTGCGGTTAAATCCGCGAGCTTTTGGTTCAAACCGTCTTCAAAGTATGACCACATACTGGAATTTGCAGTTAAAAATGGACGCGCGGCATCCTCGGCTCGAAAGGCAATTGAAAGCTGTTCACCTTGTTTAAGTGTACAACCAAAAAACGCTTCATATGCTTCAATATTGCCAGGCAGTTCTGGCAAGGTAACCGATACCGGTATCGCATTGTAACGCGTTGCCATTCGCAGTAATTTGGTAAAAAACACCATCTCAGTAAGTACAAGTACGGCAGGAACAGCCCCCTCATAACCGTAACAAGATAACCCCATTGTTGTGGTTTTGTCGTTCATTTCAAGGTCCATTTTCATGGGTCCAATCAACGGCTTGTAGTGTTTTATGCGCGACAGAGCTGTATTTAAATCAGGACTACAAAGCGCCGCAAACAAAGGGGCATCAAACACTTCCACCGATAAATGTTCAGCAACCAATAATGGGACGTCTCGCCCGTTCGCGGCCTTTTCAATTGCCAACCACCAAGCAAAATACTCCTTTGGTGATAGCATAACAGGCTCACGATTCAAAATATCCGCTGGCAGCTTTGAATATGCCACCACAGTCTCAACATCAATGTTCATGTCCTGTAATAATATTTTACAGTTTGCGTGTACTGTAAACTTACTCGCGATTTTCATAATTCGTTACTTTTCCATCGATTGTCGTGACAACTTTAATACCATTTTACGCGGTAGTAATGGGGTGATCCAATTAAGCAAAAACTGTAATTTGCGCTCATTAAATGCAATCAGCTGACCTTGTTGCATCGCTTTGTAACCGCACTGTGCCACCGACTTTGCCGATTTAGCGTTTTTCCACACATCAACCCCTTCCAAGTCGCCTGCAGCCACAAAACCAGTATTGACCGCCCCAGGACACAGCGCGGTTGCGGTAACGCCAGTGCCAGACAACTCTTCAGCAATTGCCTGAGTATACGAAGTGACATACGCCTTAGTCGCATAATATACCGCTTGAAGTGGACCCGGTAAAAATGACACCGTGGATGACACATTGAGAATACGACCACGCTGGCGCGCAACCATCTCTTTTGAATATAGGTGAGTCAGATCCGTCAACGCGGTTATATTAACTTGTACCATCTGCTGATCAGCCACCATATCCCGTTGGTAAAAGACACCGTGACCACCAAACCCGGCATTATTGATTAAGACATCCACCTCTATATTCAAAGCAGACGTTTTAGCAAAAATACGCTGCGCAGCATGTGGTTGCGACAAATCTTCACAGATCACCGTCGTTTTAATACTGTGTTTGACTTCCAATTCCTTCGCCAAAGCGTCCAACTTATCTTGTGAACGCGCAACGAGCACTAAGTCACCACCTTGTTGTGCATGTAAGTGCGCGAATTCCAAACCAATGCCGCCGGATGCGCCTGTGATCAATGCCGTATTTGCCATGTGCTTTACCGCTGTTTAAACCCCGTTGATTCATTGTGCTCAGTATAGACATTCAAAACGCGCCACACACTGACAGATCGTGACACTCAACATGCAAAAGGTGACAACTTTAGTTTAAACGTGACAACCTTCATTTAAAGGTGCCAAAGTGTAAACCCCTTTTACAGTTTTGGTGAGTTTACAAATATCGATTTCAGCGAGCTAACTGTATTATGGTTCCCGAGGCAAGCTCGGGATGACGGTAAAAGGACTACTTAGGCCAAATCGACGCTCCTAGATAACCCTCGTCATCCTGATGAATATCAGGAACCATTTTTAATGCAACTGAAAATAGTTCTTCAGCAGACACAAAATTAAGTGGGACAATTATGTCAAATCAACACGCCTACTTCCCCACGTCATCCTGATGAACATCAGGATCCAGTTTTGGGATTTGTGCATGTGATTCGTTTGTTAGCAAAAGCAGAAAACACAGCTATTACGACGATTAATACGCGCCACTTAAGATAAATCAACACACCTACCTCACCCTAGTCATCCTGATGAATATCAGGATCCATTTTCTATGCACCTAAAAATAGTTCTTCAGTAGACACAACATTAAGTGGGTCAATTTCAAATCAACACACCGACCTCACCCCGTCATCCTAATGAACATCAGGATTCATTTTCTATGCACCAAAAAATAGCTCTTCAATAAACACAAAATTAAATGGGCCAATTTCAAATCAACACACCTACCTCACCCCGTCATCCTGATGAATATCAGGATCCATTTTTACTGCGTTACACAAGCAGCTCCTCGTTAGACTCAACAACCCATCACGAATACATACACCTACGGTGCGACAGTGAAGATTTTCCCTAATCAAGCACGAGCCATTTTGAATTTCTAAGTTGCCTGCTCGGCAGTGAAGCTTTTGCAGAATAGTATTTCCTTCACCTCTGCTTTCTAAGCTGCCTGTTCGGCAGTGAAGCAAAACTAACCCAAGGGGAAAACATTACCCTTTTTCTAAGCTGCCTGTTCGGCAGTGAAGCAACAACAGATAGCTGGAAAGACAAACATACTTTTCTATGCTGCCTGTTCGGCAGTGAACATGATTGCTTTGAACTGCTGCCGTTCCTTGATTTTCTAAGCTGCCTGCGTGGCAGTGAAGCGGGGTGAATCAAGTAGCCCCTTTATCTTCATTTTCTAAGCTGCCTGCGTGGCAGTGAAGAATCAACGTGATGTGTTGGATTATCTTAGAGATTTCTAAGCTGCCTGCGTGGCAGTGAAGATTTCGTTGTGTCGCCTTTGTGAATTGTCGTGGTTTCTAAGCTGCCTGCGTGGCAGTGAAGAGTCACAGGCTCGGACACTTATGCTTATATCATTTCTAAGCTGCCTGCGTGGCAGTGAAGAGTAGCATTTAGTTTTAACGTGTGATTTGGCATTTCTAAGCTGCCTGCGTGGCAGTGAAGAAAGGCTTTTAATTAGCTCATTGGCTTCAATTTTTCTAAGCTGCCTGCGTGGCAGTGAAGGCCTTTCTCAACATAATGTAGATTCGAAATTATTTCTAAGCTGCCTGCGTGGCAGTGAAGACGTGGGGCAATACTTCCTGTTCACTTAGTAATTTCTAAGCTGCCTGCGTGGCAGTGAAGTGCCGCTGCAAATAGATTAAACCCTGAATTTGTTTCTAAGCTGCCTGCGTGGCAGTGAAGATGAAAATGACAATTACAGTTTGACGCCTGATTTTCTAAGCTGCCTGCGTGGCAGTGAAGAAACGAAGAGCCTCTCTTGAGTTTTTTGGCGTTTTCTAAGCTGCCTGCGTGGCAGTGAAGAATTTCAATAAACTGGCTTTGAAACTCTTTGATTTCTAAGCTGCCTGCGTGGCAGTGAAGTAGAACTTTGGATTTGGGCGCTAGATGTGATTTTTCTAAGCTGCCTGCGTGGCAGTGAAGCGTTTATGTCGGCTACCTTTACCAAAATAAGCTTTCTAAGCTGCCTGCGTGGCAGTGAAGTATCAGCGACAAGTATTGCAAGTACCCACGCATTTCTAAGCTGCCTGCGTGGCAGTGAAGAGGTTATGTAACAGTTAGTGAGCCGGCTTCTGTTTCTAAGCTGCCTGCGTGGCAGTGAAGAAGTTATCAGCACTTATCGAGAAGACAATACTTTTCTAAGCTGCCTGCGTGGCAGTGAAGAGAAGAGTTTCATTGCATATATCCATGTGATTTTTCTAAGCTGCCTGCGTGGCAGTGAAGTTGTTTTTCCAGCGGATTTGCGCTTAAACTTTTTTCTAAGCTGCCTGCGTGGCAGTGAAGAATAGCGAGTGTATTAGTGATCGCTTTAGCTTTTTCTAAGCTGCCTGCGTGGCAGTGAAGGCTCTGTTGTTGTAGACAGCGGCGTTGTAACTTTTCTAAGCTGCCTGCGTGGCAGTGAAGTGAGTACTTAAATCCTTGTATCAGGATGTTGATTTCTAAGCTGCCTGCGTGGCAGTGAAGATCATGGGTGGATTAATTGAATGGTTTGTTGATTTCTAAGCTGCCTGCGTGGCAGTGAAGCTGTTAGTGCACTTGCAGAAGCCCGCGAGGTTTTTCTAAGCTGCCTGCGTGGCAGTGAAGGCAAAACGGGTTTAACGTTTACTCTTGGAGGTTTTCTAAGCTGCCTGCGTGGCAGTGAAGACAGCCTTGGCATAGCTGAGGCTTTCACTTGGTTTCTAAGCTGCCTGCGTGGCAGTGAAGAAAAACCCAGACGTTGAAAAGGCCACTTTGGATTTCTAAGCTGCCTGCGTGGCAGTGAAGTGTTTCCTCGTCTTTTGCTTTGGGATTTGGTATTTCTAAGCTGCCTGCGTGGCAGTGAAGGTGGTAAATTTATTGCTGACGAGATCATGACATTTCTAAGCTGCCTGCGTGGCAGTGAAGGGTAAAATTCCATTTCTATTGATGCGAGTGACTTTCTAAGCTGCCTGCGTGGCAGTGAAGTATAGAATAAATGAAAAAAGATAAGTTGCAACAGCTACTAAGGCAAAAAAACCTATTTTTACCTTGTTAAAAACAGCCTATCACAACTCATTGTATTTTATACAAATTTTAAAAGAGCAAAAATAAAAGGTAAAAATACCCTTTATTTGTTAGAACTGAGGGACACACCCAAACGAATTTTTATCATTTGCCTTTGCACTCAATCCATAGCAGTCAAATGTGCCATGTGTATCACTTTCGCGTTCTTGCATAGCAATAAATAACGGGTACTTATTGTTTTTATCCGGAGAGCGCACTTTGGTCTGTTGGCTATGCAAAAAGATAAAGGCGTGTTTGGTATTTAGATCAGGTTTAGTTTGTTCAAGTTCAGCTAAACATTCCTCTAAAGACTTGCCACTTTTTTGAGACCATCGCTGCGCTTTTTCTGTCATTTCACGCTCAATGCGTTCAGGGCTTTTGACGTTTTTTCTCGTAAAGCTCACATAACTGACCTCATCTGGCACAGGCTTTATGCCTTTGATATGCGTATAGTCTTCAAACCGACTTAGCCACTTAGCGATATTAAGCTGTTCAAGCTGTGCTTGTTCTTTAGCGAATAACCTCAATTTTGAACCCAATGGAAACTTGGCTTTGCCATATTGCGGAAAGCCAATGGCAACCGCTGATTTATTTTTATCAACCTTGTGTTCAACAAGCGCAATATGCACTTGTTGAAACACCTTTTGCCAAATAAAACCGAGTGATACGTCCTCTTCAGGCAATAAGGTGATTTCTTGGTAGTAGTTCATCCAATCACCTATTTATCACTTTCGCCAAATACGCCACCTCGAACAAGTACAGCAACAACATAGTGCTCATCTTCTTCACGCTGCAGTTCTTCACCTCGTGCCCATTTGTCAAAGAAACTATAAAAATCTTGGTTATCTTTTGGTGTACGAAATGCCTTACCCAAATTAGTTACAGCGCCATAAGGTTCAATGGCAATAGCCCCTGCGCTTTGATTTTCTGACTCATACTCTGGATACCATGTATCAATTGAACGTAATGCATTACCAATTTTTTGAGAGTGCATTGCCGCATGATCACGGACAGCATATAAAACCTTACTTTTTTTGGTTTTACTATTACCTTTATCCAGTACCAGCTCTTCACTGGGATACACCTCTTGTGCTTTACCCACTTTGGCATAGCAATCTATTTGCAGCATTAAGTGTTCTGCATCACTGGCAAGTGCTTGTGCAATTCTATCGGCTAGACTGTTAACCAGTTCATTTTGGTGATTAAAGTGACGAATGCTAAATTCTGATGCATCGAATGACCAAGTCTGCTCAGCGCCTTTATTAAGCGCTTTCACTTGTACTTCAATTTCTTCTGCGCCCACACGGTTGCGCCATAAAAACCGTGCATTCGCTAAATTAGTGGCATAACGTTTTGCCAATTCAAAACAGCCATGTTTTGCAATATATTGCTTTACTGCAGCACTGTAACTTTGTTTAAAGCTGGCATTATTACATGCTGATGGTTGTGCCAAACCACCTAATATTTTTAATGTGAAGTGTAGTTTGAGTGTATCTTGTTCCTGACCAAGCGCGCAGGCATCCACACGCTGTAAATTTGCTTTTTCTACTTCTGCATTCAATTTCGCTGGGTCTTTTTGTACAGCTGCTTTTAAACGGTTAGAGATTGTTCCACGCACTGACTTTTCTTGCAGTTTAAGTGGCGTGACTTGTGTTCTGTCTTCCCAGTTAGTGCCAAATAGGTAGCCATCCGATGGTACTAATTTCTTTTCAAATGCGAGTACCGATGCAATATCTTTATTTTTAGCCATTTGTATTCTTCCTTATTTCTATTCGTTAGTTGCGTTTACTTGCTGACACAGGTAAAGATCATTTTCTAATTCTGGGTTGTACTCCCAAAGTATGTCATCGAGGTTTTTTACTTTATGCGCCATGACAAACTCCCCCAGAGTCACAACACTTTCTGCAAAACGATGGGGAGTAGTTGGGTCACGTTGGTTTTTTGCCTCACCTAGCGGTGAGATACCTTGGAAACCGGTTGCAATAGGTACAAGCCAGCCATCTTCTTTACGACTAGTTTGCCAAACAACACTGTCGTCGTCTTTTTTCTCACAGCTGTGATTTATAGTGAGGTAACTTAGCAATGCATCAAGCGCATCATCGCCCTGTTGCATGGCCTCAATCATAAGGTCACGTCTTTCAATAAGCGCATAACCTGGCATGAGTTGGCGAACTAATCGCTTGGAGTCTAGTTCCTCTATCACAGATTCAAGCTTAGGCTTTTGTATGGTCAATATATCGCCGCCAGCCACTTTCATACTTGCGATAAAGTCTTGTAGTTGCTCAGTGAAATTGGTTTGCGCAATTTTTTCTTCATCACCGCTGTACTCAATTACCAAAGATACATCTAGATGACAGCGTGCTTCTTCAATGAATGCTGAGCGCTTACCATCTTTCTCAAGTGGATTACCAGTGCCAATTATAGAATGTACAAAGTCGCCCTCACATTTGTGTGTTTGCACATTGCAGTCATGGCTTATTACCGCCACGCTTTGAAGCATCAACTCTGTATAGCCTTGCTGAATGAGCTTCCGTTCTAGTGCGTGAGTAAACCCAAGCCAAGCCGTCATAGCTGGGAAACCAATGGTAAATGGACTCGATAGCGCATTGGCATTGTGTACTTTAATGTGTGGTAAAACGATAACTTTCATCGTAATAACTCCTTGTTATCTTCAACAATCCGCTCAATGGCGAAAAGTTCTTGATCGGCAAGTTGTACAGGGGTACTGATAAACTTATTATTGCTATAGTGATTGATTAGCCCTCTAGCAATATGGCGGGTTATACTGTCTAACCAATCACTTTGCAGTTCACGCTGCACTTGATATTGCGGATAAAGCCACATTTTTTGTTCTTGTGGTAAATCACTTGTTGGTTCACTTGGGTTTTCGGTCAAAAATACTCTTACCTGCCACATTTTTTCAATCACTAAATCAACGTATTGTTGAATCCGGTAATCGCGCCCTTCTCTAATATTGACG
The DNA here is from genome assembly GCF_001625685.1 of Pseudoalteromonas luteoviolacea CPMOR-1. GTDB lineage: Bacteria > Pseudomonadota > Gammaproteobacteria > Enterobacterales > Alteromonadaceae > Pseudoalteromonas > Pseudoalteromonas luteoviolacea_K. The sequence goes on along the minus strand of NZ_AUYC01000062.1, from coordinate 7,071 downwards.
TTATTGTACTCAGTAACAAATAGTCGATGTAACGCCTCTAACACATCTCTTGCATGCCACGCGGTAAAGCTTTCTTTAAAAAAATCAGAGGTTGGTAAGCGGATTTCCCGTTGCTTTAACGAAGGAGGGAATGAAGGCAATAAATGTGCTTTACCTGCATTTTGATTATTCAACACACTGATATTCTGTGGTTTTGTACCACCATAGCCAATAGTAGTTAATCCATAAATTTCACAATAACCTGTGGAATGGTACAAATTAGCCTTTCGGCTTTCTCGAGCTAGCTTTAAATCATCACCAAATCTATATCTATCAAGGCGTTTACGTAATTCAAAAAGTTGTCCGGAATTGGTTAAAATTGAAAGCAAATGGTACTCACCATCTTCAATTGGGTAATACACTTGTTTAACTTTAGAGCTAGTTATAGCAACCTGATCGGTTTCAATCATCTTTAAGAAATCATCTCGTAAAACTGCGTAATCACAATTTGGCTGCTCTAATAATTTTTGAGCCAGCTCACTCTCTTGCACAATGTGGTTTAGTAAAGTTTGGCCGTCACCTAGAACTAAACTCAAAAATTTATATACATCAAGCGCAGCAGCATTACCTAATGCATCTGCCTCAACATGAACATTACCACTTCGAAGGAACCCATCTACTTTGTGAGTATTTTGGGCAATAATAGATGACACATACCCGTTCTTGTTTTTTCTTGCGCTAGGGTGGCTAAAAGTACAAGGGTGAGTAGATATTGAGATCTGGCCTGCTCGCTTTGCTGCCGAAGGTAACCAATTTGCTAATAAAAACACTTGGTCACATTCGCGTTCCATTTCTATTTTTTCAGATTCTGTCATTGAAGCTTTTATATTTTTTTTGAGCCATGCTTCTTTACGCTCATCAAAAAAGTTCGCTATTGCCGGATCTAACATGCTTTTACATTCCATTATTTCACCTTAACCAGCCCTAACTGGTCGTTGTAACTATATTTTTGAATTCCATCCGTTTCGATAACACTCACTTCACCATATTTGATTGAAGTCAGATATTCACTTTTTGATTCTGTACTAAATTGGCTAAGTAACGTCTCATAGTCTCTTTGCAACCATAATTTTTGCTGTTGTTCAGAGGGCAACGCTTGATGTTCAATATCCAATTTGGCTTCAACAGAACTAAAATTCCCCCCATCCTCTCGTATACAAAATGCCAAACCATGCCGTTGCTTTACCAAATACAATTGCACGCTAGGCATACTTTTACGAAAACGTTTAAAGTATTGTGGCAACGCGGTAAGCCACCAATAACCGTGAATATGTCCGTGTAAATGCTCACTCCAATTGCTTGCAGGGTTTATTACTCGGCGATTTCGACTAAACCTATTTTTTCTGCTTGTGCTCGCAATAGGCTGGTTAATTTGGGTGGTACCTAAAGTTTTTGCCGTGGCGTAGTGCTCTAAATCTGCGAGATTTTGATGTGGTAATAACTCTGGTCGCTTTTGAATGCGAGCGATAGCATTAACACTGTGTAGTAAGGCCTTTTCATCAACTAATTTCTTTAAATCATGGGTCTGTAAAGTAGTCGATGAATCCGTTTCATAACCAGGGTAATTGAATACCCGCTCCTCGGTACCTTTAAAGCCTTTGAGGTTGTACTGCATTAAACCTATATTGGGAGAAGCAACTTCGCCTTGTCGATGACGCCTCACTCTCCCCGCCATCTGAATCATTGAACGGAAAGATGAAGGCTCTAACACCGCCCAATCAAAATCATGATCACGGCCCACTTCCTCAACTGGTGTTGCCACTAAAATAAAAATAAGATTTTTAGCCTTGCAGCTGGCGAAGTGACCTCGAATAACCTCATTATCAAACGCCAAAGGGGACTCACCGTCTTTTTCTTTACGCTTTAAAACCTCATCAAGGTGTTTTTCTTGCACATGTCTAAGCAATAAAACTTGTTGACTGTGGTATGCCATGCAGCGTATTTCGGTATCTTGCGGCCATTCACTGCTTAGTAAATACTGAGTTAATTCAACACAAGGTTTAATGTTGGCGACCCGCACCACACCAAAAGAAACATGAATTTGATGTTCATTTTCAAGAGTAAAATGCTGTGTATGTTTTTCTAAAACCGCTTGCTTTACAGTTTCAAAATACTCGCTTTTAATATCTAAACTTGATTCTTTGTTGCAAGGAATGATCTCAGCTTTGCGTCTTGCGTCTTGTTGCTTAAGCTTTCCGACTCGTTTGCTAACAAACGCTTCATGGATGCGAGTATAATTTGGTACGTCGTCATCATGACTGCCAACAAAGTGACATTCTGTATTAAATTCATCAATCAAGACACAATTAACATTAGTTGACCTATCGCGGCTTGCTGCAAAAATTGCCCATCCTTGTCGGTAGGCATTGTATAAACCCACTGCTAAATCAGGCGTAATAGTGGCCGAAGAAATCATCACCTTTCGCCCTAACATGCCTGCAAGGTGGACAAGACGACCAATCGCAATCAAATCATCACCTATGAAGTCGTCAATTTCATCAATCACTAAATCTGATGACATCAAACGTAAACAAGGCAAAATATAACGCCCGCCACGTTTAGTCTCGGTAGCAGCCATAATATGATCTATCGTACAAGTCAGCACAGGTGCGTAAAGTAATTTTCGGTCCTTTTCTTTAGTGAGAACAGTGGTGAGCTCTTCTTCAGGCAATACCCCCTGCCAGTGCACTTCATCGCCTTCGTCTTGCAAGCTTTCAAGTGATTCTGAGCCTAATTCAGCTGACTCTGATTCAACCTCGTCTTTATCTATTTTTTTTCCCGATTGATGTAACTCATAAATCGCTTTTGAGCCAATTAAAACAGCCAAGTCTCTATCTTTTAGTTTTAAACGCTCTTTATATTCATCACCCGTTTGCAATGTTAGCGTGCGCAGACCAAGAGCAAGAATAAACCTTAAACTTTCACCGTCCTCTGAAATCGCCTGCATCACTTTGGCATTAGCGATGGTTTTACCGCATCCGGTACTAGCCATATTCACCACAAAATAACCTTGGCTCTTGTCTTCTGTTTCCTCTCGCCACTGTGTAACGCAGCGGACAGCTTTATCTTGCCAACGAAATATCTTAGGTGTATTCGCCTTTGGAGCAAGCTCAGTAAGTTCAGTTGCTTTTAACGGTTCTGATTCAAAAAAAGGCAAGAGTTTAACTGTGTTTACTGTTACCTGTGCAACATTAACTAGGTGCTCATCAAGCTTTTGCTTAAGCTCTTTACTGCTAGGGTCAGTATTTGCGTACAGCTCGCTATCAGTTTTCCACTGCACATCGTTGGCTTGAGAAGAGTAATAATGATCTCCTAACATTAAGCTCAACCGAGCATGGTGTAACACCAAGCGCCAACCCCCATCGTTCATGGCCTGCTCTAGCATTGGTAAATGATGAGATAAGTCCTTTGCACAGCGTTTAAGCTCACTTATCCAACAACGGGAATCTGAAAGTAATCCTTTAGGAAATTTAAAACATCTCGTTAGTAAAGTTTGATAGTCTTCAAAACGATTTTCGTAACCCCACTCAGCGGTTATCTTACTAAGTAAACTGTTTAAATCAGCATTTGTCTGTTCACGCTGTTGTTTACATAGACTCGCTTCTTTCGGTAAGGGCAATCTATGGTGAGAGACGATAAGCCACGAAATTAACGCAGCGGCTGTTGGCAAATTGGACAAGGGCTTATCTTGTTTTAAATTATTGGTATTGAAGTGTTGTTCGTCGATACCATGCTCAATAATTGATTTAAGCCATGTCGTATCTTGCTTGGAGTTTATTTGAGTTGTGACAAAATGATTAAACAGCAAACACGAAATCCACTCGTGTCTTAATGGATCGCCTTTATGTTTATTTTTTATCTCAGGGTTTAATTTTTCTTGAAATAAAAGAGAGGCCTTTCCCCAATCATGTAATAGTGCAGCCATCGCCGCTAGGGACTTGATAAGCGGGAGATATTTCCAATCACTTTCAAACTCACTATTAAGTAAGCCTTTTTCAGTTCTATTCACCGGCACCACGCCTTCCAAATTAAACTTACTCTTATTCCCAACAACCCACAAAAACTGGCTTCGGGCACGGCTTCTGATCCAATGGCAACTCACCGCAGTGCTACGACTGGCAGTTTTACGCAGCATCTTTTTAACGGTATCAAGCCCATCTTGGGTGATCACGGTTTGCCATGTGTTGTCGCCAATGCGGTTGGCGAAGGCATCCAGTACACGTCTGGTTTTCTTGAGGGCGTTTTTCTCACATTGAGATACAAATGTGACCATCATAAAACATCACCTTTTTGATCATTTTCAATGGCGGCTATTTGCTCTTCACTTAATTCTTGTAATGCCACTTGCTTTACTTGTTCAAACATATAATCCAGTGCTTTGTGATCGGTAAACGCTTGTAGGATTTGTTGGCGAAATTCCTGCTCGGTGGCATTTTCTTTGGCGCAGATAAATGCCCAAGGCAACACCAATGCATCTTTGATTAAATCGGCAATGTCGAACACCAAGGCTCCGCGACGGGTTTTTCCATGCATCACCGCAAAACCATGAGGAATACCGAGCACCCACAAAGCGCAGGCAGCCAAACCATAAGCGAGATAATTGCCGTGGTTTAAAAAATCATTAGCTTTGCCAATATCAACCTTTTTGGAAGATTTATGTTGGCGCTTAAAATCTTCACTGTCGGTTGCGTTTGCGGCATATTTATAAAGCACTTTGGTGAGCTGCGCTTCTGTGAGTAATAAAGCCTGTGAGTTTGTCGCGGTCTCCGTTCGAGTAAAAAAGGTATCCAGTGCGGTTTGAATAGCTTTATCATCAAAGTTAAAGCCTTCATTTTTTAAGTCTCGGTCTTTTTGCCAAACTTGCTTTAAAAACGCGATCCGTGCCTGCTGAAAGTGCTTTGCTGCATTTAAGCGCTTGTCATCGTCAAACCAGAATCCCATCCAGCCTTGCAGGTACTCTGTTGGTCGATACTCATTTTGCGGTGTAATCCACTCGATTTCACAACCCATATATAAAGGCGTTGCGCCGCCACCACAAAAACCGACTAATACACCAGCTTGAGCAAGCATGCGCATCGCCGCTTGTGTAATCGAGGTACCATTACCCAGCAAAATAACTGTGGTATTAGCAATGGGAATATTAAAATAGAGGTTCTCTTTGGTGGCTTCGGTCAAATATAAAACGCGGCCATCTTTTTGCATGACGCGGCAATATTCGAGATAAAATAAGTTGGCACGTTTTGAGTGCAATATGGCTTTTAAATCGCTAGGGCTAAAGTCTTCCATCGTCTTCCACTTCCTTTGGCTTTAGACATAACCTACGGTTATCTATGTACGGCTTCAATGCTGCACTTTTGATCAGTAATATTTTTTACAGGTGTTTTAGTTCCAAAGTAGCTTTTGCTTTCTCAAAGTGCGGTAGCAATCTGGGTCCATAACAATTTGCTGAGCTTCTGGACTTGGGTGTTGCACATCTAAACGTAAAATGCTGATCAAATAATTAAGCAACGCTGCATTGGTTTTGAGTTGTTTTTTGTTGTCGCTCATATCAAAGTCATGGGCGATCACTTGCTGAGCATAGTCACTTAAACGCGGGTCTGGCATGATGGTTAGCGTTACTTCCTGTTGCCATGCTTCATCATCTTGCTTGTATTTTTGTGCCTTAGATTTAAATTCAGGGCACGCAGATAAAATACGAGATAGTGAAAAGTCTCTAAAGCCTCTTGCGTCTTCGCAATATGCTCTTAAATGATAACGCAGGCCAGAGTTCACTAGCGTATGTGGGCGAATAATACGCTCTGTTTCTCCACCTTCTTTTATCGACTGGTAACGAATATCGAGCACACTTTGTCGACGGCAAGCGTTTAAAATAGGTCGTAAAATAGTGGGGTTGAGTTTTCTATGAGGTAAAGGAAGCGTTGCAATGGTTGAAGTACTTAAATTGTGTACATACTGCTCACCAATTAAATTGGCATACTCAGTAAAGTCTTGGGAAATATAATTTGGTGTAAAGGGGGTTGCCAATACATAGGCTTTTTCAGACTCGTTATAATGCGCGTCAATTTGATAGCGTGCGATAAAGTCTGTTAGGTAGCGCCTTGCGCTGGGTCTTGATAGTTTGAACTTATCTTGAAAAGTGCCTGTTTGGATCTCTCCTTGCCAAAATAACACCGCCTCAATATATCTAAAATATTGCTCTTCCTTAGCCTGCATAAATCACTTTTAGTAAAATTAACGTGAATAAAATGTATCAAAACAAAGTGTTGAAGTCATTGATCCGCGACAAAAATAAGGCGCAACACGCTATTTTTTAACTAGCTCTAAATCTGATTTCGTCTATTCATTGAACAGCTGTTATCTGCTAAATTAAATCGGATAGACTGAAAAAATAAATGAAGTTACCAATGGATAGACTACCAACGGATAAAATTGATCACTTAATTGATATGATACTCATTCGTGGTTCTTTCTTCCTCTCATTAAATCGGTGGTACCTATTAAATACAATGGGGTGCATGTTTTATTTGTGGTTAACCAAAGACTGGCTTACTGCGATAGTTGGCGCACCAATCATAGGCGCTTTAATAACATTACTGTTAAACATAGCTCTGTTTTTTTTGAGTTTGTTATGTGCCAGTTTTCTTGTGTTGTTACTCGCTGTATTCACCTTAATAAATACCATTTTTCACAAACCCATAAATGAGAACAAATCTCGATTTCCATGATGTTCAGTTAACAGGGAAATTGTGTTTACAGGTATTATTCATAGCCTCTCATCGAAAAGGTCAATGGTTTCCGAGGCAAGCTCGGAATGACGGGGGTGAGAATATGCAGACTTGTGGGTAGGTACCACCAAAGCTGCCTTAGCAATGCCTCTCTATTTGCCGTCATTCTGATGAAAATCAGGATCCAATTTTGCTTTCGTTGGACCCAACAATTCATCACGAATATATTAGATGCCTGTACGGCAGTGAATCGAAATATTTCCAACACGGAGCTGAAATCCATCCATGGAGCTTGGTTACATCGGTC
>NZ_AUYC01000061.1:0-628 GCF_001625685.1 Pseudoalteromonas luteoviolacea CPMOR-1 | reverse complement strand
GATTGGCGCAAGCGTTTTTTTCGCTTTTTTATCAATAAATTTATTTAATTAGTTAACCTCAAAAAGCACAACCTAGACACACAAGTTATACACACAAACCTGTGGATAAAAGTACAAAAAGATAATAACACAGCGCGGAGCGCTGCCATTCGTTTTGAGCAAGACAGGTGTAAAAGACTGACGAAAGCGAACGAAGTGGGTGCGATCTTTTTGCGCAAGGTGAGTATCGTGCAAAAGGTTTATGACACAGCGCAGAGCGCTGCCATTCTTTTCGCGCAAGGTGAAATGAGCCGTTTTAACTAGACAAAGTCAATACACTGCCATCAATCTCTATCATGTTCTCTCTATGTCATTCCGGACTTGCTCCGGAAACCAAATATTATGCAAAAAAGAAATGGATCCTGAAGCGAGTTCAGGATGACGTGGTGCAATAGGCTAGCGACAGCGAACGCAGTGAGTGCGCTTCTTTTACGTAAGGTGATTAACGTGCAAAATGTAACGATAACGAGCGAAGCGAGTACGTTCAATTTGCGCAAAGTGAAATAAGCCGTTTTAGCTGTTGCTGAGGAAATGTATTTAGCAGGATGAAAGCGGTGTAGGTTGCTCACTTCACCTTGCGCTTATCGTG
>NZ_AUYC01000060.1:0-5932 GCF_001625685.1 Pseudoalteromonas luteoviolacea CPMOR-1 | reverse complement strand
ATCATTCAAGTCTACGCGTATGATTAAAGATTTTGCTACTCGAACTTGCCCATGTTGCAACAAGCCGCTCAAGCTGAGTGATAGACTGGCATTGCTTAATCGAGAGCCATTGACCTGTAAATACTGTGCAAAACCATTAAAGCCTAACTTTAGCATTATGCTAATCAATACTTTTTGGCTCAGCACCTGTGTATCAGGGCTGATAAAAACCCATACCGAACTCAATTATGCATGGGCATTGTGCGCCGCTTTATTAGCCGTCAGTGTGTTATTACCGGCATTAGATTTGCTCTTCTCACTAGAAGAAGAGCACTCTCACTAAGGCTTAAAGCCAAAGTAGCTTAATGCCAGTAACAATAATAGTGAAACTCAATACAACGCAAAGCGTATTAAATAGCTTATATACACCTGCACTTTTCACATAGTCACCCGCAATTTGCCATCCAGCTAGTATGCCATTCAAAGCAAAAATAATGACACATAACGTGGTTGCAACTTTGAACCAAATAGGCTCAATAAAAGCCAGCAAACTTTGATGATCGGTAATTGGTTGATTTACCAAAAGCCCTATCAAAATCAACGTATATAAAACAATTAAAGCATTACTAAAGCGCTGCAATACCCACTGTTTAGTCCCTGAGCGCGCAATTCCAGTTATAGCCATATCCACACTCCAATTCCAACACTCAATACAATGCCAAGACCAATAGCGACACGGGAAATCATGCAGCCACTTGCCAGCTCTTCAAAGTAACCAAACTCTTGAATGATATGCTTCACAGTACCTAAGCAATAGTAGCCCAGTGCCGTAAGCAGTCCCCACACAATAAACTGTACAAGAAAGTTCTCAGTGAACAAGACTGATAACGTATTGAAGTTATCTTGCGATTGAATTGCAAAAATTAATAGTGGCAATAAAACAACCAAAGCAGCCCATACAATGACACCACTGACGCGATGCAAAATAGACGCATAGGCTGTAATAGGTAGCGCCATTGTCTGTATCGCCAAATTAGTTGGCCGTTCTTTTCTCATATCAAATACCTAAACTTAAACATGAGCAAATGCTAACGCAAATCATTACCACTTACAAATTTAGATTAATTAATGTCTAGCTGATTAACCATCTTAAAATAAGAAAAATCAGTATTTATATTGAAAAGCAGTGCAGTAGCGGTGCCACTGCACTGGAAATAGAAAGAGTTAGAAACCTAGCGGGATATTAAATGCAAAGAAACCAACTAATAATGATGTCCAAAACAGTAAAAACGCCACTGAATAAGGAACCATCATCATGATCACGTCACCAAAGCTCAAATCAGGCTTGTACTTACGCATGAAGGCTAAAATCACCCCAGCATAAGTCATCATAGGTGTAATAATATTCGTTGAGGAGTCTGCAACACGGTAAGCCGCAGCAACCAGATCAGGCGTCATCGCTGGGTTTACTTGATACAACATTGGAACGAAGATGGGACCAAGTAACATCCATTTAGACGTTAACCCACCAACAAATAAGTTGATCAGACCCGTGGTGATCACAAAGCCAATAATAAGAAGGATTGGGAACTCTTGTAAGCCAAGTGCTGATAAGCCACTTGCACCAATATAGGTAATATAAGTGCCTAAACCTGAATACCCTAAAATACCCAAAAAGTTATAACAAAAGAATGTCAGCACTAGGATATAGCCCATGGTGTTCATTTGCGCGATCATCGCTTGCACAACATCCATCAAGCTCTTGAATTTACCTGTTGCCACACCAAACGCGGCACCAACAATGGTAAAAACTAAGGTGATCAATAGGATGACATTGTTCAAATAAGGTGTGACAACTTTACCTGAAGCCGTTTCATATGGTGCCAATGGCCCTAAAGCAAGTGCAACCACAAGCCCAAGCGATAACAACAAGCCCCAAAACGCCGCTCTTAACCCTTTTTTCTCTTCTTCTGTTACAGCAAAGTTTGATAGATCCATCCCTTCAGGTAACTCATAAGGGACATTTTTAAACCTTGGTTCAACAAACTTTTTCGTAACCCATGCGCCGATGCCAACCAACATAAATGTAGAAACAAAAATGAAGTAATAATGCATAGTAGCTGGCGTAAGTGCCTCACCTGTAGAGGATTCAAATGGCACACCTTGAGACTCCGCAAAGATTTGCGCATTTAAACCGATGATCACATCAACCGGCGTAGCTGGGATCAAGTTAGCACTAAAGCCTGCTGACACACCGGCAAATGCAGCTGCCATCCCTATCAATGGATTTTTGCCCAGCCCCGCATATAGCAAACCAGCCAACGGAATTAAAATTAAGTACCCCGCGTCAGTTGCAATGGAACTCATGATCCCCAAAAAAATCAAAGCCGGCGCTAAATAAGTGTCTTTTAGACGAGTACCTAGTTTTTTGATAATCGCATTAAACAGCCCTGAGCTTTCTGCAACCCCCACGCCTAGCATCACAATAAGGATCACTCCTAGGATACCGTTACCAAAGCCTAGCCAATTTTGCAGTAATGCATTATCAAAAAACCAAACGACATGTTCAGCGTCGGTCATATTTTTAATGGTATGTGTGATTGGGCTGCCATCAGCACCTTGGGTTTCGAATGTTAACCCACCGATCAAAGCCGTCAGCGCAAATGCACCAACAATAAACCACATGAAGATAATAATGGGATCTGGAATTTTTTTACCTGCTTTTTCAATGAATGAGATCACCCCTCCACCATTCATTTTTGCTGTATCAGTAGCTGACACTTAACCTCCTTAGTATTAAAAAATTTATAAGAAACTGTACTTTTGCAAGGTACAATGGCGGTATTCTAATCAATTTTTACTTAATTGAGAAAATTTTTAGTTGGGCCGCTCAATTATTCAGCGGAATTAATGTCTATATGTCTGAGTTCACACAGGTAGCAGCAGTGCTTACTCTCATTTTTCAAAACACATATTTATTCCACCCACGCCCAAGCTGCCATCATCAAATATCAGTACTGATTAGCTGAAAATTTAAGCCAGCTACCTTCACCGCTTGATAGCGATAGTGATTTACTGAGGGTTATTAATTTAGTCCAAAAGAATAATAAGGAGCGCGTCGACAACAGGTCAGTAAACGCGCACATCTTCTCTGCACGACAGCCACATAACGTGCTAGCGTTTAGCGCATCTTTAGCGCTTTAGTTCAGATGTGCATGGGCTCATACAGTACTTGAGACCATTTTTAATTTAATGAGGGGGAACTCCCCCCTCATCATTTAGTACTTTTCATCCTTGAGATGACGCTTAATGACGTTTTTTAGGACCCATTCTCACTAGGTCTTTGCCATTTTCAAACACCTCTTGCGTCACCCAACGTCCTAATAACAGTTGGTGCTTGTCATCAAGCACAGCGACAAATGGACGACCATTACTGTTATGAGTTGCCAAGGCGACACCTTCCACGTTTTCTAACCCCAAGCCACCACTTTCTACCAACAGCAAAAATGTTTCTAATTCATCAAGATTGGTTATCTCATCGCGATCGTTGATCATGCTACTCACTCTCTTAATACTGTTTACTTTAAAGTCTACTGAGCATCGTCTATGCTCGACAGGTATAGCGCGCATTATATCTCGCAATCTGTACACCAGCCATAAGCCACGTCCGCTGCTCTATGAAAACTTTACGCGATACAAAAACACCGCGACCCCATATAAGGATTGCCGCACAGGTGTCTCTTGCCGTACACTCATGGTCATTATTGCATTTATTTTTGAGGTAACAATGGCTGAGCCCGACAATAAACCCTCTGGCTTTTTTAGCCAGATGCTTTTTAACATCATTCTACCAGTCGTGATCTTGACTCGATTTTCCGGTGAAGAGCATTTGGGCCCTTCTTTAGGCGTGATCGTCGCTCTGGCATTTCCGATAGGTTTTGGTTTATGGGAACGTAAAAAAACAGGTAAGTTTAACTTTATCTCAGGCCTAGGGATTGTCTCTGTGTTATTAACTGGCGGTATCAGTTTACTCGAGCTTGATGCCAAATATATTGCCATCAAAGAAGCGCTGATCCCAGGTGTGATTGGTGTTGCTATCGTTGTTAGTCAATATACCAAGTACCCTTTATTGAAAACCATGCTGTTTAATGAAAATGTCATGGATATCCCAAAGATTGACTCTGCGTTAAAAGAAAAGGGAAATTTAGATAAACTACCTAAAGTACAAATCATTGCATCAAACATTTTGGCAGGCTCATTCTTCTTGTCTTCTGTACTGAACTATGTGCTGGCAAAAATGATTGTTGTCAGTCCTGCGGGTACTGAAGCCTATAATAACGAATTGGGCCGAATGACTGCGTTGAGCTATCCCGTGATTGTGCTGCCTACGATGGTGATTTTCTTTGTCGCACTTTACTACTTAATTAATTCATTGAAAAAGCTAACGGGCCTTAAAATGGAAGAGATGTTTATTGAACAATAAACACTTTTTATCAAACCATGAAAAATGGGGCCTATATGGCCCCATTTTATATTCTTTCTCTATTTTTTGGCAAACGCGTTAAATCAAGCTTCAAAATTTTTGAACGCCTTTGATAATTATAAAGTGACTTCTTCTTCGCAGGTAAATCTTCGATGCTCGCACAGTCAAACCCCTGCTCAAAGAACCAGTGAATACTACGTGTAGTCAATGCAAACAAGGCTTTATAACCTTTGCGGCGCGCCTTATTGATTACTGTGCGCAGTAAAAAGCTACCTCGATCCGCATCTCTATATTGTGGGTGGACAGCCAAACTCGCAAACTCTCCTACCTGCTCTTCTACAAAAGGGTATAGAGCAGCACATGCGATGATCAACCCATCTCGCTCTATCACCGTAAACTGCTCAATTTCCATTTCCAACTGCTCACGAGATCGCCTCACCAAGTAGCCTTGCTCCTCTAATGGCCGAATTAAGTTCAGTACGCCGTTAATATCAGAAATAGACGCGCTGCGCAGTTGCTCAGAGCTTTGAGGGGCAATTTGTGTACCTATACCATCGAGCGAAAATAGCTCCTGAAGCAACGCCCCATCCTCTCGATAGCTAACAAGGTGACAGCGATGTACACCACCTCGACATGCTTCAATTGCCGCATGTAAAAACACGGCGGCACTTTTGCATGGCAAGTTGCCATGTTCTTTGGCCAATAGCTGCTCCCCCTCATTGGGCATTAACTCAGCGATGGCTTCGCCATGTTCGTCTAAAATACCTGCTTCATGACAAAATCCGAGCATTTTATCGGCATCTAGTCGCAAAGCGACCTGCGTTGCTATCTCTTCAGCAGTGAGGTTAAAGCTCTCCCCCGTCACCGATGCCGATATGGGACCTAACAATACGATACTGTTATTATCCAACTGATGACGGATCCCCTCAACATCGATGCGACGCACGCGACCAGAGTGGTGATAATCAACGCCCTCATCGATCCCTATGGGCTGGGCAATCACAAAGTTACCGCTGACAACATTAAGAGAAGTGCCTGACATTGGGGTGCTACTGAGCGACATTGACAACATTGCCGTAATATCTAACTGCATAGCGCCGCTCACTTGTTTAATAATTTGCAAAGAATCGCTGTCGGTTACTCGGATCTGATTGTGAAACTCACTGTGTATACCTGCGTTTGCCAGTGCGCTATCAAACTGAGGCCTTGCCCCAAATACCAATACTATTTTAATGCCCAGACTGGTCAGTAGGGCAACATCATTTATGATACTGCGGTAGCCTGGTTGATCAACAGCCTCCCCGCCAAGCATAACAACAAATGTTTTACCACGGTGAGCATTCACATAAGGAGTAGACTGTCGAAAACCGTCGACAAGTTCTGTAGTACGCACGAGCAATTTACCTTTTTCATAGATAAGTAAGTCTATTGATGAACCTCTATCATATGGAATTAAAATTCAAAATAAAA
>NZ_AUYC01000059.1:0-60796 GCF_001625685.1 Pseudoalteromonas luteoviolacea CPMOR-1 | reverse complement strand
AGCGACAGGACTCGTTTTGATAACAGCGACAGGACTCGTTTAGATAGGAACGACAGGACTCGTTTTGATAGCAGCGACAGGACTCGTTTTGATAGCAGCGACAGGACTCGTTTTGATAGCAGCGACAGGACTCGTTTAGATAGCAGCGACAGGACTCGTTTAGATAGAAGCGACAGGACTCGTTTTGATAGGAACGACAGGACTCGTAGATAGGAGCGACAGGACTCGTTTTGACAGAGAGCGACACGGCTTGTTTCTCAAAGTGGGCGAAAGGGTCCGTTTAGTAAATTAAACGAATGACCCGAAGCTTAAAGTGAACGAAAGGACTCGTTTTACTTAATAAAGTGAGTATGCTGTCCTTTTTAAAGACAGTAAAGGAGTCATGAGTGTCTGATATTATACGTGAAGTGATTGCGACAGTGCTTTTTATTATTGCTTTAGTCGCTTCGTATATTCTTTTTTCGGGTGTCTTTAACCTGCTATTTTGCGCATTGATACCCATTTGTTTTTTAAGCGCCTATCTTATTTGGCCAAGACGAGAAAATCAGGGTAAAGACATGATTGTGCTGGATGTTATTTACACGATTATTTCGTTTCCTGTGGATTGTGTCGTTAGGGTTTCACGTTTGCTATACCGTCTTTTAGGCTTTATGGCTGGAGGTAAAGATGGAGGTGGATTTGACTAATTTGTTGTGCCAAGCGTGACACCTCCATGTTGTGATTTCTTTCCAACTTTTCATCCCTTATCTATACTCAGTGACTGTGCAAGCTTTAGCTTCGTTGAACCTTTCAAGCGGATATTGCAGTGAATGCCAGTGTGACCTTACGAATTAAGATTTGTCTTTTTATTACACTGAGCGTGTACTTTTCGACTATTGCCTTAGCAAATACACAGAAAAATGTGGATGCAGGTCAGGGCGCGTTTTTTGATTTAGGTGAACTGATTTTTCAACAGGTTGGAGATAGCGAAAAAATCCCTAAGGGCGTGATCACGGCAATGACCCAAGATAGCAGAGGGTTTATTTGGATTGGCACTCAGTTTGGGCTTATTCGCTACGATGGTTATCGTTTCAAACGTTTTGGGCACAACCCTCAAGACCCTAGCTCTTTACCCGGCAATTTTGTCCGTGCTCTGTGGGCCGGCCAAAATGGTAAGTTGTGGATCGGTACTTTTTCTGACGGGGTCGCTATGTTTGACCCTAATAACAATCAGTTTCATCATTATAAGTATGATGCAGCCAACATAAATAGCTTATCAAATAACAATATTCGTGCATTGGTCGGAGACAATCAAGGCAATATTTTTATAGCCAGTAATGATGGATTAGATCATATAGATAGCGCAACAGAAAAGGTGACAAGGTTAGACAATATATCGGGGTGTGATGAACCTTTAAAAACCGCCCGTATGCGCTCAGTGCTTCTAGGAGAAAATCGTACACTTTGGTTAGGTACACAGCTCGGACTGTGTCAAATTACGCTACCTTATCCGGTATCTGATAATATCAAGCCAGGCTCGCCAGCACTGACTGGCAAGGCCTATAATGCATTTAATGGCAAAAATGTGTTTCGACTTTATTTGGCTGATGATGACGCTGTATGGGTTGGCACAACAGACGATGGTGCGGCTAAGGTGAGTGCCAGTGACAATGCAGTGGAATGGATATCACACACGCCTAATAATCTAAAGTCATTAAGCCATCATTGGGTGAATGGCATTGTTCAACCAGCCCCTAATGAAATCTGGCTAAGCACATCCGGTGGCGGGATCACTGTCGTTGATGCAGCCTCAACGCGAGTAAAGCGACATATACGCCATGAGCCTCTGAATGAACATAGCATTCCCCTAGATACTATGGGGGCCATGCTGGTGGATGACTCTGGCGTTGTATGGGTCGGCACTTGGGGTGGTGGATTGAGTCGATATAACCCGCAAAACGGAGCATTTAGAAAGTTTGTGCGCGGCCTTGATAGCACAAATATGTTGACACATGAAGATGTAAGATCGTTTGTAGAACTCAATAATGGTCAAATTTGGGTGGGAACAGCGCAATCAGGTATTGATATCATTTCACCTCAATTTGGCGTTATTGGCGGCTTCAGGCCCGAACCAGAGAACCCCAAGGCGTTAGCGGAAGGCTATGTGCGTGTGATGCGGCAAACCAGCGATGGCAGTGTGTGGGCTGGCACGACGAACAAAGGGCTTCATCGCTATGACTTTGTACAGCAGCGATTTTTTCGCTACAACACAGCCGACGGTTTGCCAAGTATACAAATCGTTACTTTACAAGAGACTCCTGGGAATAAGCTCTGGGTTGGGACCGGTGAAGGGGTCGCGCTGATAAATACGCACACCAATCAGGTTGAGGATATTTCTGATTTTTCAGGCAGTGAACTCTTTCTGGGTAAGTCGATTTTAAGTTTTGCCTACGATCACAATGACAGGCTTTGGGTTGGTACGCGTAATGGGCTTTTGGTGATATTCATCAAAGCCAAAAAAGTACTTGAAATTAGTCTTGAGGCGGAGACCACTACCACTTTATCTGATAACTATATAAACAGCTTACTACTAGATAGTCAGCAAAATTTGATTGTTGCGACGCCGCATGGGTTAGACCGTTTGGTTAACTTTAATGGCCGTTATGCTGAGTTTGAATCATTAAATACCCTAGTTGGTAGGCCTGTGGGCACCGCAGGAAACTTACTCGAAGACGCACAGGGTCGCATTTGGAATGGTTATGGTTGGCTAGATCCAAATCAGGGCACATGGCAAAACTTAGCGCGAGCAGACGATTGGGATGTGGGTACCATGTGGACTGGCTCTTACATCAAGCTTCGTGATGGCACCATGCTGTTTGGTGGGACGAAAGGCATATTATTAATTCGCCCATCTCTTTGGCAAAGCTGGCAATATCAGCCGAAACTCGTGATCAGTGAGTTAGAAATTGATAATCAAGTCACTCCAATTCCTGAGCAACTTGTATTACCTGCCGATACGAAGAGCTTCTCTATTGAGTTTGCAGCCTTAGACTTTACGTCTCCTGAGCACAATTTGTATGCCTATAAACTCGAAGGGTTTGATGAAAAGTGGATTTACACGGATGCATCTAAACGCCGAATAACTTATACCCGCCTACCACCAGGTAATTATCACTTACACATCAAAGGGAGCAATCGCAAAGGCAAATGGAGTGACCATCAAATTGATTTGCTCATTGTGCAACAGCCTAAATGGTTTGAAACTATTTGGATAAAGCTGTCGCTATTTATATTGATTGCACTGGCATTTTATGGTTTTTACCGCTGGCGCGTGAAAGAGCTGAAGCAGCAACAAATGGCGCTTGATTCTTTGGTCCAGTCTCGCACCGAGAATATTTCTATGCTTGGTAAAATTGGCCAAGAGATCACCTCTACGCTGCATCTGGGCTCAGTCTTAGAGCGGGTCTATAAGCACGTTAATGAGTTGATGAATGCTGATGTATTTGTCGTTGGCATTTTGGATGCGCCAGGGCAGCGGATCTTATGTCAATTGGCGATTGAGCAAGGTGAAAAGCTGCCTCCTTTTGAATATTCACTGACTGACTTACGTCGCCCAGCTGTTTGGTGTATCAATAATCAAAGCGAGCTTGTTATTAATCGCGTAGAAGAGTTGAAGCTGTACGTTGAATATGTTGCTGCCCCCGTCAGCGGCGCGAACACCGAGTCTTTAATTTATTTACCTTTACTGATTGATAAACAAGTGTTGGGTTGTATCACAGTGCAGAGCTTTAAAAAATCAGCATTTAGTGACAATGATGTACAGATGTTACGTACCATTGCTAATTACACTGCGATTGCACTGGCAAATGCGGAGTCTGTAGAGAAGTTAGAATCGACTTTTGCGCAGTTAAAAGAGGCGCATGACAATCTTCAGCAAACACAAGATCAATTGGTTCAACAGGAAAAAATGGCGGGTTTGGGACGATTAGTTTCAGGTGTTGCCCATGAGATTAATACGCCGTTAGGGATAAGCATTACGGCAAGTTCTCATGCGATGAAAGAGCTGGATGAATGCCAAGGGCTATTTGATAGCAGTAAGCTGACAAAAAATAAGCTGCATGCATTTTTAGAGGTGATGAATGAGAGTTTGTACTTACTCGAGTCAAACTTATCTCGTGCTGCACAGTTGGTTAAAAACTTTAAACAAGTTGCTGTCGATCAGTCCATAGAGGAACGTGGAGAGGTGAATTTAGGCCAATACCTCGAAGATACCCTGATGAGCTTAAAGCCAAAATGGAAGCATACTGAGATAGTGGTTGAGACAGATTTTGATGACAGCACGGTACTCTCTACTTATCCTGGGGCATTTGCTCAGGTGCTGACAAATCTGATTGAAAATGCCGTGCGGCATGGCTTTGAAGAGGGTAAAAAAGCGGGCAAAATTGACATTAGTTTACAACGTACCGCATCTCATATTGAGTGGTGTTTTGTGGATAATGGCGTGGGCATGAGTAAAGAGACGTTAGCAAAGGTGTTTGACCCATTTTATACTACAAGGCGCAGTGCTGGCGGAACCGGTTTGGGCATGCATATCGTGTATAATATTGTGACGCAAAAACTGCATGGTGAAATTACCTGTCACAGCTCGCACAATCAAGGGTGCCGATTTGTCATTAAACTACCAATACACAATTCAAGTGCAAATTAAGTTACAAATCGACCCCGTATATTTTTGTGAAGTTAATGATTTAACGGTAGTCTTCAGCGTCAAAATATAGATGTTTTAGTGTGCCACAATTGACAAATTTATACATCAGCTCAGAGCTTTTAGGCACGCGTTTTGATGTTTTAAACTTCTGCATGCAAGCATTGGTTAAATCAACAAAAATAAGATGATTGAAACTCGGTGGTTGGGTTAATTTGTGGATGTAAATGCGTTCTGATTTGTTGATTTCAATGCTGTCATATTCCTGCCATTGTGATGCTGGAGATAAGTCCTTTAGTTTCCGAGCATATAATTTTTTGCTAAATACTATGGTGCGGTCACTATAGACTTTAAAGCCGTCGCGTTTGTAGTGTCCTTCATAGACATCGGCGACAATATTGACTTCCTCTCCACGTTCTAGGCGCTGCAAGTTAAATGGCTTTGGCTTGATGGTTATGAGGTCTGAGTCCCTAACTAGATTTAAAAAAGCGACGTCAGGGTTATCTATTTGATACACAATTTGAATATCACTGGGTAATTTGTAAGAAGCAAAGTTTGTGGCGTAAATTTTGGAACCGCGATTCATCAGTACCATGCCATGTTCACCTTGATAGGCTGGGTTCAACGGAGGGAGTTCTTTTTTTTCTTCTTCGGCAATGACGATAAAACTGCAAGTGTATATGAGGATGAATAGAAAGATTTTTTTCATGATATTTCCTTTGCGCTTCTGGCTTGGTGAGAGTATAGCAAGAGTTGGGTCAAGTGCTATATCCCAATGTGGGCGCATTTATCCAAATGATTAAGCAGCCACATCTTCTATACGATTATGGTTCAAATTATATAAACACACCCTGTCTCTGCCTCGTTGCTTAGCAGCATATAGTGCTTTGTCAGCACAGTTCATCCATTTGGTTTGGGTAAGGTCGTTCGCAGTTGCACAGAGCCCTAGGCTCACTGTGATGGGGCGGTTATCTAATAGAGCGAGTGTTTTGATGTTAGCTCTGAGCTTTTGAGCGACTTTTTCTGCGATTTTTAATTCGGTATTGGGTAATAACACCACGAACTCTTCACCACCCACACGAAAAAGCAAATCGGTTTCTCTGATCTGTGCGCGTATATCTGATACAAGGTTGATCAGGACTTCATCTCCTTTGGCATGACCATATAAATCATTTATTTGCTTAAAATGATCAACATCAATCATGATGAGTGTCGAGTCATTGTGGTAGTGAATTTTATTGGCTAACGCATCTTTTAAAAACAGATTTAGTTGTCTTCGGTTAAGCGCGCCTGTGAGGGCATCTTTACTTGACTCTTCTTTTAATAAAGTGTGCAGCGCATCGATATGCTTGAGCAACAAGTGAACTGAGCAAGCGGTGAGCAGATAAGCGAAGAAAAACCTGAGTGCATCTGCCATATCATAATTCAAAAATACGTATGTGGTGGCGGTGAGTAATAACATGCAGTTGAAGAGGATGGATGGCACAAGAGGGAAGGCAAAGCTAATGATGATACTTACCGGGAATACCCAAAAGATTGTGCCAGCGCCCAAAGTAAATAGAGACAACGCGACACATGAAATCGCCAGAGCTGCAATAATGTACTCATGAATTGGCAAAGCTCGGCCTCTGATCAGTGCAAAAGCATCGACAATAAATGCGCATACAAAAATCATAATGAGTGCGCCAAGTGCATGCTCACCTATAATCAGGTTTTTGATTGCTAAAGGGGTAAACACCGCAAGAATGATCAGGGATAAGAGTGGGAATACTTTACCCTTGCCATCAAAATAGGTGTTTAAACGCAGTGAATACTTGCTGTTATTTTTTACTGCCACGCGACATACTCTCTACCATAAATTATGCACTGCCACCCTTATAAATATATATAATTTATTCTTACTTTAAAGGTTTTTTGTGTTAATTATTTGATAACTCTTTGTGTCTTCATGATGCGGGTAGCGCTTCACTCAGTCTTGTGTCTCAATGATTGAGCTAAGTCAGTGTGTTTTATGCGTTTTGGCAGGGGGTTGCTTAATCCGCTGCGAATTCACGACTTGTGCCGTGGCAGCGGAGTGAATTATATAGCTATTGGTTGTGAAAATGACGTAAGGCTAAAGTGGTTATTGTAAGAATTCGGTTTTTGCTTGGCGTTGAGAGGCCAGCTGTGCAAGGGCTTGAGCATTTGGTTTTTGATCTATCAAACCTTCATGGGCTAACAGCCACTGTTTACGTAATACACCACCGGCATATCCTGTCATTTTACCGTTGGCACCAATTACTCTATGGCATGGCACTATCAGGGTAATTGGGTTGCGTCCATTCGCGCCGCCAACTGCACGCACTGCTTTGGGATTATTAAGCTGCTGGGCTAATTCTAAATAAGATAAACTCTGACCAAAAGGGATGGTTGTTAAAGCTTGCCATACTTGCTGTTGAAATGGGGTGCCTTGCCAGTCGAGGTCGAGGTTAAACTGAGTGAGCTTATGATCAAAGTAAGCGGATAATTGCTGTTTACACTCTTGTAGTAGGGCATTGCTATGCACCTGTGATGTTTTCTCACCGCAAAATATTAGTTGGCGAATACCGATACCAGATGCCTTTATTTCAATCAGCCCGAGTGGACTTTGAAAATAATCAGTGTATAGGCTCATAATTGACTCCATAATTGAAAAGTGAGGTAGCTGCGCCAAGGGGAAAGCCGACTATCATCAAATTTTTGTTGTGCTTGAAGGGCTTTAATGACGCCAAGGTCAGAAGCTAAAAAAATATCCGGGTCGCTTTGCCCACGCATTTTGGCATAGGAAATCGTCCAGGGGCCAATTCCCTTGATAGGTAACCAGTCATCTGCGTTGTCGGTCACAGGGTTTTGCGCAAAATGCTCAGCAAAACGGATCAGTGTTTGTCGGCGTGCTGTGGGCATTTTCAAAAAAGCTAAGTCACTACTAGCCATTGCGTGTGGCGTAGGGAAAAAAGCATGCTCTGCATTTTTCTCTCCCAGCGTTTGTACCAGTTGAGTTACAAGCTTTTTTGCTGCTTGTACAGATACTTGTTGGCCAAGAATAGCGCGCACACCCGCTTCAAATAGCCCCCATATACCAGGCAAGCGCAGCCCTGTTACTAAAGTGAATTCATTGGGTAATGCCTGTTTTAAATCCTCTTCAATTTGGCTTAAATCAGCATCTAAATCTAAAATACGACGAATATTATTTACCACCGGCTTGAGATGCTTAATGTCGTCAATTTCTATATCCACTTCAAAACAGTGCTTTTTGCTCACGTGCTTGGCGGTGAATTGCCCTTTGCAACCGTGCCAAATAAACGTGCGACCATAACTGTCATCCGTTATCCACTCAAGACCGTCAACAAGTCGATTGGCTAAGAACTTTTGCATATGTTGCCAGTTAAAAGGTGGCCGAAAGTATAGCGTTAAAGTAATTCTTGAGTTGGTATGGCTTTGTTGTTTGCGCATTTGCGTCGGTGTTAGCTGTAACTGACGTTTAAAGCAGTCATTGAAGCGACGTATGCTCTCGAACCCGCTTGCTAAAGCAACTTCTGTGATAGGTAGTTGAGTTTGATGAAGTAACTTTTTGGCGAACAGGCACTGTTGGTAAAGTGCGTAAGCTTTTGGTGACACCCCAAGGTGCTGACGAAATAACTTGCGGACATATCGATCACTGACCCCCAGCCGGCTCGCCATTTGAGGTAAAGAACCGTGTTGTAGTGCCCCTTGATCAATTAAGCTAAGCGCTCTGTCCAACGTTGTGCCAACCCCTTTCCATGGTGCTGAGCCCGGCGCACTGTCTGGCCTGCAGCGTAAACATGGACGAAACCCTGCATGCGCCGCAGACATCGCTGAGCTAAAATATCTGACGTTTTCTTCTTTAGGCGGGTGCACAGGGCAGGTTGTACGGCAGTATATACCGGTGGTTTTTACTGCAATAAAAAATTTACCATCAAAGCGTGGATCTCGTGAATAGCGTGCTTTTTTACAGACTTCTACATCTAACATCAAACCAGTCCTTCTTCGTTAATGAGGTAAGTATATGCGAATTATCACAGGTTACTGGCCAGTTTCGGAACTCACTGTTGATGGTAATTAGAGAAGAGTCACACAAGGGCAGCCGCCAATATGTGACTCTGAGTCTGATTAGCTGATATTTGCTTTGATGTCATCAAAGCTGTACTCAATTAATAATTCCCCGTTTTTGAATACGGTTTTAAGTAAGTTTTGTCGGTTGCCCAAATCACTTTCACGAATGGTTTTAACCCCTTTAACCTTATCGTGGATCACGGCAAGACGGCCTTTTTTACTGCGTTTACCGTGATCGGTAATGGGGTCTTTAAAGACATCATGCCACAGGCCTTTCACTTTCACGGCACTGGCTTTCATTGCAAACTGCATGGTGTCTCTATCGAGTTTTTGCAGCAGCGCCCCCCCCATGCCAAACGTAATATTTTCTGCGCTTTGTTGTTTAGTTTTCATGGTGTGGAGAATTTCACGAATGCTGTTTTCTGCAATGCCATCACCTTGGATCACGCGAACGCAATCGGGCAACACACGATAGCCTTTGCTATTAATACGGTAGCCGAATTTTGTCATCAGTTTTTCGATGGTTTTGGTGACCACTTCGACAGGCTCGCCGCTGTCTGGGCGGATCACTAAAGTACCGCCTGTTTGCTCTACTTGTTCTTTCAGCTCCTCGCCCCAAATATTATCAATAGCGTGCCATAGATCGTACGAGTCACTTACCACCGCAACGAGTTTGCCTGGACCAGAAAATTGCTTGAGCATATTCTCATAGGCAGCTTTTTCGCCGTTTTTTCCCCACGCAGTAATGGTGCTGTGCTCTGCTGCAGGAATTGAAAATCCAGGCATGGTTGCGCCATAAAAACGTCTTGCAGCGACGACGGCACTGAGCGTATCGGTGCCCATAAAATTGAGTAGATGTGCAGCCCCGCCCACAGCCGCTGCTTCTTCTGTGGTCGCGCCACGTGCGCCAAAGTCATGTAACTTAAATTCAAGCCCATCAAGTGACTCAGCAGTCTCTGTCATATACTGTCGAATAATGCGCTTGCAATGGTAAGATACTGTCGCAACTGTGGTTGGGTACCAAATTGCGCGCAATAGGGCGGTTTCAACATAACTGGTTAGCCATGCGCATTTGGGGTCGGTATTGATTACTTGGACCAATGCATTGCTGATGGGCACGACAGACCCCTCAGGCAATGCCTGAATTTTGATAGGCAGCATACCTTGGTGTTTGTCGACAATATGTCGCCAACCTGCCTCATGAAACGGTACACCATGCGCTTCTAAAATCATTTTTGCTTCATCTACATCTTGATGAGTCAGCGGCGTGGTAAGGTACTGTTTAATGAACATCTGCAAACCAAAAACCAGGGCTTTATCATATTGTCCGCCGCGAGGCTCGATGTAACTAGATACTTGGCTGGTGCCTTCTGGATACTGCTTGAAGTGTGAAGCTTTATAGCTATCTGCGTTAAGTATAATATTGGTCATGATGGAGTTCCTCCTATCTATTTGGCGACTGGGTCTATCCCAATCCGCATTTGGCATTTACATGCCGGTTAATTCTTGAATGATAAAGTAATGGTCTTCAAATAATTTACTTGGTTCTAACTCTGCTAGCGGTACCCACATAGCATGTTTAGCGTCGTCCCCACCTTTGACTTTGGGCAGTAATTTATTCGGCGCCAAATCAAAATAAAATGCATGAGTAATAGTGCGTCCTCGCGCAGATCTGTTCGGATCATCAAAGACTTGTTGTTGCTTAATCGACCCCATTAAGACCGGCGCTGGCACTTTTAATTTGGTTTCTTCTCTAAGTTCCCTCAAGCAGGCGTCAATGAGTTTTTCTCTGCCATCGACAAAACCACCGGGCAATGCCCAAAGGCCTTTGCCTGGACGTGCTTTTCGCTCAATTAATAGTACATGGCCACTTTGTACAACCACCGCATCGACGGTCACAAATGTCGGCGGATAAGGCGCGTTTTGCCACGCTAGGCGATACTTTTCGATGAAATCATGTTCACTTTGAATGGCGTGATAATCATCGGTTCGCATAAACTTATCCAACGTATCACGAACAAAAGGAGGCAATACCTGAGCATCTTGAGAAGTTAAAAAGTCTTCACCTTGAGATGAAAAAAGTTGCTTTCGAATTGGCGTGGCAGAGATAGACTGATAGTTTGCTACTGGCACAGATCCCCATTGAGGAAATAAGTTTAAGTAGTAAGAAGACTGATCTTTACTATGGCCAATTAAGCCTACGTGAGGTGTTTTGTGCGGTACTTTATGTTGCGCGGTAATGATACCATTCACAGTTGTTTGTACATTGCGGACCCAAGCATCGTCGTTATAGACTGTATCCATTAGAGGAGCAATGTGAATGCGGTTGTTTTCTTCAGCAGTAAGTGTCCCGCGGATCATTAACTCTCTCTCAGAGCTTGTCCATGGATTTCTAACTGTTCTTGGTTGGTGGGCAGAGCCACACAAAATGATGATATGTTCAGCACGTTTTAACCCTTCTTTTATCACAGCTAAGTGACCTTGATGAAAAGGCTGAAAACGGCCAATAAATACGAGGAAATCGTACTTTTGATCGTGTTGTAGTGTCATTGCAGCAAACCCCTTGCTGTTATTGTAAAACGCGACGCAGGTCTATCCCGCTTACGTTGTGATTATCGAATGGTTCCCATTCGATAACGTTACAATGACACAACCGCGTTTAAATTTCAAACATGAATGTTGACTAAGTTCTCATCATCGGACAAACCAAATTGAGATTTTAAGTCAGATAATAGCGTTTGCTTTTGCTCATCACTTAATGGGTTGGTGTCTTGATCCGCCAAAGCGTCACTTAAAGAGTCCACAACTTGTTTTAAATCTACTTCTAAAGCGGGTTTGTCTTTTGGCGGTCTCGCTGGCGTACCAGCGAGTTCGCCGATTGTTTTGGCATCAAAGCCTAATTCAGACATTTGCTCTGCGAGTGCTTTTGATGGTTTAATTCCCGCTTCGCTGAAGCTATTAACAATGCTCTGCGCATCGGCTTCTGACAAGTTATCTGCGTCAAACTGCGCCAGCGTCTCTTTAATGGTATTGGTTTGCTGCTCAGATAAAGTGGGTTGAGGACGATTTGATTGCGCAGTTCGTGTGTATGATTGCGTAGCTGGTGTGATCATGGGCCATAGCCTCCATAAAAATGAACCCGTCTAGTTTGAACACTAATTGCGCAAATAATGTGAAAGCTGCATTTTGAGGTTGTCACATAGGTGCTGAACTGATTTACAAAGCTCATTCCAGCACGGTATTTTTTGGTGTTTGGGACGCTTTGTTATTAGGGGAGTCCGTATGTCTTTCTGGCTCAATGTACTGAAGTTCACCGAGTTCATAAGGGACCTGTAAATCGAGATTGAATTCATAAACCTTTTGTAACTGCTGTTGTACAAAGTTTTGCTTGATAATATCTAGGTTGGTATTGGTCCACAGCTCAATGGAATCTGAGCGTAGGAATTTATCTGGCTGCGATTCTAAATCGTGTAAAAGTTGATGCCAAATTTCTCCATGCATGGCGGCAGGCTCATTGAAGGTGAGTGCTACAACGTCATTCATCCAGCCCACCCCATTACTTTCATACGCTTTTAAGACGTTTTTATATAAAGCTCTGCGGTCGCTTTCACTGGTATCTTGATCATGGTGTACAACAAACTCACGATCATCATTCATAAAGTACTGAGTATGTGCCCATTTATCTGTTTGCTGTCCAAGCATGGCGAAAATATTCTGCGTGTTGGACTTATCGACCTCTTGTAACAAGGAAAAAAAGTGTTGATGCTCAAATGGTTTCATGGTGATGGCCATATCAATCATTCCGGCATTTGTTGCGAAGTCACCTTGGCTAATATGCTGATTAAATTCTAATAATTGGCCATCATGCATTCTGTTGTTATCAAGCAATTTGATGTATTGCATCAGGTGTGAGGAGTAATCGTTTAACTCTATCCACCCGGAGTCTTCAAAAGAAGCGTATTCCACTCGCAGCAATGGATTTTCAATGCCATCTTCATTTAGCAGTCCCTCAGGTGTATAAGGGGCTGCTCTGTCGTGCACTTTATTTTGTTGAGTAAGGTGAGTCAGCGCATTCAGCGAACTAGTGAGTACATCATCTGATAATGTGTTTAATGTCGAGATAATTGCTTCACTGTTGTCGCTGATTAAATTCGTTTTTTCATTATAACGCGGCGCTGATGTCAGGATTTCAGCCAGTTTTTCCAGTTCATCGTCATTTAACCGTTGGCTCAGCTCAAGTAATTCCTTGGTGGGTTTTATAAATGTAAATCTAATTTGTCCGTCTGCTGACAGCCTGTCTTTTTGTGCAAGGAAAGCGTCAATATCACTTTGTTCAGTAAGCTCCCCATATTGAAATTTATTTTCCTCATCATGATCAGCTTGAATTCGGTATAGGCTGAAATAGCCAAAAGAAACTAGGTTCGGTATTGCTTTGGTGAAGATATTATCCTTGAAACTATTTAAAAAGTCGTGGTCTTGTTGAGCAGTTGTTAGTGATACATGGTAATCGTCGCCACTGGGCAGACTAGTTGATTGATATGTTGACTCTGCCTTTTTGATCGCTGATTGGAGTGGTTTGTTTTCACCATGATGTAAATAATCGAGGGTGGTACCTGTGACTGTTTTTACCAATCTATCAATCATCACCTTATCCTTAGTATCTGATTTATTGGTTAACTTATCGGCTAAACCGGTCATTTCTTTAGAGATGGGATGTTTAGATTATGAACGAGAAAGTGTCGCAGTAAATCAGTTAGTGCACGATTATGCGCTGCCCTGGTGACGATGTGCGATGAAAATGCGCAAAAACATAAACGTTGCAATGCCTGCGATCGCCGCGCAAAGAAGGTGGTGTAACACCAAATGACTGACTATAAATGTCGGAATATCTTCAATACCATCGATGAAAAACGCCTTAACGATTAACCCAATATATGCACTTAAATGGCCGAATAACGCTATCTTGTATACACGTTTAAATTGCTTTTTAGATACTTCTGGGATGTCTAAAGGCGCAAACTTGAAAATTAAGATGGCAAGCATTGCGACCGCGATACTGATAATACCTAAACCCAGCAATGAAGTTTTGATCAGCGCAATGACCAGAATATATCCGAATAACATCTGTAAACCACTTTTAATGAATGATTGAGCGATGCTATGACAGAGCCGTTTTAATTGTCTATCTGAATCGCTCTGAGAGGTTATCAGTTTTTATTTGTTGATCATATTGACTCAGTACACTGAAGGGTACATAGTAATCGTTCTACTTCACAGGATAATAAGAAATAATCATGAATTTGCTTTCCAATACACAAGTTAATTGTCAGTGGCGTTCAGTCACATGGCTAATTGTGTAGCGGTTTAGCTATTTTTCTAACCGCGATGATAAGTGCGGTTAGTTAATTCTGAAAAATCACCTCATTTATCGTCCTTTTACAATAAGGATTAATAATAATGCCCGTGCAACTGTCTTATGCATTTGTAGTCTTAATTTGGTCTACTACTCCGTTGACGATTGTCTGGAGTAGTTCGACGATGGCACCTACAACGAGTGTTTTATTGAGAATGCTACTGGCGCTGATATTGGCAGCGATTGTGGTAACATTGAGCAGAATAAAAATGCGTTGGACAAAAACAGCGTGGCTTTTATACGCCTTTTCAGGTGGCGGAATTTTCATTGGTATGATGCTATCCTATTTGGCTTCTCGAACAGTGCCATCTGGGGTGATCTCTTTGGTTTTTGGCTTAGCGCCCATCATTTCTGGTGTCTTGGCCCAAAAGCTACTAGGGGAAGATAAGCTTACAATCATCAAAAAGAGTGCTTTAGGGTTGGCTTTAGTTGGCATGTTTCTAGTGTGTTTCACACAGTTACAAGAATTGAATTTAGAGCCGCTGGGTTTGATATTCGTTGTGCTTGCGACTATAAACTTTAGTATCAGTGGCATCTTGGTGAAACGGGTTAAAATTGCCATTCACCCTATGGCGACAACATTTGGTTCACTGCTCGTTGCTACGCCTTGTTTTTTTATTATGTGGTTGCTTTGCGGTGCGCCATTTGAGGTCGCTAGTTGGAGCGAAAAATCTATTTTGTCGACTTTTTATTTGGGGATATTCGGGTCGTTTTTCGGCTTTCTCGCATATTTTCATATATTACAAAAGTTGAAGGCAAGTACTGTAGCGTTAACAACATTGATCACGCCAGGGCTAGCAATGACATTAGGCGCATGGGTGAATGATGAAACGATCACGCCACTGTTATTAATAGGTGCGATCACCATAATTGTTAGCTTGGCACTTTATCAATTTGGCGATTCGTTGAGATTGGTTAATTTGATGAAGAAGAAAGCGTCTTAAATAAAGAGATAAGCCTGAGCCAAAAAAGTGCAAACAAGATAAACCACATTATTGGCTCAAGTCATTTTACAACAAGTGAGATGAATTTATTACCGCGTATAAATAACAGGTTTAATTCCTCTAACAATATGTGGTAAAAATAGTAACATCGTTGAATAAAAATATAATTATAAGTTTAGGGACAATGAAATTAGCATTCGAAGACTTTCAGTTTGATATTCAAGCGTTGGCACTGTCGAAAGACGGAAGAAAAATATCATTAAAAGAAAAGCCAGCACAAATTCTTGCTATGTTGATAACTCAGCCAGATAAGATCCACAGTAAAATGGAGATCTTAGAAAAAGTTTGGCCTGGCAGAACCGTCACTGAGCAAGTTGTATTTCAGAACATTGGCCATTTGAGAGCGCTTTTTGGAGATCAATCCATCAAGACATTCTCAAAAAAAGGGTATCAATGGCAATTACCGTGCGACACTGTAGAAAGCGCCTTACAAGAGCTTGCTGCGAACGGTATTACCATTGAACACCATTCAAATGACCGTGCCCCAACTCAAAACCCCAATGAGAAAGACGGCATACAGCCTCCGTGGACAATGATTATACCTATGCTAGTTGCGCTGGCTGCTGTTGGAGGCTTTATCACGCTATCTTAAAGCTGGTAACTCGGTGCTTAGGTTGTGATGTAAAATCAGCCCTGACAGTTTTGCGGGGCTGAAAGCAATTTGGACAGCGTGTAACTTGGTTTTTTCGTATTGGCGTGATGCAGGTGGTTGGAGGTTGAATAATTGAACTAATTTAAGGTTTTACTGTCGAAAGTTAAGTCTATAAGAGCTATTTAAGGGCATATTTGACCTGTTGTTATTGGTACTATTAAGTTAGCCTGCCCTTGAGGCTATTTTGACCAAAAGGAGTTTTTTTTGACTACGATAGCATACCATCACCCAACACAAACCATTTGTGTTGATAGTTTGACCACCACATCGCAAAGCATTGTCACCCATGATGCGCAAAAATGCCAAAAAGTACACAACGGATTTATTTTTGCATCCGGTAATTGTACGGAAATTTATCACCTATTGAGTAATTGGCAAAAAAATTGTTTTGAAGCGATAGGGTGTACATTTTTCTTTATTAATAAGTTTGATCAGGTATTTTACGGAGAAATACGTCACGGCAAACGCTTCTTGGAACCTTTGCAAATGAACTGGGCAATTGGCTCTGGTGCTAATTGGGCAATAGCGGCAATGGACTTTGGTAAGAGCGCCCTGGAGGCCGTTCAATATGCTTGCACGAGAGATAAATCCACAGGAGGGAAAGTTCATTCGTTCAGTTTAAAGCAAACAGCAAGCTGGTTGTCTTTGGGTTGTAATCAAAAACATCTCATCGCATTACCAGAGGTCAAGCATTTGCAAAAAATAGAAATCTAGCTATCTCTTATTCGCATAGGTACACTGGTTGTTTGTTTGATTTCGGAGCGATTTACACATGACGACGCTTTATATTACTGGTGCAGGTGTCAGTGCTGAGAGTGGCATTCCTACTTTCCGTGGCGAGGATGGCTACTGGACGATTGGCAGCCGCAATTATACGCCACAGCAAATGGCAACCCGAGCGATGTATGAACAAAATCCGGCTGAATTTTTAAAGTGGTATTATCATCGTTTTGTGACGTATCGTCATCATGGTCCAAATACAGTGCATCATTGGCTAGCTGATAAGTCATTAATCACCCAGAATATAGATGGATTAGATGGCAAAGCGGGGAATAACGACTTTATTTCTATTCATGGGCGAATTGATAAAATGACCCTATACCATGTCCAAGGTGAAGAAGTAGGCATTGAAACGACACCGTGGGCGCAAGTTGATGAACGTAATTTGACTGAATCGTTGCTGGAGTTGTTCAAGATCTCTAGTCAAGGGCCTGAGCTTAACGCCTCCCTCAAGCCGTTTGTTTTGCTTTTTGATGAGTTTTATACCGATTTATACGGCATAAAAAGGGCGCAGCAGCGGATGTGGGGGGCCAGTAAAATGGTGTTTATGGGCACCTCTTTCAGTGTCAATATCACACAGATGGCTTTGGATATAGCGCGCCATAAGGATATACCTATAGAGGTTGTAGACCCTGAGCCGGCTCACATTATGCACAGTCATGTAAAGTATTTTCCAATGACTGCAAAGGAGTATATTGAAATTGGCGACCATACCTAAGTGTGCTGCGGTTGCTCAACTTGAGACGGAGCGCTTAGTGTTGCGGCAATGGCAGGAAACGGACAAAATACCGTTTGCCCAATTGTGCTCTGATCCCCAAGTGATGCGCTATTTTCCCGAGCAGCTAAACAAAAATGAAAGTGACGCGTTGAGCGAAAAAATCAAGGCCTTGATCGATGAGCGTGGTTATGGCTTTTGGGCCGTTTCACTCAAGGAGAATATACCTCATGTGCCTACGACATTAACGACCAATCGATTTATTGGTTTTGTAGGCCTGCATTGGCAAACACAGGTTATGCCTGATCAGCCTTTTATGGAAATTGGCTGGCGACTGCATCGGCATTTTTGGCGCCAAGGTTATGCACTTGAAGCTGCTAAATCGGCACTCGCTTTTGCTTTTGAGACTTTAACATTGAATCAGGTCTATGCGTTTACGGCGGCGGTAAACATCCCTTCTCAAAAGTTGATGACTCGCTTGGGGATGCAAAACCAAAATCGAGACTTTGCACACCCAGCGTTACCCAGTGGCCATGCTTTGCAAGCTCACTGCTTATATGCAATTACTCGCCAGCAATTTGAAAAGCTAAACTTAGTGTAGTTGGCACAACGCATTGATATCAATCTGATAATAGCTAGCAATAATGAGTAAAACTTGATTTTTTGGATCAAGGTTTATCTTATGGCTTTTCATCGCCCCTTTTACATGGCTCAGGTTGTTACTTAGAGGGGAGGCATTGCCCGCTTGCTCTGCTTCAATGAGCGCAAATAGTGCGGTAAGCTCGTGTTCGGGTAAGTCTCTATTATTCAAGTTGTACACGAAATAGCATTCTAACGGTGTTAACCCATGTTGGTTACGTACTCGAAGTGTTTTAGCCAATGATTCATTGCGCTCAAATAGTAAGAGTGAGCGAATAAAATTAAACGGTGGTGGTGAGTGCTCTGCGTTGGCGAATAGCGCATGCAAAAACGTATTACCTTGATGGTTAGTTTGTGAAAATGCGTCAGCAGCTTGTAGTGCGGGCATAAAAAAGTTTACCCTATCACTGTTGTTCAATCCCGCGATTATGCCTGAGGGGAGACCATGAGCCACAATACATTGTGCAGCGATATTTTGATAATCAGCATAGCGAGTTGTTTGTGACTCAGCAATTTCAAAGCAAAATTTGAGCTGTGCAGCGCGGCCAAGATCATTTTGTTGCTGGTAGACCGAGCATATTTTTGCTAAGTTTTTACTGCGAATAGCCAAGAGCAGTTCAGCAACGGCTTGCTCATTACTATTGTTATTGGGTACCTGCGTCATTGTCTATCCTCATTTCTAAACTGCCTGTACATTACACATCATCACTTTACTCGATAACGCGTATTACCAACAGAGTAATTTGCTTGGCGCTTGAAAAGCATTCGCATCGACCCTATAGCATTGTCATACTGGTAATAAGGCGTATCAAGCATGGTCGGGCAAATAGGTGTATTTTTGCTGCTGTGTGCAGTGATTATTTTGTTGTATCGAGCGGTACTCTGGGCAAAGAAAATGCCAAAAGGTGCTTTTTTATTTATGGCTTTAATGCCATTAATTGCATTATTCCCAATTCCTCCGACACAATTTAAAAATATTGCCAAGGCGAAGCAGGAGCAGAGGAAAAAACAGCGTTCTGAAGAAGATGAGTAAATTAACTAATAAATCACAATAAGAATAAAAGGAGTCGTTTTTATGACAGGGGAGATGAACTTAACGGTATTACTTGCCAGTATGGAGCCGGTGCTATCTTCGGAGCTTTATGTGTACGCGGTTGTGTCTGAACGGCAACTTGAACAGCTTAGTATGGTCAATATATTGGGTCTATTTCGAGAAAAAGAAGGCATTACGGTGATCACCACTAAATCGTATGCTCAAGCGCGAGGTATAAAATATCAGGGAGATTATCGCTGTATTACGCTCAATGTACATTCTAGTTTGGAAGCGGTCGGTTTAACGGCTGCATTTGCTACCGCATTGGGCCAAAATCAGATCAGCGCAAATGTGGTTGCTGGGTATTATCATGATCATATTTTTGTACAAGAGAGCTGTGCTGATAAAGCGCTGCAATGTTTACTCAAGTTGTCTCGTGAGAATCAAAGTAAGTAGGTGACAAGATAACCTCAAAAAAGGCTGCGGTGCAGCCTAGCAAGTTGGGATAAAAAAACTAATCCATGGTTAAGACAATGCGGCCTTGAATATCACTTTTGATCATTTGTTCGAATACCTGATTAATATTGGTCAATGGCTGGGTTTGCACAATAGCTCGCACTTTACCAGAGGCTGCAAACTCCAAGCATTCGATTAGATCTTGTCGTGTACCTACAATGCTGCCGATTACGCTGATCCCTTTCAAAACAGTATCGAAAATCGGAATGGGCAGCGCATCATTTGGCAAGCCCACTAATATGCATTTTCCACCGCGTTTTACACTCTGATATGCGCTGTCAAAAGCGGTTTTTGATGCCGCAGTGCATATGACTGCTTGTACACCTCCAAACTGTGTTTGGATGTGTTGGGCAGGGTCAGTATTCTCATAGTCGATACAGATATCTGCGCCTAACTCTTTTGCCAGCACAAGTTTACTTTCCCCCGTATCTACGGCGATAACATTTAGACCCATGGCTTTGGCGTATTGAATAGCGAGATGTCCCAGCCCTCCGACCCCCACAATGGATACCCATTGGCCTGGTTTTGCGTCGCTCACCTTGAGGGCTTTGTAGGTCGTTACACCGGCACAAAAGAGCGGTGCAGCGGCAACGAAATCTAGGTTTTCTGGAATTTTGATGGCGTAGTGCGCATCCGCTAAGCAATATTCAGCATAGCTGCCGTCAACGGAGTAGCCGCTATTTTGTTGGTCGGGACACAGGTTTTCATTGCCTTGCAAACAGTGTTCGCAGTGACCGCATGCAGAGTGTAGCCATGGGATCCCGACTTTGTCACCAATGTCGATATGCGTCACGTCATCCGCTTTTTTGACGACAGTCCCCATGCCTTCATGGCCGGGGATCAGGGGCATTTTAGGCTTTACAGGCCAATCCCCATGACATGCGTGCAAGTCTGTATGGCATACACGCAGGCAGCCACTTTTACTAGCACTGTTCCAGGCCTTATTTCAGGCTGTGCGACGTCTTCGATACGCAGTGGATCTTTAAACTGATGAGCGACAGCAGCTTTCATGTTTGTGCCTTATTAATTTAGAAGTTGCTATTGAGTTTATCGCCTTTTACTTTTGTATTATTGATCGGGCTCAAGATTCGGGTGTGATAGTGAACTTTTATAAATTAGGTAATATTTATAAAGACTTAGCTGAGCAGTGGAGTCGTTTCTCTACCGCGTAAAGTGTGGGCGGCGTTTTCTTGTATAGCAATCAGGCTGGGCGCATTTCTCTAGGTCAATGAGGGCCTTTTAATATACTCTATTTGGCGTTTAAACCACTTTGGTTATTGATGCAGATTTGGTTTATGCACGAGCGACTATCCGGTTTTTTTGGAAAAAACTGCAAAACAGCGACTAAAGTCTGCCAAATAACATGACATGGATACACGTAGGCACCCATCTCAAAACGCCGAAAAAGGCCGTACTGACGCCGTATTAAGAAGCGTCAGCACTTCTTACTTGGAATATAAACTCACTGCCTTGGCCAAGGCGGCTGTTTACTTTGATCTCTGATTTTATGAGTTCAATTAATCTGGCTGTGATTGCAAGACCGAGTCCAGCATGAGACTTTTTACATCCACGGGTATTACTTGCTTGATATCGCGCTTCGAAAATATAGGGCAATTCTTTTGGGCTGATCCCAACTCCGGTATCTTGTACCGCGATACTATATGATTTATCCATCGCGCATATTGAAATGCAAATATTACCTTTTGCAGGCGTATGGCGCAGGGCATTTTCAATGAGGTTACTTAAAATGCGTTCCAACTTGGCTATATCAGAGAAAACGGTAAAGTCGCAGTCCGTTGGTGAGATGCTCAATGATATATCTGCTTGTTGCGCTTTAAGTGCAAACTTAGCGAGAATATCATAGATGAGTTCCCCTAGATTGAAGACTTCAAAGTTGACATTAGACTGACCAGACTCTAAGTGTGCCAATTCAAATATTTGGTCAATGAGACTTTTTAATTGGTTGCAATTTTTAAGTGCAATGGCGAGATACTCTTGTTCATTGATACCAGCAGGAGGCGTTTTTTCTATTAACTCTAGATAGCCTTGTAATGACGCCAGTGGGGTGCGAAGGTCATGAGATAAGTGTGCGAGTAATTTTCGACGTTGCTCATCTATGGCGGTGAGCTGCGTCATTTGCTGGTGGATGGTGTCCAGCATACTATTGACACTTTGGCCGACAAGGTGAATTTCATTGTGTTTTGATGGCCAGGCGATTTTTTCGGTGGATTGTGTATCAAAGTTGTTTTGCTCGACAGTTTGAATAAATTGGCTCAAACGTTGTAAAGGTTGGGTCATAGTTCTAAATAGTAACAACAGAATGGCAAATAGAAAGACCCCCATTGCAATTAACCATGCGGTGCTTTTAGCCAGTTGTTCAGAACTTTTAATTTGCGCACTAATCGAGTCTGCGATGGCTGAACCGATAATCACATACAAGTAGCCTTGCAACGTGTCCCCGTTATAAACGGGAGAGACGGAAAATATTTTTTTTTGTTCAATTGAGCGTGGGTCTTCGCCATAGACAGGAAGTTTGCTGGGCTCATTTATTAATTGAATCAAGGGCCTAAGGTCTATCGATTGTCTTTTGACTTCGCCGGGCTTAGCGGAGTAGGTGAGCAGCTTACCACTGGGGTCGACAAAGTAAAACTCAAAGGCAGGACCCAGTACCATCAAAGTATGGAACAGATTTTCCAGTGCTTTGTAATCATATACCCCTTGCTTGAGTAGCGGGTTATCTTGTGCCAAATGTTCCGCGAGCCCTAGATGCAATTGCTGCTCGGCTTGGGAACGAGACACTGACGAGAGGTCTTGTGTCCAGAACACAAATGCGGAGACTGTCAGCATAAACACGCCAGTGATGATCAATGCAAGGCGATGATAGAGTGAAAAGGTCATAACCGTTCCTGTTGTAAAGGCTTTGAATTGAGTTTATACCCCACTCCCCAGACCGTTTCGATAATCGCTTGGTCTGTGAGTTTCTCTAGTTTGGTGCGAATACGATTAATATGCGAGTTTACTGTGTGCTCATAACCAAGGTGGTCGTATCCCCAAACTGACTCGAGCAATTGAGCACGTGAAAATACTTGATTTGGATGCTTGGCAAAAAACAACATTAACTCAAACTCGGTGGCGGTTAAATCCAATTGCTTTTGGTGCAAGGAGACTTCATGGCAATGTGGGTCAACTTGCAAATCACCTAGGGTAATGGGGTGCGATGTCCCATTGGGTATTTCAATGGTTTGCTGTGCTTCTAGTAATTTGATATGTCTGAGCTGTGCTTTAATACGCGCTTGAAACTCTCGATAACTACAGGGTTTGCAAATGTAGTCATCAGCCCCCATTTCTAAACCAATAATGCGGTCCATCTCACTACTTTTTGAAGTCAACATGACAACACTAATTTTGGGATGTAGTGTTTTTATCTCTCGACACAGTGTTAACCCATCGACTTGGGGCAACATAATGTCTAATAACACGATGGCATATTTTTGAATTGATAGCTGAGACATAACACCTTCTCCAGTCGAAAGGTGATCAACTTCAAGGTCAAGTTCGTTTAAATGTACTTGAAGCAAACGAGCGATGTCTAAATCGTCTTCGACAATGAGCACACGTTGATGCATAGACTAACCTCCTGCCTGTGCTATTACACAAACAAACACGCCCCAGCTACTCGTTGCCGGGGCGAGTAGGAGGCTACTTGGTTCTCATAATGGTCACTGACATCAGTGGGTTGTCAAATTTATGAATGCTGCTTAACACAGAGTTCGTAAGACCATCGTCTTTACCAACAACACCAGGATGCATTGCAACCTTGTTCAGCTCTTCTCTTTGCGCATTAAATCCTTCCCCACTGTCTGCGGGTCCAGGAATTGTGCCACTGGTTTCTGAATTTTCTTCAGTACCTGCGTCATACGCATAGGTGACGTAGTGCATCTGGTCACCGACAGCCATAGAAGATACATCTAAGGCATTAAGACCGGTAAAGCCGTCATTTGTATTCACCATCATGGTAAATAATGATAACTTTTGTCCATCAAGTGAAGATTGGCTCAGTGTTAATTCCGTTTTATTACCCGGAGGTAAGACACCCTCTCCTGACACTTTGCTCTGTACTACACCTAGCGAGAGTAGGTCGCTGTTATCACCACTTTCCGCCATTTTTTCTAGTGCATTACTTGCCGCTTCTCCGATTTGCCATAACTGTCCTTCTTGATGCAGCACAATGCCGACTGGTGATAGCGGTTGTGCGTAGGTCAAATTGGTAACCGTCACGGTTAACATCGCCTCATTGGGGTCAGGATCAGGTGTGGGATCCGGCGTTGGGTCTGGGGTCGGATCCGGTGTTGGGTCCGGTGTTGGATCCGGTGTTGGTGCTGGTGCCGGTGTTTCTACAACTGTTGTCGGTTCATCGTCATTATCACTACACGCAACTAAGGTCAGGCAAGCAATCGGTATAATCAATTTAGAGAGTTTCATGATAGCCACCTTATTTTACTGTGATAGTCACTTTAGCAACGGGGTTTAACCAGCGGTGTACTGTATTATGTAAATCACTGTCACCACCGGTTGGATTATCATCGCCTAAGTTACCTCTATGAATATGTATCATTTGATTGGCCTCTTCAGTCGTCACACCATCGCCGCCAGTGCCTGGTGCAACACCTGGTGAGGCTGGAATACCGAGTACGCCAGGCGCACCAGATTCAGCTATCACTCTTTCATTATTGGCCTCTGTGCCGGCATCATAGGCGTTCAGGTAAACATGATAGGTGCCCGCTTCAGTTGGGATCTGCCAGCTATTTAAACCAATAAAGCCATCATTGGTCGGTAGCATCATGGCAACGATTGACAATTTGTCGTTGCCATCAGTGGTTTCTAAATCAGTCATTGTACTGGTAACTGGTGCGAGTAAGCCACCAGCTGGGTTGCTGACTGTATTGGCGTTTATGCCTGTCAATATGGTGTTAAGGCCGTCTAAGCTGCCGCCTTCTGCCATGGCTTGAAGCTCATCAGATGCTTTCTCACCGACATTGAATAACATGGCATCCTTGGTGTGGGCAGTGATGAGTAAAGGGGTGAAGTATATTCCTTGGGTTAGGTTAGTAACCTTCACTTCAAGCGACGCTGCATGTGCAGCACCGGAACTAAGAAGTGTGCCTGCGATGAGTGATAGAATACGTGTTTTCATAATTGGCTCTTGTTGTTTGTAATTGACAAGAGTAATCATGCAGGGCAATTGTCGCGAAAGCCTCGCTCAATTATCACAAATTTATCACAGCAAGATCATTTTTTAATATATGTAAAGAAACCAGCCATATAGGCTGGTTACTAGGGCTAAAATTTATTTGCGGGTGGCCATTGTGGGTTGCATATTTCATCTTCACCGACGGCTGTTGGGGCTTCGGCTGTGATACTTGATGGAGTATCTTCTTTAGGAATACAGACTTCGACGACATAATTGATGTGATCATTATGACGAATTTCTTCCATTGCGCTGAGTAATTGTTCAACGCTGGTTACTTTAATCCCTTTGCCGCCGAACGCATCAGGTAGCTTGGCGATTTCCCATGAAGGTAAGTCATTGTAGCTATACACCTGATTGAGTAATTTATCTTGATAATCAACAGGCGGCTTACGAAATGGGTTGGGGTTGACGAGGTATTGCTCAATCCCATAAATGCCATTGGCTAAGACAAAGACAACCGTGTTTTGCCCGTAAGCATGTTGATCGGCAACGGCTTGACAGGTCTCATGGAACGCCCCATCACCAACAACGACAATCGACCGTTTATCAGGGTAAGCGCACTTAACACCGGTGCCGGCCGGGACTGAGTAACCGATTGATAACCACGCAGCTTGGGCTATAAAACCATTTCGTGAAGGTATTTTGACACGTTGAGCCCCGATGAGTGGGAAGCCTGCATCGACAATTAATACGTCATCTTCTGTTATCCAGCTGCTCATCGCGGCAAAAAAGCTATCGTAACCTAATTGCTGTTCAGGCATAGGCATATTGTTCGCAGCCATAGGCTTGCGAATACCGGCCAATTGGGCAGGGTTGTGTTTGGCCAATTGCTCAAATGCTTCTGTGAGGTAGTATAAATAATCTTTGAGCAATACAGATGGGTAAAAATCAGCACCGACATAGACGCCTTGGTGAGCAGATAGTATGGTGTTGCTGCTGCGAATATCCTGATTTCCGGTATCCTTACCCGTTGTCCATGCACCTATGCCTACTAATACGCCATCCTCACCGACCAGATCCTGTACTTCAGAGGGTGAGAGTGTGACACAGCCCTCGAACCAGGGGTGGGTTTCTGCAATGACTGATTTACTTAAAGCGGAAGTGACAAAATGGATGTGTCCGTCCGGCATAGAGTGATGACGATTAATCACTTCCATCAAATTGAGAAACTCATCCTGTAACGCGAGGCGTTGTAATTCAATACCTGCCCAAAAGATGCTTTTGGGCTTAGATAGCATCAATTGCAAGGTGGCGTCAGCAGCTTGTTTAGCACAACTGACCGTGAGCGTATCATTTGTGCGCTCTCTTATTCGTCCCTGTGGTCTTTGGCACGGGCTGCGCCAGATATCTTCAGTAACTTCAAAATAGATAGGACGTTGCTCGCTCAACAGAGCTGTGATAGCTGAGTCGATTTGGTAGGGGGCTTGTAAAGCGTTATTGATTCGTTCTGCGGCCACCGTAATTGGGCGAAACATATGAATATCAACGAATTCGTAGCCTGTAGTATGGGAGTATAGCAACCCTTGGCATTTTGAGATTTGGTCCTCTTTATTGGTTGGTGCACCATTAATTAAAATAACGGGCACTTGTTCAACATAAGAACCTGCAATGGTATTCAGTAGGCTAAATGCACCGACGCTATATGTGACATACAATGCACAAGGGCCTTTTAGTCGAGCATAAGCATCTGCAGCAAAACCGGCACAAATCTCATTTGCATTGCCTTTAATGGTAATTGGAGATTGGCTGTCGGCTAAAATTGTATCCAATAGGCCGGCGGTATAATTACCGGCGACGCCAAACATTTGGTCAACACCAATTTCTTCTAAGCGGTCTTTGAAATAATCTGCAACCGTATATTCTTTGAAACATGTACTCATAAATAATGACTCTCCGTTTTATTGGCCAAAAAGCGGCGATGCAAATTACATAGCCGCTTATTTTGGTGCTAGTTATCACTTAGTATCGAAGTAGCAGAGATCAACGCCAATGACGCTATCAAAGTCTTGAGTACGGTCAATTGGTGCTGTATTGGCTGAGAAGTTAGTTTCTATATACTGGTTGATGAGCTTACTTGAGTTCTCTTCGTAAATCGCTTTAATGGCATCTGAAGCATGGATGTGCGTATTTTCAAAATAAACTTGGCTAAATGGCTTGAGGCCAAAGCTTTTTTCTAATGCTAAGTCAGTTGAGCGCAATGCACCCTCAACCCAACCTTGGTAATCAGAAAATGCTTCACCGCAGGTGTATAAATTTGGTAGTGGTTCGCTGAGTGTTTCCATGACCTCTTTGTCATTTGCGCCCACCGCCCACTGGTGAACACCGAAACCGAATTGTCGGCTCGCGGGAATATCAAACTTAGTGCTGCCTTCCCAAATGCGAGCACTGGTTAGGATAGGCTCAGGTACATAGTGGGTGTTAAATATTTCTTTAAAGAACTTGGTTGCTTGTGCAACAACAGCTGTAGATGCAGGGTATATATCAGCTGGGACATCTTGTACATAATCGCTTTGGTGTGGGTGATGGTATGTTTCACCAATATTTTGTAGGTTGCTCCAGAAGTTGATATTTAAATAATCACAGTAGATGGTCAGTGCCGCAGGTCGCTCATATTTTTCGTTGCCGATACGGTCCAGCTTAGCTTGAACATCTTTAGATGGGTGTGTCGAGCGTTCTTGGTACATCAGTGCTGCTGCCAATTCATCATTGACCGCATAGAAGGGGTAAACAGAGCCTGTGGGTAAATCTGCAAAGTTAGGGCCAAACTCCACGGCAGGTCTGCCTGTAGTGCCACGTCCCCACCAAGCTGAATCGTAGTATAAATTGATTTTAAGTAATGGCTGGTTGCTGGCCGATTGCAGTGTATTCCATAGCTGCTCTGATTTATCCTTGTCTAGTTGGTTAAACGCATTAGAACGAACAAACAGTTTTTCAAGTGCAAGCCTTGGTAAGCCTAATATGACTTTTTCCGCTTGCACAACCCCTTTTTGCGTCCGACCGTGCTCGTCGGTATGGCTATAATGCAGTGAATACAGTCCTGACTCTTCAGCGTAATCAATCTCTTCGATACTGGTCTGCAGGTGAATATTGTCAGTACCCACTTCTTCAACCAACTTATTGGGTAATGTGCTGAAGCCGTCTTTAAAGGTTTTAAATTGTACATTGGCAGGGAAGTCTTCTAACAGCTGATATGCCACACCAGCATTCATTTGTGATAAGAATGTACCATTGAAGCCAAGTACTCGGTAGAGCATATTTATACACTCTTGTGAATAACCCATGTTGGTATAGAGATCCCACAGCGTCCACTCATTAAGCGTTTGTCCTTGCCACTTGCACTCCAACCTAAAGGCCTGCCAAAACTCAGGGCCTCTGACTTCAGGTCGCTGTTGAAACTGCGGGTTGGCTTCTAAAATACGATTGAAGACGACGTTGACGATGTCTTTGGGGTTCACACCTTGCTCAGATTGGTCAAGGTTGTATAGATGAGACCAAATGGCGTAGTCATCTTGTTGAGCATCTTCCACACTAAAACTCTCACCGCGAAAAAATAATCGGTTATTGCCGCCGCTATTCATAGGGAATGGAACGATGTCGTTTTGTAGGTTCAGTTTTAAAAACAACGCCATCAGATCATCCATCCCATCGAAAAGGAAGCGCATACCCCCTTGCTCCTCTTTAACGGTAATCGTTTTAGGG
Organism: Pseudoalteromonas luteoviolacea CPMOR-1; assembly: GCF_001625685.1. GTDB lineage: Bacteria > Pseudomonadota > Gammaproteobacteria > Enterobacterales > Alteromonadaceae > Pseudoalteromonas > Pseudoalteromonas luteoviolacea_K. The sequence continues at coordinate 32,318 of NZ_AUYC01000059.1, read as the reverse complement.
TGTTCTGAGCGTAGGTTATTGAACTCAATGAGATCTGAGTCTAAACGTCCACCAGTTCGATTTGAGCGTTCAAATATAGCAAGATCTTGTATCTGCGCTTCTTGCTGTAATCGCCAAGCACTATATAGGCCTGACATGCCCGCGCCAACGATGGCTACTTTGACTTTTGTAGGGAGGGGTTTATCCGTAATTTCTTTGCCAAATGTGTAATGTGTCATAGTTTTTCCTTAGCCTTGATGGTTAAGTCTACTTTGGCAGACGACTGCTCCTATAAAACAACTACTGCGACTGTGCTGCAAAGCAGATGGTTAAATCTGCGATTTACATAAATTTTTTACTTTTTATGCAGGTGTTTAAACTCACTCTGTTTTAATAACAGAATGATGCATTGGGACAATCCAGCATTAAATGTAGCACAAAGGTTAACTTTGTGACGTTTAGATACCATGTGATGAAAAGTCAGTGTGGTGATATGGATTTTATTCCTCTAGTTCCCTCTGAAGATTATCTTATGAAACTTGAGTACACGTAAACATTAGGGCAAACTACATTTAAAACAGATGGTTATGAATAGGTGTCTGCGAAGGCTGACCCAATGGTGTTAAATCATGCGCTTTAAAATTGATAACAAGGAAGTCGACCTGATCCGTGGGGTGATTTATACCCAAGGCTCACAACAACGACATGATATACGAGCAAAAACGTTGCAAGTACTCACCTTGTTAGTCGAAAATCCAGACCGTGTTGTTAGCAAGCAAGAATTACTAGACAATGTTTGGTGTGACGTTGTCGTACAAGACCAAGTGTTAGTTCAGTCGATCAAAGAGATCAGGGATATGCTTGGGGCCAGCACCATTAAGACCTTCCCTAAAATAGGATATCGTTGGGTCGCAGAGATTGAACCAATAAACAAATCAGCGCAGTTTAAACAGTTCATGACAATGCGTATGTTAGCGCTCGTTTTTTTAGCATTGATCTTAGTGGTAGGGTTAGCACATTTTATCTTGGACAGAGCTGACTCTCAGCAATTGCCCCGTGTGGCGTTCTTACCTGTTGAAAACAACATGCCTGATAAGCTGCATGATTGGGTACCGATTAAAGGCATGGATCACTTAACACGGGCACTTGCTCAGCAAACAACCTTATCTGTAAGTAATACTGATGATGTGCTATTGGCGATAGAATATCTGCAGGAGCGAGATACTCGGGGCGCACGCTCGCTGTCGGGGAAAATATTTAAGTTGCAGCAAAAGTTGGATGTGCAGCTTGTAGTCCAGACTCGACTGACCGGTTATCCTGAAGATTTACAATTACACTACACTCTGCATTCAAAATATGGTCCGCAACAAGGGGTAATATTGTCCCAAAGTGTAGAAGATGCATTAAATCAGCTGGTCAACGTGTTGGCCGATAAATACCAACAGCAAGAAATAACGGCTTCTGGGTCTTATCATGGTGCATTTAGCAATCAAGCTTTTGCCAAAGGGGTGAACGCTTTTTTACAGCGAGACTATGAAGATGCCATAGCACTGTTTCGCAGTGCGTTGGTAGAGCAACCGAATATGCTCGCCGCACGACGGTATTTGGCGGGGAGTTTGGCAAATACTTATCAGTTGGAGCAAGCAATCAGCTTGTTGCAGGGCAGTTTGCTATTAGCAGATAACTCAGCGAGTCAAAAAGAACATTTACGTGCCAATTTGTTGATTGGTTATTTATTGATACATTGGCCACAAGGGGAAAACAGGCAGCAAGAGTTAGATTTAGCCGAGCAGTATATTGCCAAAGCAAAGGGCTTAGCACAATCTAGCCAAGATAAGTTGTTCATTGCATACTCTTATGAGGAACTGGGCAAAATCAAGCGCTTGCAAGGGCAATACAGTGAAGCGACAAGGTGGCTTTTAGCCGCACTTGAGTATCATCAAAGCTTTCACGGACGATATGGTCAAACAGCTGCATTGATAGAATTGGCAAAAATAGCCATTGCACAGCAAGAGATAAATGAAGCTAAACATTATTTTAATAAAGCGATGCAAGTGGCAAACGAAAGCAATGCCAGCCCTAACCAAATTTGGGTATTGTTAGCGCAGGCTGACATGTATAGAGAGTTGGGGGAAAAGAGCCGTGCACATGGGATGGCACAGCAGGCACTGGATATTGCACACCAAGCAGATAGTCCCCAATTAATTGCACGTGTGCAAGCGTGGTTTGCTCAAGTGCCCATCCACACGATTAATTAAAGGCTACAGTAGTCTGGTTGTTTTGGCTTCCAATTTGGTACCGTGTCGCGTTGAGCGACTTTATCTTTTCTGAGTTGTTCAACTGCTTGCACTACGGCCGTAGGCGCTATGACTTTATCTTTCACGAAATACACCCAATCGACGTCTTGATAGTATTGACGCATTTGTGTCGACTGAACCAATTTATTCGGGTCAAACCATTGATTGAAGTTAATGGACATAGGCACTTCAGGATAAACGTCGGCACCATGCTCGGCAAATAAGTGGCCATTGACGTAGTACTTCAGTGAATTATCGGCGACTTGTAAAACAAGCGTGTTCCAGCCTTGTAATGATTCAATGTGATAATCGTATGCGTTTACTTTCGTCCAAGGCGTTAGCTGAAACGTTTCCCAAGAGGTCGCAAATAAAGCCAGTCGCTCAGTCCCCCAGCCGCCATTTGGGAGGTACTCGAAGTCCATTTCACTGTAGTTTTTATCCATCGGTGCCTTTAACGGGCTGATAGCATAAAATGTTTGGATAACCGCATCACCGTCCGGTCCATACTGCGGCGCATCATTGAAGTAAACTCTAGCGGCGTATGTGCCTTCTTTGTACTTTCTATTGTGGCAGACTTGAGTGTGGCGGGTATTTTCCGCTGAACCATCGGTTTTCGAGGTAATACGCATCACTGTATTGCTGTGGTTGATGGGATCAGGATGAAATGTGACACCTTCTTTCCACCAGGTCGCATTTTTAATACCGGGGTGACCTACTTCATCGCGAATTTGCCAACCATTTTTCTGTGCATCCTCAAATTGGCGATAGCTAAAGTCATCGAACATGATTTGAGATGATATTGCATTGGCTGCGGGAGCGTTGGCACTTACGCCAAGTGTGCCAGCCACTAATAAGCCCAATTGTGTCGTGATTAAAATTTTGTTTGTTAGCATGTTGTCTACTCCGTTATGTCTATGTGGAGTAGCTTGTAAAAAGCGCGTAAGAAGTGCCAATTAAACTTACTGAAATTAACGGTCTTAGTCTTATTAAATTATATTAAATCAATGAATTTTAAGGATATAAAAATGAACCTACTCATCCATAAGTAGGCTCATTGGGCTAGTAATCTGTCAATTAATTACGGGCTTGCACGTCAACTTCCTGCCCATCAGTCAAACGTTCAGCACCCCTGACCGCGATTTGATCGCCAATATTAAGTTGACGCGTGTTATCTATGGCTTTGACCTCGACAAATGTGCCTTCACCTTTACCAACTTGGACCGGTATTTGCTGAACAGTGTTGTCATGGTCAACTTTGACGATATGGATCCCGTTTTGGCGAATGATGAGCGCATCACGGTTAACCAATAAAACGGGTTGATTGGATTGCAGCGGTACGGTGACATCAACAAGCTGTCCAACCGCGTAAACTTGCTTTTGGTTTGTGTTCAAATCGGCTCTGACTTCGACCGTTTGTGAGCGAGGATCCGTGGCAGGGATAACACGGCTAATTGTTGCTGAGCTTGTAGCTGGGTTGTTCAAGTCACCAGTTTGAAAAGGCAAAATAATTCCCTGCTTGAGATAGTGTAAATATTTTACAGGGACATATAGCCTTGCTTCTAAATTATGAATATCAACAAAGTTCAGTAATTCACTGGCTCGGCTGACTTCTCTACCTGCGCGTTTAAATCGCTCACTGACAACACCGGTGAAAGGCGCTGTGATTGTCGCCCGAGATAATTGATCTGCGATGACGTTCAGTTCAATTTGAGCTAATGCGATATCAGATAGAGCCAAATCATGTTGATTTTGCACACTATCTACTTGAGTAGCCGCAGCACTGTTAGTCTTAGCGAGTTTTTGCAATCGGGTCAGTTCTTGCTGGTGGAATCTGAGATTGATTTGTGCACGTTTTAGCATTTCTCGCTGGCGTGCTTGCTCGAGTTCTAAAGGCAGGGTGTCCATTCGAATGAGCACCTCTCCTTGTTCTACTCTTTGTCCGGGCTCTGCAACAAAGAGCAGACGCCCTGCGAGTCCTGCAGTAATCACAACATCTTGCTTACCAAAAAGGGTGCCACTGACTGCCAGTGAGCTGGTCAACGGGGCCTCTGTCACTGCCTCTACAGTAACTGGCAGGGCTGCACGACTGGTTGCGCTATACAATAGCGAGTTGCATGCCAAAGCCAAGGAAAATAATGTCACAGTTAAAGATGTTTTACGCATTGCTAATTCCTTATTGGTTCGACACTAAATTGAGAGAAGGTTTTGAATTATTATTTTGTTTAACTTTCGGTTGCTTGCCTTGACCAAGTTGCAGCAAGCTCGGCATCAATATTAAGGTGAACAGGGCACTTATTGCCATACCGCCTACGATCACAGTGGCCAAACCGCGGTAGATCTCAGCACCAACCCCTGGCACTAATGTCAGCGGTAGCATGCCAAACAGGCTGGTTAATGTGCTCAAATACACAGGCCTTGCACGCATTAAGACGGCTTGTCTTACCGCCTCTTGTCTAAGCATGCCGGAAGCTTCGGCAACACGAGTTTGGTCGACAAGTAAAATGGCATTATTCACCACTAATCCGAGTAATATGATAAAGCCAATCATTGTGAGCAAGTCGAGGGACTGAAAAGTAAATAAGTTAAGAACAAATAAAGCGATAACGCCGCCCGCAGCAGCTAATGGCATCACCAAAAGCACTAATAGGCTGTCTTTGGCAGATTTAAATAGCGCACTCATTAATAAAAACAAGATGAATAAGGCTAAGACGAAATTGATAGCCATCTCTTGAATGGCCGAGTTCATTTTTTGTGCATTTCCCGACAGGATAACCCCTGCATTTTCAGGTAGTGTGGCTTTGACTTTAGGAATAACTTGCGACAGCAAAATTTGCTGTGCTTGTTCAAGTGACATATCAGCCGGCGGCGTGACTACAACACTGACCGTTCTGCGACCATTGACACGGCGCAACTGACTTGGTCCGACTGTGCGTTCGACATGTGCAAGCTCCCCGACGGTTTGAATACCTGAGCTCGGCGTGACGATAGGCAAAGCTTTTAATGCTTCGGGTGAATCCCAGCTGGTGGCACGTAAAATCACATTCATACGGTCATTACCATTGAAGTACTCGTTGACGAATAATCCTCCTGTAAAAGCTTGTACAGCTTGAGAAACGTCTTGGCGGGTGAGGCCTGCTTGTGTGATTCGGCGATCATTTGGATGCAACCTTAATTCTGGCTCGGCCATATCTAATCGAGGTTGGGGTTGCGCTGTTGCCTCGGGCAGAGCCTCCTTAACCGCCGTTAATGCCACTTGTGCGCCTGAGATGAGGTCATCCATATTAGGACCTGTTATCTCGATGTCTATATTTCGTCCATCTCCGCCATTGGAAACTTGAATCATAGAGCCTCTAAAGAGGAAAACTTGGGTATCAGGTAGGTCTACCAAGATTTCTTCACGGGTGACTTTCATTAGCTCTTCTACTCTCTGTGGATCTGCAGAGTAAATAAAACCGCCGGCATTTGTGCCAAATAGATAAAAATTGAAGTCTTTGATACCCGGTTGCTTTTCTCCTGTGTAGTGAGGCATCAGTCGCGCTTTGACCCGCTTTAACAACTCCTCTTCCATATAGTTTACATTCCCACCTGGTGGTGTAATGAGGGAAAAGAAAAAACCATCAGTGGGTGCTTGAGGCATAAAGTCTGTCTTAGGCAGCATGGTGACTGTGATGAGTAATGAGCTCCCCAATAAGCCGATGATCCAAGAGATTTGTTTGAGCTTGGTGTTGGTTAGCTGCATGATAAACTTGGTTAATTTTTTCCAGTATGCTTGATATGGGTCTTTTTTTGCTTTGCTGTCAGGCATATAGCGATTAGCTATGGGGATGATAGTGAGGGCGCTTAGCAAAGAGGCGATCACGGCAATGGATAATGTTAAAGCCAAATCTGAAAATAATTGTCCCTCAATACCTGCCATAAATAAGATGGGTAAGAAGATGGCAACACTGGTAGCAGTCGATGCAAACAGTGCCCCAGCGACTTGTGTCGCGCCTTTCAGTGCTGCCTTATTAGTATCAAAGCCAGTGGATTTTAGCCGCGCGATGTTCTCTTGTACTATGATGGCTGCATCTAATACTAAACCGACGGCAAATGCTAAGCCTGCCAGAGAAATAACATTAATGCTGCGGTCAAAGATATTGAGTGCGAGAAATGCCATCATTAAAGAGACGGGGATTGTTGCTGCGATGATCAGCGTTGTTTTTAGACCACGAAAGAACAGCCACAAAATAATACAGGACAAGAGTACCCCTAAGCCCAAATTGCTTTTAACGAGCAGCAAGGCGTTACGAATGTGTACTGAAGCGTCATAACTGAGCTCTATACTCAATCCTGCCTCCTTCAATGGGCCTGCATTAAGCTCATTTATTGCAATGTTAATCTCATCCAGTAGTGCTACGGTATTGGCATCATTGATTCGTGCTACGCGAATATAGTAGGCAGGTTGCCCATTTCTGCCACTCATACCCAAACGGTCAGAAAAGGTTTCTTTTACCGTGGCAATGTCCCCAAGATATATGGGTCTATCACCTGAGTAACCGATGCGCATTTGCAGCATATCTTGTAAATCATATTGGCCGGTGAAGCGCACGGTATATTGTCTGCGCCCCACATTGGCGAGGCCCGCAGAGGTATCTTGAGAAGCCCGTAATGTCTGTCTAATTTGATTGATACTAATGCCAAGAGCAGCTGCTTTATGTGGATCAAAAGTGACACGCAGTTCTTTTGAACGTTCACTGGCGAGGTCGACACGGGAAACGCCTTGTATTTGAGATAATCTGGGTTCAATAATTTCGTCTATTTGTTTTTGGTATTGAGCCATATCTAGGCTCAAGCCTTGATCGCCAGCTTCGAGCGGGGTGACCAGTAAAGTGGCGGCGGCTGCGCCACCTCCCCCAAAACCGCCACCTGCGGATACGACTGGATCAATCGCATCAAGTGGCAGTGGAGGAGCTTGATTGAGGTTAGTGAGTACATCAAGCATGGCTTGCTGCATATCGGTACCGATGGCAAAAGTGAGTGATATAGAACCATTACCCCGATTAATCGTCGTATTTACCTCAAGTGCACCTGGCGTGTTTTTAACTGCATTTTCTAGTGGCTCAATGATGACCGATTCTATCTCTTCTGGTGCGGCTTGTCGCCAGCCAGAAAAGATGGTGATTTGAGGTTGTTCAATATCAGGAGTGAGTTGTATTGGGAGTTTAAAAATACTTAATAATCCAAATACCATTACAAGTGCCAGTATGACAATGACACTGGCAGGATTCTTGAGGGAACTACGCGTTAAATTCATCACAACATCCAAGTTTAACTGTACATGATGGAGTGTAACGACTGGGTGAAAAAGTGCCAGTCCCAACGAAAAGCCCATAATGACATCGCGCGATAAACTGCTGTTTTAAAGCGGTTGATTGCATTTCTGCAATAAGCTGTAACAATTTATCATTGATTGAAATAGGTGTTTTGAGCTGAGTTGACAGAGAAATTTAAAGGCTCATTATTTCAAGATGTAACTTATTGAGAGAACTGACTTGTGTTAGCCCCCAATTGACGATTGATACATATATAAAAAGTTGATACGAAAATGGGGGATTGGACAGTAAACTATCGAGATATTGATATAGGTTAAACATTATATTCTTCGCAGAAAGTTTAGCTGTATCTGCTATCAGCGCTAGACTAGAATTGCGTTAATATATTAGGAACAGCCTTTTGACATCGAAGCTTGTGATAAAGGAGTAGTATAGGACGTCAAAAAGGCAGGTTTAAGGACAAACAAGCAATCGTACTTAGATGTATTAATACTGTTGGAAGGAGTATCTTCATGTTTGTTGCTTTGAAATGGGACCATCAAATCGGTGCTCATTTTGTGTCTTGGATCGTGGTTGAATGTTCTGCTGTACGTGAAAAGTTTGGATTACCGCAGGCCATCCCGCCGCGCCGCGATATAGCCTACTTTGTTAATCCACACACTGCGGAGCAAGATGCGCAGGCATTTGCAGATCATAAAAATGGTGTCACAAGTGTCTTGTGTAAACAAGATTATTCCCCTTATTTGTCTGATCATCATGGCTATGCCCACTATCAGTGGGACCACACTTATCTCGAGGAGTTAGTGAAGCATGCCGTTCTATATTGGGAAGATGGGAAACACCTCGCAGGCGCTCCGCTGAGGGATGACGTCGCGTACTTTGTCTGTCCTTATGAATCTGAGTTGGATAGTCAGTTTTTTGCACAGTATAAGCTGATGATGGCTGGCCAGTGCTTGTTGCACAGTGCTTGAAGTATTGGAAATGTGAGGGCAAGTTGTAGCCCTCACGAACTTTTAAAGATCTTGTGTTGAAAAAGTTGGGTAATTATCTGGTTTGAAACGATTTAAGTTGAGTAAAAAACGGCTGTCTTTGACAGGTAAAGTGGCAGAGCCGTAATCATAGGTATTGAGCTTGTCACGCAGAGCTTGATTACTGATCCCATCTCCTATCATGTGAGACCAGCTGATGATAGGAGGGGTGACAAAGTATCCATAATTGTTTTCGGCCACTTCATTGGGTTTGGCAAATCTAAACGCGTGTGTTAGCAAGCCATCTTTATGGTAAACAATTTTCAAATGTCCATTTTCGAAGGGAAGTTGATTGGCTGGCTTTGTATATAGATCTCCATGGGCACTGTAACTTCCATGTGTCACACTGCCATCTATGGTCCAAATAGCGGCATACTCCCAATCATGGCGATGCCCGCCGCCAAGATATGGAATGATCTGATCTTTTTTGAAATATAAAGCGTAAAAGTGAGCGCAAAACTGCCCCACATTGGTCGTTTTACACGCATATCTATGGACTGTATTTGACGTTGATAAAAACTCCCTATCACGGCAACTGCCACCCAGTGCGCCAGAGGTTTTCAGCCCAGAGTTTTGTTGCCCTGTCCGACTTATCCCTGCACTTGGGAAACAGCCATCACCGTCAAAGTCAAAAACGGGCTCTGTGTTATTAATTACATAACTTGGTGGGAGCGCCTCGTTGAGGGCGGCGAAGTCATTCGCTTTTATACTGGTGTTATAAGTAATGCAGCTAAGCAAAAGTGCTGAATGAATCATTTTGTTGGTCATAATATTCCTTGTTATTGACGATATAGCGTTATCAGAGTGTGTATATACACATGATAAACATGTATCTTATCGCCATAATATGACCAAATGTGTTTTAAATGTTAAAAGTTAAGTTTTTACTCAGCTCCGGCATCGACTTTTTGCTGATAATCTTGTTTGACTATTTCAAGTGCATCTAAGACTTGCTGAGGGGGTACTTGGTTTTGTTCTAATAGCATTATCAAATCGATAGCGAGTTTTACATGTTGTGGAGCTTGGTCTAGTGAGGAGGGATTACTCATGTGTTAAATTGTCTCTTTTTGGATACTTGCTCTACAGCTACTTCGATGGCGATCTTAACACGCTCTTCCATTTGTTGTCGCTCAGCCTGAGGCAGGTAAAATTCCATATCGACATCATATCGAATGTAACGAGCAGGTAATTGATTGAGGACCGTACAACAGAAATCAGCCATGACGTTTTCATCGTATGTCTCATGTAACTTCCGCTCCACGATTTGTTCGAGCATAATTTTTTCATAATAATTATGTAAATCATCATGCAGTTTCATAATATCACTTCCCCCCTTTTTTACACTATAAAGTTTATATCATAAAAGTTGACTGCGCGACTTAACGGTAAGGTAAAATTTGTATGGACACATACTAAAACTAAATGACAAAGCCTATTTGGTGAGAAAGTGGGATGAGGCTAAGGCATTGAAAAGTTGCTGATGCACTGTGACTAAACTGTCGGTATTACGCTGGTAACCACCGCCTAATGCACACATTAGAGGGAGCTGATGCTGATAGCAATAGTCTAAAATGATTTGCTCACGTTCTAACACACCTTGAAGTGATATATCGAAGTGCCCTAGTTCGTCTTTGTGGAATATATCAGCTCCCGCATTGTATAATATAATGTCAGGCTGATGGACCCGCACACACAGTTCCAAGGCTTGCTTTAGGGTAGTCAAATATTCACTGTCTTGTGTGCCTGAGGGGAGGGCAAAGTCATAATCTGAGGTTTCTTTAAATCTTGGAAAGTTCTGTTCGCAGTGAATTGAGCAGGTGATCACATCGCGGCGTGATTGTAAAATGGCCGCTGTGCCATCACCTTGGTGAACATCACAATCTAAGATCAACACATTGTCGACCAGTTCAGTGTCTAACAACTCACACGCAGCAATGGCTAAATCGTTGAAGATACAAAAGCCTGTCGCTCTGTCTGCAAACGCGTGATGATATCCACCTGCTAAATTCGCTGAAAAACCATGTCTTAACGCATACTTTGCTGATTCAATGCTCGCGCCAACAGAGGTGAGAGTTCGCTCAACTAATCGATCGGACCACGGAAACCCCATACGCTTGATGTCAGTTTGGCTCATTGCGCCAGTGCAAAATGCGTGGATATACGTTTCACTATGGCAGCGAACAAGTTGCTGCATAGAGGCTTTATTACTCACAGGTCTGATATATTGGCCCAACCCCATCGCTTCAATATACGATTTGAGCTGCTCATATTTACAAATAGGAAAGCGATGTTTAGGGGGAAGTGCTAGCTTACTGTAGATAGAGTCGTAAAACAGCACGTTAACGATTACCCTGTTTTTCGAGCTGTTGTATTTTTTCTTCGGTGGCAGAGATGGCCTTGCGACAGCGTCCTAAACGGGTATGAAGTGCTAGAATTTCAGCGTTGAGCTTTGCATTTTGTTCTGCGTTTGCGCCATCAAGTTGCGCACGACGACTATCAATCATATCTTGTAGACGACGTTCAAACTCATGGTTTTGTGACAGCTCCTGATAAAGCTCATGGGATGACTGCATAATGCGTTGCACTGCTTTTTTAAATACTTTGGCTTTTTTAGGTTGGCTGAGTTTATTTTCTTTGGCCCACACGGGGGTGGATTTAAGCACTTTAATGATGGCCTGCATTTGCTCCCCGACTTGCTCTACAGCAAATTGATAGGCATGGCGATTTTGTTCTGGGGGCAGGTTTTTAAGTGTAAGTTTTATTTCGTCGACATAATCACCGAGTAATAGGCTTTTTGTATGGAACAAGTGACTATCGAATAAACTTGGCTGATTTTGGATATAGCGGTTTTTATCAAACCACTTTGCATTGTCAAACTGGTGCGCCTGCGTGCCCAGTTGTTCAAGTTTACTGTTGAGCTTAACCAGTGCTCTGCTCATGATATATATGCCTCAAAAATGAGCTTGCCTGCTAATATTATGACCACAGTATTAAATATAGGCTTTATTAATTTACTGCCAAACTTAATGGCTGAGTGAGCGCCAATCCATGCACCGAGCATGAGAAATGCCCCCATGGTGATCCCTAATAAGAAATTGACATGTCCTAGCGCGACGAATGTGATCAGGGAAATAAAATTTGACACAAAATTCATTGAGCGCGCCAAGCCACAATTTAAGAGTAAACTCATTTTATACAGTAAGCTGTTTGAGGCAGTCCAAAAGGTGCCCGTTCCAGGGCCTGCTAAGCCATCAAAAAAGCCCAGTGATAAACCTTGTAGCCATTGTTTTACTTTCAACATAGGCGTTTTTTTAGGCAGAGTGTTTAGTTCCGTAGAGCTCAGACTGCCAAATAAGCTGTATAAAGCGACGATGATGATGATCACAGGCAAGAGCTTATTTAAAAATTCAATACTCAGCTTATCTACAAGTAGTGTGCCTAGGATGGCACCTATGGCTGTTGCTAACGTAGAGGCTGCCCAAAAGCGTGGATTAAAAAGCTGTTTTTTATAATAAGTAAAACTGGCAGTGAGTGACCCGAAACTGGCCGCTAATTTATTGGTACCCAGCGTAACATGAGGCGGCAACCCCGCAGTTAACAGTGCAGGTACAGTTAGCATGCCTCCGCCACCTGCGACGGCATCAATAAAACCAGCTGCCAAAGCAACTGCACATAAAAGTGCCCATGTGAGTGGGTCAAAAGCGAGTTCTAGCATTCTTAATCTATTTGTCTAGCAAAGGGTGGCAGCGTATCAAGCATGGCTTTTCCGTAACGTTTGGTTACAAGACGCCTATCAAGTATCGTAATGCGACCAGAATCAGTTTCCTTGCGCAGCAGTCTACCACAGCTTTGTACTAATTTCTTTGCAGCATCAGGTACAGTAATAGATAAAAACGGATTTCCGCCTTTTGATTGAATAAACTCAGCTTGTGCTTCTTCAACAGGTGAGGTTGGTACGGCAAAAGGAATTTTGGTAATAACTAAGTTCTCTAGATATTTACCAGGCAGATCTAGTCCTTCGGAGAGGCTTTGTGTACCAAATAAAATACTGCCGGCACCCAAGTCAATGGCTGCTTTATGGCGGCTCAATAAAGCCTCTCGTGACATTTCGCCTTGTACTAGAATATTCAGTTTCTTTTTACGTAGTGCAGTCACAACATGATCCATTTGCCAGTAAGAGGCAAACAACACCAAATTGGCTTTTTTCTTATCCAAGTATTGCGGCAATGCGTCGGCCAAAAAATCACTGAATGTTTGATCTGTTGGTTCAACGGCTGTTTTAGGCAAATGCAAAGTCGCTTGTTGCTGATAATCAAACGGTGAGTCAGCTTTAATAAACTTCACTCCCTCCTCGCCAGTTAACCCTCCTTCTCTAGAAAAGTGATCAAAACTGCCAAGTGCAGTCAGTGTCGCAGAGCAAAGCACAGCGCCTGCACACTCTCGCCAGAGCTTGTCTTTTAAATAAAACCCGACATCGATGGGGCAATCACACAATAAATGGTCATGATGGTTTTTATATTCCATACGTTTAATCCAGCGTGCATGCGGGGTGCTTTCCCCTTTCGCAGCATAGCTAAACCATAACTTATTAAGCTGTTCTAGTCGGTTAATATATTGACCACTCTCTACCAACAGTGGATCAGCGAGAAATGCCTGCACGTCGCCATCTGATACATCTGTTGTCAGTGCATCATGCATTTTATTGAGTGCCCGCAGTGCATCAAGGGTGGCATCAGCAATGTCTTTTGCTTGAGTCGTAAGTGATTCCGGCACATCCCCATTTATAAATCGATAGGTATCACTATCATTGTATTCGAAGTTTGCTTGATCAAGGCTGTCACGCACCGTCCTTAAGTATTTACTGGTGTCGTTTGCAGCATCATTGAGCTTAAAGTTCTGTCCGATGGCTTTTTGCGAGACAATGGTGTTGGCCATTTTACCGCTAAATTTTAATAATTTTTCAAGCCACTCAATGGTGCCTTTGATGGTTGCGGCGGCCGATGAAAAGTCACGTGTAATGTGCGGCAAATGATGAGCTTCATCAATGACGTAAAACGTGTCTTCAGGTTCTGGTAATATCGTACCGCCACCCAATTCTAAATCGGCGAGTAGTAAGGCGTGATTAATCACCAGTACATCCATTTGAGCAATTTTTTGTCGTGCCAGGTGAAAAGGACATAAATGATGTGATTTCATCTGACGCTGACAGGCATGTTTATCGCAGGCAATGAGGTTCCATACTTTGTCTGGAATGGTATCTTCCCAGCTATCACGATCGCCCGCCCATTGTTTATTTTGATATGCGTTGGCCAGCGTCTGAAGACATTTTTGCTCCATGTCAGTCAGCGGTGATGATGTAGTCGGAACCAGAGACATTTGCATATCATCTTCATTCACTGCAGCCATTAATTTTTGAACACAAATATAGCGCTGGCGTCCTTTCACTAAATCAAACTTAAAGTCGATGCCGCTATGTGCTTTGAAAAAGGGGAGCTCTTTTTCAATTAACTGCTCTTGTAAGGCTACGGTTGCGGTAGAAATAACGAGCTTTTTCTTTTTTGCTAGCGCTAAAGGGAGTGCGCCTAAGCAATATGCCAATGACTTACCAGTACCAGTACCCGCTTCAATGACACAGATACGTTGTGATTTGTGGTATTCACCAGCGAGTGTTTTTGCTATTTCAGCCACTAGGTAGTTCTGGCTACTACGAGGACGGTAGTCCTCCAATTGCTGGGCGATATTTTGATGGGCATGACGTACGGTTTTTTTTAATGAGTCTGACAACATGTGGATCGCCTAAGCAAAAAAGTATGGATATAATTACAGGGGTGTATTTTAGGCGGGGTTAACAATTGGCACAAGCAGTATATCCGGGCTTTATTTTGTCTCGGCAGCAAACTTCATATAAAGGCAGGATACGATTGTGTTACTGGTTAAAGACACAGCAAGGCGTAATCAAAGCATTTATTGAGCAAGAAAAGAGTGTGTTTTTTGTCAAGCAATCGCATCAAGGTCAAGTAAGGCACAGGTTAGAGCAAGCTGGCTGCCAGTTTCAATTGACAGATGTGCCGCTAACACATTTCGATCAATCAGCTGTGTGTGCCATCTACTTTACCAGCTTAAGTGACTTTTATACCGCCAAGGAAACACTGAACGGGCATGTGCCAATGTATGAAGAAGATATCCGCCATGCTGACAGGTATTTGATGGAGCGATATATAAAAGGCGGCGTTTGGGTTACAGGCCAACCCATAAAGCGCAATGGTTATCTCGAGTTACAGCATGCGAAGTTAAAAGCGCATCCTACCTTTGTGCCTAGTTTAAATATGTTGTCATTGGATATTGAATGCAGCGGTGATGGTGTCTTATTTTCAGTAGGCCTCGTGTCTGGTCAAGATAAAATTGTAGTCATGATTGGTTCTGCGCAGCCAAGCGATATGAATATTGTTTGGGTTGACGATGAAATTGCGTTATTGCATAAGTTGTGTGCGTTAATTGTACAGTTAAATCCTGATGTATTGATCGGTTGGAATGTCATTGATTTTGATTGTGTCGTGCTACATGAACGCGCTCAAGCTTTGGGTGTCACCTTGGATATTGGCCGTGATGGCGAAGCCATGCATGTTTCTAGAGGTAATTTCACGCGTGTGCTGATCCCTGGTCGAGTGGTGATAGATGGTATTGATACGATGAAAAACGCCACATACCACTTTGAAACATTTAAATTGAGCTTTGTCGCTAAAGAAGTACTTGGGCGAGATAAATTGATCAGTCAGGATAATCGGTTAGAAGAAATTGTTAGACAATTCCATGAAGACAAGTTGAGCTTAGCAAAATATAACTTAGAAGACTGCCAGCTAGTATGGGATATATTTCAGCAACAGTCACTGCTTGATTTTGCGATCGCAAGAACACGATTAACCGGTTTAGAGCTTGAGCGTATGGGAGGCTCTGTTGCAGCCTTTACAAACTTATATTTACCACTTTTACATCGCAGTGGTTATATTGCGCCGAATTTAGGTGAGCATGGATTGAACTTTGATAGTCCAGGTGGCTATGTGATGGACTCTAAGCCAGGATTATATCAGAACGTCCTAGTACTAGATTTTAAGAGTCTATATCCCTCTATTATACGGTCATTTTGTATTGACCCCATGGGACTTATTGAAGGTGGCAAAGATGATGCTAGTGCCATTCCAGGGTTTAATAAGGGGCTATTTTCACGAGAACACCATCACTTACCACAGCTTGTTGCGCAGCTTTGGGAGGCGCGTCATCAAGCTAAGCAGGAAGGTGAGCAAATGCTACAGCAGGCAATAAAAATTATCATGAATAGTTTATATGGTGTGCTGGGCTCTAAAGGGTGTCGCTTTTTCGACCCAAGGTTATCAAGCTCAATTACCATGCGCGGGCATGAAATTATGCAAACTACGCGTCGTTGGATTGAAGAAATGGGTTATGAGGTGATATATGGCGACACAGATTCAACGTTTGTTAAAGTCAATGATGATTTGAGAGGTGAATCTTGCCAAAGTATTGGTAATACACTGATGGAAAAAATTAATGCTCGCTGGACGAACGAGCTTAATGAGCGTTACAAATTACAGAGCTTTTTAGAGATTGAGTTTGAAACTCATTACAGCCCATTTTTTATGCCGACGATCCGAGGCCAAGAAACTGGCTCGAAAAAGCGCTACGTAGGTCAAATCGAGAAAAACGGGCAACCTGAATTGGTATTTAAAGGGATGGAGACCGTACGCAGTGATTGGACGAGCATTGCAAAAGACTATCAACAAGCGTTGATCAGAGCGCTATTTGATGGAAATAATGTCACTAACATTACAGAGTACTACATTAGCTTAATCACATCAGGGAAAGTGGATGATAAGTTGATATATAAAAAGCGGTTGGGTAAACCACTCGATGCCTATGTCAAAAATATTCCGCCTCACGTGCGCGCAGCAAAAGAAGCAACGCGTTTAGGGCTTGTTAATGGTCTTGGTAAGGGGAGTCAAATTGCATACTATATTAGCCAATCAGGCCCACAGCTTTTTATTGAAGATATTAAGCAGCTAGATTATACCCACTATATAGAAAAGCAAATTTTACCTATTTACAGAATGCTACCGAATATAGATGAAAATGCCATCAACTTAGCAGGTCAACGTTCTTTTGATTTGTAAACGTCAGGAAGCGATTTTTTATCGCTTTGTAATATTCGAGATTTTACCGTACAGCAGATAGTCAATCGATAAAATTGCGTTTACCGTGATGTAAATGCCAATGCCCACTTGTGCAAATTTTTTGTGTTAAACCGAACTTGCTGGTCAAATTGTACCCACTTAAACCAAAAATAAAAATATTTTTATTAACGCGATTGTCGCTTGCCTTTTTTAACGCGATCAAAACTTGCTTTTTTATTGTACATCTCGCCTGTGAATTTGATTAATAATTTAATTCATATTGTAGTAAGTGTTTATTAACTTCAAAACTATATTAAAAATAGATTCTTTTGTGTTTAATTCTTGTTAGTGAGTGTTAACTCGCTCTTGTTTGACGTTTAACATGAGTCCCGATTAGTATCCATGCCGAATTTTTAAAACCGGCCACTAGAGCCAGAAATAAAGACTTATAAAACTCAAGCTTATTGCACTGCGGTAAGCCCAGGGAGAATCTCATGTTGAACACTAAAGTAACTAAGGCTGTGCGCATTGCACTAGCATTTGGTGCTGCTTCTTCAGCTGCATTTGCGACGAATGCTGTGGCTGCAGAAGGCGCAGAAAAAGTAGAACGTATCGAAGTAACTGGCTCACGTATCAAGCGTGTTGATATGGAAGGTGCAAGCCCTGTTGAAGTAATCTCAACTGCTGAATTTGAAAGCCAAGGCCGAGTATCTGTTGCTGAAGCACTACAAAGCGTTACATCTAACAGCTTTGGTTCTATCACACCATCGTCAGGTAGCAGCGCACAATCTCAAAACACAGTAAGCCTTTTAGGCGCTGGTGCTGGTCGTACACTGGTATTGGTTGACGGCAAGCGTTTAGGTGGTTCTCCATCACTAAATGGCGGTGGTGCAAACCTAAGCTCAATCCCAATGGCAGCGGTAGAGCGTATTGAAATCCTAAAAGATGGCGCATCAGCTATTTACGGTTCTGACGCGATTGCAGGTGTAATCAACGTTATCCTTAAGAAAGACTTCGAAGGGGCAACGTTTGATATTCAAGTAGGTCGCCCAGAAGCAAAAGGTGGCGATACTAAACAAATGTCTCTTTCATTTGGTGTAAGCTCTGACAAAGGTAACATCACTTTTGTATATGACCACCAACAGCGTGGTGAGATCTTCGACCGTGACCGTCCTTATACGTCTGCAACAATGGAAGACACAAACGGCGATGGCAAAATCTCAATTTACGATGAAACAACAGGTATTAGTTACTTCGGTGCAACTGTAAAAGGCCCTGATGGCTACCTAGCTTCACCTAAATGTAATGACCTAAAAGAAACTGTTCCTGGTTTTGTTGGTGTACTTGACCAAGGTTCAAGCCTAGGTGGTATTGGCAAGGGTGAAGTATGTGGTTACGCATTTGCTGACGTTTCAGCTAACTCTGCATCAACTAAACGTGACTCAATCATGACTAGCGTAACATATGAGCTTACAGACGATATTGAGCTATATGCACGTGGTATGTTTAGCCGAAATGACTCTTTCGGTCGTTATGCACCTCCAGCGGCATCTTGGAGAGGCATGGCTGCTGACAATGAGCATAACCCGACTGATGAAGTTGTTAATGGTCAGTTCCGTTGGTATCAACTTGGTAACCGTGACGGTGAAGTAACAGATTATCAGCAAGACTACCTGTTAGGTCTTAAAGGTATGTTCGGCGATTCAGCTGAGTGGGAAGTATCTTATCACAAAGCTAAGCTAGATTACCGTACAGCTGGTCGTTACTACCTAAGTTACTCAGGTCTTGCATATAACCAACAAAATGGTATCGATATGGGCTCTGAAGAGGGTATCGATAACATGCGTGCGACTACGTATACAGAGAACCAAAGCGAGCTAGACCACTTCTTCGCAGGTCTTGGTTTTGAATTTGGTGAGTTACCAGGTGGTATGATCGGCCACTACTTTGGTGGTGAGTACTTCGAAGAAGTACTTCAGTCTAAATATGATGCGCAAAGTGAAGCGAAACTTATCGGTGGTAGTGCTGGTAGTTCAGGCCTAGGTGAGCGTGATGTAACTGCTGTATTCTATGAAATGCAGATGCCTGTATTTGATAATCTAATTGTAAGTGCGGCATACCGTTACGATGATTACAGTGACTTCGGTAGTGTAGGCAACCCAAGTATTAAGGTTGAGTACCGTCCAATCGATGACCTACTTATTCGTGGTTCATACTCAGAAGGTTTCCGTGCACCAACACTTAAAGAGCTGAATGCAACTGACTCTGAAGGTGCACCTCAAGCGACAGACTATGTGCTTTGTGCACAACAAGGCACAACTGCTTCAGAATGTAAGCAGCGTGGATTTGAAGAACTAAGACAAGGCAACCCAGACTTAGGTCCTGAAGAATCAACTTATGTTAACCTAGGTTTTGTTTACTCTGGCTTCGAAGATGTATCTTTCAAAGTTGATTATTTTGAGCTTGAAATTGAAAACGTCGTGTCTTTAATCACTGTTCAAGATCTAATTTACATCGAGAACGCTGGCAAGCTGGGCGAAATCACAACTAAATTCCCTCAAGTTGATATTCAGCGTGATGCGAATGGCGCTGTAGACGGTAAAGTTAAAACACTTTACGCAAACGGCTCTTCTATGTCTCGTAAAGGTTTTGACATTGACCTTTCATACAAGCTAGATACGAGCTTTGGTGAATTCAAGTTCAGAAACGTAACAACGTTACTGACTGAAGTAGGTGAAGACGTATACTTCTCTGGCCCAACAGGTAATGAGAAAGGTGCTCCTGAGCAACCTGAGTGGCGTTCACAGTTCACGGTAAATTACACGCTGGATAACGTGGCGATTAACTGGACGACAGATATCATTGCTGATACGTATGAGACTGCATATGTGAAAGCGGAATCACGTGATGGTGAATTAGTACCTGTGAAAGCGTACGAAGATAACATTCCAACGTTCGTTACACATAACTTAAACATGAAGTACTTCACTGAAAACTACGGTACGTTTACTCTAGGTGCACGTAACTTGTTTGATAAAGAAGTGAACTACGATGATAACGGTAATTACATTGATTACTCTATCTATCACACAGCTCACATCGGTCGTGAAATCTTTGCAGGTTACAGCATTAGCTTCTAAGCTATTTGCCTAACTTAAAAAGTTTAAAAACCTCGCTATTTGCGAGGTTTTTTTATGGCTGCCTTTCGCACTTTCCCACTCTAATATCCTATTTAACTTTCTGCAGCCGCAGAGCCGTTAATAAACTGAGCTCCATTTCGAATTCAACTCATAGTATGTTTTTTATCGAGTAGTGCTACTAGCTCTATTGGTTTAATTATTTCAATAAAATCTATTTTGGCTTAAAAAACATCTAAAACCATCTTTTTTTGTATCTATTTTGTTGCCATGTTTTTTTAAGGTTTACTTTGAGTGGGTTTGGACCTGTTTGTTTACCATTTATTATCAGTGTAGGCTTGTTTACACATGTTTAACCTTGTGGTTTTTGAGCTTTAGCTGTATCTAAATTATTGATTTTATTGTGTTTTTTCTTTTGCTTTTAATTCGCCTCAGTTTTTTTGTGTACCTTTATTGTGTTTTTCGATCTAATCGGGTGGTTTTTTGTTTTTGTTGTTTATTAATTTTTTGTCTTTATTTTGGGTTTAAATAATAAAAACCTTTAAAAACATAGGTTTGTTGTTTTTGTTGTGTTTTTTTTGTAACTTTTATTGTGTGGTGATGTTGATTTTTTCAGGTATAAGTGCAATAAAATTGTTGACGCTTAGGGCAGGGATTGTTTAGTATTTCTGCACCATGTTGCTTTAAGTGCAACAATAAAAAAATTGGCTTACGCCATTTATATAATTATAACCACTCAAAAGAGTGGTCCAGGGAGATTCAAATGTTAAACAATCAAGTAACCAAGGCTGTGCGATTAGCATTGGCTTTAGGTGCTGTATCAGCATCCGCTTTTGTATCTGCTAACGATGCAGGTGAGCAAGAAGTGGAGCGTATTGAAATTACGGGTTCTGCAATCAAGCGAACAGACCTTGAAGGTGCGTTACCTGTAGATGTAATCGATGCAACAGATATTGCAAAGTCTGGCGTAACAAGTGTGCCGGATTTGATCGCAAACATTCCATCAATGCAGGGTTTTACAGCTGCTGGTGAGTCTGTCGGCGGTGGCGGTGGTGGTATTCAAACTGCTTCCCTACGTGATTTGGGCGCTGAATATACGCTTGTTCTTATCAATGGTCGCCGTATGGCTTCGTCTGACTCAGGTTCAAGTATTGATATTAACTCAATCCCTTTATCAGCGATTAAGCGCGTTGAAATCCTTAAAGATGGCGCATCTGCACTATACGGCTCTGATGCGATTGCAGGTGTTGTAAACTTTATTCTTAAAGATGACGTGCAAGAGACAACCATCAGTGCACGTTATGACAAGCCAAAAGATACGTCTAGCTCAAACTTCTCAATCACGACAGGTTTTGGTGATTTAGGCAGTGATGGCTTCAACGTTATGGTGAGCTTTAGCCGTGATGAGCAAGACAACTTAAGATCTGTAGACCGCGATTTTGCAAAAACTGGTTTTGTTCAATTTGAGCACGCTGGCCAAGATTTAGTAGCGATTGCGGGTTCTTCAAATGCGATCCCTGGTAACGCTTACGTGACTTATAACACGCGTGACGAGGCTGGAAATTTAGTTTTAAATGACGCTGGCAACAATGTTACTAAGACTTACGCATTAAACCCTTATAAAGAAGCAAATGGTTCTTGTCACACGACAAGTGCACCATCTGGTAATGCATGTCAGTTTGACTACACGAGTACATTAGAAATTCAGCCAGAGAGTGAGCGTAACAACTTATTCTTACAAGGTACGTTTGCAGTAAACGACGACACAGAAGCATATGTGACAGCGTCTGCTTCAGAATTCCAAATGACTACGCGTATTGCACCTTACCCAACAGGTACATTTACACTGGCTAACGATTCACAAATCGTGAAAGATAATGTACTTCCATATCTTCCTGATAATGTGCTAGCAGATATGACGAAAGTTGCTGCTCGCTGGCGTGTACTTCCAGGTGGTAATCGTACGGACGAATATACGGCAACAACAACACATTTTGTGGCTGGTTTACGTGGTGACTTTGGCGAGTGGAACTATGATCTAGCCGTTACCGCGTCTGATGCAGAGCGTGAGCAAGTTCGTATTACTGGTTACCCATTAGAGAAAGAGTTCATTGAACTTGTTACATCTGGTGAAGTAGATATCTTCGCAGATCCTGATTCACTCACTGATGAGCAAAACACAGCTGTTAGAAACACGATGTTTAATGGTTTGTGGGACACAACCGAAACTGGTTTGTTCGCTATTGAAGGTAAAACATCAGGCCCAATCGCAGAGCTGGATGCTGGTACAGTATACATGGCTGTTGGTTTTGATTACCGCATGTCAAACTACTCACTGACTAATGGTGAAGGTCAAAATGCTGAAGTCGTACTATTTGAATCAGCTGGTGAAGAGTTTGATTTAGAGCGTGACAGCTACGGTGCATTTGCTGAAGTCGTAGTACCTGTACTTGAAAACTTAGAAGTAACAGGTTCATTACGTTACGATGAAATTGGTGAAATCACAGACTCTAAGCGTACTGGCAACCAAACTGTTAACGACAGTGCTGACGATACGACATATAAATTGAGTGTTTCTTATCGTCCTAATGACCAATGGTTGTTGCGTGCTTCATATGGTACTGGTTTCAAGATGGCTACAATGCGTGAAATCGCAGAGCCACGTGTTGAGTTTGGTGTAACAGCATCACCTTATGACTGTCCAGCTGGTTTGAGACAAGAAATTGCACAATTCTGTTACTCTGACAAACTTCAGTACGATGTATTCCGTGAAGGTAATGCAGGACTTAAGCCTGAGACTTCTAAGCAGTACACATTTGGTTTTGTATGGTCTGGCGATCAAGGCACAAGCTTTGGTATGGACTACTGGAACGTACAGATGGAAAACCAGGTTAGACGTCTAACTCAGAACCAAATCTTTGGTGACCCAGTAACATACGCTGAGTGGTTCACGACTAAGATTGACCAAGGTACAGGCGATACAGTTGTAGCGATCATCCAAGCAGCTGACAACGTGGGTGAGTCAAGAAACTCAGGTATTGATTGGCACTTTGATTTCACAACAGAATTTTCTTTCGGCACACTTAAGTCTCAATTAATGGGTACTTACATGCTTGAAAGTGAAAGCTTGCGTGTTGGTAGTGAAAATATCTGGGATTCTAGCTTAGGTAAAGTGGGTACTAACGAAGCTGTTACATTCCGCAACATCGTGAACTTTAATAATACCTTCACGCATGGTGATTTCACACACAGCTTGAATATTAAGGCTCGCAGTGGTTACACAGATGCAGCAGCAGATGTAAGTTTCTATGTAGCAAAAGCTGATGATTGGAATGATGCTGTTGATGGTAGCGTAATTCAAAAGCATATCCCAGTATATATGACAGTTGATTATCGCTTAGCATATGCTTGGGGCGATAACGCAAATGTAAGCTTTGGTATCAAGAACTTATTTGATAAAGAGCCGCCATTTACGCTTAACGCAGCAGCGGGTCACCAGGTTGGTTATGACCCACGCTATGCAGACCCGTATGGACGTACTTTCTACCTACAAGCTGATTACACTTTCTAATATTAGGACCCTTGGCTCTAGTCTAACCTAGAGCCAAGTTACGAATTTAGAAGGAAAATATAACATGTTGCAGCATTTATAACTTTATTCATAAACAACGCTTAGTGAATTTATGTAAAAAAGGTAGATGCCATGTAGCTGAAGTTTCAGCTTGAAATATTCTCGTCTAAAAAACCTGCATCCGCAGGTTTTTTTTTATTTATTTTATTGTCATTTTTGTACCTATTTGTGTTCAAAATGTTCACGAAGTTAATTTTTATGATTTATTCGTCTGGCTTTATTTTGAGCGTTTGACGTGTTTTATTTCTTCTACCCCTTCCCGTGTTAAATTTATTATTTATTTTATTTCTAGGTTTTTGATACTCATTTTTTTCAATTAGAGGTCTGTTTTTATTTGCTTTTATTTTTTGATTTTGATTTTTTTGACAAAATAACAAAGCGAAAAAAAAGCTTGTTTAGAGCAGTGTTTAGTTAGATTGTTTGTATTTATAACGGGGGTCTTTATAAATTTTACTTGTTGTGTTTTGTGCAATTAATATGTGTATTAACTCATTTTTACAAGCTTGCATGGGTATTTACTTTGTGGTTACTATACTTGCGTTGTTACATATAAGGTACACATAAAAGTAACGTGTTTAACCTTGTATTGAATGCATAATTAAAATAAAAGCTTTGTCAAAAGCCCAGGGAGAAATTGAATGTTAAATAGTAAGATCTCAAAAGCAGTACGCTTAGCGATCGCTTTTGGTGCTGTTTCAGCAACTGCGTTTAACGCAACAGCTGAAGAACAAAAAGAAATCGAAAAAATTGAAATTACAGGTACTAGTATCAAAGGTACTGACCTTGCAGGTGCACTTCCTGTTGACGTAATTTCAGCTGAAGACATCAAAAACACTGGTGTTACAAGCGTAGGTGACCTAGTTGCCCAAATCCCTTCAATGCAGGGTTTTACTACACCAACATCTACAGTTGGTGGCGGCGGTACTGGTGAAGCAACTGCATCACTTCGTGGTATCGGTGATGCTTATACGCTAGTACTTTTAAACGGTCGTCGTATCGCACCAATGAACTCAGGCAACACAGTTGACCTTAACTCAATTCCTCTTGCGTCAATTGAGCGTGTAGAAGTTTTAACGGATGGTGCTTCTGCACTATACGGTTCTGATGCAATCGCGGGTGTAATCAACTTCATTCTTAAGTCTGAAGTAGACCAGTCTACGCTTTCTGTACGTACAGACCGTCCTCAAGATGGTGGTGATTCTTACAACCTATCTTTCACAACAGGTTTTGGTGATTTCGATCGTGACGGTTATAGCATTGTTGCTTCACTTAGCTACGATAAAACAGAAATGCTTCGTTCAAAAGACCGTGATTTTGCAAAAACTGGTTTCTTAGAGTTTGAACACGATGGCGAACAGTACTGGGAGCTAAACGGTTCTTCTAACGCAATCCCTGCTATCGCAAACGTATTTATTGGTACTCGTGATGAAGAAGGTCGTCCGACTGCAGGTTCTTACACACGTGTATTCAGCCCATACTATCTTGACAATAATACCTGTGCTCCAAACACAGCGGTATCTCCTTTCGGTAATGCCGGTGGTGTTGACTGTGTATTTGACTACACAAGCACATTAGAAATCTACCCAGAAAACGAACGTGCAGCGCTTATCCTTCAAGCTGATTACACAGTAACTGATGACATTCAAGGCTTTGCAACATTCTCTTACACAGACTTCTCAATGACTGGTCGTATTGCACCTAACCCAACAGGTGTACTACCAATCGGTACTGATAGTGTGTTGTTTGACAAGTATATTGAAAAACACCTAACAGACGAAGAAAAAGCAAATGCGACAGAGTTTGGTGCTTCATGGCGTGCTCTTCCAGGTGGGAACCGTACGACTGAAAACAAAAATACTGGCATCAACTTAATTACTGGCTTTGAAGGTACTCTTTTCGACCAAGTTGATTTCAACACTGCTTTCGTTTACTCAACAAATGAGCGTGAAGAGCACATCAAAAATGGTCACTTCAACCGTTCTAAATTTGCACCTACTATCGCATCAGGTGCTATCGACGTATTCTTAACTCCTGACCAGTTCATGCAGGACCAAGCATCTGTTGACGCACTTGAAAGCGTACAGTGGCGTGGTCTATGGAGAACAATTAAGACAGAAGTGTTATCATTCGATTTCCGTGCTTCACAACCTTTATTCGAATTGCCAGCTGGTGAGGTGTACATTGGTTATGGTATAGATGCTCGCGAAAACTCATACGAGCTTACTCGTACTGAAGCACACGTTAATCGCGTTGCAACGCCTCAACCAACTTCATTCGACTATGACTTAAGCCGTACGTCTTATGGTGCTTTCACTGAGTTCCAGGTACCAATCCTTGACGACTTAAGTGCTAACCTTGCTATTCGTTACGATAATATTGGTAAGGTTAAAAACAGCGTTGCTGATAACAATAATTACACGTCTGCAAACGACACAACTTACAAGTTCAGCGTACGTTACAATGCGACAGATAACTTAGTAATTCGTGGTTCAATCGGTACTGGTTTTAAAGTTGCCTCTCTTCGTGACTACGCACAGCCTCTTTCAGCGAATGGTGTGACGGGTAGTAACTATACTTGTCCTGATTTAGGTGACCCTTCACGTGAAGGATTCTGTCCTCCAGGTACAACACAGTATCAAGCATTCTTCAAAGGTAACCCTAACCTAGCTCCTGAGCAGTCTGAGCAGAAGTCACTAGGTTTTGTTTACTCTCCAACAACTGATACAACAATCCAATTTGACTATTGGAGTGTAGAGATTGAAGACCAGGTACAAGCACCTGACTTTGATTATATGTTCCAGAATGTTGGTTTATTCAATGATGCGTTTGTTGTTCACACAAGCCGTGCCGATGACAACCAAAAGCTATTGAGTGTCGAGCGTAGTTCGCTTAACCTTGGTAAAAATGAAACTGCGGGTATTGACTGGAAATTTGAGTTCAACAATGAGCTAAGCTTCGGCCAGCTGAAGACGACTTTACAAGGTACTTATATCACTAAGTCTACGTACACAGCGCCAGGTGTTGTACCTTATGACTGGAGATCAAGCCTTGGTCAATACGGTACTGATAACGAAGTTGTATTCAGAAATATTGCTACATTCCAAAACGTGCTAACGCATGGTGACTTCTCGCATACACTTCGTCTAAGCTATAAGTCTGGCTACCGTGACGACCGTGTTGAGGTATTTGCAGGTACAATTGCTAACCCAACAATGGAAGAAGTGTTCGACGAAGATGGCGTTGGTAGTAATCAGTTTGTTTCAGAGCACGTACAACTTCAAATCCCTTCATACGTGAAGACAGATTATAAAGTTGATTACTATGGCTTAGAAGACACAGTGATTACACTTGGTGTTAACAACTTATTTGATGTTGAGCCTCCGTTCTCACTAGGTGATCCAGAAGGCCACCTTGTAGGTTATGAAGGTCGTTACTATGACCAGCTGCTTCGCACTTTCTACCTAAGTGTTGATTACAGCTTCTAATCTGAAGTTTAAAAAAGGCCGCATATACTGCGGCCTTTTTTATCCAAAATAAAAACAATAAATAATCAAACTAAATCCAATTTAAAAAGGAAGGAATCATGAAATTAAAGACACTTTTACTTTTGGCTTTTTCAAGTACATTTTTAATTGCGTGTAAAAGCAACGATAGTGGTGCGACTGCAAATAGCAAGGCTGATAAGGGTTATCGCTGCAAGCAAGTAAGGTCGCTTGGTTCGAATAT
Source organism: Pseudoalteromonas luteoviolacea CPMOR-1 (assembly GCF_001625685.1). Classification (GTDB taxonomy): domain Bacteria; phylum Pseudomonadota; class Gammaproteobacteria; order Enterobacterales; family Alteromonadaceae; genus Pseudoalteromonas; species Pseudoalteromonas luteoviolacea_K. Next base: position 5,025 of record NZ_AUYC01000059.1, on the reverse strand, counting down.
TCCCACCACATATTGTTCTACTAAAAAACAAAGGGCAGAAGCTCGTGAGCAAGCAAAGCGAGATTTGCGTGATGCTCAAAGAGTATCGACAGTTAACAGTGGAAACTAACGCTAGATACTAGAACATAGGCGGAACTGCATTTTTCCGCTCGCTTCACTTAAAATCTATTCTCACATCTTCTCTTTTTCCGAAAGGCATTGCTGTTTCTATTTTAGTGCATTTGTTATTTAGACAATAGCTAGTGCCTTTATATTCGCAAATATAGACACATCTATTACGTGTAGTGTGAGCCTATGCATTGACGCTTTAATACGGTTTTTTCTTTCATGTAAGTATGAAAGTTACATCAAATCTAAGCAACTAAAATTGGATGTTATGCTTGGCCATTAGCTTATTCATACAGGGCTAGACAATTATATTATTGTTAGAGGTTTACTTTAACGCCATCTTGAATTGTAAGCTTGCTATAAACTAAGAGATGTCTTTTATTTAAATATTAATAACAGCAACCTGCTTTGTTGACGGTTGTTTTTTGTTTTAGTATAAAATGTTAATGGTTTTATTTTAAATGCATGCTAGGTACCGCTTGGAGTAGGATGTCACTATATTTGCATTGGAATTTAAAGCTGTATTTAATGAATTTATGGTGTGTTACTGTTTATTTAACTAAGTTTGGTTGGTTTCGATCTGTATTCTACTTTGTTGTTTATAAATAAACAGATTTTTATTGGTGTAAAAATATAAGCGATATAGCTCTTACAGAATGGGTTTACTGGTTCATGGTTTTTTTAGAGTAAGTGAGACTTTTTCTAATAGGTTAATTTGAGTCTGGCTTTATTTCATATTTTCAGTGTTATTTGTTATAGGTTGTGCTTTTAAGTATGAAATTAGATATAAACAAAGTTTAAAAGGAATGATAAAGATGAAACTTAATGTTCTTACTATTTTGGCTGTAACGAGTGTTTTCTTAGTGGGCTGTCAAAGCAATGATGGACAGAGTAAAACAACAGATTCAGGGTATCGTTGCGAACAAGTGACGGCTTTGGGCTCAAATATTCCAACTAAGTATTGCTCAACCCGCAAGCAAAGAGACGAGACTCGTAGGCGTGGTGCTGAATCACTGCGAAACTCTCAGAAGCAAATCTTAACTGGAAATGATGGCCGATAATAATTTTAGTTAGTAACTCTTATATTAATAATTGCTGCTTATCTAATATGTATAGCTAGCTTTTCCTTCTTTTACTATCGCCTTGGTGGATGCGAGTGATTAGGTTTTTAAAATCCAAATGGAGAAGGTGAAATCTTTTAAATAAAAATAAATAAGGTTTGTTGTTTTTTGAATTTATTTGTAATTAAAGTAATGGAGGGTTACCCCTCCATTAAAATTTAAAGTTGTTTACTCATGGTTTTTTACCTAATATCAACGACTTTACTGGCTTTTTTATATTGTATTTTAAAGCCTTGAAAGCTTGGCAGTTCCCATCTTTTGGGCGAATCTTTTCTATTACCCGTTTGATATTCTAATAAAATTCTTTTTGATAAAAAGTTATACGTTACTGACATGCTTAATTCGGGCAGTGTGACTTTGATAGGGTGTTTTTCAATAAAAGGCGCTAATATCCAACTTTCTATGGCTTGAAAATATAAATCTTCTGGTTCAATTAGCTCTAGGTCTTCAAAGTGAGTGACGCCCAGCTCGGACAACCTGCTTTCTAAGTACTCCTCTGGCGCGGGTACTATGTCGCTTATTTTCTCGTATTGATAGTATAAAGCATGGTATGCGAGCGACTCTTCGAGTATGTCACTAACACCGGGATACAACTGTCCGCTTTGAATTAGCATACGACAAGCGGGGATCAACATATCACCTTCTGCATGACTTACTTTGGTCGCCAGCGAAACGCCTGCATAGATTAGGTTATATTCTATTTTTATCTGCCCATCTTCTATAAATGCATGAGTAATATGCTGTTCACCTACTCCTAATTCAACTAGCATTTTAATCGGCAATGGCGCGGCAAGTGTTGCCATGGTCATAGCTTGCTTTGTGCCCTTGCCTGCTAAAGCGAAGGTATCGAGTACCAGCATTGCCTGAGAGCGTTCATCTACTCGAGAGGTATTGGAAGGAGATATTTCCATGTGACCGTTTCCAAAACCGCCTCTGCGGTTTTGTCGCTTTATGAATATCCACTCTGGGCGGGCCTCTGCGATGGCTTTGATAAGGGCGTGGCGATCGTAGCTAGCAGCCTTATCAAGACTTGGCAGTGAAAATGCTTCTCTTAACTGTTCACTAAACTGCTTGGCTTCGGTTAGGGCTTCTGGTTCTGCTTGAACAATCCCATCAAGCTTTCCTCTTATCAGCGCGATAGCAAGTTCTGCATCGCATTGATTAGGAAGTAGTAAGTTTAGTTGCTCTAACTGTTCAAGGTGAGTCGGTAGTTGGTAAACACGTGCTGGCACAGAGATAACAGCGATTAAGTCAATCATGGCCTGTTTAAGCGCGCCAGAGGGCATTTTGTCAACTAAATATCCAAGTTCAGCATCGACTGGGAGCGGGTATAGTAGTCGACCGAGGCCGGTAGCACGTTGGTCATCGTCAATGGCACCGATGCTATGGAGCGTTGAAATTGCGCGTTGCTTTGACGTCTCTGGCAAGGGATCGATAAAGGGCAATGAGTCAACGCCTTGTGCAGCGCACCCTGCTGCGAGTACAAGCTCGGTGAGCGCTTCGCGTTGAATTTCTGGTGGTGTACGGTCTATTAAAGGGGCATATTGGCCGTACAGGCGAATGCAGATACCTGCTTGGGTTCTGCCTGCGCGACCGAGGCGTTGTTTTGCTGAATCTTGCCCTATAGCATCTAATCCAAGTACGGTTTTGCCATTTCTCAAGTGTGTGCGGCGCTCTAATCCTGAATCAATGACACAGGTAACATTTGGAATTGTCAGAGATGTTTCTGCGACATTGGTGGCGAGTATGATGCGTTGCGTTGCTTGTTGCGATAGAGCAAGTTGCTGATGTTGCTTACTACAGCCGCTGTACAGCGGGACAATAATGACTTCGAGAGATTTTAAGGCTGCGGCACAGGCGATAATTTCTCCTTTACCTGGCAAAAACACCAAAATATCGCCTTGCGTGTCTTCAAGCGCTTGTTGGCAGGCAAAGACTACGCGCTCTGTCAATCGGTCTTTACTAGGCATTGCACGCTGATCTTTTGCGATAAAGTCTTGCTCTACCGGATACATATTGCCTTCGCTATGTAAAATGGGCGCTTCAAGATAGCGGCTCAAGCTCTGTGCATTAAGCGTTGCGGAGGTGAGTACTAACCGGTGTTCAGCATGTTGCTTGAGCAGGGCGAGCAACAAATCCATGTCCCAACGCCGTTCATGAAATTCATCCAGCACGATGTGTGAATAATCGGCTAATTTATCTTCAAAATACCATCTTAGTGCGACACCGGGCGTAACAAATACGATATCCGTTTGCTCATTAAATACGGTTTCAAAACGGATAGCATACCCCACCTTGTCGCCTAGTTGTGAGTTGCATAAGCTAGCGACATATTCAGCAAGCGATGTACACGCAATTCGCCGTGGTTCGACAACCAATACTTTTCCCATAGAGGCTGCCCAGATAGGCAGTTGTGTTGATTTCCCGGAGCCTGTGGCTGCGGTCACGACAACATCTTGCTTTGTGATGGTGGCTAGAAATTCTGACTTGATGGATTCAATGGGCAAGGTCATGGCTGTTTTTTATTCGGTACTTTTTTGTCGATTTTATCAAAAAACGATTGAAAAGGGACAAGAGTGAACACACTTAAATAAAAAAGCACAGTAATTGAGCAAGTATGATAAATCTTATGTTGATCGTGTTCTTAGTGGTGTTTGTGGTGGCCTATTGGTACCTCAATGACATCAGGCGCTACTTTTGGCACAAAAAATACCAGCAGCAAACTCTGTCACGAGCAGATAAAAAAATATTGCGCAAATACATGCCTATTTATCGCAACATGACAGATGCTGATCGTACGCGTTTAGAGCAGCACATCATTTGGTTTTTAGGTGAAAAGCGTGTGATTGGACGTGACGGCCTGCAAGTGACAAGGCCGATGTCGTTAATTATCGCAGCGGATGCCTGTTTATTGGTGTTAAATCAAACTTGGCCTTTATACCCCAATGTTAAAGAAGTACTGCTATATCCAAGTCAGTACTATGCGCCGCAAACCAATAAAGACAGTGCTGGGTTAGTAAGCTATCACACTGCTGTGAGGCAAGGCGAGTCTTGGCCGGGTGGTACCTTGGTGCTCAGTTGGCATGATGTCCTCGAGGGTAACCGCTTACCCGGGGATGGCCATAACTTGGTGTTTCATGAGTTTGCTCATCAATTGGACCAGCAAGCTGGCAATACCAATGGCACGCCAGAGCTGCCAAAAGGGATCAGTTACCAGCATTGGGCTGATGTGCTAAGTCGTGCCTATCGTCAGCTAAAAACACAGTTAGCGTATCAAATGCCGCACGTAATCCATGAATACGGTGCGACGAATGAAGCAGAGTATTTTGCCGTATTAACGGAGACCTTTATTGAAAAGCCAGTTGAGCTAAAGCAAGAAAACCCAGAACTGTTTAACCTGTTAGTAAGCTATTTTAGGTTTGACCCCAGAGATTGGTTGGGTAGAGCGGTGTAAAACTGGTAACCACAAACGGGGTCAAGTTTGCGTATCAAATGCTCATCTGCTTTATCCATGAATACGGTGCGACGAATGAAGCAGAGTATTTTGCCGTATTAACGGAGACCTTTATTGAAAAGCCAGTTGAGCTAAAGCAAGAAAACCTAGAACTGTTTAACCTGTTAGTAAGCTATTTTAGGTTTGACCCCAGAGATTGGTTGGGTAGAGCGGTGTAAAACAGGTAAAGGGGTCAAGTTTACGCATCAAATGCTCATCTGCTTTATCCATGAATACGGTGCGACGAATGAAGCAGAGTATTTTGCCGTATTAACGGAGACTTTTATTGAAAAGCCAGTTGAG
>NZ_AUYC01000058.1:0-944 GCF_001625685.1 Pseudoalteromonas luteoviolacea CPMOR-1 | reverse complement strand
AGATGGGTGTCATTTTTAATTCTTTTTTAATTCTTTATGCTGAAATTCCCCGTAGGGAGTTGTGGTATATATAGATGGGTGTCATTTTTAATTCTTTATGAGTGAATTAAGCACTTTTGAGAGGTTTGTTAATGTTCTGAAATTCCCCGTAGGGAGTTGTGGTATAAATAGAGATGGGTGTCATGTTTAATTTTGGAACTTGCAACTTCAATTTTTCTTACACTGATATATTTGAAGATATTTTAAGCATGAACCACAGATCATGGTGGCCATTTGGTGGTGTCGAGATGCCATTCTCTAATCGATATTATATCCATCATAACTTTAGGAAAACGGTAACTTACAAATGATAAATTTTACGAAAAAACTTGTTTTTTTTATACTTTTAATCTTATCAGGGTGTATAGAGCCAACCCATAAGTTTCTTGTAAATGGGTATTATTTATCTTCTACTAATGCCAGTAATACATATATAACTAAAGGTTATGAAGTTGTTATACACTCTGATGTTCTTCATGTTGAAGTGGTGGAGCATTTAATAATAGGGAAAAGGCATTTACCAGAACGTCCCGATCATAATGAACTAGATATTGCTGAGGGATATTTTATTATTGACACAAAAAATGGAGAAGTCAGCTTGGGTGTAGAAAAAAATACGATATTAAAAAGCACCAATGGGGAATACAAAATTGACTGGTAAAAGCTTATTTAGATAAATAAATATAGGTGACATCCATTCTAATTTGAAGAAACAGGAAATAAACAGAGAAAATAAACATGACACCCATCTTAATTTGGGAATAGTGTAAGAAGCCGTCTATGCTTTAATGAATGTTAAAGTATGGATGGCTTTTTTTATGGCAATAGCAAGGAAGAGACAGGTTAGTTTGGTGGATACCAAGTACTATCACTGTATATCACGCTGCGTAAGACGGGCGTTTTTA
>NZ_AUYC01000057.1:0-274 GCF_001625685.1 Pseudoalteromonas luteoviolacea CPMOR-1 | reverse complement strand
ACCTGTTTGATACGTTGTGCTAGGTGTTTGCGTGATGGTGTAACCATTCGCATTCGATTCAATCAAACCTGTGAAGCTGAACGCACCGCTCGCATTCGTCACTACACTTTGATTTACCGCTTGACCATATTTATCCGTGCCCGTGATAGTCACTGTGATGTCTTTTAGCAGCGCATCATTTTGATCCACGTTGCCATCTTGGTTTACATCCAAGAACACTTTACCTGATACTGACTTATCACCGGCTTTTGGCTTTTCTGTAAATTTGATTTCT
>NZ_AUYC01000056.1:0-221 GCF_001625685.1 Pseudoalteromonas luteoviolacea CPMOR-1 | reverse complement strand
TGCCAACAACGACTTTTGCGACATTGCTGATCACACCCGCACCTGAGCCGATGTAACGGTTACCCGTTTGGTAAATACCACTTACTGTTTGCGTGATGGTGTAACCATCAGCATTCGATTCAATCAAGCCTGTGAAGCTGAATTCACCATTTGTATTGGTCGTTGTTGTGGCATTTACTGACTGACCAAACTTATCTGTGCCCGTGATTGTCACAGTGATG
>NZ_AUYC01000055.1:0-39326 GCF_001625685.1 Pseudoalteromonas luteoviolacea CPMOR-1 | reverse complement strand
GACAACGCCCACTCCCCCTTCCATCACGCCTGAAAATAAGTAATTGATGAGTAATGCGCTCGCATGGATGCGAGCCAAGCCATGACTTCGCCAAGGATGGCGAATACATGGCGGTTACGTTCACATCAATGGCTTATTTGAAGATTAAGCGTGATAACGGGGCGCTGGGAGAGTCCAGAGAGGGGCCAGCGTCAGCCCCTCTTTGGTTGTCGTCGCCAACGCGACAAAATGTTTAGTTGAAGGCTGCTGCTACCAACAAATACATGATTAAAACTAACACCTCTGCAAAGTGGATCCTGACGTTCGCCAGAATGACTAGGGTGAGATTGCAGCTGAACCTAATACCTTTGCAAAATGGATCCTGACGTTCGTCAGGATGACGAGGGTAAGGTTGCAATTGATTTCTAGGATCTCAGTTCAAAGCCATCTATATGCTAACCCAAGCAAACAAACTCACGGACAACGCCCACTCCCCCTTCTATCACGCCTGAAAATAAGTAATTGATGAGTAATGCGCTCGCATGGATGCGAGCCAAGCCATGACTTCGCCAAGGATGTGCTCATCAGCATTTTTTGATATTTATGTAAGTTGCTCATTTCACCTTGCGCAAAAGTAACCTTGCTTCGCAACGTATATTTTGCACCTTCATCAATGGCTTATTTGAAGAAACAGCGTGATAGCGGGGCGCTGGGAGAGTCCAGAGAGGGGCCAGCGTCAGCCCCTCTTTGGTTGTCGTCGCCAACGCGACAAAATGTTTAGTTGGAGGCTGCAATTACCAACAAATGCATGATTGCTCAAAAAAATGGATCCTGACCTTCATCAGGATGACGAAGGCGAGATTGCAGCTGAACCTAATACCTTTGCAAAATGGGTCCTGACGTTCGTCAGGATGACGAGGGTGGGATTGTAGCTGAACCCAGCATCTCTGCAAAATGGATCCTGACCTTCGTCAGGATGACGAGGGTGAGATCACAGTTAAACCCAATGCCTCTACAAAATGGCTCCTGACCTCCGTCAGGATGACGAGGGCGAGATTGCAACTGAACCCAAAACCCGCCCACAAAAAAACCGCCTTAATCTCTTAAGGCGGTTTTCAAATCAAAATCCATGTCAGGATTTCTCCCGACAATCAGATATCAATTACTCTGCATACGTCTCAACAGCTGGACATGAACAGATCAGGTTACGGTCACCGTATACGTCATCGATACGGGTTACCGTTGGCCAGAACTTGTCTTTTGCGACAGCAGGTACTGGGAATGCCGCGTAGAAACGGTCATATGCACGCTCCCACTCGTTTCCTAATACGTCAGCTTGTGTGTGCGGTGCAAATACAAGTGGGTTGTTCTCAACAGACCACTCGCCAGACTCAACCTTTGCAATCTCTTTACGGATTGAGATCATCGCTTCGATAAAGCGGTCGATTTCAACCTTAGACTCAGACTCAGTCGGCTCAATCATTAACGTGCCTGCAACTGGGAATGACATCGTTGGTGCGTGGAAGCCATAGTCCATAAGACGCTTCGCCACATCCATTTCAGTGATACCAGATGCTTCCTTAAGTGGACGTAAATCAACGATACACTCGTGCGCAACACGGTCGTTACGGCCGCGGTATAGCACAGGATAGTGGTCCGCTAGTTTCGCCGTTAGGTAGTTCGCATTAACAATCGCAATCTCAGTAGCTTGCTTAAGACCTTCGCTGCCCATCATCGCAATGTATGCCCATGAGATAGGTAGAATAGCTGCTGAGCCATAAGGTGCAGCAGATACCGCGCCGTTGCCTTCTGTTGTGCCCGCAACATTGATAACGCTGTGGTTAGGCATAAATGGTGCAAGGTGCGATTTAACACCGATAGGACCAACACCAGGACCGCCACCACCGTGTGGGATACAGAATGTTTTGTGTAGGTTTAAGTGCGATACGTCAGAGCCGATGAAGCCTGGGCTTGTTACACCTACTTGCGCGTTCATGTTCGCGCCGTCCATGTATACTTGACCGCCGTGCTGGTGAACAATATCACATACTTCACGGATAGTTTCTTCGTATACACCGTGTGTAGACGGGTAAGTAACCATGATGCAAGATAGGTTCTCAGACACTTCTTCTGCTTTCGCACGTAAGTCGTCAAGGTCAATGTTACCTTTGTCATCACAGCCAACAACCACAACTTTCATGCTCGCCATTTGCGCAGACGCAGGGTTAGTACCGTGCGCAGAGCTTGGGATCAAACACACGTTACGGTGTGCGTCGCCACGTGATTCATGGTATTTACGGATCGCGATAAGACCCGCGTATTCGCCTTGTGCACCTGAGTTTGGCTGTAGTGATACGGCATCGTAGCCTGTGATATCTACAAGCCAGTCGTGCAGCTCAGTCATCATAGTTTGATAACCTTGTGCTTGCTCAAGTGGACAGAATGGGTGAAGCTCAGCGAATTCAGGCCAGGTTACTGGGATCATCTCCGCTGTCGCGTTTAGCTTCATAGTACAAGAGCCCAAAGAAATCATTGAGTGGTTCAATGCTAAATCTTTGTTCTCTAAACGCTTGATGTAACGCAGCATTTCAGTTTCGCTGTGATACTCATTAAAGTTTGGATGGGTTAGGATCTCGTCATCACGTACCAAGCTTGCTGGGATACCTGTGATGTCGTTTGCCGCAACCTCTGCGTCAAGCGCAGCCACATCAAGACCGTGGCCTTCGCCAAGGATGATATCGAATAATTCTGTGATGTCAGCGCGTGTGGTTGTCTCATTCAGTGCGATTGAGTACTCGCCTGCGTGGTTAATTGCAAAGTTCACTTCATTTGCAACAGCACGTGCAACAACTGCGTTTTTGTCAGCTTCTTCAGCCACAACCGTGATGGTATCAAACCAAGTGTCGTGCTTCAGTGCAACGCCTTTTGACTTAAGGCCAGTCGCCAAGATGCTTGCAAAGCGGTTAATGCGCTGTGCAATAGTTTTAAGACCTTGAGGACCATGGTACACCGCGTAGAATGCAGCCATGTTAGCTAGCAATACTTGCGCTGTACAAATGTTTGAGTTCGCTTTTTCACGACGGATATGCTGCTCACGCGTCTGCATCGCCATACGCAGTGCATCGTTACCTAAACGGTCTTTAGAAACACCAATGATACGACCAGGTAGTGAACGCTTGTACTTGTCGCGTGTTGCGAAGAAGGCGGCGTGTGGACCACCGTAACCCATAGGTACACCAAAGCGCTGTGCCGAACCAAGTACCACGTCTGCACCTAGTTTACCCGGTGCTTTCAATAGCATTAAGCTCATAATGTCTGCAGCAACACAGGCAATCGCTTTTTTGTCTTGTACTTGTGCGATTAGGTCAGTAACGTCAACCACTTCACCTGATGTTGACGGGTACTGGAATAGTGCACCGAAGATTTCGTGGTTTACCACATCGCTTGCAGGCGCAACAACTACGTCAAAACCAAACTGTTCAGCACGTGTGCTTACTACGTCAATCGTTTGAGTGTGTACGTCATCTGCGATGAAGAAAGTATTTGCTTTTTTCGCTTTTGCTACACGCTTAGCGAGGGCCATTGCCTCTGCTGCTGCTGTAGACTCATCAAGCAAAGATGCACTTGCCAAGTCTAGGCCTGTGACATCCATTGTTAGTGTTTGGAAATTAAGAAGAGACTCCAAACGCCCCTGTGCGATCTCTGGCTGGTAAGGTGTATACGCTGTATACCAACCTGGGTTTTCTAACACGTTACGTAAAATAACATTAGGTACGTGTGTTGGGTGATAACCTTGGCCAATATATGATTTAAATACTTTGTTTTGACCCGCTACTGATTTTAGGTAGCTCAGCGTTTCAACTTCTGTACGGCTTTCACCAATCTTAAGACCTGTTTCTAAACGAATAGAGTCAGGTACCGTTTGACCGATCAGCTCTTCAACACTTGATACTCCAAGCTCAGCAAGCATTTCGCTTACTTGTGCGGCATTCGGGCCGATATGGCGACGAATAAAGTCTTGCTTTTGCTCTAACTGTTCAAGAGATTTGGCGTTTGACATTAGTCCAGATTCCTATGATCCAAATAAAATGGGTGTTCCTGCATTGATGCCTAGCAATGTTGCCAGACAAAGGCCTTGGTAACGCAGTCACAAATAATGCTTTGAGAGTAAACCAAACCAAAGCGGTTTGATTTAACAACAAAAGCCCCAAAAAATGGGGCTTTTAGTCATTCAACGAATTAGTCTTCGTCGATTGAATTTTGGTAACCTTCAGCGTCAAGTAGGTTTTCAAGCTCAGACTCGTCAGACGCCTTCACTTTGAATAACCAACCGTCACCGTATGGGTCATTGTTTACAGACTCAGGAGAGTCTTCTAGCTCTTCGTTGATTTCAACGATAGTACCAGTGATTGGTGCGTAGATATCAGAAGCCGCTTTTACAGACTCAGCAACTGCACAGTCTTCGCCAGCATCTACTTCGTCATCCACGTCAGGTAGGTCAACAAATACCATGTCGCCTAGAAGTTCTTGTGCATGCTCAGTAATACCTACAGTGAATACACCGTCGCCTTCAGCGCGAACCCATTCGTGTGAAGATGCGTATTTTAACTCGCTAGGAATGTTGCTCATTTTTTGTTCCTTTGGTCGTTTTAATTGGGCAACCGCCCATAATTCTACTCGTTACAATGATTTTAGATCACTGACTTACCGTTGCGCACGAAGCAAGGCTTCACTACTTTAACGTCTACCAGCTTTTTGCGCATTTCAACTTGTGCCGTTTCCCCAGTTGAACGAGGTACACGTGCCAATGCTACGCTAAAACCTAAAGTCGGAGAGAATGTACCAGAAGTGATAACACCTTCGCCACCTTCTACGATAACTTTAGAACCACCGCGTAAAACACCTTTGCTCTCAAGCACCAAGCCAACTAGCTTATCAGTGCTCTTGTCAGCACGTTGTTGCTCGACAACTTTACGGCCGATGAAGTCACGATCTTCTGGTTCCCAAGCAATGGTCCAAGCCATATTAGCAGCCAGTGGAGATACTGTTTCATCCATATCAGAGCCGTACAAGTTCATGCCCGCTTCTAAACGTAGCGTATCACGTGCACCTAAGCCAGCCGGACGCACACCTGCGTCTAGTAATTGCTGCCAAAGCTCAGCAGCATCGTCGTTATGTACAACAATCTCATAGCCAGCTTCACCAGTATAACCTGTTGTTGCAATAAATAGTTTTCCAGCTTGCGCACCAAAGAACGGCTTCATTCCTTCAACCGCAGCACGCTGCTCGTCATTTAAGATAGTCGCTGTTTTTTCTTTTGCATTTGGACCTTGAACGGCAATCATCGCGTACTCTGGACGCTCAGTCACTGTCACGTCAAAATCAGCCGCAACTGTACCAATGTGTGCAAGATCTTTCTCACGTGTTGCTGAGTTAACAACTAAACGATAATCTGTTTCTGTGAAGAAGTAGATGATAAGGTCGTCGATCACGCCGCCTTGCTCATTCAACATGCCTGTGTAAAGTGCTTTACCTGCAACCGTTAGCTTAGCAACATCGTTTGCCACTAGCTTGCGTAAAAACGCCTGTGCGTCAGCACCTTTTACATCAACAATGGTCATGTGAGATACGTCGAACATACCTGCATCTTGACGCACTGCGTGGTGCTCTTCGATTTGTGAGCCATAGTTGATTGGCATTTCCCAACCGTGGAAATCAACCATTTTAGCGCCAGCTTCTAGGTGCTTAGCATGTAGTACTGTTTTAGAAGTCATACTTGTCCTTCACTTTTTTGGTTTATGTAAGCAATTTAAGTTGCTCACATATAATCGAGCACATAGTCTCGATGGGGTTAATCATGAGCTGATAATCAGCTCAAATGCACGGAATTAGTTAATGCAAAAACCTGCATCGCCCAGTTTCTTTTGCCATAGTAATAGTGGCTCTGGCTGCGCGATAAGTTGATGCTGCTGCACACCGTCTTGCAATAGTGTGGTGATGAACACATCGCCACTTTGCTTGCCATAGCAAGCTTGCAGATCTGAAATACCTAAGCCCGGTGTGAGCGAAAAATGGGTTAACAAAGACTCAAATGCTGCCGCACCACTGAGTTGGGCAATGGCCAAATCATCACGGCGCATCAATTCTATGTCATAGTCCTGCTCATGTTGGTCAACCAGCGCTTGCAATGTCTGTGCTGCGTCTTGGTCCAAAATGAAGCGATAAGCGGTTTCACTAAAGTAATAAACTGCATAACGATGGCCATTTGCAAACGACCCTTGAATGCCTAAGCCCGGTGCAATTAACTTATTTAAGTTAATGCCAAGCTCTTGATTAAGAAAAGGAGTTGTTTCAAAGCCACTAAAATCCAATACCACCTGACCGGCCAATGCACTGTAGGCATTTTCAGCAGGTACCGCCCCTTGACGATGCTTGGCAAAAATTATTGGAGAAAACGTCATACAACCACCTTAGTGAAATGAAGATGGACAAAAGTATAGGGGGGGTGAATGGCAACAACAAATTGTAATTATTTATCAATTGATAAATAATATTAATGTATTCGAGTTTTATAAATAGCTTTTTTAAATATGAAGAACTTATCAATTGATGGCCTACGGACCCTCGTCACGGTTGTAGAGGTCGGAGGTTTTGCAAAAGCAGGCGAATTACTGGGTTTGTCGCAACCCGCGGTGAGTTTGCAGATCCGTCGCTTAGAAGATTTGCTTGGCTGTAAGCTGTTTAAAAAACAAGGTCAGCGCCAAGTGCTCAATCAGTATGGTGAGCTGCTACTGCCGCAAGCAAAGCAGATGCTGCAATACAATGATGCCATTTTGCAGCAGTTTACGTCTGAAAGTGTCACAGGACGTGTACGCCTTGGGATCCCCAGTGAATTTGCCGCACGCATTTTACCCGCTATTATTGGCGACTTTGTTTCTCTTTACCCTGATGTTGCGCTAGAAGTTAAATCCAGATTAAGTAAGCATTTACTTTCAGTTTCGAGACAAGACCAATTTGACTTGGTATTAGCACTAAATGAGGAACTCGAGTCTGTCAGTCACCCTATCTTTATGCGTGACCAATTGGTCTGGGTTGGAGACTTAAGTCTGGCGAAAAAAGAGATGATTACATTAGTGACTGCACCCGAGGGCTGTATTTACCGTCGTCGAGCCATCGAAGCGCTACAGCAAAGCGGACGTCCTTTTCGCATCGTCTACAGCAATGCCGATTTAACTGGGTTAACTGCCGCGCTCAAAGAGGGGCTTGGGATCACAGTGCTGGCAAAAAATACCGTGCCCAGTGAGTTGACCTATCAAGAGCATACACCGGATCTGCCAAAGCTAGGGGAAATTGGGATCAGCTTAATCAAAAATACTCAGGAGTCTGCCCATGCAGTCAACAAACTCGCTGAGTTTATCGCGCTACGATTAGCGTAGCGCTATTGTCCGACCGCCTGCCTTACAAACAAGCTTTTGATTGGGCCTAAGTTATCCACTAGGCTCAATCCTAACCCACGGATCAGCTTTTTAGCCGGATGTGCCCCCTCAAATAAATCTTTTAAGCCCTGCATCATGGCAATATGCTTTTGTGCATCAAGCTTGCGTGTTCGCTCATATTCTCGCAGCACTTTATGCGCGGCAAATTCTTGGCTTTGCTCACCCAGAGCTTTGATCAGATGCGCGGCATCTTTAAGGCCCAGGTTCATACCTAGCCCTGCCAGTGGATGAATGGTGTGCGCCGCATCGCCCATTAACACCACACGACCTTTTAACCACTGCTGGGCATAGCGCATAGTCAGTGGAAATACCGATCGGTCGCTTTGTACTTCACATAGCCCACATTGCATATCAATGGCTGCGGATAATGATTTATTGAATTCACTGGGGCTTTGCGCCATTAGTTGCTCTGCATGCTCAGGGGAGGTAGACCACACGATAGAGTGCATATTTTCTTCAGCCAGTGGTAAAAAAGCCAATGGCCCTGTGGGTAAGAAAACCTGACGGGCGGTGTGTTGATGTGTGCAATCAGTTCTCACCGTCGCCACAATGGCATGGTGGTCATAATCCCAAAAGCTCAGTGGCATATCAAACAACCTGCGAACACCCGAATTAGCACCATCTGCTGCCACCAGCAATTTACTCATCACGGGCATACCTGAGTCTAGCGTTATCAACACATCGGTCTCTGTTTGGTGGATGGTCTGATAACGACTTTCAAATGCCAAAGTGACATTGTCAAAGGCTTGCAATTTATTGTAGAGCGCGTAGCGGATCCCATCGTTTTCGATGATATGACCCAGCTGTGGTAGCTGCAAAGACTGCGCGTCAAAGGCAATTTTACCAAAGCTATCGGCATCTCTGACATCCATCGCATTATAAGGCGTAGCACGGCTGGCAAAGATGTCCTGCCACACGTCGAGTGATTCAAATAGCTGCTGACTAGCCAAACTAATTGCACTAACGCGCATACTATAATCCTCAGCTAACGGCTTCGGCGCATTACTCGCATCTAACACCATGACCGACACACCTTGCTGTGCCAGCCCAAGTGCCAAAGTTAAACCAACACAGCCACCGCCAACAATACATACTTGCACTTGCTGCATGAGAGCTCCTTTTATTGCGCGCGACCCATTAGCTGTCTGGCTAATGGTGCTTTTAAGTTAGGGAACAGACTTATCATCATCAGGCCGCAGCTGCGTCCAAACGCCACACTGCGGGACTCATTTGAAAACAACCGGACCAATCCGTCTGTGAGCGTCATCACTCGACCGATGTCATGATCTCTGGCAACCTTATACGCCTGCGTAAATGCATGATCGCCCCAGGAGGCAATATCCGAGGCTTGTAGTTGCGACACTAAACATTGAATATCGCGCATGCCCAGGTTAAAGCCTTGTCCTGCTATGGGGTGAATGGCGTGCGCAGCATTACCGATGACCACCACGCGATGGTGCACAACACTGGAGATCCGCCCATGTACTAAGGGATAACGACTACGTTTACCAACGGCTTCAAACACACCACCACGGTAACCAAACTCTTGCTGTAATCGCGCTAAAAAAGCGGTGTCATCAAGCCCGAGTACCTCTTCCAGCACATCTTTGTTCATGCACCATGCGACAGAAAAACGATTGTCACTCATCGGCAACAGGGCAATGGGCCCCTGTGATGTAAAGCGCTCAAACGCTTGTCCTTGATGGCCTGGTGACACTTTCACATTGGCAATTAACGCCCCTTGCTCATAAGGGAAACTATCAAACTCTAGGTTTAATAGATTCCGCGTCGGCGAGTACGCACCATCGGCAATCACCAATAGTTTTGTTTGCACCACCGGTGATTGCTCAGCATCTAGTTCAACTTCAACATGCTCAGTATGCTGCGTTAAAGACTTTACCTTTGCAGGACAAAACAAGGTGATATCTTGACTTTGTAATTGCTGATGTAAAAACTGACCGTACGGGTTTACCTCAACCACATAGCCAAGCGCTTCGACCTGATACTCCTCAGGTGTGATGGATGCTTTGCCAAAATGTCCTCTGTCAGACACATTGACCTGTGAGATCCGCTCAGCGAATGACCATGTTTTATTAAATAGATTCAGTTTGCTCAGGTAATCAACTGATTGCTCAGCTAAAGCAATACTGCGATCGTCAAAGCTTGGGTGGCTATTTGCTTTCGGAGCGAACGCTTCTACCACCGCAATACGGCAATCGGGAATTTGTTTTTTTATACTGACGGCAGCAGTGGCACCCGCCATGCCGCCGCCGACGATAAGAACATCGAATTGTTGCAAGCCTGATACTCCCAAATCTTGCAGTTAGGCTTTTTGCATCAGTGCTTCAATCTCAGTGATAGATTTTGGCACATCAACCGTTAAGTTTTCATGGCCATCTTGAGTGATCAGTAAATCATCCTCAATACGCACACCAATGCCTTTATATTTTTCTGGTACTTCCGCATCTTCGTCAAAATATAAACCCGGCTCTATGGTCAACACCATGCCCGCTTCAAACGGTCTATCAGCCTCGTCCAGTTTATATTCACCGACATCATGTACGTCTAAACCAAGCCAATGGCCCACTCCGTGCATATAAAACGCCTTGCACGCTTGGGTTTCTATCAGCTCCTCTAAGGTGCCAGAAAGAATACCAAGCTCAATCAAGCCTTCTGTTAATACACGCACAACCTGCTTGTTGGCTTTAACTAATGTACCGCCAGGCTTCACTTCTTCAAACGCAGCCAGCTGGGATTTTAATACCAGGTTATAAATCTCTGTCTGTGCTTCGCTAAACTGTCCGCTGACAGGGAAAGTACGTGTAATGTCCGCAGCATACCCTTCCAATTCACAGCCTGAATCGATCAAGATCAAATCGCCCTGCGTTAAAACGTCGCTATTTTCGGTGTAGTGTAAAATATTGGCGTTATTGCCTGAACCAACAATGGTGCCATACGCTGGGTATCTCGCCCCATTCATCGCGTAGTGGTGATGAATTTCTGCTTCCAATTGATACTCAGTGGCATCTGCCTGAGCAAACTGCATCGCGCGAATATGCGCTTGCGCACTGATCTTTGCAGCTTTGCGCATCACAGCGATTTCGTCTGCGGATTTAAACAGGCGCATTTCATGTACGAGCGGACGAATATCTTTGATGGTTTCAGGGGCTTTATAGCCTTTTTTAGGCGCGCCGCGCAGCGTACTCAGTAAGCCCCACACTTTATCATCAAAGTTAGAGTATGTGCCTTGGCCAAAATACAATGTCGCGGTGCCATTGACTAAACTTAATAGTTCATCATCAAGCTCTGTCAGTGCATGGGTTTCATCCATGGCAAACTGGGTTTTCGCCTGCTCAAAGCCAACTCGTCTACCATGCCAAATTTCAGCCAGTTTATCTTTATTACGACAAAACAAGGTGCTCAGCCCCTTACCAGTTTTGTCTTTGCTCAGCACAAGTACCGCATCCGGCTCTTTAAAGCCGGTTAAGTAAAAGAAATCACTGTCTTGGCGAAATGGAAACTCAGTATCGCGGCTACGGGTAATTTCAGCCGCCGCAGGAATGATAGCGACCGAGTTGTTATCTAGGTTGTTTAGCAGTCGCGCACGACGTGCTACAAACTCTTCATTTTTTATCATAATTAATGCACTGTGTTTGATGTCGCGCCATTGCCTTGCTCTCGGCCCATCTCCGCAAAACATAATAACGCAGAGACTCGAATGTATTCGACCACTTCATGGAACGCTTGTTTATCTTCTTCAGTCTCATCGAAGTGCGTATCAAGGCGCGTGATTTCACTGAAGTCACTGATCACTTCTTTGACGTCAGCTGACAGTTTGCCATAATCTTTTTGCTTTAAACCAAATCCTAGTAAAAACCCTGACACCCAAGATACTAAGGCATTGGCTTGATCGATAAGCGCTTCGTCGTCATTTGGTAAATACACTTCAAAGGTGTGTTCAGGATCATTAAAGCGCTCTACCACAAGCTTGTACAACTCAGCTAAAAACCCTTTGAGTTCAACGCCAAATGCTTGGCCATCATTGAATACATCGCTGAGTAAACCTAGGTATTCTTTGTCATCAATACTCAATCCACAGGCTAAAATACCGCTGATGGTGCCATGCACTTCTGCTGGTGCGACGAAGATGCCGTGTTTTTCGAGTAATAACTGGGCTTGTTGGTAATCTTTTAATTCGATCATAAGGCTTGATTCTCATTCACTTGATAAGGTTAATGCTACCACTCGAAGTATAGCAACTACAATGCATTGTCTTAGTCTGCTGGAAAAAACCCGCCTTTAACGAGGCTAATATGCCACATTGATTTACCCAGTTTATAAAGTCGGTATTTGCTGTGTATGGAAAAAAAGCAAAACCTGCACAGACAATGCTCAGCAGGTGAATTTGCCAGCAACTAAGCAAGATTTTTTCATTTTAAGGTTTAAGCATTCGATGTTGTCTTATATACTGAAGGTGTTCCCTAGCTCGCTGGACCGTGGATTATGTCCCTGAGCCGATAAACTTTTTTTAGGAATGCAGTTTATCCACTTTTGCGCAAGCTTGGCATGTACCGAGAAGCCTACGGTGGGTTGTTGCCTTCCGCCTTGAACCTTAGGGTTCAAGGACTTATATCCGCATCCACGCAGCCGGGGACACCTTTCATACGCATCGAAACAATCAAATTTACCTGTTCGTTTACCATATTTAGAAAAATAAAAACCCACAGAACACAGTCCTATGGGCTTTCATCTCGTGTTTTACTCGCGCTTATATTGTCGATTTACGCTTTACAGGCTGTGCATACATAGACAAAACAAACTCTTTTAACTCATTGGGCAGTGTTTCAATACATTGATTGAATCGTGCTGTTTCTTCACTACTGCTGTTTGTTTCATCACCCGCTGCGAGGTAATTACTTGAATGTAGATAGTAATTATCAATGATCTGCTTATCGATGATCTGCGCCAATTCTTCAGGCGCCTCAAAATCATCTTCAATTGGCGTACCAAATGCAACGTGCACATTCCCTTTGTCTGCGCTGAAGCCATCAATGATACTTTTGATGTCTTCACCCTCTTCTTTTTGATATTCACCAAATTGCTGCTTATGGTAAAGCTCCTTCGCTTTCGCTAACGCACATGGCTCATATTGATAAGAGATAGAAACGGGAACTATTTTGAGCTTACGGACATAATCAGCAAATGGCTCTTTTAAACGACGGCCTTGTAACTGCAACATTTTCAGCAGGGCCGGATCGGTATAATCAATACCATCTTTTGCCCGACCTTCTTTTTGCGCAATCCAAATAGAATTACCTGATTGTAATGAATCATAGATATAACCAGACAACTGAGATAGCGCTTTGAGCATTTCTTTTGGCGCTTTTGCTGAACGTTTCACAATGAAGCTCTTATTTAAACGCATCAGCTCTGTGATGTAAGGTACTTGCAACAAGTTATCGCCAATGGCGATACGCACTGTCGGTAAGTTATTCTGGTGCAATCCCCAGTTCACTAATGCAGGGTCGAGTACAATATCTCGATGATTTGAGATAAATAAATACGCAGCGTCTTTATCTAAACGATCGAGTCCCGAATAGGTGACTTTTGACGTGGTTCGCTCAACCAACATGGACAAGTATTGCGCCACTTCATTTTGTACAGCTTCAACATTGTTAACCGTTTTCCATTTAGACTTTAATTTAGCCTTCACCAAAGGTCTGCTAATCGCAGAAAAGGCTGCAAGCCACTTTGGTAAGTTATGCTCGGCAATCACATCTAAAAATTGCTCATCGGCCAATAACCTCGCTAGGGCTGCGGGCACTTCATCATCATTATATGGTCTGATATCTGCGTATTTATCCACTAAATTACTCTTACTGATCTAGGCGTGTGACAAAAAAACGGCTCATTCTATCTCGCTCTTTATTCGGATGCTAAGAATATCAAGTCTGACCACACTAAGCAGTCCGGCGTTTCATAATATCCATTGCAAACAAGCGTAGCATTAACATCACCAACACGAGCGCCATAAGTTGGCTCATCCAGCTAGGAAGAAGTTGATGTTCATGCCCTGCCATGGCTGACACTTCAAAGCCAAAGTGAGAGACAAGGAAATCCGTTAAAAATCCAAACACAATCGCAACACCAGTGACAGCCGTAATATAGGCAATAACAGCGCGGCGTCCAAGCTCTTTTGCAACGACACCTATGGTGGCCACATTGGTTGCCGGACCCGCCAGCATAAACACCAAAACAGCACCAGGAGATACCCCTGCTAACAGTAGACCTGCCGCGATGGGCGTCGATGCCGTGGCACAAATGTACATGGGAATGCTGATCAAGATAACCACGACCATGGCTAAAATGCCCTCTCCCCACTGTGCTAAAAATGCGGTTGGTACAAATGTTTGGACTAACGCTGCGAAGAATATACCAATTAAAAGCCAAACCATAGTATCAGATAACAGCTTGTTACAACTAAATTTAACTGCTTGCCAAAGCTTGCTCAGTAAACGGCTTCCTCCCTTAGCCTTGGAAGAACAGCAAGTGCTCACTTCTGACTCGAATTTTTTATTCTCAACCGCACAGCAACTTGCTTGTTCGCGTTCAAGCTTTGGCGCACTATCTTGCATGGCTTGCTCTGTACTGCAGCAAGAAGACGATTCAACCATGGCGACAGCAGGCTCTTTATTACAACAAGAAGACGTTTTCTCGTTGGCAGTTTCAGATTGAGTGACACATGCTGAAGCGACTACTTGAGGCGCTTTAGCACAACAAGCTGCTTCTTTTTCCTCCTTCTTAGAGGTAGCAGGCTGTGTAGTACAGGCTGAAACGGTTGCCTCAGACTCGTTAGCGCAGCAGCTAGTATGATTGCCAGAAGCGTTTTCTGAGGCCTTTTTATCTACTTCATCGTGATTGTCTCGACCGACGAGCAACCCTGCAGTGATGGCACTGGTCACCGCAGCAATGGGCCTGATAATCGCCATAAATGGCCCAAGCAGCGCATAAGACACAGAAATTGAATCCACACCTGTTTCAGGTGTCGACACTAAAAACGCGGTCGTGGCACTTTTAGAGCCGCCTGCACGCCTTAGTCCAATTGCTGCCGGAATAACACCACAAGAACACAATGGCATAGGCGCGCCAATGAGCGCCGCTTTAATTGTGGTCCAAAGCCCTTCTTTGCCTAAATGACGCTGTAAAAAGCCTTTTGGAATAAATACATTCAGTAGCCCAGCTAACAATAATCCCAACATGAGCCAAGGTGCCGAAATGACAAATAACTGCCAAAAATTATTGATGAGTGCCATCTAAATCCTCCAACGCTGTCAAAATTGAGCACGCATTCGCCGGTTCATCACCACCACAACATTGGCTGGCCAATAACGTTAATGAACGCTCAAACATACTCAACTCCGCTATTTTTTCTCTTACCCAATCTCGTTTTTGCAATGTGAGTGTTTTTACCTCTTCACAGCTGTGCATTTGCTTTTCAATTTTGATACTTAATAATTCTTGAATATCTTTGAGATTGAATCCAACTTCCTTTGCGCGCACAATAAAGCGCATTCTTTCGACTGCTTGTTCGTCATATAGACGATATCCCGCAGCACTTCTTTCACTGGCCGCTAATAACCCCTGCTGCTCATAATATCTTAACGTGTCGGTCGACACGTTAAGAAGCTTGGCAAGTTGTCCAATTCGAAACATTGTCATTGCTTTCCACTCGATAAGTACAAACCCGTCAGCAAACTTGCATATCATCATGTATGCACACAACCATATTAGATAAAATTTAAACGCTAAAAGTGATACACTGACCTACGAAATTTGCTGAACGTACACAAATGAACTCTGCAAATGGTGTTGTGAAAAAGATACTTTTAATCTGCCGTGTTAAAAAAGAACCTAAAATCCAGCATCACCGTTTCGTCAAATTCATCACTAATACAGAGTATAAACCTTGGAGTTTACTCTAAAGTCAATAACGAGATAAAAATATGAATATTGTTGTTTTAGATGCCGCAACTTTGGCTGGCGTCGACCTTTCTCCGCTTCATGCATTTGGGACAGTAACCACTTATGATCACACCACCCCCAGCGAAGTCGACACCCGTATTCAACAAGCCAACATTATTATCTCAAATAAAGTACAGCTATCGGCTGCACACTTTGCTGTTGCCGCAGAGTTGAAGTTAATTTGCGTAGCCGCAACAGGTACAAACAATATCGACTTAGTCGCAGCAAAAGATGCAGGGATCGCCGTCACCAATGTGGCTGGTTACTCAACACCTTCAGTAGTGCAGCATACATTTACACTGCTTGGCAATTTGATGAGCAATATTCATCGGTACGCGGCAGATACCCAGCAAGGCGCTTGGCAAAAAAGTCCGATGTTTTGCCGTCTAGACTACAGTATCAATGACATTGCAGATAAAAAGTTTGTGATTGTCGGGTATGGTAATCTTGGCCAAGCAACAGCGAAAGTAGCAGAGGCATTCGGTGCGAAAGTCATTATCGCGGAGCGCCCAAATAGTAAGGCGACACGCAGCGGTCGAATGGCTTTTGAAGACGCAATGCAAATAGCTGATATTGTTTCCATACATTGCCCCTTAACGCCACAAACCGAAAACCTATTTAACGCAACGACACTGGCACTTTTACCCAAACACGCCATATTAATTAATACCGCGCGTGGCGGCATAGTGAATGAACAAGCCTTGGCAGATGCACTTGCCACTAAGCAGATCGCTGCAGCAGGTGTTGATGTGCTCTCTGTTGAGCCTGCAACCGCAGATAATCCGCTCATCACTTATAAAGGCAACAATTTAATGCTCACACCTCACACTGCGTGGGCAAGCTATGAGTCTATTACTCGTTTGATTCAGGGTATCGCAGACAATATCACCAGTTACCTTAATGGAGGACAGCACAACCGCGTTGTGTAACATTCCAATGCCCGCTTCGATAAAGCCATCTAACTAGGTTGTGGCTTTATCCACCACATTTTATTCATTATTATTACTTTTTAGTGATAAAACGTATTCACATAAAATCCGATAAAACTAAGCTTTTGATTTTTATAACAAAAAAACTTGGCAAAGCAATTGCAATTGTTAGACTAAGTTAAAAATAAAATTAAACTTGATGGTTTCTAATACATCGGGTCATGAGGATAAAAGAATGAAAAAATTACTCGTTGCTACTGCGCTTTTAAGCACTACATTATTGTCTGGTTGTATTGTTGCTGTTTCTGATGGAGAAATGCGCCATCACAGCGGATGGCAAAGCACACACCAAGAAAACAGAGAGAAGATCAGTAAACTTGAACTGGGTTCAAGCTACCAAGCAGTGACCAGCAAGTTTGGTACACCAGATTTTAATGAAGCAGTCTCTAAAAATGGCCATACCTACCAAGTACTTTATTTCGCAACAAACAGAAAACACTCAGACGGTCAAATTACCAAAGATGAGTGCACACCACTGGTGTTTAAAGATGATCAGCTTATCGGTTTCGGTCAAGCCGCTGTAGACAACTATTTATAAACAGATTTGACATACTTCCCTGCTAAAGCCGTATTAAGCGGCTTTTTTCTTGCTCAGCGACTTACTAAAACGACACGCTCTTGCTGCTGATGTGCTTGTAAAAGGGCTTCGTCGGCTAACTCCAAACTGTCATTTTGATCACCAGAAAAGTCCTCATGTACATGCACAACCCCCATACTGATGGTCACATGCGCACAAATAGGAGAACTCGGGTGTGGAATAGACAATGCATCAACAGCCTGATGCATCGCCGATGCCAATGACATGGCTTGATCTGCATTACGCTTATTAATCAATGCCACAAACCGCACGCCATCGTACCTTGCGACAAACCCTTCTACTTTTTGCGTCATGCTTTGCAGCACTTTTGCAACTTTTACGAGGCACTCGTCTCCTGCACTAAACCCACAGCTATCGTTGTATTCCTTAAAATAATCGATATCTACAAGCAAAACGGACAGTGGCACTTGTTGGTCGCGACTTTGATACCAAAGCTGAGCCAATGTCTCATCAAGCGCTCTGCGGTTGGGTACTTCGGTCAAGCCATCAATGTTTGCCAAGCGTTCCAGTAAGTCATTTTTTTGCTTAATCGCTAAATGTATTTTTACTCGCGCTTTAACAATATTTGGGCTAAAAGGCTTAACAATATAATCCACTGCGCCAAGCAACAAACCGCGAGCTTCGTCTTGATAACTATTGCTCGCAGAAATAACAATAACAGGAATTTGGTAGCTATTGGGGTCTGCTTTAAGTTGTAATAAAAAATCAAGGCCTTCATCGTCAGGCATGAGGATATCCACAATGATTAAATCAATCTGGGTGTGTAATAGCCGCTCAAACGCCTTATCACTGTTTGCGCAACTGATCACCAAGTGCTCATCTGATAAAGTGTTTTCTAACACCACACGATTTAAGGGATCACCATCTAAGACTAAAATGTTGGCCGACTTTTGCATTTAACTTCCTTTTGCTTCCAATAAAATAAACTGCTTAGCTTGCTCTGTGAGTGAAATCAATTCATCTCTTAACGCGGTGTTTAAAGGGACATCTCCTTGAGGCTCTGCAGATGCATTGACCACTTTGTGCATGCGGGTGTTTGCTTCAACTAACTTGGCATAGTCTGCCAATCGTACCAGTCCTATTCCACCGGATGCCCCTTTGATACTGTGTGCAATTTCAGCTAATTGAAGATTACTTTGTACAACACTGAGATCGCTCATATATTCATCACATAGTTTAGCAAACTTATCCAGCATTGTTTTTACTAGGGTTGGATTGTTCATCAATTGTGCCAGAGCAAAGTTTTTATCAAACACACTCATTTGCTGACTCACATAAGGGTGTAATGCGCTGCACAGATTGTCCGGAGAAATCGGCTTAACAAGAAATTCATTAACACCATGTGCAAATGCTTTTTCCTTTTCATGTTCATGGGCATTTGCAGTTAACGCTATGATAGGTAACACCTCTTTACTTAACTCAGCGCGCAGTAATTTGGTTGCTTGATAGCCATCAATATGGGGCATATAAATATCCATTAGCACCATATCCGGTTTTAATGTTTGACATATCTGCACAATATTTTGTGCACTTGGCAATGCCACAACCACAGCACCATGTTGCTCCAATACCGTTTTTGAAATATCCAAATTCAATGCATTATCATCCACAACGAGGCAAAGTGTATTGGCCAGGCGTTCATTGCTCTGAGTTTCTGTCACTTGACGCTCAAGTGGAGACAGACATAATGACTGATAAAAGACATACTGCGGAATGTTTAAGATGTTAAGTGATGTCGACTCTGTTAGCCCTGCCGATAGCGAGTTCGGTACCACAAGTCCTGAGCAAAGTGGCGTCTCTGCATGGCTAAAATGATGGCATAAGTAACTCAACTCCTCGGTGTCATCACAAGCAATATAAGTAAATTTGTCCAGCTGCTCTAACGCCTCACCAAAATTGGCAAAGTGCGTAATGTGATAATCACTCAAATACTCTGGCGGTGTGGCTGTAGACACCAAACAAATATTGTTTTTAACTGCCACTTGAGGCCTATTTTGTGTTTGTAGCATCAACTCAAATTCAAAGGTACTACCGCCACCTTCTACACTGTGGATCTCAATTTTTCCACCCAGCAATGTCACCTGCTGTTTTACTATCGCAAGACCTAAACCAATGCCTTCGTATTCCCGAGAACTAGATTCATTTCCTTGCGTAAACGCATCAAACAAGCGTGCTTGGTCATCTTCTTTGATCCCAGGGCCCGTATCAAACACACAAAAAGAAAGCCATTGCTCCCCGTCTTTACTCCACTTAGAAACAACGCGTAATCCCACTTCGCCACGGTGAGTAAATTTGACGGCATTCCCTAATAAATTCACCAAAATCTGTTTAATTCGTGCCTCATCACCAATAAACTCAGGCCATACATCAGGTGCCACTTGCAGATTTAAATTTAACTTTTTAGCATCGCTTAGCGGTTGGATAAGTGCACTCAAGCTATTCATTAAATTCAATATCGTAAATGGCTTATTGCGTAATTTGGCTCGTCCACTTTCCAGACGGGCAAAACTCAATATGTCACTCAACATCGTCAACAACTGCTTTGCTGCGGTCTCAATATGTATCAACTTTTCGCTATCTTGAGTGCGTGTCAGAGCAGGCTTTAAAATGCCGACCAGACCCAATATGGCATTTAATGGTGTACGGATCTCGTGACTAATATTGGCAATGAAGCGGCTTTTAGCACGATTTGCACGCTCAGCTTCTATTTTTGCTTTAGTTAACGCGGTGACATTTTGCACATGAATAACAAAATACTTCGGCAGTTTTTGCTTATCCCAAACCAGTGAAACACTCAATTGCAACCAAAGCGAAGACTCACTTTGTGATAAGCTTAATACTTTGACCCCTTTGCGCTCTTCGAGCAGCTGATTTAATACGGTATTGAGCGTGTCTAACTCATCTTGTGCAAATAAAGAACTTAAATGCAGCCCAGCTTCAACACCGTTCAACAGCTTTCGAACCGCGCGATTAAATTCTAGAATAATGCACTCGGTCGATACCAATAAAATACCATTGGGTGCATGCTTAATCGCCGCTTTGAAATTTTGCTCTGAGGCTCGCAGCGCTATCATGGCCTGTTGTTGCTCACTGATATCACGGGCTATGCCTAAACTACCAATCCGGCTGCCCTGATCATCAAATAGTGGCGATACGCTCACTAAATAGGCCTTACCATCAAAACTCAGGATTTCAGTTAAAGGAATACTATGGCTTTCCATCGCTTGTTCAAGCTCAAGTAGCTCAAGGTACTTTTGACTGACTTCTTGATGCTCCTTAGCGACTAATTCACTTTGTGACACGCCAATAAATCGCTCAAACGCATGATTACAGCCAATGAACGAGCCATCAATATTTTTAAAATAAATGAGATCAGGCACAGAGTTGAGTACCGTATTTAGCAATGCAGCTTGACGTTCTTTTGCTTCAAAGCTCCGTGACAAGGCTTTTCTTTGACGTTGAACCTGCTCGTCTAAGCGCGCGTTATGTGTTTCCATTTGCTCAAACAACGCTTGTCTTTGCACCACCACTTGTTTGATTTCTTTAAACCAAGGCTGCCAGTCCTTGGGCACAGGGTATTGAAGCGTATTAGACTCCGCTAAATCTTGCTTTGTCAGATAATGTACAAAGTGTTTGAGCGGACGAATGAAAATTTGTCCGTTTAACCATAAAAACGAGAAAAAAGTAAACACAATAAAGAGCGCTAAGAAGCCAAGCTCTACCAATACTTCGTTGAGGACCGTGGCAATAAACGCATCTTCTGATTGCTGGAATCTAAGTCGATAAGGTGCGTTTTGAATTGCGCCTGTCAGTTCAACACCCCCTCGCCAAGGGCGAGCGCGTTCAGGTGTAAATGGCTTGGTTAAACTCACAGACTGACTGCTTTGTACGAGGACCTGCTTATTGATATCAACCAGCGCAAGTGCGCCTTCATCGAAGGTGAACTTATCTAATAAAGCGGTGACCTTATCCGCATTATAAATCAATATGATATGAGACTTACCCCCACTATTGATCGGCTGAGCAATACTGAAATAGGTATTGCCAAATAATCTTGTCTGCTTGCTGTCCGGGTTCGCTAACACGCCTTTTCTTGGGCTGAAACGGCCTTCAACAATAGCAGTTAAAAGGTGACTTTGCGTCTCATCGCGACGTTTGACAAACGCAAACCCATGTTCATTAAAATAGGCCACTGCCTCTAGCTCATTGATCAATGCCAATGCCGTATCAAAGCTTGGCCCCAAAGCCATCACATGCAACCAATGCTCTAGCACACGAGGAGATGCTTTATATGTGCCTAACCCAACTAATTCACCGCCTTGCTCGGGTAAGCGGTGATAATAATAGCCTAACTGCTGTTGTACTTGACGTTGTACATCGCGAGATAATTGATACTTAATCGGTGTATCTAACCCCCGCTTAATACTGCCAATCACAGTACTTGCTGCACTGGCAGCTTGATCGACTTGTGCTAATACGGCCGTAAACTGCACTTTATAAACGGCATATTGTCGCTCTAACTTAATATTGAATAAATGAAAACACAGTACGATGGCGAGAATTAACGGAATTAATAACGCAACACAGATAGATTTTCGATAAGTTTTGAGTGGCTGAAACTCTGACATAATGTCCATTCAATGGCCTGTAGTGGTTCTTTCCATCTTTTTTTGAAAGGTTAGCGAGCAGTGTTCAGATAAGCAAGTGATTCACTTCGTAACCACCCAATTTATAAATGAAAAAACCAGTGTATCCCCGATACACTGGTTCTCTTTTTCCAGCGATGTATTATAAGTTTTCTTCAGCAAATGAAGCCAAACGACTCCTCACAACACCATTGAGGTTGATTGTCGCACTGCCCTCAAAGTCTTTAAATCGCTCCACGATATAAGTTAGCCCAGAGGTCACTGGCGTTAAATAGTTGCTGTCTATTTGCGCCAAGTTCCCCGTACAGATAAGCTTAGTCCCTTCACCGCAACGCGTTATGATAGTTTTTAGTTGAGAAGCCGTTAAGTTTTGGCTTTCATCTAAAATCACCACGGCATTTTGAATACTGCGACCGCGCATAAAGTTCACTGATTTAAACTGGATATTGGCCTTTTCCATAATGTAATTTCGACTCGAGATCGGGCTTTCATCATGTTTGTGCAGTACTTCAAGCGTATCTGTAATAGCCGCTAACCACGGTGCCATTTTCTCTTCTTCGGTGCCGGGTAAAAAGCCGATACTCTCTGCGATTTCCGGGGTATTGCGAGTCACGATCACCTTGTCATACACCCCCTTTTCTATAATCATTTCAAGTGCACTGGCTAAGGCCAATAACGTTTTACCGCAACCCGCAGGCCCTGTTAATACCACCAGCTCTATATTGGGATCCAATAATGCATCCAGTGCCATCCCTTGATAGACGTTTTTAGGTTTTACGCCCCATGCCTGCTGGTGCAGTAACCGCTCAACACTGATGTCTTTTAATGTGACATGCGCTTCATCATACCCGACTACGCGCGCGGCAAAATGATCGCTGCCATCCAGCAAGTACTCGTTGTAAAATACTTCCGGCATCCTCGATTTAGGCACCTTATGCAAGCTGTAGCGCCCCTGCTGCTCACTTTGACATTCACCTACACTTTCCCAAAAATCGCCCTCAAATTTATTGTATCCAGAGGTCAGCAAATTAATATCATCAATCAATTGGTCTGTACGATAATCTTCAACAAATTTTAATCCGACTCCTTTTGCTTTTAGGCGCATATTGATGTCTTTAGTGACTAACACGACTTTTTTCTCTGTATATTGCTTTTGTAACTGCAAAGCACAGTTAATAATACTGTGATCATTCTCGTTGCCAGGCAGTCCAGAAATACTGTCGGGGTACAAATGGTCGTTTACAATAATGAGCTTGCCACTACTGCCAGGTTTATTAGGATCACGCTGTACTTTTGGTAAATCAACACCTTCTAACATTTGTTCCGGTGTCGCATCGGTCAGAACATCATCTAAGCTGCGGATCGCCACGCGCGCATCTCGGCTCACATCACGTTTTCTATCTTTGATATGGTCAAGTTCTTCTAACACAGTCATGGGGATCACAACATCATGTTCTTGGAAGGAAAGGTAAGCGAGGGGCTCGTGAAGTAAAACGTTGGTGTCTAGTACATAAATTTTCCGGTCGAGGTCATCTTTTCCCATAGTGCATTCCTATTCGTCTGCAATTTCTATGATTGAACTGTGTATTGCTCGCCACACAAAACATCGCTCTAACTTAATTTTAGTCTATTTGTCACAAAAGTCGTTTTCATGACAAAAAACCTTTTGTATAAGTGTCCCCATTTATTGCCAAAGCGCTCTCCTTGCCACCTTTTTAAATTATTCAATTCGTATATTTTATCTCCAACAACAGTGATGTTTGACTATGCTTAATAGCCACTATTGCACAATAAAAAACAATCGACAGTGAGCAAACAACGAATATGAATCAGTTATCTTGTAAAACCCACGCAATACCACGCTGTAAGGCACATTTATTGTGTTTTTACAATCTTGAACAAGGCTTTGCTTCTCGGTAACATAGCCGCCTTTTTTCTGCGAAGATGAGAAAACCATGAATTTTTCCTTAGGTCAGCGCTGGATCAGCGATACCGAATCAGATTTGGGTTTAGGGGCCATTGTCGCCTTAGAAGGTAGACAAGTAACCATTCTGTTTCCCGCCAGTGGAGAAAACCGCGTTTATTCTGTACAAGAAGCGCCGGTGACTCGAGTAGCATTTAATCCTGGGGATGTGATCCGCAGTGTTGAAGAATGGGAAATGCGTGTAGAGAGCATCGAAGAGCAAGGGGATCTACTTTGCTATCATGGTGTGCGTCTAGACACAGAAGAAACTGTCAGCCTAAAAGAAACCTTTTTAGATCATTTCATTAAGTTTAATAAACCACAGGACAGGCTATTTGCAGGTCAGGTAGATAGATTTGATCGTTATACACTGCGTTACCAAACGTGGCAGCATCAATTTAATCGTCAACAATCTCATCTGAAAGGCCTGATTGGTCAACGAGCAAGCTTAATTCCTCACCAGCTTTATATTGCAGATGAAGTCGGACAACGTTTTGCGCCGCGCGTTTTGCTCTCGGATGAAGTGGGATTAGGTAAAACCATTGAAGCGGGCATGATTTTGCACCAGCAGATCCTCACAGGTCGTGCTAGCCGCGTATTAATCGTAGTGCCAGAAAGCTTACAGCACCAGTGGTTAGTTGAAATGTTGCGTCGTTTTAACTTACGTTTTTCTATCTTTGATGAAGAGCGTTGCGACGAAGCTTTTGCAGACTCGCCGAATGTGTTTGAAACCGAGCAATTGGTTTTGGTTAGTCTTGAATTTATCACTAAAAAACGTCGCTGGTTTGAGCAAGCAACGCTGGCAGATTGGGATCTGCTTGTCGTCGATGAAGCGCACCACCTTACCGTAGAAAAAGATAAGCCAAGTACTGAATATCAGCGCATTGCTGAACTCAGCCAAGATATCCCGGGCCTCATCCTATTGACTGCAACACCAGATCAATTAGGCCATCGCAGTCATTTTGCACGCTTGCAATTACTCGATCCTGATCGATTCTATGACTACGATGCGTTTGTTGCAGAAGAAAGTAACTATAAAGAAATTGCAGACGCTGCAAATCAATTACTGCAAGATGCACAGTTAGATGACAAAGCCACAGCGACCATCACTGAGTTACTAAAAGAAACGGATATCTCAGATTTACTGAAGCGTGTTGCCGATAAAGAGCAAGAAGCAAAGCAAGAGCTGTTAGGTATGTTGCTTGACCGCCATGGTACAGGTCGTATCTTATTCCGTAACAGCCGCAGCGGTATCGATGGCTACCCAGGCCGTAAAGTCCATGCACATCCAGTTGACATGCCAAAACAATATAAAACGGCGATGTCAGTCCTTGGCAGTATGGGCGGTATCCAAACTGCTGAAAAAAGCGCATTACGTGCCTTATTCCCGGAAAAAATCTTTCAAGAATTCGAAGGGGAAAGTGCCAGCTGGACCCAATTTGATCCGCGCGTAAATTGGCTGATCGAAAAACTCAAAGAGCTCAAGCACGAAAAGGTACTGCTGATCTGTGCTGAAGCACAAACAGCCATTAGCCTTGAACAAACCTTACGCGAGCGCGAAGGCATTCGTTCAGCCGTGTTCCACGAAGGCATGTCCATTATTGAACGTGACCGTGCAGCCGCTTACTTTGCTGACGAATATGACAGTGCACAAGTGCTCCTGTGTTC
Organism: Pseudoalteromonas luteoviolacea CPMOR-1; assembly: GCF_001625685.1. Taxonomy (GTDB): domain Bacteria; phylum Pseudomonadota; class Gammaproteobacteria; order Enterobacterales; family Alteromonadaceae; genus Pseudoalteromonas; species Pseudoalteromonas luteoviolacea_K. The sequence continues at coordinate 13,965 of NZ_AUYC01000055.1, read as the reverse complement.
TGAAATAGGCTCTGAAGGCCGTAACTTCCAGTTTTCACATCACTTAGTATTGTTTGATCTGCCACTAAATCCAGATTTGTTAGAACAGCGTATCGGTCGTCTTGACCGTATTGGCCAGCAACATGACGTCAATATTCATGTGCCTTACTTTGCCAATACTGCACAAGAAGTGTTACTACGTTGGTACAACGAAGCGTTAGATGCATTCGAAACCACCAGCACGACCGGCCAGCTACTATACAAAGAGTTCTCTGAAGATCTGCTTGAGTTTATTGCAGCACATAACTGTGATGAAGAAGAGCTTGACCCGTTACTTGAGCAAGTTGCCAAGCAAAACAAAGTACTACGTGAAAAAATGGAGCAAGGTCGAGACAGGTTACTTGAATTGCACTCAAGCGGCCAAGGCCGTGCAGAGCAAATCGTCACTGAAATTGAAAAGCTCGATGATGACGTTATCTTGCCAGCTTATATGATTAATGTGTTTGATATTTTTGGCGTAAACCAAGAAGACAAAGGCGAAAACACCATTATTCTTAAGCCCACAGAACACATGCTTAACCCGTCATTCCCTTGTTTGAAAGACGATGGCATGACTGTCACATTTGATAGATCAACCTCATTATCGCAAGAAGATGCGCAATTCATCAGTTGGGATCACCCAATGGTTGAAGGCGTGATGGATATGATCTGTGATGATGACTTCGGCTGTGCATCTGTGGCGTTACTGAAGAACAATAAACTGCCTGTCGGTACATTCTTTGTTGAACTGATTTACGTGGCAGAAACCTCTGCACCTAAATCACTGCAGGTTGGTCGCTTTTTACCACCTACGCCTATCCGTGTATTGATGGACAAAACAGGTAATAACTTGGCTGAGAATGTCGCATTTGACGCATTTAACCAACAGCTTTCAGCTGTAGGCCGTCAAACGGCCAGCAAATTAGCCAACGCGTTACAGTCGGGGATCCATCCGCTTATTGCCAAAGCAACAGACATCGCGAATCAACATCTGGACACTTTGCAAAGCCAAGCACAAGCAGACATGCAGACGCGCTTAGACGAAGAACAAAACCGTCTAAATGCACTCAAAGCGATTAACCCTAATATCCGTGACGAGGAAATTAAAGTGTTTGATAAGCAAAAAGCACAGCTTAGTGAACACATTTCTAAGGCACAGGTTAAGCTCGATGCGATCCGCTTAATTGTGGTTTCTAATCAGTAGTCCCCACTTCAGAAACAGGCAATAAGAGAAACGTTTTATTGCCTGTTTCTATTCCACAGCAACGTCGTCGTATTTTATCATTATTAATTTCATATTATTTTCTGAGTTATTGTACATACACCTCTCCCTTGATAAGTTGATTAAGATTTAAGCAATCAAGGAAAAGATAATGAAAATTAAAATGATAAATCCTCTCTCAATATTGACGTTCTTTTTGTTAACCATCGTCTGTACAAAGTTATACGCTTCTGGCACCTCCCCCTCACAAAGCAGCTATTTTTTAATTGATACAGGGACCAGCCAAGCCTATAAATTGAATTTCAAACCCGACAATCAGGTTATTGTGTCGAGTGATTTTAAAGTGCCAGCTCAGTGGCAATGGCAATCCCAGCAACAAATCTTGGCTGAGTTTTCTCAACCGCAAGATCAATATGAAGTGCAGATGTCCGAGCATGAAACATATATTCATCAGTTGACAGGGTTAAGCTTTAATTACAACACACAGGAACAACATCAGTACACACAACATATGCAAATTTGGCATAAAGAAGCACAAATGATTGTGGATACCTATACAGTCCCAAGTGACGCGATATTCATCAAACAACGCCAGTTGAAAAAATGGCGAGCACATCTGATCAATAAAACCTGGGAAATCGCGAATATTGAAGAAGTCACACATGTCGATACACCTTGGTTTAAAAGTCGTAGCTCAGCGTCTGTTACGTTTCACGAAAACGGCGTTGGCACCATACAACATTGGGATAACACACACAGTGACTTAACGTGGAAGCTAAAAGGAAAAAAGCTCATTCTTAACATCCATCGTAACGAAAAACATGTAAAATTGATGATGCGAGTAGTTGAGAACATTGATGATATTGGGCTGCGCTTTGTTGCAAAACACGTGAATAAAGACGCCAAGCAAACAAAATGGCTTACCGGCTACATGATTGAAAAACAAGATGTGGCACTCACTTACGAGCAAGTTATTGGTCAATGGCGCAAATCTAATGGGCGCTTTCATGACTACTACCCAGACCAAATTGCAGTTGCTAGCGTTGCCAACACGGCCTCAAAATGGAAACTCAACCATCTAAATCAACTTGTTAGAGAAAAGCTAGATCATCCAGAGCAAGGGACTGTACTTAAGTGTCCCGACAATCGCTGTTATGTTAGCTGTGAATTCTTTTATGAACTACTCGCTAAAAAAGGCAATACACTCTACATTGCTTACCATTATAATTCAGAGTTTTACCCGCAAGGTCCGTTAAAATTTCAAGGTAAATGGATACTAAAAGTTGAGTATGACGAAGCTTTTGGCATTAAAGATTTTTCTAGAAATATCTTTTCAATCACGACTATGAACTTAGAGTACCAAGGTCAAAGCCACCCATATCTATTTCGTCGTTTACCAGACGAGAACGGTGATCTAGTTAATCAAGTCATCTCACCGGAAGGTACAGGCACTTTTTCCTTAATAGAAGGTAAATTACACACACTCATTAACCAACAGGAAAGCATTTTTGAGATAACTCAATTTGCGCGAGATGGACTGTCAGTCTGTCAATATCAACCTGGGGAGCAATGCTCACAGGGTAGACAAGCAATATTTAAGTTTACTCATGAAGCAGGGCCATATCCAGTCGCTCACTAGCAAAATTGGGGCATGAACTGCCCCGTATTTAACTTAAAACCACCAGTGCTATCATCGATTGCAATACTAAACATACTGAATTAGTCCAAATAATTGCAGGGCGTTTAAACCTCAAGCCATAAAGCAGCCAAAACATAAATACGACGACATAACCAAATAAAAAGCTCATCGATAAAGTGCTTTCACCATCGCGAGTTAACTCGCTCAGTAATTGACCGAGTAATGCAAAGGCGCCTATACCACCAAATAAAACACCGGCGATATCCCAGTAGCGCTCATCACTCATCAAAAACTGCGTCCAAGTGGCTCTTAACATACTTGCCTCCCATTCAACAGCTTCGCATTCCAGTTTGTATAGTCATTTATCCTGGCAACAATGTTAGGATGTGATAACTGACAAAACCGTCCGACCACTACCACATCACATCCAGCAGACAAAGCGCCTTGCACACCAGCATCAGAGTCTTCAAACACAACACATTCATTACAAGACATACCTAACTTATTTGCAGCCGCAACGAATGGATCAGGCTCAGGTTTACCTTGCCGGACATCTTCTGCACCGATTAAATGAGTGGGGAGCGGCAATTGACAGGTTTGCATCCGCTTTTGTGCATTATCACGATCTGCTGAAGTTGCCAACGCCCATGGTAGGTTCATTTGCTGTAAATGGGTCAGAAATCTCTTTGCGCCCGCAATTTCCTTAACATATCTTGCAAATGCAGCCTCAGCGCCTTCTAAATGCTTTACTTCCTGATGCAGATCCAAATGTGGCAAATATTGCTTTACATAGTCTTCGAAGCGAACACCTCGGCCATCTCTTAATACTTGCTCAATGTCGAGCTGATGCATTTGGCACCATGGTGCAATGGCTTTGGCAATGGCGGTATCAGAATCAACAAGTGTGCCATCCATATCAAAAATCGCCCCTTTATACTTGGGCAAATGACAGTAAGACTCCATATTTCTCTCCTTCAAAACAGGCATTAACACGCAAATAAGAAATTAAAAACGCAAAAAGATGCAATTTAATGCAAATAATACGCTTGCGATCCCCCTAAGATCAAGTAAAATTCGGCAAAAAAGCGCAGGAACATGCAAAATGCTATTGGCGGAACGACATCAATTAATCTTAGAACAACTTAATCTGCATGGCCGGATCACGTCTGTGGAGTTGGCAAAATCGTTGGCTGTCAGTGAAGACACAATCAGACGAGATCTCAACAAACTAGGCGAATTAAAACTGCTACACCGTGTTCATGGCGGTGCGTTGGTGATGCAAGAAGAAACACCTGATTATTTTGACCGATTAAATACCCCAGATCCCTCAAAAAAGCGCTTTTTAGAACCAGCACTCACTATGCTAGAAGCAGGACAAACCATCGTCATTGACTCTGGCGAAACGTGTCGTTACCTCGCACAAAATTTGCCAGCCAATTTACCTTTAACGGTTGTTACAGGATGCCCGCTGATTGTGCAAGATCTCATGCAACACCCTCAGATACAGGTGATCCAAGTTGGCGGTAAAATGTTTAAGCCCGCCATGCGCACTGTCGGCCACAGTGCCATCGAAATGCTCAAACAGATCCGCTTTGATATTGTTTTCATGGGGATCTGTGCATTTCACGCCAAACACGGCTTTTGCGTCAACTACCTCGAAGAGGCGGAAGTGTTGCGTGCAACCATTGAGCAAGCTGATCGCACCGTTTTGATGGGACCCCACGATAAGCTGGATAAAACCAAAACTTACCAGATTGTGCCTGCACATAAGATCAACCACGTGATCACCGATGAAGGCATACGCCAAGATGTGCAAACGAGCATCCAAAACCTTGGGATTGAGTTAACAATCGTGCCAAGCAACTAGGGTTTACTTGGCCTTTTGATCTTAGCCAGTTAGAATACGCCCGTTTTCGATCAATTTTGGAATTTTGCAGTGCTCTTAAATTACAACCCACCAACCGATCCCTATCTTGGCCTCTTATATCAGGACGATCATATGTTGGTGATCAACAAACCCAGTGGTTTGTTGACAGTACCGGGCAAAGATCCAAAACATGCAGACAGTGTCATTAACCGTATCAACCGGGTGTTTCCAACCGCAAAAATCGTGCATCGTCTAGATATGGCTACATCAGGCATTTTATGTTTAGCAATGCACAAAGAAGCGCACCGATTTTTAAGTATTCAATTTCAAGACCGATTGACTAAGAAGCGCTATGTCGCGCGTGTGCATGGCAAGCTAGAGAGCAAAGAAGGCTCTGTTGATCTGCCACTTATCTGTGACTGGCCCAATCGCCCAAAGCAAAAAGTTTGTCATGAATCAGGCAAGCCATCACTGACACATTATGAAGTGCTTGAATATGAGCCACACGCAACCCGCGTGTCACTTACGCCTATTACAGGCCGCTCACATCAATTAAGGGTACACATGCAATCTCTGGGTCATGTTATTCTAGGTGATAGACTCTATGCGACAGGTGATGCCCTCAAAGCCGCTGAGCGCTTGCAACTACATGCACAAATGTTAGAGATCTGCCACCCAGTCAGTGGCGAGATGATGCAATTTAATGCACCAGATCCTTTTTAGGCTCTGGTACATAGCTCTACTTTTGATTAAACAGATCTAACGCACTGGCCGTCATGGCACGTACTCCTGTTTTTAAAGCCAGTGGATAATCTGGTGCAAACTTGCTTGAATGCAATGAAGGCAAACTAGTGCCATGTGTTTGCGCATCAGTATAAGCCTGTGGCGCTACACCCCCTAACCAAAAAATGGTGATCGGAATATTGTCATCAGTGCGCCCATACAGACCAAAATCTTCTCCCGCCATCACAGGCTCTGCTTTTACCACGTTCTCTGCGCCTAACTCACGTTTAATACTTGCGGTCACTGCAGTCGCAAGATCAGGATCATTGTAAGTTGATGGAATGCTCTCTGATTCATGCACGTACACATCGGGTGCGAATTCAGGTGCTAATCCTGCGCTCGAAGCCACGCCTTTTGTTAGCCGCTTTAATGCGGCTATTTGCTGATCTCTCACGGCGCTATCGTAAGATCGTAAAGTCAGCTGTAATTTTACTTCGTTAGAAATAATATTGTGCTTAGATCCACCATGAATCGATCCCACCGTGATCACTGAAGGTTTAAGCGGTGAGATCTCTCGACTAGTAATGGTCTGGATCCCAAGTACAATGCGCGATGCCAACACAATAGGATCAATGGTTGTATGCGGATAAGCTCCATGACCTCCTTGACCCTTAACCGTAATATCTACAGAGTCAACATTGGCTAAGGCATACCCTGGAGAGATCGCAACCTGTCCTGCTGGCAGCGATGCACTGACATGTAAGCCAAGCACATGATCAGGCTTGGCAAATTTGCTAAACAGGCCTTCTTTGAGCATGGCTTTTGCCCCAGCGCCCACCTCTTCTGCAGGCTGCGCCACCATCATTAAGGTGCCTTGCCACTGGTGCTTATTTTTTACCAGCTGCTCAGCTGTACCAATGAAGCTGGTCATGTGAATATCATGCCCACAACCATGCATCACGCCGACCATATTATTATTAGCATCTTTTACTCTGACTTTTGATGCATAAGGCTTTTCGGTCTGCTCAATAATTGGCAAGCCATCCGTATCTGCGCGGATCATCACTGTGGGCCCATCTCCATTTTTCATCAGCCCCACTACGCCATAGCCGCCCACCCGTTCTGTAACGTCAAAGCCCAATGCAGCCAGCTCTTTTGCCAAACGTGCGCCCGTTTGCTTTTCTTGCATAGACAGCTCAGGGTTTTGATGTAGATGTAAATATAACGCTTCTAATTTAGGAAGCGACTGGTTTACAGCAGACTCTAGATTACGAGCAGCAGCGTGATGTACGCAGCACAATAGCGCCATTGATGTGAGCAATGTTTTCATAACGTTATTATTATTGAATTGAAAAAGTCACACCAGCTTGCAAATAATTGGTGATAAATGCAACCGTTTATGCCTGTCACTCTGGCCAAAAATGATCATTATCTGTGCGCTTTTACGCTTTCATTTTGATATGCCTTTGCTAAGCTTAAACTCTACACAAGGGGTTTTTATACTGTGAAAACAATAAATATCAAAGAGTTGCAGCCTGGTATGTTTGTTGTTGGTGTGATCAAGCAAGCCGGACACGTACGCGTCAAAAATCAAGGCTGGGTGAGAGATGAAAAAGGGATCAACAACTTAATCCATTCAGGTGTATTAGAAGTCGAGATCGATCCCGATAAAACCTTAGATCAGTCCAAAACCGAGCCTGAGATCATCGAAGAAGTGATCACTTCAGCTAAACCAGATCCCTGGCATAAATCCGTCTCCGTCGAAGCTGAACTTGGCCAAGCTGTTAAAATGTACGAGCAAGCAAAGCAGCTACAGGAAAAGGCTTTCTCCGATATAAAAGAAGGTCGAAAAATAGATATCGCGGAGTTTAAAGAAACCGCCTCAGGCTTTATCGATTCGGTGTTTCGAAATCAAGATGCCCTTGCCTGCATCGCACGGATCCGTGAAAAAGATGGCTACCTGCTGGAGCACTCTCTAAATGTATCCATTTTAATGAGTATCTTTGCCAAGCACCTTGGATTTGATCGCGAACTCATAGAAGAGCTGGCAACAGGTGCGCTTTTGCATGACATTGGCAAAATCAAAATTCCTGACGATATACTACAAAAGCCCGATAAACTCAGCGAAAATGAATTCGCTATCATGCGAGAGCACGCCAAATATAGTCACGATATTGTTAAAGACAGTGGCTTAGGAGAAATCGCCGCAGAAATCGCGGGCTTTCATCACGAAAGGCTGGATGGTACCGGCTACCCATACGCAAAACAAGGTGACGAGTTGTCACAGTATGTACGCATGGTCTCCATTATTGATGTTTATGATGCGCTCACTGCGGACAGAGTGTATAAAGTCGGTATGACGCCAATACAAGCGTTTAAAAAACTGCGTGCTGGATGTCCACATGAATTTGATGGTGATTTACTTAACCAGTTTATTCACTGTATCGGCATGTATCCGGTCGGCACGTTAGTTAAACTCAAAAGTCATCGCGTAGGCATTGTCGCAGCCAGCAACCCAACCTCTCCTCTGCAACCGATAGTCAAAGTGTTTTATAACGCAAAAAACATGTTTCATGTCGAAGTGAGAGACGTCGATTTGAGTGACAAACGCATCGACGATGAATTAGATGCCGCCGTCAAGCCTGAAGAGTTTGGTTTAGACTTAATCAAATTTTTTCGTCACTCTATGTTACCTTAGCGCCTTAAGCGCTAAGGTCATGATGAGGTGTGTTATGGGATCCAATCCTGCATCGCATTTAAGGTAAACTCAATCCCATCAAAATCAAACAACGCTTGCTCAGGTGTGATTTCAACAATGGTCAACGCCCCCAAATTATCCCCTTCATACAATTCGCGATTATTGACTTTTATCCAACGTTTATCTGGCTCTGTGGCATAAATATGTGCTTGATACCGCAAAGATGGAATACTGTTTTGCAATTTAGGTGGCAATAGCTCCACAGGTGTTGCTCGTGCACTTTCTTTACTACTAGAAACCACATCACTTTCTTCGCTTGAGTTTACGGTAAATGTCGGACGCGTCTCTTCAACCGCTGCTGCAAACGCTTTCTTCAGCTCTTCTGATACACCTGCAAGCTCATTGTCTTGACGACTTTGCGTGCCATGAAATTGATTTGCTTGCTGAGTACCTGTGTACTGCTGAGGCATCGTTGTATTATACAGTTGTCCAGAGTTTGGCGCAGCGAATGATTGTTGTGGATAGGTCATATTCGGCTGAGCAAATTGCCCTGTCGTCGCGAACTGCTGTGTTTGTGGCATTTGAGTTTGTACTGGTACATTGACGATTTGTCCCTGACTATTTACCGGTACTAGCTGCTGAGAATACACTGCACGGCCGCTGGCATCAAAGCCCACTTGCACTGGCATCCATTGGTAATGAATTTGGTTTTGTACCACAGGCTGCTGCATTAATACCGGCTGTTGTACTGGGTTGTTCATCACTGGCGCATGCGCAACAGTCGTAGCAGGCACACTACTTGAAACCTCTGGCTGCTGCGTTGTGTCTGGCTCAGCTTGAGTACTACCAGAAGCGGCTACGGCCATGTCTGCCTCTGCGTTCTCTGTATTTGTCTCAACCTTAGGTGCAGCTTCAGCAGCCACGTGTGTTTGTTCGATATCAGTTGATTGCACTGATTGACCAAGGAAATACCCTGCGCTCAGTGCACAGACACTAATTAGCCCACCGCCTAAACCAAGACTTAAACGTCTATAAAATGCAACCTGTGCAGATTGACGTGCTTGTACATACTCTTGCTCAGATTTAGATTGTTGTTGTGATTGTTTTAATGCATTAACAAGATAAGACATGACACACCATTAAAAAATATATGAAAGACCAAAACCGCAGGCAAACATTGCGGCCACCCAACCCGATACTAACATCGGCATATTGAGCTTTTTGGTTTGTTGTTCAGGGATTAAGTTCAGTGGCAACGCCTCTTTTGCAGCTTGCTGGGCTACCTGCTTAGTCACCTCTTGCTGCTGAGCAGAATACGCCCCCAATAAACATCTATCTGCCAATAAATTAATCAGCCTGGGGATCCCTGCGGTAACTTGATGAATATAGGCAATCGACTCATTGCTAAAAAGGTGATTTTGACAGCCTGCTTTATTGAGACGATGTTTGATATAAGAGAATACTTGAGACTCTGTCAACGGCAGCAAGTGATATCTCGCCGTGATCCTCTGTGCTAACTGACGCAACTCGTTACGTTGTAATAGCTGCTGCAGTTCAGGCTGACCCACCAACACAATCTGTAATAACTTTTTGTGATCCGTCTCTAAATTGGTCAATAAGCGAAGCTGCTCTAACACATCAGCCGCCAAATGTTGCGCCTCGTCAATAATCAGCATGGTGTGGCCACCTTGCTCATGATTATCTAACAAACGCTTTTTGATCACATCGGTTAATGACTTGAGCGTTGCATCTTTCGCATCATATTCAATCTCTAATTCATCACAAATGCTGGCTAACAATTCCATTTCTGACAACGCTGGGTTTAACACAAACGCGACCTGCGTCGACTCAGGTAACTGCGCTAACATGCTGCGCGTCACGGTGGTTTTGCCTGTGCCTACTTCCCCTGTCAATAATACAAAGCCGCCGGCATCACCAAGTCCATAGGTTAAGTGTGCCAACGCTTCTTTATGGCGATCACTTAAAAATAGAAACTCAGGATTTGGCGCAATTGAAAACGGTTTTTCCGTTAACCCAAAATAGCGTAAATACACGATCTGTCTCTTTATTGTTAGAATGCTGCCTATAATGGCAAAAAATCACTTTAAGTTAAAACATTGTTTGCTTAATCAACACTGAATTTTTCACAATTTTGGGAACAAACATTTTAAACTCAAGATGATAATGCCATAGTAAAACATGAAATAATGACGTATTAGGATAACTATGAAGGTGTATTTGGTCGGTGGTGCCGTCAGAGATGAATTACTCGGCAGACCTATTTTAGAGCGAGACTATGTCGTCGTTGGCGCGACAATCAGGGATATGCTTAAACTAGGCTATCAGCAAGTTGGCAAAGACTTTCCAGTGTTTCTACACCCAGAAAGTAAAGATGAACACGCTTTAGCGCGCACTGAGCGCAAACAAGGGCAAGGCTATACCGGCTTTATTTGTGATTTTGCACCAACCATTACCTTAGAAGATGATCTGATCCGCCGAGATCTCACCGTCAACGCCATTGCACAAGATGATCAAGGCAATTTGATCGACCCCTACCATGGCCAAACCGATCTAAAGAATAAGATCTTACGCCACGTCAGTGATGCCTTCAGCGAAGATCCACTGAGGATCTTACGTGTTGCGCGATTCGCTGCGCGCTATCACTACTTGGGCTTTACCATTGCCGATGAAACCATGCAGTTAATGACTGCTATGGTTCAAGCTGGTGAGCTTAATACCCTCACCAAAGAGCGAGTATGGATGGAAATTGAAAAATCACTCAAAGATGGCGCTATTCATATATTTTCCAATGTGATTGCGGATCTGGATGCCCTACCATTTGTCACACCTTGGCAAACCAAGTGGGATCAACACAATGCAAATACATTAGCGGATCAGATAAAACGCCTAGATCCACACAATGACACTTATTTGAGATCGGCGTTCAGTCTTTGGCAATATCAAGCTGATCTGAGCGAGTATAACCTCGAACAAGATCATAAGATCCCAAAAGCTTACGCTGACAGCTTACGTGATTTACAAGCAAATTTGCCTTTATTACAATCAGACGATTGGCAAGCAGACACCCTCATGACCATTCTAAATCAACTCGATGCATGGCGTCGTCCAGAGCGTTTAAGTGTGTTTATAAGTACTGTACGTGTGATTGATGATACCTGCGCAGCTAGGGCTATTGAACTCAACAAAGCATACAAAGCAGCGAGTAATGTTAAAGCACAAGAGGTCATCGCACTGGGTGCAAAAGGGCCAGAAATTAAAGTAGAGATGGATAAGCTTAAACTAAAGCGCATTGCGTGTTTATTCAGTGAGCAATAGATTTCATCATTTTTGAGTGACTCTCACACGTACTCATATATAAGCTCCCATGTACCTTATATTCTCCCTAGCCAAGGTATATGGGTGTCATGACATCCATTTAATATCAAGGCAGTCATTTGGCGAGTGCTTGTAGAATCATCAATTTAACAGACAAAAAAAGCAGCCACATAAAATGTGGCTGCGATAAAATAAGTTTTATAGCTGGCCACTACCGAGCGGCATGTTGTACTCTAAGTTGATTAGAATTCATTTCCCACATTACTGAAAATAAAGCGTCACGATTCCAACTACTCCCCACATAAAGAGGGGTTGAATATACTTTTATATTTTCATAATGCTGTAACTCCTCCTCTCTTACAAGCAGATCGCTATAATTGCGTCCTATAAGATAGCCATAGCCTTGATCAACAAAGAGCTCAATGTCGAAACCACTCCGAATTTGCATCGTATTATTGAACTCGGTATTAAATACATAGTCTTCACTCATATGCGTAATCAGTGTCAGGTCAGAGTTTAATAACTCGAAGTAATGCACATTCATGTTAGTTTTATCAATACCAGTGACAACAATGCCATTAGACAATGACACGGCTCCTTCAAGCGTATCGATTGAAATAACATCAGGGCTGATCCACTCATTTTTGAACTGTAAATCATTATTATAAAGTCTCACAACTAACTTGGATCCCACATGTGTTGCTACCGCAATGCCACCCGCTTGTTCTTCAGCGAGGTATTGAGCATTAAATGGACTTCCCTCATGAGGTTCAATCAATACAACATTACTTATTTTTTGATCCTTTATTTCAGCGAGAAATTGATTATTGCTGTCTGCAAACTGACCCAATACAAATACGCGCTTGACCGTTTTAATTCCACCCAATCCAAATACGGGCTCATACGTTTCAATAACATCTATAAAACGATAGTTGAGTGTACCGTCCACCAATACTGAAGAGGTATTTTCAGAAATAACATCACCATTGCTATCCAGTTCAACCATCAATCCTGAAAAATGACCATTGACAGCATTTATAGTGTGACCAACCGCAAATAAATCCTTGCCATAACGCGTTATTAGTTTAACCAATTGTTGATTATCAGAAAGTTCAAGAGATTTATTAACAACTTCTTCGCCTACCACATTGACTTTAATGAACTGATTAGAGTTTTGCTTGGTATTGTCAGTAAAAATAACAAACTCATTTTTATTTAACTGAAAAACACTGGGTATAGGAGAGTTGGCATCTCTGATCTCCGGTATATCGATCGCAATATCAAATTTCCCAACCGAAAAGTCATAGGGAGCTGACCAGCCAGATGTATCGCCAGCAGTATCTACTTGCTGAATTACTATCGTATACTCGCCTGCAGGCATTTTCTTTGAAAGAGAAGTACCGGACTGTGTATCATAACTAAAATATCTATTTTTCTTATTGAAAATCCACGCAGTGTAGCTCGTTGCATTATCTTCAGAAGTCCACTCGAAATGAACAAGAAACGTTCCATTCAATGGTTCCGCTTTTACCGAACTCATAGAAGGAGGCAAAGGTTTAGGTAAATGCAGTGGTTTTTCAGAAGACCACAATGACTGATGATCATATTGATTTGTAATTGAAGCACGCCAGCTAAAATTACCCGGTTTTAATCCATCAAAGATGATTTTGTGATTTTCCTTTGTCGATGGGCTGATACTCTCTGATAGTTCATTAACTAATGAAATATTCAATACCGTATCATCACCTAACTCCGTGTGTTCGAAAACAAGCTGATAGCCGTCTTTAGATTTAGTAAATACGGGATCTGAGAAAGCGGGTAAGCTTGGTGGCAATATTGAGATTTCAGTAGCATCTGACCATGGACCAGCCCTGTTCTCTGAGTTAAAGGCTCTAAATCTGACTGAATAATTTCCTACAGCTAAATCAGGTAAGGTGGCTAATACGCCCGTGGTATTTACTTGCTTAGATTGACCATCCGTGCCTGTATATTCAATTTCGTAAGAAACAGCACCGTTGACAGCTACAACTTGTATAATGGCTTCATTTGTATCTTGTAAGGCTGAACCACCTAAACTATTGAACTTTAGCAACTTAGCTATTTTTTCGCTCATATTTACTGTAATGGCACCATCTAAAGTGTACGATTTACCATCTTTTGTCATTGCTTTGACAGTAAGGGTCAGTGAAGGAGTGTTTGCCCAAAAATAATTCTCCCAATCAAAAATCCAGGGAGCTTGCGTAAGCTTTTGCACCTCTTCACCATCGACTAGTAGAATTAACTCTTGAACAAGTGATCTTGGATCTGTGACATCAATCGAGATCTCTGTGTCGAGTTTTTCAATGTCTGTATTTTGCAACAGAGACAGTACTTTTAATTCAACTTGCTCAGAGCTAGATGACTGCCCAGCATTATTGTCCTTATCAGTTGATGAGTCAGTTGATGTGTCAGTCGATGTGTCA